>JAMPXB010000001.1 GCA_023701435.1 Bacteriovoracaceae bacterium | reverse complement strand
TGGGAATTTTAGGCCCTAAACCGGTGACCGGAGGTGGGAAAAAGGTCAATTCAAGCGGTGACAGCGGGTGAAAATAACCAGTTTTTAACCGGTGACCAAGGGTGGGAATTTTTAGCTAAAAAGTGGTGACCATTGGGTGGGAGGTAACACTGTCTCTCTGTTGCTGTAAGGAAGTCTGCTTTTCATATCGCAACCAATGACCTTCAGAACGGCTAATTTATTCTTTAGCAGACTTTGATGAAATACCACTCGATGAAAAACTATTACTTAGAATTATGAGAGTATCCTTCGTAGCCTAAATTTTTTTATTTTTTTTACCTCTTAGAATCTGCAAATTATATTTTGTAAAACGTGATGATCGATTATCTAAAATCGAGAATTACACAATGAAGAGAGGCTACCGCCAACTGTACTCTTTCCAGCCCCCGTCTTGAGGCCGGGGGTTAAGCATGCCCGAACTACCCGAAGTGAATGGGGGAACAATCACACTTCAAGCAATCTGCGTATTTGAAAGCGAAATAAGACAACAAGCGATCTCGTCACTTCACATTTTTTCACTTCATTTCACTTGTTATCACCAAATAAGTCGGACTGGTCGGACTCACTCATCCAAGGTTATTAAAGCTGAATCTATCTCTAGTTGAATAAGGGAACTCACCAGAGTGATGTTTTCTTACGGCATATCCAGGATACTTACCCTCTCTAATCGCTTCGATGAATTCATTTTTGTTCATCATTCGTTTATTGCGAACATCAAAGAACTCTATGTTCGCCCCTGTCTTACTTTCTTTTACTTTGATAACGAATGATTTGGGCAGACGCTTAATAGCCTTGGGCCCTTTATATTTTCTTGGATCACTCGGCGTAATAATCAACTCGCCACCCTTTAGAGCCTTTAGGAGGGCAAAAAACAGTTCCTCTCCTCGCTTGAACTTCTTCCCATATGTTCTTCCAGCAGAGTTATTCCACAAATCCATATTAAGAGAACGGAATTCATTAGGAGTCATCGTAAAATATTCGCGTAAACGTCCCAGCAATTCAGAAGTACCTTCATTATATTCAATAACGTAAACTGCGCTCACATAAGAGTGTCTAAGGGCATCTATGTCGTTATCAGCAAGACCATGAGCCTGAGGATTAGTTTTTCCATTAGCGTCTTTAGGCATTGGTTTGTAATGCTTGTCGATCATCAAATAAAGCTCGTCCCTCGCATCAAACTGGAGGTCCCAAATTTTTATTCCAATTCTACCTAGATTCACCTTGATGTCTCCCTACAAGAACACATAACACGACACCAGCAAGCAAGACTCCATAAACACATAAATATCTTACTGTGTTCCAATATTCATATGAAACGAAGTGAAGAGGATTTCCATTTGTTAAGAGTAGCAAGAAAGCATTCATCAAAGCAGTAAAGACTAGGCCTAAACATGTTGTCTTCTTATGTAGCAGCCCCCATCTGGAGAGAGCAAGCAGAAGCCCACCGTTACAGATCAGGCCAACTAAAACCATAAAAAAAGCAAATTCAAACTTAATCGGAATAGTTTCATACTCATGTATGTACATTCGAGAAACAGGGTACAGGACAAGCATTACGGCTAAATAAACAAGGAGACAAACTCTCAGCGGAACACTCTTCATTATACTTCTAAGCATTATGACCTCTAATCATTAAGCCAATATTTACTCAACCCCAAGTATATCCAAATCCAAAACAATCTTTTCCTGTTCTATTCTGATTTTCTCATCGCAAACAATCTTATAAACATCCCGATATAAAATCAAATCCCTCTCTGGAGAGGCGTAATCAATCTTCTGAGCTAGATTCCTATACTTTTCCAGACTATCAAGCCCCATGAAAACTGCCTTCGCTCCAGTTTGATGAGAAAACTGCGATGCGATTTCAATACCCTCTTTATCAATATCACCCCAGTAATAAATGGGCTTTGGAAGGATGTTTGTCAGCTCATCAAGCAGAGTGCACTTCCATCCACCCCCCCAGATAAGAAGAGTATGTTTGGCCTGCTCAATGAGTGGAAGAAAACTTTCAAGGTTCTCCACGACTAAGGTGTTCTTTAGGCCATCAAAGCCATACGCGTCTGCGATCTGACTAGAGAGGATCCCGTGAAACTTCTGGACGGCCACTCCCCTCCACTGGCAGTTCGCAGCGAAGATCCGGAACTCTGCTGATCGATCACTCAATCCAAAGAAGTTATAAAAGTCGCCCCAGCCCGCATCCTTAATCATTGAATCAAAGGCGAACATAGACAAAAGTAAAGACTCAGTTCCGACCAGCTTAGTGGAGTGCGAATGAGGGATCTGACGAGGCAGAAGGCCAACTAACACGTCCTTATTAGCGATCAGAAAGAGGTAGACCTCTAGACAACTTTTAATCTGTGAATGCTTTCTATAACAGAGTCCAAAATGCTTTTCCAAAAACTCTGCGATAGGAAATGAAGATGGATTCTCCATAGCCTCTATGAAAGATTTCTTCACACGAAGATACTCAGGACGCTGCTCAGCAAGGACCTGGGAGGTGATTAGAACCTTATAGGGCCTTGCTATGCTCACTAGTCCTTCTTTTACTTTGCGATACTTGTGAACAACCAGCCACGGAAAATTTCGCAATTCCTTTTCCGCTTTTTCATAAAAGTTCGGAACACTCTTATCTTCTCGGATCGTATAGACGTACTCATCTGCTCCAGTTAGAAGGAACGATCGCTCCGCCGCCGTTAAGATCTTGTCTATGTTTATGAGGCTCACGTTGTTACGACCCCAGCGTTCGATAATTCAAGCACCATTTTATTGTACTGCTCCCTCGATTGGATCTGATAGGATTGTACTTTCGACTTGCTCGCCGAAGCCTTGTGAACAAGTGTCACGTAACATAAGTCATCAGCGAGGATCTCCGCCTTCGTCATGGGGCTTACAAGGACGGGCTGAAATCCCATCAGGGAAAGCATCTGCAAGATGTCCCTTGGCTTTTCGTTGTCAAACTTCCCACCGAACTCATCTAGGACGATCAAACGAGGCGTGTTCCGTCCCTTGATCGGATCGTTAAACCGAAACCGGTACGCGAGAGAAGAAGCCAAAAGCGTATAGGCAAGATGGGTAGTCTGGGCAGAGCTCTTGGCATCGTGCCGAGAACCAGTAAAAGTTTCGACTGGCCTGTCCTCGGCGACATCACTCCTCAACCATGACTGAACCTTGAATTGAAAATGGTTCCTGATATCCGTCACAAATTTTCTTTCACGCTCATTATCCTTTAAATAGTCCACGAACTTTCTTAAGGGCTCTATGACTTCTGCATTTGCTTCTTCTAGCTTGGCCCGGAGTTCAGGAGACGAGAAGATTTTTTCAATCACCGCAGACTCCGTCTTAAACCGCTTGATGGATTCATGCTGCGATGGCGAGGAATCGATCTTCAGATACCTCTCTTCTGTCGGAAGCTTCTCGAAATGATTGAGACTGAGCACTCGGTTGATAGAGTGAATATTCTCCTGGATGTCCCGCTCCTGTCCTTTTAGCTCGTCTAGCGTATCCCTAATGGAATTTATGAGGACGTCGTTGAAGAACTCTTTCCACTTTTCCTGGAGATCCGCAAGCTCTGACTTCTCAAGCTTTTCACGATGCGCCATCCAAGCGTCAAGTAGCACTCGAGGTTTCTCTGTGTCCTGGAAAACATAGGGTAAATTAGGGTCACTGAATTCGTTCTTATAGTTAGTCATGTGAGTCGTGGCACGACTTACAAGTGACACTCTATTTCGCCCAAGGTTATCGAGCCTCGCCTCAATGTCGGCCAAGTGCTCGACATAATTTCCCTCGAGCTTCGATCTCCCTTTAGAAAGCTCTTGAATCATATCCTCTTCTGTCTGAAAGCCCTTTAAAACTTCTTGGTAGAATCGGACTTCACGGAAGGCCTGCTCCCGTTGTGGCAGTTGGGTTTTAATTTTTTCAGATTCTTCGGCGAGAGATTTTTCCTGGGCTTGAATCCCAGCAATTTCTGCCCTCGTGGTCTCGTATTCTTGCTCTTTGCTCTCTAGCGCTTTGCGAACCGAGGCAAGGTCCTTATCTTTTTCCTTTAGCTGATCGATTTGATCATTTAGATCTTTGAGTTTTTGCTCGAGGCTAGGAAGATCAAAAAAATCCAGCTTCTCGGTCAATTCATAGGCCTTGAGAACCCCGATTAACTCCTTATCTTTATCAATAGAACAATCGAGTTCATCTATTTTCTCTTTCTGAGTGCTCCAAACCCGATTGAGTTCGAGTAACTCGCCTGTGAGTTCTTCTATCCTCTGAGTAGGGTTCCAGCCTAAGGAATACTGGAAGTCTTTCCTAAGCTTCCTCATGGTTGTCTTATCTCTTTTCACTAGCCCGTCACGAGTAACCAATAGGCCAGTTCCGCGCTTGAATTCGGTAACATTGACTAACCGATAGGCGTAACTGGCGTTTAACCATCTAATGACGTAATAATGAAAGGGGTTTCCCTTCAGATCCCTCAAAGAGATCATCGATAGAATTGAAGTCTTGTCACTATCTTCAAGCGTGGCTTGCAGTAAAAGTTCCTCGTGACTGATGCGCTTTACTGTCACACTGGAGTTAAGCTTCGTTTTATCAATCCAGGCCGTCACTTTATCGAGATAATCCGGATGAACCAATAAGTTTCTTGAGATTGGTTCGAGAGCCGATTCTACAGCTATTCTGTTTTCACTCGCGCTTACTGATACAGTCTCTCCTACGAACATTAAAGCTTCTTCTGGTAACTTGAGTTCTCGAATAGCATTAATTTTAACGTCGTACAACGGTCCAGAAATAAGTGTCTTATGAGATTCGAAATGTGCGAGGTCACTTTTTAGCTGTCGCGATCTTTCAAGGGATGCGTTTTCCTGACGTCGTAATTGATCGAGTTCAGTTTTCAGATCCTCTATGCGCTGGTTAAATTCGCCGACCTTAGTTTGAATGACAGCAATGACTTGAGCAGGAGAAGCATCTCGTGGCAATCGAACCTTTGCTCTAGCTATCGCTTCGCTAAAAGCATTCTTTTTGGAACGAAGCCCCTTCAGGTTCTCGTCCATATGCTCGGCACGGGCCTCAAGCATCTCCAGGGTTCTGGCCGTCTCTGAACTCTGAAGTTTGTCCTTTAAAGAAGAAATAAGGCCATCAAGAGTGCGTTTGTGCTCATTGAGATTCGGAAGCTTCAACCGGCAATCTTCTAGCTTCCTTTTCATCTCCTCTAACTGCTCACGACCTAGGCAAATCGGAAGCCAATACTGGAATAAGTTAATAAAGGACTTCTGCTTCTTTTCGAAGGATATTTTCTCCTGCAGCTCTGTCAATTTCTCCAAGGCTTCCAAAATCTTCCCGGTACTTTCGAGCTTTCTTCGACAAAGCTCGATCTGTTGTGTGATTTGATTCCCGTTAGAAACGTTCTCGAGGAGGTTGCCTAGGTTCTCGTTCTCTTCCTCGATGAGCATGTTCTCCCTTATGAAGTTGTCGATGTGCTCGATCGATTTAACGTAGAAAGCTCGATTAAAGAGCTTCAAATCATCTTTTGAAACTCCTCCGAGCAAGGTTGAGAGAATGGTGAAATAAGATTGGGCCGTATCGAAGGTCTGTGGGTTAAACCCTTTGGGAAGGAAATTATCTTTAAAGACTTTGATGTTTTTCGGAAGCACCCCGTCCGGGCAGATGTCCTTAATGCTGAGATCTGATTGTGTTGTGTAGAAATGTCGATTGCTGACTTTATAGTTATTGTACCACCAGACGGCGCCGACAGTTATAAATGAATCACGCTTCTCATTATGCTGAAAAGTAAGCTGAAAAAGAGAAACACCATTTTGTCTGTTGTACACAGAGGCGAGATCCTTCGTACTGCCGTCAGACGAAGCAAACTTACCTAGAACGTAGTCCTCACCTCTGCGTCCGCCGCCACTGCCCTTTTCATAATCATTCGTCACACCTAGCTTAAGAACCTGCTCGAAAGGCAGCAGCACGATCATGATTCCGTCAATGATGGTGGATTTCCCAGATCCATTCACCCCTAAAATCGCAGATGCGGGAGGTGGCGCCAATAGAGGGCCAGATGCTCCCTTTGGATATAATTCCACCGTATGAAGTCCGCTAAAATTACCCCAGTTGTAAAGCTCGATCCGAACCAGGGTTTGTCCTTGACTCATCATAGGGAATCCCCTGCTGCATTCTTCATATAGTTCATAATATTGCGCTCTACGATTTCAATGTCTTCAAGAGGTAGCAAGACATCACAGACCGGTGAAATTTCGTAAACATCACTCCCATCCCCTGTTTCGAAAATTACTTGGAGGTCTCTGAGCTCCTTCAAGGCTTCTCGAATATCCAATTCCAATTTTTTATCCTCTTTGTACTTTTCTATTCCTTCGAGGAAAGGGAGTAATAGTTCTTTAAGCTCCTGTTTCGTAATGAAACACTTCCCAGAGGCATCAGGGTTTAAAAAGTAATCGGATCTCTTCTTGCGCATGATAAGCAAGGCATGTGTGGCGAACTTCCTAAGAATCATCTTGGAGCCAAGCTGATAGGCCAACTTCTCCTCAATCTCGGGGTCTAACTCTTGGAGATAGATCACTCCAAGTTGCTCGTTAATGATGAGCTTGGCGGCCATGGCCGTCATGAACCCTCCGAGGGACTGCTGCTTGTCAACGATGGTCCTGTACCAATTTTCTGACTTCGCTTTTATAATAAATCGGCTCTTGAGCAGGCGGCGTAAACAACCGGCCAATTCCAGATCAACTTGTTGACTCATATGATTCCTTTATCGTGTATTGATAGTCCGGGACTTCACGGAGAACGAAAGCACGCCCTAAAAAAGCAAAACTAAGATCACAGCTGCCTTTTAGCTCTTTGCTTATAGCTGGCTCAAGGATGTCAGCTTCGAGCAACACATAGAGCTCGGCAAGACTCGTTAACTCTCCATAGGATGACACCAGAATGAATTTTTGTTCAATCAGACGTTCTTTAAGTTTGGTTAGGATGTTTAAAATCGTATTTTCTTCAGCCCGGGCCAAGCCAAGACCTAGCGACATTAGGTCTTCAACTGTCCATTCTTCTTCGGCAATTTTCATGCCCTCGATCTCCGTGGGAAGATGGAATGAGTTTAGTTCGATGACTCCAAAATCAGGAGACCAGGGATGGCGAACTTCGAGTTCCATGTCCTCTAAACAGCAGTGGGCCAGATCTTTCTGCCCGTAGAGCATTTTGAAGATATTGTTCAATGAGTTCTGCACGAGATGAGTGTCGGTCATCAGAGCGTGGTTCACTTGCTGACGTAGAATCTCAATTTGTACCTTAATTTTTTCACGGATGCTTGCGTCGGCCGCTTCGAATTGATTCGAGAAACGAGACAGATGGGATTTCTTCAAGGCATCGTCACTAACGACATCCTTTTCTAACAGAACTCCAAGCAATCTATTCACGTCATTGTATTTAAACCTGACTTGAGCACTGAGCTGAGAAAAAAGATCCTTCGCCTGCTTATAACTCTTGTACTCTTCAGTCTGATGAAGCTCTAAATGAAAATCGGCCAGGATTCGAATGTTCTCCCCTGCACTTTTCTCCTGTTTAATGTATCTCTCTGCTAGTTTCTTTCTCTCACGCTCAATAGCAACCTTCACATCTTCGGTAGCAGCTAATACATGGATAGCGGCTTCTTCGGCCTGACCGAAAAGGGCCTCATAAGAATGTGTCAAAGGGAGGAGTTCTGCGGCTTTTGGGCCATTCTTGATGATTTTTTCGAGATCTGCTTGATACGCTTTTATCTTCTCTCGGTGATGTTTTTCTGCATCTCCTTGACTCATATTTTGCGTTGAAAAGAGTAGGCCATTTAATGCTCCCAGCATCGTCTCAGCGCTTGTCCCAGAGAACCTGGTTCTCTGAACTAGCATCGACTCTACCAACTTTAACAGTTCTTTACCGTGTGGAGTTGACTCGACAAACCGCTTCCCCCATTGATCATGCGAGTCTTTTAAAACTTGAAGCTCCGCAATCATCATTGTGAAAAAATTTGTAATCTTGGCATCTGTGGATGCAACTTTATCTGAGTAGTGATGATAGAGAATGGTTTTCAAGACATCGAACGGCACTGGTGCATTGGCCTCTTCAAGGTAGTCGTAAATTAAGGCAATAAGCTCCAGATACTCCCGCCAATCATTTTTTTGGAAAAGGAGTATGTATGGATGATGAAGTAATAGACCATCCATCGATTCTTGATTTATTAGTTCAGATCTTTTCGCCACTTACAATCCATATCCCTTTATTCATCTTTGCCACCTAGCTCCTGCTCCAGCTCTTCAATACTCGGCAATGCTGTCTTGATCTTCTCAGGTATCGCATCACCAATGCGGTACTCTGAAATACCCATCGGCTTTGAAATATCTTTTAAAGCGTACTCAGCGACGACCTTATTTTTTGTTTTGCAGAGAAGAATTCCAATCGTTGGATTGTCCTCTGGAGTCTTCAATTGTTTATCAACTGCTGTAAGATAGAAATTCAGCTGGCCTGCATACTCTGGTTTAAATTTATCGGCCTTAAGTTCCACCACTACGTAACAATGAAGACGTGTGTGATAAAAAAGAAGATCGAGATAAAAGTCATCCCCACCGACATCGAGATGAACTTGTCGACCAACATAAGCAAAGCCAGCACCAAGCTCTAAAAGAAATTTTTGAATGTGATCGACAAGCGATTTTTCAATCTCACGCTCATGGGCCTCTTGCCCTATTGAGAGGAAATCGAAAATATAGGGGTCTTTGAGCGTATTGTTCGCTAGATCAGACTGGGGCTTTGGTAAGGTCGCTGCAAAATTGTTAGTCTTGTCATCTGAACCGATACGGGCCTTCAGATTAGACTCGATTTGCATGGCCAAGACATTTCTTGACCACCCATTTTCAAGAGACTTTTGAGCATACCATAACCTATCAGACTCACTAAAAACTCTCTGCAATAACAGTATGTTATGCCCCCACGGTAATTTCGAAACAACTTGTTTCGTAATTTGAGGATCAGGCCAAAACTTAGCAAATTGGCGCATAAAATCCAGATTCCGCTCACTAAAACCCTTCATGTCAGGGAATGCACCCTCCAAGTCTTTTGAAAGTTGCTGAATCACTTTTTTTCCCCAACCAGCAGTCTCCTGTTTTTGAAGAATGGAGTTTCCAATGTCCCAATAGAGCAAAATAAGCTCAGTGTTCACGGCTCTAGCAGCCGTATACCTACTTGATGCGATCTTTGATTTGAGATCGCCTAAAAACTCTTGGTAGGCCTTGTCTAAGTTGGCCATAAAACTGCTCCATGTGGGGGATTTAATAAAAATATTTTACTTCAAAAATTTTACTTTAGTAGAGAAGAAAATTCTTAAGTTTTATGGAGTTATGCGACAGTTGAGCGATGATCAGTGTCCGATCATGGCCTAACCCGGCCAGTCAATTCCTAACGTACCAGCCAGTCATTATTGCTGTTCCAGGTTCTTTTTCAAATGTAAGAATTCCTCCATCAGGGAGAATTCATGGCAAGAAAAAGGATCGAAATGAGCATCCAAAACGACGTTCTATTTCACAAAAATCAAGGTAAAAAACAGCGCCAAGTTGCTCGCATTCTTGGGGTCAATCGAGAGACAGTGGCGCGCTATTGGAATGGTTCTCCGGTAGAAGCATTTCAAGAACTCGAGTGGGTGGCCCTCTCAATTGGGACTACATCGCAGATCAAGTCGAACACGGTGTTCCTCGAAAGATCCTTTATGAAGAACTTGCGAAAGAAAATAAGCTACCGGCCTATTCTAACTTCTGTCGACAAGTCAGTATCCACCTAGAGAAGAAGCCGCCAGAACCAAAAATAACGATGAAAATCTTCCGACAACCAGGCCATAGTGTGGAGGTTGACTATTCTGGCGACAGTTTGGAAATCATCAACCCCGCGACCGGTGAAATTACGGAACTTGAACTCTTCGTAGTTGAAGAGTCGCAAGCAAAAATGTTCGACATGGTCCTCCCTCTTTATTTTATTGGTACGTAATTACAGTTGCAGGATTGCCGCCATCATACATGAGTTTTTTTCTTTATTTGTATACATAATTTTTCTCCTTTGCTTAAAGAGACTTAATTTAAAGCAAAATTCAGTGACAACATGATTATCTTTCATCGTTTCTACTCTATACTTTAAATTTAACTCTCTTATTAAGGAGTTTTTATGAATAGAAACCTCAGTCACCCAGATCCTGACTTGGACCTGATTACAGACCTACTCGTTATGGATCAACAGACAAAGACCGCAATGAAGGAGGAAACATGGAAACACCTATTCAGGGAAGTCATTTACAAGGCACCAGGATGGAACGATGTATTCATGACTGCCTTGCCTGTTATCAGGAATGCTTAATCTGCATTCCCTATTGTCTTTCACTGGGAGAAAAGCATGCAGAACAAAAGCATATTTCCCTGATGTTGGAATGTTCAGAGATGTGCAACATGAGCGCATCTTTAATGCAATTGAAAGGTGAATTTGCCTATGAACATTGCCAATTGTGCGCAAAGGTATGTGAGGCCTGTGAAGCATCCTGCAGAAATGTTGATCCCAATGATTCCATGATGCAGAAGTGTGCGGACATGTGCCACCGATGTGCGGATTCATGCAGAAACATGGCACACTAGAATCATGGAAGTGTTTGGAATAAAACTTGTCGGTATCAACTATGAGAATGGACAAAAAGTTCTACTGACCATTTTCACCATTTTCATTGTTGTTGCTTTCAAGAAATTGATCACCTTCGCGATCTGGAAAGTCTATTCACGCAGCCAGAAACGGCAATCAGTTCGCTTCTGGTCTCGTCAGGCACTAAATCTTCTTTCTGCAATTGTTATTGTTCTTATGTTCCTTTCCATCTGGTTTGATAATCCAACTCGACTGGCAACGGGCCTCGGTCTTGTAACCGCTGGCCTCGCTTTCGCGCTCCAAAAAGTTGTGACTTCATTTGCCGGCTATCTCATGATAATGAGAGGAAATACATTCAGCGTTGGCGAGAGGATCACTATGGGTGGCATTCGTGGTGATGTGATTGAGCTTAACTTTCTTCAAACCACAATAATGGAAATGGGACAACCTCCTGCCGTGCAAGGAGCTGATCCGGCAATGTGGATAAAAGGAAGACAGTTTACAGGAAGAATTGTGACAGTCACTAATGACAAGATTTTTGAGAATCCTGTTTTTAACTATACTCGTGGCTTCCCTTTTATCTGGGAAGAGATAAATTTACCGATAAAGTATAATGCCGATAGAAGAATAGCTGAGACAATTCTTCTCGAAAGTGTAAATAAACACGTGAAAGTTGTTCATCAGAAGAGCAAACCTCTTCGGGAGGATCTTGATCGGAAGTATGGGGTAAAGACAAGTGACATGATACCAAAAGTCTTTTATCGCCTGACGGACAACTGGCTTGAACTCTCTGTCCGATTCATAGTATCCGAACATGGAATCAGAGACATTAAAGACAAAATCTTACGGGATCTTCTGGAAAAACTGGAATCTAACAATATTGAAATTGCAAGTACGACGATTGAAGTAGTGGGCATACCAAAGGTTGAATTCGCAAGTTTCGGAATGATAGACAAAAAAAATGTGCAAAAAGATGCCCGCCAGTGATGGAGTTCTATTCCCATTTAAGGAAATATCCAGATGCAAATCTTTTGTTCTTTTGAGAAAATGGATTTTGACATTCAAAGGAGCTTTCATGCCAACACCTGAAATAAATCCAAATTCTCCACAAAAACCCAATCAGGCCCCAGGGTCTCCGGAAAAAGGAAAAACATTTCTACCAAACCAGGAAGGAATTAATCCTGCCAAGCCAGGCACCAATACAGAGGTGGATTTGGATAAAACAAAAACATATCCTGATAAAAAAGAGCGTCGCCAGTAAAAGATCAATGCGACCGTGAAATTAGGCCGTCACTCTTTAACTATCCTTTTGATCATGCCACAAGCAATCCGATCACCGGAATCTCCTAAAGGCTGAGAAACTAAATTATCCGCACGCGAGTGAAGGATGACTGCCTTCCCTATAATAAATTTCCCACGCATTCATTTCCCTCGTGGATATGTAATCCATGCACAGTACGAGGAAAGAGGCCGGTAAATCGCTTATCTTTAGCAAAGAGAAGGATTGCACTGGCAGCTACATAATTTCTCTTTGGCTTTGGTTGATTGGCACAGAAAAAAATACAAAGATATGAAAAGCATCATCAGGAGTTTCATACATCACCTCTTCTAAGATAAATTTTTCGGGAGAGACCTCTGGTTCTCACCAATCATAAAATCGGAATTAAGTCGTTCAACGTCTTCTTTCAATTTATAATATTCTTCAGTCCGGGAAGCCATGATGGTCGAATGCTCTCGAACTACATCTGTAAAATCATCGTATTTTGACAGATCTTGAAAAGCCTTCTGAAGACTCTTGACCACTTCCATGTGCTGAGCACCTGCAGACACCAGCTCAAAAAAAGCATCATTAAATAGATCTCTCATTTTTAGTTCAGGAAAGTAAATTTGTCCGAACCTAGCTTGTCCTTTTTCATTCATGTCCCTCTCATATTGCCAGGTGCTAAGAACGCGAACAATTGTTCCGATAACATCTATGGCCGTCCCGGGGTCATTCAATGACGGAGACAAGGCCTTTACGCCAATGCCTGACAACACACTCAATCCATACCGTGGGTCGTTCTGAAAAGTCCTCTCAGATGCCACTGCAAATGCACTGCGGATCATTTTCAAAGTCTTGTCAGTAAGCTTTTGTTTGCATCTGACAAAAAGTAATGGGGTCCTGTAATCAAGAGAAGCGCCTACATCGTTCACAAGATACATCTCAATATTTTCACGGTTACTTATTTTTCCGAGAGACAAGACATCAATGTTCTGAATGTGACCGACCTTAGTGGTAAAAACAGGATAGCTATCAGATGGAAGTTCCCGCAATATTTGACATTCAAAAGGTGGACTTTTTGTCCGGACCTGAAGTGATTTCAGTGTCGCCGATTCTACTCTCTTAATGCTTTCGTGCGCGCTTCCCATGTTCTTCAGCTCTTCCACCCAGCGAATAATAACAGTGACGACGGAACTGAGAACAGCGACTGTCATAATCAGCAAAATCACTCTTCCTCTTTTTCCGTAGTAATGAGTCGAAAGAGCAATGAGGGACACAACACTATAGATAAAAGCACCAAGAAAGATCGATATCACGCCATGAGATTTTGAGTCATTGATAATAAGATTTGTTGCTCTGGGAGTCGAATTTTGATTGGCAGAACTATATGCTGCAACCATTGTAGAAAGAGAAAACGTCACGACCACCAACATGGATGAGGCCATGACACTAAGAATGCCGTCTACTGCCGGCCCACCCGCCAAATCCGCGAAATCATCTGGAACAAAAATTGCGAGCTTCACCGCAATGAGTGAGGAGGCAACTGCGAGAAGCGCAAACCCACTGCATCTCACAGAGAGCCTTTGCATCAGATTATGAAAGTTATACAGCCATTGTCGAACCATTCAGGTATCTCCTTCTCTAACATAACCTATGGTGGTTGTTCTTCAACCTCAATTTTCACCTGCGGACAACGGTATAAATGCTGAATAAAAAGTGCTGAACTGACCATCCACAAAGAATAAAACTTTATTAGATCCCTGTTACAGGATGTTCAATCCATTACTTAAAAAATTCGTATTGTTTTTTTTCCGCTGGTATAGGCTGGCATGAGAGTTTCTATTGATATAAATTATATGTTTTCTTAGCTAGTTAAATGGAAGATGCCCGAATTATTATAAGCAACTATCTCTTCCTCTAGCACCTGTAATATTATAAGGTTAGAGCATGCCCGAACTACCCGATGAGTATTCGGACATCAAAAAACAATCGCCATTTCAAGCGCTTGCGATCGAAAATTAATCTCAAGTGGATTTCGTCATTTCACCATATTTAATTTGGTTTAATTTTATTTCACTGCTGACACGTCTGAAGTCGGAAAAGTAAAAAAAACTATAGCTTTTGTATTAAAGATTTTTCAAATGAAGAGAAATCATTAAGTGGCATAACTTTGATTTTCTTTATGACATCATCAATAGACATATCTGCCTTAAATCCAATCTTGCCAACAATTTTGGCCCCAAGTTCAGCAGGAATTCCCATCTCTCTCAATGTGGAAATTGAAGGTGGCAAAAATCCATGCTCTAACTCGCTTGCAAAATATTTATAATTTCCAACTGGCAAATCAAGATCATTATAAACTGCTTCCTGAATGGAGTGTAATGTCATCAACATTTTTGGCATTCTGAATTCGAACCACTTCCTAACCCAACTCATTACAGTTGAAATGGCATCATCAACTTTTTTATTCGGCTGTTTAATTAAATAATCTTGTAAAAGAAGGCTTGGGAATTTCTTAGTCCGATAAATGTTTGTAATAAAAGTCAATTGATCAGCGGAAAAAACTCCGTCAACAACACGCTGCCCCTCTGACTTCCTAACCAGGAACTCCCATATTAGTTCACATGATTTTTTTAGTTGAGGATAGGTTGGGTTTTGACTCCAAGCCAACAACTCATTCAGTGAAAGATCACTCCTTAATGCTGATGCAAGCTTAATTTGACCAGAAGGATCTACATTCGAATTTCCTTTAATTATGGAAAAATCTAGATCCGTATTTTGTGAAATTGGTCTGACTCTTTCTCTTGATGGCGGAGTAAGGTCATTTTCATCAATTTGAACCAAAAGCGAATCAGAAGCGGAATCTTGTGTAAACCAAGGTATATCAACATGATCGGAATCTGTCGTAGGATTACTCACAAACATATACACATTACCGCTTAAATATTGATTCATCCGGCCTGCACGACCAGCTATATTCCGGAGATCAAATCTTGAAAGTAATTGATCCCCCTTTTTTTCATCATATACTACAATATTCTTAGCAGATGTATTAACCCCTTCAATTAGAGTAGTCGTACAGAAAAGATATTTGATTTTTCGATTATTGAAAGCTTCTACAAGATAACGACTAATATGTCTTGGCAGACCACCATGATGAAAAGCAATTCCATACTGTAAAAGTGTAACTAACGACCAATCTTTATGTAAATTTTCATTAATCCACTCAATGACATCTTGATTGTAGTTATTGAAAACCTTTTTCGAAGTTTTTTCCAAGTATTTTTTTGCATTAGTTTCGCTTGAACCGGGCCCTTTACAGTAGATAAGAGTTTGCTCTTCGAGTGAGTCCAGAAGCTTAAACAAATTCTTTGCCTCTCTCTTACCTGCATTCTGAAAGTTCACCCTAACCGTTTCAAAATCAGTCAAGCGCAATTCACAGTCAAACCTATTTAAAAAGTCTGTAGGGATAGTTTTAATTGGAGGCCCTAACAAATAAAAATTCCTTGTTTTTTTAAGCAACAGATAGAAAGCATGATTCAAAGTGTCTGATCTTTCATCAGTATCGAGGTCTAATTTATAAAACTCATCAATCACAAAGAAATTAATATCTGGCAAGTCAGGATATTCAATCAGTCGTTCTTGCGTTAGCAAAAAGATATTATTATTTTCTGGTTTCTGGTTTTTTGAAAAAATAATTTTATAATACTCACTATATTTTTTCAGCCTATTCCGAACCTCGTCAATCAATGCTAGCGTAGGTTCAATAATCACTATGTTTTTATATTTTTTACTAGCTACAATCTCTTCAATCAGTAAAGATTTCCCAAAGCTAGTTGGAGCACTCAGAATTACTGACTTTTCCTGTCTGAGCATCTCTGACACAAGGAATTGCTCTCTATGAAGAACATAGTCTTCAAGTATTTCAGATCTATGAAACTCTTGATTTATCACTGCTCTAAAATCTAAATTTTCAAATTTACCTAAATATGGATAAAAGCCTACTTTATTCAATAAATCTTGAATTATATTGTGATAAGGCACGGGGACTTCACTTAGATTTTCGAGCATTGAAAGCAACTCAGAACGTGCATCCTTCAAAGAAACACCTTCACTAATCTCTTGGGATAACGCTTTTAACCTAAAAAACAAGTCAACTTGAGCTGTGGCCATTAAAGTCCTTTTTGAAGGTGCTCAAGCTTAGCATGTAAAACTTCTGCTAAATTCTTCTTGGTATGTAATGGAACAAGGATGAGGACAATCTCAATATTTTTTGGCAGATCCTTAGATCTAAAATTATCACCATATTTTTTTATCTCTTCTTTTATCTCCTGCTTAAACTTTTCATTCAAAACAGTATTATTTTTTGTTGCATCGCTATCATAGGTCAATAAAACTGGAATTACTAATTTGTTGAAAACTTCATCCAAAGATGTTTTAGAATCAATGAGAGATTTTAATTTTCCACTAAAAGGCCAACTTTCTTCAATTTTCCCGTTTATAAGAATGAACTCACTTCTTAGATAATCAGGTTTAACGTGGGCACGCAACTCTTCAACAACATCAGAGATCGCATTTGATATCGAAGAATAAAATTTTGTCTCACCAACCCATAAATTTAGGTCCTCGCCCTGAGGAACAACATGAACAGCATCAAACCCTTTTACTGTCTCATTCGCTGATGTTTTATAATAAATCTTAGAAATTGCAGGAACAGATCCATAAAAGTCTCTCATAACAACATGAAGAAGCAATTCTCCAAACTCACCTCTACTTTTAAATTTTCCCGTCGAGTAAATTGTTTTAACTGCTTTCCTCAATCGTTCCATAACATTGGAAGTACTGAGATTTTTTAATTCTTTATAATCGAGAGCAAAATCAGGAAGAGCATTAAACATCAACTCAGCCAATCCTTTATCTCTAAAACTTCCTCCTTCATATCCTGGAGAAATACCCAATAGTTCTTTTTCATCAATTGATGTAAAGAAAAATTTTTTGCTCCCAAAATCCTCAATCTGTACTGACATCTATCAATCCCTCTCATTCATACTTTATTAATATAAAAACAAATTCTAACTACTCTATCGTTTTCCCTTATTTCACCCAACTCTCCGACAAAGTCTCTGCTTGCTGGAGAACCAACGCAATAGCTTCATCTGTCTTCTCTGGTGGATATTTGTATTTTCTTAGTAATCTTTTAATTTTAATTCTGATGCTTGCCCTGACACTTTCTCTTTTCGCCCAATCAACAGTAACAGTGTTTCTAAGCTCCGCTGTTAATTCGTGAGCTATGGCCTTTAAAATTTCATCTCCAAGCTCTCTCATAGCGGCTTCATCATTAGCCAGGGCATCATAGAAGGCCAACTCATCATCATTAAGACCTAGATCTTTTCCTCGGCCCATTTCCTTTTTAAAGTCTTTCGCCATCTGAATAAGCTCTTCAATGATCTGTGCAGTCTCAATAGATCGATTTCGATATTTCAAGAGGGCATTTGTTAGTAGATCTGAATATTTTTTGGCCTGAACGATGTTAGTTGCGGTCTTACTCTTTACTTCACCCTTTAAAAGACGGGAGAGCATCTCAACAGCTAGGTTTTTTTGCTTTAAGTTCTTAACTTCTTCTAAGAAACTATCTGATAGAATAGAGATATCAGGGCTCTGAAGGCCTGCGGCTTCAAAAATATCCACAATTTTATCTGAGGCCAGCGCCTTAGAGACAACTTGCCTTAGGGCATTTTGAACCTGATCATCCGAAATCTTTCTGTCGGCATTACTCTTTTTAGTAAGTGCTGCCTTTATGGTTTGAAAGAAAGCAATCTCTTCACGATATACGATCGCCTCAGGCATGGTCCCACAAAGGGCATTGGCTTGAGTGATAGCCAAAGTCACATCACAAAAATCTTTTGAGCCATTTTCTGTTTTAAGAAGATGATCACAAGCTTCAGCAATGATGGAGAAGATTTTCTTGGGATTTTTAAACTCAGTGTAATCCACTCCACTAAGCATATCTCTGGCATAATCGATCTTGCCTTCAAGAACACCCAATGCTTCATAAACATCAATGGTAGGCTTACCCTTGCCTTGGCTTTGGGTATAGGTTTTAAGGGCCTCACGAAGCTCATTAGTGATTCCTAGATAATCCACCACTAGTCCACCAGGTTTGTCTTTAAATACACGGTTAACTCTAGCAATGGCCTGCATGAGGTTTGCTCCCCTCATTGGCTTATCGATATACATAGTGTGCATCATAGGGGCATCAAAGCCCGTGAGCCACATATCTCGAACGATAACAATTTTTAGAGGATCTTTTTCATCCTTACAGCGAGATTCTAATTTTTTGCGTCCTCGCTTATCATAGACATGCTCCCTGAGCTCTTTTTTATCACTAGCACTTCCAGTCATCACTACACGAACAACACCATCATTAATGCTAGGTCTTCCATTCTCATCAAGGCTTCCGGCCCATTGTGGTCTAAGAGCGGTAATTTCTTTATACATCTGTACACAAGCGTCTCTTGAGATACAAACAATCATGGCCTTACCATCAATGGTATTGAGCCTATCTTCCCAATGTTCAACCAAGTTTTTCGCCACTTGCTTTACTCGAGATTCAGCGGTGACCAATTTCTCTAATGCGGCCCACTTTGTTTTTTGCTCATTTACATAAGAATCATTAGCATCTTCTGATTTTTCGATGATCTCATCGACCTCTTCATCAAGCTCACTCGCTTTTTGAGTAAGTTGAAGTTCAGCAAGCCTTGATTCATAGTAGATTGGAACTGTCGCCTTATCCTTAACCGCTTGTTCGATATCATATACGGAAACATAGTCACCAAAGACCCCGATGGTATCTCGATCTTCTTGTGAAACAGGTGTGCCAGTAAATCCGATAAAACCAGCATTAGGAAGGGCATCTCTTAGGTGTTTAGCGTAGCCATAGGTCATCTTCCCATCTTTTGCTCTGACCTTTGCTTTGAGTCCATATTGACTTCGATGGGCCTCATCCGAAATCACTACAACGTTGCTGCGATTTGTGAGCATGGGGAAATGCTCTTCGCCATCTAAAAGACTGAACTTTTGAATAGTAGTGAAAATAATCCCACCAGCAGGACGATTGAGAAGCTTTCTGAGTTCATCCCTAGAATCAGCTTGCTCTGGTTCTTCACGTAGAAGCTCAATCGAATTACAAAACGTATCGTATAGCTGTCCATCAAGATCATTTCGATCTGTCACCACCACCAGGGTGGGGTTGTTCATACGAGGGTGATTCATGAGTTTAGTTGCATAACAACTCATAGAAATAGACTTACCACTTCCTTGCGTATGCCAAACTACTCCACACTTTCCATCTTTAATGTCTTGAGTAGCCGCAATCGTGCTGGCAATAGCTTCTCTCACCGCATGAAACTGATGATAGCCAGCAATCTTTTTAATGATGTTTCCAGCGTTCTCTTCAAAAATCACAAAGTAGCGGATGTAATCTAAAAGCAGCTCTCTATTAAAAAAGCCACGGATCATAACCTCTAATTCGAATTCAAAACTTGGCCTATCTTTTTCTGTTCTAATTGTTCGCCAATAAGCATATCGCTCTTTTCCAGAAGTAATTGATCCAATACGAGCATTCATCCCATCAGAAATGATAGTCGCTACATTATAAGCAAAAAGATCTGGAAGCTCTTCCTTGTAAGTGATGGTCTGTTCATAGGCCTTCCAGATATCGGCATTTTCATCAGCAGCATTTTTTAATTCTATAACTGAAACAGGAAGACCATTAATGAAGACCACAAGGTCTGGACGTCTGTTGCCATTTTTGCCATTGATGGTGAATTGATTGATTACAAGAAAGTTATTATTTTCAATGTTCTCAAAATCTATAAGCTTAACGAAATCACCTTTAACTCGATCCCCTATTCTTAGATCTACTGGCACGCCATTGTTGATATAGCGGTGAAATTGACGATTATTAACAATAAGAATGGGGGATTCCGGACGGGAAATACGGGTAGCCACTTCTTCGATAACTTCAGCCGGAATTCCTGGATTGATCTTTGTTAAACCCTCAAGCAAGCGCTCTTTGATGATGACTTCTTTGTAATCCTTTCTTTTAGGATTATCTGAGTCTGGAGCGATGTCATAGCCACATTCATAATCCCACCCCAGCTCTTTGAACCAATCGATGCATAACTCTTCTAATTGATCTTCCGTAATCATTTTTTAACCTTTAACCTCTTGCCCTTCTCCGTGAGCCTGTACTTCTGCTTAGGGCTACTTGGCTTATCAGGGATGGTCATTTCTATTATTTTGTTATCTAAGGCAGGGGCCAAGTAAGCCTTCCTGAAATGTTCTTTATCCTTGAGGTTTAAAGCCTCCAATAACTCATCGCGGCTCATTTCTCCCTCACAGGCCATCAATAAAGCAGCTTCCGGGGTAGCTTCCGGGGTAGCTTCCGGGGTAGCTTCCGGGGTAGCCTCCGGGGTAGCCACTAACGGGAAACTAGAAGGAAAAACCATCCTCAAAAAGTTATCTGTAAATCTGAAGCAATCCCGACTATAGGACTTGAGAATCCTAGGGATACCTGATCCCAACTGCTCAACCAGATCAAGATCTTTAAAAATCCTCATCAGCTCTTTATTTCTAGGAACAGAAAAACCTTCGAAAAATTCTTCTAGTTTTAGTCCATAAGGAAGCGAGCCATTTGAAGTAATCTCAATACGGTCACTAAATATCTCAAACTTTGGAGCTAGTTCGGTTGTATAATCGTTATGAACAAAGGCATTAATAATAGCTTCACGGAGCGCTCGCTCTTCCCAGGGACGCTTTTCTTCTCTTTCCTTCCCCGTAATTTTAGTCAGCGTTTTATTCTCAAGATTGATTTTATTTAAAACGTTTTTAAGAGCTTTGATAAGAGATACATAGCCATATTCATTAGACTCAATCAGATCCACTCTGGTTGTATCCTGATATTTAGCAACTTTGATTGAAATATTATTGGTATCGGCTAAAAGATAAGCCGCATAGTTAAGATGTCCTTCAGGAGTAAGGAGTTCTAAGTTGCTTTTGAAGTTACTATTGAGAAGAGTTCCCTTTTCCTCGTAATAAATCCGAAGTTGCTCAAATGACAGATCTTGTCTGTTGGACTTGATCTTACCGATTGAGTGTTTTGTCCTTGTAGAGAATAATTTCTCGATCGTTTGCTGTGGCATAGGTTCGACTGAGGGCCCAATTCGCATAAAGCAACCTTTATCAGTCATGCCATATTTTTTCTTGAAGTAAGGCTTTTCACTACCACTTGCGACGATGATTTTTATGACATTTTTATCATCCTTAACTTCATGAATAATATCAAAAAGTCCCATTACCGAGGGGAAAATATTGTTTTTGATCCGATCTTTAATTTTGAGCATATCTCCATCAAGATCATCAACTCCAACGACTCTCCCATTGTCAGTAATGCCGATATAGATAAATCCACCTTCTGGGGCGTTTAGGAAGGCCACGACAACTTTCTCTAAGTCTAATTCAGCAGTTAATTTCTCCTTAAATTCGAGGTGATTATTTTCTAACATAACTCATCACCCTCAACCGAAATGTTTGATAAATCTAATTCGCCAGCTAGAAGCTTAGGTAGAAGAGTATCCCTTAATTCGCCTAATTGATTACTGAGTAAATAGTTATTCTCCATAAGCTCTTGCAGAGAAAGCTGAAAATCAGAGAAAGCGACTGCCAGTTTTTCGTCTGGGACAACTACATATTTGACAATTAACTCTGCCCAATGCCTTCTGTATTCCTCAAAGCGTTGTTTTCCCAAGCACGCATAATAAACCCAGGCAGTTGGAAGATCTTTACCCTCTAATGGAATAACATTTGCTGATATTGAGAAATCAATACATGACAATTTCATCACACAAGTATGGTCACCAAAAATAAATTTAGGAGATTGTCTACCACATATAAAGTCAGGAGGATCATCAGTATAGCCTAATACCAATGATTCTCCTTGCTCGTATACAATGGTCTTACCTTGTTTTTTGATATTATTTTTAGTGTATTTACTCTTAGCTTTGAGTCGGGTGACAATATTTTCAATTTTATCTACCTTCCATCCTTTTGGAATCTCCCCAAGTCCACTCTCTTCAAGCTCACTTGGGAACAAAGCAGCTAAAGACCGAAGCTTATCTTGCTCATCTTTACTCATCTTTGCCAATTTCTGAGAAAGCAAATCATCCATCTCTTTGGAATTCTCAGCAAAATCAATTGGGCTACAAACACCAGAAATGATAGCTATAGCGGCTCGTTCAACCTGATCAGCTGCTAAGCCTGCTTCAAGCGCCAGTTTTTTTGCATGTACGGGATCAAAATCAACAAACCAAGACTTAAAAAGGACTTGTGCCAGTCGCTCAAGTTTAGTGTTGATGGTATTATTAACAAAAATTTTACATTCAATAGAATTTAAAATTTTTGATATCTTTTTTTGTTCAATCAAAGAAGGCAGAAAAATTTTTGCTTTCTTAAAGTCTTTCAGGACTACTCTTGGTATCGCAGCGCCGGAGATGAAATTGCTTTTTAAATACTCAATAGTTTTTTTAGATCGGAAATAATATTTCAAAAAGTCGGAGTCCAAAACTTGCTTATCAGGGCGTAAAATTGCAACTGATGAAAGCAACACCACATCAACATTCTCTTTTATGTTACAGACAGTATCTAGTGCAGAGTTACCATCTTTTGCAATTAAGACATCTCCGACTTCTGGCATACATCCTTGCTTCACAAGTTTATCAAACTCTTCACGTTCAATATGTCTTGCAGTTTTAAGATTGATCCCAAAGAATGTTAAATCTTTCACTGATGCCATTGGTTTGCCAGTCGGAACTGACTTTGGACTATTATGTGCCCCATCTGTAATTTTAGAGCAAACCTCTCCTAATGTAAGCTCTCTCCAACTAGATGTCATAACCAAGACCTTTCAAGTTGCTATAGATATCGTTCTCCAAAGACTTAGATTTTTGAAAAAGGGCAGAAATCTCTTTAGTTAATTCTCTAATTTCTACATCATAGCTCTCCTTGCTACTTTCGGCTTCTCCTGATCCTACATATCTACCGGGAGTTAAAACAAAATCATTAGATTGGATCAACCCTAGATCTGCACTCTTTGAGAATCCAGCTTGATCACTATATTTACCATCAATACTTCTCCAACCATGGTAAACACCTGAGATCCTGGTCAAATCATATTCAGAGAAAGCCTTCTGAGTCCTATTTATCATCTCCCCAACATTTCTAGCGTCAATAAAAAGGACTTCCCCCTTACGATTCCTCTTCCCATCCTTACCTGATTTATCTTTAGCTAGAATCCAAATGCAAGCAGGAATCTGAGTGTTGAAAAAAAGTTGCCCAGGGAGAGCAATCATGCAATCGACAAGATCAGCTTCAATTAGATTTTTTCTAATCTCACCTTCATTATTGGTATTAGAAGACATAGAACCATTAGCTAAAACGATTCCAGCATAGCCCTTTGGAGATAAGTGATAGATCATGTGCTGAACCCAAGCAAAGTTAGCATTCCCTTCTGGAGGGACACCATATTTCCAACGACGATCTTCTTTTAATTTATCTCCTCCCCAATCAGAAATATTAAAGGGGGGATTGGCCATGATGAAGTCTGCTTTTAGGTCAGGATGCTGGTTTTTAGAGAATGTATCTGCTGGCTCCTTACCAAAATCAAAATCAATTCCACGGATAGCCATGTTCATGGCAGATAATCGCCAAGTGGTAGGATTTGATTCTTGACCATAAAGGGAAATCTTTCTTTTATTAATACTCACATGCTTTTTATCAGAATGAGCCTCAATAAACTTTTCACTTGAAACAAAAAATCCACCTGATCCCATTGCTGGGTCATAGACTCTTCCTTCATACGGCTCAAGACATTCAACGATAAGATTAACTACTGACTTAGGGGTATAGAACTGCCCCCCCTTCTTCCCTTCAGCCGAGGCAAATTGACCTAAGAAATACTCGTAGACATGGCCTAAAATATCCTTCGAATGGTGTTCAGAATCATTGAATCCAATGGTTGAAATCAAATCAACTAACTCTCCAAGTCTGATATTTGGCTGGCGACGTGCAAAGTCTTTTGGAAGGACATTCTTTAGTTTAGGGTTATCCTTTTCAATCGCCTCCATCGCATCATCAATATCTTTACCAATAGTGGGCAACTTTGCTTTATCCTGAATACCTTTTATGTTTTTCGTTGGATTGCCATGCCAGCGGGACTCAGCAGGGACCCAGAAAACATTATTTGAAGTATAGTAGTCTCTGTCTTCTAACTCTTCCTCTATATCATCAGAGCTTGCCCCTTTGAAATAGTTCTCGTGTTTGGGGTCAGTTAATTCCTTCTTTAGTTTTTCTCTAAATTCTTCAAAGCTATCTGATACATATTTTAAAAATATGAGTCCAAGAACTACGTGCTTATATTCAGCAGCATCCATATTTGCTCTGAGTTTATCAGCAGCGGCCCAAAGCGTTTTTTCAATTTCTTCAAGTTTTTTACTTTTCATTCAATTACACCTTTAATCTGATCTGGTAGACTTTTGACCAAGAAGTCAAAAATCAGGTCAGAAGATACATTTATGCTTAATTCACGTAACACTTTCTTTATCAACAACCTCATTTGAGATTGAACAACGTCTCTGCTTTTCCAATCCACTACAATTAAAGACTCAACACCTGAAAGGATTGTTGAAGCCACAGACTCTACATTTTCTTGGTCATCTTGAGTTAGTTTCTCTCTTAAATAATTAATAAATCCTTCAAAGTAATCTCTGAGCGCACCGTCATATGTTGATAATTGAGTTACCGCAGGAATCAATTCTTCTACATCAGTTACAATATCAGGTGACTCTGCCTCAGCTTCCAGCATTTCATCTTCGACTTCAAGTTCAGTTACGGGGAGTACTACCCCTGGAGAGCTTAAAGCTTGAAGGATATCCTTATAGGCTGGTCTATTCAGTTCGAATAAGATCGCACTGGGTAAAACATCTATTCGAAATCCTTCCAAGTCTGGGATTGTGGTCGATACTTTAATTTCAAGGACACCAGATTCTTCATTTACTTCAGCTTCAATACGTGAATATTGGTCTATCTTTTTATTCAAATGATTAAATCTTTCATAAGGTTCTCTTGTTGTAAGTACATTGGGCTCAATACCTTCCAAAACGTTTAGCAAGAGTGAAACAAGAGAGTCTGCTGCAAGTAAGTGTGTTCTTAAATGAGAATTTGAAATATGTTGTATGAAGCCATCTTTACCATGAGCTGCAGATCCACCAAATCGACGTAATTTGTCTAATCCATCAGACAAACTATTAAAACCAGATATGATATCGCCAAGACCATTTGTCTCGCGAATATAATCAATATTTAAGGCTCTTTTGGCACATGAAAAGATATCAGAAGTTGTCGGCGAAGCCCTTGTGGGTTTAGGAGCTCCAAGCTCTTCAATAATTGTGTAACAAACAGTTTCAAAAAAAGATTTCGTAAGTTCAATTGTACTATTGCTGTTACTGGAGTGTGCCAATTCAAGGCTGTCATAGTGCTGTTTCAATGCAATTGCATCAGGCCATTTGTTTACAGCTTGCTTAAATGAAGGAGCAATATCAATCAATGATGGGCCCATAATTAGCAATCCCTCAATTGATCTACTCTTTCTTCCGCCTGCCCCGACATCACCCACTTGTCCACTTCAGAAACTTTAAACTTCCACTGTTTGCCGATTTTATGCGCAGGAATTCTTCCGACATCCAGCCAGCGATAAACTGTTTCTTTGGAAATACCAAGGTATTGAGCAATCTCAACGACGGATAACCATCGATCCATGACCTCAAGATTCATTACTTCTCCGTGTAATAAACTAGAATTTTCTAAGTGCTTAAAATTGTTTCAGAAATTATTAGTAATGACAATAAAATACTAGCAAAGACAATAACTTAAGATTTCTTAACTATCGATTTTGCCCACCTCGTAAGTACCTGTTTTTCTGAGATAATCATATTTTATTGGAATTCTTTCGTGATGTTTTTGGATTTCTTGGCACTGGTAAAACTGAGGAACAAGAAACAGAGATTTTTATGAGTATGAACAGTGAATTATTAGAGGCCATACAACGAAACCAGAGATGGATTGAAAAGAAGTGCCGTATCTGCGAAAAGGATCAAGCTAAGTGCGAAGAACTGATCAACGATATTCTTCTTAACCTCTATAGCTCAAGCGACAACTTTAGTAAAAAAGATTCAGTCAATGCTGATGCATGGATAAAGCGTATCGCAACGAATGTCACCGCCTCTCATATTCAAAAAGAAATAGCCGAGAAACGAATCTTCGATAAAAAAACTAAAGACGCTGAAATTCATCATATCGAAAAACCAAATGCTAATCATGATCTGAGTATTGTGATGGATTATATCAATACAAAGCTCAGTGATAAGGATCGAGAGATCATGAGCTTGTACTTGATGCAAGAATCTCAAGCAGTGATTTCTGAAATCATGGGTCTAGAAGTAGCTACAATCACCAATCGCATCTCAATCATAAAAAAAGAATTAAACGCATTTATCAATAAGGGGGAAGTATGAGTAAAAATATTGATCAGTTACTAGGAGATATTGATAACTATCTTCAGATCAATCAAGACTCTGCTCCTGTTGATATAGAAAAGGTTGCCCTTGAACACAAAGATAAAAAACTTCGGGAGCTTAAAGGCAATTCATATCAACTAAAGGCCCTCTTCTTTGCAGGAATTGCTCTTATAGGTTTTGATCCAAGGATTGAGACCTTTATCAATGTTAGTTTGGTGGCTCTTGCTACTATCATCATGCTCTGGCTTCATTCGAAAGCCAAAAAAGAAATGAATCAAATTGATATGGCCCAAAGTTTTAATGATTTCTTTGAACAGAAAAAGAACGTCGCAACTAACCTCTTAAATCTTTACCAAAAAATAAGGATAGTGATGTATGGGATACTTATCACTATCACTGGATCTAATATTTATTTTTATTCTCAAAGCCCTGATCCGTTGAGCTTCATCATTTATCTTGCAGGAATCTTAATTGGAGGCTTTCTCATTGTGAGAAACATGGAAAGTGTAATCAGGGAATATAAACACATTACTCAAAACTAGAGTTTCATTTTAATTTAGGCCTTAAGGCCTTCGGGGGTTTCTATGTCCAAAAACAATAACAAAGCTAAAAGCTCAGAATTAGATCTTGTCTCTCCCATCGTTGAGACCTTAACACCGATAGTAGAAGAAGGCATGAAACTCATCGCCTCTTTGATTCAGTTTCTTCTTAAAAAACTTTTTCAATATGTTGAAGTGCGTTTTTTTAATCGCTATCAGGTGGCCCCCATTAAAGCTCGGGCACTTAAATCCAAAAAGACGAGTGAATTAAGTAGTACCTTAGGCTTCTCAGTCAATCACAACACTCCCTTTAAAGCATCTGAGCTTAATACTAGAAAACATACCGCCATCATTGGTTCAACGGGTTCCGGAAAAACGGTCTGCACCTATCTCTTGATTGAGCATGCCCTTAAAAAAGGCATGCCTGTGATCTATTTTGACCCAAAGGCCAGTACTGAAAACATCAAGACCTTTAAGAAGATTTGTGAGGCCAATAATAAGAAACTTTATGTCTTCTCAGATATTGATGGCCATAAGACTTCATTTAATCCGCTCCTCGGCGGAAATTTAGGAGACATAAGTGATAAAATTATTAATGCTCTAGAATGGTCTGAGCCCTTTTATAAGAATGAATCGATTGAAGCGCTCGATGATGTCCTCAGTGCTCTTTCATATTCCAATTCCACCATCACTCTTGAAGCTATAGTCCAAGAGCTAAAGAAGCATAAGAACTTTAAAAACATCAAAGGACTTTATAATCAGCTTTCAAAAGTGGTGACTTCTGAATATGGAAGCCTCCTTAATTCAAAATCTAAAGACATATTAAGTTTTAACCGCCTTCGAATTGAAGAGGCCTGCCTTTATATAGGAATTTCGGCCATGGGGCACAGTTCAAGTGGAAGCATCTTAAATAAAATTTTCTTTGGAGGTCTTCTGACTCACGCTAAGGAATCTTTAATCGGCAAAGTGCAGGGTTTAAATAATCCAGAAGATAAGCCCATTTCTATTTTCTTTGATGAACTTTCAAGCACCATCCACGCTGGATTTATTGATCTGCAAAACAAGTGCCGCCAAGCTGGGATGGAAATTACCTACGCCACTCAAGGGCCCTCAGATATTGATCGCATCAGCCCAACGCTGACCGCTCAGATTTTTGAAAACACTAATAACCTTTTTATTTTTAATCAGATCGTGCCAGCTCACACAGAGTTCTTCGCCCGAATGTTTGGAACTATCAACACAGAAAAAAAGACTCATGTGATCGATAATGATCAAAGACAGAGTATGGGAACAGTCAGGGAGGTAGAGGAGTTTTTAGTCCACAGTAATATTTTAAGAAACCTTAGAGTTGGCCAATGTGTTTTTCTTCAGCGTGAACCTAAAAGAATTGACCTTTTAAATATTCGCTACTGGAAGGCCCCAAAACACATCATCCAACATCATATAGCTGGCAATGAGGCCTCAAGCATTTTTAATTAAAGGAGGGAAAGAATGAATTACCTTGAGAAGATTGCGCCAAGCTATTTTGAAATATTAACACCACTCAAAAAATGGAGGATATTAAGTGTAAAAGATTTAAAAGAACAAGCAGAGTATCAAAAAAGCTCCTCTTCCTTTTATAAAATCATCACTAAGCTTGAAAAAAATCGCTTAGTCGATAGTTTTATCAATAGCTGGAGTAATGAAAAATTCATCTACCTTCTGCCAGAAGCATTAAAGATTATTGGAGATGAAAAATCATTACTTCCGGTGAATAGAGACCAACGCTTGCATGATGCGATTGCCACAAGGATCGCCCTTATATTTAAAGGTCTTCCTTTTGTAACTGACATTTACTTAGATCAAGAAATCCCAAAGATTTATCCCTTAATGGAGAAGACTCCCGATATTTTAATCGAAGGAGTTAAAACAACCCCCTTTAGGCTTGCAATTGAAATTGAGCTGACTCAGAAAAATAAAATGAGAGTTAAGGAGATTTTTAAATGTCATGATGACTCAAAAATAATTAATAACGTCATCTACATAACTGACAAGCCCAGTGTGTTTAATGCCTACACTCGCTACTTAGATGAACTCCAAGATCAAATAAATACGGAGCGCTTTATCTTTGTTTTAGAGAAGGACATAAGCATCAAGACATTCAATATCCTAAGTTCAAAGGCCTTATACCGAGGACGAGAAACGAACTTAAAAGAGTTACTGAAAGTATAATGCCCTTCCACTCCTTGGGTAATACGAGGGTAATGCGCTCTAGTTGTCTCAAAAGTGGATAGGTAATGAGTTGAAATTTAACACGAAATGCGGCCCTTATTCCTGACCTCCCCCTCTCTACGTAGTATTCGAGCAGGAGGTCAGGAAGCGGGCCTATAACGCGCAAAAAAAGGAAGAAGTATGAATAAGAGAAAAGGTCTAACAGTGAAACAAGATGTAACAATGGATGGGCATTTTGAGAAAGCGATTTGTGGTGTCGAGATTTATGAAACAGAAAGTGGCAAGATGGAGGTTGTTCTTTGTCAACCAAAGCAAGCAAACTACCAAGGTCTCTCCACCACAAATTATTTTGAAGATTTTGCCAGCAAAATTAAACGGCAGTACTTGGGCAACAAGAATCATGAAAACATAAAATGGTTTGATCGCCTTGAGTTTGATCTGCCTGATTGTGCTGCCTTTGAGCGAGAAGTCACCATGGATTTTGATGGTTGGACTTACTCAAATGCTTCTTGGAGAGGAACAAACGCTCATGCATAAAAGTGATTATCTAAACCCCAAGGAGCTGGCCCAAAGAATCAATGTGCCAGTGAATACCATTTATTTTTGGATCTCTCGTGGAGAAATTCCTTTTACTAAGATGGGTAAGCATATTCGCTTTTCCCTTCCTGAAGTGATGGAATTTTTCAAACAAAAGACCCAAGAAAACTCAAGGACAAAGGAGAAAAATGGACGACAAACGTCATTACAAATGCCCGAATTTAAGCTATGATGCAATCTCTGGCGGAGGTTCTTCGTCAGATGTGCTCTTTGACAAGATAATATGGGGAATTGACGAGGTCTGCACCTTTACTCGTTATGCCCGAGGAACAGTCTACAACCTTGTAAGTGAGGGTGAGATTCCGGTTCGAAGGCGTGGCAGAAAAGGGAGATTAGTATTCGTTCCAAACGAGGTTATGGCCTGGTTTAGAGGAGAATGAATATGAGCAGATCAGAAAATTACAAAAAGATTAGAAACACGACTGGTATCTACCAAAACAAAAAGAACGGCCAGTACATGGTGGAAAAAAGAGTGCGAGGTTTGTTACACACAAAAACCTTCTCGACTCTTTATGAGGCCAAGCAATGGCAAAAATTCTTCGACGGTGAAAAGATTGTTTACCCCGAGGAAGTTCTTGATGAAAAAAGTAACTACTCGACCCTAAAGGAAGTGTGGGAGGTAATGCAGAAAAAGCATTTTCCAAGTCTTGCCACTTCCACGAGATCGGTCTGGACAAGACGCTATGAACTCTTGAAGGGGCTGGAGCATCTTCCAATGGATCGGATCAGTCCCTCTCGGATTACTGAGTGGGTGATTGAAAGAGTGAGTTACTACTCATCTGAGGAATACCAAGGTTCTGGCCGAGGACGAGCAGGAAGATGCAACCTCAATACTGAGCTTAATATGTTTGTGACCATTTTTAATTGGTACAAACAAAGCGAGGATTTTGAAAAAGAGGCGGTTGCTCTCACCTGTCCGGTTAAAACCAAACATCGCAAGATGGGTTTTATAAAACCTCTGCCAGATAAGATTAAGCAGATTAATCTTCAAGATGCTTTTTTGTTTTTTGATTTTTTACGACCTCTCTACCAAGATTTGGCCAAGATGCAGTTTTTCTGCGCTGGCCGTATTGGAGAGATCGCAGGGCTTCAATGGACAAACATCGATTTGAGAAATCGCCGGATGCTGATTAAAGATACCTGCGTTTGGGATACAACAAATAAAATGTTTATCGAGTTAAAGCCTTTTCCAAAAAATCGAGAAGCACGAGCGGTGTATATTACCGATGAAATCTTGGAGATACTTAATCGCCGTGAGGCCTTCCGCTTGTCAGGGAATAATTTTGTGTTTCATGTAGAAGGAGCACCTCTTAATTACTGCACCATCCAGATTAATTATCGAGAGGCGCAGAGAAAAAGTGGCATCCCCTACACCGGAACACATATCTTGAGACACGGGATGGCCAAACTCGCTCGTAAAGTTGGAGGCGGATTGGATGCAGTGCTAGCGATGACGGGCCACAAGGATTTAAAACTTGCGGATCATTATTCAAAGAGCAATGAGGATGATCAAAAGGACTTTTCGGAGATGATTATGAAGCATATCCGAAAGGAGCTGACGCCTAAAACTGAAGAGGAAAATCTAAACAATGTATTCCGACTGAAGCTTATCAAATCTAGTTAATTTTGATAAAACAGTCGGAATGCAGTCGGAAAAAGTCGGAATGGGCCCTTTGGGGCCCATTTCTTATTAGTAAAATTAAAAGGTTAACAAGCATGCCTGAACTACCCGAAGTCGAAACCATAAAATCCCAACTCTCCCACTATCTCCCTTTCAAGATAGTCCACCAATCTTCAACCCCGCAGTTGAAGCAGAATATCTTGCATACGGCCCTTGGGCTGGAAGGAAAAACCCTCATCGAGATCAAACGCAAAGGAAAGATGCTCGACTTCATCTTCGATGACGGCTCTCACTTACTTTCCCATTTGGGCATGACCGGCACCTGGCTCATTGGTGAAGAAATCAAAACCTCCAAACACACCCACTTAACCCTCAAAGGTAAGACCTATACCCTTGCCTACGATGATCCACGACGCTTTGGACACATGTATTACTACACCGCTGAAGAAGCGGCCTTAAAGCTTGCGGAGCTAGGGATGGATCTAGCGGATCCGGCATTTAATCTGGAGTATCTCACCCAGGCGATTAAGCGCTATCCCGAACGGGCGCTGAAGGTGACTCTCCTGGATCAGAAGCTCTTTGCGGGCTCCGGTAATTATATCGCCAATGAGATCTGTGCCCGAGCGGGCATACGTCCCACCAGAAAATGTAAATTAGTGAAGAAGGATGAATTCCCCAAAATTTTAAAAGCAATCAAGAAAGTTTTAGAACCGGCGATCGCCTCCGGTGGCACCACCTTTCAAGGTGGCTACCGGGACTCCACTGGGGAGAAAGGTTTAGGGGTTCAACACTTAGTGGTCTTCTATCAGAAGATTTGTCAGATGTGTAAGGTGACCACGGTAAAGAAAATAATACTTGCCGGGCGAGGAACCTACTACTGTCCCAAATGTCAGAAGTAATAAAGCGTGTTCCACCAGAAAATTTCTGATGGAACACGCTTTATCTTAGAACGATTTCAAATACTCAGTTAAATCTACTTTTTCATCTTCACTCAAAGACAATTTTCTGACCTGGTCATAATGGTCAACCACCGAGCGATAGGTCGGAAATCTTCCATCGTGATAGAAACCACCTTTTAAGCGGGTGAATAACCCTTTAAGAGGTGTCGTCCGGTAACCTTCATCCGGTGAACGCTTCGCCTGGAAGTCATCAATTCCCAGTTCTTGGGCGGTATGCATATTATGCCCCGGCTCACTGTAGGTTGGAGGAACGTGACAGGTGATACACTTGGCCTTCCCTTCGAAAACAACTTTTCCTCTTTTGGCCATCTCTCCATCATAGCTCGTTTTACTAGGCGAGGGCGCAGGAATTGCCAGCTGATAGTGATGAAGGGCGGGAAGTTTAGAAGAGACCAAATCCTTTTTACTGCGAACGTTCCAGAAATTATTTCTGACTGCTACTGGGTATTTAACCGGATCATTGAGTCTTGGATCAAAGAAGGTTCCCTGGCCATGCATTTGTGTCACCGCCACATAAGCATTCCAATAAGAAACACTTCCCCAACCGTTATAGGTATGAAGATTCACTCCCGCCAGACCAAAGGCCGCCGGGATAACGGTCGCCCCGGTTTTTCCATCGGGTCTAAAGGCCTTACCATCCATCAATAAAACGGCATCGTAGCGACCTGGTCCCCAGGAAGTCAGAACTTGCGAGACCGTTTCCTCACTCACCCCTAAAACGTTAGCTATTGGGGCCTTGTTGGGGGCGAGATTGACAATCGCTCCAATATTCAAGTCACGGTTAGGCCAGCCATCGAGTCGCTGTCCCAGACCCGGTGCCAGTGAATTATCAACAGTGGAATGGCAAAGAGCACAGGTGACACCCACCGAGGTGAGATTCTTACCTTTAAAGACTCCTTTTAAACCCACGACGGCGTTGGCCTTTAAAAGGGCCAACGTGGTATTCGGGTCATCAAGATCCGCGGTTCCTTCACGGATCGCCTCAATCATGAGGCGATCTAATTTTGAAATATCCACTTTGAGTCCAACACTAAGAGCAACCTTAGGACTTACTCCCGGTCCGACTCCTCCATTTTTTTGGCCTTTAATGGCATCGTGGATTCGTAACTGATCACCCCAGAAGGCTTCTGAACCAAAAGAATCAAAACGGAAAATTTTTCGGCCCTCAGTAAATAGCTTCTTATTACTGAGATCAATGGTTCGATCCGGAGGTTTACCATTTCCCTCTTTATCAATTGCTGCCCAAGACGGACCTAATCCACACAGCGTGACTGTTAAAGCAAAAAGGATCCCTTTAAAATTGTAGTCCATGACTATCCCCTTTTCGTTACAGAAGTACTTTTTATCTACGGTCAGTTTGATTAACAAAGATAGGATTGGCGGAACACAAAATTGATTCTAAAGATGGGTTAAGTAAATTTAATTAATGGCACTAGTCATGAAGGCCATGTAAGATAAAAATTATGGATTTTAAAAATTTAAGAAGTGTAGCTCAGGTGATGTTTCAGAATTCTCCTTTATCAGGAGGACTCTTTTTAATCGGAATCGGACTGGCAAGTTTTGTGGATCGTGATTTTACGATTCTGGTGAGTGCCCTTTTTTGCAGCATCACCGCAAATATTTTTGCTCGGCTTATAAAGGCCGATCCCCAACTCATAAAAGATGGTCATTATGGCTATAACGCTCTTCTCATTGGAATTGCCGGAGCCGTTTTTTTAAGACCTTCTGCACTAATGATCGGGCCTCTCCTACTGGGCACAGCTCTATCGGTCCTGATGATCTTCATAATCACCGAAAAGATGCCTCAAAAGCTAAACCTCCCGACCCTTACTTTTCCTTTCGTTCTCATCACCTGGATGATGCTTTTCATTATTCACCGTTATTTTCCTGAGCTTAAGCAGAATTTACTTCCCTCACCCGCTACGAAAGATTTAATAGAGGGATCTCTGAAAAGTTTTTCACAAGTCTTTATTTTAGAAAATTCACTGACAGGAGCTCTGATACTAGCGAGCCTTTTCTTTAACTCGTGGCAGGGCGGACTCTATTCGCTGCTGGCCGTAATTCTAACTTTTATTGTGGCCTACGGTAGAGAAGTTGATCCTCATCTCTTGGGTCAAGGCCTTTATAGTTATAATGCTATTTTAACGGCCATTGCCTTAGGGAGTGTCTTTCTTAAAAAAGGGTTTGAAGCGTTGGGAGGAACCATAGCAGGCATTGCTCTCACTCTGGTCTTTCAAGAACTTCTCGGCAACGCATTGGCAAAGATCGGACTTCCAATTTTAACTGCTCCCTTTGTGTTGGCAGTTTGGGCCATTCTGGGAATACGTTCACTTTTAAAGTAATTTTTTTCACCCATATGTCACAAAAATCTTTTGCTTACGTCTTGGAAGCAGGAGAATACTTATATGAAAATTTTACTTTCGCTCTTAGTTATGAGTTCGATCAGTGCTTTTGCCCATGGTGAAAATAAACCCGGACCCAATGGTGGTCATATTCGCATGCCCGGGGCCTTTCATACTGAACTTGTTTTGAATTCCCAGTCGGCCAAGGTTTATTTACTTGATGTGAGTTTTAAAAATCCCACCACTGTAAATTCCCAAGTCACTGTCCTTCTTCAAGATAAAGAGGTTTCTTGTGTAAAAAAACAAGATCACTTCGCTTGCCCAATTCCCGCCAAACTAACTCATCTCGCAGAAATCGGTGTTAAGGCCGTGCGTAATGGAGTTGTTGGAAAAGAGGCAACATATCCGCTACCTTTATCATTTGAGAAAACCAATTCTCCTACTCCAACTACTGATCACTCTCATCACAACCACTAGAGATTTAAATGCTTAACTGGATTATTAAATTTTCCCTCCGAAACAGACTTTTTGTGGTCATCATGGCCATCGCTATTTTTGTCTACGGAGGATTTGTTGCCTTTAAAATTCCGGTTGATGTATTCCCAGATTTAAACCGACCAGTCGTGACCGTCATGACCGAGGCCCAGGGGCTGGCCCCCGAGGAAGTGGAAATTCTCATCTCCCTTCCCCTGGAAACATCTCTCAATGGAATTCCTGGGCTGGAAAGGATTCGCTCTTCCAGCGGGATGGGACTCTCCATTGTCTATCTGGAGTTCGAATGGGGAACCGACATTTATCGGAACCGTCAATTTGTAAATGAAAGACTGCAAATTGCTAAGGACCGTTTGCCGGAAAATGTAGTCCCCATCATGGCCCCCACTTCATCGATCATGGGTGAAATCCAGTTTTTAGGATTAAGATCGGAAGACAATAAAGTTGATCCCATGGAGCTTCGAACTGTTGCTGACTGGGTGGTGCGCCCACGTCTCATGGCCCTCACGGGCATTAGCCAGGTTATTGTCATGGGTGGAGACGTTAAGCAGTATCAGATTCTCTTCTCCAGCGAAAAACTTCTCAAGATGGGAATTGACCTCGGGACCCTTAAAAAATCTCTCTCTTCCATCAGTCAAAATACCACCGGGGGCTTTCTTGATGCCGAAGGGAAGGAACTCCTCATTCGTCCTATTGGACGGGTCGAATCTATTGAGGACATTGAAAACACCCTGATCGGTCAGGTGTTAGGCAGACCCGTTTACGTCAAAGATGTGGCCGAAGTCAAAATCGGCAGTCGCATCAAACGAGGTAAGAGTAGTATTAACGCCTCCCCTGCAGTCATTCTTTCCATTCAAAAGCAGCCGGGTGCTAACACTATCACTTTAACCAAACAAATTGATGAGTTCGCTGAAGATCTGCAAAAAACTCTTCCTCCCGGAATTATTATTGAGAAGAACTTATTTAAGCAGGCCCACTTTATTCAAAATTCGGTAAATAACGTGCAAGAGGCAATGCTCGAAGGGATCGTGCTGGTAGGCCTTATCCTCTTTGCTTTCTTAGTCAACACTCGAACGACTTTCATTACTCTCACCGCCATCCCCCTATCTTTCATCGTGGCGACACTTATCTTTAAGTTCTTTGGTCTATCCATCAACACCATGACCTTAGGGGGTCTGGCCATCGCTATCGGTGAAGTCATTGATGACGCCACCGTCGATGTGGAAAACGTTTTTCGAAGACTCAGGGAGAATAACCAACTGGCCAGTCCTCGAAATTCCATGGTGGTGATTTATGAAGCATCATCAGAGATCAGAAACTCCATTGTTTTCTCCACCGCCATCGTGGCGATGGTTTTCGTGCCGCTTTTTGCCCTCGATGGAATTGAAGGAAAACTCTTTGCACCACTGGGCATAGCTTATATCGTCTCCTTGCTGGCCTCTTTAGTGGTTTCGCTGACTCTCACTCCCGCACTTTGTAGTTATCTTCTTCCTAAGCTTAAAGCTATTAGTGAAGAAAAGGACTCTCTGCTGGTTTCTTTCATTAAACGTCATGCCCAAGACATCGTAGGAAAAACCATCAAGCATCCCTACCTGGTTATTTTTGGAGGACTGACTCTTCTCGCTGGTGCTCTGGCCCTGGTGCCTTTAATGGGAAAAAACTTTCTCCCAGAATTCAACGAGGGAACGGCCACGATCAACGCCTTATACCGCCCAGGAATATCACTTGATGAATCTGACAGAAAGGCCAATGAAATTGAAAAATTGATTTTATCAGTACCTGAAGTTAAGAGCACCGTCAGGCGAACCGGCCGGGCCGAACTAGACGAGCATGCTGAAGGAGTTCATTACAGTGAAATTGACGTGGACTTCAAAGCTGGAGGCCGGGACCGAAAAGTAGTGCTGGAAGAGATTCGTAAGAAGGCCAAAGAAAGTGATCCCGAGGTTTTCATGAATATCGGGCAACCCATTAGTCACCGTCTGGATCATCTTCTGTCTGGTGTTCGCGCTCAAATCGCCATCAAGATTTTTGGGCAAGACCTGGCCGAACTCAGACGTCTCGCTAATGAAATAAGTCGCTCTGTGGAAGGCACAGAAGGACTCGTTGATTTGCAGGTGGAGCAATTAATTTCGGTACCACAACTTAAAATGGTCGTGGACAGGGAGCTTAGCGGTCTTAACCGAATTAATGTGGGAAGCCTTACTGAGGAACTGGAAATTGCTTTAAATGGTGATTATGTGGGAAAGATCATAGAAGGACAAAAGGTCTTTGATATTTTTACCCGCTTAGATGATAAATCGCGCGCCACACCTGAGTCCATTGAGAACACCTTAGTTAAGATTCTTCCCAGTGGTGACCACGTCAAGGCCCGGGACGTAGTGGATATTTATGAGGGCACTGGCCCAAACATGATCAACAAGGAAAACCTTCAAAGACGAATCATCATTTCCGCCAACACCGCGGGAAGAGATTTGCAGTCGGTGGTGGATGAAATTAATAAAAAGATTGCTGGCGTTGAACTTCCTCAAGGCTACTACATAAAACTCGGCGGGCAGTTTGAAAGCCAACAAAGTGCTTCCCGCATGATTTCAATCTTAAGTATTTTCTCCATGCTGGGAATCTTCTTCCTACTCTATATTCATTTTAAATCAAGCATTCTTTCTTTGCAGGTCATGCTGAACGTTCCCATGGCCCTCATTGGCAGTATCGTTGCCATTTTCATCACCGAGCGAGTTCTTTCGGTGGCAACTCTGGTGGCCTTCATTACCTTATGTGGGATTGCCAGCCGTAATGGCATTATGATGATCAGCCACTACCTTCATCTTTTAAAAGAAGAAGGCGAAGAATTCACGGAAAAGATGGTTATCCGAGGAACTGTGGAAAGAATGATTCCGGTTCTTATGACCGCCGTGCCTTCGATTCTGGCGGTGATTCCTCTGGCCCTCTCCCAAGGGGAGCCAGGTAAGGAGATTCTCTATCCCGTGGGTGTGGTGATTATCGGAGGTGTCCTTTCCTCTACCCTCCTTGATCTCATCGTCACTCCTACGATCTTTTATCATTTTGGAAAGAAATCCAGTATGAAGTGGCTTAACCATGAAAGAAATAAACATCTCAATAAGGAGCTTCTATGAAATCGTTAATGATTGGTCTTACTTTACTATTTAGTGCCCTCGCTCTGGCCCATGAAGGCCATGGTGACATGCCTACGGAACTTTCCAAATTCGGCGGCATCCTCGGCAACGTGGTGAGTGAAACCAAGATGCAGGCAAAAACAAAGCACAATCCTCCTCTCATGAAAGCGGAGATTGTCCGCTCAGAAGATGGTACCGTCAGACTTTATCTTTATGATTTAAAAATGACCCAAGTAAAACTTGAGGGGTATTCCAAAGAAGCCAAAGGGACAGTAGAAAACAGAAGGGCCAAGACTAAAGATCAGTTTTCTTTAATGGCCCACGGTGATCACTTTATGGGAAAAATCCCTAAGCAAAAAAAGAGACCCTTTGATATCTATGTCACTTTTACTAAAGGGACTGAGAAGCTATTTGTAGGATTTGATAACCTGGATTAATTTATGTTTAAGGCCTTACCATTTATTATTTTTTTCACCGCCGCCAATTCATTGGCGGCAACTATAAAACTAGACGAGAAGGATCTGCCAGCTCTCATCGAGAGCAGAAACGGACGCATCGCTAGCAGTAAGACCGATATCGAGGCCAGTCAGACCGAATTAGGTCACTTGCGCCGATCATTTTTGCCTCGCCTGCAATTAAACGTAGGTTATGAGAACACTGACGGCACTCCGCAAGACGATATCTCTAATACCTATGGTTATGCCACCGCCATGGCATCGATTAATCTCTTCAACGGTGGGCGTGACGAGCTTCAGGAAAAATCCCGAACCGCTAAATTTAACAGAGCAGAGTCGGAACTGCAAAACTCTAAGTTTAGTGTCTTAACCGAGGCACGAACTCTTTACTGGCAAATGATTTTTCAAAAAGAAGTCATCAGTGTTTTAGATTCCGCTCTTAAACTTAATGAAACAAATCTCAAATCGGCCTTAAAGAAGATCAGAAATAATCTTGCGACCAAGACTGATGAAATCGATTTCAACCAGACCAAAATCCAGCTGGTGCAAGATCTTCAAAAAGCGAAAATCATTCTCTCCAATAACATGAGGGCCATGACAGCTTTACTGAATCACCCTTTAAATACCATCTATGATGTGCCGGAGCTTAATGTTCATGAACCCGAACACGTTTTAGATAGTTTTGATGCCCAAGGTTTTACTGGTGATAATCACCGGGAAATCAAAATTCTCGAAGCATTAAAATCATCATTTGAATTTGAGAGCACACTTAACTCCAGATGGTGGGCGCCCCAATTTGACCTTTATGGGGCCAAAACCACCCGCTTCCAAACTCTTGATCAGACCAATGAAATGGACCGGGACCAAGGGGAAGTCTTAGGGTTAAAATTAACCTTCTTTTTTGATGGTTACCAAACCCGGACGACGTCTGTGGCCCAGGCCTATCGAACCATGTCCTTTTCCCATTTAAAGGAACAAAGGAAATTAGAAATTCAATCAGGGTACGCAAACTCTTATGAGCTTTATGTTCTAAACCATGATCTCGTTCACTCGGCAGAAGATAACAACAAGATTGCTCAGCGCTATTATGAAAATGTCTGGGGTGAATACATGAGAGGCATCAAGAATTCTCCTGATGTTCTGCAGGCGTTCCAGCGCATCGTTGAGGCAAAACTTCGTTATGCTGACATCAAGAAAGATTACCAAATTGCCAGAGCACAAATTATGGGTTACCTCGAGGAGTAAAGAGGTTCAGGGCTCTTCTTGGGCCTGGATCATCTGGCTGCGTTCATGCTCAAAATTCTTCTCGAGCCCCGCCTCACGGGAGTTATCCGGGAGAACTTTTGCCAGCATGGTGGTGCCTAAAAACACCAAGGCAATCAGGATCAGAGAAATTCCCAAATACTTCATACGCTCTCCCCGTTGCCCTTAATGCGAATTTCGTTTTGCACATCGAGAACTCCTAAGAGCCCTTCCACACAACGTTCTGCCTCACGCTTCATTTTCCGGGTCTCAACAAAACCTTTGAGCACCACCCAACCGTCGGAGACTTCCACTTCCACATCGGTTGCGTCCACATACATATTTCGCGTTAAGGCTTCGCAGACATTGTCCCAAATGCGCTCGTCCGAAAGTTTCCACCCCTTAGGCCCTTTGCCATAATAACTTGCCTCTTTGTGATGCCCGAAGCCTCGATCCCATTCATGATTTTCCATGCTGACTCCTCCGCCCACATTGTAGTCACGGTCGAGATATAAATTATCATCTCCGTAAGATGGTCCCCGGTCAGATCCAAAACGATTTGTGTATCCCATAGGCCCTCCTGCTCCACTCTATTAAGAACCCTTTTTAGGGGATGACCAAGACTTAAGGCAGAACAAGTGTTACACTTTAGGCCAAGATGTTAATTGATGTTATTCTCCCCACATTTAATCGCGCCTCTATTCTTGACCGAGCTATCCAGTCAGTACTCGGGCAAAAGCATAAGCATTTTAATCTGTATGTTATAGATGATGGCTCCACTGATGATACTGCCCACAAGATGGCCCAGTACTCCAGCGCTTCTAACGTTCATTATTTAAGACAGGACAACAAAGGGGTCAGTGCCGCCCGCAACTTAGGTATCAAGACTTCCAGCGCCCCCTGGATCGCCTTTCTTGATTCGGATGATGAATGGCTGCCCCAGAAACTTCAAACCCAGGTCAACTTCCTGAGCGAAAACCCCGCTTTAAGATTCGTTCACAGTAATGAGATGTGGATTCGAAACGGCGTGAGAGTTAATCCCAAGCAGAAGTTTGATAAAAGTAATTTTGATATTTTTCGCCGCTCCCTGGAGATGTGCCTCATCTCTCCTTCCACGGTGATGATGAAGCGCGAACTCTGTGAAGAACACGGCCACTTTGATGAGGAATTCATTGTCTGTGAAGATTATGATTTATGGTTAAAAATTCTCGCCACCGAGGAAGTGGGATTTATCTCTGATCATCTGGTGAAAAAGTACGGAGGCCATGAAGACCAACTCTCCACCAAGTATCCGGCGATGGATTACTGGCGGATTCGTTCACTGGTGAGGCTTCTCACTAAACAGAATCTCTCAGAGGATAAAAAAGAAATGATTCTCATCGAGATCAACAAAAAGGCCCCCATACTTCTCCAGGGCTACCTTAAGCATCAAAATCTCAATGAGCATGCCGAGCTTAGTGAAATGGTCCGTGGCCTACTTCGGCGGTAATCCAAAACAAGTTTTTCCCAGCTCGCCCTTGCGGAATTCCGCCAGTACAATCTTGTAAACTCGGTCTAGATCCGGCAGACCTTTTTGGCGTAAACAGCCGCGCACTTTAGCAATTCCCAGAAAAGCATCATCAATACTGATGTCAAAAGACTCTAGTTTAAAACGATCCAAAAACTCCTGAGATTTACGGGCGAGGAGATGCTTGACGATAAACACCGCCACCGTCTCTTCTCCGGCAATATCATCAGGAATGGCATGAATGGCACTTAACCACAGCCCATGCTCTTCCTTATCCACCTGGGGAGGCATAACTCCTGGAGTGTCCAGAAGTTCAATAGTGCTATCAACGGAAATCCACTGCTGAATTTGCGTCTGGCCCGGCTTATCGGCCACTTTCGTTGCATTCTTATTAGCGAGCTGATTGATGATAGTTGATTTTCCAGTATTAGGAAGCCCCACAATCATGAGTTTTAGTTTTGCCTTGGATTCAAGCAAATCAGGATTACAGCTTCGGCGATTGTCTTCCACAATTTGGCGGGCCATGCTCACGGCCTTTTTGATCGCCGACTTATCAAAGCAGTCCACGAAAAAAAATGGGGTCCCTTGCTGTTCAAACCACTCGGCCCACTTCGCAACAATCTCCTCATCAGCGAGGTTTACTTTATTTAAAACGATGAGCTTAGGTTTTTGTCCCAGCCCTTCATATAGATTTCGGTTACCCGAAGCGAGCGGCACACGGGCATCGCGGATCTCGAGCACGATATCCACCATATTAAGTTTTTGTTTGATTTCTCTTAAGGCCTTGGCCATGTGGCCCGGGTACCAGTTAAATAAGGCCTTCGATGGGCCACTAGGATCGTTCTGTCTTCTCATGGGGCCGAATGTAACATAGAGCTCACCCAATTACCTCATAATTCCGGATCCGTCGCATCCAGAACATCGCTGGCCCTCCAATGAGGGAGTTCCTGGGCGAGTATTGAGAGCAAGTAGTCGAATTTATGCTGGGCCAGGGGCCGTCTGTCTTCATCGGCCACTCCACTGGCCGTCTCCCGCCACTCAGGCATAAGGGCCAGGCGACTTCTCATCGCCGCGGTAAAGAGATCAATCCAGGTGGGTGGAGTAAATGTAAAATTAAGCGCCAAGGCGTCCCCGGCGGCCTCTGTTGAGTGCCACTGACCTCTGGGCACAAATAACACTGAGCCGGGAGTGAGTTCAAACTCCTGGGCATCCTCTGGCATCTGGGTCGGAAGCGGTCCTTCCAGATAGCTCATCATCTCGGGATCTGGTTCGAGACCCATGGTGTGTCTGGTGAGGGGATTAATCACATCGTGATTGGCAGCAATTTTCCATTTCTTCGTGCCATGAATCTGTAGCACAAAGTTCATATTCTGATCAAAATGGGGGGCGGTGCCCTTACCATCAGGAGTGGCGTAAATAAGACAACGCCCGATAGTCATTGCCGATAAACCCAAATCCTTTCGGAGATTTTCTAACCACTCTGTCAGAAGTGGCGAAATGGTGTGTGCCTCATTAAAGAGCAGCCCCATGCCGTTATTAAATAATTTCAGCGCGTCTTTAGTAGTGGTCTCAATGGAGCTCGCCTCGTCCCGCACATCAGGCAAATGGGCCTGAACAGGGTGGGGCCAGGAATTGAGCAGAGCTTCCAATGAAGCCAGAAAGGGCAGTTCCACCAAGGGTTTAATGATCTCACTTTGAGGGCGAACCATAAAAGGCGCGTTTTTTTCATAGCAAGCGAGAAACTGAGTAATAGTATAAGGATTAATGAGGGATAAACCTGTTTTCATAGATTCGATCCTAGCACAATCCCCGATTGGCCGACTAATACGATTAATTAAGATTAAGTAAAAAAAATCGCTCAAATACCGAGGAGAAAGTGATGCTCTATTAAAGTAAGGGAATACTTATGCTTAACGTTTTAATCCTATTGTCGCTACTAGCTGTTACCGCTTGTTCACAATCTGGATCAAACGCCAATTTGAAAATCACTAACACCTTTGCCTTAGGTGACATCGCCAGCTCTCCTATGGCCGCTGGTGGTTTGATGATCTGGGGACAAGGACCCGATGGCCAAACCTTTGGCCGCATTCTAAAAGGTTCAAGCGAAGTGAGTGTTAACCTACCCAATGGCGAGTGGACTTTCTATGCCATGGCCTGGAGTCAAACTCTCGCCGGCACTCCAAGCTGTGCCCTGGGGAAAGCTTCCCTCACGGGTGATCCGGTTGCCGTAGATCTCGCCTTAGACAATGCTTTTTGTGCGCAGACCGAATTTAGCGGTGGAGCCGCTACAGGAGGAATTTCCCCCTATATTCTTCCCAATACAAAACTGGAATTTTGCGAAAAGGTAGACGCTACCTTTTCGACATATACTGATGCGTGTACGGATGATCTGTCGAATCCCAATCGTAAAAGTGGTAAAGGTAGCGGGGTTTCTTACCGCTTTCGGGCCCGGGCCTTTGATCGAATCAAAGGTGCAAATAATTTCTTAGCGGATGAAATTCCTAGTGCCTGTTTTAGCGGTGAACCGATGGCAGCTCAGGAAGAATCTGGACTGGCCTTCACTGAGGCAACAGCACTTCCAGGTGGTATTCTTGGAGCTACTCCCTTTCACCTCACGCTCGATGTCTTTTTTGGAACTAATGACTGCGATGCCACTCTGACCTCATCTAAGGGCAAGGTCAGTTATGAACTGGCCCATGGAGTGAGAAGCTCTTTACCAAATTTAAAAGCGGTCACTGATCCTTCTATGGCCTCGGCCCGACATAAGCTCTATGTGGAAATTTCTCCTTTAACTATTTGTTCAGGTTTAAGATTAACTTCACCCGCCGCTCAACCTTATGCTGCTGGTAACGGAAGTGCTGGAAGACAATACCTCATCTGCACAGCGGCCCAGCTCCAGGCGATGGTAACCAGTGATCCAACCAAGCATTATAAACTTCTAAACGACATTGATCTGAATCATTTAAGTAAGGGTCTTACAGCTTTAAGCACTCCTTCCTGGTATTCATGTCTGGAAGAAGGCTCAAACTTTTTCCCGATTGGAGCATCAATTGCTAATTGTCATACCACCACTCCTGGTTCTTTCTCCGGATCATTCAATGGTAATAACAAAAAAATCAAAGGTCTGCGCATTCGTTTAGAGCAGTCCAATGAAGTGGGAATGTTTGCTACCACCAATGGAATTATTAAAAATATTATCCTCGAAAAACCCGAGATATCCGGGGCAACATATGTGGGGGCCTTAACAGGTCGTACTTCTTCAGCAGCAACACTGAAAAATATTAAAATTATCAAAGCATCGATTGACGCAAGAGAGAGAGATTCGCTGGGTGGAGAATATGCGGGAACATTGACTGGTTATGCATTTAACACCGTCATCGATAATGTCATCATTGAAGGAACTGATCTCGTAGCAGATCGAGGAAGTGTTGGAGGCCTCGCTGGTCATTCATATAATTCTACTATTAGTAATGTTTTAGTCAGCGGAATAGTGAAAGGGGCCATTAATCAATGGCAAGGGGTCAATTATTCCTTTGCCGGAGGTCTCCTGGGTGGGGCCGATAATAGCACTATCAGTAAATCCCGCTTCGAAGGATATGTACGAGGACAAAATTCCATTGGTGGTCTGGTAGGCTATTTTTATAATTCAAATCTCAGTGACAGTTATGCCCAGGCCGGAATTTATTCCATGGAAAGAAATGCTGCTCCTGTGGTGGGTGGACTCTTTGGAATCGTAACTGGTACCGCTGGAACCCATAAAGTACAAAGAAGCTTTTTTACCGGTGATATTTCGCACACCTGTTTATGGAACAATGTTGACTGTCAAATTTCGGAAGTGGCGGGACAGATGAATGGGCTCTCTAACTCAGACTTTGTCGATGTTTACTACCCTCCTCTGGGATTATCCGGAACATTGAGTACTACGAGCGTTGGAATTTCAGCATTTCTCTCGTCTCATTTTACTTCCAATGCTTTCCCGAATTTAGGCACGGCCTTCGATCAGACTGTGGCGGGAGATCATCCTCGACTTTTAACAGAAACCACTCATCCCTGCAGACAAAATGGCGCCAACCTAAGTGCGGCCAACCAAATGAGCAGTCCCTACTTTCGAGGCACAATCACAAACCCAATTCTGGTTTGTAACCCTAATCATCTGACAGAGATGCAAACTTCTCCTGGGGCCCATTATAAACTGGCAGGTTTTGTCGTTGCTCCCGGATTTAACAACATCGGACCCAACTTCACAGGCTCCCTTGATGGAAGTGGTTTTGGAATCCTTGGTTTAAAACTCATTGGCGCAAGCGGTATTTCATTATTTAATGAAGTCAGTGGTGTAATCAAAAATATTTCTTTCCTGGGAAGCTCTGTTCACGGAAATGGTCCAACCGCCTTAATTGCCCAGACTCTTTCTGGAACTGTTGAACACCTCGGAGTGGATGGACTGAGTTGGTTTAATGGAACTTCTGCCGACTCTGGTGGCCTCTTCAAATTTATTTCTGCCACCGGAAAACTTAATAAGGCCCGCATTGATCTGCAAATGAGAACAACCGCCTATACTGGTGGTATTGCCAACACTAATGATGGAAAAATTTCCAATATTCGTTTAAATGGAGGAATCACGAACTCAGATCCTGCCACTTATTACCTTATGCAAGTAGGTGGAGTGGTAGTCACCAACAATACCAGCGGTAAGATTTCTCAAGTGGAAAACAATATAAACATTTGGGATAATGCTAATTCTCTAAATGCAGATGGCTCAAGTCTCGCTCTCTTTGCTTCGGCCAATCTTGGAACAATTGAAGATGTCCATATTAGACATGGCCGAATTTCCACTAACACTTCTCAAATTGCCGGAGTGGTCAGCCTGAATTACTCCTCTGGTATTGTTCGAAGAGTTATCAATAACGGACAGATCCAAGTCATGAATACCTTGCATGGCCGAGGGTCCAACGAGTTTGATGTAAGTGCTACCGTAGGAACTTACTTTGGTAGTAGCGCGGCACAGGTAACGGAAAACTATTATTCAACTCCAGGACTGTGGCTCTATCCGTTTAATACCACGATTACAACTTCCACTGATGCGACCTATTGTTACGTGGACCCAGCAAATTGGATGCTTCAAACCCCATGGCAAACAGGATCCCAGGGAAATCCTCTCGCATATGGGGTGTTTAATGATAAAACAGGATTTCTACCTTTTGCCGGTTACATTACTTCCACCTTTAAAATACCTGGCGCCGATAATTGCATGGAACTCTCCATAGAGCAAAATATGATTGCCCGTCCAGGAGCAAGTCCCGGAACACTCCTCACGGCCGCGAATAATAACTGGGCTACTTTTTCGGGTTGGAACTTTAGTGGTCACTGGGTCGCCAATTCTGATGATCCAAATGAAATGCAAAGAATCTTTGCCCTCTATGCTGCCTATCTTAAGGGTGAAACTTTGCCTGAAGCACCGCCAGTGTGGGAATATACTTCAGATGAAGGGATGAGATTATTTTGGCTCGATGACTAGTAGCAAGTATAGCAGTGCTTTTGCCATGACTCTCAGAGCTTTTGTAAGTTATCTCCTCCAAGGAGGAACTCATGATTCATGAGCACGAATTTATTTGCTGGCATGCTAACCAGGATCAAGGCGACGGAAAAGAAATCAAGGCACCAACCGTTCGCGCTGCTGCGAAAAAAGCAGTGGATATTTGGCGCCATGAAAATATTGAAGAATTGGGCGCCAACAAAGTCACTGTTTTTGTTAAAGATGAATCACGCAGAGTTCAGCAAGTGATTGTTACCAATGAAGGTGATTTGACAGTACCTGAAGCTTTTACCTAATAAAGAAGGGCCCATTCGGGCCCCTTCTTGTTTTTATAGGAATTTCTCATTTTATTAAGAAGTTCTAAGCCAGATTTTAAACCTCTCCGCATTATTTACAAGCATAAGATCATTGACTAAAAAATTTTTTTGCAAAAAAAATGACCACCCTTAAGATGGTCATTTTTCCAGTTTCGCTCTCACGAATTGGGTCTAACCCGCTTCATCCTGCGTCCTGGTAAGAAAAGTTTAAAATCCTTTCACCACGTTAGGCACCTGAATTTTTCCTAAGGCCCAATTCTGACTGAATTTGATTTATCAAGTTTGCTAAATGCTCATCGCCAGAACTAGAAGTGAAGGTCTGGTTTCTTAACCGGAGGTGGCCCAATGAATGTCATTAAATTAAGTATTCTGTGCTTACCCTTAACACTTGTGGCCTGTGGTCCCGCCCCAGATATGCCCATTTATAACGACGGCACCAATTCAGTTATTGAAAGTGCTCGATTGGAAGTTTTAAACCCCAAAGATGAAAAAATTTTTTACTTACTGCCACCCAGAGGCGGAGTCATTAAAAAGAAAACATTATGGTCCGGTTTTAATTGGAACCTGAACCAGGGAAGTATTAATTTACGCTGGAATACTCCTACTCCTGGGTGGGATTATGATTCTCCTCATTTCATCAGGGCCTTTCTGATGAGTGCGGAACAACTGGCAGAACTCTCGCCAGCTGAGAAATTTGATCTCGCCTTTGGCCGCTATGATTATCCACTTAAAAAAGAAGTTTACAGTTTACTGGAGCAGGACGCACCTTTCTCAGAAGACTTGCGCAGTGGTTGGATAATGGCCTCAATTCATCACAGTGAACCAACCCCCAAGGTCATAGAAAATCCTCATCGAATAAGTATCCCCTTTGGCTCTTCAGACATAAAAGCGCTATTAAGTTACTACTACCAACATATCCATAAAAGATCAGATATCCAGCAAATGGGCAAGGATGATGAACTGGATGCAGGGGCCTTTCATGTAATCCTCGCGAACAATATTGGAGTAAGAAATGAAAGCTTTCTGGTCGATCTGGATCAGTCTGAAAAGGTGATGGGCCATCCGGTTAAAAGCTATGCCTACCGGATAGAAGAAGAGCAACAACCTGATGGTCATGCCCCCTCAGGAAGTCTCAAGGTCCTAAAGATTCGACTGAAAGTAAATTATCTTGCCTCTACCTTGCAAAATTCCTGGGAACCAATTCATGGGACAGCTCTTCAAGCGCTCATCGCTAGAGAATACCAGTATCTGATTTACCTTAATGTTAACAATGAAATATTGGGCGGTAAGTGGCTCAGTGAGGAGCGCCCTGATTTTTTATGGACGGCCGGACCATCAAAAAAATTCACGGGCCTTTTAGAAGACCTGGGTTCACTGCTTAATGACTAAGTTCATCCTGGTCTTACTTTTAGCAATGATAGGTTGCGGGAAACCTATCAATGATAAAACGGATCAAAGTTATGCAAGCCCTCTCCGTGCCAATGTGACCGAAGAGAATCTTCTAGGCATGTCAGTGTTTCTCAATTTTCATCTGCTTCCACTTAGAGGAGAAATTAAAAACAGAAAAAAGCTATGGTCAGGAAATTCCTGGCAACTTATTAAAGGGGCCATCAATCATCGCTGGAACTCTCCTAAAAAAGAAACCATCGGCTATCTCTCGCCTACTAGGCGGCAGATTTTTTCCATGCCTGAGTGGAAACTAAAAGAGCTCTCTCCCTCAGAAAAATATGATCTCTATATGGGCCGCTATGATTATCCTCTAAAAAATGATGTGGAATGGATTGCTCGCCAGGCGACGATGGAATGGGAAGGTCTCTGTCATGGCTGGGCGGGAGCAAGTCTTAATCATGCTGAACCGGCCCCCAGAGTGATGGTTAATCCTGATGGTCTGGAAATACCTTTTGGCTCAACAGATATTAAAGCAATCCTGTCCTACGCTTATTCAAAAATAATTTTAAAAGAGAATGAATTTCTAGGGAAACGCTGTGAAGAAAAGGCCCTCATGCAAGACCGCTGCGACAATGACCTGACCGCCATGAGCTTTCACGCGATACTTACTAATTTTCTGGGGCTAAGAGGAAGGAGTTTTGTCGCTGATCTCGATCGCTACAAGGAAGTCTGGAATTATCCCATTCTCTCCTATGAATCAAAAATTCTGAGCTTAACCAAGACACCTTCTGGTAAGACCGCCATCATCCGCACCAGCTTTGACTATCTAGATGTTATGGAAAGAAACTCGTGGGAGATACGCCCGAATTCATCCATTGTGAGTAAAATGACCGTGGAATACGTACTCTTTTTAAATAAGGAAGGAAATATGATCGGAAGTAAATGGCTTTCAAGAAACCGGCCTGATTTTATATGGATCATACCAAGCCGAGAAAAATTTGAGGGATATCTCTCCGGAGTCCATGACCTCTTAAAATAAAAAAAGGGCCATGCGGCCCTTTTCCTGGATCATCTTCTAAATTCTACTCTTCTAATACACATTCATCCGTCGCATCAGGACTTGTGATTGATGTATCAGTATCCTCTACGGCTTGACTCACATCTACGTGAAGGGCCAAAAGACCGCCGACAGTCAGGAGTAGAAAATTTTTCCAAATTGATTTACGTTCCATCCTAGAACCTCCAAGTTCTTATTTCTAAACTTTTGCCAGTTTGAACTCTCACAAACCTTCAGACAACCCTAAGGGATGAATCTTTAAAAAATTTGGAAAGGAGAGAAAAAATTTTCAATACTTATAAAAATCGACTGAGTAAATGTGGTGTTTTTTTACTCTGAAAAAAATGCGAGATTGAATTTAAATGCAGAAATAAAAAAGGACCACCTTAGGTGATCCTTTTTTCCAGTATGCCCTCAGAAACTTACCATTATCCTGAGATTTCACCCTCCGAATCTGGCAGCTTTCTTTTGCAAAAGATATAAGCTTCGAATCTCATATCCCTGGTAAAAAAAGAATAACAAAGAACACCCCCGGTGGGGAGTGCCCTTATTCTAAAAGTTACATGAAGAAGAGTGAGTAAAAGGCTATTTCCGGTCGAGAATCATGAAGGTGAAGTCATGATCGTTGTCGGCGTTCTTAGTGAAAGACTGTTCAGATACTTTCTTCCAGTTTTTAAGAGATAGTTGAGGAAAGTAAACATCTCCCTTTATATCACCTTTGACTTCTGTAAGATAAATACGGTCAGCTAAGGACAAGGCGTACTTAAAAATCTTTTCACCACCAATGATGAATAGTTCCGTCTCTCCACTTCGTTCGGCCTGTTTAATGGCGCGAAAAATAGAGGTAAACCAAAAAACATTCGATTCATTGGCCTTGGGATTATTGGAGACAACTAAACTCATTCTCCCGGGCAGGGCCTTACCAATGGAATCAAAAGTCTTGCGACCCATTAGGATATGGTGACCCATGGTGATTTTTTTAAAATTCTGCAAATCATCCTTTAAGTGCCATGGAAGAGTATTGTTGATACCAATGACATTATTCTCGGCCTTGGCGACAATAAATGAAATTTTCATATTAAACCGCCACTGGTGCTTTAATGTGTGGATGGGCCTGATAATTGACCAATTCAAAATCCTCAAACTTAAATGAGAAAATATCTTTTACATTAGGGTTAATCTTAATCTGCGGCAGAGCAAACGGCTCGCGCTTTAACTGCTCCTGAGTCTGCTCCAGATGATTCAGATAAAGATGGGCATCACCGAAGGTGTGAACAAAATCCCCAACACCGAGACCGCACACTTGCGCCACCATATGAGTCAAAAGTGCATAGCTTGCAATATTAAATGGAACCCCTAAAAAAATATCTGCTGAACGCTGATACAGCTGACAAGAAAGCTTATTATCGGCCACATAGAATTGAAACATGGTGTGACAAGGTGGCAAGGCCATCTGGTCCACATCGGAAACATTCCAGGCAGAAACAATTAAACGACGTGAATCAGGATTTTTCTTAATCATATCGATTAAGTTTTTAATCTGATCGATGGTTTTTCCTTCATGAGTTTTCCAGCTTCTCCACTGAACACCATAAACCGGACCGAGATCACCATTCTCGTCGGCCCATTCATTCCAGATCGAGACGCCATTGTCTTTGAGGTATTTAATATTGGATTCACCCATCAAAAACCATAACAGTTCATGAATAATGGATTTCATGTGACACTTTTTAGTGGTCACTAAAGGAAAACCTTCATTTAAGTTAAAGCGCATCTGATGGCCAAAAACAGAAAGGGTTCCAGTCCCAGTGCGGTCTTCTTTCTTTGCACCTTCACTAAGAACTCGCTTCATGAGTTCATGGTATTGCTTCATTTGCCCCTCCATATATATGTTTCTGGTATGGTAAAATCTTACCAGACATACTAAGGCTTGTTCAACAGAAGCTTGGGCGCCAAAAAAATGACAAGCACTATTTCAGACGGGTGAACCTCAGTTCTTCGGCGGAAGCCGACTGGATTTCAAAGAATTCCGGGTTCAATTTCATGATTTTATACTTCTCGTAGAGAGAAGGTGATATCTTATTGAGATTAAAATAAATGCGACCAGACACACCCCAGATTCCTTCCTGGATGACCACGCCTGAGAAGTCGCTCACGACGTACTCTCCGCTGGCCTTAAGCTCCAAAAAGGAGTTTTCCCCCTTCCATTTGCCGATCAGAAGGCTTCTACGCTCTTCCTCCTCACGGGTGACTTCCGGGTCATTATACTGAACCTGCGGGGCATGGGAGCAGCTAACTAAAATAATCATGGGCAAAATGAATTTCAACATACCCAAACTATAAATTGAAAAGCCATTTACTTGAAGCTCTTTTCACTCTTAAAATAGATCATATTTTCAGGAGAATAATTTATGGCAGTTGTGGCCACCGGTTTAGAACGTTTAATTACAGAGAAGGCCCTTCAAGAGAAGTTCAAAGGCAATATTGGTTACCTTTGTCACAGTGCTTCTGTTACGCGTGAACTTGAGCACGGACTACTGGCCCTGCAGCGGGTGTTCGGTAAACAACTCACCAAAATATTCGGGCCACAGCACGGCTTTGTGACTGATGTTCAGGATAATATGGTGGAAAGTACCCATTATATTCACCCCTATTTTAAACTGCCGGTTTATTCCCTCTATTCTGAAACCCGTATTCCTACAGATGAAATGCTGGAAGGTTTGGATCATATATTGGTGGATCTTCAGGACGTGGGTACACGCATTTACACTTATATCTACACCATGACTCTCTTGATGGAGGCCTGTCAGAAAAAAGGAATCGAAGTCGTTATTCTCGACCGTCCAAATCCGATCAACGCTGAGACGATGGAAGGTAATATTCTTGACCTAAACTTTGCTTCTTTTGTCGGCCGCCACCCCATCCCTGTCCGTCATGCTATGACTATGGGAGAAGTGGCCCGGATGCATCAGAAATACTGGGGCGGCAAGGACTGCAAACTGACCGTGATTGAAATGAAGGGTTACCAGCGCCACATGAGCTACGAAGACACTAATCTTCCGTGGGTTCTCCCAAGTCCTAATCTTGCCACCATTGAAGCAGCCTATACATTTGTAGGAACCGTTTTATATGAGGGAACCAACATCTCAGAAGGTCGGGGCACAACTAGATCCCTGGAAATTATTGGGCACCCTAAAATTGAATCTTTCGGCTTTCATGACAAATTAAAACCTGTCCTCTCAAAAGCTAAACTCGAAGGTTTTGTTCTAAGACCGCTGGTCTTTTTACCAACTTTCCAAAAACATCAAGGCAAGCCGTGCGGTGGTTATCAAATCCATGTAACTGATCGCAAGACTTTTGAACCTTGGCGTCTTTGTCAGTATCTTTTAAGAGAAATGTACCATGAGCTTGGTACTGAGTTTAAATGGAAAGAGCCGCCTTACGAGTATGAATTTGATAAGGTTCCGGTTGATCTCATTAATGGAACAGATGAACTTCGTCACTGGGTTGAAAAGCGCGGAACTGAGGAAGAGTATCAGGCCATTATGCAAAAAGGTCAGAAAGAGTTTCAAGAGCAGAGAAAATCGATCCTTATTTATTAAGGGTCGATGGAATCTACAAACTTAAATTCTTTGCCCTTCACCTGAAGAACAACTGCTGATTTGATAGCATCACGATTTTCATTAATCGAAATAACTCCAGTGACACCCTTAAAATTTTTGGTCTGGGCCAGAGCATCCCTAATCGCCGGGCCACTTGTTGAGTTGGCCTTGGCGATCGCCTCAAATAGAATCCTTGCGGCATCATAACCGGAAGCGGCCTGGGCATCCGGCTTAGCGCCAAATCTCGCCTCATAGATTTTTATAAAATTTTGAACTTCGGCCCGTGGATCTTCCAAGGTGTAATGATTAGAAAAATACGAACCATTAATGGCATAACCGGCAATTTCAACCAGGCTCCCTGAATCCCACCCGTCTCCACCCATTAATGGTACTTTGATGCCCATTTCCCGCGCCTGTCGGGCCACTAAAGCCGCTTCTGCGTAATAACCTGGAACAAAAATAAATTCAGGATTCTTTTCTTTGATTTTTGAAAGCTGCGACTCAAACACCACATCTCCCGCAACATACTCTTCATCAGCGACAATGGTGCCACCGAGCCCTTGAAAAGTTTTAATAAAGTAATCTGCCAGTCCCATGGAATACTCGGACTGAGTGTCTCTTAAGATGGCGGCCTTTCTCAGGTTAAGTGATTTATAAGCAAACTTGGCCATCACTTCTCCTTGAAAAGGATCAATGAAACAAACTCTGAAAATATAATTTCCCTTTTGTGTCACCGAAGGATTAGTGGAGCTTGGAGTAATCATGGGAATTTGAAATTTCTGAGCAATCGGTGCTCCGGCCAAAGATCTTGATGAGGCCACCTCACCTAAGACTGCGACCACATGATCAAGACTAATTAATTTTTCAATAGAGTTTCGCGCCTCTTCGTTGGTACCAAGCGTATCATAAAACTTTAACTCAACAGTCTTTCCCAGAAGACCGCCACTCTTATTAATCTCTTCTATGGCAAGCATGATTCCATTACGAGAGGAAAGACCAAATGTCGCTTCAGGGCCAGTGAGTGCTCCAAAAAATCCGACGACGACTTGCTTTGAATCCTGCTGACATCCGAATAATAAAATACTCGTGGCAAGCAAGAGAGAAATAAAAACTGATTTCAAAAAGTCTCCTCTAATACAGTGACTCTAAAAATGGTATTTCCATAAATTAGCGGAGTCAAAGAATACATTAGACATTAAATAATCGATGGGGTGAAATAATTTGTATTGTTATATTTTTCACACTCTAAGGGAGGTTTATGCTCGAAACCATTGAACAGCTAACGGGCCAATTTGCAGAACTTATTTGGGGCGTCCCACTGGTTGTGTTGCTCGTAGGTTCAGGAATCTTTTTCACCGTCTATTTTGGCTTCCCACAATTGCGTTTCTTCAAGCATGCTATTGAAATCATTTCAGGAAAATATGATAACCCAAAAGACCAAGGTGAAATATCCCATTTTCAGGCCCTCTGTTCTGCTCTCTCAGCAACAGTCGGTCTAGGTAATATTGCCGGAGTTGCCGTTGCCATCTCATTAGGTGGTCCAGGTTCAGTCTTCTGGCTATGGGTTGCGGGCTTTATTGGAATGTGTACTAAATTTACTGAAGTCATTCTTTCTGTGAAATATAGAGATGTAGAAAAAGATGGTACCGTTCACGGCGGACCGATGTTTGTGATCAAAAACGCTTTATCTAAGAATTTTTATCCCCTTGCCTGGATCTACGCCTTCTTTGTGATCCTCTCGTCTTTTGGTGCTGGAAATATGTTCCAATCCAATCAAATGGCCTCAGTTCTGAACTCATCAGCTGGAATTCCTGAATGGGCTTCTGGTCTGGTCTTTTGCATTGGCGCTTCCCTGATTCTGATTGGCGGTATTAAGCGTATCGGAAAAGTTACTGAGAAACTCGTCCCTATCATGGTTGGAGTTTATTTCTTGGGAGCCTTGGTCATTATTATTGCTGACATTCAGTTCATCCCACAAATGTTTATTGATATTTTCTCCGGCGCTTTTTCCGGAACAGCCGCGATTGGTGGTTTTGCCGGAGCAGCCTTCAAAGACGTCATCATCATGGGTGTTAGAAGAGCAACCTTCTCTAATGAGGCCGGTATGGGTTCATCTGCTATGGCCCACTCAGCTGCTCGTTCAACACCAGCTCAAGAAGGAATTGTAGCGCTTCTTGAGCCGTTCATTGACACCATCGTCGTATGTTCCATCACCGCCCTCGCCATCTTACTCACTGGAGTTTGGTCACACGAAGGCATCGCCGGATCAGAAATGACCGCCGTGGCCTTTGAAAGCGTCATGGGTCCTGTCGGCCGTTGGATCGTAACCCTGACTGTTACTCTCTTCGCATTCTCTACTATCATTTCTTGGTCATATTACGGAGAACAAGGAATCAGCTTCATCGCAGGGTCCAAGTTCATCCCAACCTACCGTTGGATCTTTATTGTATTCATTTTTGTCGGTGCAGTTGCAAAACTAAATATCGTTTTGAATCTTTCCGATGCGTTTTATGGATTGTTGGCACTTCCCAACATCTTCGCTTGTTATATTCTTTTACCTAAGGTCAAAGAGACCTTAAAAGAATACGAACAAAAACGTGCAACCAGTAAAACCTAAATTGTTCGCAGTTAAGTGGGGATAACATCCCCACTTTTTTACTCGCTTCCGCTGGTAATTTTTTTAACCCCCTCCCCTATCCCCTCTTTAATTTCATTTAATTAACTGATTTAAACGTTGGCACTTATTTTTCATGAATCATGACTAATGACTAAAACTTCTGATCAATTACAATTGATCCCTCCTTATTGTCCAAACTCTCGCTGCCTGTTTCATTTTGGAACGGAATCCAAATTTTTTGTAAAAAATGGCTGGCCCCGGACAGATAAGCCTCCTTCTAAAAATCAACGCTACAAATGTAAGTCCTGTGGCGAGCATTTTTCGGCCAATACTTTTGCTCTAGATTAGCGCCGACGTCTGGCAGGACATTGTGAAAATGTTCTGCACTATTCTCTAAATGGTATGAGTAATCATTCCATCGCCAGGCTTCTGGATGTTGCCGAAGGAACTGTTCGGGATCGCTTAAAAGAAATGGCCCGGCAATCACTTTATTTTGAAAAAGCACATCTGCCTAACAAGATCCGTGAAGATGTCGCATACGACGGTTTTGAGACCGAAGATATCCATCTAATCCACTCTTTCCGGTGAATCATCTCCATTCACTTTATCGCCATTTCTTTTCCTCTCAAAAAAGAGAAACCATCGCGTTTCAAAAACATGAAGCGGCCCTTTTAGAAAAAAATGCAGCTCATGAAAATCTACCGAAATTTTATGAATCCCAAATTTGTGAGGAGGAACAAATTTGATCCTCATGCCCATGAATGGCCACCGGCCATGTACGTGGGGGTAACGGAGAAGATTTTAAATTTCAATGAAGTTTTTGGGATCCGAAAGTTGAAGACACAAATGAAGCTAGATGTGAGAGAAACCAACTTTGTGAACCGGATTTATCCTTATTCTCGCCAAATTATTGCCGCTTAATAAAAAAAGTCCACCGGGTGGTGGACTTTTTTGTCGGATTTTATCCTCAGTTAACTGCGAACAATTAACGGAACATTGGGGAAAGGGGCATTGGGATGACTGATTCTGGATAAACCGCTGTCGAAATGAAAGAAGCTTCGTCTTTAACCAGGGCCTTCGCATTAGAGATGGCCTCGGCCACACTCATTGATGTCGACATCTGAGCTGCAATCACCGCTCTTTCCGAGTTCACAATACCACCGGTAGAAACTTTTTCTTTTAAGAAGCCTTTCATGTCTACAGTGCCCATGAGGATTTTCTTGATTTCAACAGGTTTTAGTTTTGGATTAGCGTCCTTGATCTGGGCGGCGATGTTGGCCACATAAGGTGCTGCCTGAGATGTACCTGAAACTTCCAGATAATCATTTCCAGGAATGGCCGAATTAATCAGCATTCCGGGGGCGGCGATATCAACCATTTTAGTGCCGTAGTTAGAAAAAGGAGCGAAAAATTCATTCTTATATGTGGCACCAACGGTGATGACATTGTCGGCCTTAATATTTGCTGGAGAAGTACCAAACTCATCATTGGACATACCATCGTTTCCGGCAGCAAAAACAAAGAGTGTATTTGGAGCTGACGCAGCGAAGGTCTGACCGTGCTTAACCATAGCGTCGATGAACATACGGGCGGCGCGATTAGATTCTTCTTCATTTGGCTTTCTGAAGAATAAAACCTTGAAGGCAGTGTTAGTAATCATTTTGGCCTGGTTGAAACCTGTACCAAATGAACCGTTGGCAATGTCGCCTTTATGAGAATCGATAAAGCGACCGATATCAGAGAGCTGCTTCATTTGTTCAGAGGCGAGAAGATCAAAACCTTTTTCAAGCATTTCCCAGCGGGAGATGTTAGTAGATTTCTGGCGGGCCAGACCATCGAGGAAAGGCTTCACTTCAGTAGGAAGAAGCTTGATTCCCATCGCCTGATTGTTAGATTCACGAATGGTGATACCGGCCACGTGAGTTCCGTGGACGAAATTTCCAAACTTGCCCATTTCCTTGATAAAATCTTTGTCCTTTACTTTTTCACGAAGCCAGGCAATTTCTGACTCAGAAGCAGCCCCAAGAAACATCTTCCCTTGTACATCGAAGAACTTTTTACAGTCGTCAGAGAAAGTTCCCAGATACTTATAATCAATAATCATTCCATTTTGTTCGGCAAAATTCCAACCGTGAACATCGTCCTGATAACCATTGTTATCATTGTCCCGGCGATCCTCGATCTCATTGACGTTCGTCCACAGATTTGGGGTGATCATTTCATGTTTGTAATCAAGACCTGAATCAATCACAGCGATAGTAGCAGCATTCACAGTGGCAACTGAGGCCAACAGTAAACTCATTGAAATCCATTTCATAAGATACTCCTTAGAGAGTTAGAGATAAGTAATTGTCTCCAGTAGAGAGAGTGATCGTCAAGAATAAGACCAATAAAAAAGCCCCACATAAAGTGGGGCTTTTTCAAAATGCTGAATGTAAGAAAAAACTAGTAATTCTTAAGTGCTTCGATGTTTGTAATATAAGTAACATCTTCACCACGACAAGCTTGATCAGTACAAACATTAGAGACCTGACAGCTGCCTTCTTGAATATAGTCAGTGTCGCCACGAACTAAAATACCTTCAACTTCGGAAGTGCTGGTATTGAAAACGGCCGAACCTGAATTACCGCCATAGGTGTCAAGGTTAGCTACAAAGTACTTAGTGTTAAGTGAACGAACCTTCGCTCCATCAGCAATTTTAGTCGGAAGACCAGTTGGGTGACCGATCACAACCAATGAAGCGCCTTTGGCAATTTTACCAGTGCGGCGGAAAGAAAGTGGTCTTCTATCCGTAGCTTTGCGGTCCAGCTCAATAACGGCATAGTCATCCTTCGTCTGTCCATCAAGAGAGCGAGAAATAATTTTCTTACATGAATAAACAGAAGAGGCAGGAACATTAATGGCACCCTGATCTTCGAAGTCTACCTTATAATCAAAAACCCATTTGTTTGAACGGCAATCAGCTTCTGATCTGATACAGTGTCCGGCCGTAACCAAAACATTCGGAGCAACTAAGAACCCTGAACAATTGGCGGCAGAAATTTGCTTAGAGAATCTCTCTTTAGCGCAGACTCCACGATCTTCCAGTGTTTCAGCATCAATTTTAACTTCGCCATTTGGAGCTGACTTCAAGTTACCCATGTCAATCATGGCAGCTGTTGATTTTGAAAGCTCAACATAAGCTGAATTCGTTGATGCATAGACGTCCTGGCGATTATCCTCGCCATAAATGACATCAAAACCTTTGTTGTTAGCGATGGCCTGGGCCGAGATAACAAGAGCTGCTATGGTCAGGAAGCTAGTAGAAATTTTCATCGGAAATCCTTTTCCAGGAGTTGGAGTTTTACTGACAAATATAATTCCAAAAAAAGAAGCTAACCGTAAACTAATAGTTTCTTACATGAATAGTTCTTCATTATTCCGAGAATGAGTCAATTCAACGTTCTTTTTAAATTTCCAGACACGGCCGTCCGGGTCAATGACTTCGCAAACTTCTGAACTTGAACCTAGAAAGAGGAAGCGAGTTGGCCCTCTTCGGTAGTAGAAAAAAGAAACTTTTTGAATGAGAGCACTGTAATCTTCCTGATCCAGACCAAATTCAACATTGCTTGCCACTTGCTGGGGGGCCACAGGAACTTTGATGATTTCGAGCCAGGTTCCCTGAAGGTCGAGGCGCATTGAAATATCGGTCAACTCACAAAGTTCTAACTCTAACACTTCCGTTAAAAACGAAAGATAATCCTCAAAATAGACTGTTGGAAGAGTAATTCCCATGAGCTTCATAAATTTATTATATACATTCAAAACACAAGGCGTAAACTTATCTGGATGAATGATTTTCAACAACACATATCCAGTGCTCAAATTCTTCATGTCCAGCAAATGTGGGAAGGTTTTGAAATTGTCCTGGGGTTTGAATCTCGGAATAAATATAAGATCCTCGATGAGAATTTAAATCCGGTGGCGTTTGCTGCAGAACAATCGACGGGCCTTATGGGAACGATCCTGCGACAAGTTGTTGGTCATTGGCGATCCTTCAATGTGATTATTTTCAATGAGAAGAGAGAGAAAACTTACTTATTGGAATTTCCCTTCAGATGGTTTTTTAAAACTCTCTACCTCAAAGATCTGGAGGGCAGAGAAATTGGGCATCTGCAGGAAAAGTTCGCCATTTTTAGAAAGAAATTTGATGTGCATGATAAAAATGGCCGGATCGTTGCGAAAATAAACAGCTCTTTTTTTAAATTCTGGACCTTTGAATTTTTTGATGGTCACAAAAGCTTGGGAAAAATTCAAAAAAAATGGTCTGGAGTATTGGGCGAGATTTTTACCGACAAGGATAATTTCGTCATCACCTATAATGATCCTGCTTTAAACCATGATGTGAAAGCGCTGATGCTGGCCACTTGCCTTATGGTCGACATCATTTACTTTGAAAATAATCAGGGAAGAAAATCACTTCTGGATTAGCTCGGGTCTATGGGTTCTGATCAGTACAGTCCCTGTCATCTGCGGCTTAATCTCTTCTAATATCTTTTGATGATACTGATCTAATTCTTCCCGGTTCTCACTGGTGATCTTTTCAAAACCCAATTTCCTTCTCAAAAATGATTTTCGAGAAAAGCCCAGAAGCCACTGATCATGTCTGACTTTTTGCTGAAGCTTCCCGAAGTTCTCCAGAACCAGCCAGTTTTGCTCATGGGTCTTAGAAAAGCCCAGGGTGGGATCTAAAATGACTCTCTCTCTCTTAAAAGGAAGAAAATAGGCCGCCAGTTCTTCCAGGTAGTCCTCGCCTTGCAAAGGGGAGACATAATCCATGTGCCTTCCTGAAAGCTCTCTCGTAGGGGCAAGATTGTGACAGAAAACATAAGAGAATTTAGGACTAAAGGAGAGGAACTCTTCCACGAAATGGTCAAACTTTCCTGAGACGTCATTCCAGATAAGAGGAACTTCAATTCCTTCTTTTAACCAGAGGCTGGCGATTTTACTGATTGTTTCCGGATGGTAGGTATCCAGACTAAGGGGAACTTTCAAAGTCTTAAGATAGGGCAGATAAGGCGCTAACCTTTCCCACTCTTCTTCATGGCCAATTGATTTGTTCATGGGTGCCGTTGATTCGGCCCCCAGATCCAGTGCCTCGATCTGCCCGAACTGATTAAATCTTTCGGCCACCTCAGCAGGTGAAAGAATTTCACCGAGCCCTGAAAACGAATTGGGGGTGATATTAATCACCCCCATTCTTTTTATAACTAAGTTTAGATCATTCACTCTTAGGCCGGGGTTGGTTTACCAGCACCGAACATAGGACCTGCCCCAACCACAGTTCCCGATGGAGGAGTATCAGTTGGTTTTTTAGTCATGACTGGCTGACCGATGTCTTTACCAGCAACAATATCTCTGATTTGTTGCGCATCCAGAGTTTCCCAAACCACCAGGGCCTCGGTAACCCGGTGAAGAGCATCCATATTTTCCTGAAGGATTTTCTTGGCCACTTCGTAGTTAGTTTGAACAAAGCTGGCAATTTCCATATCAATCTTACGAGAAGTTTCATCAGAGAAAGAAACACTTTCCCCGCCATAAACCATACCACCGTTTTGTTTGGCATAGTTAATAGGGCCTAGTTTGTCGCTCATTCCCCAATTACAAACCATACTACGAGCAAGATCAGTGGCGCGTTCAATATCGTTAGAGGCACCATTAGTCATTTCGCCGTAAACCAGTTCTTCGGCCACGCGTCCACCCATCAAGAAAGAAATGAAATTTTCACCTTTCTCTTTAGATAAGTTCAGCATGTCTTCATTAGGAAGAGTTTGAGTCACACCCAGGGCCTGACCTCGAGGTATAATAGAAACCTTATGGATAGGATCTGTGTGAGGTAAATTCATTCCAACCAGAGTATGTCCTGCTTCGTGATAGGCAGTTAATTTCTTCTCTTTTTCTGAGATCATCATCGACTTACGGGCAACACCCATTAACACCTTGTCTTTGGCATTTTCAAAATCAGACATACCAAGAGACTTCTTACCGTCACGAGCTGCCAGCAGGGCCGCTTCGTTAACAAGGTTTGCCAGATCAGCACCGGTGAATCCAGGAGTTCCTTTAGCAATGGTTTCCAGATCAATATCGGTATTAAGCGGAGTTTTACGGGTATGGACTTTAAGAATTTGATGACGTCCGCGAACGTCCGGACGACCAACAGTTACTCGTCTATCAAAACGACCTGGACGAAGAAGGGCCGGATCAAGAACGTCGATACGGTTGGTGGCGGCCATAATGATGACGCCTTCATTGGATTCAAAACCATCCATTTCAACTAGTAATTGGTTGAGTGTTTGCTCACGCTCATCATGTCCACCGCCCATGCCGGCACCACGATGGCGACCGACAGCATCGATTTCATCAATAAAGATGATACAAGGAGCATGCTTCTTACCTTGCTCAAACAAGTCACGAACTCGGGAAGCACCCACACCAACAAACATTTCAACAAAATCAGAACCGGAAATAGAGAAAAATGGAACACCGGCCTCACCTGCAACAGCTCGCGCCAGTAAAGTCTTACCAGTTCCCGGAGGACCAACTAATAAACACCCCTTAGGAATTTTTCCTCCCAAAGTTGTATATTTTTTAGGGTCTTTTAAGAAATCTACGATCTCAACCAGCTCTTCTTTGGCCTCTTCTACACCAGCAACATCTACAAAAGTAATGCGCTTATCATTTTCTGTAAGCATCTTGGCCTTGGCCTTACCAAAACTCATGGCCTTGCCACCGCCGGCCTGAAGCTGACGAAGGAAGAAGAAGAAAAAGACAAAAAGAAGAATCATTGGCAACCAGTTAATCAGAAGTGTTGCCAGAAAACCTTGTTTCTCTTCGCGCTTATAATTAGGAATAATGCCGTGATTTTTCAAAATACGGAACGTTTCATCTCCGGTATTTCCGGTTAATTCAAAGTAAGAGCCACTTTCATAACCTTCTTTAAATTTACCCTGAATAGTATTCTCACCCTGGAAAGTAACTTCGCGAACGTTGCCACTCTCTACTGCAGTAATGAAATTACTGAAATTGATATTCTTTGCGCTGACCGTTTTTTGTTCAAGCACCTTCATGACAAAGGCCATGATCAAAATCACAACGATCCAAAGCATTAAAGTTTTCTGTTGTTTTTTCATGATAGGAACCTTCTTTATCTCTTTGGGAATAATGGCCGACTGTAAGTTGGCCATTCAATTATAACGACACTCTTATATTATTGGGAAGTAAAGAGATTAGAAAGGTTGTAGAGAGGCAAAAGCTTGAGTTTTTTAGGCAACTTTTCTTTTTTCTGCATCCAGACATCAAGACATTTTTGAATAGTCATAAAACGAAGTCCCCGCTCTTTGCAAATCGCTGAGACTTTCGGATAGCGGGGATCAAACACCGAGGTGTTGAGAGTCTTGCAAACGGACTCGGACTCCAGCACCAGTACCAGCCCGGGCATATTTCTCATGGCATCCGGATTCTGAAGTAAATTCTTCCAGGCCTGCTCAAGTTCAATCTTATTAAAAGAGGTCATTTGAGATAAGGCGTTATTAGAAAGCTGCGACAAAACACTTGCTATTGTTTCATCCTCATTTTTCATGCCTTGCCTATAAATCATCAGCATATTATGAGAGTAAAAAGCTTCCATTCCTCCGCTAAAATGAAAAGGCCCTTTTTTTCCATTCTCTATGGCCCTCAACATTCTTTCAATCGGAGTAATGATCTCACCGCGGTCAGCGCTGGAATAATGATGAAGCATTTCTTGAATCTGAATATCAGAGAAGTGACGTCCCAAAATAATGGCCCCATTCTCATAGGCAAATAACTCGGAGGCCCCGCTTCGGTTCATGACAGATATTTTCATCACCATGGCGGAAAAATTGGCGAAATGAGAATAAAACTTTAAGTATTTAGGGTAGCGCTCTTTAATTAAGGGAACAATTTTTAACCGGACAAAATTTCTGTCATACTTAGTGTCTTTATTAGTAGGATCATCCCGGTAAGGAATACCTTCAAACACCGAGAGTCTTTTAATTTGAGCACGAGAGACGCAGAGAAAGGGTCTGAGTATTTTTTTATTCCGTACAGGAATCCCGATGCTCGCCTTAGGCGAAGTGGATCGGTGTCGCTGCATAAAGCTCCACTCATAAGAGTCATCAAGGTGATGACCGGTCCACATCATCTCATTGGCCCCAAGCTCCTTCATACAAAGGTCCCGTCTGACCTTTCTTGCCTTTGCTTCAAAGTTACTGTCCACAGGCGAGAGCCCCTTGGCATGTAAAATGACCAAAGGAATACCTTCCTGCTTACAAAATGACTCTATCATGGCCAGATCCTGGCCCTGTCCCTCCCGAGTGTGATGGTGGACAAATAAGGCCCTGACTTTTCCAATTTTCCCTTGTTGATGGAGTCTATTGGCAAACCATAAGAGAGTCATTGAATCTAATCCGCCAGAGACCGCCACAGCATGGTCCAGAATAAGCTCGTGGGGGGAGGCCACATTCCCTATAAAACGCCATACATGCTTGAAGAAGAGGGCCCTGTAAGCGATGGGACTTAATTTTTTCATATAAAACACTTCTAAATATGGGAAATAATATTGACGAACTGTGTTCCCGCTAATAGTATGACACTACTTTTTTCTTGGGGCAACGTAGCTCAGTTGGTGAGAGCACAGCATTCATAACGCTGGGGTCGGCGGTTCAACTCCGCCCGTTGCTACCATTCTTTTTTCGCGCCAAGCAAATCCATATTTTTCACTCTATAAAGCTTCAACTAGTGAAGGAAATTTAACTTCTATGAAGTTGACACTACCCTACCTAAAATCTACCTTTATTTTGAATTTCATTCAGGAGTAGTTCGTGATCAGTATTTTGGTCGTAGAAGATGAGAAAAAAGTTTCGGCCCTCATTCAGCAGGGTTTGCAAGAAGCAGCTTACCTTGTGGAAACAGCTGATACTCCTAGTCTGGCGCGAGAAAAAATTCAGTCACAAAATTTTGATCTTATCATCCTTGACGTAATGCTTCCTCAAATGAGCGGGATGGATTTTGCAAAAGAACTTCGTTCTCATAACTTTAACGGCTTCATTCTCATGCTTACCGCTCTGGCCACCACTAAAGATAAAATCATGGGCCTTGATTCTGGTGCCGATGACTATCTGGTAAAGCCCTTCGAATTTGAAGAACTATTGGCCCGAGTTCGAGCGCTGATTAGAAGAAAGCATGATGATAAGGCCCAGTTAAGAAACGGCGATCTTCAAATGGATCTGATTTCACGAAATGTAACCCGTAACGGAACAAAGATAGACCTCACCACAAAAGAATTCACGCTGCTTGAGTTCATGATGAGAAATATTGATAAGGTCGTTGATCGTAATGCTATCGCCAGACAAGTATGGGGAACAGATTTTGACCCCGACTCCAACGTCATTGATGTCTATATTAATCACCTTAGAAAAAAAATAGACTCTCCTTTCCCGAATAAGATTCTGAAAACGGTTGTGGGTCAGGGTTATGTCCTTAATAAGATTGATTAAGATTTTTAAAGGCATCAGATTCCGACTGACAGTTGTCTATTCTACGCTTTTTGGACTTTTCATCTGTGTTTTTGCTTACATCATATCAAGCCAGTATTTTCAATCAGGGCGGGAAGACTTTGATTCGGGTTTATTGAACTATGCCATCGACCTCTCTGAATATCTGGAGATTGATGATTCAGGTCTAAAAATTGATTTTAACTTACCTCAAAGTGAAATCAAAAAGGCCTTCCCTTTCATATTAAACAAAACTCTCTATACCGTTAGATCCTATGACGGAAGCATTCTCTCCAAGAGTAAAGAGCTCTTGCAGGAAGCTGATATTCCTTTTGATTCCTACCTGCCATCCTATGAGGACTACACCCATCGTTTTGTCACTTTTCAAATTGGTTCCGAAGAATTCAGAGGGGTCAATGTAAAGATCACTAATGATGCCGGAAGGGAAATGATCCTGCAGGTGGCGGCATCCCTCAGTACCTTAATTGAAAGGGAAAGAAATCATCTGATCATCACTTTTCTGATGGTACCCATACTCATCATCACTTCCAGCTTTATTGCTTTCCTCATCGCGGGAAATGCTCTTGCTCCAATTAAAGTTTTGACCGACACAGCGAATATGATTGCGGCCAGTAACCTCTCATTACGCGTTCCCATTGCTAATACAGATGATGAGGTTGAAGAGCTGAGTAAAACCTTAAATACGCTCCTGGACCGCCTGGAGACGTCTTTTAAGGCCCAGGAAAACTTTGTTGCCAATGCCAGCCACCAGATCAATACACCGCTGGCCATTATGAAGGGTGAACTTGATGTTTTAGAATCCAAGGGCCGCACTCTGGAAGAGCATAAGCGCTTTCATAAGTCCCTGCGTGAGGAATTGGAGCGTTTGGTTGACCTTGTAAAAAACATGCTGCTTGTCTCACGTGTTGAGTCCGGATTAGACAGTTTTGTTTTTCATCCCTTGCGACTGGACGATCTCTTGCTCAATACTTCGTCTCGCCTCAATGTGAAAGCGAGAGAGAAAAAAATCAACATCCGCTTCAACATAGAAGAAGACCATAATATGGAAGTCATGGGTGAAAAACAACTTCTGGAAAGCTTATTTGAAAACATCCTCGACAACGCCATAAAATACTCTCCTGTAGGAAGCACTATCGAACTTAATATCAAAAACATCGATTCTAAAATCGAAGTCTGGATCCAGGACGAAGGGCCAGGTATTAATGAGTGTGACGTCCAAAACATTCTTAATGTTAGATTTCATCGAATATCGCCCCATATCGCCTCAGGTACAGGAATTGGCCTGCCAATTGCGCAAAAAATTGCCCAATTTCATCACGCTGAAATTGATTATAGAAAAATGGAACCACACGGCAGCCTGTTTATCATTCGTTTTAACGCAACCTCACAACAAGCAACTTCTTCTTACCAAGGCCCGCATACTTAAGACTGGCCAATAATTTGATCATCGCTAAACAAAAAGTTCAATGATATAGACAACTTGCTTCTTGTACCAATTTGCCCAAACTTTAGACATTTGTCCTCAGCTTGGTCACTTGTGAGGATCTAAGTTCCTAATTTAATAAGAAATTATCCTTGTCACTAAAATTGCAAGAAGCCCACAAGAGTTTTGGGTTTCCAAAGACACTGTCTGTAGTTTTTACACTCTGAATCTGTAATTACTGCACTGCACAGAGTTCTTGGTTACACTCAACCAAAATCTGAAAAACTATCAGACATTTTTGAGAGGTCGTTGTGATTAAAGTGAAAAATTCTCGTCGCAAACTCCAACCGTATAACCCTAATCAAGGGTTTATTGGGAGTGTGAAAGTAGATGTTGCGAACTACATCTTTTCATCGAAGCGAAAGCGCGCGCCCTACAAACACTCAAAAGCACTGGTGAAGAATCTACTTTCACGAGAAGTTTCTGTTCACTTGAAAGAATCAAGAAATCTCACCCGTTTTATCCGTAAGCGCGACCTAACTTTCCAAAAGTCAGATGCCAGTGGTAATTACAAAATTTTTACTGTCCCTTGTACAACGACTATCGTTCCTTTGCAGAAGTCGGTTTTCAATACTATTGAAAAAGCGGCCCAGTCCCTTATCGTTTCACTTCGTTGTGTAATCCAGGATATCTATGGTTCAAAATCCATTAAAGATTCTCCATTTGTAAAATCACTGCCGGCCGATATTCGAAAGATTTTCATCCAGGCCATTATTGAGTCACCGAACTATTTCCCTCAACTCCACCATCCGAACATGAAGAAGTATCCCTTCTTTGATAACGTCGGTCTCGATCTGGTTTTAATTGAAGACTATCTGGAGCAATCGAAAAACTTTGAAGAGATTTTGAAATCGAAAAAAGTTGCTAAACTGCCAGAGCTTCCATTCCGAATTCTTGAACTTAATGCTGGAGCTCCTTCAGGTGCTTCCAACAATATGAACGTGCTCGAAGGTCACTATGAGCAGAACCCGGAAGTTCTTGAGTCTATGGGCAAGATGATGCCTAATGATCACTTTCAGGTTCTGGCCGAGACTTATAAGTCTCTCGGCGATGACTGGACAGGTGTAAAAGATGGTATCCAGGTTATTCTTCCACCTGGAGGAATGAATGGTGCTGCACCGGAGATTCATAACCTGGCCGCTTACTCAGGTCTGGTTTACGCTGATCCGGTCCAGTTGTTCCAGGACGATAAAGGCTATATCCGTCTTCGCACAATCAATGGGTCAAATCCTATTGTGACCGCCATTTACTCTCGTATCAACGCTGATTCGGCCTTGTTTGATGTTGATCGTGGTATCATTCTTCGTGATCCTGATACCAATGAACCAATCTATCTTCGTGATTCATTAAAACTGGGTGAAGAAGGTGAAGCTCCTCTGGTGTTGGACGTAAATGGAAATCCAATTCCTCTTCAATCTGATTATTCCGTACCAGGACTTATCGACGCTATTTTAAATCGTAGGATCTACATGGGTGGTCTTAACCGTATCCTTGATAATAAAATAATCCTTGCGGCCCTGACGACATACGCTCCAAAGTTCTTCTCTTCAAAAATTAAAGAACTGGGCATTGCCGTAAACGGTCCAAAAATTACGCCACCTGAAACTCTTCCACCGCAGAAAGAATCCGTTAAGGTAATTGAAGATAATATGGATGAGTGGGTAATCAAGGCCCCTAACCTTTCTGGTGGCTCCGGTATCTACATTATGAAGACCCTCTCTTCAGAAGCGAAGAAAGAAGTCATGGATATGGTGAGAACAAATCCATCTCACTATGCTTATCAGAAACTTGTTAAGATTGCCCGTATCCCGGTGGCAATGAAAGATAAGTCAGGAACCCGCTTTGCCAATCTTGCGGCCGATATCCGCTTATGGGTTTTCTATGGAGGAGGGGCCAAGGCACTTCCAAAAATGACCCACAATGCTCTGGTTCGATACGCTCCTGAAGAAAAAGGACCAATGAGTTCAATCGTTAATACCTCTAAGGGCGGCGGTTATGCTCCTTTCGTGGTCATTGATGATGTAGGAACTCCTGAATCGGTAACTGCGTCTGAGTTTATCAAACAAAAAAGCCCGGTTCCTCTTCAAACTCATTTGCCGATGTTTGTTGCGGCCCAACTGATTCAAGTCTCTCGACTGGCCACGGAGATGTATAATCATCTTAAAAATGATACTGCCGACAGTTACACTATGCTGGGTCTGGCCCTCTCTCTTAAGACTCAGTGTCGTGAAGTCCTCTCATTCATGAATCCACGGGCGATCGAACCCGTTTATAAAATTATTGATGTGCTGGAGGCCAAGCAGTCTACCCTGCCAACGGCCCGCTACTTTGAAACAATAAATAACAACCAGATCCTTTTGGTAACTGCACTTCAAAGACTGGAAGGAAAGAACAAGCTCCCTAAGAGCTTCCGTGACCAGATGGATGAACTTCTGATCATTGATCAGGACATCGTTTATCAGAACTACACTGAAGAACATCGTAAGCATGACCGTAAAATTCTTAAAACTTTAAGAGCTATGCTGAAAGAGAAGGCCGGGGACAATAAGCTTCTCATGAAGGATTTTAATGACCTTCTGAACACTCTACGTGCAAGTATTGAAGCTGATTTCCCTCGTGAAAACATCAACGGTAAGACTGCTACCAACATGATGAAACTCATTGAGAACTTCATGGTGATCGTAAGAGACCGATTGCAGAATTCAGAGAAGGCCATTGAGTTTGCCAAGCTTTTCACAACCGAGACAGTTCATCCTGAACTGAAGTTTGAAACCTTCGGTCTTTCTGATGAAAGCCTTGCCAAGAATTCCGGATTCCTGACTGCATCTCAGAAAGAATTTGCAACGGGTGAACTTCTGATTGATTCAGACTTCATCCCAGATCATATCAAAGAGGCCAGAGCGGCCTGGATGAAAATTGAAGCTGATGCCAAGAGAATGTCGGCCGATAAAAAGATTCAGTATCTGGCAATTAAGAGAGAGCAACACTTTAAAGAGTTTCCTTTCTTACAGCGCATGACCGACATCATGCATTCAAAACGTGTGGATGTGAAAGAACTCATCGAGCTTATGGAGGCCATGCCATATGCTAAATATAACCTTGAGCAGTTTGCCGTAAAACAAGGCCTGCCGCTGCAGCAAATTTTCTCAAAGGAACTAACTCCTAATAGGATCTCGGTCCTGAGCAGTAAGAAGATTCTTGAGTACCATCTTTCGGCCCGTGAAGATGCCGGTGAATGCTTTGCTAAAAAACGCAAGTCTCATGGTCTATTCTCTGACTCAGATATCTTTATCTGGATCCGTAAAGAATTGGATCCTCTTACTCAGATCTATACCGCTGGTCATGAAGTGATTCACTATCACCAGATTGAAGAAACTACTAAGATGGAGGCCAAGGCCCTGTCAGATGGCGCCATTGCCCAGGCCTACTTTCTGAACTTCTATGGAAATTTCCTGGGAGTATCAGCTGCATCACTTGAAGGTCTGTCTGTAGATATCTCAGTAGAGCGTCAGCCTTTATATGGTCTGGCCGACAGGATTGTGCCTTACTTCTTCAGTAATCTTATTACTGAAATCCGTGATGGCATCAATTCAAGCCGTGAAGACTACGATGCTATTTTGAATAAATACGGCTCGCTCTTCGGCTATATGATGCCTAATTCTAACCAGGTTAAAGTAAAGGCCCTGCAGGAAGTTATTCCGGCCTTTGAGAATGCTAAAAACATTCTTTTTGCCAAGGAACTTGGTCTTGAAATTAGTTGGGATGAAATGCGCTCAACACTTCCTTCTGCCAATAATCAGCAGATAAAGATTCATGCTTCTAAAATCTTAAGAGCTGTAAAAAAGGCCCGTCCTGATTATGAAGCATTGACTGCGATCGGAAACCATCAGTTCTACGGAGTGAGTTTTGCCCGTAAACTTGATCTTTCAAGATCGATTACTCTGCGACCGATTCTGAGCACAATCTCACTCGGTAACAGTTATAACCAAACACAACAGCAGCAACAGCAATAAAACTGCTTAGGATTAAAGTGATGAGACTCGATTTATTCACTATGGATGTTCCGAAGATTCAACCTTTCCTGGAGACCGTTCTCCAGGACGGGGGCAGAAAGCTTTATAACTGCCGGGGCAAGGTTCAACCTCTTAAAAATATCGCCGGCATGAGCGGCTTTGATTACCAGGAAGATGGTCTTGAGGCCCAATTGCTGGTGGGTCTTATCCTTGGAGGTACCGGTTACGTTTTAAAAAGAACTCTTAAAACTGAAGACCAGCTCTTAGAGCGCCATGATTATTTTAATATCCAGGGTGACATTACTTTCAGCTCTGACCGAGAGGCGCTGAAGCCCATTATCGTGGATTTTCATGAAATGGACCTCACATGTCCGGTTCTTAACCACCTCTATAATTTTCTCTCTCTTGAATATAAAAAGGCTTCAGAAGGTAAATCACAAACCAAGATGGTTCATTCGGTTGAAAAATTTTTGAGGGATGCTTATCATTCAAAGATCATCAGACTCCCTATTCAAGACCGCACCAATGATCCGGCGATCGTTAATATTTATAATAAAATCCTGGCCACCGAAATGGATCCGGTACTGGACTGGGAAGAGCGACAATTAGTATTTAAAAACTATAAAGATGAATTGAAGGTGGTACTGGAAACGAAAATTCGTGCCCATAAACTTTCAACCATTGCTTTCAAGACCGCCCTGATCAGTAAAAATGCAGGCAATTTTCTAGCACGCCTGATTGCCCGTCCCTTTAATAATTTAAAAGGGCTCCTGCACCGTTATACCATCGGTAAAATCATCTGGTTTTTTCAAACCGTACGAAACAACCTGGGCTACTCCATTGCCCTGGCCGTTTATGGGCCCTTTACCTATTACTTTATTACCATGCCGATGAACCCCCATGCTATGCAGGCAGTGGGACATGTTCGTTCTGCCTATTTAGAGACCAAAACAGAAATCAGTCGCCTTTTGGATCAAGGTGAAGTTGTCATAAGCGACATGAGAAGTAAGGAAGCCGTCGCCACAACTGCCAAGGTAAACGAAGCACCAAAAACCGAACCTGTCTCTGATGCAGTTTCGACCACCCAAGCTGCTCCCAAAACCACCGCTCAAGAGGCCATCATGGCCAATATTATTGATGCCTCTGCGGTTACTGCTGACAAATCAAAACCACTTTTAATTAAACTTGGTGATGGATCAACAGAAAGTGCGACTCCTTCTTTTTTAAATATGCTTTTGACTACTGATTCAGAGAAAATCAATAAGACCAGTTGGTCTGAGCGCATGAGCAACTTTAAACAGCTCCAGATCGCCTATGAAGAAAACATTGAATACGCTTCACGTATGGGCCGTCTGGAACAGCTGGAAACTCAATACAACTTTCCAATGCAGATAGAGTCTACCTGGGAAGAACTTGAGCGCTACAATAACCTTATCTTTAAACTGCGAGCAGAAAATCCAAATCTTTCTGCCAAAATGAAGCAGTATCTTTTTAATGAGATCAACCGTACTCAGCAGCTTGAACTCTACCTCTGGGACCGCATGGGCCGCTTTATCCTGGATCAAATCTATGTCATGTTAGACCAGGACAATGAACAAAAGCGAAGTGATTATTATGTGGGCCGCGCTTTCGTGTTCATGGAAGAGATGACCAATATTCTTTCATGGCGCTATAAAGACCTCAAGCGTCCTGAAGGTTATGAAAATATTCAAAAACTTGCCGAGGCCTATGCCAAAGCAAGAAAAGAAACTGGCACTGTCCTGAACAATCTTCAGGCCAACTCCAATCTTTTCAAGCAAAAAGATGTTTATGACACAAAAGAGTTCCGCTCACACATGAAGCGTCAGTGGGAAATCCTTTTCCTGCAGAATTCTAAGGCAGAGGAAGCGTCGAACATGGGTCTGAATATGTACATTTGGTCAGTGAGAAATACTGCCTGGGTCCTTCAGTCTATGTACTCGGCAAAACGTGATGAATTGGCCCTCCTTATCAAGCGCGATGTTTCAGGACAATTATTGACACCGGCCGAGATGCTAACTCGATCGAAAGTTTCTATGTTGTACGAGACGCTTCTCCACAATCTTACTTTAGAGTATGTGGGTATCAGAGAAGAAATCATGAATAGAATCGGAAAAGACATCGAGTCCACCCAGAGAATGATCGTGATCGATAATCTGAGAGAGTTTTTAAGTGACCGCGATAAGCTTGATAATTTGGGAATGGCCAATAACAAAAATACTGCCGGGACTAAAATATGAAAATTAAGCGTTCAAGTCTTTCTTCAAATATTCTCATTCTGGTCCTTGCCGGCTTTATGATTCTGATCATGCTCAATGTTGCTCAAGCACAGAACAATGATCCAAATAATTTTGATCAGGGGAACCTGGTCGCCCAAAGAAATTCGCAGAACCAATATCTTCAGCAAGGACAAGTTCTCCAACAGGCCATGCCTCAGAAGAGTCTAGCCCAACGTCTTTGGGAGAACACTTCACTTTCCTACTACCAGCAGTTTCTGGGCCCCACGGCCTCTGGAAAAGGCACAGAAACTTATAATGTGTTTCAAGAAGGAATCGATTCCCCCAACTCTGGACGAGCTCCACTTCAAAGCTTTCATGCCGTAAACTTGCGCCATCAAATCAATACTGATTGGGCCTTTGGTGCAACTCTTTCTGCCAGTAACGGATATACAAAAGAAGTTCAGAATAAAGATAAAGATGGTTTTAATTTCACCAATCGACCGAGTACAGAATTTTTTAATGCCCGCGCCTACGTCAGCCTACCAGCACTGACTTTGTCTGGTGCTACTTTATTCACCACCTTCTCCTATGAGGCCCCGACTTCAGCTATCTCGAAAGATCTTGATATGAAATACGGTCTGGTCTTGTCTCAAAATCTCGCTTTTCAAATGCCTGACCTAAGATGGACCGCGGGAATTATGGGTCAAGTGTATCGCATGTATTACAAAAACAATGTTCAGGCCCCCCCTTTTGTTGGAGGCAAGCCGACGGCCATGCAGACTATGATTGTGAGCGGTGGTCCGTATGTGAATTACCGCTTTAGTGACCGCTGGATGCTTGGTTCTATTGTGACTCTTGATTGGGATCAGCGCGGAGTTCAATCAGGCTCACGGGAATTCAATAACAATCTTCCCCATCGTGGACGTGTGAATCTGACTTATTTCCCTCAGCAGTTAAAATATCTTAAAAGCGTGGGGCTTTTCACTCAGACTTTGCTGAAATTTAGACCTGACACTACCGCCTTCGGAGCTGATTTCTCAGTCCGCTTCTAGAGATACATCGATTTCATATCCGGACCTGAATAACTGAATATAATTGAGCCAGGTAGATCTTCTCTAAGAAGTTCTACCTGATCCTTATTTCTTCCCTTTCGGTCCAAATGCTTCATATTGACCGTCGGAACCCCCAGGCATCCTTCCGTTGGCGAAAGGTAAGGAGTGGTCATCAGCGACCCTTTCACACCCCAAAGAGCTTTTTCCATCTCCTGGGAACTGCCGTTTTTAAAGTCCTCCTTCATCACCCGTTCAATGACATCGTAAGGACGATCGTATTTTCTGGTATTCTCGTTATAATCCCTCATGCCATTAGCATAATCACCCATGGGTGAGTCCCAGCCATGAACGATGACCGCTCTTGCCGCCATATTGGTATTATTGGAATCAATTCCTTTTAAAAGAACGTTAGGACCAAAGCGGTTACCATGGGAAGCAGCGGTGGCAATAATAAAGCCGTCTGAAGACTTCAGTGAGCCCGGTTGGTTGGACATTTGAGGAGAACCTCCCTTGCCGTCCTGACCTTTACCGCCGTCATTTCCAATACCATTGGCGGTCCAGGTATTATGAAGGACCTGATTGGTCTCAAGGTCAATGACAAACATCCGCCGCTCATTGGATGGACGGGTATAATCCACGATAGTTATTTGATTTTTTTTCTTGATGCTTCCGCCATGGCTTTTCAAAACATCTTCCTTACCGGCCATTGCCTTCATAAACGCATCTTTACTGATAAATGGGCACTCAATTTCACCTTCAGAATTCTTTTTGAAAATATTCTTCTTTGCTAGATCCTCTTTCATCTCCTGGTCCAGCTGTTTGTTACCAGGCCGATAATTTTTAATCGCGTCCTGTAGTATCAGGCCCCTTATTCTCATAGAGGTTTCCTTACTAGGGCTGCTGCTGGACTGGTTAAAAAGTGCTAAAACATCATTTTGAGCGGAAAAACTTAAATTAAATTTATCCTGCATGGTTTTCATGAACTCGCTTCTTTTTGTGACAGAGCTCAGATAATCAATATTTCTTAGTTCATCCATCAATACAGACATATAAATGGCGCTGGGTTTATTGTCTGAATTGTTAGCGATTTTCTCTGGATCACAAAATGGTGAGGAGAGAAACTCCTGCTTAATTTTCTCATAAGATTCAGCATAGGGTTCATTCGCCTTTTTCTGAATACCCATGACACTTTTGGTAAGCAGCTGATGTTCATCACTTGTCGTTTCTTCACAATCTTCCGCTTTTACCAGTGGTGTACTCCCGGTAGGAATGGGCTCCGGTTCTTCTGTGGCGGGATATCTTTGAGCAGTGGCCTCCACAAAACCCCGATCAATGGCCTTCATGGCATCAGGCAGCTTCTCATTAATTTTATTACAAATACTGCTTCCTTTTTGAGGAGAGCTCGAAGTCGATCCACAAATATCAGCAGCAAGGGAGGACATTTCCCGAAGGTCATTTGCCTGTTCGCGGGAAATATTCCTTAAGAAATCATAATGATCATTTTTAGCTGCTTGGAATTTTTTCTCGCAGTTTGAAAAAGAAGAATTTCTTTCTTCTTTTGTCCTAAAGGAAACACAAAGATTTTTTCCAAATAAAAGTGGCTGACATTGAAGCTCATCACCTTTACAAATTCCTTTTTCATAACTAGAGTTCGACCGAATTGGAAGCTGACAAAGTTTTTTTCCGCCGCTCGATTTTAAAGTCGAGGGCCAGCCTGCATAGAAGCAGTCGTAACGGGCATCTGCCCATGCCTCACTGATGAGACTCCATGTTTTTAAAAACTTTTTTTCCTGAAGAACCATTTTGTTGTCTTCAGTCGTTTCAATTTGATGAATGAGTTCTTTAAGTGTTTTGACCCAACTCACTCTCATTTTGAAATCATCTTCTGCTGCAAACGAAGAGAAGCTCCAAACGAAAATGAGAAATGGGAATAAAAGCTTATGAATCATAGGTATACCTCAAAATACCTATCGGATTAAAGCTTCCTAATCCTTAAGTCCTTGAAAAGATATTGATATCGGGCATTTATGCCTTTGTAATCTTTACCCAAGTGCCTAATAAGACTAGCAAATTTCCAGGTTAAACGATACATCACGTCATACATATACCCTTATTGGGAGGTCAGATGAAAAAGTTTCTTTATTTATCCATGACTCTTGTTGTGCTTTCGGCACCGGCATTTGCTCAATCCACCGATCAAGATTGTGATCCAGAATTTCAGGATTGCTCATCCCCTGGTGGAATTAAAGAGCCAAACCAAAGTATCTATCCTTATAGACCCTACACCACAGACCATATTAAAAGTCGTGTGACCGCCCTCTATGAAGGGAATAATTACATCTCGAATATTTATCAAATGGAAGCACGTGGACTCAATCAGGCGAATACTAAAATTCAACCTTGGGGCGGACCTTACTGGGCACTCCATCAAGGAATGATCGCCAATAATTATCAAGACAAAGACTACAATGCCTTCATTTTCTCACCAAGAAAAAGTTTTGGTTGGAAAAAGAACGTAAGAGATGCCAAAAAGCGTGCGCTCAAAGTTCACCCGAAGATTTATGAGTTGGATGAAAAAGACTTAGCGGAACTGGCCCCTTCTGAAAAATACGATATTCTCCTCGGGGATACTTCTTTTGATCTGACCAGACGTATTTGGGATTATACTGAGAAATGGGGTAATGAAAAAAAATGGGGTTTCCTTTCAGCGATTGAAATCCCGGATGATTATCGTATTCCTAAGGCCAATGACCTGATGGCCTTATGGGAAGGAATTTGTCATGGTTGGGCAGTGGCCGCCGGACATTCTCACCGTCCAGAAAATACTGTTTGGGTGACTCTGCCAAACAAGAAAAAAATGCCATTCTACCCGAATGATATTAAGGCACTCGTTTCTCTGATGTGGGCCAATTCTACGATTCAAAGTAATGTGATCTTCGAAGGTAACCGCTGTAATAAGAAGTTCCCGGACAAAGATAAGTATGGCCGCTATATCGATACCGAATTAGACCGTGATGATACGACTCTGACTCCTCGATGTGCGGATGTTCATCCTGCCATTTTCCACTTATCTATGATCAATTTACTAGGAGTGGAAGGACGAAGCTTTGTTGTTGATAAGACGGCAGAAGCGGCGATTGCGAACCAGCCAGTGTCTGGATATGAACTTTATTATTATAATCCTAAGAATGGCGAAGAAGGCACATTAAAATCCGCTGTCGTTTCAGTTGATGAGTATGGCGATAAAGATCCATTCAAAAAATCAAGAAACCCTGAGACTGCGTATATCGTAGGCGTAAATGTGGTTTTAAAATATGTTGATTGGGAATACCCTCGTGTTGCAGAAACTAACTCCGCACAAGACGATAAAATTTCTGATTTTGATTTTAATTATGATCTGGAACTTAATGCTCAGGGCGATGTTATTGGCGGTCAGTGGCGCGTAAGCAAAAAGAGCAGAAGACGTAACTTCATTGGTAAAACCAATCAACCGGACTTCTTCTGGGTCGTTCCTCGTGACTGGAAAAACTACTTCCTGCCGGTTCCTGGTCTGCCTAAGTGGGATTTTGCCAAGAGCACTCTGCCACCGAAAGAATTTGGTCCTGCGGCCAGAGCTGCCCACAGCTTTGTATATGAAGAGTCTGCACGTTATTTTAGTGAATCTCCGAAATGTCCGGTCTTCCCGATCAACGGCAGAGACCCGATTAAAGTAAACTGCGAATTTAAATATCCTCGTCCGCAGCCTTTAATTCAGGTCGTAGAACAACTACTAGAAGCTTCTCGTAATTAATGAATATAAAAAGCTCCGCTAAGTCTTACTTAGTGGAGCTTTTTTGCTTGTGAAATCTTTTCGGCCATATCCCCGACAATGTAACCAATTGCATACGGAGCAGAATCATGTTCCTTGGCCGAACGGTGGCCAAATCCGATTTTATGGGTCCATTCGTGAGCAAGGTTACTTGCTACTTCATGGGGTTTGAAATTCTTAAAAAATTTCCAGTTTAGATTAATCACATTGGTATCGGGTGTCGTGTAGCCGATGACCTTTGACCAGCTTTTGTTATAAAGCTTCAAATAAAAATTCATTTCTCCGGCCGTATCCGGCTGCAAGGTTTCACGACCTTCCATAAAAATCTCATAGATCTCTTCGTTACTTAGTCCATTATTGGATGCAAAAGCACGCTCACCTTTTGAGTTTTTAAAATTAATCACCCTATCTTTGAACTCTTCTGAATTGACCACCTGTTCAAGAACTGAAAAGGAGTAATGAAGTTTATCAAGGCCTTCTTTATTAAAGCCGGTGAGCTGCATACCCTTGATTGACAGATATCCGGAATTCACAGCATGGGGAGACAAATAGTCATGATCATCTGCTGAGAGCCTTTGAGGAGGCACATCGTGATCGTGGGCAATCATATTTTGTATAGGCGAATCAGTGACAGAAATAGAGAAAACTAGTGCCAGCGAAAAAATCCATTTTTTCATGGGCCATCCTTAGTTGAAGGTTATCTATGGATGGCTTTTCGGAAATGTCAGACTCAAGCTTTAAACGGTGATGAAAGAGGTAAAATATTCCCATTCCCTTTAAATTGTGCTACCAATCTGGGAAAAAACTACCATGATAACAGCTCTCTTCCTGCTTCTATTCTCTTTGACCTCATGGTCCCGTCCCCTGGTGCTGGTGGGCCACTTCGACGCCTTTGACAAGGCCCCATTCAATAATTCTGAAAAGATGGCGAAGCTTCTACTCGAAAGAGTTAAAGACCATCCGGACTTTGATCTAAAACTGTGCGCTCTTAATACGGTCTTTGATAAATCAACTGATCAATTGGAAGACTGTCTTAAGGCCTTACCTGTTACTCCTCATTTAATTCTGGGTCTTGGTGAATCTAATTGTAATTTCAAGATAGAGACCATGGTCAGAAACTTTGACAAGACCTTCGGCCCCGATAATGAAGGCAATGAGCGCGAAAACACCACCATCTTGCCTGGTGTTGATAAGGCAATCGGATTAAATTATCCCCTGGCCCAAATGTACTGCTCTTTACCGGAAAAGGACCGCAGCGACATTGAGGTCTCTAATGATGCAGGAACTTTTGTCTGTAATAATCTCGCCTTTCAGTTTGCTCATCTCTATCAAGACTTAACCTTCGGCTTTATTCATGTACCTAGTCATCATTGCCGAAATCTCGCCAAGAAAGATGAAGTCACACTACGTAACTTAGAGACCATGATCACTGCCGCCGTTAAAACTACGACCTTTGAGCGGCTTGCCACCAGAAAAAAAGAAATAGAAGCTCTAAGAGAGAGCTCTAAAAGTGACCAGTGCCTAAGTGAGTTTTATAAACGAACTAAAGGTGTTGATGAGAAAAGTTTTTGGCCATTTTTAGCGCCAAAGAATAACCGTTCTTATACATCCCACCCATAAAGAATAAATCTCCTGACCCAATAGTATAGGGCTCTCTTTTACGGGCCTTCTCCCGAAGGCCCACTTTTATCTGAGCGGATGAAATATCTGGAAGATTCAAGTCCACTAGTACTGAGAGCCTTTGATAAATCCCCTTGAGCTCCGACATCTGGGGCATAACATGATTCGTCACTTCCGTGGTAGAACCAATAAGGAGTCGCCCCAGGCCTTTATTCCAGACCAGGTTGTCCCCCTCAAAGGTTAGCGAGAATGAAGGACAAGGCCAATGAACGTTATTAAATTCAAAGTAACTTCCCTGCACAGCTTTGGAAGTTTTCAGTGCTGATTCGGGAACAAGCTGTGACCAGAAACGGTTATAATTTCCTCCGGCAAAGACCACTTTATCAAAATTAAAAGTTCGGCCTTGCTGTGTCCTGACATGTACACCGTCATGTTGCTCCACTTCAATGACAAAATCATTGATGATCTCCAGAGGATACTGCTTCCTCATCTTTGCCTCATCCATCAACCAGTCATTATAGCTCTCTGGATCGACCATATAGGCCTCTTCAATCGCCAGGTAGGCTTCCCTCTTTAAATTAAAATACGGAAGCTCTTTGGTAACCTTTCCCTGAGGGTAGCGCCCTTTAAAGGCCTCAAGCTTAGTCGTGGCCCCGGTGAATTGCAAAATGGTATCAACCCCTTTAGGAGTATCGAAGGTGACATGCTCTTTAAAACCATGAAAGGCATCGACTATAAGATCACCCAAAGAAGAATGACCAGCGGTCACTCCACGAGGTGCAACAATGGCGGTAGAATGCAATGTGCATGGAAAAGCGAAAGAATCTGAGTGGAGAAGAGTGATTTTTTCGAAGCTTTTTTGTTCTTTGGCAAGAATATACAATAAACTTCTTCCCAGTATTCCATTTCCAATGATGGCAAGAGTTGTCAAAATCAATCCTTTTCATTTAATTCCTGTTATATTCTCACAAATTCTTGCCAATTTCCACTCTCAGTCGTTACCATTTTCATTCCCTACTTAGAGATATTTTTTTTCAGGAGATTAGCCTAATGGCCGCACAGACACTCGATCCAAATGCTATGATTTTTTGTACGACAAAGTTGGGAATTACCCCGTCCAAAGTGATGGCCACCTGCAAACTCTTGTTTGAAGAAGAATGCACAATTCCCTTCATTTCACGATACCGTAAAGAGGCCACAGGCGGTTTAGACGAAGTTCAAATTAGAGATATTCAGGAATCCTATAACGAATATATTGAGACAGAAAAACGCCGTGCCTACGTTCTAGAGGCCATCAAAAAGATGGAAGCACTTACTCCGGAACTTGAGCGTCAGATCAAGGCCGCCAGTACATTAACTCAACTCGAAGACATCTATGCTCCATACAAGTCTAAGAAAAAAACCAAGGCGATGATTGCCAAAGAAAATGGTCTTGAGCCGCTTTCTGAAATGATCCTGACTGGCGACAAAGACATCCGCACCATGGTGGCCGAGCTTGAAGAAAAATTCGTCAAGCCTACTGCCGGTAAAGTTAAAGATGTACAGGAAGCCATTGCCGGCGCTTGTGACATCATTATGGAGACATTCTCCCATCAACTGGAGCTTAAAGAAAAAATCCGTCAAACATTTTGGGACGGCGGTGTCATGAAGGCTTCCCTTCGTAAAGATGGTGAAAAGATCGAAGATGCCTCAAAATTTAAAGACTTCTTTGAATTTTCTGAGCCTCTGGCAAAAATCAAAGACCCGAAAGCTTCTCACCGTTATATGGCGATGAGACGAGGCATGAACTTAAAAGTATTAAAAGTTGATGCTGAAATTATTCCAGAAGTCGGCATTGGTATGATTGAGCAGCAATTCTTCCCTAAAAAAGAAAAGCTCGCCAACTACGAAATCCTCAAAAAGTGTGCTGAAAAATCATTTATTAACTACATTCAGCCATCTCTGGATCTGGAAGTTAAAAACGAATTGAAAAAAATCGCTGATACAGCGGCCATTTCAGTATTTGGCGTTAACCTTAAAAACCTTCTGCTTCAACCTTACCTTGGTTCTAAAGCTGTCCTGGGAATTGACCCAGGTGTGAGAACAGGTTGTAAAGTTGTGATCGTTGATGATACCGGCAAATTCTTGGGGGACCATGTGGTTTACCCTCACGAGCCAAAAAATGATAAAGTCGGCGCCGCTCAGATTCTGACCAAGATGATTGATATGTTTAAAGTTGAATATATCGCCATCGGTAACGGCACTTACGGTCGTGAGACTTTGGAATTTGTTGAATCTCATATTCCTCAAGTTAAAGACGGAAAAGTTAAGGCGACAATGATTTCAGAGGCCGGCGCTTCTATCTATTCTGCTTCCGATATTGCCCGTGCTGAATTTCCAGATAAAGACGTTACTGTCCGTGGGGCGATCTCCATTGCCCGTCGATTCCAGGATCCTCTGGCAGAACTGGTAAAAATTGATCCGAAATCTATTGGTGTAGGTCAATACCAACATGACGTAAACCAAGTGCAATTAAAGAACAACCTTGAGGCCGTAGTTGAATCCTGCGTGAACTTCGTAGGAGTTGACTTAAATACTGCCTCGGCCCCACTACTCTCTTACGTCTCTGGTATCGGCCCGACGGTCGCTCAAAACGTTGTGAAGTATCGTGATACCAATGGTGGATTCAAGTCCCGTGCTGAACTTTTAAAAGTGACTCGCTTTTCTCAAAAAGTTTTTGAGCAGTCGGCAGGCTTCCTTCGAATCTACAATGGGCCACACCCTCTTGATGGAACCTTTATTCACCCTGAACGCTATCCGGTGCTTGAAGAATGGGTTGCGACCAAGAAAAAAGATTTAAAAGATCTTTTAACCGACGACACTCTTCAGAATGAACTGGCCAATGATAAGGCGCTTAAAGAGAAAATTGGTGAAATGACCTTAACTGATATTGTGAAATGCTTAAAAGCTCCTACTCAAGATCCACGTACAACTTTTAAGTCTGTTGAGTTCACCAAAGGTATTTCTGACCTGAAAGATTTAAAAATCGGTCAATGGTACCAGGGTCAGGTAACCAACATCACCATGTTCGGCGCTTTTGTTGACATTGGTATTAAAGAAAACGGTCTTCTTCATATTTCTGAGATGAGTGATCACTTCGTGGAAAACGCCATGGATGAGCTCAAAGTTGGACAAGAACTTAAAGTGCGCGTTCTTGGTATCGATATGGATCGTCGTCGTATCTCTTTGTCTTGCAAAGCCGATTCACAGACTGAGGGTGTAACAGGTACTGGAACTGGAGCGGCCCCTCGTCGCGGAGGCGGCAACCGTCCTCAACCAGCGATGCAAACTGGACCTCAGTTCAAGAACAATGCATTTTCGGGATTAAAAAATCTTCAATTGAAAAAATAGAAAAAAAGGGCCACTTTACTTAGGTGGTCCTTTTTTATCACCCTATAGTTTAACTGGATAAAACGGGGACTTCCTAAGTCTCTGATCCTGGTTCAAGTCCGGGTAGGGTGGCCACTTATCTATCTCTTTTTCTTCCTATTTTTAAGACCTGGATGCTTTTTTGCCACCACTGTTATTTGTCTTTTAGAATGATCTAAAAAAGCAGACTTTTCCTGGCTCTTCCCTGGTGTAGGAGCAGTAACCGGACGGACAAAACCTTCCTGCATCCATACCCCCGCTGCTTCTGAAGTCCCTTTAAAAGTCTCTGAAGGAAGTTTAAGTCCAATGAGTTTTTGAATCCGCTCTAAGATCGCTTTTTCTGATTCCTCACAAAAAGTTATGGCGACTCCTTTCTCCCCCGCTCGTGCCGTACGACCGATGCGGTGGACATAACTTTCCGCTTCCATCGGTAACTCAAAATTAATCACATGACTCACACCTTGCACATCAATGCCTCTGGCGGCCATGTCTGTCGCAATAAGGATCTTCATACTGCCATTTTTAAAATTGATGAGCGCTCTCTCACGATCTTCCTGAGATTTATCACCATGAAAAACAGTTGAGGGAATTTTATGAAAGCGCAAATACTCCTTAACCTTATCAGCAGAGTTTTTAGTCTTGGTAAAAACCACCACCAGTTCCCTCTCCTCTTGTTTAAGAATTTTTCGAAGCAACTGAAACTTATCTTCTCTTTTGCAATAAATGACTTTTTGATCAACTAATGTGGCAGTGGAAGAATTTGGTGAAACTTCAACACGCTTAGGATTGTATAAAATTTTTCTGGAAAGGCTCATCACCTGAGCAGGCATAGTGGCAGAGAAAAACATACTCTGTCTGGTTGGAGGCAAACTTTCAATGATGGCATCAATATCCTCGATAAATCCCATATCAAGCATTCGATCGGCTTCATCCAAAACTAAAACTTCAATTTTTCCTAATCGGATGTGACCCTGGCCCATCAGATCAAGTAAACGACCGGGAGTCGCTACCAAAACATCTACACCTTCACGCAAAGCCTTCACTTGTGGTTTCTGATCAACTCCCCCAAAGATGGCAAGACTCTTTAAATTCAAACCCTGACCATAATTTTCAAAACTCAACTGGATCTGAGAAACAAGCTCTCTGGTGGGTGCCAGCACTAGGGCCCTGATGCCTTTTTGATCAACACTCTGACTTAGGCGTTGAAGAACAGGAAGACAATAAGCGGCCGTTTTACCAGTACCCGTCTGGGCAATACCTAACAGGTCATTTCCCTCTAAAATAAAAGGAATGGCCTCAGACTGAATGGCGGTGGGGGTTTGGTACCCCAATTGCTCAAGATTTTTAAGCAAAGGGGAAATTAGAGTCAGTTCATTAAATTTTAACATGAACGCACAATCATTCGCGGCGGATCAAAAGTCAAGAAATTCACCTTTAAATGCTCTTCAAAGCGTCTTCCAGAGTCTCCTTAACTTCATTTAGGCGGATAATCCCTTTCTCAATTAGCAGCTGTTTTAAGGCCTTATTAAAGCCCACCAGGTAGAGTTGTTTCGCTTTCCTGATTTCTTGCTGGAGCATGGTGAGTTCGCGGTAAACGGCCATATCGACGGTTATCAGGTCTTTAAAGAGAAGAATGATAATCTTACTCTCAGAATTTAGAATTTCTTCCTGACATTTTTTTAGTTCTTCGCGGGCCTCTTTACTCATTCGCCCCTTGAAGGCAATGACGGATAAATCATTTCTTGTAATTAGCTTAGTTTCAAATTCCATAAAGTATGTCCTCAGGGAGACATTCTTCCATAAAGCTGAAAAACCTCCATGCAGGAACTATAATTAATTAAAATCTAAGGCGTTCTAATTTTTGTCGAAACTCAAGGTTATTTTTTTATGACAACATTTTTAGGCACCGTTAAGAAAAATTAAGCTTATGATTTGTCAGTTAAATAACCAGGAAATGGTGGTTCTGAGTTCTAAAACATTCATTTCATACTTTTTTGATGAATTCTCTGTGGTGTAGTAATTTATCCCAGGAATGATTCTCCACTGGGGCCCCCAGGGATAAATTAATTCAGAATCTAACCGCCAGCCACTTCCCAAACTAATTGATTTATCATTAGAAACGGTTCGGGCGGCCAGTGATTTTTCCAGATAAATTTCATACCAATAAGACCCTCGAGGCAGAACTAAACCGATCCCCGCAAATTGAGCACTAAGCTCATATTCCTTAACTTCATCCACTGGTTTTCCGGCATAGGAGTGCTTTAGCATGGAATATGAAAAGGCGAGATTTACTGGTCCGAGATTAATAAACTTAGGAATATATTGAAGTCGAAAATCGGTATTAACCGGAAAAGAAAAATCAGCATTGATAATTTTCTTGGCCAGCACATCCACCGCCATTGAACCCATTGCCGAATGAGAATAAATTCCCTTTAACTGAACAAGTGGCTGAAGACCAGTCATGGTGGTGGTTTCAGTTGCATTATCTGTTTCCATGTCCTGGGCAACGAATCCACCGGCCCCCAGATAAATCTCATAAGAAGATTTAGTATTATTGAAGACTCTCACCTCATCTTTTTTTTCCAGAACTATCGACTCAGGAGCTTTAGGAAGATCTTCCTCGATTTTTTCACGTGCCCGCAATTCTCTCCAATCTGCTAGTTTTCTAATTTTTCGATGGAAGTAAATCCGGTCTCCCTCACGACGAATATTCTTTTTAAAGATGATTTCTGATTCATCGAAATAAATCTTATCCCCGACATCCACTCGATTCAGTTCTTTTGGATTAATCCTATTTTTAAATTTATTAACATAGGCCGATCCAGTCCATAGGCGGATATAGCCTAAGGAGAAGATCACTGTGCCAAAAGTATCTCCGGCCTCCACTTGATAATAAAGCTTTGCTTTCGTGGAAGCTGCTTCAACATTGAGCGAAGATAAACATAGGGCCAGCAATAAAATATTTAGTTTATTCATTTTCAATCAACTCAAGACTTTTAGAAGTTTTGGCCCCTAGCTCTTTTAAATTTTCCATGCGACTGGCGAGACTTCCTTTACCGATTAGCATGCGGGAACGAAGATCATCAAACTGATTTCCGACTTTTCTTATTTGAGACTGCATATGATCAAGGTCACCTGCGACCCCGACAAATTTGTCATAAAGCTGTCCCGCCTGTCGGGCAATCTCGATGGCATTTTTTGTTTGCCGCTCCTGTTTCCATAAACTGGCAACAGTCCTCAAAGTGGCAAGTAAAGTTGAAGGACCTACCAGCATAATGTTTTTATCCCAGGCATGGGCGAAAAGTTCCCGGTCCTTTTGCATTGCCAGCATAAAGGCTCCCTCAATCGGAATAAACAACATGACATAATCTGGTGTCGCAAGTTTATCGAGTTGCTGATAATTTTTTGAAGAAAGACCTTTTATATGAGCATAAAGAGAATCCAGAAAATGAGAGAGATCCTCTTCAGATGCCTCATTCACATAGCGTTCATAAGCAACGAGACTCACCTTGGAATCAACAATCAAATGCTTATTCTCTGGAAGATTGATGATGACATCCGGCTGCTGAGTTCTCCCCTCTTCATCCTTTAGTCCCATGTCCTTTCCCTGAAGAATAAATTCTTCTCCATTTCTAAGACCCGAGGCTTCCAGTAATTTCTCCAGAATCATCTCTCCCCAGTTACCCTGCATCTTCACATCACCCTTAAGGGCACGGGTAAGGTTCTCGGTTTCGGTACTCATTTTCTGGCCGGTTAAAACAATTCGCTCAATTTCAGCATGAAGTTTGAGTCGATCCTTGGTATCAGTCAGATGCATCTCTTCCACTTTTTTCTGAAAGTCAGTCATCTTATCTTTGAAGGGATTTAAAATCAGTTCCATACCGCGAAGTGAGTCTTCACGAAAACGCTTGGACTTTTCATCGAAAATTTCCTGAGTGAGCGTTTTAAGTTTTAGTTCAAGCTTCTCCGAAGCCTCCAGGTGAACGCGGTCCTGAATGGCCAGCTTCTCTTTTAAGATGCCAAACTCCAGCAGCAGTCTTTGGACACGAAAGTGATAAATGGCGAGCCCTAAAACCACGCCCCCAAGTCCTACCAGAATTGTTAAGGCCATATCTAACTCCTTGATAATTATATTATTTCCTTTTTTTTCATTTTGTTCAAGGACCACTCATGATTATGGGTCAAGAAACCGATAAGGATCCTATGAAATTCCTCTCGCTTCTCATTTTAATTTCACTCTCCACGAGCGCTTTTGGACAACAAGTTCAAAAGTCTTCATGCTCGCCGATTGATGTCCGGGAAATTAATCCCAAGATCAGCGGCAATGCGGCCTTAAAACAACATTTTTCAACTCCCAGAAATCAAGACTCAGTCGGATGGTGTTACGCCTTTACCAGTGCTGACTTGATGAGTGCTGAAATTGGAGTCCCAGTATCGGGTCTCCATGTGAGTTCCATCTATAATCGTTTTATGAATAAGACGAAGCAGTATCGTGATGAAATTGAAAGTGACCGCAAGGCCAATCCTAATAACTATACCTTCTCAGAGGTTTACGAAACCGGTCGCGTTCAATTAGCAGTCAACCAGGCCGTTGAAAATGGTTGGTTATGTACTGAGCGGGGGCTGCCTTTTGATAAGAAACAGCCTAATCAAATTCACGACATGGTAAAAGCACTGGAAGAGTTAAAACCCAATATCATTATGAATCAAATGGACCGGAATACGGTCTGCCGGGAAATTACCAACATCGTTTCGCCTTTTTCACTCATGGCAGGTGAAATAAACGAGATGGCCGAATCCCTTATGAAAGAAAATCTCAATCAAACCCTCAGTCTTTTTGCCGACAAGGCCTGCTCGGAACAAATTAAGCAGGTTCCTAAAATGCAAACCAAGATTGTTTTCAAAGATAACGATCTGGAAAAATTCATGAAAGAAGTGAATTTTAACATCGCTAAAGGACGCCTTCAGACTGTGGATTACGAAGTTGATGCCTTTACCGATTTCCGGGGGTTTCATTCCAGTATCATCGTCGGTAGACGTTGGAATAATGGAAGATGTGAATACAATATCCGTAATAGCTGGGGAAAAAGCTGTGGGGCCTATAAACCAGGTATCGAGTGTAATAAAGAACAGGGAACCTTTTGGGTGAGTGATGAAGATTTATTTAAAGCTAGCTCTAATATTCGGTATATTTCAAACTAGTCATGCCTGGTCCTGTGTACCGGCCAAACTAGTCCATCAGGGAAAGACCATCGAGCTTTGCCATGATAAGAAAAACGACCTCTACCTCTCTAAAAACTGCAAAACCGTGGGTGACTGTTTTTTCGTAAAGAAAATCCAGATGCAGTTTTATCCCAATCAAAGTCCCGGCTTCTCGCTATGCTATCAGCTCGGAGGTGACGCCTTTTTTGGTGAAATAGAGGGCCTGAAGGATAAAGTACCAATGTGCCAAAAAAACGGTTTCTACGCTGATCAGGAAAGCCTTCTCTTACATAATCGCTCAGGTAATTGATCAGAATGGCCCTTTGCCTTACACTTTGAGTATGACAAAAAAAGAAAAATCCCAGGCCCTCACAACTCAGGTCAATCAGGAACTTGCCCGTAAGTTTCAAAAAGCGGCCCAAAAGAAAACTGACATTAGAGATTTCATTCAGGAATTTCTAGTACAGTTTTTATCTCCTGACACTAAGACGGCCTACATCAAAGATCTTAAATTCTTTTTTGATTTTCTAAAATCAGGCGATGTTCATATTTCTCATCCAGCAGAAATTCAAAGTTATCACTTTCAGCTCTATCGTGATCATTTGATGGAGCGCGGATTATCTTCGGCGACCATTAACCGTCGCCTGGTATGTGTGCGCTCATTTATGAAATGGGCCATCGCCGCTAAACTGATCGATCACAATCCTTTGGATACAGTGAAACTTCCCAAGGTCCAGACGGAATCTCCCACAGTGGCCTTTGATGATGATGAAGTGCTTCAAATGCTCAATGCTCCGGATCTTTCTACTCACAAAGGAAAGACCCATCGTTTGATCATGGTCCTGCTTTTTCATCTGGGACTACGTCGTTCGGAACTTACCAAGCTTAAAATGCATCAATTGGTTCAGGACCGGACTCATTTTGTTTTGAGGATTCAGGGTAAGGGAGACAAACTCAGACTTATTCCTTTGAATGAAACTGTCTATGAAGAAATTCAACTCTATCTTGCTCACTTAAAAGATCACGGAATCATTCTGGGACCTGAAGATTATATGCTTCAGACTGAACTCAAATTGAGAAATGAAAAGCCAATGGATGGATCCACTATTTTTCGGGTCATTGAGAAATATGCCAAGCAATTGGGAATCAACAAGGCGGTCTCTCCTCATTCATGCCGTGCCACTGTGATCTCCCACCTATTGGACACTCAGCACGCGGCCATCAGAGATGTGGCGACATTCGCCGGCCACTCCAATATCACCACCACTGAACGCTATGATAAGCGCCGAAAGAATCTCGATAAAAGTGCTGCTTATCAGGTCGATTTTTCTCTGAAAAAAAACGCCTAAGCGGTTCTGGCCTTTAGGCCTTGCTGGTAGTGATTTCTTACAAGATCCCTGGTCACAGTGACAAAATTTTGAATGGTCTTTATCCCCTGAGAGCTGGTGTCTGCAACTTTGGCATAAGGAATAAACAAGAAGATCTTTTTATTCATGGAAAAGTCGAAGCTCGATTGGAGAGAAAAATCAGCGACATTGCAGAGCATGGCGTCCACTTTATTAGATGAATAAAGAAGATTAAAAGTATAAGGGGCCAGATGATTTTTTAGATCGGCCAGGCTTTTTGAATCTTTAAGTCCCAACATGTTCGCATTGATAAGAATTTTTACCTGCTCCTCACTGGAGATTTTTTTAAAATAGGTTTCTGAATCCACTGAAAAAAGCATGCCATTCAGAGTTAGTTGCTCTAAGGATACCAGATGGGCCTCGGCAAAATGAGGGCCATACTCGAAAAGAATTTTGCTCTTTAAGCGAATTCGAAATTCCCGTTTTGGCAGTTTACCTTGCAAGAGGTAAACCAGGATAAAATCACGATAAGTGGATTTATTAAAGCATTCAGCAATGGAAAGACTTTTAAAAGGACCATTGCCTGAAATAAAGGAAATCTCCAAAGGAATGAACGGATCAATCTGCCCTTGATTCAGGATAAATCTCTCGTACAACTCATGCATGCTGTTTTGATGGATTTTATTTTTAGTTCTAATCCAAACAGGAATCTGGGCCAGGCGAAGAAGTGCATTCTCACGATGTTTGAAGTCATCCATCAAAGCAGGATTGTTATCCAACTGCTCTTTAATCGCATCACAAGTCTCAAAGAAGTCGGCCCAATGGAAAACCATATTGCCATTATCACAAAGAGCGAATTCCTCACCCAAAGTTTTGGTTAACAAAGAATCATTTAAAAAAGTAGGGGCAAATAACTGGGAGATATTTTGCACGGCCATAAAATCCTCTCGTCTAGGAGATTCTTCGTGAATCCAGACTCACATTTTATCCTATGTCGGTCTTTCAATGAGAATTTTAATCTTAATTATCCAAGAGATCTGACGATTGCCACAAATGATTGATTTTCCTTTCTAAAATGAGCAAAGGAAAAGTAACTAAATATCAATGAGATACCAAAAGGAATGGAAAGGCTCATGATTATATGACTGAAATCAAGTTGTACAGGAAGCTGTCTTTCCACAAAAATATCCGGCATCAGCTGGTGACCATACTTCTCAAGTAAAAGAAGGGTAAAATGCCCACAAATGCCACCAATAAGTACCGTGAGAGCGGAAAGTATTAAGGTAAATTTAAAACATAACCCAATCAATTTTTTCTGGGACATGCCCAGAATCCAAAAACTCATCAGATCACGTCTGATTTTGGAGTAAAAAATCAAAAGACCCGAAGTAATAGCAATGGCCACTAAAAGACTCATGCTGATGAAAAGAAACAGCATGACTTTGGTTTCCAGGTTCAGTGACCACACCAATGCCTCATTCATCTGTTCCCAACTTAGAATGCGTTTAGCGATTTCAGTATGGGTGCTTTGAAGCTTTTCTAGAATCTCTTCCGGAACTTCGCCAAAAAGCCTGATTTGATTGATGCCAGCATTCCTGACCAGATTTTGAACCAGGCCTAAGCGTGCCCAGGCCTCAAAGTCATCCACTTCAGAAAGTTCCGTGTAGAGATAATCGGAGAGAATTTCAGAAGTAAAACGAGGAACTTCCCCCATCAACGAATCTGTCACTCCGGGAGCAATCACTTGAACTTCATCCAAAAATTGGAGCTTAATTTTACTGGAGAGCTCACTGCCCATAACCAGTCCACCAAAGTCCTTCTTGGTCAAAAACTCGGGCCTTTCGTCTTCCAGATCAATTCCATGAAGCTTGGCCGGGGCCACGAAATTTCGGTGCTTAAGCATGACCTCAACTTCGAGCTCAGAATAAAAAGGAATCCCCTCTTTACGGAGAATCTCTTTCATTTCAGAAAGAGACTCAGAGGTAATGCCGTCAAAAATAATAAGGTGCGATCCGTGAACGTTCTTGGAGCGGCTTATGAGTCCTGCTTGCAGTCCCCCCATGATCCCTTGAATGACCATCAGACTGAAAGCGGAGAGAAAAAGACCCGTCACTGCAATGAATAACAAGCGCTGACGAGTCTTCGCTCTTAAAATATAGGAAAAGAAATAACTAAAAAATGGCCAGGTCTTCAAAGGTCGTAAAACTTTTTCTTATCGTTAATCATCATGGATAAAAACGGCGCCATCTGATAACGATCCTGATTGACCTCTTTTGCAAAGTTATTCAAACGTTCAGCGATCTGATCAAGACCTTCCTGATCCGCCCACTTGCAAAGTCCGCCACGGAATGGAGGGAATCCGGTTCCGTAAATCATACCGATATCTACTGTTGCGGCCTTATCCACAATTCTGTCAGCGAAAATATAGGCGGCTTCATTAACCATTGGCAAGAAAAGACGCATTTGAATTTCCATTTCATCTTTACGAATTTTTTTGGCAGGAAGAAGCTTGGCAATATCGAGGTTTTTACCAAGAACCTTGCCTTTTTCGTCGTAGAGGTAAAAACCTCTGTTATTTTTCTTACCCAGAAGTTTCGCCTCATAAAGTTTGGCCGCAAGCGTACTTGGCACGGCCCTTTCTCCCAGACCTTCATGCATGATTTTTCCAACCTTCACACAAACGTCCAGACCGATTTCATCCATCAGGCGGCACGGCCCCATTGGCATACCAAAGTTCAAGGCGGCTTCATCGAGTGCTTCAATACTTACTCCTTCCTCAAGCAGGAAGGCGGCCTCATTGAGATAAGGGGCAAGAATGCGGTTCACAAGGAAACCCGGGCCATCTTTGACCACAATCGGTGTTTTCTTCACGTCCAGCACCCATTTAACGAGAGAATCAATTGTTTCCTGAGAGACTCTTTCGTGGGTAATGATTTCCACCAGCGGCATTTTATTAACCGGATTAAAAAAGTGAAGACCGGCAAAGCGGCTTGAATCTTTTAGCGCCTTGCTCATCTCTTCAACAGAAAGGGATGAAGTATTGCTGGTAAGAAGACAGTTGTCTTTCACATATCCTTCCACTTCAGCAAAAACTTTTTTCTTAACATCCATATTCTCAACCACGGCCTCTACCACCAGGTCCACCGATTTAAAACTTTCAAAGTTAAGAGTTGGCTCAATGGAGCGCATTTTGCGGTTAAATTCGTCCTCCGACATTCTCTTTCTTTTTACCAGAGCAGAGAAATTCGCAGAGGCCTGCTTAAGACCAAGTTCCAGTGCCTCAGGTGTCAGGTCCTTCATTAAAGGGGCCTGATTACTTTGAGCAAACAACCAGGCAATTCCCCCACCCATCACTCCAGCACCAAGCACAGCACCACGTCTTACTGATGGAAGCTTGTCTTTGTTGTCGAGCTTCTTGGAGTTATCAGTTAAGAAGAAAATATGCTGCAAGTTTTTACTCTGCACACTCTGAGAAAGTTCCGCAAAGGCTTCGGCTTCAATGGAAAGATAATCAGCACGGTTTTTAGAAGCACCACTTTCCAGAACTTCTAAAATTTTAAGCGGGGCCGGATAAAAGCCTTTCGAAGTTTCCAGGACCTTTTCACGGGCCTTCTGAAAAATAATCTTTCTGGTTAAAAAATTATCAACCACTTGTTTTTCAACTTCTTCCTTCAGACTTTTTTTCTTGCCGGTTTTTTTCTCAAGGAGATAAGTCTTGGCCAGTTCCTGCATTCTTTCAGTCGGCAGCATGGCATCGGCCAGTCCCATTTTAACGGCATTCCTACCCTTAATCTGGCGACCGGTGAGAATCATATCCATGGCCGTGGTAAGTCCTACTTTTCGAGGAAGACGATAAGTTCCGCCAAAGCCGGGCAGCACTCCCAACATCACTTCCGGAAGGCCCAGTGCCGTTTTCGGATTATCAGAGATAAAAATCTTTTTACAAGTGAGTGCTAACTCCAGTCCGCCACCCAGACAAACACCATCGACCAAAGCGGCCGTCGGCATTTTTAAATCATCTAAGGCATTAAAGATGGTATGAGCTTCATCCAGGGCACGTAAGGCCTCAGCTTCTGATTTAAGACCATTGATGACGGAAATATCGACTCCTGCCAGAAAGACACCCGGCTTGTGAGAAAAGAAAACAAGTCCCTTTACGGCCTTCTTCTTATCGAGGTCATTCGCCTCAAGAATTGCCTTCTTTAATTCTTCGAGAGTTTCCCGAGTGAAAGTGGTCATGGATTTTTTTTCATACTTTCCAAAACCGATCCACATGAGATCATTTTTAGTTTCAACAGTTAGAATTTGATAACTCATATGAACTCTCCGCTTAAACTTTTAGGTTTTCGATAATAACAGCTCCGCCCTGGCCGCCACCAATACAAAGAGAGGCCAGACCATACTTTTGACGACGGCGCTTCAATTCATGAGCAAGAGTCACTACCAGACGTGAACCAGTCGATCCAACCGGATGACCCAAAGCAATTCCGCCTCCATTAACATTTAATTTCTCAAGAGGAATTTCCCCAATCACTTCATTAATTCCCCACTTGGCAGAAAGACTCTGATCTTTCATCACTTTCATACAACCAAGTACCTGGGCTGCGAAGGCCTCATTAAGCTCAAAGAGATCCATTTGAGAAAGTTTAAGACCGGCGCGCTTTAAAACACCATGAGTAGCAAGCACTGGACCTAGTCCCATTCGCTCAGGCTCAAGACCATGAAAGTGATAATCAACCATACGGGCCATTGGCTCCAAATTATATTTTTTAACAGCTTCTTCCGAAGCGAGAAGCCACATTGAACCGCCATCAGTAATCGGACAAGCGTTACCAACAGTCACTGTTCCAGTTTCTTTTTCAAAGTATGGTTTTAGTTTGCCCAGGCCTTCAACTGTTGAATTGCCTCTGAAGCCAATATCATCAGCGATCATCTTATCAAGCCGTGCCCCAGCAGTAATTGGAAGGATTTCTTCACGAAATCTTCCTTCTTTTGTAGCAGCTGCAGTTTTATGGTGAGAAAGATTGGCGAACTCATCCTGCTCCAGACGGGAAATACCCAATTCACGGGCCAGAGTCTCGGCCGTCTGCCCCATGTTTTTTCCGCAAAATGGATCAGTCAGTCCTTGCTCAATGGCAATCACCGGAGTCAGAAAATTCGGACGAAATGAAGAGAGAATTTTTAATTTATGAGCAGTGCTTTTGGCCTTCATGAGTTCAATGAAGAAGTCGGTCATCTGCTTATTATAAATAAGCGGCATCTGTGACATGTTTTCAACTCCACCGGCAAAAATCAGATGATTTCTACCAGAAGAAATTTTGTCATAGGCCTGAGAGAGAGCTTCCATTCCCGAAGCACAATTACGGTGAACAGAATAACCAGAAGTTTTCTTATGAAGACCAGCTTCTAAGGCAATAATTCTTCCAATATTTGGATACTTTGCCGGAGTTCCGGTATTTCCCACAATCACTTCATCAATTTGATCTAAGGGAAGAGCATATTTATCGACAATGTGGCGGATCAGGTAATGACCCAAGTAAGGAGCTGCTATTTCTTTTAATTCGGCTCCGGCCTTAACTTGAGGAGTACGCTTACCATCTACGAGATAAACTGGTTTCATTATGAAGTCCTTTTCATTGGGAAGAATTTATTCAAATGTCTGGAATTATTTTAATTCAGAAGAGAAGATTGATTAAGACAAAAGCGTTTCACTCAACTAAAAAGGTTCCAACACACTATTACGTAAGCGCCTCGTTATAAACTTTGGGCTCTATTATTTTCCCATTACTCCTGTTCTTCCTATAACTAAAGACTGATTTTGTAAGCCCACCCTTAATGCTCACTACTTCTTCATCCCTAAATGAAGCATTGATCCATTCCAAGTGATTGGATGATCCCTGTTGGAATTCGAAATTTTTTTCAATTTCAAATGAAAGTTTCGACAGGGGATTTAATTGATAGAACAATGAGCTAAAAGGATAACTTTCGGCATTAACCGAAGCTCCAGCGCCGATTGGATTACGGTAAATATATTTATACACATTCATTAAATAACGATGGTGCTCAATAATGCATCCTTTATAACGCCCTCCAAAGATTTTATTGATTCTGCCGGTCCTTTTTTGAATCATCAAGGTAACCTCTTTCATAAAAAAATACATAACCCTATCAATATCCTCATCAGGGGTGAGAACCAAAAGATGAAAGTGATTGTTCATCAGAACAAATGCTCCAATTTTAAGATGGTGTTTCTTTTGAAGTTCACCAAGTTTTTTTGCCATGATTTCCCAGACATCTCCTAATTCAAGGTAAAAAAATTCCTTATTATTCGAGCGAGCAACGACATGATAGTAATGATGATTTGATCTAACGATGGGTTTACGAGGCATACTGCTTCCTAAAATAGGAAGTTTTTAAACGAGAATGTCCTGAATACTCAAACGGTAGAAACCTAAAAACTGAATTAATTCATTACAGAATGACGAGATGCTTACGTAAAAGTGTGTTGGAACCCTCCCACTCCCAAAAAAAAGGTCCCAGAGGGACCTTTTTTCGAGGAGAAACATCGGCGGAGTAGTACTTAGAAAATAATAACTGCACCGGCAAAGATTGATAGAGCGTTTGAATTCACAATTTCATCACCAAGTTCCTGAAGACGTTTCTGATCTGGTGAAACGCTAGGATTTTTAGCATCTTCAGAACCCATTCCACCCAATCCACTTGAGTAAGCAAGTTCCAGGTTGATACCAAAAGCACGAGTGACCATAATTTCAGTACCGGCCATCAAAGTACCAGTGGCGTGGCTTGAATCAAATTCCTCGCCACCAAATTGAGCACCATAGGGATTATAAGGATTGTTCTGAGCATACTTCATATTGGCCTTCTGATAACCCAGACCTGCTCCAAGATACGGACGAAATCTTTCACCTTGAGTGATGAAGAACTTCCCATAAAGATCTAAACCCATTGATTTGTAATTAATCTCACGGCCTTTAGCACCGTAAGCATTGTAATAACCGCCACCGTAATTACCAAAACCACTATTGGCGAAATCATTAGTGCTAAACTGAGCAAAGTTAAAACCAATCCCCATACTAAGACGTGAATTGAGATTTGATTCAAGACGTAGACCAGCTGCAATTTCGGCTTCTAATTCTTCATTCTCACCGCTGTAAGTTGTACCACCGGCATAAGGAAGAAGCTTGATTTGCTCAAAAGAGCCGTTTCCAGAAGCTGGAGCAACTTCCGCAGTTGAAACGACCGGTGCTGCTTGTTGAACCTGGATCTGTTGTTCAACTTCCACTTCCACTTTCTTATTCTTAGGATATTTATTCTTGTAAGGATCACAATCAGATGAGTCTGACTCTTCCATGATACATTTTAATTTTTTCTGATTCTCTTCATACTTATTATTGAACTCTTTGATAGCCTGAGTTGATTCAATCTTTTGATCGATATACTCTTCCTGGCTATCAATAAGCTTTTCTGTTTGCTGAGTTAACTTGCCAAGGTCTTTTGCTTTTTCCTTGTTAAGTTTAGTACCGGTCTTTTGCTTATTAAGCTCAGAACGGATTTGTTCCAACTCACCATCAGTCACTGGTCTGTCTTCGGCCAGATAACCATCGACGTTGATCGGATCAGAATTAAGAATTTGTTCGCCCGATTGAGCATAGGCAGTGGCGAAACTTAAAGACAGCGCCAACACCATTAGGTTTGTTTTCTTCATACACTCCTCCTCGAAAGGACATAACTATTTGAGTCAACTCTAATGGAATATATGGTGACGCGGTAGGTAAAAACTGTGGCAGGGTAAATTTTACAGAGGAGTGTTTAAAGGAAAAGTCCGGTAACGGCCTGTAGGGTCTTGATTTATCTTCTTTTCGAAGGATTTTATGGGTCCCCCGATCATACCATTGGGGTTCTTAATGACGTATTCATCCATCTTTTTCATGAAGGTTAGCCCTAAAGAAACACCTACTACTATTAAAAGGAGGTATTCTACGGCCGTTTGTCCCTGCTCAGATTTTACGATATGACGGATCATAGTCCTATTATACCCTAAACTTCCTCAATTCCATAAGAGAGGGCCAAAAATCCCAGGGTCTGATAACGGAAAGGTCCCCAGTACTCAAACCCTTGAATTAACTTGTCTTTTTCGGCAATATCCAGCGGCAGCCGTTGCAGAACCGGTCCTTGCTGCTTACGTGAGGGTCTATGTGAGCGCAGATCCAGGGTGACACTTTCAGAAGGGGTTGATTCTACTGGGCCATGTCCAAAAGGGAGGTTCAACTCATCCTGCTTAAAGGCTTCTTTTAAATCATTCTCATAAAAGCTCGGTTTAGAACCGGGGAGCTCTGGGTAAGGCCAGTGATAATAGGCAAACTCACTCCCCTTCGCCAGCACCCGGTATGGCCGCTCAGAACCCAAGAGCTGGGCATTGGTCATAAAAGTTAAGCTCGTTGCTGGAAAGGGTGCTGCAATTCGTTTCACCGGACTTACCTTGGTCTTTCTGAACAGACCATAAGGAGATCTGATTCTAAAAGGCACATCTTCCGGTAAATGGCTGAAGAAAAGAACTCTGTCTCCGGAGATGACCCCCTCAAAACTAGCGAGCAGCAGATTTTCAAATTTATTCTCATGAAGCTGCCAAAACTGCACTGAGCTCTCTTTATAATCCCCACCCAAAAGAACCAGACGGCGCTTTAACTGAGTCGCAAGAAAAAAGTCCTGCAAACGGTAAACCTGAGAGAAGGTTCTAAAAAAATAATAAGGTATTTCAGAGACCGACAGACCCGTTTTTAATTTCTCTTCTGCTGAGAGACTCAGCAAATGGAGAAGGCCTGAGTATTTTAAGCTCTTAGACTGCTGATACTCTTGATTTAAGAGTTCTTCGAAGCGGGTATAAATAATCTTAAGCCATTTAGCTCCTTGCAGTTCAAAGTGGAAGCCCTTGGGCTTCAGGCTCATCTCATAACTTTGCTCTTCATAGCGCTTAAGTTCTGCCAAAAAGTCCTTGTTAAAAGTTTCTTCCTCGGTGGAATAAACTAGATCAAGATCAGACTCATCGAGAAGCTCCGGATACTTTCGAAGCATCTCTTTGATATTGGCCAGAGGTGATTTTCCTAAGCGCAGTCTTCTTTTATCTGTTACAAAATCAGTTTCGGCCGGCACCAGAAATTGACGCAAGTCCTGCAGCTCAGGAATTTCATATTTCTTGCCTAAACGAAGGAGCGACAGAACCTCCAGCTCAGAAAGAAATAGGCCGGGGTAACTATCAACGGTAAAACGTTTATCATTGATGAGCAGAGTAGAATGGCCTCGCTTCAGAGAAATAATCCCCCGAATTAAAGACATGAGTCCCACTCCTACTAGAATTTCCTGATAACGATTTTTTAACATGAGGCCACAAACTCCCTCAAAGATTCATAGTCTTTTACAAGCCTATTTATTCTATCATGTTCTGCATTTTTTCCATGATCATTCAGCCAGGCGAGGAACTGTTCCGGAGTATTCACCTCGGACATCCGCCCGGCATCATGAGCGATGTCATACTCGGTTGAACGGTGATGAAAAGGACCACAGGAAAGATTTAAAGATCCTGAGACCAGAGGTTCTAAAACCGAATGAATACTGCCCTCAAATCCCCCACCCACATAGGCATGAGGAAAATCAGCATAGAGCTCGCACAAAATACCTTTCTTATTAATTAATATCGTATTGGAGGGTTTAAAACTTGTGGTGAAATCATTGATCTCCAGTACTTCCCGAGCTAACCCATCAAGCCCTTCCCAAAATAGACTTAACATCTCATCACTTAATTGATGGGGAACGATCACCACTAAAGTGTCTTGAGGAATGTCTCTCAGTAAAAATAAGTCACTGGGCCAGGCATTTCCCAGAATGATTTTTTGTCCCGTCCCAAATGAGTCGACATGGGCCCGGAAATCCGGATACACCGGAAAGACCTTTTTAAACTTCTCTTCTCTAAGCTCGGTCCGGCGCCTGATCTGCTCAATTCGAAAATCAAAGGCCTTACCATCGAGGCCCAGCTCGCGCCCCTGCTTTAAATCCGGCTCACCGGCATAGACGATGGCGCTGGCATTTTTTAAGAAGAGTTTTTTCCAAAAAGAAGGGAACTTTCCTTTAGAGCGCTCTTTTTTAAAGCTCATCCACACCATGCGTAGGTTGTGGTCTTTTTTCATGCCCCATAAAAGGAACTCGGGGAAAAGATCATAACGGACCATAATGAGTGTTTTGGCAGTCACCCAATGAGTAAACGAGCGGCGCTCAATAAATGGAAATAAACGCAGAACAGGATAGCGCAGATAGCGAACCTGATTACGGTAGTCCCAGGCAAGCTTCATGATCGCCTTCTCCACACTAGGTGAGAAGAAAACGAGCTCAATGTTTTGCCCGGCACGAAGACAGTCTTCAATCAAAGGAGCAACTTGCTGGTACTCCCCTTCAGAAGAAAACTCAAAACACATATCGGCTTCAATGCCATAGTCCCTAAAAGACTGGGCCCGGGCCTCAAATTTATTTTTCTTCTCAAAGCGGTTTCGCTCTATGATTTTGGAGTTCCAAAAAAGAAGCAAGGAGAGCAAACGAAGAAGCGGCAGATAAATAAACCAGAATAAAAAAAACAGGATTCCTCTCATAGCGTCCTCAAAATGTCCTGACTGACTGATAGCACTTCCTTCACCGAAATCTCTTCCATGCAGTAAAGTCGGTCACGATAACAAGGTGTTTTACCAGTGGTCGAACACGGCTTACAAAACATTTCTTTGGAAAGATATCGGGATTTTGATCCATGAGGAGCAAAACCAAAACGCGGATCAGTAGGCCCAAAGATCGTGACACAAGGAACTCCGTAGGCCTCAGCAATATGATTCATGCCGGAGTCATTACCAATGCAAAGTTTCGCATGGGCGAGAACACTCATGCTCTCCTTTAAAGAGGTCTTTCCTTGAAGATTAAAAAAACGCTCTGATTGAATTTCATTAAAGACTTCGCAAAACTTATCATCAGGTCCTGCCAGCACGACCAAATTTAAATTGGTCTCCTGAAAAAGCTTCCGGGCCAGCTCCACAAAATATTCCACCGGCCAGCGCTTATAAAGAAATGAAGCCGAAGGTGCGAGCACAACATAAGGGGCCGGCACCGGATAAACCGGCAGCTCTGCCAGAGAGGTCAACTCCTCATGAGGTCCATGCCGAAAATCCACCGTACGCCGCTTGGCCCGCAGATCCAGAAAAAGGCTCTCAAAGTCCTTCAAGATCCTCTCCACCTGTGGCTCAAGTCCAAAGATCTTCCGATCAAAGAGCCGCTTAATCCTCACACTCTTGATCTTGGTGAGAAAAAAACGCTCCCAGCGGCGCTTGTCCACCGTCAGGGACGGAATCGTCCAGAAAGAGAGCTTCAAGCGAAAGGAGCGAAGAGTGGCATGCAAATCCAAAATAAGATCAATCGGCTCACGACGATCAAGCTCATCAATCTTCTTAACCAGATCTTTCCACTGTTCTCCTCCACGCCGATCAAAACTGATGACGTGACTCACTTCCGGATGAGTATCAAGAAGCGAAGAGAATTCTTTGGAAGTCACAAACGAGAAACGGGCCTCTTTTCCGAGCAGGGAACGAAGCCAGTTGATAGTAGCTGTTTGAAGAACCACGTCCCCCATACTGGAGAAGCGGACAAGTAGGATATGCATCTGAAAATTATAGGCTTTTTGAGGGGGGGAAGTAAATAAGGGGATAAGTTATCTTCTTCCGGTTAACCTTAGCAAAACTAGTGAGTTTATGCTCTTTCGCCTTTCCTACCGTAAAAATATCAAAGACCTCTATGCCTTGAACTAAAAGCGCATCGCCCACCAGAGATCGATGACACCGCCAAGGAACCGCCTCAGCACACATTATGGCGACTGTTTCTTTTTTTGAATGGTTAATCAATTCTTTTAAGTTCTCTTTAAATTCCTTGGTCTGCATATAATCGGCATAGCCTCTGAAATTAAGATTCTTCCAGCCAAGATTTACGTCCATTTCTTTATTAACGTGTCTTCTTCCTCCTAGGCCTTCCATATGAAGATAGCCGATTTTATTTCGCAAAAGATTCCGCATTAACCGTGCTTTCCCAAATTGCGGACAATAGCGCGAACCGGGATAACTTCTGATATCGACCAGAAGTGTAATGCCAAAAGATTTGAGGATTTTGATGAATTCACGGGTTGAATGAGTGGAATGGCCGATGGTGTAAATCGTCATAAGAATATGTTATTAGGGGAATTGGTCAGAATAAATAAGCCCAGCGTAAGGTTTTCCAATTAGTGATAGAAAGTGTATGATCCTTTTATGCTAGACCTCTTTATCGTGGCCCTGTGCCTCCTGATTAATGCCTTTTTCTCGGCCTATGAGATGGCCTTTGTGACGGTCTCCAAAGATGAAATGGAAGAACTGCGAGAGACGAGAAAAATAATTTCCTCGCTGCTGGGTCGTTTTAAGAAAAAACCTGAAAGAACTTTATCCATTATTCAAATCGGTATCACTCTAGTCGGGGCCATTGCCGCGGCCGTAGGTGGTACAGGTGCGGTTGAATTCCTGGAACCTTATTTGATGCAAAACTACGAATTGTCGAGCTCCATGGCCGAAGGTCTGGCAGTGACGATGATCATTTTGCCTTTAACCTATTTTAGTGTGGTTTTCGGAGAACTTGTGCCCAAGACCATCGCCCTCAAGCACCCGGTAAAAGTTTTAATTTTAGGCACCAGTATCCTGAAGTTTATCGATACCATGCTCTCACCAATAGTCACTCTCCTGGAAGTCTCTACCAATGTTTTTTTAAAAACACTTGGAGTCAGCACTAAGATTGAAGAGGATGATAATTTCTCTAAGGTCATTGATATCGGCACGCTCCCGGACTATCACCAGAAGTTTGTGGAAAATTTAATTGCTCTTAAAAACTGGAAAGTGATGAAATCCATGATTCCTTGGAAAAAAGTGGTTCATCTTAATTTCAGCGATAGTGAAGAAGAAGTGCGCATGAAAATGGCCAGCACTCCTCACTCCCGATTTCCTGTCATCGACGGGGACACCATGGTGGGAGTTCTGAATATTAAAGAAATGCCGCCACGAGGATCGAAAGTCCCTTGGGAAGGAGTACTGCGTGCTCCGCTTATGATTAACGCCTCAGATAAGGTGCTGGATGCTTTTTTAAAGATGCAGGACAAACAAATCCATCTGGCGATTGTGACCAGTGGAGATGAGATTGTCGGCATTATTACTATTGAAGATATTCTGGAAGAAATTGTCGGGGACATTTATGAGAAGATCGATGTCACTCGCACCTCAAAAATGCTTTCGAACAGAGGAAAAATAAATTTCCTTCAGCCTTAGTCTTTCTTAAATTCCCATAAAAATGAAAGGTCGATTTTCTTCATTTTGAAGTTTAAAACCTTTCTCGTTATAGTCTTCACGATATTTCTGATAGCGCTCCCAGTTCTTTTTCCCGTGAAGCTTCTCTAATTTCTTATGATAATTTTCTTCCAGATCAATGAGCTTTCTGCGCTCTTCAAAGGTTGGCTCCCGCATCACCTTTTTAGGCCACATCTTGGAAGTTTCCTGAAAAAACTCCATCCGCAGGCGATTGTGCTGGGCAATTTTCTCTTCACTCATGCCTAGTTTATGAACGAAAAATTCAGTGCGATCCACTTCCATTTTCTCACCGGCATCTTGAAAATCGGAAGGCTCAAATCCAAGAAAGGCTGGTTCCTGATCTGCATTCTTCGTTGTTTCTTTCGCTGTTTTTTTCTCTGCCTTAACAGGGGGCAGGGTCTCTGAAGACTTGTCTTGTTTCTGGGCATGAGTCTCGATGATCACTCTTTCCACAATTTCTTTTTCCGGTTTTCTCATCACCAGAAAATAGCCCAGAATAAGATTTATCAAGAGACTCAGTCCCAAAAATAGTTTCATCATTTGTTAAGGAGGATGGCCGCTTCTTTGGCAAAGTAAGTTAAAATCACGTCCGCTCCGGCGCGCCGGAAACTCATCAGCGTCTCAAGAATCACACGGTCATTATCAAGCCAGCCATTTTGGGCGGCGGCCTTAATCATGGCGTACTCTCCACTCACGTTATAGGCGGCAATCGGCAGCGTGCTGATTTCTTTTAAACGATAAATGATATCAAGGTAAGGCAGACCTGGTTTTACCATCAGAATGTCAGCACCTTCAGCTTCATCGAGCTGGGCTTCACGAACTGCTTCAAGACTATTGGCCGGATCCATCTGATAAGTTTTCTTATCCCCTTTTTTGGGAGCTGAATCCAGAGCATCTCGGAACGGGCCATAAAAAGCAGAAGCATATTTCGCGGTGTAACTCATGATAAGGGTATTGGTGAAGTTTGTCTCATCCAAAGCGCGGCGAAGGTAGGCCACACGTCCGTCCATCATGTCTGAGGGACCGATAATATCAGCACCGGCCTCGGCACTGCAGATCGCTTGTTTCGCTAAAACTTCCAGGGTTGGATCATTTAAAATCTCGCCCGTTTTAGGATCAACAAGTCCGTCATGACCTTCGCTGGAATAAGGATCCAGAGCGATATCGGCCATCACCATCATATCCGGAAGAGCTTCTTTTACCGCACGAATGGCACGAGCATTAATCCCACTCGGATTATACGCTTCACGAGCATCCGGAGTTTTTAATTTCTCATCCACTGCGGGGAACAGATCAATACATCTCACACCAAGGTTATAGAGAACCTTGGCCTCTTTTACCAATTCATCAATCGAGAGGCGGTTTTGTCCAGGCATGGATTTTACCGGAATGATTTGATTCTTGCCTTCGATCACGAATAGAGGAGCAATAAAATTATCTGGAGAGAGATGAGTTTCACGAATCATAGAACGAATATGTTCGTGACGACGATTACGTCGTGGACGAGAGAGCATCATAAACTAAGCCTTTTGCATGGATTTATATACCAGGGCGTACATCTGCATTTGCTTCATCATTGCTGCAAGACCATTGGAGCGGTTCATCGACAGGTGTTCCGTAATCCCTACTTCTTTTAAAAATTCTGGTTTGGTGGCAAGGATTTCATCAGGGGTTGCATCAGAGTAAACACTCACTAAAAGTCCCACGATGCCTTTGACTAATACGGCATCGGAGTCGCCATAAAAATAAACTCGGCCATCTTTAAATTCCGGATAGAGCCAAACCTGACTCTGGCACCCTTTGACTTTGTATTTATCTTCCCGTTTATCTTCCGGGTAAGGAGCAAGCTCCCGACCCAAATGAATGAGTTCCTTATAACGGTCTTCCCAATCTTTATATTGGAGAAAGCGATTCTTTACCTGAGTTGTTCTCTCTATCATTTCCACGTAACTTCCCTTGCTTATGGCCGTAGTATGCTCTTCTCAGCGGAATTCGTCAAAAGGCTCAATAAATTTCAGTGCTTTTCTTAAGCTTTTCCTGCTCTAAGCCGAAAAAGGTTTAGGACACAAAGGAAGAGTGCATATGGCCACTTTAGACTTACAACCGCTTAGTGATGAAACCATCGATCAGATGGGTTTCAATAATCATGATTTATGGTTGGTTCGCATTGAAAAAGAGGTTCTCGGACCTTTTGAAACCGAGGCCTTAAAGCAATACGCCTTAGCACACGAAGATCTTTTCAGTTCAGCCCTCACCACCCGCATGGACGAGCATAAATTTGCTCCTTTTTGGAATCATCCACAATTTCAGCGTCGTGTCCCTCAAGTGGTGGCCCAGGTAACTCATCAAAACCGCATTTGGTTGCTGATTTCCGGTCAGAAAAGCGGTCCTTTTAACTCTCAGGATGTTAATAAGAAAATTGATATGGGTCTGCTTGCCATGACTGACCATATTTCCATTGATGAAGGTCATCACTGGAAAAAAGTTTATGAGATTGAGGGTTTTGATCGACGCGACCTGACTGCTGATCATCTTCCCCTGGCCCCAACTGAGGCCAGTTTTCAGAAGGCAAAACTTCAATTAGTGGAAAAATTAGAAAAGCATAAAACCACTGTCCGGGATGAACTAGCAGAAGTGTGCTTTCATGGACAATCGGCCAAAGTCCTGACTTTGAAGTTGGATGAACTGACTCTTAATACCATTAAACCGATTGAGGTCAGTAGCTCTATGAAATGGGCCGCACCAGGAGCAGCTGCCGCAGTGGTGGTCGTTCTAACAATTGGCTTTTTTGCTTTTGCTCCAGATATGGTTCCGCTTCCTGAGGAGAAAGTCGCCACGACTAAGAAAAAACCCTTTTATCAGTTACCAGAAACTGCAAGGGCCGCCCCTCAGGGAATTGTTCCCAGAGTTGAGCGAACACCGGCCAGTGTTGGCCATGCCGTGGCCCCGACTCCTACTCCCCGATCTGCTTTTAATCAGGACTCCCATTATCCAACGATTATGGAAACCCATAATAATGATCGCCCTTTTGAAGAGCCTGTTGTGGAAAGTTACCCACAAGAAGAGCCAGAAGTTCATTCTTTGGTCAATCCGGTCCAGGCGGAAGATCAATCTTTAGATGCTGCAATGAACGGTATTGAACAACCGGTGATTGAAGAAGCTTCTGATTTTTAGTAAGCTCCTACAAGTGATAAACAAATATAGAAATCCCGAAACCCCAGGCAGTCTTTTTCTTTCCCTTGAAGGCATTGAAGGCTCTGGAAAATCCACCCAAATAAAAGAGATTGAGACCTTTGTAAAAAACAAGGGGATGCGAGTGATCACTTTGAGGGAACCAGGGGGAACAGTTTTTGGTGAAAAACTTCGTGAGGCCATCCTCCATAGCCAGACTGCTCTTCATCCGCTGGCTGAATGCCATTTATTTTTGGCCAGCCGGGCCCAGTTGTTGAATGAAAAAATCCTACCTTTTTTACTCGAACCAGGTTCGGTCGTTATCCTCGATCGCTATATCGATTCCACTCTTGCTTACCAGGGAAAAGCACGGGGACTGGGGTATGATACCATCTTAACCCTTCATCAGCATGATCCTCTTAATCTGCTTCCTCACCGAACATATTTTTTAGATATTGGTCTAAAGACTTCGATGGATCGTCAGAACACACGCGGAAACAAGAAGGATTACTTTGAGTCGCAAAAGCAGGAGTTCTATCAAAAACTTCTGGATGGCTACCGCGAGGTCGCGGGCATGTTCCCGCAAAGAATTTTAAAGATTGATGCAGAAAAATCTCCTGTTGAAGTCACTAAATCCATCATCAGTGACCTGGAGAAAATCCTTCCATGAATCTTTCCCAAATCCTTTTAGAAAAAGCTTCCAAGCAGGAACTCGGACACTTCTATATTGTGGAAACTTCCGCTCCTGAAAATGAGGCCCACCAAAAACTTCTGAGCTTTGTTCATGAATTTATCAGGGACTATTATCAGAAAATTGAAGGCCACAAACAAAGCCTCACTCATCTCATGGATCATCCCGACGTTTTCGTTTTGGGTAATGTGGGAACTGCTGAAGAAGAAAAAAACGATAAGTTTTTTAAAGTGGAAGAAGCCGAGGGTCTTGCTCGCTTTTTTGAATTCAAACCAGTGCAAGGCCAAAGAAAGTTCGCGGTGATCACCGAAGGCCATAGGATTACCACCACGGTGGCCAACAAGTGGCTTAAGCTTCTGGAAGAGCCTTATGGCAATTCCACCATCTTTCTTTTAAATCCCCGTCGCGGTCAGCTCCTGCCGACCATTCATTCCCGAGCAATTCACCTAAGGCTTCCCTCCCAGGCAAATTCCCTTGATTTTTCTCAATGGAATGAAATGCTCTCTGACCTTAAGAATATGACGCTATCCCAATATTTAGAGAATTATTCTCGAAGTGTGCCTGAGCTGCCTTTCTGGATCAATGAACTTATCCGCTGGGAATCAGAACAAATTGATAAACCGGCCCCAAAACAAGCTCTGAGAAGTTTTTTGAAGGAATTTCAAGAGATGGAGACCTTTCATCAACCAACTGCAACAAAATGGACCCTCTTCTATTCCTACCTTCAGAACAATGTTTTACCCCGCCTCGGGTAATGGAATCATTGACATAGCTCGGAAATACTCTGAGAATAGCTGAATGACCATTGAGCACAACGTAGAAGAGGAAAAGCTTCCTCCTGCGGATCACATAATTTCTGAAGACACAACTTCAGAAGACTCAGATGATGAAACATCTGAAGAAAAAGAGAACCGAGAAGAAACCAGATTCAAAGAAGGCCAGATCCTGCGCTTTGTAAGAGTCCGCTTTCCTGGTAACTCTCGTTCATTCCCATTCCTTGTAGGCAAAAGAAGAATTGAATACGGCCAGAAAGTAGTCGCGATGTCAGACCGTGGTATGGCCGTCGGTTATGTGAACTCTTTTCCTTATGAAGTTCCTTTCAATAAAAGCATGCTTCCGATTCGAAGCATTTCTAAAGTCGCTTCCGATGAAGATATCGTTAAAGATCAGGAAGCCTATCGTCAGCAAAAAGATGCTGAAAATATTTGCAATGATTTAATTGAAGAATTTAAGCTCGATATGCAACTCACTCACGTGGAATTCACTTCTTTTGGTAAAAAAGCAGTGTTCTACTTTATTGCTCCGGCACGAGTGGACTTCCGGGATCTGGTAAAAGACCTGGTAGGGAAATTAAAAACCCGCATTGAACTGCGCCAGATTTCAGTGCGAGACCGTTCGGCTTCTATCGGTGGTATTGGACCCTGTGGACGTGAACTTTGCTGCTCTTCTTTCCTGACCAAATACGGAAACGTCGGCATCAAAATGGCGAAGAACCAGGATCTCACTCTTAACTTTTCTAAACTCAATGGTGTTTGCGGACAGCTAAAGTGCTGCCTGCAATACGAAGATGATGTTTATCGTGAAAAACGTGCCCGCCTACCTAAGGAAGGGGACTATATCTCAACTCATACCGGTGAAATCGGACGTGTCGACCGTCTTCATCTTTTGACTGAGCAATTTGTCATGATGACTAACCGTGGTGTTCGTAAGCGCTATGTGGTGGACCTCTACAAAGAAACCCTGGACCGCGACACTGCTAATTTCCCGAAAGAGTTTGATTCTATTTCTGATGAAACCCATAAGGTGATCGGAATGGAAGAAAGCCAGGCAAAGAAGGTCAAAGCTTTCGAAGCCGAAGTAAAAACTTATAAAGAATCCGGCAAATCATTTGCTGAAGGCATCTTTGAATCTCTCTTTGGCGAAAAGTCCCTGGACTATGCTTTGCCAGAAGTAAAAGAGGTTGAATCTGACCGTCCAAGAATTAAAACTCCGGACGAAGAAGAAGAAATCTTTTATACCCCGACAGATGATGAAGTTCTTCCTGATGATGAAGATGAAGATATCGTTGATCATGGGCCGGTACGGACTCGTCTGGACAATATGAATCGCGATGGTCGTGATAACCGCGGTCCTAGACCAGATAACCGTAACCGCGACAACCGTGGTCCAGGTCCGAGATCTGATAAACCACGAGGACCTCGACCGGATAACCGCAACAGACCTCGTCCACAGGGTGCCAATCCGAATCAAAATCCGAATCCAAACCCTAATCGTCCTCAAGGTGGAGGACAAGGCCAGAATCAAGGAAGAAATCGACCACCGAGATGATCCCATGAGGATTCTGCATACATCTGACTGGCATCTCGGAAAACGACTCTTCAAACTCGACCGCTCTCCTGAACATGAACTCTTTCTTGAATGGTTGATAAAGACCCTGATTGAGAAAGATATTGATCTCCTGCTGATTGCCGGTGATATCTTTGATACGCCTACTCCTCCTCATCAAAGTCTGGAAACTTTTTATAATTTTCTCCACCGTGTTTCAATAGAAACGAAAACGGAGACCATGATCATAGCCGGAAATCATGACTCCGGCCTTTTGCTGGAGGCCCCATCAAAAATCCTCGCCCCACATCGGGTAAAGGTTTGGGGCAAACTTTCTCCGAACACAGAGGATCACTGGATTCGTATTCAGAGTATCGAACTGTGCGCGATTCCTTTCTTCCGCTCATACGAGCTGCTGCCTCAAGGTGAAGGTGATGCCCTGGCCGCTTTGAAAAAATATTTAACTAAAGAACGTACTTCACCTCAGCTCCTGATGCTGCATCATCTGGCAGGGGTATTTGAAGCGGCGGGCTCTGAGCAGGTTATTGGTCTGAGCGGGGTTGAATCCATTCCCTCAGAAATTCTTAAGGCCTTTGATTATGTGGCCTTGGGCCATATTCATAAACCGCAGAAAATAGGACCTATGAGTTTTTACTCCGGTTCACCAATCCCTTTACGATTTTCAGAAATCTTGGGTAAGTCAGTAGTGCTGATTGAAGAAAATCAGGGAAATTTGAGCTCCGAGATTCTTCCTCTGCCGGTCTTCAGAAATCTCTTTATTGTTAAGACCAATGAAAAAAACTATCAAAGTGATATTAATAAACTGGTAAAGACCTCCGACTTAAAACCAATGGTGGAAATTCAGATTGAACTTTCTTCGCCTAAGGTGGGTCTGATTGATGACATCAAAGAACTGCTGGATAAAAAAGAAATGGAACTGCTCTCTTTTTTGCCGCTGTATCAAGACGGCGAAAAAAAAGAACGAAAGAGCGAGAAGCTTTTTGAACTCTCACCGATAGAGCTTTTTGAAGAATTTTACGCCGCTAAATTTCCTGAAGCAGAACAGATTCCGGATGACCTGAAGGAAGATTTTAAGGCCCTCTTAGATAAGGTGAAACATGCGTCTCATTCGCCTTAGAATCAAAAACATTGCTTCCCTTAAGGGTGAACACGTTATCGATTTCAAAGAAATCCAGGAGCAAAGTCCTCTCTTTGCTATTACTGGAGAAACCGGTTCCGGAAAGTCTTCTATATTAAATAGCATAGGACTCGCCTTATACGGTCAGATCTATAAAAAGAACGTTAATCAGCTCGACGTCGTGACCTTAGGTGAAAAAGACGGCTCCATTGAGCTTATTTTTCAGGTGAAGGGAAAATACTATCTCGCCGATTGGCGGGCGCGAGTGAGAAAGCAAAATGGGGAAGCCTATTCCACTCCCCAAACTCCGGCGAGAAACCTCTACACTTTGGAGGGAACGGATTTTAATTCTCCCAAAAATATCGCCACTGTTACCACTCCAGAAATTCTTAATCTGGACTTTGATCAGTTCTGCAAATGTATCATTTTAAATCAGGGCGAATTTGCCAAGTTCCTGACCAGTACCTTTACCGACAGAAAAGACATTCTGGAAAAACTCTATCCGGGAGAACTTCTGGAGAGCATGGGCAAAGAACTCAAGCTTGAACTCGACACTCTCCAGACTTCCAAAAATGAAATTGAAATCAAACTGGGAGAACTTAGAGGGGATACCTATTCCGGTGAGAACCTGAAAGAAGAAAAGCAAAAGCTTGAAGCTCAGTTAAACCTTCTGGAAGGAACAGCAAAACATATTGAAAAAATGGACTATCATTTTGTGAGCCTTTTTTCATATTTTGATAAATTTGCTGAGAATGAACGCAAAAAAGAGCTCATCAAAAAAGATATGGCCCTGGAAACCACCCGCTTAAATCATATCATTAAGACCGGTGAAGAAATTAATGAGCGCTACCAAAAAGTCAAAAGAGATCAGGAAACACAACTGCCTCTCCTTCAGACCTATCTCAAGAAAGAAGAAACCTTGAAACTTCTGGATGAGGCCTGGATTAATCTGCAGAAAAAGAATAATGAACTTGATGGGCAGATTAAGATCTACGAAGAAAAACTTAAAACCGGTGAAAGGGAAGAAAAAAAGTCACAGGAGAATCTGGCCCAAAAGAAGAATGACCTGACTCTTCCCCTGAATGAACTTAAAATCGCTCGTCCCTATTTTGAACCGCTCTTTGACCTTTTTTCGGAAAAAGAACTTATCAGCGAAGAGCTAAAAGGCAAATCCGAGCGACTGGCTTACTTGGAAATCACGGGGAAAGAATTAAAGGCACTGCTCGAAGAAACTGAGAATAAAATCAAGCTCATTCCTTCCAATATCAAAGAGGTTGAAGAATCTATTGAAAAGCGAAAGCTTGATCTCTCCACCAAAGTTGAAAAGAAACAAAGAGCAGAAATCAAAGCGGAAGAACTAAAAAAACATATTGAGCTCTCAGAGCAGGAAATAAAAAACCTGGAACACAAAATTGCCGCCCTGAGGGCGCTGATCATCCAGACCGGCGAGGATATTTTTCCACTAGAGGCCACTTTGAAGCTTCAGGAAGTCCTGAGTGCCACTGAAGTCTGTGTGGATCATGCCTTAAATCAACAGACCGATAATTGCCCGGTCTGTGAACAGACTGTTCCCCTGAGCAGATGGCAGGCGATGAAAGAAAAACTAGGTCAGACTGATTTGGAGTCAATCCGTAAGCGCTTTGAGGCCGGCAACAAGGTTTTATACAAAGGTCAGGAAGAAGAGAAAATCTATCTTCAAAAACTTGATTCTGAAAAAAATCTCCTTCAGCAAAAACTGAGGGAGCTTAAAACTCTCATTCCTTTGTGTGAAGAAAGCCTTCCCTCTCTCATGGAACTTGATCAGGAACTCTCAAGCATCCGCAAGCAGAGCTGGGAACTTTCCGGACTCTTAAAAGATGCAGACTCAAAGAAGAATGAATTATTAAAGACCAGAGAGCAGTACTCAAAGCTGAGGTTAGAGATGACCCAGCTTGAAAAGCAGCTCCTCCTCAAAGAAGAAAAATTAAAAGATCTTGATCAACATCTGAAAAATCTCATTCGTGGAATCAATCGGGATACGATCAGAGACTTAAAGATTGAAGTTAGAAATTTAAATCTCTACCTGGAATGCGAACAGGCCTTAGAGAAAATTACTCAAGAGAAGACCTATCTTCTTGAGCAAAAAGAAAAGCTCCTAATCGAGAGCGTCAAACATAAAAAAGAAACCGAAGATCAGCTTCAGAAAATAAGTGCGCTTAAGCAAGAACTGGATCTCGCCTTAAAGGGCGAGAGGGCCTCTGACCTGATTGGAAAACTCAACGTGCTGGCGAAAAATACTGCCGAAGAATGGTCCCAGCATGTCAATGAACAGAAAAAGCAGGAATTAATCCTGAAGGATTCCAGCGGAAGACTTTATCAACTGGATGAACTAAGCAAGGACTTTGACCTTCACTTTACCAATGAACTTCACAGTGTGAAGGAACTGGCGATGGTGCTGGACCTGGGACAACTTACCAAATTAAAAGACCTGGATTTATCATTCTCATCCCCTCGTGAACTCTTTATTCCGTTAAAAGACCTTCTGGCCCAGGAAAGAGAGCAATATAAAACGGCGGTCAATGAATGCCGGATGAATTTTGCCACTATCTCAACCAGACTTTCTGCCTGGGAACAACTGCAGGACAAAATTCAACTTCTGGAACTCAAAGCTCGTGACGTAAATGAGGCCCTCGCCCGAAAGCTCCGGCTGTTTGAAGTGCTGGGTAAAGATGAATTAAGAACTTTTGTTCTCTCCTTGGTGGAAGAAAATCTTATTCATCAAACCAACGAAGAACTGCAAAAACTTTGTCAGGGCCGTTACGAAATTGTTCACCAGACACGCTCGCTCAAAATGACTCCTGAATTTTTTATCCTCGATAAATTCCGCGAAGGTGGCAGAAGAAAAGTCTCCACACTCTCCGGAGGTGAAACCTTCATGGTCTCACTGGCGATGGCCCTCGCTCTGGCAGAAATGACCCGTGGTCAGGCAGAAATTGATACCCTCTTTATTGATGAGGGCTTTGGTACTCTTGATCAGGAATCACTGGAAGATGTTCTGGATATGCTGGGACAAATTCAAACCCGAGGACTCATGGTCGGAATTATTTCTCACATTAAAACTCTCACTAACGCTTTACCGGTAAATCTCGTCTTAAGTAAAAGACAGGATGGAACCAGCAGCATTAAAATTCAGTTCAATTGATGGTGACGAATATTTGAGTCCAATAGGGCCTACCACTGGCATCTTTATGAAGGCCCAGACCGGTATGAGTATAGCTGGGATTTTCAATGCTCTTGCGATGAGCTGGGGAATTAAGCCAGGCGCTTAAAACATCCTTCGAGGTTTTCTGTCCCCGCGCCACAATCTCTCCACAACCGGAACTTCTTAATTCATTCTCCAGTCTTCGGCAGCGATTGTTGAAACCACCGTGACCGAATCGAGCAGTTCCTTGGGCCATGTTAAAACTATGTTCAAACGCTATCTCTTCAATCACGCCCAGATTGACTAGTGAGTTCATACCTAATTTTTCCCGATGATCATTAAAAAGATCAAGATAACTTAACTCCAGGGCACTGGTATCCTGAAAATTTTGAGGTGATGAGTTTTTGGAATCTTTTCCACAGGAAAAGAAAATCAGGCACGAGAGGAGCAAGAGGAATGTTTTCATTCCCCCATTCTTTCAAAGAAACTTACTCTACTTCAAGGAAAATCTGGGTCCAGTAAATGACACCAGTCGAGCTTCGGGTGATGCCAAGACCTGTATGGGTGTAGCGGGCATTTTCCAGGTGAGCTTTTTGAGTGGCCGATCCGACCCATGAAGTGAAGACAGTTTCGGCAGAGTTATATCCCTTGGCGATAATTTCACCACATAAATTCCCGGTCACAAGGTCCGAGGAAATGGCAGTACATCGGGCGTCGGAATCAGTATGACCAAACGCAACTTCTCCCTTGGCCATCTTTTCAACATGCGCTTGGGCCTGGGCCTCTATCACCTCAGAATAAATCAAAGAACTCTCCCCCACATCATGGCGATGGTTGTTTACCAACTGAAGGTAGTTGTCCCGTAATTCCGAGAGTTCGTTGCTTTGGAGGTTTAAATAGGTATCGAGAGGGTTAATCTCCTGCACACTTACACTGGAATTATTACAGCCGGTCAGAAGGAGAAGAAGGATGAGAATGATTTTCATGGGTCGATTCTAAAGGTATAACCACCTGTGTCAAAAGAGCAGAATTTACCCCCTTGCCGGCCGGGCCCGAATTTATTTCCAATATTCCATTATCCAGACTAATATCCACGGGTTTCTAAGGACCCTCTGTTGAAGGAAAATTCATGAAAAGCATGATTTTGTTGTTGTTAGTTACTCTGACCACTTCGGCCGTGGCAGCTCCCCTTCATCTTGATCTGGAGATGACTTCAGAAGAGTATCAAAAACTTCTTCAAGATATGGAGAAGAGCAATTTCAAACGCAAACAGACCAGTGATCCTTCAGTTGAAAAGGCCTTAAAGATCGGTGGCCGTTTAAGCCAGTGGATAGCCCTGGTGAATCAATCAAGAAGTCCTGAAACTGCTATCCGTCTAACTTCGGCCGCTACCCGCAGAGGGATTCCGATAGATAAACCCAATTTCTACTCGCCAGCTACTATTGAAAAAGAAACAAACGCCCTTTTAAATGAACTCCCTAAGTCCATGACAGAGGTTCTTCTCTCTACTGGCGATCTTCCGACTTCAATCGGAATGGACGATGAATCTTTCATCACTCACGCCAGACGGGTGGATAAAAATTATCAAAGTGCTGCCCGCTATAAAAGTATTGATCAGTACCGAGCAGACTATATCCGCGCCGCCAATCGTGATGTTCGTGGATTCCATTATCTGATGGTCAATAAAATTGAAGAAGAGCATCTGGTCGACGTTGCATCAATTCCTGGCAGCAAGGTAGACCGAATTAGATATGCTCTCATTCAGCTGTGTCTCAATGGTACAGGCAATCTAAATCGCTGTAAGAAGGAAGTTAATAAGGCCTTTTCTAAAAACACCGTTGCTGCTGTTTACAAGAGATACATTAAGGCCGGCAAAACTGCCTGGAATAACTTCTTCAAGATTCCACCTCACGCCCGCCGTCACGATTTTAAATGGCTTGAAACTTCGGCCACCGTTCCCTTTAACACGCCGAAGATCGCTAAATTTGTTCCTTACCTTAAAAATAATGTGGAAGATGAATTTCGCTGGAATGGTTGGGGACTTAAAATCAATTTCGGAAATTATCCAAACGGTCCACTTCTTAAATTTCAAGCTGGCGTCGTTCCTCATGTCAACGAGCTTGGTGGCAATGAAATCGTTATGGATTCAAACCAGCCGATTGAAGAATATGAGTCCCAATGGACTATTCGTCATGAATTTGGTCACGTCATTGGTCTGCCCGATTGTTATCATGAATTTTATGATGTCTACACCAACTCCTACGTAAACTACCAGTTGGATGTGACAGACCTTATGTGTTCACGGGCCGGGAACATGAATGAGCGGATTTATCTTGAGCTAAAAAGCGCTTACCAAAACAGGTAAATTTTAAGGAGTGGCAGCCTTGCTGACGCCCACGGCAGACTTGATGATTTTTTCACACAAGTCCTCAAGGGCCCAAGGTTTAACAATATAATTATTAACTCCGGCCTTTACTGCTTCAAGGACACTGCCAACTTCAGATTTAGAAGTAATCATGAGAACCGGAAGTCCTTTAATCTTAGCATCGGCGCGGATTTGTTTTACTAAGTCGATTCCTGAGCCATCATTCATCATCAGATCGGTCATGACAAAATCAATAGGATCAGAGGCGAGTTTACTCAAAATGGTCTTATAACCTTGATTGCCTGAAGGAGCGGTCGTTATTCTAGTGACCCCTAATTCTTTCAGGCTATCACAGACCATGGTCCGCATACTTTCGTAGTCGTCACATACAAGAAAATGTTTTGATTTCAAATTGCTTGGCAGTTCCATCAATCATCCTCAGGCATAATAAATTGAATATCTTCAATGGCAATCGACTCTTCATCTTTACCGCGCATAAAATCCCTGATGCTGGCAACGAGTTTTGCTTTATCACTTAGAGGATAAACATTGATTCTGTTATCCTTTAATTTTTTCTGAGCTTCAGCATTAAATGAACCGTTAACACTCAGGTAAAGATACGTTTTGAATTTTAACTCGCCCAAGGTCGGCGCTTCGGCCTTTAACAGCGCCAGTGCTGATTTAGCATCTGAGAAAAGAAGAACAAAAGGTCCTGACTGATGAAAAACCTGGGAGTACTCATCACTGTTTCGGCTATCAAAACAGGAGAAATCTTTTGAAAGTATACCCTTCACTTCTTCAGTGTGAGCGGCTTTGGGATCTGGGAAGAAGATGACTCTTTTTAAATTCATAATTATTAATAATACAACAAGCCCGAATTGGGAGATATCGAAATTATATTTAATTATTAAAAAAAGGCCCCCGACTGGAGGCCTTTAGTTGACTAGAATTCTGCGTTTTTAGGAGTTCGTGGGAAAGGAATCACATCCCGGATGTTACTCATTCCTGAAATATACATCACGGCCCGTTCAAAACCGAGACCAAAACCTGAATGAGGTACTGATCCATACTTACGAAGATCCAGGTACCACCAGTAATTAGTTGGATCCATCTTCAGATCGCTCATTCTCTGAGTCAGCTTCTCATAGCTCTCTTCACGCTGAGATCCACCAATGAGCTCTCCCACGCCTGGAACAAGAACGTCCATGGCGCGAACGGTTTTACCATCCTCATTGAGTTTCATATAAAATGACTTAATTTCTTTTGGATAATCAGTCACGATAGTTGGACGCTTGAAATAGACCTCGGCCAGGAAGCGCTCGTGCTCAGTCTGAAGATCTGTTCCCCACGAAACCGGGAACTCAAACTTGTGAGATTTGGCAGCATCCTGAAGGATCTCGACGGCCTTAGTATAAGTCACCATTTCAAAATTAGAATTCATAACATGCTCAAGAGTTTTTAAATTCTCTGGGGCATAACGGCTGGACAAGAATTCCAGCTCATCTCCACACTGCTCAATTGAGCGCTTAATTAAGTGTTTTACATAACCGCTGGCAAGCTGAGCGTTGTCTTCCAATGTAAAGAAGGCCGCTTCTGGCTCTACCATCCAGAACTCTGAAAGGTGACGGGCAGTATGAGAATTCTCAGAGCGGAAAGTTGGACCAAAGGTATAAACTCTGCCAAGTCCTCCGACAGCAAATGTTTCAGCTTCCAGCTGACCTGAAACGGAAAGGAATGTTTCTCGGCCGAAATAATCCTGTTTAAAATCGATAGCACCCTTATCAGTGCGGGGAAGCTTATCTAAATTAAGAGTCGAAACCCGGAACATTTCACCGGCACCTTCAGCATCCGAAGAGGTAATGACTGGAGTGTGCAAGTAAGTGAAGCTTTCATTTGAAAAGAATTCATGAGTGGCCTGGGCCAGGACATGACGAAGGCGGAAGACTGCTGAAAAAGTATTGGTACGCGAACGCAGATGAGCGATCTCTCTTAAATACTCTAGCGATGTCTCTTTTTTCTGAAGAGGATAGTCCTCAGTGTTTAAGCAGAAAATATGAACTCTCTGGGCCTGCATTTCAACCGGCTGCTTACCTTGAGAGGCCACTAACAAGCCTTCCACTTCAACAGATGAACCCATTGTTAATTTTGTCACATCTTCATAGTTAGAAAGATTGCCGTCCACGATGATCTGAAGATCTTTCTGGCTAGTGCCATCATTGACGACCATGAAAGAAAACTTTTTTGACTGGCGAAGAGATTTAATCCATCCCTTTACAATAATCGTCTGATCAACAGGCTTTGTTTCATAAACTTTTTTAATGAGAAGATACTGAGACATTTTAACTCCTATCCAAAAACTTTATTTTTAATTTCAAGCGCCACTTCTGTTTTTAAACGTGGACCAAACTGAGAAACAACACGGCTGGCGGCCATTGAGGCCAGTTTTCCAGCCGAAGCATAGGTATGGTGATTGGTAATGCCATACAAAAAAGCCCCCGCATACATATCGCCGGCACCGTTTGAATCCACCGCCTCGACAGCATAGGGTTCTATGTCAATGAAGGTATCTCCGTCAAAGATCATGGCACCGTTTTCTCCTAAAGTTATTACAAAGGTTTTAGCGAATTTTTTAAGTTCTTCCCTTGCAACCAAGAGGTCATCAACTCCGGTAAAAGCACAAGCCTCGGATTCATTGGCAAAAAGCAAATCAATCTTTTCTCCCATCATTTCCAGAAGGCCTTCTCTAAAGAATTTAACCATATTAACGTCTGAAAATGTAAGGGCCGTTTTAACACCTGCGGCTTCCGCTATCTTTCGGGCATGAACGGCAGCTGCCTGACCAGTAGGAGAGGCCACTAAATAGCCTTCCATATACAAATATTTTGAACTCTTAATGGACTCCATGTCGATTTCATTTTTTGAAATGCTTGAAGTAATACCCAAATAGGTATTCATTGTTCTTTCGGCATCAGGAGTAATCAGCACCAGACATTTACCAGTGACACCGTCTTCACGTTCCTGGTTCAAAAGATTGGAAGTCACTCCATTGTCCTGGAGGTCTTGAAAATAGAAGTTCCCAATAGGATCTTTGGCCACTTTACAAGAATAGTACCCTTTGCCTCCAAACTGAGCTACGGCTATGACCGTATTGGCGGCCGAGCCTCCGCACTGCTGTTTTTTAGGGGCAGTCCCAAGAGCACTAAGCAGATAATTCTGACGCTCTTCATCTACCAGGGTCATCAAACCCTTATCAATTTTGTGTTTTGAGAAAAATTCGTCGTGAACTTCATACTCCATATCAACAAGAGCATTCCCAACGGCATAAACATCGTACTTCTTAGTCATAACAGGTCTCCAAAATGAGCCCCTACTCTAATCTTTTTAAACTGAAAAATACACATCATATCGAGTAGATTTCCCGATATATTCCACCGAGGGTTTATGAGACAGAAAGATGGACTGCCGGGGCCGTTTTACAACTAAACGTTTAACTTTTAGTTCAAGGGCTTCCTGGAACACATCCACCGCATCCTGATCTGATCCGACCATGCTTCGAAATATACGCATCTCTTTTTTGGGGGCGGTTTTTTCATTAGCGTCCTCAAACATGGGGTCATAATAAAGCACATCCACCGGCGGGCAGGCCTTTAGCACCTCCGAGGCTTCCTGAGATAGGAAATGAAACGACTTTATTTTTGGATGCTGAGCATTCTTAAGAGCACTTTCAATAAGAAAACGAATCACCGGATGCCTTTCACTGGCCCAGACCTCGCAGCCAAAGCTTAAGAGCAAAAGAGAGTCCCCCAACATGCCGGCGGTAAGATCCAACACTTTTGGACGGTAAGGTCCTTTGACCCCTACGGCCCGGGCCAGGAGTTCTTTTTGTAAGGAACTTTTTTTAAAATAATCTTCATGGCGGGATAATTCCCGGTCAATTTCAATTCCAATCGGTTTTTCTGGTGGCAAATCAGAATGCAACCAAAACTGACCACCAATCCATTCAAAAACCAGTTCCCGGCCAAGCTGTGCTGAAAACTTATTTAGTTCTTCGAATTCTGGACCATCGGCGGAAAGCAAGCTTCCCTCTTTAATCAATTTAATCATTCCAGAAAGTATAAATGACCAGCTGCATTTAATCACTCTTATTTCTTAACAAATCTTTTTTGAGGGCCTAGGATATGCTGGCCAAAACATTATGTTCTCATAGAAGGAATTATCATGAAGAGTTCACACGTCCCTCTTAACTATCATCCCGAAAAATTAAAACGGGAATTAAAACCATTTTATATTGGTGCCAACGATAAAGACATTGAGCTCATGTTAAAAGAACTGGGACTCTCTAAGCTGGAAGATCTTTATGCCCACATTGAAGACGGCGTAAAGATGACAAATGTTCCTATGCATAAGCACATGAGCTATGAAGAATTAATTACTCATGTAAATGACCTGGCCAATAAGAACAAACAGAAAATTTCTTTCCTTGGTGATGGTCTTCCTCAGTACAAGGTTACTGACGTGGTAGGACCTGTTTGTGACATCCGCGGACTTACTACTGCCTACACTCCTTATCAGCCAGAACGCTCACAGGGCACTCTGCAGACTCTGTGGATTTATCAATCTCTTATTTCACAGTTAACGGGGTTTGAGGCCATCAATGCCTCACTTTATGACCGCTCAACCTGTTTATTTGAAGCGATGAACTGCGCACTCCGCCTGGTTAAAGACGCCACCACGATCGTTGTGGCCAATACTCTTTATCAAGGGGACCTGGAAGTTCTTGATACTCTCGCCCGTGGCACTTCACTTAAAATCGTAAGAGCTCCGGTTAATGCCCAATCAGGTAAAATTGATATGGAAGCATTAAAGAGAATCCTTAACACCACTCCACAAGTGGCAGCAGTGGCCTTCCCTCATGTTAACAGTTTGGGAAATATCGAATCCGTCGATGAAATCGTGGATCTTTGTTCAACCAACAACATTAAATCAATCGCAGTCGTTGATCCCATGCTTTTGGGTAAGGGCGGTCTGAAAGCTCCTGCTAAATTTGGTACCAGCATGCAAGGATCGGACATGGTTGTTGCCGAAGGTCAGCACCTGGCCATTGGACCGAACTTTGGCGGTCCGGGTCTGGGCATTTTTGGTATTCGTTATAATGAGCAAGATAAAATATCTATTCGTTCTACTGCTGGAAGATATGTCGGAAAAACTCAGGACTTAAAAGGCCGTGACTGTAAAGCACTAATTCTCTCAACTCGCGAGCAACATATCCGTCGTGAAAAAGCAACTTCTAATATTTGTTCTAACCAGTCCTTTATTGCAACCGCTGCCGGTGCTTCAATGCTTGCCCGTGGTGATGAAGGCTTCGAAGCGACCCTCAAGACAGCACGTTCTCTGGCCCAAATGGCCGCTGAGAGTCTGACTCAATTTGAGGGAGTTGAATTAAAATTTAAAGGCTCAGCTTTTTTCAATGAATTCACCTTGAAAATTCCAACAGATGCCCAGGAATTTATTAACAAGGCCAGTGCTGCCGGAATTCAGGTAGGTGTAGACGTAAGTCATCGCCATGCTGAGATCATAGGTGAAAACCTTATTCTCATGAGCTTTACTGACATTCATTCAGAAGACGATGTGAATGAATTGATTAAATTCTTCGGCACTCAATTTGAGAAAACAAAAAACGGAACTCCTGCTCCAAAAATCCAATCGGTGATGATGAGAGTTGAGGCTCCGGAAATCCCTAAAATGGGAACAGCAGAAATCATTGCTTACTATGAGAAGCTCGGTAAACAAAACCTTTCTCCTGATGATGGTATCTACCCGCTGGGTTCTTGTACGATGAAGTACAATCCTTATATCAATGACTATGCCGCTTCTCTTCCGGGATTCACGAACATCCATCCAGAAGCGCCAATTGATGACGTTCAAGGATCTTTGGAAATTCTTTATGAAATTCAGGAACAATTTAAGGCCATCACAGGTCTTCCAGGAATCACCACTCAACCATTGGCCGGAGCTCAGGGTGAACTCGTTGGATTAAAAATGTTCCAGGCCTATCACCGTGATCGCGGTGAAGGTGATAAAAGAAATGTGGTCATTATTCCACGTTCAGCTCACGGGACAAACCCAGCGACTGCGACCATGGCCGGATACATTTCTAAGGTCGTTGATGGCCAAGTATACGGCATTTACACTGTTGAAGCACAGCCTAACGGTGAAATGAATTTGAATCAAATCAAAGAGTTTTTAAAAACCGACGGTCATCGTGTGGCCGGTGTCATGGTAACAAATCCAAACACGGCCGGAATTTTTGAGACCCAATTTAAAGAGATGAGTGCCTTAATCCATGAAGTAGGCGGACTCGTTTACATGGATGGCGCCAACATGAATGCCATTGCTGGAATCATTGATCTCAATGATCTGGGAGTAGATGCAGTTCACAATAATCTCCATAAGACCTGGACTATTCCTCATGGCGGCGGTGGACCGGGAGATGCCATTGTGGCGGTCTCTGCAAAATTAATGGATTTCATGCCAGGAATTCAGGTTGTAAAAAAAGATGGCAAATTTGATGTAATAAAACCTTCCAAATCCGTGGGATCTTTCCACCGTCACTTCGGAAACTTTGCACATAAAATTCGTGCCTACACTTATATCAAGGCCCTGGGAGGTGACGGGGTTCGTAAGATGAGTCAGGTTGCCGTTCTTTCTGCGCGCTACCTTCATCATAAACTCTCCAAGAGTTACCCATGTCTTCCTGCTGAAGCGACAAACTCCCCTCGTATGCACGAGTTTATTTTGACTCTTTCGCCTGAAACATTCAAAAAAATTGAAGCTTCAGGAACTCCAAAAACAAACTCCATCGCTCGGATCGGTAAACTGTTTTTAGATTTTGGTTTCCATGCACCGACGGTCGCCTTCCCTGAACAATTCGGTCTGATGCTTGAGCCAACTGAAACTTACTCGAAAAAAGAACTGGATCAATTTGTCAGCGTGGTTGAAACAATCCTGAAGCTGGTCAATGAGCATCCGGAAGTTCTTAAAACTGTTCCTCACTTCACTCCGATTGACCGGGTTGATGAAGTGCTGGCCAATAAGAATCCTGTGTTAACAGAAAAGATTACACGTAATCTTCCGGCGATCATTCCTGATCGTATTGACTCGGAAAAGCTCCGTAACTCAACACCGTCAGACCTATGTGAGCTGATTCTAGAGGCCCATCAGAAATCTCTATAATGAAAAACCTCCGCTTTGTTTTAGTTCAAAGCGGAGGTTTCATTTTTTTGAACAAATAAAGTTTGAGTTGGATAAGCAAATTCTAAATTATTTGCTTCAAATGCTTCGTGAATGGCATACAGAACCTTCTGATGAACATCAGCAAAGATGTTGTATTCAGGATTGGTGATCCAATAGACGACTTCAAAATCCAGCGAGGAGGCTCCAAAACGTACAAAATGGGCCCGATCAAATCGTGCATTCTCTTCTTTGACGATGATATCTTTAATTAACTCTGTCGCTTTTTGTAAATTATCTCTTTTCGTCTGATATGTAACACCTAGCTGAAACACGACTCTGCGCTCTTCCATACGCTTAAAATTTCTGATCCTCGAGGCGAGTAAATCAGAATTTGAAATCACTATTTGCTCTCCCGACAAACTTTTAAGCCTTGTGGTTTTAAGACCCACATGCTCAATGGTTCCCGCAGTATCAGGTCCTAAGGTTATAAAATCTCCTACCACAAAGGGCTTATCCATAACGATTGATAGAGATGAAAATAAATCTCCCAGAATATTCTGAGTGGCAAGAGCAATGGCCACACCACCAACACCTAAACCGGTGATAAAGGTTGTCACGTCTACACCCATGTTGTTGAGTACAAACAAAATGACCAGAGCGATAAAAAGGGCCTTTAAAAGGAGCCCAATAAAATTCAAAGAGGTCTTAACCGAAGGATCGTTATTTTTTTGCTCGATAGTGGTCTGAATCCAACTATTAATAAACTGTCGGCCCCAAATGATGAACTGAACGGCACAAATGATCAGCATCACCTTGTTTATGCCGGTTGTGATTTTCTTACTTAGGATAAGCGATTGCGAACCTGCATAAAGCGCTACTGCTGCAATGAAGTAAAGTTTTGTTTGGGCCAATGCATCGAGAACAATGTCGTCATAACGGCTTTTCGTTTTAGAAAATATGGCCTTGAGTTTTACGAAAAAGAATTTTTTAATGAACCATAGACCCAAGTAAACACTAAGAGAAATACCAATAAACTTATAATAATGAGTATCAGAAAAGGTACTAAAAAGATCATCCATATATCTCACCTTCTAGCTAAAAAATTATTTTTAGATTTTTTTATACATCAGGTTATAAAGATTCGTCTTGCAATTTTTGGCCTCTCTTAAGGAGACTGAGCTTCTTGCGTATGAATATCATGGGCCAATGATGAGACTCTTTCTGATCGCCTCTATCATTCTTCTGGTCCACATGACTCACGCAAGTGAAGAGCAGGAACTTAAGCCGGAAGACATCATTCATCCCTACCAAGAGCTAGAACCCCAAAAGAAACAGAATTTTTTTGAAATAATGGAAGCCGATCAATCACCCCAGATGCAGAAGATGCAGGAAGATCCACGAATGCGTCTTTTTGAAGATATGAAAGCACATAAAAAATTAATGAAGGACCGGTAGATCCCACTCTTGGGCAGGACTTTTAGGCAATTCAAGCAGGAAGGTGGTATGGGTTGTTCCACTTAGATACTGTAATGATCCTCCATGCTTTTCAGCGATTCCCCGTGCCAGAGCAAGTCCCAGGCCGGTGCCTTTTCCGATGTCCTTGGTGGAAAAAAATGGTTCCATGATCCTTGAGGCAATTTCTGGTGGGATACCGTGGCCTGAATCCTTAAAATAGATCTGAATCTTATCTTCTTTTTGATGAACACTTACTTCAATCCATTTGTCCGGAAGAAACTCTATGGCATCAAAGGAATTATTTAATAGATTCAAAATGATCTGTTCCAACTGAATCTTATTACCGATGACTGAATAATTCTCCAGACCATAAAAACGCAGATTGACCCCATGATTTTTCATTCTCTGTCCGGTAAAGGCCAGGACATCATCCACCAGCAATTTGATCGGAATCTGAGTCATTGGCCCTCGCTCATCCTGATGGACAAATTCCCTTACTCCCTGAATGGTGCGGTTGATTCTTTCTGAGGTATAAAGAATTTGTTGAAGACCATCGGCCAGTTCTTTTTGTTTTTCCGGATTCCGATAAATTCTTAACAACTGAGTTGTTCGGGCCTGAATGACTGCGAGAGGATTATTAATTTCATGAGCAATACCGGCCGACATCATTCCTAGCTCTGCATATTTTGATTGTCCAAAAAGTTTATCATTCCGTTCCTTAAGCATGGCTTCCATCTCTTCGTCATGCCGTTTTTTCATCATCTCCAGAAAGACTGCGAATACACATGCTGCCAAACTAAGTATCAGCACCAGCTCCACAATCAAGGCATAACCTTCAGTGGTGGGACCGACTCTCCAAAAGGGAAAGGCCAGTCGGGAAATAAAAAATAAACTGGTCAGTCCAAAGGCCATCATATGAAGTGGAGACATTAAGTCTTTGGCCATTTTCTTCTTGGACTCCATGACCAGACTTAGTCCAATAATCGACACACTTAAAGCAAAGGGAAATGTATACTGAGTAAAGGTAAATCCATAACTGGCGAGGGCGACAGTGATAAAGCCCCCGGCCCCGAGAGTTATCAGTTTCCATCTTTCAAATAATTCAGTCTGGGATATGTCTTCCAAAAATAAGCGAAATCCTTTTAACGGCCATATCCATCCCACCATGGAGAGCGCCACAACTTGCGGCATCATATCCTGGAATATTCCACAAGCGAGAACATTGACTGCTAAAGCTCCCCAGAATTCGGTTAAATGAACGTAATTTTTTTCTTTATGCCTTCGATAGAGGAAGTAAGATACACCTGCCATGAGAAGAGTTACAAAAAGAGAGAGAGCGAAGATAAATTCAATCGATGTCTTCATGGAATTATTTTAGATGTTAAATTTCTTACAGTGAGATGAATTAATTCTTAAGAGCGATAGACGTATTTAATATACATTTCTTACATTTACTGATATCAAAGTTTTACGCTTAATGCCGAACTTTTTAAGGACACTATCACATGAGTTTTAAACCTCGTTGCACCTTCGCCATCATCTCCCACCCGGATGCTGGTAAAACCACCATGACCGAAAAGCTCTTGTGGTTTGGGGGTGTTGTCCGTGAAGCCGGAATGGTTAAGTCAAAGACTGGTGATTACGCTAAATCTGACTGGATGGAACTGGAAAAGCAGCGCGGAATTTCCATCACCTCATCGGTGATGAGTTTTGAGTATAATGACCGTGCTCTTCACTTACTTGATACTCCCGGACACAAAGACTTCTCTGAAGATACATACCGTACCCTTACTGCCGTAGAATCTGTTCTGATGATGATTGACTCGGCCAAAGGGGTTGAGGCCCAAACCATCAAGCTGATGGAAGTGTGCCGTATGCGCGATACCCCTATCGTTACTTTCATGAACAAGTTTGACCGCGAAGCCATGGATCCTTTTGCACTACTGGATAATATTGAATCGATTCTTAAAATCCAGTGCGTTCCGATGACCTGGCCGGTGGGTAACGGTGTTGATTTTAAAGGGGTCTATGATTTTAAAACCAAACAGATTTTAAGCTTCAAGGATTCTCGTGATCCTTTCTCGCCAAGTTATGTTGATGCTTCCGACCTGGACGCTCCTTCCCTCAAAGAGGCCATTGGTCAGGCCCTGGTTGAGAAATTAAAAGAAGAACTGGAGATGGTGGAAACTCTTATTCCAGAATTTTCGATGGATGAGTACCTGGCCGGAATTCAAACACCAGTCTTCTTTGGTTCGGCCCTTAAAAACTTCGGCGTTAAAGAGACCTTAGACCTCATTACTCAAATCGCCCCGACACCAAGACCTCGCGAAGCGGTATTGCCGCCTTATGACTCGAGTTCGGAAACAGTAACCATTGATCCGGAAGATAAAGAATTCACCGGTTTTATTTTTAAGATTCAGGCCAACATGGATCCCAAGCACCGCGACCGTATTTCATTCATGCGTGTGTGCTCTGGAAGGTTTGAAAGAAACGACAAGATTTTTCATGTCAGAACAGGCAAAGAGATCCGCATCGCAACTCCGCTCCTTTTTCAGGCCCGTGACAGAGACATTGCTGAAGAGGCCATGGCGGGAGATATTATTGGTCTCTACGATACTGGAAAATATCAAATCGGTGATACCTTCACCATGGGCAAAAAGCTGATCCGCTATACAGGTATTCCAAGCTTCTCACCGGAACTCTTTATGAGAGTTACCGCCAAAGATCCTATGAAGGCCAAGCACCTGGAGAAGGGACTCTCGCAGCTATCGGAAGAAGGGGCAACTCAGCTCTTTATCCGTCGTCAAACCAATGAAAAAATGTTGGGTGCCGTAGGTAGCCTGCAATTTGAGGTGGTAAAATACCGCCTGGAAGATGAGTACTCGGTTCCAGCTACCTATGAGCCAGTCGCCTGGACAGGTGTCAGATGGTTAAAATTTAAGGATAAAAAAGACGAAGAAAGATTTGCTCAAGAATATTCCTCAGTTATTATGGAAGATAGAGAGAAGCGTTTATGCTTTGCCGTCAGAAGCGAATGGGACTTAAAACTCGCCATGGAGAAAAATCCTGACGTAAAATTCTATAAAAACTCGGATTATATTGAATGAAAAAGAAACAACAAAGTAAGCTCATCTACATTCTCCCTGTCCTGGCCTTGATTGGATATTTTGCCGGACAGTTTATAAAAAAACAGATGCATCTTAATGAAGCTTCAAAGATTGAGGAAGAAGTCTTCCCTATCGTCCGTGAAAATATCAGTGATGATATGAAGCTAGTGATTGAGCCCGACTCGGTGTCCATCGAGGGAGCAACAATCATCGTTTACCTCAAGCAAGATACCAACGCTCCATCATCTCCCGAGGCCACAAATTCCCGCGATTTTGTTAAGGGCTATATCAGTTCTAAACTAAGAAACTGGAAAGACTCATCGGCCTATCAAGACAAAGAAATTGAAGTTAGATTTACTGACGAGTAGTCAGCACACTGTTAAAGCGGTAGCTTAACAGTAAATCTCGAGCCTTCGCCTGGGGCACTCTCCACATGAATACTTCCCTCATGTGCTGTCACCACACTTTTAGTAAGATAGAGTCCCAGACCAAGTCCGGAATACTGATACATTGAAACTCCCCGCTCAAAACGATTAAAAATTCTTTCCTGCTCGTCATGGGGAATACCGATGCCCTGATCTGCGACGATAATTTCTGCCCAATTTCCATTCTGGCGCAGGATGATCTCAATCGGTTTTTCTTGACCAAATTTTATGGCATTAGTGAGGAGATTTAGTATGACCTGCTCCAAACGAAAATTATCCCACTGTCCCCGGACAGGACCGGCGCTTTTAAAAAGTATTTCCGATGCTCCCAGCCCCTGAACCAGAAGGAGCATCTCATTCACCAACTGCTCAAGCTCCACTTCGGACCTGAGTAATTCAATATTTCCTTTTTCCATGCGGGAGATATCCAGCATGTCTTTAACCGTTCTGCCAATTCTTTTGACCTGACTCTCATATACCTGAAGAGTCTTGCTAATAACTGCACCGTTGCTACTTTGATCGTTTTGTAGTTTTTTTAGCAAGAGCTGGGTCTGGAGCTGAAGAGATGTAATCGGTGTATTGAGTTCGTGGGAGGCGAGCGAAATAAATTCTTGCCTGATGTTTAAGGCATCCTGGGCCTTCTTACGGGCCTCTTCAGCAACAACCAGGGCACTCTCAAGTTCATTCTTACGCTGAGTTATTTCTTTAACCAAAGAGGCCACATTGGTCTGTTCACTATGCAGTTCAAATTGCAGCATATCCTTGGACACTCTTAACTCTTCCTGGGCCCGCTGGGCCTCTAGAAAATTAGTGAATGAATCCTGGCGCATTTTTTCGGACAAATAGGAAGAGCTGACACCAATAATACCCATCATGGCCAAGGTATAAAGATTGTTTATTAAATCATCGAGCTGATCCGGTTGATAACGAGTGAGGCAACCAAAGGTATAGATGGAAAGAAGAAATATAACCAAAAGGCCCATCTTCTTGGCCCCCAGAGGACAAACCAATAATCCGCCCAAGACTACCAGCCCCACACCTGAATAATAAGGACTATTAAAACCTCCCATCACTAGACACATGAGAGTGATGGCCAGGGAGGCACACCCCAACATGAAAACGCTTACCAAGAGAGGTCTCAGAGTCTGGTAAAACTTCCAAACATACAGAACCATCACCCCATAGAAGGGCACGATGAGGACCCGAAGACGGACTAGTTCTTCAAGATATTCTCTTTGAGTATAATAATCGAGGAAGAAACAAACCGGAAAAAGGCTAAAACACAGAAGGGATATAATAAGACAACCATGTCTCATTTGTTTATCAATCAAAGAGGTATATTGATTTTCTTCAGCAGCAGTCCAGGAAATTTTCATCACGGCAGTCTAACAGAAATAGATGATGAAAAAAAGAGATCAGGGGTTTAATCCTGATCTCTGATGAAAAATTAAGATTAGTTTTTAGGTTTAAACCAACAAAGAGGACGGAGTCCAACTTGATCGCCAATTGAACCGTGGCAAGTACCTTGGACTTCATCTTTCTGAGAAACTTCTTCATTGAAAGATTTCTCACAAAGAGCACCTTGGAAATAGGTATCAAGGCGGCACTGATGGGCCGGATGGGCGTCGTCAGTTTTACTTACGACTTTGGTGTCTGGAGTTTCAAATTTTGCTTCAGGCTGATTTCTGAGAGCAGCAAAAAGGCCAGCGACAGATGCTCCCGCCATACCATTTCTCACACAAATAAGACGATCTTCTTCGTTCGCCCACGCCTTGGCACAACCATTTACCAGTTTAGCAGGAGCCTTTAATCCTCTCACAACTGAAGCATTGTCATCGTTTAAGAATGCCTTACGAAGACATTTTAAAGTGGCAAAATAATCGGCTTGACCTTCATTTGAGGCCCAACGGTTAAAAAGATTCTTAACCTTAGGAGCACCACCAAGATGGTGTCCGATTTCATGACAGAGGACCAGGGCAAAGCCGTCTGGAGTGATTGCTGGGTGACGTGCCAGACCGCCATACATATTCACAATCCAGCCTCCCACGCGAGTGGCATTAGCGTTAACAGTAGCATCAGACCACTTACGGTTAATCGTTAGTCTTCCACCCATTTCTGAAACAATCGGTGAATAGATAGCTTCGAGCTTATCAATAACAGCATTAAATTCACCCTCAGAAATACCTGTGATGCTTTTAGTGTCGGCGGGAATGAATAAGTCGTTATCTGGAAGAAAGCCGCCTTTACCATCCTCAGTGCAGGCAAGAGCCGATCCAGTTAGCGTGAGTGTTAATGCGAGTGCAGTAAAAAATTTCATGTGTTCTCCTTGAGATAATATCTCTACTGGAAATATTTTAGAAATCTCCAGACGCATTAGTCAGCTTTATTATTCTTATGTAAGAGAATGTCATTTCAGGAGAGAGCAAAAAAAAGGCCGGGGTTGAACCCGGCCTTGGAAGAAAAGAAATTATAACTCAGAAGGCTTAAACCAACAAAGTGGTCGAAGACCAATAGTATGACCAAGAGTAGCGTGGCAAGTTCCAGTGACTTCAGAAGAGCTTGTGACATCTTCATTCATTGAAGCAGTACAAAGTGAACCTTGGAAATAAGTGTCCAGACGACACTGATAGGCAGGGTGATTATCATCTGTTTTTGTCACAACACGTGTGTCAGGTGTCTCAAATTTAGGTTCAACGGTAGCACCACGAAGTGCCTTAAAAAGGTTAGCAACAGACATACCGGCCATACCACCGCGGATACAAAGAGCTACGTCAGAGTTCCAAACATGCTGTCTGCCACAAGCTTCAGAAAGCGCTTTTGGCACATCCATTCTGCTGATAACGGCAGCATTATCTTCATTGTTCCAAACTTTACGAAGACACTTAAGGTTAGCAAAGTAGTCTGCCTGACCTTCATTTGATGCCCATGGAGAAGACCATGGAGAAACTTTTCTAGGAGCGCCACCGATATGGTGACCAATTTCGTGACAGATAACCAGAGCGAAACCATCTTCTGTGATTGTTTCATGACGGGCCAGACCGCCGAACATAGAAACTTTCCAAGTTTTACCTAGCTGTTGAGCGTAGGCATTAACAGTTCCATCTTCCCAGTTACGGACCACTTGAAGATTACCGCCATAATTGGCAACGATTGGAGCATAAAGACCTTCAACCTGATCAATCACAGTGTTGAATTGTTCTTCAGTAATTCCACCAGTTCTTTTCTCATCAACAGAAATTTTAAGATTATTTTCTGGAACGAAACCTTCAGTTCCATCCGGGGTACAAGCGATCGTAGGAATAGCAGTTACCAGGGCAGCGAAGAGCAATCCTTGCTTAAAACATTTCATTTCTTTCTCCTTAAAGTATGAACTTCTTAACCTAATTCTGACATAGACAGGAATTATTTTCCTACTAGTAAAGCTGAGTGTAAGTTTTTGTTGGTTGGACTTAATTAATCAGGAATTATCAAGAAAGCTCAGTCCTCGAGATGAGGACTGAGCAGTTTAAGGGAGATTATTGTACTGAAGGTTTGAACCAACAACGAGGACGAAGGCCTACGGTGTGGCCAGTTGAACCATGGCAAGATCCTGTGACTTCCTCTTCCTGACCGATTTCTTCATTGAAAGATCTTTCACAAAGAGCGCCTTGGAAATAAGTATCCAATCTGCATTGTGTAGCAGGATGACTATCACTCGTTTTTGCTACTTCTCTAGTGTCAGGAGTATCGAACTTAGGCGGCTTACTAGACCAACTGAGGGCAGCAAATAACTTGGCAACTGATTCACCGGCCATGCCACCTCGAACACACAGAGCGCGGTCTTCAGCATTTGGCCAATTCTTTTCACAGCTGCTAGTTAAAAGAGCAGGCACATCCATCTGACGAACGATGCTTGCATTATCTTCTGACAGCCATACACGGCGCAGACACTTTAAAGTGGCAAAATAATCGGCCTGACCTTCATTTGAGGCCCAGTCACCGCCAGCATATCTAGGAGCGCCACCGATGTGGTGACCGATTTCGTGACAAACAACCAGAGCAAATCCATCTGGAGTGATCGTCTTATGACGGGCAAGACCACCGAACATTGAAACTTTCCAGATATCACCATCTTGTTGAGCGTAAGCATTGACTGTGCCGTCAGTCCAGCGACGTTCAACTTTAAGCTTTCCACCATACTCAGAAACAATTGGAGCATACATACCTTCGACCTGATCAATAACTGTATTGAATTGGGCCTCAGAAATGCCTGTAAGATTTTTTGTATTTACAGGAATGTTCAGTTTATTTTCTGGAAGAAAACCTTCTCGGCCATCGCGGGTGCAGGCCATAATAGGTTGTGAAACAATTAGGGTTGCCAGCAGCAATCCTTGCGATAGTTTGTTCATTAATCCTCCTTGATTAAGAATTTTCTATCATTATCCTGACATATAATTGATTTTGTAAAAGTGAACTTGCAGCAATGTAAGAAGATGTTAAAAAAGCTCTAGTATAAAATACCACATCCCTAAAGTTAGAAATGAGAGAGGAACTCCAACTCCAACCATCATGCCGGCCAAGCGCGGCCGCAAATTATGGGAGGCCGCCAGAATACTCGCCGTGATCATAGGTGCCATCGCGGCTTCCATGACGGCCACGCGCAAGATAGTAAGATCCACTCCTGCCAAATAATACGTCACTAAAATGATCAAAGGAGCAATGAGCAATTTAAAAGAAAGTCCGGCAACCAGATAACGTAACTCTTCGTGAATTTCATTCCAGTGGAGTTGCAGGCCGACAGAGATCAGGGCCATAGGAGTTAATAAAATCGCTAATCTTTCTAAAACTTCACGTACAGCACCTTCTGCACGCCATCCCAGAGCACCACCTAGTACCCCAGCGATAAAAGCAATGAAGGGAGGAAAGAGCAGAATCCTTTTAAAAAGAATACGCTTTTTCATACTGCCAGAAGAAAAAGTGACGGCAACCCAAACCCCAAAACTCGATACGATAAGAAAACTTCCCGCTTGATCAAGAATAACCGCATGTTTTAAGGCCCCTGCTCCATAGAGCGCTTCGATGACTGGAAAGCCCACAAAGGAAGTATTGCAAAAGCCAGCAGTCAGAATAAGGCAACCAATGAGTTCCTTGTTCCATCCAAAGCGTTTCCCCAATGCCGAGATCAGGAAATAGGCCACACCAAAAACAATCCATGCCACTAAAATGACCGAGATTAAAGAGAGATCCCACACCATATCTGGCAGTGACAGCAAACAAATGGCCGGCATAGGAACATAAAGGATGAGTGTTCCTAAAGTTGTGTGAGCGTTATGAGGGAGGGTTTTAACTCGTTGAAGTCCGACGCCGATGAGCAGACAAACAACGAGGATAATCATACTTACCATTTGTTAATTTCTTGGATCCAGTGGTTTTTAATTTCTTCAGATAAAAAAGAGGCCGCAAAAGAGTTCATGGCAAGAGTTTTAATTTCTTCCTCATCAAGTTCCAGGGCCAGGGCCGCTTCCAGATAATTTTGGCCCGCATAGCCTCCAAAATAGGCCGGGTCATCAGAGTTGATGGTGACCATCACTCCTCTACTCAGAAGTTTTTTCAAATTGTGATCGGCCATTTGTTTGAAGACACAAAGTTTAATATTGGAAAGCGGACAAACGGTCAGAGGAATTTTTTCCTGAATGATTCTCTCCATCAGTTTATCATCCTCAATCGCTCTTACGCCGTGATCAATCCTCTTAATACTCAGAAGATCCAGGGCTTCCCAAATATACTCAGCAGGGCCTTCTTCACCGGCATGGGCGACTGTCAGGAAACCTTCCGCCTGGGCCCTTTTAAAAACGCGCTCAAATTTTGAAGGGGGATGACCCACCTCAGATGAATCAAGACCCACGGCCAGGATTTTATCTTTAAATGGCAGCGCCTCATTTAAAGTTTTAAAAGCTTCGTCTTCGCTCAGATGGCGAAGAAAGCACATAATCAAATGGGAAGTAATGCCCCATTCTTCTTGGGCATCTTTTAAAGCTTTGTGAATACCATTTAAGCAGGTTTCAAAAAGGATTCCCCGTGAAGTATGGGTTTGAGGATCAAAGAAAATTTCCGTATGGACAACATTGTCTTCACGACATCTTTTGAGATAGGCCATGGTGAGGTCATAAAAATCCCTCTCCTCAATCAGGACGTTTGCCCCTTCATAATAGATATCCAAAAAAGACTGCAGATTATGAAAATTATAAGCCTCCCGAAGCTCTTCAACCGACTTAAAACGCAAAGGAATTTTGTTTCTGGTAGCGATCTCAAACAAGAGCTCCGGCTCAAAAGTGCCTTCAATATGGAGATGCAATTCAGCTTTTGGAATTTTTTTGATGATGTCGAGGTGTTTCATTCACGCATCATATTCATGGGGAAGAATATTGGCAAATAAGATAAGAAATATTTTGCACTTAGAGCATTGAACTTAAGAGATTCACTCATTAATATCTTAGAGAATCAATTTAAAATCACTCTCTCCTTTGGTATCTTATTATAATTTTTATCCTGGATTCAAAATTTGTCCTTCTGCGCAAAGGTTTTATAGCATGAGAAATAAGATTGTTTTTTACTTAAATGGAAATCGCAAGGAAGTGGGTCCTCGGGAAGCCTCGATGATGCTTGCCGAATACCTACGCTACGATCAGGGTCTGACCGGAACCAAGATTGTCTGTGCCGAAGGTGACTGTGGGGCCTGTTCAGTGCTGCGTTTATTCCCTCACCTCCAGGGTACTGATAACCAAAATTATCTGCCTATTAATTCCTGTATCACTCTAGTGGCCCAACTTGATGGTTCAAGTATTGTCACTGTCGATGCATTAAAAAAAGATAATGAGCTTCATGAAACCCAAAAGGCGATGGTGGCATGCCACGGAAGTCAGTGCGGTTTTTGTACTCCCGGCTTTGTCATGACCATTACTGGCCTGGTGGAAGAAAAGCTCGCTAAAAAAGAAACTTCCATCGATGTACAGGAGGCCAAGAACTGTATGACGGGAAATCTTTGTCGTTGTACCGGCTATCAACCGATCGTCAATGCGACTATTCGTATTGATTTAAATAAATGTCACAGTATCAAAGAAAGATTTTATTCCGAAAAACAAGAAGTGGATTTAACCAAAGTTTATTCGGAAAGTGTGCTTCTTGAGTCAGATGAGTTTTTTTACTTTGCTCCTAAAACCATGAAAGAGGCCTTAAATTACCTCAAAGACTACCCTGATACTAAGATCATTGCTTCCGCCACAGACTTGGGTGTTGTTCACAATAAACGTAAAACCCAGCTTGCCCGCCTTTTAAGTCTTCATCTTATTAGTGATTTATATAAAGTGCAATTAAACGGCAATGAAGTCAAAATCGGTGCCCGGGTTACCCATACCGAATTCCGCCACTTCATGAAAGATAAACTTCCGGAGTTTGCTAATTATCTGGATATTTTCGCCTCTCCTCAAATTAAGAATATCGGCACGGTTATTGGCAACATTGCAAATGCTTCACCCATCGGTGACACGCCTCCGGCCTTCCTCGCACTGAATGCCACCATCTGTGTGACAGGACCTCAGGGTGAGAGAGAAATCCCTATTACTAAGTTTTTCCTCGCTTATCGAAAAATTGCACTAGAACATGGTGATATCATCACGGCGGTGAAATTTAATTTACCAAGCAAGAACTCCACTGTGCGCTTTTACAAAAACAGTAACCGAAAAGACCTCGATATTTCGGCCGTGAATTTTGCCATTAAGGTCGATTGGAAAGACGAGAGTAAAAAGGAAATCCTGGATGTGGCCATTGCCGCCGGCGGGATCGCCGCCACTCCACTTCGTCTAACTAAAACAGAAACTTTTTTAAAGCAGAATTTTGATATCGAAGGTGCTGTTAAAGAGCTTCATTCAGAATTTAACCCTTTAAGTGATGTGCGGGCCTCCAGTGCTTACCGCCATGTTCTGATGGAGAATTTTCTCCGTCGCTTTTTTGCTGAAGCAGGAGGTATCCAATGAGTTTGCCACTTGATCACGCCCACACTCATGTTTGCGGAGAGAGTGAATTCGTTGACGACCGTCCGGTCATGAGAAACGAGCTTTTCTGTGATGTCTTCTTCTCCACTCGCGCTCATGCTCTGATTAAACGAATTGATTTCACCGAGGCCCTGGCCATGCCGGGAGTTGTGGCCATTTTTACCGGCCGGGATTTTCATGACAATATGTGGGGAACCATTTTTAGAGATCAGCCTCTCCTGGCCACAGATAAAGTCAGCTATGCCGGAGAAGGTATAGCTATCATTGTCGCCGAAACTCTGGAGACCGCTCAAAGGGCCAAGCACAAAATTGTTATCGAGTACACGGATCTTGCAGCGGTCCTCAGTATTTCTGAGGCCAGAAAACAAAATTCTTTCATTGCCGATGCCCGAACAATTGAACGGGGAAATGTTGATGAGGTGATGAAAAACGCTACTCACACTCTGGAAGGCATGATTACCATCCAAGGTCATGATCACTTCTATCTGGAAAGCCAGGTCTCCATCGCCTACCCTTTAGAAGACGGCCAGATTGAAATCCACTCTTCTTCACAGCATCCGACAGAAACTCAGCACGTGGTGGCCCATGCTTTGGGTCTTCCGGTTAAGGATGTGGTCTGTCAGGTAAAAAGAATGGGTGGTGGTTTCGGGGGCAAGGAATCTCAAGCAGCTCCATTTGCTGCCATGGCCGCTCTGGCCGCCATGAAACTAAAGCGGCCCGTGCGCATCTGTCTTACCAAAGACGATGACATGATCATGACTGGTAAAAGAAATCCTTTCGAAAATGAGTATAAAGTAGCCTTCGATCAAGATGGCCGTATAGAGGCCTTGGACATCAAGCTCTTCTCGGATGCCGGCGCTTATGCCGATCTTTCCACATCTATTATGGAAAGGGCCATGCTCCACTCGGACAATTCCTACTTCATTCCTCATATGCGGGTGGTGGGACAAGTCTGTAAAACAAATCATCACTCTCATACTGCCTTCCGTGGCTTTGGCGGCCCTAAAGGGGTGGCCACAGTAGAAAAGATTATCGAAGAGATAGGTCACTATCTAAAAAAAGATCCGGTAGAGATTCGTAGACTCAATCTTTATTCGGACACTGATGGACGCAACGTAACCCACTATGGGCAGCTGGTAAAAAATAATTGCCTTGAGCGACTGGTCACTGAACTGGAAAAGAAGTGCGACTATAAAAAACGCCGCGCTGACATTGTTAAGTACAATCAGGAAGAGCATCAGCATGTGCGTGGGATGTCTCTGACGACAGTGAAGTTTGGTATTTCATTTACCACCCGTTTTTTAAACCAGGGTAATGCACTGGTTATCATCCATAACGATGGAACCCTGCAAATTGCCACCGGTGCTACAGAAATGGGCCAGGGAGTGAATACAAAAATTTCCGAGATGGTGACCACAGAATTGGGTCTTCCTCGAAATGCTGCCCGAGTTATGCCTACTCGAACTGATAAAAATGCCAACACCTCTCCTACAGCTGCTTCCTCTGGTACAGACATCAACGGAGCGGCGGCACTGCTCGCGACCAGAAAAATTAAAAAACGCTTAAGTGAGCTGGCCCTGAAGCTTTTGGATATCCCGAAGGAGAAATGGGCCTCCAAGACCGCAGGTCTTGGAACTCAGCCAGAAGTGGAACTTGATGACCCTTATTTAAATGAGAACGATCCCAATGCCGGAACCATCTGGGAAACAGGACGCGCGACTTATTTTGGTATTGAATTTAAAGACGGTTGGGTCTTTCATCCAAACCATCTGGACAAGAAGATTGAATTTAAATACCTCGTGCTTGAGGCCTACCTCAATCGTGTTTCACTGAGTGATTACGCTTTCTACAAAATTCCTGGAATCGAGTTTAATAAACTCACCGGTCGGGGAGATGCTTTCCTTTATTTCACTCAAGGAGCGGCCTGTTCTGAGGTGAACTTGAACCGTCATACCGGTGAAGTTAAAGTTCTTCGCACCGATATCCTGATGGACCTGGGTCGTCCGGTTAATGAAGATCTGGATCTGGGACAAATTTCAGGGGCGTTTATTCAAGGACTAGGTTGGGTGACCACCGAGAACCTTTTTTACAATGATCAGGGACTTCTTCTCTCCCATGCCCCAAGCACCTATAAGATTCCTAACGTTCAGGACGTGCCTCGGGAATTTAATATCGAGCTACTGGAAAACGATGAAAACTATTCCAATGTTCGAGGAACCAAGGCGGTTGGTGAACCTCCGCTCCTTTTGGGAATCAGTGCCTGGACAGCGGTTAACAACGCTCTCACTTACCTTCCTCGCTATATGGCAGAATATCCACAAATCAGAATTCCTGCGACTAATGAGAATGTATTAAGAGCGATGATGCCTGAGAAATTTAAGGCGTGGGAATGAGTTTTTTTGAATCATGCCAAAGACTAATTGAAAGCGGGACATCTTTTGTCACAGTAACTCTCGTCTCTGCCCGGGGCTCAGTCCCCCAGGAGACAGGGGCAAAAATTATTGTCACAAGCGAGGGTTTATATTCCGGTACCATTGGCGGCGGCCGGGTGGAATTGGCGGCGATTAAAAAGGCCCAGGAAACTTTAGAACAAAATTCCCAGACGCCACCGGTTCTTATCACCTGGAACCTGCAAAAAGACATCGGCATGTCCTGTGGCGGTGAATGCAGTTTTCTTTTTGAGCACTTCCATCAAAACCACTGGCCCATTGTTATCTTTGGCGCGGGCCATGTCAGTCAGGCACTGACCAGAATTTTAAAGACGCTTGATTGTCATATCACCTGTGTGGATTCACGGGAAGAGTGGATCGCACGACTTGATGGTGTTAAAAGTATCTGTCACCCCACTCCTAAGAATCTGGTTTCAAGCTTTGATCCCAATAGCTTTTTTCTCTGTCTTACGATGGGTCACGCTTATGACCTGGAAATCCTCCAGGAGATCGCGAAGCATGCTCCCAACGCTCCTTTTGTGGGCGCCATAGGCTCAGAAGTCAAGGGCATCAGGATCAAGCGGGAATTAAAAGAATTAGGTGTGAGCGAAGCTTTCATTGAGAAGATCAGAACTCCCATGGGACTGCCCATCGGTTCCAATCAACCCAATGAAATCGCTATTAGTATTACCGCTCAACTTCTACAGGTTCGGGATAAACTCCCTGACCTCACTTAGAGAAAACCTTCAGGCGATTCAGTCCACCACAAGGATAGGACTGAAGTTTAATTTGCTCAAAGATTTCCGGTCGATCAATTAAGAACTCTTTCTTATTGCCGGCAAAGGCCTTCACATTGGTGAGCGGAACGAGCGGCACCCACTGGCCACCGCAGAGTCCTTCCAGCAACACCTCTAGCGGGTTGTTGTTCACAAAATAAGTAAAATCCATTTCAATCCGATGAATCTTTGCGGGTTTTGCCAGCTCCAACACCACCTGTTCACAATGTCCAGGAACACGGCTGCGGGCAGACTCCAGTCCATCAAACATATGAATCGGTGAAAAAGGTGAAAGCACCAAGGCCGCTGGACTATAATGCTCATCGGTGGCGCTGAGAATTTTCGCTCCCAGGGCCAGTGAGGCATTATTAAACTCGCCTTCAAGTCTTTGCCAATTCTTCTTTATCTCTGAATCAGTCACATCATATTTAATACTGAGAGGCTTAACCGTTTGAGGAATCTTCTCCTCATAAACCTTACACTTCCCATCAAATGATTTTTTCACATCTAAAGGCAAATTAGTATAAAGACCCAAACGGGTGAATCCCCCGTCCGGATACTGAGAAACTCTCACTTCAGTGACGATGCCTGTTTCTTGATCCAGAGTGATTCTCAATTCCGAGTGACCAGTAAGATTCGTCTTTGGCAAAATCTCTACCCACTCTCCACCCACTCTACCCTCAAGTTTCACCGCCGGTGAAAAATTCCCCGAGTGATATTTAGTGGAGAGAAGAACGTATCTGATTTTTCCCGGCTTCTTAAGGGTAAAAGTCATGACATCCACACCGGCCAGGTTGTGACGAACAGTTTCCCAACTATCCATGATTTTCCCCTGGGCACCGAAGAGCTCAGGATCAAATTTAGGGAGATGATCACTTAACAAATTGTCGGCGCGAGCAAATAGCTCATTGGTAACTTCAGTGACTTCGCCGCCCACACATAAATTATAAGGAGCAAGGGGATCCAAGGGTCCTTTGTCAGTAATCTCTTCCGGGCGAGTGCGCTTAAAAGCATCAAAGATGAGATTCTTATAACCAGTATTGACCACTTCTTCCTGCGGAATAGATTCAGCAGTAAAAGAGGTTTTAAATTTATTGTAATCAATACCCTCAATAGAGAGTTCCTTGAGGATCAGTTGGGTGGCCTCAGCATTAAAGAGCACTCCATTAAAATCCCCATTGGAGAGGACCACTAGTCCCTTTCCTCGGTCAGGTCCAAAGAAACAATGGAGGAAAATACAGCGAAAACCATCATTGGCACCTTGATGAAGCATGAATCTATTTGGTCCGGCCTCCACCACAAAAATACCCAGACCCATTAACGAGCCCATGAACTTTCGGCAGCCCTTATCCGTTCCATGAAGCATTACTCTGGCCGTGTCGTGAGAGATACCTCCTGATCCTTGCAGATCATGATAGGCCTTCTCCAGATGCTCCAGAAAATGAGTCATCGAATGGGCCGTACCCATGGCACCAGCGGCAAAAGAAGGAAACATCTTACGAGTGCCTTCGATCTCTTCACCATTGTCTTTATATCCATGAGAGTATTCGATACCCGGAAGAGTTTCTTGCTGAAAGCTAAATTCATCCATCTCCAGACTTTCCAGAAATGATTTCGTGAGCTCAGTGATGGAGCGGCCGGAATGCTTTTCAATCAGATGCTCCAAAACTAAAAAGCCACCGCCTGAATATTGAAACTTCTCTCCCGGAGGGTTAATCACCTTAACCGGTTCATAACCATATTCAGCGTTGCCTTTTAAGAATTCGGTAATCTTGGGCATCGGCCGATTAGCAGGAACACCATTGACGTAATGAAGATTAAGGGCCCCATGACTCATCAAATGAGAAATTTTGAGTTTAGGATCAAACCCCAGTTCCGGTAAATAATCATTCACTGACCTAGAGAGAGGAATCCCTGCTTTTTTAAAATACTCAATAGCAAAGGCAGTCCCCACACTTTTACTTAAAGAAGCAAATTCAAACCAGGTAGTTTTTTTGGCACTTCCTAAAGCGAGATTCTGATGACCTTCAGAAGTGATAATTGTTACCTGGGCGGCATTCACCCGATGCTTTTTAAGGGCCTTGTCCAGATCTGAGAGAAGTGAATTAAAAGGATGAGCTCTCATGCGCTTTTGAGTGATAAGCCACAACGCCTCTTTGGCGTTTTCTATTTCCTGCTCTTCTGTATTATTAAAACGCTCTTTAAGAAGAGTTAATAATTCCGAACCGCTTTTACCTTGGGCCGAAACTAAAAACTTCATTCCAAACCGGGCCAAATACTTTTCTCCCCAGGTGATAAGTTCTTCCTGGTCAGTTTTAACTTCCGCTTGTTCATGAGTTGCTAGTTTATCAAGGTTCTTTTTATTTCCAATATCACCATGAAAAGATGCCGCTTCCAGAATATCTTTTTTCTCAAAACGACGGATGAGTCCCTCGGCCGTCTTCTCACAGGTGGCCACACCCTTGGCCATTTTCTTGGCAAAACGACGACTGCCGCACATTTCAAAGTAATAATTAAAGCGCTTGATATAGTCGCTGATTTTAAATTTATCGGCGTCAAGCTTTTGAACTTCACTCCATGGGTCAGTGGCGCCGCGAACTGAATCAATGGTAAAAGGCAGGAACAATTGGGTGGCAAATTCCACCGGCTCTGGATCAGTCATGAGTTTAATCATGAGATTCATCGCCACCGGATACCAGAGCTTGGTTCGCTCATCCCATTTAACCTGAACAATTTTTTTCTCATTGGATTTATCTTTGCGGATAAAATCCAATTCTTCATGAGCAATAGTCAGGAAATCTACCAAAGAAAAACGGCCATGATGAATCTCATGCCACACTTCCCAACGGGAGCGTTCAGCAGTGGCCAGATCATCCATCACCCGCACCGGAGTGCCGCCAATCATTGCCGGTAAGGCCACACAACCATTCCCCGAGAGCCAGTCAGTGATGTACTGAAGACTTTGGAAAACATTATAGCGGATCTCATCGGGATGATTATTCGCAATGAAATTTGATTCTTTCATATCCGCCACAATCAGTGAGCGGGCGTAAAGGGGATCATTTTTATCGAGTCCCTGAATATCAGGTCCATGAATGAAATCCAAAATTTCCTGGTGATATTTATCATCTAAAAGTGACTTCACCATTGTTTCAAGTTTACTGGAGTCGCCTTTTTGATGAAATTTCCAGGCCTGGGCCAGGGCTAGTCCCAGACGGACAAAATCCGGATGGGCCACCCAAAAGCCGGAGAGGTCCCGCTTCATCTGGGTGATAACATCGCGGATGTATCCTTTGATGGTGACCTGATAGGAAGGTGATTTAAGATCATTTGAGACCGGAAGAATGCCGTACATGCCACCGACTTTAATCCCACCTCGTGGGCCCACCACTTCTGCTAGAAGGTCATGAGAGGCCTTAATATACTTGATCACAATATCCGGATCGGCCTTAACCGGAATACGGTAGTTGGCATCCTCTTTAAAAAGTCGGGCGGTACTGGCCAGATAATCGTGCCAGCCAAGACTGGCCCCCGCAAAATACGGGTAAAGCTCATCCATGATTTCATGGGTCCGGAAAACTGCGCGGGGATTTTCCAGCACGATCATCAGACGAATGCTGCCAACGGCGTAACTTGAGTAGGTCTTCTTCAGAAGTCTCTCGGCCGCTTCCAGCATGATTCTGATGTATCTCGCCTCTTCTTCGTTTTCTAACTTAGGTACATAAAAGGCCAGGGCCTTGGGATTATGCCAGTTTCTAAAAAAGTGCAGAGCAAAGTCGTATAAATGAAGCGGAAGTGGCTCACCCTTATAAAAAAGGAAAAAGCACGGGAGTGCCAATCCCGGAAAACGCTTGATCGGTAAAGAGAGCTTCTCTTTTTCAAGCTCATATCTTTTACCGTCATCGACACTCAGAGTTCCTTCCAGGCACATGGTGAGGTTAACACCAGCAGCAATTAAATCTTCACGCAGTGGAGTTTTAGAGTCTTCATCATCGGCCCCCCATTTGGGTAGGGAATCATGGGTCTTTAAAAGTTCACCCACAATGGCCGGTTCATCTTTTAATTTACGGTGATAAGCATTCATGGCGTTGATGGACAACTTGGCCGAGTCTGGCGGACCAAACAAAGTCACATGATTGCCGCTTAACCACTCAGGAATGGGTGCCACGGGTTTTCCACCAGAGCGGGCATAGTTCTCACTCTTGGGTCCCAGTACAATGCGGCCATCAGCATCTTCCTGACCAAAGATTGTCATATAGTCAGGACTCAGATAATCCCGCTTCATCTCATGATTAAAGCTCGCCAGTGCCCGGGTTCTTTCATCAATAAACTTACGATCCCGCGCGCGACGCTTAAGAACCAGGTTAAGCTCATCCTTAACAGAGTCATAAAGCTCACATAAAAATCGAAGCGACTCAGTTCCCTCAAGTCCTCCGCCCTCACCAATTTGCATCAGGTCAACAAACCCTGGAACGGGTGTCGCACTCTTTAAGAGATGGGCCTTAATCTTGGGAGATATAAAATCATCGTAATAAACAATTTCAGATTTTTTCAAACTAACTGCCTCGGTAAGTAGAATATCCATACGGATTTAGTAAAAGGGGAACGTGATATTTTCTCTCGGTATTTTTCACATTGAAAATGACCGGAGTATTCATAAAAAAGAACTCTTCACCTTGAAAGTATTCTTCAATGTTAAAAGTCAGACGGTAAACGCCTTTTTCTTTGGGACAATTAAATACAATTCTGCCATCAGTATTGGTTTTATCAATTCCAATTTCTTTCCAGCTCTCACCATTTTTTTGTTCCAGAATAACTGTAACGTTGGAGGCCGGAATCCCCTTACTGGTATCTAAGATATGTGTACTGATCATAAAACCTACTTCTTAAATTTAAAGGACATTTTCTGGGCACCACTGTCACTCACTGTAATTTCCTGAGTCAGGGTACCAAAAACTTCATGCCACGCCTCAATAGTATACTTACCTACCGGAAGTGCAGGCAATGTAAACTCGCCCATTTTATTGGTAACCGAATAGAAAGGGTGATCCATGACCGCCACATAAGCGCCCATCCAGGGATGAACAGAACACTTGGCCTGTAAAAAGAATTCTGCTTTAGTGAAAACTTTTGTTTCCCGCTGATCTTTTTTCGGCATGGCCACGTTAAATTTCTTGTTTTCTTTGGTCACTGATCTGACGTTATGAAAGATAGGATCAGAGTTAATAAATGTGACCTTCTGACCAACTCTGGCGGCAGTGACTCTTGGAGTGTAGATGCAGCCCTTTTGATCGAGTTCCACTTCCTCGGATGGGACATCAGTGTATTTTTTTCCCTCTTGGCCTTTAGTGACTCGGACTAAGACATTTTGAAGTTTTCCGTCATTGACGATGACTTCATTGGAGTAGACATTTCCCTGGCCAGGTACTGAACAGCCGGCCGGTAAATTCAATTTTTTCCCTTGAGGAACCGTCCCATCAAAAGAGACCACCCCTTTGACATCAAAAGTCTTGCTGCTCTTTATTTCTTTTACTTCTTTTACTTCCTTCACCTCATGGTGATGTTGATGAACAACAGGGGCTTCGGAAGCTTCCACATTTTTTTCCTGAGAAAAAACAACCACACCACTAATGAGGGCCACCCCAATAACCGCAGCACTCATAGAACGCTTCGGCCGGGAAAGTCTCACCACAAAATATTCACGAATCGCCGCTCCTCCGGCACTGATGATCAGGAGGATAAGCCAATTGTAGTCATGCCCATAAGTATTGGGGAAGTGATTGCTGAGCATGATAAAGATCACAGGCAGAGTAAAGTAAGTATTGTGAGTGGAGCGATTCTTGGCGTTCTTGCCCCATTCCTGATTGACCGGTTCGCCAATTTTAGAGGCTTCTACCATCTTGAGCTGGCGGGGAATAATCCGCATAAAAACATTGGCCGTCATCCAGGTCCCGAGCATGCCGCCCACATGAATGTAGGCCGCACGACCACTCAAGGTATGACAGAGGAAATAAGTCATCCCGGCAAACCAGGTGAGAGTCAAAATATGTCCTGCCACCGGAGTGGTTTTGACAAAAGACCTCTCCCAGATAAAGTCATAAAAAAACCAGGAACCAAAGATGGCAAACAAACTAATGGCAACACCTTGCCCGTAAGTAATGTTTGAGACCATTGAATCCAGTAGAAAGGTTCCTTCCCCGGTATAAAAAATAAGACCTACCAGGAACATTCCGCTCATCCATGTCCAATAGGATTCCCATTTAAACCAATGCAAACGTTCTGGAACTTTAGTGGGACCCATTAAAAGTTTTTCGACGTGATAAAAACCACCACCGTGAACCATCCATACTTCACCTACGTGACCGGGCCTTTTTGATTCAGCATTGGGGACAAAGCTTCGGTCAAGCCACATAAAGAAAATGGATGTGCCAATCCAGGTCACAGCAACGGTTATGTGTAACCATCTTGCGAGCAGTAAAATCCAATCGAAAATGTCTTGATTCATTGATTCTCCAGCTTGATCAAATAAAGGATTAAGTTAATCAAACTTGGAGAAAAAAGACAAAATCTATGCACCCCTCAAGCGGGGTGCACAGAAAAATTAAGGTTAGCTATTGCGGTTAATGTTGTTCAGATCTTCAAAGGCAATTTTAAGACGGGCGACAAAGCTCTCTTCACCTTTACGAAGCCAATTTCTTGGATCGTAATATTTTTTATTCGGAGCTTCCGGTCCTTCCGGATTTCCTAATTGGCCCTGAAGATAGGCCTTCTTATCTTCATAGAAGTTCTTGATCCCTTCCCAGAAGGCCCACTGCATATCGGTGTCAATATTCATCTTGATGACACCGTAATCAATGGCTTCACGAATTTCACTCTGAAGTGAACCTGAACCACCGTGGAAAACAAAAGAAACAGGCTTAGCAGCTGTGCCGTATTTCTTCTGAACAAAATCATTGGAATTTTTCAGAATAATCGGACTGAGCTTCACGTTACCCGGCTTATACACACCGTGAACGTTACCGAAGGAAGCTGCGATAGTGAAATTGGAACCCACTTCACGCAGATGGGAATAGGCATAGGCCACATCTTCCGGCTGAGTGTAGAGCTTGGAGTTATCGACGTCAGAATTATCGACGCCGTCTTCCTCACCACCTGTTACACCTAATTCAATTTCAACACCTGTTTCAATGGCATTCATGCGCTTAAAATATTTGGCAGAAATTTCCACGTTCTCTTCCAGGGACTCTTCCGATAAGTCGAGCATATGAGAAGAGAACAGAGGTTTTTTATGAGTTTTATAAAAGACTTCTCCCGCATCCAACATGTGATCAATCCAAGGAAGAAGTTTCTTGGCGGCGTGATCAGTATGAATAATCACCGGAACACCATAGTGCTCGGCAAGAAGTTGAATGTGCTGAGCACCGGAAATAGCACCTAAGGCAGCTGCTTGATCTCCGGCAAGCTTTAAACTTTTTCCGGCGTAAAATTGCCCACCACCATTGGAGAACTGAATGATCACCGGCGAATTCATGGCCTTGGCCGTTTCCAGCACACCATTGACTGAATTTGTTCCGATGACGTTTACTGCTGGAAGCGCGAACTTGTTTTCTTTTGCGTATTGATAAAGATCTGTTAATGCTGAACCATAGACGAGACCAGGTTTTAATTTCATCGTCGAATCCTTTGTTTAAGACGAAAAAATTGTATTAAAATGAGAACTCATTGAAAAGGAATCACCATGGCACAGACCCAAAATAAGATACTTCATTACTTCAATTCATTACTCAGTACGTCTGAGTTTGAGGACTATGGGCCCAATGGTCTGCAAATTGATGGAAAAAAATCTATTAAGCGTCTGGCCTTTGCAGTTTCGGCCACTCAGGATTCCATCGCCAAGGCCATAGAATGGGGCGCCGATGGCCTGGTCGTGCATCATGGAATTTTCTGGAAACATCAAGGCTCCCGCACCATCACCGGTGGCTGGGGAGAGCGCGTAAAGCTCGCCATAAAAAATGACCTTAACCTTTTTGCTTACCACTTGCCACTTGATGCCCATGAAGAAGTCGGCAATGCTGTGTCCCTGGCCCGTGAACTTAACCTCACTAAACTGGCCCCTTTTGGCCTCTATAAGAGAAAACCATTGGGCACCAAGGGCGAATTCACCCACCCTGTCTCGGCCCTAGAACTTAAAATCTCCCTGGAACAGATCTTGAAACATCCAGTGACCCTGGCTTCCCCTAACGGCACTGACAACATTAAGACTCTAGGAATTATTACTGGCGGGGCCAATAATGAATGGATCCAGGCCCAGGAAGAAGGACTTGATGCTTATTTGACGGGGGAGATTTCTGAATACAACTGGCATGACTCAATTGAGGCCGGCATTCATTTCTTTGCCGGAGGCCATCACGCGACTGAGCGCTTTGGAACACTGGCCTTGATGAATAAATTCAAGGCCGATTTTCCCGGGATGGAAGTGATGTTTTTTGATTCGGATAATTTGGCGTGAGATTACTTCTTAATTAAGAAGTACTGCTCACCCTGCTCATTCATATTGTAAGCAGTAAGCTCCGCCAGCGGGCCATATCCAAAATAAAGATCACAGCGGGCATTACCACGGATGGCACCGCCAGTGTCCTGGGCAATAAAGAAACGTGAGAAAGGAACTTTCACCACTTTGCCATCAGCATCCACATGAGAAGCCTTAACGGTTTTAACAAAGTTAATCATGCCCATAGTTTTATAGATACGAGAATCAATGGCCAGGGAGCGACCTTCCGTTAAAGGAATGTTATCAAGTCCTACCGGCTCTTCATCAGACTCTTTGAAATAAACATAAGAAGGACAAGAACCAAAGATTTCCTCTTCTTTATGAGGATTCTCAATCAGAAATTGTCTCTGGCCAGGAATACCGGCATTGTTCGGCTGCAGATAACCCTTGGCCATCATATACTTGTAGATCATCTGAAACGAGCGTTCATTTTTTCCGTCGTAGCTTAAATATTTTACTTCTTTAGAACCATCAGCATTGAAAATATTAATTCGTCCCCCGCCTTGAACATGCAGGAGATATAGGTCAAAAAAGGATTCTTCCACCCAAAAAATTTCATAACCTTTACCGGCCAGGGCCCCACGGTAATCAATGTCAACTCTGGTATAGTTTTGTTCTGAAGGCTGATCAGGTTTGCGGTAAATGGGACGCTTAAAACGCTCAGTCGGAACTCGTGAGCCATGAAGGTCCGGTGAATAATAAGAAGTAAACTTGGTAGTCGCCTTTGAGCGGAATCCTGGTTCCTTCTTGGCAGGAAGAGGAACATAAATAGCAAACTTAGCGTTTACTTCCTGATTGAAGGCATTCAGACACACTGCTTGCGGATTACTTTTAAGACACTGACGGGTTTGTCCTGCAAGTGTCCTTAAAAGGATCAAGGAATCTTTCAAGACTGTTTTAGGGTATTCTTTTGAGCCAAATTTGATGGTTCCCGTTAATCTGCGATTGGCATAAGACTGAAGCTGTCTTTCAATGGCCAGGTCCAGGTTTTCCAATGATAGATCGTCTACAAAACTTAAGCTTTGAAAAAGGCGCTGAGTAGGTGTGACCTCGGCCACAGCAAGATTTGCAATTATGAGCGAAACAAAGATCAACAAAGTCTTCATTAAAACCTACCAATGTGAAAAAACTAAGGTTTAGGTTAAGATTCCCTGACTAAGTCTGTCAAAGTTTATTCTCCTACAAACTCTTACCCATGAAAAGAATCGGGGAATCATGAAAAAATTCTATGGCCTCAAAATCAAACCCTAGTTTTTGGTAGAACTTCTTATTAAGAGCATCGGCTCCGGTCATAATGTGGAGGCCCTGAATATTCATGGTCTTAAGCTGTTTTTCTAAAGCTTTGACTAATTGTCCTCCTACCCCTTTTCCCCGCGACTCAACATGACAGTTTATATGCAGGTGGGCAGGATACTGGCCAAAATACTTCTCAAAGGTTTTTAAATGGGGCTGGATTTTATAAAGAACATCATCCTGAGAATCGGCCACCGCCACCACATAACCCAGTACCTTATCTTCTTGGGCCACCCAGGCGAGCTCCGGATGATTTCTTAAGTAATAACCCAAGTATTTCTCAAAAAAGGCTTCTTTCTCGGAAGCATCCTTAAAATCTTTTTTAGTGGAGCTTTCAAAAAATATCTCCCGCACCTGGGCCAGAACCATTTCATCACCTGTGACTTCGGCATAGGAAACTATAAGCGCTGACATAAATTCCACACCTGGTATTTGGCACGAAAAGGAGGATCAATGTGCTTTACGTCCTTGGGGGCCTCAAAGCGGTACAGATGAATCCATGCTGGAAGATAGTCTTCAATCATCTTCATCAAGGGCAGATCCGGATTTTTCTGCAACAGCTGCTTGGTGGTGAAGTACCAGTCAAAAAGCTTATCAAAGTTTTCACTATCCCGGACTTGTTCAAACTCTCCGTGGAAAAATTCCGGAAGAATGGTTTGAAAGGCCTTGGAGGTTTGGGCCCATCGGCCCAGCCGCCGACAAGTGTCCGAACTCAGGCTAAAAAATGTCCGCCATCCTTCACTTGGAATATCGATCCACTCCAAAGCTATGACCCATGATTCATGCTTCTCTGGAACCTCTAAAATTTTTTGGATACCCTTAAGTTTTGCTGCTTGGGAATGCTCCATTGGAAGTGCTAATTCCGGATGGTTTTCTGACTCTTTCATGATCTTTTCTAAAAACCGAATAGGATCCCCGGACTTTTGCATCTCACTCCAAAAATAGGCCGGACTAATACCAATGAGCTTCATGGAATCAAGAATCTTCTGGAGCTCTGGTGAATAAGAAAGACCATACTTCTGGGCAAAGCGCACGGCCCTTAAAAAGCGTACTGGATCTTTCCCAAAGTCCGGCCCTGCGGGATGAAGTATTTTTTTACTCAAGTGTCGCAGTCCCTCTAACGGATCGAGGAACTCGATTTGTTTTTTCGACTTAAACCTGATGCCCATGGCATTGATGGTAAAATCTCTTCGCGCCACGGCCTTCTCAAAGGGAAGCTTAAAATCAAATTCGGCCGTGAAGTTTGAGTGATGATGGGAGTCTTCGATGAAAGTCTCAATTCGAGGAGGTGAAAACTCCATTTGATAACTGTCCAGATCAAGTCGAATAATTTCATAAGGAAGGTTTGAGACTTTTCCTAAGCGAGAGAGAGATTTACCCAACTCCTTCCACTCATTTTTATTGAAGGAAATAGTCTCATGGGTCAGTTCCACGTCCCAATCTTTACCGAGTCTACCCGTTCGAAAAAAATCCCTAACACTGCCTCCCACTAACGTGGGGATAAACCCCACGCGCTGAAGTTCGTCCATGACAGGATTAAAAGAAGCGGGAAGTTCAGATTCAATTTTTTTTTGGTCAAATGTCACAAAAATCCTCGTTTACCTATTATGGAAAACTAAAAAATCTTTGGAAACATTTAATCCGAATAATGCCGTGTATTTAACAAGTTATAAATCTTTGACGGCCTCTAATAAAAATTTATAAAGCTCTTTAATCTTATAACTTTGGGCCTCATCAGCATGAAAAGCAAAAGAAACTTTATTGCTGAAGATTTCAAAATCTTTTCCGGCCGTTTTTAACTTAGATTTGAAGTGAGAACGCTTTAAAACGTGAGTCGGCACCACTGCCACTCCCAGGCCTTCATTTACGGCCTGAAGCATTTGCCCGAAAGAATTTACCACCAGGCGCGGCTTGATGTTCCGGGGTACAACTCCAAATTTTTCCCGGCACCAGCGGTAGAAATTGGGATCATTGTTTTCATAAAAAATAATGGGCATACCCAGAATATCTTTGAGTTCGGTCTGGGCAGTGATCTTGAATTTATCTGAGAAAACCAAATTGGTGTGTTCCGCATGAAGTTCAAGCTTTTCTGCGAAGGCCGGCACCAAATGCTCTGGCATAATGAGGCAATCGATATCATGCTGTTCAAATTTCTTAATAATCGTTTCCGGAAAATCCATGGAAAGCCTTACTTCCAGCTCCGGATACGTGGAGAGAAAATCAAGCATACGGCTGGATAACCAGGTTTTTCCCAGACCATAGAGTGACCCCACGTGGAGCTTCCCTTTGATCTCATGATTTTCCAGATGAATCTGTTCAATAGTTTCGTCGATGCGCTTCACATATTGCTTGGCCACTTTCGCTAAACGGATGCCATTGTCAGTTAACGTGACTGATTTCCCCTGACGGGTAATGACCGGGAAGCCAACCTTGCCCTCGAGGTTTTTTAAGGCTTGAGAGACAGCACTTTGAGTCACATTTAACTCTTCCGCCGCCTTGGAAATATTTTCGTTTTGAGACAGGGCTATTAGCACCTGGAGCATAGATGTTTCAATCATCGCATTTCCTTATATTATATATAAGTATAACTAATATGAATTAAAACAGATGTAAATGATTAATTATAGTAGGTAAAAAAAGGCCGGAGAAAACTCCGGCCCTTTTTTTAGAATTATCTGAGTAAAACAGATCTTATTCAGCACGCTCATTAAGTTTGTCTTTACGAGCAGCCATAACTTTCTCTTGAACATGAGAAGGACATGGTTCGTATTTAGCAAACTCCATAGAGTAACCAGCTTTACCAGCTGTACCTGAACGAAGAACTGTTGCGTATCCGAACATTTCTGAAAGAGGAACGTGAGCATTAATGATCGCGTCTCCAGTTTCGTTGTTTTCAGATCCAAGAATCACACCACGACGAGAAGATAAGTCACCGATCACGAAACCTTGATAGTCTTGTGGAGTTTCTACTTCTACTTTCATGATTGGCTCAAGAATGATTGGATTAGCATTCTTAATAGCTTCTCTCATTGCCATACGAGCAGCAATACGGAACGCCATATCAGATGAATCCACATCATGGTACTGACCATCTTGTAGGTAAGCTTCAACATCAATCACTGGGAACGCTGCAAGAGGTCCCTTGTTCATAACGTCGTTGAAACCTTTATCACATGAAGGGATGAATTCGTTAGGAATTACACCACCCTTAATTTCGTTAACAAAACGGAAAACTTGGTCTTCACGCTCTTTTCTATCAGTAGCAAGAGGCTTGATCATACCAGCAACTTTCGCGAATTGACCTGAACCACCAGTTTGCTTCTTGTGAGTATATTCAAACTTAGCTTCGCCACGGATTGTTTCACGGTAGTTAACCTGTGGAGCACCAACTTCAACCTCTGCTTTATATTCACGCTTAAGACGTTCAACATAAATTTCAAGGTGAAGCTCACCCATACCAGCGATACGTGTCTCACCAGACTCTTCGTCTGTGAACAAGTGGAAAGTAGGATCTTCTTTAATGAAGCGCTGAAGACCTTTAGACATACGGGCCTGCGCGTCCTTATCTTTAGCTTTGATTGAAAGCTCGATAACAGGAATCGGCACGTGCATACCTTCACAAGACAGGTGTTCCATATTTCCGTCTTCTGCAACAAAAGTATCACCGGAAGCACAGTCAACACCAATCATAGCGATAATGTCACCAGCTGAAGCTGAATCGATATTCTCTCTGTCGTTAGAGTTCATACGAACGATACGACCGATACGAGTTCTTTTCTTAGTACGAGTATTGATCAGAGTATCACCTTTATTAAGGGTACCTTGGTAAATACGAGTATAAGTCAACTGACCGAACTGCTCGTCAGTGATTTTGAAGGCCATACAAACAAGCGGCTTATCGTATTCAGGAAGAAGTTCAACTTTCTCGCCTGAGTTTGAATCGATTGCTTTAGATTTCTCAGCAGTAACTGGAGAAGGTAAATAACGGGCAACAGCGTTAAGAAGAAGCTGAACACCTTTATTTTTGAAAGCTGAACCAAGGAAAACCGGAGTGAAAGAAAGAGTGTTAACACCTTTTCTAACAGCTGCATGGATTTGCTCTTCAGTTACTTCGTTACCTTCAAGAATAGCTTCCATCATTGAATCATCAAAAGCTGAAACAACATCAAGCATTTCTTCGCGGGCACTAGAAGCTTGATTTTCAAGCTCAGAAGGAATCGCTTCTTCACGGATGATTTCACCGTTATCGCCATCAAAGTAGTAAGCTCTCATTTTGATAAGATCGATTACACCTTTGAAGTTTTCTTCAGCACCAATTGGAAGCTGCATAAGAACTGCATTGTGATTTAGTTTTTCACGAAGAGCTTTAACACCGTTGTAAGGGTTAGCGCCCATACGGTCCATCTTGTTTAAGAAGGCCATACGAGGAACGCGGTAACGCTTCATCTGACGGTCAACAGTAATTGACTGAGACTGAACACCAGCAACCGAACAAATAACGAGGATTGCACCATCAAGAACTCGAAGAGAACGTTCAACTTCAACTGTGAAGTCCACGTGTCCCGGAGTATCGATTAGGTTAACCTTAATAGACTTCTGGTCACCTTCAGAGAAAGTGATACCTTCCTTATTAATACCAGTCCATTCAACAGTCGTAGCTGCTGAAGTAATAGTAATACCTTTTTCACGCTCAAGATCCATGTGGTCCATGGTTGCTCCAGCGCCGCCGCCTTTAACGTCTTCGATTTTGTGAATCTTAGAGCAGTAAAAGAGAATACGTTCAGATAGAGTCGTCTTACCTGAGTCAATGTGGGCCGAAATACCAATGTTTCTGGTTTTGGGCAAGTTCTTGTCAATCATCTTCACTCCAAATGGTGTTAGAGGTGTCTATATAAAAAATTTTAGCCTGCATCATAAATGAAGGGTCCCGCTTTCGTCAATTTTTTTCCATGCTTAGAAGTGCTTTTTGCTTGTTGCCAAAACCCGATTTTTGATAGAGATTTCTGAGTATGAGCAGTAAGAAAGATCTTGATAAATCAACCCTCTACGAAGCCGTTAAGACCATAGTTGAATCTCCGGCCCAACATATCCATCTGGACCAACAAAAGCTTTTTACTTTGTTTAGTATCGCTTTCCAGTACATCCTGTTTCGGTCTACCAAGCATCCTGGCCACTATATCATCAGGATTGAAGACTCCATGTTGGCGGAAAAGCTCGCCCGCAAGGCCAAAGATGAGACCACCCGTAAATTTATGAACCGTTTGATCATTCCTAGACGCTTAGCGTACGGAAATTCGACCTTTCACCTGGATTATTTTCCACTGGCGACCTGGGGTGTTACCAAGGATCTTCCCAAAGAGAAGATTCAAGGGGCCATTATTGTTAAAAATACTTCTCACAATCCGCTAATTGATGAATCAGATTTCCGTCATGTTAATGATGACGAGCAAGCGGTCCAGCTTTTCGGGAAAAACTACTACCTCAGCACTCTGATGAATATCTCTCCGAGAACAATCACCATTGCTTTTGAGGAAAATTTCGAAGGGCTTGAGTCCATTCAATTTGATTTTATTGAAGAGCGGGAAGAAAGATCAGTCGATGGTGTGGTCATTTCACGAGACGTTCAGTTCGAAGAAGACTAGGACCTATTTGGTCTTCTTGACTCCCTCATTATACTCGACTTCTGTGAGTTGACCTCCACGGTCCCATTCTTTCCAAATGCCGTGCTTTAAATCCGAGCGGTACTTACCCTGAGACTTAATGTTTCCATTACTATAATAAAAGACCCAGACATTGTTTTTAAGACCATCGAGATAGTCCCCTTCGGCCAGAATGCTTCCATTGTCATAATTATGTTTCCAGAAACCGATACGCTTACCTTTTAGATATTCACCCTCGGCGGCCAAGGTACCACTTTCAAAATAGATCTTGAGTCCCCCATCTTTAATCTGCTTGGGATAATAGATGTCTTGCGGGGGAAGGCTCCAGGAGAAGCCCTGAATCCTCTCTTCTAATTGAAGTTTTCTTACAAGTTTCATGATGTAATTCTTGGCACCTTCTCGTTCAGTAGGTGTCACTTCTTTCAAGTAAGATAATTCATCTTTGAGCTTACTCAAATGCTTAGGTACCACACTTTCCAATTCCATCAATTTTTCTTCAGGCAAACCAAACACACACTTGGCAAACAAGGGAAGTATTTGATCCTGATTATTTAGGACTTTTTCAATATCATCAGAGCTGATTTTAAGAAAATCATCAAAAGTTTTAAAGTTCTTCATGACCCAGTTCATATAGAGGGGATCTTCTAGCACACCGGCAGTGAAGATTTGCACCTGAGTCGGGCCACCGGTAGTTTCCATATTAATAACAAAGTCTTTGAATCCGTCGATTTGACGTTTTTTAATACGATCAAGCATTCCCATGCAATGGATTATAATCCCATTTTAGAAAAACCTAAAAAAGATAAATTTTTTCCGCTAGAAGTGGCGTAATTTATTGAAAATAGGCCTTAATCGATCCGTTAACCTGTTAAGATCCTCTTCATTGACTTGAAATGCCATAGATAATCGCAGGCCATTCTTAGAAACCGCATCCAGACCCTTTTGCAGAAGGACCGCACTCGGTTTAGCAGCGCCGCTAGAGCAGGCCGAACCGGCACTGATTTCAATTCCATTCACATCGAACAGAGCAAGAGCGATATCGCTGGAGAGCTTATTTAAAAAGAAATAAATGGTATTACTGCAGACCTTCTCATCATCTATCAGGTCGCCAATTCCGGTGAGTTCTAGCCTCAGCACATCAACCAATTTTTTACGTTGCAATGAGTTTTGCTCAACATCAACTTGCTGCAAATCTTTTAAGGCCAGCGAGATACTTTTTATGCCCTGAACATTTTCAGTTCCTGATCTGAGATTGCCTTGCTGGGCCCCTCCCACAATCAACGGATGAAATGAAAGTGAACTTTTAAAAAAAGAAAAACCAATGCCTTTTAAAGCGCCAAACTTATGGGCCGAAAAAGACCATACATCCCCTTCACTTAATTCGCGCCAGTCGGGAATTTTTCCTGGGGACTGTACAGCATCAATGTGTAAATAAAGATCAGGAATGGTTTTAAAAAGTGTAAGATCACTCAAGGCTGAAATCTGACCCGTTTCATTATGAACCCACAGGTGATGGTAGAGAATAATAAGCTCTGGATTGTTATCCTTCTTATCTTTCAAGGCCTCGAAGTTTTCCTGGTGCAAGTAATGAAGATTCTTATCTCTTTTAAGTTCAAAGAATTTTACATGACTTCCAAAGTACTTTTCTGAAAGTGAAACCACCGCAGGATGATCGATCTTGGAATAACAAATTAAAAGATCTTTTCCGCTTAACCTGGCCATCTCTGAGAAGGAATAGGCAAAAGTATGAATGGCCTCGGTGGCCCCTGAGTGGAAAAACAACTTTGTATCTTTGTCACTCTTATGAAAAGTCTGCAAGAGCTGCGCGCGGGCCTCGTTAACGAGTTTGCGGGAAGCTTTTCCATCAGAATGCTGACTGGATGGATTAGCAAAAAGAACATCGCCACGTCTCAACCAGTCCAGGACTGAATGAGAAAGGGGCGATGTCGCATTATAATCGAGGTATAGACGTTCGAGGGCCACTTATTGCATACGCTATTATTGGTTCATTTCCCCAACATTAGCGCGAATAGTAGACTCTGATCCGCCTGCTTGTTCAGTTGCGAAAGCAGCGCTGGCACCTTTGCGGGCAAGGTCACCAAGAGATGTTGTTGCAAGGTAATCTTGCATGATAGTCCCAAGGTTCTCGAAATATGTCTTAGTCAGGTTGAACTCTTTAGTATCAACGATTGCGTTGATATCGTTACCTGATTCGTCTTTCATGACTTCGATACCAGAGCTTGGTACAGCAAGAATGTCGCGAGCTGGATTGATGTTCTCACCAACGCAGTCTAGTACGTCTTTAATCGAAATTTCGTCTTGTGAACGGGAAAGCACATAGCCTCCGCCTGGACCACGAACAGACTTAACTACTTTACCTGTGCGAAGCTTTCTGAAAAGCTGCTCAAGATAGTGCAGAGAAATTGATTGTCTTGTTGAGATTTCTTGAAGTCTTACTGGGTTTCCATTTGAGTGGAAAGTAAGGTCAAGCATAGCTCGGACTGCGTAACGGCCTTTAGATGTAAGTCTCATTGTCTTCCTCCATAAATCCAAAAAAGTTGGTAAATTTTTGATCGGGTTACGAAACCATCCTTGTTACCCGTGAGATTCCCATCTGAATGTCGCTCTCAACAATCCAGACTAAATATCTCCTAAATAGTATGACCTTTTCTTTTTTCTCACGTCAACTTTTAAATCTGAAACAATTCTCTATTTTCAATAGGGGCATTTTCCCTTGCAAAAAAAGGGAATACTATCGGCCAGTTAACTCGTCTCTAAGGGAGCACTGGTGTTAAAATGCTCCGGGCAAATATTTCCGACAAACTAAGTTAGTCATCATGAAGGGAGTACAAAAAGAAGTTTCGGGAGGGCCCTTCTTCGTTTTCTGAGAGCCCCTCATTAATAAAGATTTCCAGCAAATAAGCAGAATAGTTTTCAGGCAACTCTCTCATTAAACGACGGGCATACTTCATGCCCCATTCCACAAAGAAGTACTGCTTATCTTCCAAATAGATCGGTAATTCCAATTGAAGGATTTCTTCGTTCTTTTCGATCCGGTAAAGATCGGCGTGAAGGATATTTTTACATTCCGATAAAATCGAATAGGTGGGACTGAAGGTCTCTTTATCCCCGATAAAATTTTGGGTGAAAGTAGTTTTTCCTGCCCCCAGATCCCCTTCCAAAATAATCATGGCGGGAATCTTGGTCAGATCCTTTAACTCATACACAATGTATGACAAATCGGACTTATAAACTTTCTTCCATTCCCTGATAAGTTTCTTGTTCATTCTAGTCCTTTAAGAGTTCATCAAGCGCCTTAAAGGCTTCTGGGAAGGCATCGATCAGATTAGTGGCAGTCATTGGACGCACTCCCAGCTTCTCTGCAGCAAATTGGCCAGACCAGGTATGAATCAGCACCCCTAACAGAATCGTGCGATTAAGGTTTTCATAGATATTATAAAGTGAATCCCGTTTTTTAAGATTGGCCTCCTGGCCGATCAACCCGCCCAGAATTCCGGCCAGGACATCACCTACTCCGCCTGAGGCCATACCGTCATTAGGTGAAAAATTGAAGAAAGTTTTCCCATTGGGAAAGCCCAGGTAGGTACAAGGACCTTTAAGGATCACTGAGCAGTTGATGCGCTCAATAGTCTCTTTTAAATAGTAGTAAGGCTCTTTTTTAACATCTTCCAAAGGAATGCCGGTAAAGCGGGAAAATTCACCAAAGTGTGGGGTCATTAAAGTAGGAGCATTTCTTAAGCTGAAAACTTCTGCATCATCCTTAATGTTTAAAACATTAATGGCATCTGCATCCAGTACCACTGGGCCTGAAAAATTATTTAAAATTTCCAGAACAAGGGCACGGGCCCGTAGTGAGCGGGCAAGTCCCGGCCCAATGACAATTGAGTCATATTTATCAAGATCCTTAATGAGTTTGCCCCATTTACCCTGATCATGAGGAATATAGCCAGTCATGACTTCAGGAATGAGTCTGGTAATAAACTCCTGATACTGAGGCTCCCAGGTAGAGGCCGTCACCAGACCTGCACCCACTTTCAAAGCAGCAGTACTAGACATCACTAGGGCGCCAGTCAGACCGTGAGATCCACCAATGACCAAAGTGTGACCGAAGAGTTTTTTGTCGCCGAATTTATTACGGGCTGGAGGCAGAGCATTTTTAAGATCTTTACTAATGAGAAACTTATCAGCATTTTGATTAATGATGGATTTAGGCAGACCACTTGGAATGACCACCACTTCCCCAACATGTAAGGCACCTTCCGCCTGGTAATAACCGAGCTTTGGAAGACCTACCGCCAATGTCAAATCGGCCTTAATTGCATTTCCTTGAATCAGACCAGTATCGCCTTCCACTCCGGTAGGGATATCTAAAGCAATGGTATAGGCCTTTTCCTGATTAATAAGATTAATGACATCATACAGGAAATGAGAAAGGGGAAGTCTTACTCCTGTCCCAAAAATGGCATCGATAATAATTTTTGGTGCACTATTTTGCTGAAAATAACTCTCCAAAGCAACGACATCATCAATGGCAGCAATCTTAACCCCATAAGTGGAGGCAATTTTTAACTGCTCTTTGACTTCAGTTGAACATTCTTTTTCTTCAAACAGTAAAAAGGCACGGGTATCGTGTCCCATACTGGCAAGATGGCGGGCAATGGCCAGACCGGTTCCGCCATTAAATCCTTTACCGATCATAAAAATCAGCTCACCGAATTTAATGTCCTGTCCGAGCTTTTCGACAATGGCCTTGGCCCCTAAAAGAGAGACGTTTTCTATAATGAGTTTTTCCGGGAAGTGAAACTTCGTTTGCGCCAGTTTCTCCAATTCCTTCATTTCTGCATGTGTAACAATTCTCATAATTAACCTTTCAGAGGATATTTATTAATCAGGGTGACCATTTCTTTTACCACGTGACCTAATCCGATAAAGACTGATTCAGCAATGATCCAGTGGCCAATATTGTATTCTTCAAATTGGGCATCCTCTAAGAGAGGCGCTAAAGATTCAAAAGTTAATCCATGGCCAGCATGAAAACCGAGACCTGCTTCTTTTATTATTTTCGCTCCCTGACGATAGTTTGCCAGGTGAGGAGTGAGGTCTTTTTTATCAAGAAAATCCCGGGCATATTCCCCAGTGTGGATTTCCACGGCGTCGATCTTTAGGGAAAGGCATTTTTTCAAAACGACTTCGGTGCCTTCAACAAAGAGAGAGATTTTGGTGGTGGGAGAAAAAGCTTTGATATCATCACAGGCCTTTTTAACTCGTTCATAGTTGATTGAATCAATGATATCCAGACCGCCTTCAGTGGTGCGCTCTTCTCTTTTTTCAGGAACAAGACAAACCCATTCAGGTCTCTCTTGAATGGCAATTTTAACCATTTCCTCAGAACAGCCCATTTCAAGATTCAGGGGAAGTCCCATTTTTTTACACATCTCATGAACAGTAGGAACATCATGATCCTGGATGTGGCGGCGGTCTTCTCTTAAATGAATGGTAATCTGATGGGCGCCAGTGGCCAGAGCAACTTCAGCGGCCCTGACAACTTCAGGATAGTACTCGCCCCGTTGCTGACGCAAAGTGGCCACATGATCAATATTAACGCCCAGACGTGCAAATTTCATACTTACCCCAAGACCTTAGTTACGACTTGGGTCAGTTCACTACAAAGTGAATGCACTAGATTCTGGTCGCGTCCTTCCACCATAACCCGCGCCAGTGCCTCAGTTCCAGAATAACGAAGAAGAATTCTGCCTTCTTTGCCTAATTTACTTTCGGCCTCTGTCATTGCTTTTTTTATTTCCGGGACTTCCTCAAAAGGCAGACGCTTAGAAATGATGACGTTTTTCATCTCTTGTGGGAAAAGTTCAATTTCATTGGCAAGTTCAGATAAGTCCCGGTCATAGAACTTTATGCTCTCAATAACTTTAAGGGCGGCAAGAATTCCGTCTCCGGTAGTTGAATACTTTTTAAAGACCAAGTGTCCTGAAGGCTCACCGCCAAACAGAGCACCACTTTGTCTCATATGCTCAACGATATAGCGGTCTCCTACTTGAGTACGGATAAAATTCAAACCTTGCTCTTTTAAGAAGTATTCCAGACCAAAATTACTCATGACCGTTCCCACCACTTCGCGAGTCGGGCCAATTTCTTGATTATCTTTCAGGAATTTTCCACAAATGCCTATGAGCTTATCTCCGTGAATGACATTGCCACCATGATCAACAATCGTCAGACGATCACCATCGCCATCGAGGCAAACACCCAGGTCAGCACGATATTTTTTTACCGCTTCAGCACAGGCCTGAGGGTGTAAGGCACCACAGGCCTCGTTGATATTGGTTCCGTTGGGAGTATTACCGAGAGAAATAACTTCTGCGCCCAATTCTTCAAACACAGTTGGGGCGAGCTTATAACCAGCTCCATTGGCGCCGTCGACAACAATGCGTAAACCTTCCAAGGAATACTGAGGTGATAAAGCGGCTTTGGTATGAACAATATAACGTCCAATAACTTCATCCAGACGTTTAGCATTACCTAGTTGGTTTCCGGTTTTTTGAGGAATAAGACTTGGATCTAAAACCATTTTTTCCAATTCAATTTCAATCTCATCCGGAAGCTTATGACCTGTGCGATCAAAAATTTTAATGCCATTGTCTTCAAAAGAATTGTGTGAAGCCGAGATCATGACTCCCGCATCTGCACGCATACTCTGAGTGACGAAGGCAACTCCAGGTGTCGGGAGAGGACCCGTCAAGATGGCCCGGCCTCCCTGAGAACAAACTCCGGCCGAGAAGGCCTGTTCGAGCATGTAGCAAGAGAGTCTGGTGTCTTTGCCTATGATGATAAGTGGTTTTTTGGAAAAGTTCTTCTGAAAATAGCTAGTAACGGCCCTGCCGAGTACGAAGGCCACTTCCCCAGTCATGGGATAAATATTGGCCTTACCGCGGATACCATCTGTTCCGAACAATTTACGAGCTGACATAAATGACTCACTTTGCGAATGAAACTACAATTAAATATACCATCTTATTGTATATTCACAATAATGCTCTTTGGACTGATTTCCAGCAAATGAATGGAGGGTGGAAGAACTACTTTTAGAGGAACTTCAATTCGACCCCGTGCCTCTTCGGGGATGTCCGCCCAAACCTGGACGGTGGAAGAGACATTGGAGCGACCTTTTATTATCTTCTCCGGTACCAGAAGCTTTACCGTCGCAAATTTGACGTTTCCAATAATTTTACGCTTCTCAGAAAGATACCTGATAGGCAGTCCCTTTAGGGTCAGATTTGAGCTTGATGCTTTGAGCTGATAATAGAATTTAACATCAAAGCCACCAGTAATGGTTAAACGCTCATCGGGAACCATGACTTCAACCGGCACATGATCCAGGCCAGGAAGCCCTTCCAGATCAATGGGTTTGATGGGCAATTCTTTCAGTTTTGTAATCAGAGAACGTGGCCCATAGACCTCAACCTCGAAAGGCTCCAGGCGGGTTTTACTGAGCGAGAGCTTCTCCGGTAGCTGGCCTGCAAACTGCAGGCGAAGAGGAACTATTTTACTCGCCTTTTTCTCAAGCCGGATGTTCAACCTTCTGGGAAGGACCCTTTCAACTACCATTCCAAAAGGAAGATTAAGTTGGGCAGGATTAATATCAATACTAAAATTAAGCTGTCTTTTGGTATTGGCCCGATTGAGATCGATCACCAATCGGTCCTCTCTTTCAGCGACGGTCCTGACAAAGGCCCGGGGACCCTCGATCATAAAAGTCACTTCATGAACCGGTTTCGTAGCAAACATCATGTCTGTCGGCAGGATATATTCCAGCGCCACAGTCTTTTCAAACTTCACTTTCTCCGAATTTAAAACGTAGACCCATAAGAAAATAGATAGAAAAAGTGAAAGAAATTTAAGGGAGTGCTTTTTCAGGCGATTTCTCATAATCATGAGCGACCCCCGACTGTTTCTGCCCCGATCCGGTCAATTTCAAGCAAAAATTTACGCAGATATTTTCGAAGGACTTCTTCATTTTCCATCAAATGGAAAACGCCATTGTAACAGATGTTAATTCGCCCGGTTTCTTCTGAAACTGTCACAACCACGGCATCAGAAATTTCGGTAATTCCCAGGGCCGCGCGGTGTCTGGTTCCATAGTGACGGTCAATTTCTACATTCTTGGACAGCGGAAGAAAACATCCTGCCGCCTGAATGACACCGTTATAAATAATAATGGCACCGTCATGCAGGGGTGAATTGGTCTGAAAGATGGAATAGATAATATCCGAATGAATCCTTGAATCCAGTCTGGTTCCCGAGGAAGAATAATTCAATAGACCATGATTTTTTTCAAAAACAATAAGGGCTCCGGTTCTTTCCCGGGCCAGGGCTGAACAAGCGGCGACCACTTCTTCAATCTGCTGATCAAATTTAGTCCGACCGTTGCGGCCTATAAACTTGGTACTGGAAATAGACACCAGAGCACTTCGAATCTGATCCTGGAATAGAACAATTAAAATAATGAAAAGATAATCAAAGAAATTCTGCAGGATCCAGGAAAGAGAATAGAGTTCATAAAATTCTGAAAACCACCAGAGCATGGCCAGCGCCATGATACCAAAGAGCATCTGGTAAGCACGTGTCCCTTGGATAATCAGAAGGAAACGATAGACGATAAGGCCCACAACTGCGATGTCCAGAAGATCAAGGATTCTGAAATTGGCAAGGAGAATGCCTAGCTGTTGCAATGGAACCTCATAACATGATTAACGATGTAGACAGCTTATCGGAGGATATAGGATAAAATGAAGGGGATCAAGAACGATCCCCTTAAAAAAAAATTATGCGGCAGCTATAGTCGGAACAGTGGTCTTTTCAGCGGTTTTTTCAGAAGTCTTCAAAGCTTCAACAATTTCATCTGACATCAACATTTTCTTACGAAGAGCTTCCCGGGAAATTCCCATACTGGTAGCGGCCTTAGACTTATTGCCCTTATGGCGCTTAATTTCGGCCAGAATCATTTCTCTTTCAACCAGAGCGACTCTGTCCTTAAGCGGAAGAGACGGATCATCCGCATGAGGAATATTTTCCAAAAGACAATTAGCGGTCTTGGTGACATCGATAATCGGCGAAGCTTTGCTGCCAAGATCAGAAATAATGTGGGCCTTAGGGTTATAAAGAACCGCCTTCTCTACTGCCTTCTCAAGCTCCGTAACGTTACCCGGCCAGGCATAGTTAATCAGCTGATCCTTGACGATATCAGAGAAGTCTTTAAGTAATAGCCCCTGCTTACGGCATTCTTTTCGAAGACATGAACTAAGAAGATCCTCAATGTCCAGTTGGCGCTTTCTTAGCGGATCGATATGAACTTCTGATGAGCACATATAGTGATAAAGATCGGGATTAAATGTTCCCTCTTCTTCAATCATATTTTTAACATTCTTACTGGTGGTAAAAATAGTCCGCACATCCAAAGAGATATGGGATCCAGGAATTCTTCTGGCATTCAATACCTGAATGAGTTTCATCTGCAGGTGCAGCGGCATAAAGGTGATTTCATCAAACACCACTGTCCCGCCAATAGATTCCTCAAGCTTGCTCTTATGCCCCTCAGCTCCGAAAAGGTCCCGCGTCAGAGTCTCCTCATCGACACCCTTACAAGATATCACAAAATAGGGGGCCAGTCCTCTTTTGCCTTCATTATGAACGATGCGAGCAAAGAGCTTTTTCCCGGTCCCGGGCTCACCTGTTACCAGAAGTGGAGAACCAATATCTTTTAAACGAACAACTGACTTACGGATTTCTGAGGTCTGAGGTGATCTCCCAATCCAGGCATACTCCCGGTCATAAGGTGTGGAAAACCTGCGGATGAGGGATTTCTCCGACATCGGATTGTAGTTATGAAAGACCGATGAAAGAATTAAGGCCAGCACCTTCATCGTTTTTTCATCTTCTACTGTGAAGCGATCTTCATTTCTTTTATTAAGAACTTCAATAACACCAATGATTTTATCCTCCCGATTGGAAATCGGACTGCAGAGGATGGAACGGGTATCAAAGCCCGTCATTTTATCCATTTCTTCTGAGAACCGAACTTTATCAGTGGTAGCATCAATGTTCAGGGAAACACCGGTAGTGAAAACAGAACCAGCAATCCCCTTTCTGTAATCAAATTTCAGAAGTTCTTTTTCAATACCCAGGGCCGCTACAGCTTCCAGCTCATTTGTTTCTGTATTGATAAGAAAAATACTCGCACGTTGACCGTTAAGGATGCGCACGATTTCTTCCAGCATGCTTTCTACAAATTTCTCTTTATTCCCAAACTGGGTAATATCCTTAAAAAGAGAAAGCAAGAGAGAAAACATCTCAAAGCCTTCTTTCTCAGAGGCATAATGTTGAGTCAGGGCCAATTGGATCAAGCTGTCTTTTAGTCTTTCCGGTGGAAGACTTTGAATGTATTGCTCAATGAAACGCTTCATGTTGCCGTAGTCTTCGGCATCGAGCTCTGCCCCGTAGTTCATTGACTCAACAGTGTCTGAGCTGAGGTCATGGAAAGCACGGACGATATTAGCGCCAAAATCAAAACGCAGTCTTTTAAATTGAATGGAACATCTAACGGTGGACCCTACCGGCAGTGCAAATGAAGTAGTAAAACCCAGTCCTGTCATACTGACATCCATGAGCTTAACCTTATCCACGAACTCATAACGACCCTGATCGTTTTCATACTCCACCAGAAACTGCACATCATCACGGGATTCAACCGGCACCCGAAAAGATTGGTAGTATTTAAATTCAGAAAAACTGGTTAGCATGGAGGCTCCCTTTTAAATCTATCTATTGGCCTATCGGCAAAGCGCGCCCAAACTTTAGAAAATCTGCCTTTAAAACTTGGCAGTACTCAGGAACAAAAGATAACTGACCAAAAAGACATGCTGTTCAGTTTCTTTACACCCAAGGAAGATCTTTCAAGGACCATTTATGCCACCCCCCTTCCATGAGAAGGTAGCGTATACCTTTTTAACCACAGGACCTGCATGAGATACTCCCTGATCTTCTCCCTTCTTTTAATTTCCTTCTCAACTTTGGCCGGGGAATTAAATGTAAAGGATCTAAAGGTGGGGGACCGGCTTGAGGGAATCAATAAAGTAACCAAACGAGAGTGCACTATAGATGTAGTCAAAAAAGATCACCATAAAGGAAATGCTGAAATTATTATCGTGCTAGATGGTAAGGAAAATGAAGAGTACCGCCTGAGATACCGCAAGGGCCTTTTAACCTATGAATTTGCAGGTGAGCTCGATCGCAATGCCCAGGCCGTACTCAAGACCGGCAAAATTTCTGATGAGACGACTTTCAGGATTATTCAGGAACTCTACGATACAAACCGCTTTATTCACCACACAGTAGTTAACTGCCTTAAGCTAAAAAAAGCTTAGAACGTATTATTAATTCGAGTTTTAAGTTTATTCTTATTAAATTCTTTGATCTTGCACTTCACCGGCCGATGCCCTTCGAGAATCAGAGCATAGGCCTCATCAAAGTTCTTATGTAAGATCACTTTGAGAAAGCCCTTTTTCAGTGGTTTTAATTTCTTCGAGATAAAACAAGATTCCCTATTCTCAAAATTTAAGATCATCTGAGGGGCCACGGAGCGCTCATTGTATGAGCCGTCAGTAATCTGGAAATTACAAATCTTATTCTTCTTTTTGAAGCTAATCTCTTTGGAAAAATCAAAGTTATTGATTAAGACTTCAAAATCTTCTCCATATTTGTCCTGACCTTGACATGAGAAATCAGGACCAAGCCCTTGGGCCCAAACTGGCAAGCTGAGCAGGATCGTTAAAACAAGGAAATATTTTTTTAAATTTTTCATTTGCTACCCTTTTTAACAGGTGTGCAATAGGGAATGCTGTGGGAAGAACAATGGAGATTCCCGTCTCCCAAATGAGAATAGTCCCAGGTATCAATAAACGAAGTTCCCACATTTTTCCGCTTAAGTTCCTGAGTCAAGTAGTCCCGAAACAGCGGACTCTGGGGATCAGAGAAGATGATACTTTTATTGGCCACAACTGCGTTTGTAGGATTTGGCATAAAGGATCCGCCATCCCCAGGTAAAGGTAGTTCTTTTTTTCCATTTTCATCGACAGTGGTTGTTCCATAAAAAAGATTCGGAACATCCATAACACTGAGATGCTTCCGGCATTGAGGCAGGCGGGAGAGAATCTTGTCGGTAATCTTCTTTTTGGACTCATCCATCGTTTTCTGCACCAGCTGATTGTAGTCATTAAACTCAGGATCCTTCATCGCCATCAAGAATTCACTATTAGTAATGGTTTCGATCTCACATGGGCCAGAAGGTTCTTCCTCTGCATGGGCCGTTTCTAAAATTTGTTTTTTGATAAAATAGAAGGCCTGAGAGGCCCCGTGAGTTTTACCGGAACCTGACTTATTCTTTCTTGCTGGAACAGCAAATTTATTCAGGATCTGACAAAATTGTTTGCCAACTTTTTTAAGGCTTCTGGAGTTTCTAAATTCCTTTAAGTCATTACTGAAAAGTCCGCTCTTTAAAAAGTCCCCAGAAAATAAAGGATGATTGGCCGAACGAGGTTCAGACAAGAGGTCAATGGCCTTCTTGGGACTGGCGAACATGAGTGAGAAATTACATTCCTTGGGAACTCCCGGGATATTGGTGGGAATGACCTTAAAAACTTCATCCACGTGACCCACTCCCAGCCAGCTGACATCAATTTGCAAAACATTTTCTTCATTACCACAGAACTGCCCTGCAAATTTAATGCTGAGATTATCTCCCACCAGACAAAATCCTCCAGGCAAACCTTCGATGTTTCCGCCCATCTCGCCATTTCCGAAAGACTTCCCATCGGCCTTTAAATAATTATGTTCCGTCTGCAGAATATCGCCTTCAGTCACATTACAATTTGCGGCACTTTTAGTGAGATTCTCAACGGCCTTTTGATCTCCCCTGCTATAACTTTCGATTTTTCTTACCTCAGGCCGGCCAGTGGAGGGATCCACAAAAGACTCAAAATAATCCTGTTGCCAGGTATAAGATTCTGTTCCCATAGGAATAATCTTATTCAAGATGGAGGCCGGTATTTTGCCCTTAGAAGCTGAGATCTTTTCTTCCAGCTTTTTTTTGAGTTCTTTAAAATCTTGGGGAGAAGATGGAACAACAATGTTTGGAGCATTTTCCGCAAAATTATGGCCCTCCAACACCTTCATAATAAATTCGCTGGGAACCTTTTTGGCATTGGAAGTGGGATTATAGGGGGCCATCGAAATAACATAAGTTGATACAGGATAAGTATCATCTAAAAGAGTCGAACCGGAGGTGGGACAATTTTTAGCATCTGCCGAATACTTGAAACGACAATCCTGGGCCACACCATCTGCTGAAGTGGCCACTCCAATCAACAACAACAAGACCATTTTTGAAATTATCATCGGCCTATTATCGGGTAATTGATCACTTCTCTTAAACTTTATTTATAATAAGTTTATAAGACGTTGAATTTTAGAAGCTTCTGAATAATATTCTGCCTTGAAATGTTCTCAAGCTGCTCAATTCCCGGAACCGTATTAAGCTCCAGTATATAGGCCCGCCCATCCTTAACCAGAAGATCAATGGCGCCATACAAGGCACCAGATAGAGAAATGAGTCTTTTAATGTCCGCTTCAAATTCCTCCGGCAAGGTTGCCAGCTCCGCCTCACCTTCGCGCCTGAAATTCGCCGCAACTCCAGTCTTCGATTTTCTTTTGAGTACGATATTCTCTTCATCTTTTATAAAAAAACAGCGGTATTCAGTGGCGTTTTTTATGAAAGGTTGGATCAGATAATCCTCATCACCCTGCTTCTTCTTTTTTTTGAGCCAGCCTAAAAGATTAGCTCTGGTTAAAACTTCAATACCCCAACCGCCCTGACCAACATTCGGTTTAACGACCATTTCCGGATAAAGCACAGAAAATTTTTCGGCAGTGATGGAATCAATCCCTTTAAGAGAAAGCCAAGGCAGACAGGGAAGATCATGCTCTTCAAACCAGGCCCACTGAGAAGCCTTGGAACGAAAACGTTTCAAAGTCGCCACAGGATTGATCACTTTAGCTGCCGGAAAGGAGCCTAAAATGAGGAGATCAAGATCACTGTGATACACTCCGGTAGTCCGGACAAAATAAACATCGGCTGCCGGTAAGTCCAGATCGGACCAAGGATCAAATAAGGCAACATCCTGCCCGACCTCTTCAATCAGCCTATTAATAAAATAAGTATTTTTATTTTTTGCAAAGACACAGATTTTATTCATAAAGACAGTTCCACAAATATTCACTAATATAGACGCATGTTTTTTAAAATCCTTCCCATTATGCTTTTAGTCTCATCGATTGCCTATGGGCAAACGACAACTCCGCTTACCTACCCCTTGAATGATGCTGTTAAGAAGGTTTGCAATAATCTGGAAGATAAATTTAAAGCTTATAAATGGGGCGAAGCCCATTGTGAATATTTCGATTGGATCAATGTCCGAAAAACCAATGCCGGCACCCCACTTATCTGGACCGCTTTCGGTGAAGAAAAATCGCCGGCCGCCGCCAATACCACCCTGGTTCTCTGCGGTGTGCACGGTGATGAGATTACTCCGGTAAAATTCTGCTGGGACCTCATGCGGGAATTAAAATCAAACCACACTTTCCATAACAAGATGGTGGTGGTGGCCCCGTTAGTCAGCCCAGATTCTTTCTTCAAACTACGTCCAACCCGGACCAACGCGGCCGGTGTTGATGTAAACCGTAACTTTCCTACCAAAGACTTTAAATCAGACGCCTATAAGCGATGGATCAATACCTATCGCAGAGATAAGAGAAAATATCCGGGTCCTTACGCCAATTCGGAACAGGAAACTCTTTTTCAGATGAACCTGATTCTGCGTTATAAGCCCAATAAAATCATTACGGTCCACGCCCCACTCACTCTGCTCGATTACGATGGTCCCTCACTGAGAGCAGAAGCAGGAAAAACGGCGAAACAAGTACTCGAGCAAATGTCGGAAAAATCGGCCGGATACAAAGTCTCCAATTATCCCATTTTTCCGGGAAGCCTTGGTAACTGGGCCGGTAAAGAAAAGCACATTCCTACTTACACTTTAGAATTGCCCAACTCAAACCCGCTGGAATCAGATAAGTTCTGGCTGCTTTTTAAGGACGCTGTGATCTACGCCATCGAGCATCCCATGAAACCGACGGTAGATTAAAATTGTTCGCAGTTAAGTGGGGATAATTTTCCGAGGTATCTTGCGGCAAATACAAAGAGCTTAGACCCATTTCTTAGCATCAAATCAATTTGATAATCATACTCAAAATTCAAATCAAATGTATTAAGTCTTGTGATTCACTAATGAACCACAAGACTACTTTATTTTAACGATTTCTATTACTTGTAAAATCCCCAGTTAACTGCGAACAATTTACAGTTCAGCATTGGCGGGAGGAGGTGGCAGCTTCTTGACCAGGATTGCTGGCAGGAATACCAGCACTGCTCCAATGAGATATGCCGTGAACGATCCAAATTTCCAGTACACCAGCGAAGCGTAAACAGGTCCAATCACCCTCCCCAGGGCCCCCAGTGATCTGAAAATTCCCAGGCTTTGTCCCTGCATGTGTTTGGGAGAATAAAATGAAACAAGTGAGGTGAGGCACGGAATAATCATTGATGAACCAAGAGACAAGAAGAAAAGTCCCAAGTAAATCATCCAACTCGATTGGGCAAAGGCGAGAATCACAAGACCAGGAATAATGCTCACCAGACCCTGGAAGCTCATTTTAATCTCACCCACCTGATGGGCCTTGCGACGGACATATCCACCCTGAACCATCGCCATAACAAAGCCGATGAAGATGAACATATAGGCATTATCCATCGAAGTGTAGCCTAGTCGTTCTACTGCCAAAAAAGTCAGTGTAAATTCCATCCCTGAAAAGGCCGTGATGAAAAGGAAATAGGCAAAATTAGTGAGATTAATTCCTGGAACCGGCAAAGGTCTTAGGAGCTTAATCGGATTAATGCTTCTTTCAATGTGGGACTTAGTTCCTGGTTTGAGAGTTTCCGGGAAACTTCTCCAGATGGTGATGAAGTTAAATAAACTTAAACAGGCGGCCAGCAGTGCCGGAGTAGAAAAAGGATTCACGCCGTAGTCGGCGAGAGCTGGATAACTCAAGAGCGGGTTATAGAGAGACAAAATTCCCCCCATTGCCGGACCAAAAACAAAACCCAGAGCAAAAGCGATACCGATGGCGGCCATACCTTTGGAGCGATTTTTCTCGTCGGTCACATCACTGACCACGGCCGAAGCAATGGAAAGGTTTCCTGACATGAGTCCACCCACCAGACGGGCCAGAATCAAGAGGGTAAAAGAGCCGGAGAAAAACCAGATAACATAACTGATAAAAAGACCGAACACTGAAAAAAGCAGCACCGGACGACGTCCGACTCGGTCAGAAACGGCACCCCAAACAGGAGCGGCCAGGAATTGAATCAAGGAATAGAGGGCCCCGAGTAAACCACCAAATAAAACAATGGTGCTCATTTGAGGCGTGCCATCGGCGGTCAATGTCGTCGACTGAATGCTCGAGATGAGATTCATCATCCCGTTTAGGAAATAGTTATTCTGATCTACTTCCAGATAGTATTTGGCCATCGCCGGAAACATCGGAAAGATAATAGAAAAACCAATCAGGTCCAGGAACATCGTCATGAACATCAGCTTTAAAATTTTCTTGGATTCATCAGGAAGTTTAGAGGGAGCGAGTTTTTCCTGTTCTTTAATCACGGTTTTGTACCTTTCTTTGGCGTCAATTTTATAAAAGAGTTCATGCCTTTCGGTTTCAGATCCGTTGGCATAGACATTAATGAAGTTAGCGTAGTCTTCAATCCATTCTGGATCAGCGTTAAGACATGGGATGTGAACCAAGGTGCCGCCGGCCTCTTTCACTTTATGGCCCAATTCATTTCCAATTTCGTCAGTGGTCTCTAAACAGTCCACCACAAAACTTGGGCAATAGACCCCTATTTTCCTGGAACCATTTTTAACTTTTTTAATCACTGTCTCATCAGTATAGGGACCAAGCCAGACTTCAGCTCCGAAGCGAGACTGAAACGTCATGGAGATAGGAATAGGAGAATTTAATTTCTCTTTAATGAGCTCATAAGTTTCCAGGCAGTGCAGAAGATAAATATCTTTCTTTTCCAGTACACGTCTGGTTGGAATGCCGTGAAAAGAGATCACCAGTTCATCCATATCCGGATTAGCATCCAGGGCTTCCTGAATCTTACGAACAGAATGATGTATAAAGGCCTTGGAGCGATGATAAGAATTCACAATGGTAAAAGTTGGTAGGTTGACCCGCTTTTTAAACTCTCCACCTAACGCATCCACCACCGAGGCAATGGTGCTCTCGGAATACTGCGGGAACTGAGGAAGAACCAAGACCCTCTGAGCGCGGGTAAAAATATCTTCTTGTTCCCATTCTTCAAAAATTTCTCCAGCACGGGGACTAGCCAGTAAGAAAGCATGATTGAGTTCAAGATTCGGATCAAGCTTGGGCCTGATCGCATTGGCCACTTTCTCAGTATTGGTAATCAGCGGAAAACCGCTTTCTTCATAAATACGGGAATAGGCTTCGGCCGAGCGTTTTGGTCTAAAAGGCAGAATGAAGAGATTCAGAATAATTTTCCAATACAGAGGATGAGCATCCACCACCCGTGGATCGGCCAGGAACTCTTTCAAGAATTCACGAACATCCGAGACCTTAGTGCTCTTCGGGGAACCTAATTGACCAAGAATGACTTTGATTTTTTCTGCCATATGCTTCTTTGTGTTGTAAGAATCCTCTCTTTTTGTCATAAATGAGGCTAAATGACTAGAATCAAAAGTAAACAGGGGTTAGACATGGCCAAAACAAAGAAATCAGAAGGTCGTCAGGACAAGGAACTGGGTTCGGTGACTCTTTTGGGCAACACAAAAACCAACTATCCTGAAACATATGCTCCAGAAGTCCTCGAGAAGTTCCCTAATAAGAACCCCGATAATGACGCCTGGACCAGCTTCATTTGTACTGAATTCACCTCTCTGTGCCCGAAAACCGGCCAGCCTGACTTTGCCAAAATTTTTATCAACTACATTGCCGATAAAGAGATGGTGGAGTCAAAAAGTTTAAAGATCTACCTCTTCAGCTTCAGAAACCATGGTGACTTCCATGAAGACTGTGTGCAAAAGATCTGTAAGGACCTCTTTAAGCTGATGAAGCCCAAGTATATCGAAGTTCAGGGTGACTTTACTCCACGAGGCGGAATTGCCATTTTCCCTTTTGCTTCCATGAGCAATGGATCAAAGGAATTTAAGGAACTAAAAAGAATCCGTATGGCAAATTATACCCCTGGCAAGTATGGTATGGACCTGGCCCGACTTTATTAGGACTTTCGTTTAAAATAGAAGAAAAAAGGATTTTATATGTTTGGCATTGGAATGAGCGAATTATTGGTAGTTCTTTTGATTGTGGTGCTTTTCTTCGGCGGAAAAAAGCTTCCTCAATTGGGATCTTCTCTTGGCCAATCCATTAAGAACTTCAAGAAAGGGATTAAGGACGGCGAAGACGATACGGACAAGAAAGCTTAAAACAATAAGAGAGGGATGATGTGAGATGAAAATCTCTACTCAAACCTCTCCACCACTTTCATCACCACTGGCCCGTTATCATCTAAATGCTCCATCTCTTCGAAGATTTTAAGCACGACTTCCTCATAGCTCGCTGAAATATTTTTTTGCACCAGTAGCTGCTGAATATACCTTGCTGATCGATCAATCAGTTTATTGTTGCTAGGTCTCACCCAGGTCATGATGTTACCTTCATAGCGTCCCAGAAGACCCATGATAAGAGTTGAATGGGCATTGAGGACCATCTTCACCATCAGGTGATTAAAGAGCTGATCTTCTCCCCACTCAAAAACGGCTTCTTCTTTTTGGCATTTAAAAAGCACTCTTCCAGCATCATAAGTAATACTGAACTCTTCCGTTGGAATATGTGATGAGCGATTCTTTAGTCCTTGACCTGAAATATCAAAACCAAAGAGTCTTTCACGACTGATTTTTCCATCAAGCTCTTTCCAATCTACCGGTCGTGGTGGTCTCCACAGGAGTTCACTCCAGGCGTGGCCCGAGGTTTCAGACTCCGGAATAAAAAGATAGCACAGTCCATGAGGAGCTTCAGGATCAAGACGGTTTTCAAATGGTCTTAAAGAAAATGTTGGTGACCTTTCCGTGGTGTCAGTCAAAATGCTGATCGCCAGAAAAGGATCAGTCACATAGTTTAAATATTTCTCAGACTGATAAAGAGCTGCTTCCAATTTAGTTAAAGGAGCGAGTGCTTCATACTTGGTAAGTTTCAAACGGTGAAGAAAATCCTGATAGAATACATCAAAGGCTTCACGGTCTTTATGTGAATAAAGAAGACCTACGCCAATTCCCAACATCAGTACCGTTGAGGACTGCATGCGGGTGGAACCGGAAATGGCCATGGGGCCCACGGTAAGATTTATTTTTTTTATGTTTTGATTTTCGATCACTTCTTTTGAACGAAGAATCGGCATTAAAACATCATCCGGATTGCAATATAAGAAATAAGGTTTTCTACGGGAAACGGCTGCAGCTTTTTGACAGGCACCGATAACAAAAGGAGTCTCTCCTCCTTCAGTGGAAGCGAGCAGCAGATCTTCTGGACCAAAGCCCAACTCCATTAATTGGCGCTCACCATATTCCGTTTTGTCCTCAAAACTCTCCACTGATTTTATCAGGGCAAAATCCCCTCCCGCCATGAAAGAGATCACCTGATAAGTTTGTCCAAACTTCTGACGGTAAAGCGTTTCCAGAACTAATGAGAGTCTTCCGGTAGCACCACATCCGCACATAAAAATCTTGTGCCCTTTCTCCAATGTGTCTTTAATCTGGGTCGCTAATTCCCATAAATCATCACTCTTTAAGTCCATCATCGTAAGTGCATCATGATCCACTTGCTGCAAAAGCCGATGGGCCTCTTTAATGTCTTTTTTCACTAAGTTTGATAGATGCGTCGTCTTGGGGTGAAAACTTTCAGTCACAAGATGACCAAGTTTAAATTGCTGACTAATTTTTAAAAACGATTGAGTTTTCTCACTGGGAGACATGATTTATAGCCTTGAAATGAATGAATCATAACCTGCACCTGATTCTATGAATAATCCCTTAAGTTTGAAAGAGGTCATTTACTAACGCAAAGCGGCATCCTTGATAAAACATAGGAAATTAATTAGCTTTAACTATGATTGGTTTTCAATTTCAAAATCACTCCCTTGAATCCATCCTCCTCGTGAGTTCACTCCTTTTAATTTTTTCCGTCCTCTCTAGCCGCATTTCTTCCAAATTTGGCGTGCCCGCCCTTCTTCTTTTTCTGGCCATCGGAATGCTCGCCGGATCTGAGGGGCCGGGTAACATCGCCTTTGATAACTACCCGCTGTCTTTTGCCATTGGAAGTGTATGCCTGGCGATCATCATTTTTGATGGAGGTTTGCAGACCTCCTGGAAAAGTATCAGACCGATTCTTCCATTAGGAATTTCCTTATCATTTGTGGGAACAGTTGTTACGGGAATTGCCACAGGTCTTTTTGCCCATTACGCCCTAAACCTTTCCCTGACTGAAGGTTTACTTTTAGGGGCCATTGTCTCTTCCACTGATGCCGCGGCGGTGTTCAATATTCTGGGGGCCAAAAGTTTGGCCTTGAAAGGCAGCCTTAAACAAACACTGGAATTTGAGGCCGGAAGCAATGATCCTGTCGCCATTTTCTTAACTGTTAGTGTTCTTTCTCTAGCCATGAACAAGAATAATACGGGCATTACCTCAATGATCCTGATGTTTGTCATGCAAGGGGGAATCGGACTGTTAGTGGGATGGTTAGGTGGAAAAGGCATTCGTTGGCTCATAAATAATGTGGGTATTGAATTTGAGGGTCTCTATAGCGTTTTACTTCTGGGCCTCGTGATTTGTTTATTTGCAGGAGTGTCGGCCGTAGGAGGAAGCGGTTTTCTTGCCGTTTATGTGGCAGGCCTGGTGGTAGGAAATTCAGACCTTCTCCATAAAAACACTATCGTCCGTTTCTCTGATGGTATTGCCTGGATTGCGCAAATTCTGGTCTTTCTGACCTTGGGCCTTCTTTGTTATCCTTCTCATCTACTACTTCTATGGAAGGAAGGTCTGATCCTGGCCCTTTTCATGATGTTTGTTGCAAGGCCACTGAGTGTTTTGATTGCTGCCCCAGGTTCAGCTTTAGATAAGAGTCAAAGATTGTTTGTCTCTTGGGTGGGACTGCGTGGAGCGGCTCCGATCATCCTGGCAACACTTCCTATGGGAGCAGGATTTCCTAATTCAGAATATTACTTCAATCTTGTCTTCTTCGTGGTCCTTTTCTCAGTGATCGCTCAAGGAATCTCTATTCCCTGGGTTGCCAAGAAAGTGGGAGTCACCGAACGCCTCAAAAATAAACCCCTTCGAACTGAAGGTCTGCTGCCGTCCGGCTTTATAACAGTAGAAATGGAAATAAAAGAAGATGCCCTGGCAGTGGATCGACGAATTGTTGACTTGTCTCTTCCCGGCGGAGTTCTTTTAACCAGTATTGAGCGGGAAGATCGATTCCTCATTCCTCGAGGAGATACGATCCTGCTCGCTGGCGATCGAATTTCCGGTCTGGCCAGACCTAGCAGTCTGGAGTCTCTGGAAGAAGTCTTTGGCGATGCCAGGCCTGTTACTTAAGAAAATATAAGGCAGCAAAGGCCCCTAAGACGATAAGGATGACAGTCAAAGCATCTGGCTCGATAAATTTTTTCCGCTTCTCTTCATGATAAAGCTGACCCATTACCGCCACGGACGTAGCCAAAATAACCGTCAGGCCTGTCATAATATGAGATCTGGAGACCATCCCAAGAAGGTTGCCTGGTTGAACAAAATCAAGAGGAATAAGAAGAATCATATTGAATGAATTACTTCCAAAAATATTTCCAACCGCCAACTCAAAGGCCCCCATTCTCACGGCCGCAAAAGTAGAAACAACTTCCGGCAAGGATGTACAAAAAGCGACAAGAGTCGTTCCAATAAATGTTTTACCCAATCCGGTAATATCCGCAATCTTACCAGCAGAATCGGCCAGGTATGGTGCCGCTATAAAAATTGTTAGAGCGCAAAGGAAGTAAACTGAAAAGGCCCGCGCGAGGCTTCCCTTTTTTTCTTCTGTTCCACTACTTGGCTCTTTAGTCTTGCTCACAAATTGCTGATCATAATAAACCAGACGAATACCCAGGATATAAGCGCATCCAATGAGTAAGGGACCCAGACCAATTTCTCCGATTCCAAAGCGAGAGAGTTCCGGACCTAAGAGAATGGCCATCACAGCGAAAATCGTCATATTAATACTGACCGAGGCCGATAAAGCGTGCTGAGCACCTGATCTGGAAAACATTTTATGAGGACTGTGGCTAAAGAGATCGGCCACCGCTAAAATCAAAAGATTGATGAGACTACTTCCCATCAAGTCGCCAACTGCCAGATCGGGCATACCTTTATTAATGGCACTAATGTCAATCAACAGCTCTGGTAATGACGTTGCTCCTGCCAGAAAAATACTGCCAGCGAGCAGACGTCCCATTTTAGTGAATTCACCGATATCATCGGCCGCTCGTGCTAAAAATATCCCTGCCACCACAATGGCCGATGCTGAAAGAAAAAATTGAATAAGGAGTTGGGTCAATGTCTAAGGTCTCCCTGCATTTCTGGTTGATGGACAACTTCTAATACCTTTAACTTTCTTGTTATTCCATCAGGAAATTTCCAGTCAATCTCCTCACCCACTCTGAGTCCTAATAATGCCGATCCCAATGGGGCCGTGACCGATATTTTTTTCTCTCCACTATTGGCATTTTGCGGATAAACGATGGTCATTTCCCCCATTTTATTATCGGTGACATTTAAGTACTTAAAGGTGGTGTCCATCGTCACCAGATCAGAGGGAATTTCACTGCCCGACATAATATGGGCCCTTTCAATCTCATTTTCCAAATCTTCCAGATTGGAATGTTGAGATAATAAGGAATTCAATCTTTGGTAATCGGTTTCAGTTAAGATTATTGTTTTGTGTTTCATTGAAACCTCCATAAAGAGAGAATGATCGTCCAGTTAATGGATTTAATTTTGTTTGTTAAGGATGATAAATGAAATAGCGAGTTGCTTTGAACATGACGGCAATTATAGTGAGTGACCGCGTATCTGCAAGATAAGATCCCTTAAGGTTAAATCCGAAAATTAATGGCTTAAAAATGATGGGGAAATAAGACGGTTAGAAATAAAAAAGGGAGCCCCTGCTTGGCTCCCTTCTTTTCGGCATCTTGCCTTTGAGAGTGACATCCTGTCACATCTTATATTCATTATACCTAAAGTTTTTTACGAACAAAGGAAAATATCAGGAGGAAAGTTTTTCCAAGGGATCTTGTTTAAGTCTACAAAGAACTACTCAACAATATGACATCTTCTCGCATACAATAAAGATGTAATTCTCTTTAAAGCATCGAAAACAATAGAGTACTGGAGTGAATGAGATGAGTAACCGAGTAGCAAAGTCAGGCAAGAAGATATACCGAACAACTTTTACCTACTTCATTCCCGCCCCTCCACATCGGAAAACTGGGTACCGCGAAATGGAATTTGATAAGATAATGCAGGGAATTTTGCAGGCCGGCTTTGATATAGAGTCTTTCCACACTCAAGCAAGCGGCAGTGAGCATGGTGGTTTTTTTATTGTTGCCCTACTCAAAACAACCAGTAAAAAAACTTTTGAAATGGATTTAAAGCAGGATTTGCATGACCGCTTTAAACTTTCTCACACTCATTCTTCACCAGATTTTATTTTAGACGAGGAAGAGGATGTTTAAACTTTTCATATTACTGACCCTTTCTTCTTGCTCACTCTTCATTGATAGAATTGAAAATCCTATTGTTAAAGACGAGAAGCTTGCCAGTAAAGAACCGGTCGTTGCTGGCTACTGTCCGTTTGATAAGAAAGTAAGTTTTCAATTGGTAGGCCCCAGCGGAAATTCTCAGAAAGTTTACAATGATATTGTTAAGGGCATTCCCTCTCTGGACTTCATCGATCATTTCGCTCTTTGGAATCTATTACAACTTGCGGTCAGACCTGATCAATCATCAGTGACTTCCCGTTTTCAGGTTTTAATTCACCAGGGAGAAAAAAGTTATTATTTTGATTTCTTCTCCGAGGATAAAAATGAGCAATACCCCTTTCTATACGGCATTGAATGGGTATTAAAGAAGTTCGGCAAGAAGAGAAGCCTGGAATATTATGCCGCGATTCTTAATCAGACCCTTGGTCAGAAAATTAAAATCGGAAGAGACTTTGAAAACTTTCTGGTAAAAAATCTAGCTCGGATTAAAGGGAATCCAGACCTTGCTCCATATTATTTCCGAGGCAGCGATGTTTTAAAAGAAAACGAAACTTCTCCTGCTCTGGACTATAAAGCGGTCATGAATCTTTACCGAAAGGCCCAGCATAAGCAGAAAATCATCGTGAATACATCCCTCACCCAATTTGTGACGGAAAAAGGCCATGCCGGAAGCTGTAATTACGATTTCAATCTTTACGATAATTCCATTTTCCTCATCGATAAGTTTATCCCGGTGGCCAATCTTTACGGACTATCCATTCCCGATTCGGCTTTTCTCGCTTCTTCTTCTCAGAAACTGGAAAAGATTGCGGCGATTGAAGGACTTCCCTTATTTAAAGGTGAGTCCAAGGTCCGAAGTTCTGCAGTTTGTATGATTGAAAATAACGGCAATAAAATTTGGGCGATATCCAACCAAAGTCGTGATCCGGGTCAACACCTCTTTCACCTGGTCCGCTATGGTCTTCCTCAAAGCCAGACAACGGCAGAAGTAAATAAACTCATCCGTCACTCACGGCATTTGTTTCTATCTGATCCTGTGCGCCTGATTATTGAATCCGAAAGAAGCTCTCCGGAACAAATTGAAAATCTTCTGAAGCTTAATTTGCCTATCTATAATGCTGATCAATTAGGAAACATCTGGTCTTATACCAAGTTTCAGGAAGGCAGCCGCTTCATCATTGATGATCGTAATCCGGGAGAATTTAGGTGCCAGTAATTGAAATTAGAGGAGTGGCCTCCCAAACCTCCAGGTTCTTGCCCTATCAGGATGAGGACCTGGACATCATCCTTCTTGAATGGCTTCGCTCACAGGGAATAACCATTGCTTCATCTTGTGACGGGGAAGGTGTCTGCAAAAAATGTGATATTCAAAATGGCTGGCTAACCTGTGAGTTAACCCTCAGGAGCTTTCTTGAACGACAGCCGGATGGAAGAATTCAGATTGGCTACCTCTAATACAAAAAGTCCCGCGATTGCGGGACTTCGTATTTAAAGTCTCTTAAATTGACCTAGTCCTGTAACAAAAAAAGTATCAACCTTATTGATAGCATTCATCACTGAACTTACGGTGTACTCTATTAAAAGCGTGGCCCCAGCAATGGGATTAGCTTTCGTTCCCTGATTTTGGATTCCACCCAGTTTCATGGTAGCCGTGAAATCAAAACCAAATAATGTACGAACACTTTCAGGGATAATTTGAACGGCCGTTAAGTACGCACCCTTGCCATCATATTGACCGTGGGATGAATAAAGCACACTGTATCTGAAAGTAACCACATCGACGCCATAGAGGTTCTGATAAGATACTTCGAAACTTCTCTTAACCGGCATTCTCCATCTTTCAGTGTCCAGAATGTCTACCGGCTGTCCATTGACTCTTGGGATAACACTTAGGGGGGCATAACTTGTCTGATTTGAAGGTTTACCTTTGATGACTAAACGATAGAGATCCTCTCCTAAGGCGACCAAATCACGGGAAACCGTAATGACTTTCCCTGCCTGTTCAACTGGATCTACTCTTCCCTCATTAGGAAGACCGGTTGCCAATTGCTTCTGATAGAGGGTCTCAATTTGGTTCTGGCCTAGAATATCCCGGGATATTTCCTGAACCTTCATACTAGCGATGGTATTAAATTTACGATCACCTTCCGTCATAGCTAAGACTGAAGTCGTACTTAGCACGAGCCCCAGCATTAAACTTTTAAGACATGTCACCATCAAATCCCCCTCCGGTCCAAAAGAATTCCGCCTATAAAGCCATAGCTTGACCACTAAAGTCAATTTTTTGTCACTCTTACATTTTCTTGCATTTTAATGCATGAAGTTATTACATTAATTTCTATTAAATCAGACATTTTGCTTGCCATTCTCTTCTTTACCTAAGTAAAATTCTCAGGAACTAAGCATTAGATTTTCTTATGAGTTTTATTACGCTTACTAATACAAAAGGCTTACATGAAATTTTTACTGACTCTGACTCTTCTTGCCTCCACGCTCACTGCCCAGGCTATCACCATTGGTGCCTATAACATCAGAAACTTTGATTATGATGAGCGCTCACGAGTTAAAACAAATAAGCCAGAACTTGCTAACATCCTTGAAGATCTGAAAGCAGATGTTTTAAGTGTTGAAGAAATTAATAATACTGAAGAATTCAAGAGTTTTGTGGCCTCACGCTTACCTGGCTACAAAGCTGAACTCTCTCTTTGTGGCGGGGCCCACGGCCAGCGTTTAGGCTTTCTGTATAACACTGCCTCAGTTGAGCTTCTGTCTTTCAATGAAGACCTTGCTGTCTCTAATCCTGGTGGTAGCGAAGTTTGTAATTCTGGTTCACGCCCATTGGCCATCGGCCTTTTCAAAATCAAGGCCACAAACCAGAAGTTTTTCGGAATTACAGTTCATTTAAAGTCTGGCTCAAACGACAGCTCTGTCTATAAGAGAAACCAGCAGTATTCGATTATCAGAGAAACTATTCAGGAGCTTCAGTATAAAACCGGCGTTAAGGATTTCTATGTTGCCGGTGACTTCAACACCACTGAGTTCATTTCTCGCGGAAGTGATTACCAAAAACTAAATGCAATCGTTAAAGAACTGGGAATGGTTAACCTAACTGCCCGTGTGGCCTGTACTGCTTACTGGTGGGGCGGCACAGATGACGGAATTGAAACTCCCTCTATTCTTGACCACGTACTCGTGACTCCTGGTCTTTTAAAGAAAGAACCAACAACCAAAGTTGGAGGCCATTGCCAAAAAGTAAGCTGCCAACAGGTTGCTGAGCGTGACTTAGGCGTAAGTTACGAAGGCGTTTCTGACCACTGTCCAGTAACTTCTAAGATTCAATAAATCTTCCAAGGTCCCCATCGGGGACCTTTTCTTTTCTCCTCGCTATCTCTAGAATAAGGCCAGGAGATTCTAATGAAATACTTGAGCATTGATATTGAGGCCACAGGCCTTGCTGAAAACTGTCAAATTATCGAATTTGCCATGATCCCTTTTGACACCCAGTTAAAACGTCTTGAGGAACCCCTTGCTCGGACCATGTATATTCATTGTCCCTCTTTTGAAGACCTGCGTGATGGACTTGATCCTTGGGTGCGAGAGCATAATGAGAAAATCATCCGTAAGGCCCATTCAGAAGGTCTCATGATTTCAGAATTCAAAGAATTTCTGCGCAAATACCTGGAAAGCCCGGAAGTGCGCCAATACTTCGGTAATCAAAAAGTCGTACTCTTCGGAAAATCCATGACCGCTATTGATCTGCCGTTTCTGACCCGTGATCTGGGTTGGGAATTTATGAGAAAATACTTTCACCACCGAAATCTTGATCTTTCAGGCATAGGTTATGCCCTGATTGATATGGGTATGCTTCCGATGGGAATGGATTCTGGAACTAATATGATGAACTATCTGGGAATGGGTGCTGTCGCCCATACGGCCCTGGAAGATGCCCGAAATACGGCCATCATGTACCTAAAGCTATTGGATAAATTTGAAGTTAAGAAAGGCTAGTTAAAAACTGACCTACCTAAATGGTGTTGGCGCCATCGTTCATTATTGAAATCTCAAATTAACCAGTCTCATTCTGGCGCACGGTCTTTTAAAAATCGAAAGTTAAGTGCCAGGATGACTTTGATTTTTATCAAAGGAACAGCTGTAGCATCCTCAAGTAAGTTTTGTTCACCATCGCAGTTCTAAGTTTCGGACTTCACTGGTTAATTTGAGATTTTTTCACCACTCAAGTAGGGCAGTTTAGGCTAATTAGTCTTCTGACTTGGATAAATACTGAGCGGGATTACGAACCCTGTTTTTCACTCGTATTTCGTAATGAACATGAGGACCTGTTGATCGACCGGTATTGCCCACAAGTGCAATAACCTGACCCTTCTCAACTCTGTCACCCTTATCAACTTTGTTTTTACGATTATGAGCATAGACAGTGAAGATGTCATCCCCGTGAGCAATCACTATCATGTTTCCATAGCCGCGGATTCCATTATCTGAATAGATCACAACTCCGGTATCAGAGGCGATAATAGGAGTACCACTTGGGGCCGGAATATCAATTCCGTCATGATGTCTGCGCCCACGAGGACCAAAGTGAGACGAAACTCTGTAGAAATTTGGAACTGGCCACAGGAAACGACCGGTACCCAATCCTCTATAATCTTCCACCACATAAGTGTCTTTTAAAAAGTAAGCTATGCCGACTTTAGATGGGATAAAAATCCACTCTCGTCCCTGAAACGATTTATCAGGGTTGGCCGTTTTTAATTCATTGATAGAGATGCCATAGTTCTTAGCAACTTTATTTACTTCCGATGGCCTTTCCACATACACGTACTGACCACTCTTCATGCTAGCGCATGAAGTGAGTACGATCAGGAACAGGAAATTAAATAAAATATTTCGCATTAAGTCTCTCTACACAAAGTGCAAGCTCACTGTAATCCTTGTTGGATCCATCAATCAAAGCATGGGGTGTAATAGAAATCATTCCATTACTCACTGCTTCACAGTCAGAGTTTGGATTGGGCCAATAACCTTCATAGATTCCGGCAATCCAAAAATACTCGCGGCTTCTTGCATCTATTCTAGCATGAATTTCTTCTGAGTAACGCCTAAATCCAATCTCCGTGAGCTTACAACCTCTTATTTCGTTCAAAGGCAGGTTCGGAACGTTGATATTTATCAAAGTCATAGGGGGTATGACCTTATGGATCCCCGCTTCTAAACACCATTTAATGACAGTTGCGGCCACCGGATAAAGATGATCCTCAGTGACGGAATTAAAAACCAGGCTTACAGCAATTGAGGGAACATGGTGAAAAGCGGCTTCTCGGGCGGCGGCAACGGTTCCTGAATAATAAAGATCTTGCCCTAAATTGGCCCCGCGATTAATGCCAGAGACTACTACATCAGGTCTTGTATCTTTTAAAACATGTCCCAGTCCCATCAGGACACAATCACTGGGATAACCGGAACAAGCATAAATTTTCTCTTCAAGTTTCTCGATGCGAAGTGGTTTATCCAAACTTAAAGAATGGCCGGTAGTCGAGCGCTCCTCTGAAGGAGCAATAATGGTCGTATCGTGAACAGGACTTAATTCTTTATAAAGAGCACGAATTCCTGGGGCCATCACTCCATCATCATTAGCAAGCAGCACTTTCATTTCATTTTTCTCCCAAATTTCATTCCTCTGAGTTTGGCCTGATCAACTTTTCTGTATTCTGACTCAATCTCTGAACCTAGATCAAGACTGAATTTCAGATCATGATCGAGATTTAAATTCAAGGCCTCTTCAAAATTTTCAGCATGGAGATAGACGTCCATCTGTTTTTCATCAATTATTTTCCATAAATCCGGAAGTTTTTGATACTGCTCCTGCCATTTTAAGGGAAGCAAAATCCCCTGTATATTTTCCAATTGAAGAATGGATTTATAATCAGCGGCCGGATGAAACATCCAGAAAAAAGGTTCCTTGAGGCCAGCATAAAAACTACTTTCCTGTTGGTCACGGAAAATCAAAACCAACTTCCCTTTCCAGAATTTCAATAGATTCAATCCCGCTTCAATCGTTTCTTGGCGATCATTTTCGAAAGTTAAAAAGACCCGGGAGGTATTAAGATGATTCAATAATTCAGAGAGAGTTTTAAAGGGAATAAGATTTTGGGACCTTCCGCGCAGGTCAAAAGCAAAGTCTTTGACTCCAAGATCCAGTAACGTATTTAGCGTGGTGGCATCATAACACCCATGGACGATGAGAGTATTCATTAGGTCATTATACTATAAAGGGTCATCATAAACTCTTTTCGGAAACTTGTTCCTATAGATTCCGGATGGAATTGATACGTTATCACATTCGGAGTTCTACTGATCATGATTTCATCATCTTGAACGAAATTTTGAATATAAGGATTTCTAAAAGCGCCCTGACCAAGAACCGTCAAAGAATTGTAGCGCTGAACAAAAACTTCGCCCTCAATTTTTAACCATTCCCTCCACTCGGGAGTGAGCTTAAGCTTCACTTTTTGTCCATGAAGCGGTTCCTTGGATCTCACCACATCTTCATGCTGAAGCCGCCAGAATATCTGATGACCCAGGCAAACCCCAAACAAGGGTCTCCCTTCATTTAACCAGTTTTTAATCAGAGGAAAAAGTCGCTGGTAATCATCGGGGTGTCCTGGCCCAGGACCCAAGACCAGCAGCCCCCGGGTTGGATTTTTATCAAAATCTTTCCAAGAGATAACTTCAACTTCCAATCCAATATCACACAGTTCCTGAACTACGTTGTAAGAGAAACTATCTTCAAAATCGATGAAAGTCGCTTTTTTCACAGTCTCTTCACTCCGAAATAATCGTTTCGGTAACGTTCGAAACTTTCATCTCCGAAGTTGAATATGACGTTGAAAGAATAGCGGGAATCAAGCAGACCATCGCGATAATTCAAATTAAGAATCCAGCAATTGTTATGAGGCATAATATCCAGGGAATAAACCGTCCGGATATTTTGGCCCGCTTCTAAATCCACATCTCTTACCATCGCTACCCCTAAGACATCCGTTGGTCTGACCTGGCCACCAAAGGAGAGCGTGTTGAGATTAGAGGTATTAAAGGAGTTATAATTATAACTGGAAAACACATTCAGGTATTCAAAGCGCCGGGTAAAATTGAGGTTAAAAATATTCTGGTTATCATAGTGGAAGTAATATTCCTGCATCGTAACAAACCAACGGTCGCCATAATAACCTGACCCAAGCATAAGGCGGGTCAGGCGCTGCCTAAAATCCTCGTCTTCTTCTTCCACTTTATTCAATAAGTACCCCTGCGAAACATTGAAGTAACCAATTCTTTGATAATTAAAATTATCTCTTAGATATTTTTCATCCACTAGGTAACTAAAGGCTTTCGGAGATTTTCGAATAAGAGTGTTGTTCCATTGCAACTCCAGAGTATTTTCCGGTGGGACTATAGTTCTGGTGGTATTGGCACCAAATAAATATTCCTCTGATCTTAAAGCGTCCTCATAGTCAAACTGACCGATTTGACTGTTTCTAATCTGCCCCAAAAAGCGCTTATTTCCATACTCACTTTCAGCAGAAATAAAATGATGGAGAAGCTTAAATTCCTGGGAATGTCGGTAACTATTTCTGACCTGGACAATGTTGTCTTTGGCCAGGGAAGACTCAAACTCCGGCATTTCCCCTACCAGACGATTTTTTTTCTCAGATTGCTGGATTGGTGCGAGCCCTTGTTTTCTCTCTTCACGCAGGGCCTTTAAGTCACTCTCCGAAATATATTTCAAAGGGATTTTTTCTTCAAAGGCCAGGCCAAAAACTTTATCCATGGTGAAGCTGACTTCGGTGCGGAATAATCCGGCCGATTTTCCGAAGCCCGGTTCATCCTGATCAGCAAAACGGTAAGTCTGTTGGTCAAAAGTATAACGGGTCTTCAAGCTCACAGGTCCCAAAGTCAAAAGATGCCACATGACATAGGGTTGAACTGATACTCGATCAGCATTTCTGATAAAAAGCTCATCGTCTTCATCAACCTGCCGAAAACGGGCGAAAGATCCATCAGCACCAACAGCGATATGCTGAAAGAAAGGAGTCTTGGACTGCACGAGAGAATAGGGAACAGTATTGAGATTCAAGCGAGGCATGACCTGAACATAAGAGCGGTCAAATTCGGTTGGCTCGAAGTAAAGCTGATTGCGCAAATAGTGGGCATCTGCACCTAGCGTATAGAAGTCTTGTCTCCAATTGATAAAGCCCTCAAACCCCAAATCACTTCCCAGAATTTTAGGATCAGTAAATTGAGGATGATCGATGACCATGTCCAGGTCACGAGTTCCGGTATAACGAAAATGAGACCCGAAGTTCGGAGACCAAAACTGATGGGATTCAATTTCGGTGAAGTAACGAAAGAACTCTTCTCCCGACTTATCTTCATTCTTCTGGCCCGGCTGATAAATGGTATCGTTCACCAAACGATTCGTTGTTTCAAACCATGACATTCCAGAAAATCGCTGACGATACTGAAAATCACCGCCATAACCTCTTTCCGCCCAAAAAGTCGGACTAAAAGTCATGTCTTTATGATCATCAATGGCCCAAAAAACAGGCTGCTCAAAAGACAGACCCTCTCCTTGGCGGCTAGAGACCCTCGGAATCAGAAGTCCTGTTTTTCTTTTATTTAAGATGGGCAAAATAATGTAGGGAATATAAATAACGTCAACGCCCTTGATCTTTAAAAGACCATGCTTGATCTGAACATATTCTCCAACCTGAATTTTGATATTTTTACCGTAAACAGACCAGGATTCTGCGCAGTCTTTGCAAGTCGTAAACTCTGCTTCTTCTGCCAGGTATTCATTCTCATTTACTCTTAAGAGCTTAGTGGACACCAGATTAAAGGACGAAGTCATAATCCGGGCGTTTCTGATATTAGCGGCCCCAGTGACGAGATTGTATTCCACATGGGAGCCATAGAGAGTCATATCTTTGGTGATAAAGCGGACATTCCCTTCCATCTTCACCATCATGGTGTCCTGATCAAGAGAGGCCAGCTCACCGTAAACAGTGTCCTGCTGACTAATGATGACAACGTTGCCTACGGCCTCAAAGTAGCGGCCGTTATTTTTTCGGTATGCTTTGTCTGAAAAAATTGAAAGCTTATCACCCAGGGTTAATTGAGGAGCACTGGCCGCCCAGGAGTGACTTAATGGTGCCAATAAAATAATAAGAGCCAGTAACCAAAATCCTTTGATTTTCTTCCTGTCCCCGAACATATGAAACAATATCTTGAACAAATTCTGACCCTTCTTCACGAGAGAGAGCTTCCATTACATCTGATGGCATGGCCTTAGGATGATCAAAAACAGTCACAACCATTTTTCCCAGTCCGGCCCGTTTTGCCATTTTCATCATAACCCGAATATCCTGCAGATTTCTCTTCGAGAAGGCCATGATAACAAGATCAAATGGAGGTCTTGGAAAAGTATAAGTCCCAGAGTGTAAAAATTGAATAAGTTTTCGCAGTCCATCGACATTATGAGAGCCGAAAAAAATCCATTCATGCTGGTTCTTCAGAACTTCACCTCGGTGCTCTAAAAGTGCGACAGGTCTGTTCCATTCATTGCCAATAAAAGCTCTTTCAGCGAGGTGACAGTATGCCGCACCGGCCAATGCTTCATTCCGAAGAGAGAACTCATAAGCGGGAAGGTTTAACTGCGACTTTAAAGCTACGACCTTTGCCCCTACACACTCGGCAATTATCTGGGCCCTCTCTAGTAGGTAATGACTTTCCAAATAATGAATAAGCAGTGACCCCGGTCTTAACGTTCCCAGTTTTTCGGAGAGAATCTGGTCAAATCTTCTGCCAAGAATTTCCTGATGATCACGGGAAACAGACGGCAGCAAAACCAGGTCTGCATCAAATACATTCACAGCATCAAGCTTTCCCCCTAGTCCTACTTCCAGCAAAAGATACTCCGGTGGATTCTCCGCGGCCCAGGTACAGAAAACAAAAAATAAGAATTCGTAAAAAGAGAGCTCGAGCTTTTCTTGTTGAACGACCTGATGACAGGCCTCTACTACCTCTCGCAAATGAGCAAGATCAATTTCTCCGTTTTCACTGCGGAATCTTTCAGTAATTCTTTCTATGTGGGGAGAGGTCCAGACAAAATGCGAGTGATCTTTGAGAAGTTTTGAAAGTCTGAGAGTCGTTTCACCCTTTCCATTGGTACCGGCTATGATCACTATTTTAGTTTGAGAAAAATGGGGCAGAATTTTTTTCAGGGCCTGGCGAATTCGTTCAAGGCCTGGGCGCATATGCTCCTGACCGTAATGGGTCAGGAGCATTTCTAAAAGTTCTTGCATGAATTATGGCGTGAACATTTTTACAAAAAAGCCTAGTTCTTTTCGAAGGTCTTTTCTGTGGATAATTCGGTCAATGAAACCATGATCTTTTAAGAATTCAGATCGCTGGAATCCTTCCGGCAGTGTCTGACGGATTGATTGTTCAATTACTCGTGGACCAGCAAAGCCTATCAGGGCCTTAGGTTCAGAGATATTGATATCGCCCAACATGGCAAAACTAGCGGCCACACCACCAGTAGTGGGATCAGTCAGCATAGAGATATAGGGTATGCCGGCATTCTTCAGACGGGCACGAGAAGCTGAGGTTTTGGCCATTTGCATAAGAGAAAGAATACCTTCCTGCATACGGGCACCACCAGAACAAGAAACGACAATCACCGGGATTTTTTTCTCATAACCAATGTCCATCGCCAAAGCAACTTTCTCACCAGTCACAACTCCCATGGATCCACCCATGAAACGAAAATCCATCACCGCCAAGGCAACAGGTTTTCCATCAATCGTGGCCGTACCACAAACCGTTGTATCCTTAATGCCAGTGGTCTTAATCGCATTCTGAAGTCTTTGCACGTAAGGCATTTTATCCGAAAACTGCAGCGGATTATTGGAAATGAGATCAGGGCTGATTTCTTCGAAGCTATTCTCATCAGTCATGACAGCAATACGTTCATAGGCCGAAATTCGGTAATGATAATCACAGAGCGGACAGACATTAAGATTTTCTTCCAGCTTTTCAGTCTGAAGGATTTCGCCGCACTGATTGCATTTTTTCCACAATCCCACTGGCGTATTAGAGACAAGTTTTTTTACGTTTTTAAGTTTTGGATTTTTGACCTGATGAAACCAGCCCATTGTAACCCTTCCATTTTTAGATAGATTTTAAAGACCATATCTTAGAAGAGAGTTGAAGCTTTGAGAAGGAAAATGCCAGTAATCTCAGGCAAGTTCTCCCTTAACTATCCTTTTTTTCATCCATTTTACGACCGCAAGTCATTAAAAATACAAAAAACGCCCTCAAGTTCCCATAAGATCCCACCAAAAAAACGCGCTCGCGCTTATGATAAATAAAGGAAATAGCATTTAATTCCGATGAGTTCTCTAAGGTAGGACCATGTTTAAAGCTTCTTTAACACTCATTCTCTGTTGCTTGATGAATATAAGCTCGTATGCGCGGGCCCCTTATTCTCACGCGGAATTTGTCCACCTGACAGATACTGAAAAGAACCACTACATCATTAAAACCATGGAAATGGTGGTGGAACTCGAATCAAAATATGCCAAAGAAATAGTCTCTACCAACCCTAATCATGAAAAAATAAAACAATACGTACAAGTTCTTCAAAAATTAAAATCACTTCTTATCAGTAATGCTTATGCTGCCGCCCTCGCCACCCCCACCTCCAGATCGGCCAAGGAATTTGAAAAGATCGCTGATGACTTCAGTAATCTTCTAAAAAAACCTGAAGTTTGCATCTATGGTGGATGGATCTCCCGAATGTCTCTTAAAGGAGTCAAACTCGCAGATGGCACCACCACGAAACGATCTCTTTGCCTGCATCCAAATCATTTAACTGACGGAATCCAGGCCACCAAATATCCTCCGGAAACTCTTGCTTACGCTACCGACAGCAGCTGTATGGGAAAAAATAAAATTACCTGTAATCCAGTTGTTTTTGGTTATAAAAAACAAGCAGACAACACGCTCTTTTGCGTTGATGCCGGAGTTAGTGCCACCGGAGTCAATCAAGCGGACAACTCTTCTCTGTATTGCATGAGGGCCGCTCTGGAAGAAAAAAGCTCCTCTGATCAGGACTCAGTTGAGAGCCGATTGGGTTATTTAAGAAAGGCCCTCTCTGAAAAGCCGGCCATTTTTGAAAGTGTTCAGCAGCTCATTTTTAAATCCTGCATTTGCGTGGATCCAAAAAACAACTTCAACAGAGATTATGTGAAGTATATGCAGCCTCATCAGACCTGTTACTCAATGATGGAAATGATGGCGGAAACGACGATTTGTGAAGATCCAAAATTTGCGATGGACACGACCATCTTTCAAAATATCAGAGATTTCGCCAAAGATAAATTTGACCGCATGACTTCAGCACCTGCGGCGGTAAGAGACTATTATAAAAATTTCGTGATTGATATTCAAACCAACACTCCGGAAGAATACACGAAATTTTGCGGTGGCTCTCCTCCTAAAATAGTCGAAGTCACTCCTCCTGAAACTAAGCCTGAAGAAAAAAAGGTAGAGACTCCACCTAAGAAAGAATACCTTTGTAAAAATACCGTTTGTACTGCCGCCGCGGCTGCAGAAGTGAAAGAAGGCGAAACCGCTGCTCCTCAATACTCCTGTAGTTATGAAGTTACAGACAAAGACGGTGGCGCTGCTGATTTTAAAGAAACATCCAAGGACATTTCGACTTCAGAACCTATCTCAATCAAGCTCACTGGAACCATTGGTGAGGAAACTGTCAGTCTGGATTGTGCAGCTGAAGTAAAAGCCGAAGAAAAACCGGTTGAAGAAACCATCCCAACCCTTGATGTGGCCAAAGAGGCTTCCGGTACAGACAAGTACAAAGTGACGGCCAAGATCAGTGAACCTAACGAGGGCTGGTCTTTAAAATGGAAGATTAAAAATAATGGTGATTTTAAACCAAAAGAAGGCTGGGTAACGACCACTCCTAAAGTCGAGACCGACATAAATAAGGATCTGGCAGGCCAACCGGAAAAAGAGAGCGAAACCAAAACACCTTCCACTGAGACATCCAGAGACCCTCTGGAAACCATTCAAGCACGGGCCACCGTTAACTACGATGTCTGCGGTGAAATCAGCAAGGGTGATAAGAAAGCTGAAAAATGTGTGACCATCGATATGCTAAATCCAGTCAAGGCCCCTGCATCCTTTGGAGGCAGAAGCAGCACCCCTCAACCGCAAACAAGAATTCGCGGTACTAGTGACACTTCAGCTGTCGGGATCAAATAAATTTAAAAGTTGAATTCTTCGCCGTCGTGTTCAAGGACTTTTACGCGTCCATTTCCAATCCCCTGCATTTCTTTTAAAATGAGATCCTGATAATTGGGCTTCAAATGAGTCAGAATGATAGGAATATCCTGAGGCATTTTGAGCATCTCTTTTTCAATGGATTTGGGAGTGTGATGATCAGAGAGTTCTGCTACTTTGCTTAACTGATTGGGAAAACTGACTTCAGTAAAAATGGCCTTCAGATTGGGTTGCTGGCGGGCAACTTCCCAGATCCGCTCAGTGGGGCCGGTGTCGAGAGTAAAAAGAACGGCAGAGTCACCCTTCTCTATGATAAAGCCCATGGCATCGTGAGCGTGATTCACTTTCACCGGAATAATATGATAATCACCCAGAGAAAATTTCACTTCTTCCGCTATGGCATTAATCGAAATGGTTGGATTATTTTTATTAGGCAAGATGGTAAAATCAGGCCAGATAATATCATTTAAGAAATGATCTTTGATAATTTGTTTTACTGTCTGGTGTGTATAAACCTCAAAGGGTTTTCCTTTAAGTCCAAAACAATTATCTGAAATAAAAGCGAGATCTTTAATGTGGTCCAGGTGGCAATGAGAGATCAGAATAAAATCAATATTGGTCTGCTGCTCAATAGTCAGAGTCGCGGCCACCGCCCCGGCATCAATTAATAATTTTTCATCGATCAGAAATGATGTAGTAGAAAATCCCTTTGCTAATCCACCATGACCGCCAAGAACCTGTATCTTCATTATTTTATTGTAAAGTGTTTATAAATATTCTCAAACTACTCTTTCTTACCTACCTCTTCTGGCGATTAAGCTCTGTGTAAATATCTTTAGTTGGACGATCAAGTATTTCACCCAACAGCTTTGAGAGCTGCTTGGGAGTGGCACCCCCGGAGACAATTTCTTGGGCCAGGTTCTTTAGCTCACTTGAGAGACCGCTTTTGTTTTCTTTATTATGAAACAAAAAGATAAACTCCCCCTTAAAATTAACCTCGGCCTTACGGGCAGGCCACTCACCGGCCTTGAGCTTCATGACCTGTTCAAACTTTTTGGAAAGCTCCCGGACAATGGCCACATCCACCTCTGGACGCACCTTCGCCAGCTCATCGAGCGTCTCTTCTACCCTGGTAGGTGCCTCAAAGAATATGTGGGTTCCGTAACCGACTTCAGCGAAGATTTTAGTCCTTTTACCGCTTTCTCGGGGAAGAAACCCATGGAATTGAAAAGGAATGGGTGGCAATCCTGAGAGTTCCAGTGCCATGATGGGAGAAGAAACTCCTGAATAGGATTCCACTTTAATGTCGTTTTCATAGGCCGCGACTACTAAAGGATAGGCCGGATCTGAGACAATGGGACTACCAGCTTCTGAGGCCACATAGAGGTCTTCATGGCGGGCCATTTCAATGAGTTTTTCCACTTGCCCACTTTCCGATTGATCATGCAGAGAAACGATTCTTTTCCCCACCAAGCTGATTCCAAGATGACTTAAAAGATCTTTGAATACCCGAGTATCTTCCACGGCAAACTGGGTACCGCCTTTCAAGGCCTCCGAAACTCTGGGAGTAAGATCCCCGAGATTACCGATTGGCGTATTTAAGAGAATAATTTTTCCCACTCTAAACCCCTTTTAAGTCTCATGCTAAAATGACCAAGTACTGGCGAATCGCCAACCCACCCAAAAGGAGTTACCCCATGAGTATGAAGGCCAATGTTCTAAGAGACGCTAATGGAAACATTATCGTTCATATGCAAGGGGATTTAAACTACGATCATTCACTTCCCCTAAGAAATGAGCTTCAAAATATCGCCAATTCTAACCCTAACTCCGAAATCACCATTGATCTTGGCGCCATTGATTTTGTGGGTTCTTCAGGAATTTGTCATTTTGTGGAAACAGTTAAATTTATCAAGGAAAGCCGCAAGGCCAATGTGAGTCTTTCCAATGTTAAGCCGGAATTCTTAAAGATTTTTCGTCTCTTATCAATAAACGAAGCCGATTATGTGGCCGAACTCATGAACTTCGACAATGACGAGATCGATAATCTCAACACGAGATTCGGAAATCGCAATCAGACTTTTGAAAACTAAAAATGATATTGCAGTAAGTTGATTTGAAGAGGAGGCATCTGGCTTCCTCTTTTTTTGCCACCAAACTTCTGCTGCATCACTTGAAAACGATCAAAGAATCCATCGCGTCCATTAGAGTCAGAACTCGACCCACCCTCGTCTTCGCGGTATTCATCACTATAGATATCGTTTGCTTCCTGATAAGGAGAAGAACTGTCGTCGTAACTGCCATAGCGCTTTTGGTGATGTGACACCAGGACATAGGTTCCGAATAAAATCCCGGCATAAAGACCCAAGGAAGCACCCTGAGCGATATTTCTGCTCGATCCACCAAAGGCCAGAGAGGCCGCACCTAAGATAGCACCACCGGCCGCTCCATAACCGACGATCGTCAAGAAAGCCTTGGTCTTAACAGGGATTTCAGCGCGGGCCTCATTGGGCTTAATCATCGTAAGGGTGAACAGAACAACCAGAAGTGTGCATAAAGATTTTTTCATACTTTAAGAGTAATGAATCTTTGTATTTTTTGCAAAAAAAACAGTTATCCGACTTCTTCGGTTTTATTTTTCATGAGATGTATAAACTCTTTAACTTTATTAAAAGTCTTGCGATGAATGGGACAAGGGCCATGTTCTTCAATCGCCAGGCGATGCTCCCGGGTGGGGTATCCAAAATTTGTTTGAAATCCATAGTGGGGATAGAGCTCGTGCATCTGTCTCATCAAATCATCACGCTTTTCTTTCGCCATAATTGCCGCCAGTCCTATCAGTGAAGACTTCACATCCCCTTTTATGATGGCGATCTCCTTCCAGGCTTCCGCCTCACTCTTCCAACGAAACTTCATGTGCCCATCAATCAAGACCGTCGTTCGAGTCTTGTCACTACTACTCAAAAATTGCGCCGCCTCTTTCATCCCTCTCATGGAGGTCTGAAAAATATTTTCCGAGTCGATCACTTCATGATCCATCTCCCATGTCACAAAATTGATCTCCAGCCCTTTCCAATAGAAGGCACCTTTCTGGCGAAAAGGGATTTGTATTATTTGAAATTTTTCCAGGAGCAGTTTCCTGCTCGCTGAACTTAAAAGTTTGGAGTCTTTGACTCCATTCCGGCGCAGAGATCTGAGCAGTGTGATGAGGGACTGATGATCTGCAACCAGCACCCGGATGGCCCCGATGACCACTGGTCCACTAAGAGGAGAGCGACCTACTTCATCGACGGCAATGATCTCCTGAGGGAAATCGGAAATAAGCTTTAATTCGATCATCCTTAAACTTATAACGTAGTTTTGAGAGTGAAAGTTAAAAAAAATTATCCGACCAGCCGTATGAGTTTTGAGCGGTGCCCGAATAATCCTGCCAGAAATTTTTGAGCATTCATCAGTCGGGATTTTTGAAAGCGCAGGAATTGTTCTTCCCCGACTTCGGAACTTTTGACTTCTGCAATTTCCAGAAGCCAGCCATCTTTATCTTTTCGGATTCGGGCCAAATCAATTTGGCCGAGCGATCTACTTCTGAGAAGCTGAGGTGAAACCAGCAGTGCAGTTCCTTGTGCATGAAAGGACAGAGAGAACTTCACCTCCAGCTTAAGCCCGGACGAATTCTTTGACGCCTTTGAAAGTTTTTCGGTGGATCGGACAGGGGCCATGCTCTTCGATGGCCAGTCGGTGTTCTTTGGTTGGATAACCGAAGTGCTTACCAAATCCGTATTGGGGATAAAGCTCATGCATATCTCTCATGAAAGCATCACGCTTTTCTTTGGCGATAATGGAAGCCAGACCGATCAGGACTGATTTTGTGTCCCCTTTTACAACCGGTATTTCATTCCAGGGAGATTCTTTTTTGCCCCAGCGCAGTTTCATATGGCCATCAATCAAAACTGTCGTCTGATTTTTTTTCGCTTTTGAAAGTGACTCCGACGCCTCTCTCATCCCACGCAAACTAGCAGCGAGAATGTTTTCCTGATCAATGATTTCATTATCAATGTCCCAGGTAATGTAACTAATCTCAATTCCTTTGAAGCTGATCACTTCTTTTTGCTTGAAAGGGCTTAATGAGATGCCGAGTTTTTTTAAAACGGCCAGTCTATCCTGGGAAGACAATTTTTTGGAGTCTTTGATGCCCTTGGTTTTTAGAAATTTTAACAGATTTTTTAAGGCCTCTTTGTCTTCACTAAAAAGACGAATGGCACCGACCACGACAGGCCCACCAAGTGGACCCCGGCCCACTTCATCAGTGGCAAGAATCTCTTGAGGATATTCAGAAATAAGTTTTAGTTCCAGCATTTAAGCTGTTGATACAATAAATCGACTCTTTTCGTCTAGAATGTATAACCGACATTTACTCCCAACACCACGAAGGAAGGAAGATGATTAAAGACCCTGATGACTTTCTCCACTTCATCCTGATCTTCACTGCCAGGAATAGACTTCAGGACATTGTCATCAAGCTCGGTCTCAAAGAGTGGCATATTCATGCGAAACCAGTCGATTCCCACTGTCACACCGTTTTGCCATTGCCATCTGTTACCTATCCCCGCTGTAAGCCCGATGTTCTCAACTTTAAAATCGGAGGTGATTTCATTTCCCATATCATCCAGGAAATCACTACCCAGTCGTGCCCTAAATTCACTTAAAACAGCTCCGAAAGTGAGATGAAAGGAGTTTCCCATGTAACGGCGTGCCTGAAGAGTGTATCTTTGTTCTTTAATCTCTCCTAAGTCGATGCCGACGACAGGAAAACTGATAGTGGACCAGGAGTACTCACCCTCGAGTGACCACTCTTCATTAAAAATATGTGTATAAGAAATCGTTTTTTTCGAAGGCAGCCACGTACCAAAAAACTGATAGCCGATCATCACTGAGCCCAGAGACTCTTGCCTTAGATGTTTTGATGTCGATGGAGCGATCTGTTCGGTTGGAAGTTTTTTGGTTATCTGTGCATAAGAAAGTGGAATTAGAAGAAAGAGCAGGAAGACGAAATTCAAGAGAACCCCACAAAAAACGAAAGGCCCCTTTCGGGGCCTTTCTGCTTTTGAATCCGTTTTTTTGATTAACGAGAGTAATCAACAGCAACGCGAGCTGCTTTACCAGTTCTAGTACGAAGGTAGTTGTGTTTAGCGCGACGAGATTTACCTTTAGAGATAATCTTGACACCTTCAACTGCCGGCGAATGGAATGGGAAAACGCGCTCAACACCTACGCCGTCAGAAATCTTACGAACGCGGAAGTGACCATTCATTTGACCAGGGTGTTTCATGGCAATGCATGTACCTTGGAAATTCTGAATACGAGTCTTTTCGCCTTCTTTGATTCGAACAGCAACTTCAATTGTATCACCAGTTCTGAAACCAGAGATTTTTGAAGAGTTTGGGTTTGCGTAGTTCTTTTCAACAACATCGATCAAATTCATAACGTCCTCACAAACGAGCCTTCCATTCGTCACACCTGGGACCAGAGGGAAGGAAAAATATTATAGGATCAGAGGCTCCTGGCCAGTCGGTCACAATAAATTGCAACTGCTGAACGAACAGACAGATGATTATATCCGTCATCTGCTATGCCAAATATAGGCTCTAGCCGAAAATCGGCCTGTTCAACAACCGGAGCGGTTAATCCCCATCCTGTACCAAATAACAAGAACATAGGGTTACCGTCAAGCTGTAACTTTTGCATCAGCTCTTTTTCTTTGCCATCATAGGATTCGAAATTGGCCCCAGTCACAACAACGCACGGCTTCTTTCCTTCAATTCTGGTGATCTCCTGGATCGCCATCTCTATAGAATCAATAACCTCGGCTTCCGCCAGGGCATTTTTTCGATCAGGATTATAAATCAAACCAGAATCGGTCTCCCAGAATCCCAGAATTTTTTTTACCATCGCCTGCTGGTTCTTGATCGGTGTGATCAAGAAATATCGTTTAAATCCGAACGTTCGGGCGGTACGGGCAATATCATGGATATCCAGATTTGTGACCGAAGTAGTGATCTCGGAACCATCTTTAGAGCGAATAGGTCCATGAACCAAACCAATGTAACAAGGAACAGGAAATGACATATAAATCCAATTGAAGTTAAAACAAATGGATAGCTCACCAAGAATGAATATGTCTAGGGAAAATGGGCACGATTACGCTTTCCATTAAGAGTAAAATTGGTTACACCTGTGTTATTCATTTCACACTCTTTCCAAGTGAGTTCGTGACCCCTGTAAGGTCCAAAATTTTTTATGGAAACTAATGCTTTAAATTTTCGTCCCAATGAACTTTTTTTGATTGCTGGCCCCTGTGCCGTGGAATCAGAATCACAATTACGGACAATTCTAACCAATGAAAATCGCCCTACTCTTATTCGAGGTGGAATTCATAAGATGCGTACTAACGCCAAATCTTTCCAGGGTCTGGGAGATGAAGGCTTGGAAGTGGTAAAAAAACTCAAGCAGGAAATCCCTTTTGATTTTATCACTGAAGTCACCGATGCCCGTCAGATTGAAACCCTCTTGCCGGTTACTTCGGTATTCCAGGTGGGTGCCCGTAACATGTATAACTATGAACTCTTAAAAGAGCTCTCGCGCTATAACCGTCCGGTGATTTTGAAGCGCGCCTTTAGCGCCACCATTTCGGAGTGGTTAGGAGCAGCTGAGTATCTTTTCAACCTAGGTGAGAAGAATATCATCCTCTGTGAGAGAGGAGTTCGCTCATTTGATAACAAACTTAGAAATCTTCTGGATCTTGGTTCCGTTATTTACTTAAAGAAAAATACTCCCTTCAAAGTTTTGGTGGATCCTTCGCACAGTATGGGACTAACCCCTTATGTGGCAGATGCTGCTTATGCCGCAGTAGCGGCAGGGGCCGATGGTCTGATGGTGGAAGTGCATCCGGAACCAGCTTGTGCCCTCTCTGACGGCCAGCAAGCGCTCAACATTCCGCAATTTAATGAAATGGTTGATAAGTTAAAAAAACTCGCCACAATATTTGAAAAAGAACTCAGGATGTAATTTATGGCAAAAGCCGATTTTGTCCGCGTGATGTTTAACGACATCTCTCACAAGTATGATCTCTTAAATGATGTACTCTCTGTTGGAACTCATCGTTTATGGAAAAGAAAGTTTGTCCGGATCGCTCTTAAATCTAAACCTCAAACGGCCCTGGATTGCGCTACCGGTACCGGAGACATTGCTTTTAAATTAAAAGAGTCTTGCCCGGGGCAAGTGGTGGGGATTGATTTCTCATCAGGCATGATTGATTTTGCCCTTGAGCGCGCTAAGGTTAATCCACTACCAGTAGAGTTCAAGGTCGCTGATATTCAGCATCTTCCTTTTGGGGACAAATCTTTTGATGTGGCCACCATCTCTTTCGGGATCCGTAATGTGGAGAGCCTGGATTTGGGACTAAAGGAATTGGGCCGCGTTTCAAATGCTGTTTATATTCTGGAGTTTGGTCAGCCAAAAAATAAGCTCTATAAAAAGCTCTATTTCACCCTTCTTCGTTTGTATGTTCCACTTTTTGGTCTGATCTCAAAAAGAAAAGATGCTTATGAGTATCTCATTGCTTCTTCTGAGACCTTCCCAAGTGGACAAACTTTTGTTGATATCATGAAGAAGAATATGAGCTTCAAGAACATTGGATTCATTCCGGTTTTTGGTGGCATCGCTTATATCTACTATGCCAATAATGAGGCCAAATAATGATCTCTCCTATTTTTGATCCGAAAGAATGGAATGAAGTCACGGATGTAAAATTCGAAGACATCACTTTTCACAAGGCCAAAAATACCGGCGCGGTACGAATTGCCTTTAACCGTCCTGATTTACGAAATGCCTTCCGCCCGCAAACCGTTGATGAACTCCTGACGGCCCTTGAATGGTCTCATCGTCAAAACGATGTTGGCGCCATTTTATTGACCGGCAATGGCCCCTCTTCCAAAGATGGCGGCTGGGCCTTCTGCTCCGGTGGAGATCAAAACGTTCGCGGCAAATCAGGTTATGAATACAAAGATACCAAGCCAGGCATGCCAGTCGCTCACGGCAGGCTTCATATTCTGGAAGTTCAGCGCATGATTCGTTTCATGCCAAAAGTAGTCATCGCTATGGTCCCTGGTTGGGCCGTGGGCGGTGGACACTCTCTGCATGTTGTTTGCGATATGACCATTGCTTCAAAAGAGCATGCTATTTTCATGCAATCAGATGCCAAGGTAGCAAGTTTTGACGGCGGCTTTGGTTCGGCCTATCTCGCCCGCCAGGTCGGTCAAAAACGTGCCCGTGAAGTTTTCTTTCTGGAGCAAAAATATACTGCTCAGGAAGCTTTCGAGATGGGCATGGTCAATAAAGTTGTTCCTCATGCAGACCTTGAAAAAGTTGGTCTGGAATGGGCCAATATCATTTGTCACAAATCCCCTACGGCCATTAAGATGCTTAAGTTTGGTTTTAACCTGATTGATGACGGACTGGTGGGACAACAGGTTTATGCTGGTGAGGCCACTCGTCTGGCCTATGGCACAGAAGAAGCTCAAGAAGGAAGAAATTCATTCCTGGAAAAAAGACAACCTGAGTTTGAGAAATTTCCCTGGATGTATTAAATGAAAGAATCACCATCAGCTCTTTTAAAATGGCTTGATCGTGATTTTTTTAAGCTTGGCGCCTTTCTAAGCTCAAGTGACGGAGAATACGTCACTTTTGCCAAGGGAGGCTGCTTCACGGTGGTAGAACAATTTCTTGAAACGGCCGATCCTGTTTTTTATCTCAAAGACTTTTATCAGAACACCTATCTCTCCTATGTACCGGCAGCAACCTTAAAAATCCATAGAAGTGAAGTTTCCATACCAGAAGTTGGACACGACCACTTCTCGCCTATTAGTAATGATGATGATCTTTATCAGAAAGACTTCTCGTTACTGCAGAGTGTTTTTGGTCAGGAACTGCAAAAGGTAGTTTTGGTTTCCCGGGAAGACTATGAGAGTTTTGAAGGTGAGCGAACAATCACCCATCTTATAAAAAAGGTCTTTGAGTTTGGCACTGGAATTCCTTATGGATTCTGGAATGGTCAGTATGGTGTCATCGGCAGCACTCCGGAACTACTCTATCATGCAAAAGGTGGGTCTCTGGAGACTTTCGCCCTGGCGGGAACCGCCCGCTTAGGTGAAGAAGAAAAACTCCTCCATTCGAGTAAAGACCGACATGAGCATGATCTGGTGATCTATGATATTTGCGAAAAGCTCGGGAATTTTACCGATCGGACTGAAGTCGGACAAACCGGCATTCATGCTTATAAAGCGATCGTGCATTTAAAAACCAACATCACAGCACAGATGCCTGCTGCTACAAACTATACTGATCTCACCAATTCTTTTTCACCGACAGCGGCGTTGGGCGGATACCCTAAGAGTGCCTCTTTGAATTTTTTACAAGGCTCAAACTACGGCATTAAATATCCTAAGAGATATTTTGGTTCAACCTTTGGTCTGATCACTGGAGAATCCAAAACATTTATTGTCTCCATTCGAAATGTTCAGTGGGAGAATAAGCATCTCTTTATTGAAAGCGGTGGCGGTGTTGTTCCGGAATCTGTTTTTGAAAAAGAACTTGATGAAATTCACTTAAAAAGAAATACCATCAGAAAGCACTACTTATGAAAACGGCCCTTAATAAAATATTCTTCTGTACCGGCGCCCGTAATCATGACCTCCTGAAGGTCTTTGACCAGCACGACGTAAAATTTGAGTACGATGAAAGGATGGCAAGCTTCAAGGCCCTGGGTTTGTCCAAAATAACACAACGTCCGGTCGGTATTTGCACCACTTCGGGGACAGCTGTTGCTGAGTGTGTACCGGCAATGCTTGAGGCCTATTATTCAGAACTTCCTCTAGTACTCATCTCCGGAGACCGTCCAAAAAAACTTCATGGTACAGGTTCCCCCCAGACCATTGAGCACGAAAGCCTCACCAGAAGTTGCCGAAGAACATATCTGGAAATTGATTCCTCCGAACTCTCTCAAATTAATTTAAGTGGGCTTGAGTTTCCCGTTCATATCAATGTGCTGGTGGATGATACCGTACCTCATAAGATGGAACTGACCTTTCATGAAGAGATGGAAAGTTTTAAACAGTTTATCGCTAAATTTAAAAAGCCTCTGTTTATTTTCTCTCACGAAAATAAAAGTATGAGACCGTTTATCGAAAAGTTTGCTCAGACGAAGCTCTCTTTTTATGCCGAAACTTTAAGCTTGGGTCGGGACCTCTCCAGTATTAAAACTGAAAAGAAACTGATCGAACTTTTCCAGGCCGGATTCTTTGATGCTGTCATCCGAGTTGGCCAAACTCCCTTGACCAAGATCTGGCGTCTCTTGGAGAAGGGCCCACTGCCGGTGTTTCATTTTGATTCCAGAAATCTTCCGGGACTCTCCTTTGGAGAGGTCCTTCCCCTTAGCTCAGAAGAGCTTTCAAAAAGTCCTGAATTCTGGAACATTCTGAAAGGGCTTCTGCCTTATCCTGTGGCCGATGAAACCATCTGGCTTCTGGATGAACTGATCCATAAATATCCTGAAGCAGAAATAAGTTTTAGTAAAAAGCTGAATGAACTCATCAGTGAGGAGGATATTATCTTTCTCGGCAATTCTCTGGTGATCCGCTTTTTTGAATTAACTCAGACTAAGAACTTTGTGGTTCATGGCAACCGGGGTGTTAATGGTATTGATGGCCAGCTCGCTTCGGCCATCGGACTTGCCATGGGAACAGACAAGCAGGTTCATTGCATTCTTGGCGATGTCACAACCTTTTATGACCTCTCCAGTATGAGGGACATGCCGGAGAACTTAAACCTCATTATCATTAATAATAAGGGCGGCCGCATCTTTGATATGCTCAAACTCGATAAACGAATTGTCATGGAACATAATAACGATTTTGAGGACATCACCAAAGGACTGAGACTCTCCTATAGTCGCGATCTTGCCGACTTTAATAAAGTCAAAGTGCTGGAACTTAACCCTTCCCGCGTGCAAAGTGAGGCCTTCCTGCGGGAGTGGCAAGCATGATTCATGTCTTTCATGGCTTCTTAGGATCTCCCGAGGACTTTGCCTTTCTCCAGGGCGAGAACGTTATCTTGCATAATCTTTATGAGCTAAAAGAATTTCCACAGATTAGTCCTGAGGACATCCTTATTGGTTATTCCATGGGAGCGAGGATTGCTATGGAGATCGCTCACGAGTATCAATTTAATCTTAAAAAGCTCGTTCTCATCAACACCAATCCAGGCCTTGAGAGCATCGAGGAGAAAAATCAGCGTAGAAAATTTGAACTCAGCGTTTTAAATGAACTAAAAACCAAAAACCAGGAAGAGTTTCTTGCTTACTGGAATGAGTATCCTATTTTCTTTCATGATGCTCCTCTTTCGCCGATGCCAGAAGAGCGCTATCAAAGATCCGCTGAACTCTTTGACCGCTTTGCCTTATCCAAACAGGAAAATTTTCTTCCGGAACTCATCCAAAATAAAGACAAAGTACTGTGGATTGTGGGTCTCTTTGATGAAAAATATATGGAAATTGCCACGGAACGAATTATGCCTCACGGGATAGCAGTCAGAGGCATTCCCGGCGGTCACCGCTTGTTCCAACATCCTGAAGAATTGAAAAAGCTTTTATCTCATGAAGGTATTTTATGAAAAACTTCCTCCTCGCCACCCGACCTAAGACCTTACTAGCAGGAGTGATTCCTCCGATGGTGGCCTATGCTTACGCTCTTTCAACGACTAAGACCAATGCTTCCTTCTACCTCGCTCTTACGGTGCTCGGAGCACTCTTCATTCAACTGGCCACTAACTTTTTTAACGATGTCATTGATCATGAAAAAGGGGCGGATAAAAAACGGGTGGGACCTACTCGCGTTTCGGCGGCAGGTTTAGTTGATATTAAAACAGTCAAAAAATGGGCCATCACTTGTGTCGCCCTGGCCTCGCTCTGTGGTATTCCTCTTATTATTCGAGGAGGCTGGCCCTTTCTTGTTTTAGGAATCGTTTCACTGTACCTCACTTACGGTTATACCGGGGGCAAGGTTTCCCTCGCCTACCGGGGCCTGGGGGAACTTTTTGTTTTCCTCTTCTTTGGGCTTTTTTCAGTCATTGGTTCTTATTATCTCTTCTCCCTGGAAGTTAACCTGGGCTCCTTCATCCTCGCTTCAATATTTGGACTACTGGCCACCACATTAATAGGCATCAATAATCTGCGTGACCGTGAAACCGATAAGGAAGTAGGAAAAAGAACCATGGCCACCAGATTCTCGGAGAGTACTTATCAGTACTTTATTATTGCCACCATCTTCACACCTTATCTCTTGCTTCAGTACTTTCGTGATCTAACTATGATTTACTGGGTCTTTCTCGCCTTGATTCCGGCCATGAAACTCTCGGTGATCACCTTTAAGAATAAAGGTGCAGAGCTTAATGAAGGTCTAAAATTTTCCGGCATTCATTTAATTATTTTCTCCCTTCTACTGAGCTTTGCTTTCATCTATGAAAGTCTACTATAGCCCTTACAGGCTAACTCCCCTTAAGGTTTCAAACCGCCTGAGCTCCTTGAACGTTCAGGAAGGAGTGCTTCTAAAAGGGGTTCTCGGCAACAAAGTCACTTTCTGTGACTACTTCCCCCATGTCACCTTGGGGGATAAAAGTGTTGATGAGATTCTCCAGATCTTTAAATTTCAGGAAAATTCTTACGAGAAGAAGTGCTTTGATTTTCTTTTAAGAGACCATGAACTTTATTGGACCAAGCCGAAGCTCATTAAAAATCACAAGCTGTGGAACGTGGGAGAAGAACTGGCGCCTGCGATTAAATACAAAGTCAAAGACACCTCCGACTTCAGTTTTATGCACGCTCTTAAAAACAAGATCCCTACCCGACTTGACGCCAACGGACTTTTTTCACGTAGCGAGTTTTTAAAGTTTGTCCAGGAAATCCCCCAGGACCTTTTAGGTCTGATTGAATATATCGAAGATCCTCTTCATGAGAGTGACTGGAGTGGTCTGCCACTAAAAACGGCCAAAGATTTTATTGATGCTTCCCCCTATGAGTATGTGGTTTATAAACCTAATGCGGAATTTAAACCGACCACAGATCTTCCGGTCATCTTTAGTACTTATCTGGGGCATAATCTGGGACGCTGGCATGCTTACTGCGAACTCTTGCGTGAAGGAAATTTAGCGCTCATTCATGGTATCCAAACGGAAGGTTTTTACCGGGAGGAAGTGAATCTCTTTGATGGAAACTACTTAAAGGGTTTTAGCGCCAATCAAAAAACTGTGCAAAAAATGTATAAAGAGATCAGTGGACTTAAATGGAAGGGCCTATGTTCAATATAGATTTTGACAAAGAAGATCCGCAGATTATTTGTCACACTCAGTACCAGAGTCTTGCTCCAAAGATTCTTGCGAGTCTGGCACCCTATAGCTTAAAACATCACTTTATTCTTTTCTCTTCCGGCACTACCGGTGGGGTTAAAGGATACGCTATCTCGCGCGATGCTCTGTTTGCCAATGCCCGCGCTAGTAATGAGCATTTTCAGCTGACTAAAGATGATGTCTGGGCGCTCTCTTTACCGGTCTACCACATCGGAGGGCTCTCAGTTCTCGCCCGCGCCCATCTTTTAGGCAACAAGCTCATTGATGCTCGTACTTGGAATCCTCAAGTTTGGTCCAAGACGATACAAGACGCCACCATTACGACCATTGTCCCGACTCAACTGTATGATCTAGTCCAGCTGGGCATCAAAGCTCCCGACGCTCTGAAATTTGTGATTGTGGGCGGGGATCTTTTAAGTACAAAACTAAAAGAAGAAGCCTTAAAGCTGGGTTGGCCCGTAATCCGCACTTTTGGCATGAGTGAAGTCTGCTCCCAGCTTGCTAGTGCCAAAACTCCCGAGTCAGATGAAATTGAACTCTTACCCATTCATCAAATTAAAATTGGTGAGAACCAGCGATTACTGGTGAAGAGTCAGGCCCTCTTTACCCTACAGTTTGTTTTGGAGAATGATACCCTTAAAGTTACTACCGCCAGCGAGCTGTGTGACCAATATGGATACTATAAAACTTCAGACTGCGCAGAACTTAGGGGCATAAGTTTTAAACACCTGGGACGCCTGGGTGACGAATTTAAAATTGCCGGCCATTTGGTCAATATGAATCAACTCAAAAACACTTTGGGTTCATATCTGGTAGAAAAAAAGCTTTTTGGAAAGATGGAATTTCAACTGGAAGATGATGAGCGCAAGGGTAAGAAGCTCGTGCTCTATACACTCCCAGAAGCCGAAAGTCATACTCAGGAGATTGGCACCTTAATCCATCCAGTTAAGATTGATGAGGTCCAAATTCTCCCGAGCTTTGCGCGAACTGACTTAGGGAAATTAAGAAAGATCCCTTCTTAAGCTGCCCGCGGTCCTGCTTTCGCTTTTACGGCACGTCCAGCAAGTACCTCTTTAAATTCCTCAGACCACATCATTTTGTAGATCTCGGCCATCAAAGAAAAACTTCTATCCTGGATATTTTTAGGAATCGCCTTAACTCGGGCCAGTTTAAGTTCCGGCAAGAGTGCATAGACTTTCATGACCATGTCCTCTTCCAGCATCGGAATGAGCGCACACAGCTCCTCCACTGACAGGCCCTTAAAAAACTGCTCTAATTCCTCTTTTCTCGCCTCATAGAGACTTCCAAAAGTATAGGCAGAGTTAAGCTTCTGTTCCTGGATAAAACTATCAAACTGAGATTGGGTGAAGTATCTCATCACATTCAGAAGCGGTATTTCTTTTAAGTCAGAGCCCCGTTCAGCGATGGAAGTTAGCTTTTTATCAATCGCCTTTAATTCTTCCATTCCCCAATGATGGGCTTCGGCCTTATTTAAATTTTCTGTTTTAACAAGCCCCTTGTTAACCAGGGTCGCTAGTTTCAAATCATCCAGGACCTCAATGGCCACAAGCTTTTCGTTTTCATTGAATTTTGGAAAGTTACTTAACAAGAATGGCATTGAAAAAGAATTGATCTGATTTCTGATACTGTTTAAGAAAAACACCTCAGGATAAAGCATCAGAGACATGAGCTTCTGGTAAATCCTTTTAAAGTCTTCAGCAGAAGTCACCAGGTGCATGCTATTTTGTAAAAACTTATTATAGAGATGAAAATTATTGTTCCTGCAGATGTTTTTATTTTCCAGGAGGATTTTATCACCCAGAACCTGAGTTAAGGCCCAAACATCCTTAAACTCCTTTTTGTCCATGGAGTTCATGAAGAAGCTGCTAACCACTTCACTATAGTTGGTATAGATATCAAGAATTTTCTGCTGTAAATCGACCGCATCAGACTGCAGAGTTGTGGTTTTATCATGTCCATTATCACTCGCCTGAGTTGGTGAAGCCGCTTGCGTCGTTGCCGTTTCAAAATTTTTAGTGGCGTTTAAAAGAGCACCTAAGCTGCCATTAATGGCGGAGAGCGCTCTAAACAGGAAAAATCCAATCACTCCGAAGGCCGCCAGGGAGATAAAAACCACCGCACCAAAACCGATTTTTAATGGTGCAATAACATTGTCATTCATGAATTCTTTGAAAGACACAGTAACAGCACTATGCACACTCTTGGCAAATGACGTGGGGTCAAAACGGATCTTTTTCCCGTCTTTTAAATCGGCCGTTTCCAAAACTTTCGCCTTTCGATAATTAAAACTCACTCCAACGGTAGTTTTTAAAGCGCTCATTTTATCTTCAATGAGAGAACGGATAAGTCTTTCGACTTTTTTATCAATCTTGTCTTTATTATAAACCGTGACCATCACTCCGTTGGCATTACTCAAGAGGAGAGCTGGATCAATGGAGAATTTTGAGCCATCCAGAATTAACTTCTCTTCAGAGGAATCATCCTGAACAATATTTCCGTCCGCTGAAATATTTAGACCAGGAAGTTCCTCATATTTTACGGATGATTTTTTACTATTTTTACTGCTTTTTAACTGTTGCTTGATTTTCTCTGAAGAAACATCCAGATGCACGGCCACCCAGATATTTTCCACGCCTACGAATTGAACAATTTTATCTTCCATGGTCCGGGACAATTGCGTTTCCAGCTCATACATCGATGAACGAATGAGCCCGTCTGTATTTTCTTTAGCAATGGCGAATGTTGTCATCATCAAAAGAGTCAAAGCTAATAATGTTTTCATTCTCATAGTTCTTCCGATTTCGCAATATTTCTTGAAATAAGAATATGCACTTCTTCTTGAGTTAAATCTTCACTGGCCTTCAATTGAAAATTTCCAATCGACATCAAATCTTTTGAAAGACCCAACCCTGCCAGATAATTTCTAATTTTCAGAGATCTCGAGATACTGGTTACTTCAGAGGCTGGACTTCTGTCCGATCCAACAGATATTTGCAAAACAATTTCTGGAGTGTATTTAAAGGCCGCTTCAGCAAGTTTTGCCAACTGATAACGGGCATCAATCGTGAGCTCTTCACCGTCGAAAAGTTTTTCATGCTTGATCACCACCTGGATGTACTGATGGAGTCTTCTGAGATCAAGCTTCTTGTCACTTTTTGATGATTCCATACTGTCACCGATGGCCACCAATACTTTATCCACTGTTTTTTTATTCAAGGCTTCTTGTGCCGTTTTTTCAGTCATCTTCGCCTTCATAATAAAAAACAAAATGAAAAAACAAAGAAGGACTGTCACTAAGTCAGAGTAAGAGGTAAGCCACTCATCCCCTCGCTCAGTTTTAGCAATGTTAATGTCCAGATCCTGCACTTCTTCTTTCATGCGGCCTCACTGGCCTTGAAAGAGGCTGTTTCAACCACGTCAGCCCCCAGGAATTCATTCACCAGAACAGGATCATGGCGATTAATGGAGATCATGACAAAAGTGTCTAAAATCATTTTCTTAATTTTAAGCTCAGACTGGGCCTTGTTCAGAATGACTTCTGATAGCGGGGCCAATATATAGTTGGAAATAAGAAGTCCATATAATGTCGTAATCAAGGCCAGGGCCATCTTGCCCCCGATTTTCTCCATACCACCAGAGAGACTGATTTCTTCCATTAGTCCAATAAGACCCAGGATAGTACCGATCATTCCGAAGGCCGGCGGATATTTAGACATGCTTCTAATCATATCTGAACAGCGCATTGCCATGGACTTATCTCCGGCAATCACTTCAGAAAGAATTTTATGCATGTTATTGTGGTCAACCTCACTCTGAAGAAGACGGGTGGCCTTATTGATTAACGGGATCGTAGAGATATGTGAGAGCTGACCCAGATGTTTGGCCCTCGCTGCTTGGTTAGAAATTAGCAGCAACTCTTCTTTAATCTTCCGCTCATTTGTAGGGCGACCTAAAAAAGTGGTCTTAATACAGGAAAACAGTTCACGAAAATTATCTTTGGTAATCGACATCAAGGATGCTGAGATGGCACCACCTAGAACCAGGAAGAAGCTGGGAAAATCAATGTAGGAATGAGAACCTCCACCTAAAAGGGCATAGGCCAAAACTCCAACCGCAATAAATGATCCTAAAACTACAGTTAACATGTGTATGTCTCCATAATTCTATTCGGTCATTTAAATTGTTACTTTATTCTTAATTTTTTGCGGCAGGATTAACCAGGTTGCGGACTTTGTCCAAAGTCGCTTTTAGTGACTGATTGTTTCGCTCAAGATTTTCATTGGATTTTTCTAGCCCTGCCAATTCCCTTTCAGCTTCACTTAACTCTTGCTCAAGATCTTTTTTTTCCCTAGCGGCTTCGATAACCATCTGGTTAAGCTCATTGATTCTCTCATTAAGTTTTCTATTCTCAATTTCCAGAGCGAGATTTTTTCTGGTAAGACCTATGACTTGCTCCTGAGCACTACTATGATCTGCCACATCTGCCTGCAGATCTTTTACTTGCTTATCAAAGTCCTGTGCCCAAGAATTACCGACCACTGCAATCAACATCAGAATTAAAATTTTCATACTTCTATCATAACTCAAATTAAGAATTATCTAATAAAAATCATGGACTATTATATGCTTACCTTTAGAATTAACAGTATGAAAAATATCATCCTACTGGCCCTTTTTGTTAGTTGCAGCACTTCTTCCAAGTTAACCATCATGACCAAGCCGGAAAAGGCTTCCGTGACGGTTTATAATGAAAAGACCCAAACTTATGAACCAATCGGTGAAACTCCCTTCTCTATCAGCAGCAAGGAATTAAAAGATTCCAAGATGGGTGTCCTTAGAGTGGAAAAGCCGGGCTATGTCACAGAGAATGTCGTTATTCCAACCAACACCATGACCTCCACTGACGTGCAGTTAAACTTGCGGGAAAATCATCAATGGATCAGTAAAGAAAGTAAATCGATTTCAAAAGTTGCTGAAGACATCGCCGAACATTTAAATCAAATTAACCGCAACATCAATTCCCGAAGTTACTCAGAGGCCCTGGTCGTCACCAATAAACTCATTAACAAATACCCTGAAACATCTATCTTCTATGACATCCGCGGCTCAATCCATCTTCTGCTCAATCAAAAAGAAGAGGCCAAACGCAATTTCACCAAATCGCTGGAGCTCAATCCCAGTAACTTAAAGACCAAAGCACTCTTAGAAAAAATATGAATAATAGACAGAGAGATAATTAAGATCAGCGCCCTCTTTAATGACGGAACCTGAAGGGTTTTCCAATTTCGTACGCTGCAAATCCACTCCGATGGAACTTCTCTCATCGAGCTTCATTCCAGCACCTACTGAAACACCAAAGCCAGAATAACTGATCGACAAGGAACTGGTACGCACTTCCCGATCAAGAAAACCTAATGAGACATAACCAAAAAATTTATCATAAGTGGTAACACGGGAATCCTGGTATTCCACAAATGAGGTCACTTCTGAATTCCAGAAATAATATCTTCCTCTTAGACCAAAGCCATTTAAGTTGCTGGCACCAGTGGCCGATGGCGTGAGAAAATAATGAGCATCCAGGGCGAGCTTAGGTATAAAAAAATACCCCACGGCAAAAGACGCGCCCGGATCGCTATAGGAACCAACCGGTAAATCCAATGTGGCATATCCAAAATTTGCGGAAAGATAAGTGCGGTGAAAACCTTTCTTAACAGGTAAATTATCACTCTCTGCCAAGACAGTGATGGTCAACAACGATAACAGCCAGATTAACTTTTTCTTCATAGATTGAATTATAGACTGAAATCAATCTAGATCAATGGCCTGTAGATTGTTTCCCATCTCTCCTAGCTGATCCCCTAAATTCAGGATACTGCCCTGACCTAACTGACCGAAGGAATTGCTACCCCAACATTTAATATCATTGTTATCCAAAACAGCACAAGTATGGTTTGCCCCAGAGACTAGATCAATTGCCGTTCTACCAGTTCCAAGATTCACATAAGCAAGGTTGTCACCCATCTGCGAAGCGGAAGGTCCGACATTATTCGTTGAACCATACCCTAATTGACCTGAACCATTAGCGCCCCAGCATTTAACTTTCTTGTTATCCAGGATAGCACAGACATGATAAGAACCACAGGCAAGCTTGGTAACAGTTCTACTGGTACCCAAATCTAGGAATGGCAGATTATCCCCCATCTCCGTAGCACCATCCCCCATATTATTTGTGTGACCCAGACCTAACTGACCACTTGTATTAAGCCCCCAACATTTAACCTGCCCAGAACTTGTCTTCACACAGTTGCTATAAACTCCAGAGCAAATCTGACTGCTAGTGACCCCAGTTCCCAGATTAATGGCACTTAAAGCGGCCATGTTCCCAGCTACGCCCCCTCGGTCTGTGGTGTCTCCCACTCCAAGCTGTCCAAAGTTATTTCGTCCCCAGCACTTAACTGTGCCATTACTTAAAATGGCACAAGAATGCACATATCCAACAGAGACATCCACTGGGGCAAGCCCACCTAAATCGATCGGCGGGATGGTGGGGATATAAGAATAGTTAGTATAATTATTTTGTCCTAATTGCCCATAACCGTTGTAGCCCCAGCACTTAAGCACGTTACCGCTTAAAATAGCGCAGCCAGAATAGTGCTCCCTAGAGAACGCCAACTTGGAAATTGTCACCCCACTACCAGGAATAATGTAACTTAGAAGACTCCCCATATGATAGGCACCAGTGCCAACCCAGGCCCCTCCTGCACCGTTTGCTCCCAGCACATTGTAAGAGTTATTCCCCCAGCACTTCCCACTACCGTCAGTAAAGAGAGTACAAGTATGATGAGTTCCACCAATAACATCTGCAATGGTTTTAGATGTGCCTAAATCAACTCCGGAAAGATTACTGCCAAGCTCGGAAACCTCATCTCCCCATGACCCATTATCCAGACCCATATTACCTGAATCGTTGGCCCCAAAGCACTTGACGACATTCTTGCCACCTTCCACCATCAGCACACACGACACTGGAGTGAATGGGGTCATGTGCAGAATAGAAGTCACACCGGACCCCAGGTTCAACTCAGGAAGATTGTCTCCCATCTCTCCTAAAGCATCACCTTGTTGTAAGCGATGATCAAGACCTAACCCCAACTGGCCAAAGCTATTATTTCCCCAACATTTTATTTTACCATTATTGAGCAATACACAGGTACTATGGCCTCCAACATATATATCCAAAGCAGCTAGGCCTGTACCTAGATTAATAGATGGAAGATTATCGCCCATCTCGCTTGGATTATCCCCGCGATTAAAGACGTCTTCCTGTCCTAGTTGACCATTACCATTATTTCCCCAACACTTTACCTGGGAGTTATCCAACAGTGCGCAGGTGTGATAAAAACCAGAATCAATCTTAAGCGCCGTTCGTCCAACACCAAGTGGAATAGCGGTAAGGGCGACAGGATTTTCCCCAGCTTCATTACTATAAGTAAGGGTATTACCTAAACCTAACTGGCCTTCAAGGTTACGTCCCCAACAAAAGACATTCCCATCTGCATCCAATACACATGTATGACGGTCACCCAAGGCGATATCGGTTATATCTTTGGTGAAATTCAATGCGACGATCGCTTCCATTTCCCCCGCTTCATTACCAATAGTATTGGTATCTTGGCGACCTAATTGTCCATAGTCGTTATAACCCCAACACTTCACATTTCGGTCATTCAAAATAGCGCAGGTGTGAAGTGTGCCTAGTTCTACTTTGTGCACTGTTTGCCCGAGATTCACAGGAAGCGCATTATAGAGATTGGCAGAACCATAGTTTGATCCATAAGCCAGGGTCGAGTTCTGACCTAACTGGCCTTCACTATTACGGCCCCAACATTTCAGGGTGCCATCTTGATAGATACCACATTGATGAGCATCACTATTACTTTTAGGGGCGAGCTCGACAATCGGATTGGCAAGATCGGCGGGAACTGGCAATAGATAGGCCTCCATAGAACCAGCAATGGTACCGGTTTGGTTGGTGTTATTACCGTTTTGTCCGCTACCGCTGGCACCCCAGCAACGAGTGAGACCATCCGAAAAAATGGCACAGCTATTATAGCGAGAAGAAGACATCTGTAGAGGTTCGGCAGTTAAAGTCGTAGGAAATTTTACTGTCGCAAGATTGTCTCCCATATCGGAAACTTCATCTCCCACTTGGTATTTGCCATCTCCAATATTTCCATAGAAACGAATCCCAAAACATTTTACATCATTGGTATCTTCATCCATGACACAAGTATGAGCATTACTGGCCGAAACTTTTTTCCGTTTGAAAACCGTGAGCTGAGCATCAGAATAAAAACCATTGGCATCCATCACTCGCACAGTGGAAACACCAGATGTACTAGCGGCAGTGAAGAGACCGCTACTATTAACAGTTCCCCCCCCAGTAATCACGCTCCAGGTGAAAGGAGCCGTCCCTGAAGTATAAGTGAACTGAATAGTAGAATTGACTGTAATATTGCTGCTTATGGGACTGATAATCGGTCCATCCCCTACTTCCACCGTGGCCTCAGCGTAATGCCCATCACTATCAACCACTCTGACCTTACTTGTTTCCGGAGTCCCGGCAGCAGTAAACGTCCCATTAGAAGAGATTGTCGAGGAGCCTGAAATCACAGAGTAAGTATAAGGGGAAGTTCCACCAGTCGTGGCAAACTGAAAACTAGAATTAACATTGAGCTTTCGAGAACTAGGCGAAAGTGCCACTTGCACTTGAATCAACACTAAGGCTTCTTTAGTGGTGCCCTTAGCATCAGTGACTCTGACTGTGGCCAGACCAGGTGAATTAGGTGCGGTATATAGCCCAGTCGTACTCACACTTCCGAGGCCTGAAAATAAGGTAAAAAGATAAGGTGGCTCTCCACCCGAAGCCAAGAATTGCTGGGTCTGGTTAATGTAAAGTACCTTATTGGAAGGATTAATCTCCAGCGTAGAGTTATCCGCAAGATTGAGATTATCAACCACGTCTTCTTCGGAAACCCCATTACAGGCGACAAAGAAAAGGAGAAGTAATAAATAAAGAAGTTTAGCTATACCCATACTAAAGACTTATCGGTAACTTGCAGATTCTTTATTAATTGTTTTAACGAATTCTTAAAATATAAGGGTTTAAGGGGAAACTAATTCCGGAGGGAATAGATCTACTTATTAATCAGGTCAGGGCGAAGCTTCTCGGTCATGAGCTTTTTCTGCTCTTTCTGCCACTGTTCAATCTTTTTATGGTGCCCACTTAGGAGTACCTCGGGTACCGGCATCCCTTCAAATTCCTGAGGTTTAGTGTATTGAGGGTACTCAATCATCCCGTCTTCAAAGGAGTCATATTCTGATGATAATTTATTACCGAGAATCCCTGGGACAAAACGGACGGCCGAATCCAGTATGGTCATCACTGCCAACTCTCCACCAGTCAGGACATAATCACCGATAGAATAGAAGTCATTCACATACTTTTGCAGAAAGCGCTCATCCACCCCTTCATAACGGCCGCAGATGAAAACCAGGTCTTTTTCCGGGTGAGACAGAATTTCAGCTCCAAACTCCCGGGCCACTTTATTATTCCAGACTCTCCCTCGAGGAGAAGTATAAATCACCTGAAGCTTATCAAGACCATTGTAGGCGCCAGCATCAACCACGCCCTTCACTAGAGCATCCCTAAGAATGTCGGCCCTCATCACCATGCCAGGACCGCCACCAAAAGGGGTATCATCCACACTGCGGTACTTGGTAGTCGAATAATCACGAATGTTAACAAAATTAATTTCGAATTTTACAGAGTCACTGCGCTCACCTCTAAAGGCCGCACCCGAGATACCGCATTCAAGGAGAGGTTTAAAATATTCTGGAAAGAGAGTAAGAATCCAGATCTTCTTGATCACTCCGAATACTCCGGAAGAATCATGACCACCTCTTTTTTTTCTACATCCACGTCCGGAAAGAAAGCGTCCACGAATGGCAGTGTCATGACCTCTCCCGAATTCATACGAATGTTCAAAAGGTACTGCATACCATTGTCGGAAAAGCTCTCAACTTTACCCAAAGTTTCGCCAGTTTCACTCACCGCTGTCATATCAATCATGTCGATCAGGTAAACCTCATCATCTTCCGGCTCAGGAAACTCTTCGCGCGCTAGATAGATTTCAAAAGGAATGAGCGACTCTAAGTGAGTACGATCTTTAATGCCTTCGAGCTGACAAATGACTTTATTTCCAAAACGGATTTTAACAATGTTCCACTGTTCACCCTGAGGATGAATTTTGGATTTGGCCGTTGTAGGAAATAACCATACCTTCATCCCATCATCTAAAATAGATTCTTCGGGATTAGGATTAACCAGACGCACTTCTGCCTCCCCCTTAATTCCATGAGGGTGAGCAACATAGGCCAGTTTAACAAGTTCTTCTTTGTTCATAAGAAATAATAAACCCTGACTCGGACCGTAGGGTCAGAGTCAGGGCCTTAATCATGTGAAGTAATAAGACGAATCTACTCGATAATTTCGAGAACCGATCTCTTTCTTAATTTGGTGGATGCCGCATTAAGGATGGTTCTGAGAGCTCTTGCAGTACGACCTTGTTTTCCAATTACTTTACCAAGGTCAGACTTATCTACCTTTAGCTCAATAACTGTGGTCTGCTCGCCTTCGATCTCGTTGACTTCAACTCGATCTGGCATATCCACAAGTGCTTTAGAAACGAACTCGATCAGGGTCTTCAATTCGCTGCTCATAGTACCTACTTGAAAGGTTTACCCCCCGTTATGAGCACGGGGTTAACAACATTATAGCTTGATTTTGTTGTTTTTGAGCAAAGAACTTACAGTATCTGAAAGTTGTGCACCTTTAGAAATCCAAGTCTTTATGCCTTCAACATTAACAAACTTAAGAGCTTCAGCAGCTTTTGGATCGTATTGACCTAGCTTTTCAAGAAATTGGCCATCACGAGGGCTACGAGAGTTGATAGCAACGATCGTGTAAACAGGACGGTTTTTGCGACCACCACGGGCCATTCTAATTTTTACCATTTGGAAATCTCCTATAGATTCGCAGAAAAATTTTCTGATTTTATAAATCATGCTAAGGGCAAAGTCAAAAGCTTTGCCCCGAAGTGCTTAGAAATACTTCTTACCAAATGGACTCTTTGGCTTGTCTTTCTTGGGTTCTTGTCCAAACATTTGCTGGTTTTGCTGTTGAGGGGCCTGTCGGAAGCCTTTTACCGGTCCCATTCCAGGAATATTAGGGAGTCCACCACCCTTCATCATGCCCATCATACCCACCATCATTTGACGCATCTGTCCAAATCGTTCAATGAATTGGTTCACTTCTTGAACAGTCCGTCCTGCACCGGCAGCAATACGTCTTCTTCTTGAGGCATCAATCAGATCAACGTCTTCACGCTCTTTTTTGGTCATGGAATTAATCAGGACCTTCATTTTTTTCATTTCATTTTCGGCCGGGCCAAGGTCACCCATCTGACGAAGGGCACCACCCATACCTGGAATCATTTTTAAGATAGAGCCAAATGACCCTAAACGATTAATGGTTTCCATTTGTTTAACAAAGTCATTGATGGTGAATTTACCTTTTTCAAGGTTGGCCATCATGCCCATAGCATCGTCTTGATTGATAGCTTCTTCGGCCTTTTCTACCAAAGAAACCACGTCTCCCATATCAAGAATACGCTTGGCCAGACGGTCAGGATGAAAAGGATCGAGATCCTTCATCTTTTCCCCGATAGAGATGAATTTAATCGGCACTCCCGTCACATAACGGATAGAGAGGGCAGCACCACCTCGGGCATCTGAGTCCATTTTAGAGAGGACCACACCAGTGAGTCCCACTTTCTCATGGAAGACCTTTGAAACGTTGACGGCTTCCTGACCAGTCATGGCGTCGGCCACCATCAAAACTTCCGGATTATCCAGAGATTTGCGGACATCTACCAACTGACTCATCAGTTCTTCATCTACCTGCAGGCGACCGGCAGTATCGATGATGGCGATTTCTTTATGAAGCTTTTTGGCCTGCTCAAGACCCGCGCGGACAATATCCACCGGTTTCATTGATAAATCAGAATCAAAATAATCCACGCCCAAGTTTTTAGCGTGAGTAATTAATTGATCCTTAGCGGCCGGACGGAAGTTATCCGCCGGGATCAAATAAACGTCTTTTTTATTTTTAGTGCGAAGATAGAGGGCAAGTTTACCGGCGAAAGTAGTCTTACCAGCACCGTTGAGACCCACAATTAAAATAGGCATGACTGGCGGGCGCTTCAGATTAAGTTCTGAGTTCTCACCACCCATGAGACGAGCAAGCTCGTCGTGCATGATTTTAACAAATTGCTGACCTGGTTCAACACCGCGGAGGACTTTCTCCCCCATTGCCTCGGCCTTTACCTTTTCAACGAATTCTTTAACAACCTTGAAGTTAACGTCAGCTTCCAAGAGGGCGGTCTTCACTCCCTTGAGCGTTTCTTCAATATTCTCCTCAGAGATTTTATTCTTTCCACGAAGCGATCTAAACGCATCGGAGAATTTTTCACTTAAATTATCAAACATGGGTATCTCCCTTAAGATTAAGCTCGATGAGTTTACTACATTCGGAAGGATGAGACACTATGAAATCGGCTCCACTTTCTTGCAGATACTGATTCTTAGAATCTTTATTCCACATAGCACCAATGGCCAGGACCCCAAAGTTCTTGGCGCCAAGCATGTCATTGGAACTGTCACCGATAATACAAATAGACTCCTTAGGAACTTTTCCTACTAAGTCGACCAGTCCAGCAATATGGGGCTTGGGAATGGAGTCATCCAGGGTGGAAAAACTATCAAAATAGGAATAAACCCCTAATTCTTCTAAGATGCGTAGTGTTGACGATCTTCCTCGGGCAGTCCAGACGTAGAGCAAGCAGTGATCGGATAATTCCTCGATCAGGGCCTTAATCCCGGGAAAAAGCTGAAATTGGGGGCCGGAGGTATCAATAAGAGTACCATCACAGTCAAAAATTACGTGTTTCATAAGAAAAGATTTTAGTAGCGATGACTCCATATTTACAACCACTAAAGCTCCCTATACAACTGACCCTGCTATGAATCATCCACGACCGTTTAGTCCCGAACTATCTCAGAAGATCGAGAGCTTCCGCTCTCATGCCACTCCTATTAAGCTGGGCACCATTGACTTCTCCTCCAAGCTCTTGCTGGCGCCCATGGCCGGTATTTGCAATATCCCCTATCGGGTATTGATGGAGGACCTCGGGGCCGGAGGGACGGTCTCAGAACTCATCTCTTGTCATGGTATTAATTATGGCAATGAGCGCACCCTGGAGATGTTAAAAATTCATCCCAGAGAAAGGCATGTAGGCATCCAGCTTTTTGGAGAGGACGCCGATGCCATGGCACGGGCCGCTGAAGTGGCCGAGAGCTATGGCCCAAAATTCTTGGATATCAATATGGGCTGTCCCGTTACCAAAGTCGTCAGTAAGGGCGGAGGCTCCGCTATGATGAAGGAAGTGGAAAAGCTCGCTCCTCTTTTTGAAAAAATGCGCTCGCGCATGAAAACCCCGCTTTCCATTAAAATCCGTACCGGTTGGGATGCCAATTCTCTTAACGCCAAAGAGATTATTAAAATCGCTCAGAATTCAGGTATTGAATGGGTCGCCATTCACGGCCGCACTCGCACTCAGCAATATACAGGTTTTGCCAACTGGGACTTCATCGAATCCTTAAATGAAGACAAGAAATTGCCTCTCATCGGAAATGGTGACCTTCACCATCCTTATGGGGTCTCTGATCGTTTACAGAAGACCGGCTGTGATGCCTTGATGATTGCCCGAGGCGCGCTCAGAAACCCTTTTATTTTTCTCGAGTCCCTGGATCCGGCCTATGCTTCTCAAAAGCGTTCGGTCTTTTTAGGCAGTGATTATTGGGAAGTGGTCCAAAGACTTCATCATTATTGTGCAGAAACCTTCAGCGAAGAAAGAACCATTCTGGTTCAGCTGCGAAAATTGGTGGTGTGGTTTGCCGCTGGCTTTCCTCATGCCGCTGCTTTCCGCTCCCAGATCTTTGGCTGCCAGAATTTAGAGGAATGCATGAAAATTGCGGAAGACTATTTCTTATCCCTGGGAAGCTCCCAAAAATTCATCAATTACGATGAAGTCTTTATGAGCTCAGGCCACGGTTAATCTAAAAATCCGACTTCTCTAATAAAGTACTTAAGATCTTGGGCCTTCGATCCGAATAGAAGATCGTATGGCCTTACTTATTGTCCTACTCCTTATTCCTTTGAGCTTTGCTGGTTCTCCACCCAATTGCGGTGAACTGGGAACGATTCTTGAATCCTACGAAAAAGACCTGCAAAAAAAATTCATCACTGACTGCAGAAAAATTGAATATAAGACCATGGTTCAAGACATTCCCGTCAAGGACCCAGAGTTCCTCAATGGAAAGATGTGTTCCGATCTGGCCACCATTGAGACCGAACTTGAGCGCTTAAAATTAGAAGAGGCCGTACTAAGCGGCATCAATAAGTTGAAAAAGACAGTTCAGGAATCCAAAGAGCAGACTGAAAAGACTTCCGGACGAGTCGCCGCCATGAGCTTTGTTTCAAGTCTTAACGCCGCCCAATCCCTGGAAGTTCTACTGCAATCAATTACCGATGATGGAACTCCTTTTATCCAAAAATTGAAGGCCTTTCCTGAAAGCCAGCGGCTTACCCAAAAAGATCTCAGTGACCGCATCACAGAAATTTGTAAGGCCAATGACAAAGAGCATTTGAACAATACATTTGTAACTGATGTGGATGCTTGTAATCCCAATGTCTTTAAACCAAATCCCGAGGCTGCGGCCGAGATTTTACAACTCGTGAAGACTTCAGAACCATCCATTGAGCAGATTTCCAAGTGGCAGAAAATGCTTTCGATCAGAAGAAAGAACGCCAGTCCGGAAGATACAGCTTACTCCTTCAATGATATGCAAAATGAATTAAGCACGGCCTTCGCCAAGCTTGATTCAAAAGATGTTCTCTCCAAGGAGCACATCAAGGCGATCGCCAAACTTGATGACTTTGAAAACCCTCCAGGTCTTAGTTTCGTGGAGGACATCTCCTCTATTAAAGACCAGAAGAAAGCAAAGATCGCTTCTGATAAGTTCTTCCTGTTAATGGGAGACGCTAAACTGCGCGGACAGTATGAAGTCCAGAGTAAGCTATCCATCGTCTATGATGATGTAAAAAACCTTTTATCTGACCTGACTGAAAGTCAAAAAGCAGACTGCTCTAATGCCAAGAATCTTTATAAGATTGCCCGCAGCTGCTATCAGCATATAGAGAGTGCCCATAAGAATTTAACCGGAGATGCCAAGGCCAACCTCGGTCGCTTTCTACCGGCACTTAAAAGCTCGATTGATTACGCTGACACCCTGGAAAATAAGGAAGAATCCTGTCGGGAAGAATTGAAAACCAAAGATGCTCTTTCCGAGAGCTGTTATGGTGAATTTAACCGTGATCATGCCACTGTTCAGGATCAGATCCTGCAATTAAATCTTTTAAAAGATAAAATCGGGGCCGAGAATATCGAGGCCATGAAGTTCAGAAATTTTGCTCTTATGAAATGGGGATCGCAAAAGTGCCAGACCCTCGCCGCTCCCATGGACATGTGTGAAGACGACACGCTTATTACCAAAGAAGCAGTCATGACTTTCAGTGATGCCATGAAAATCGCCGTGGTCTTCTCTCCGAAACCGGAAGCTGAACAGGAAGCGGAAAAAATCTGTGACGAAGACCGAAAATTCAAAAAGCATGAAGAACGCTTGTGCGAGTTTTTTAACGACACCGTTTCAGATGTCGTGAAGCCTGGTAAAAAAGAAGATGTGGACGGTCCGGTGCAAGCACCTGATGGCGGCAATGAAGAAGCCAAGATTCGTGATGCCTGGATTCAAGGGGGAACTGGACTCCTGACAGATGTTCTTCGCCATTATGTAAATCAACAACAGCAAAGAGCTTCAACAGTTAACCCCTACCCGTATAACTACTCTCCATGGAACAATGGGATGAGACCTATGGGTATCTCTGATACCATTCTCTTCAATGCCCGTTATCATGGGGCCTATGGTTTTTATATGCCTACTCCGGGATATCGGCCCTACACCGCTTTTGGAAATGCCTCTTTAGTCTCTCCCTACCAGAGCGTCTCCACTAGTGCTTCTAAGTATTTCGGCCGATAAATGCCAAATTTTTTTGGCGGAAAAACCAACTGCCGAACTTAAGTAAGCTGCACTTTCCATGGGTTACACCCTAACGGCAAATAATTCCCCGTCTGAGCTAGAATAAAGCTAACAACATGAAACTCCGAAAATAGACTTAGGAGATCATAGACCAACATGGATGTAAGGCTTCTTATTTTGTCCCTATTCTTGCTCGTATCGTGCATGCCGACAGCTCAAGTCAGTAAAGGCAAACTAGCGAGTTCGGAAACCACAGGCGGAACTGATGGTGGCACTGGAACTGAAACGGCTTCAGCAGTCAGTTGGAATTATCTGGGTGCTAAGAGTTCTTCCATTATCATCAATGTTTCCAATTTAAATAATGCTTATATCATTGGCACTCCTCTGGAAGATTATCTCTCCACTGTGGAAAATTTTAACGGTGCCAACTACTGTCTGGTTAGTTCTTACTCTCTGGGTGGTGTGCCCTATGAATTAAGATCCCGAATTGTTCCTATTTCTTATTATGATTTTAATTTAAAAAGAACAGTTCGAAATCTTCGAGTGGACTTTGATGATGTGACTAATTCGTCGGCTTACTGTGATAAAACTCTCCGGGTTAAAAACAGTAACGGTGAATACGTTACTGACACTACTTCTCCGCCAACTCATCAATATGATCCGTCTCAAATTTGTCCCACATGTACCAGCATGCTGACGGCCACGAGAGTTCGTCTCTTTAAGAGAATTACTTACACTTCACCGACGACTGTCACTTATTTGGATGAAGTCCCATTGGGCCAGGTCAACACTGGTCTTTTAAGCATGCAGATTGATCCCAATTTTTCGTACACAGGAAACAATGGGAGTTGCTCAAACTCAGATTGTAAGTCCCGTGGTTTTGACTGCTGCCTTGAAAATCAATGCGTAAAAGATGGTGCCGTCAAGCCGGCCGCTTCCACACAATATTCTTCTTTATTACAAACGGCCGAACAAGAAAGACTGCAAAACCCGATGGCCTACCTGAATTATCCACAGCTTTATTATATCTGCGGAACAACGGTTCCTACGACCGGTGGTAGTGGAAGCGGAAGTGGCAGCACTCCAGTGGGTTATGATCCCGCCTTTGAGCAGCTTAAAAAAGATTATAAATGCGTTGAGCACATTAAAGGCCAGGCAACCACGACTCCCTTTCATAATGAACTCCTGAGCCGGGCGACACCTTATACATCTGCTTCCGAATGTCTGACTGACTCAGCTGATGCCAATCAGACCATGTATTATCAGTCGGTCATGAAAAGGCTCTACAACACTTGCGGATGCTCACAAACAGAACTTCAGGACATGATCAGCAGTTGTCCCGCCTATGAATATTCGGTGGTCTTAAGAGACACTCTGGGTGAACCTCTCCGGATTGATTGTTATACACCACCGAACAGTCCGACAACTATTCCGACCAATCAAAAGGTTTCTGTTTCTTCCCGTTCTGCTCCTCACCGATTCTTTGATGTGAATGGTGACGAGAAAGAGATTTCCAGTGGGGCCGAACAAGAAGGTGCCGCCTTCTCTTATATGGATGAAGGCAAAGTTCTGCCGGTTCAGCAAAACTTCAGCATGAACGCCATCCTGGGACAAATGAGTGTGACCCTTGATAAGGCACTGCCGGCGAAAGTCGTGAGCGTGGAACTGGATCAGGTTTATTTTATCTCCACCACTTCCGGTTACTACACACCTTGTCCGATGTGCGCCAAAGATTCCTGGTTGAATACTTTTACCGCTTATCCAGCGAGCTCTACCGGTACAGGACTTCAGGCGGTGGGACACACCACCCAGCGGGATGAATTCTCAACCAATACCACTGCAGGAAATTACGAGGACACTATTTTTGGTCGTGCCTGTTGGCTGCCGCCGACAATGATTCCTTTTTCACATTCGGCCAAATCGACTGTTAAAGAGCAGCGCACGGCCCGTCTGGAAACTCAGAGTGCTCTCTTTGCCAATGGCTATCAAAGAGACTGGTTTGGCTTTAATAAAGGTGCTTTGATCGGCTCATTCGATGGAGTCTCCTGGTTTGCTATCGGCAAAGGTCGAATTGTTAAAACAACTTCAAAAAAATTATTTCTGGCCATCAACGCTCCTTTTGCAGACCTCGCCACTCCCACTCTTCATGTGGTGCAAGTCAATGCCTATGATGGACTCACGCAAGCGGCCCAAGTGGACTATGATCCAGAATTTCATCAGTATCATCCTTACCAGAATGAAGCCGGGAACTGTCAGAAGTACCATATGTGTGAAACCGACACTGACTGTGTCACCCAGCTTGGTTGGGAGTATGCCTGTGCCGACGTTAAAGATGTAAAAACGAACTGGCCGGAGTTTGATGGTGACGGAAAAGAAAAGGCCAACAGTGCTGTGGCCACCACCATTGATCAAATCCTTTTACAAAAAAGATTCCCATCCAGCAGCTCCAAACGCTGTGTCTATCGTGGTGCAGGTTCAATCTGTCACTCGAATGCCGGAAGTCTTTCATCAGTTGATTTAAATAAAAAGAAGCTCCTCTCTTGTGCTCCTAATTTTTACTGCGGCAACGTCAATTTGGCCGGTCTCTTTAATTCTAAAGTTGCCCGTTATGCGGCCAATTTAGAAGAGATTCCGGTGAGTCGCAATCACCTCTTTGGCAAAGACGCCAACATTTTGGGACGACCTCTTCATTATGTGGCCAGCGCTGAATCTTCATCACTGACTTCGGTCATTCGCTCCACTCTTAATGAGAACCTGATCCTCAATGAGAGTTCGGCCAATTTCTCCACCGGGCTTTGTCAGCCTGGAAAAATTCTTCCGACTGTGAGCAACCAGGCCACTGTCTCGAATCCTTTTTATCAACAGACCGGTGCCGATACTTCCAGAAGGGCCGATTTCATCAATCAAATCGCTACTTGTAACTCGACTCTCTTCAGTGGTTATCGTCACTCTTCTTGCCCGGTTCTGGGGGCCGATGGAAACTATGAACAGTTCTCGGCCGGCACCTTACCGTCGGGCTATTTTGCCAGGGCCACTAATCAAAATGCCTGTGGTCTGGAAAGCCTTCTCACCACTGCTTCTCTGGGTGCCTCGGCCGACACCCTGAAGAGTTCTTCGCCATTTAGAGCAATTGAAGCAGCTCCGCTTAATTCGCAAATCATCCTTGACCGCACCTTAGTCAGAGATGCTTGTCTTCGAAGAGCAGGTGCTGCCTGTCACACTGATCTGGATTGTTCACCTAATAAGATGCATGCTTCCCAAGTTGATATTTTTGGAATTAGTTTCTTTGGAAATGCGGCCGAAAAATCTTACTACAGTGAATACCTCGTTTGTGGTCAAGCGGATTCCAAACCACTTCCTTCAGATACTGAAGCCTTCAAGAATTATGACATGACCAAGAACCGTTGTTGCCGCGAAATCGGCAATGACCTCACAACCTATACTAGCGATCTCCCGACGGCCACTGCTCCTAACAATTACAATGCCGACACTGTGGGACTCAAAATGTCCATGGCACCGGGACTGGCACCAAATGATCCGAAAAGATACTCTCGCCTGGCAACAGTTGAAAATGTAGGAACATCTACCAGACCTATCCTTTCTGCTTACCAGGAAAGAGATGGATCGAATTTTCTTAGGTCTAATCCTTCTAATTCTTTAGGAACAAATATCAAGAGCCCTCATCAATGGAAAACCCTGACAGAGGCCAATTCCGACTCCTGTTGCGGCGGCGGCTGGATCAGAAAATTTTCAGATGGTTCAAATGACTGGAGCAGACGGGATCGTTTTGTCATTGATGTGACAAATTTCCGTTGTCTCAACTCCAGAACGCCTATGATTACTAATCCCGCCGATGTGGCCTACATGTATGCCAATAACGTTGCCGATGTGCTGGCGCTGGTGGGACAAGATTACGGCGACTACTGTAAAGACTCAACCAACACCAATGGCGCCTGCGCTCAGTACGGAATTGCCGACTCTGCTCTTGATACCGTCCCTGAATATATCCCGGCCAATAATTATGGGATTATTTACGTTAATACTGAGACCACAAACTATAGCAGCACTAACCCGGACTACTACTTTAAACCTCGCAGTGCTGATGGTGATCCTCAAGTGAGAATTGATTACGCCAGCACTGCTGCCAGTGCCCGAAGAAATATCACCATCAGAATTCCAAGTTATGTACCACGCAGCTTTGATGATGCTTACACTGCCGGCACACTTGATTTACGAATGGAAGCGACCAATGCTTCAGTGGTTAAAAGCTGTGTGAAAACACCGGGCTTTAATCCAACCTCCCCAACAGATGAATACGGTGGAGCTTCATGTGGAGTTGCCGGTGGATGTTGCCACTACTCTTACGATTCAGCTTCCCGCGTATTAAAAGTTGCTGCAGACGCGACTCTTAGAGCTGGGGCCTTCAGCGGTCGTAAAGTGGGAGTGGCCTTTGAGACGCTCGCTCCAGGATATCTCAACCTCAGTAGAACGAAGCCCGGCAGCAGTGCTTATTATTTAAAACGCCTGGGTCGTCTGGAGCTAAGTGGTATTCCGCAAATAACATTTGAGGCGATGACTTGTAATGATAACTCCAACCGACTGGTGCCAGGAATTTTCAAAACTGGTGTGAACTATTTAACAGATCCGCTGATTGCCGCGAATTCCTTAACAAATCCGAATAATTCTTTCCGTCATACTTATCAGGCCAACACCAGCAGTGGTACCGCCAATGTCACCAATTATTTTACGACCGCCCAGGGTCTGCAAAGTGAGCCGGTTTTTTCTGCTAATGATTTTAAGTGTTGTTCTCCTCTGGGCAAAACAGTCAAGAACGCCACTCTCTGCTGTTCTGGTTATGCCTACACTGATGAAGATTCAGGAGTTAAAACCTGCGCCCTTCCTGCCGGAACAGATCTCATGATTTACTTTAACCGCTTCGTCTCTAATGAAGGTGTCGGAGCTGACAAACCAGGCGGGGGCCTACTGGAAGCAGACTTTGATGCCTCTACTGGTGAACCTATTATCAGCGCTGCTGTGAATGATAAAATCCGAGAACTTGGTGCTTCCTATTGTGCCTCAGGCAAAGTCCGTCAGGGTGCAGCCTTTGGAAATTTTGTGATTGAGCCTCAGGGGTCAGAGACAAACTTAACCAACAAGATTTATAATATCGTCGATTCTCCAAGAGACTACGCCCAAAACTCCAATGCTGGAACAACTGTGGCCGTAGGCTACAATGCGTTCATTGAAGGATTCAGATGGAATCACCATCTGTATTGTACCGAACCGCAAGATTAAGGAAGTTATGAAGCCCGCAACCAAAACCCCCTCTGAAACGGCCATTGAAATGCGTGAGATGGTCATGCCTAACAACACTAACACTCACGGCACAGTATTCGGTGGTGCCGTAATGAGCTGGATTGATATTGCCGCAGCGATGGTCGCCGCCCGCCATTGTGGACGTCCCGTAGTTACCGCTCATATTGATGACATTGATTTTATCGCTCCCATCAAAATGGGCTATCACGTACTTATTCAGGCCTCTCTGAATTACGTGGGAAAAACATCTATGATTGTGGGAGTTAAAGTTACTTCAGAAAATCCCTTCACTGGTGAAGTCAGAACAACCACTAAGGCCTATCTGACTTTTGTGGCGCTAGATGACTTAGGAAGTCCAGTTGTGGTGCCAGGTCTGGTTCCAGAAACTGAGGATGAGATTCGCCGTTTTGAGAACGCCAAGAAGCGGGTGCAGATGAAGAAAGATGTCCGCAGCACTCTCCAAAGAAGAAAATAAGTAAGTTATTCAGTTAAACAAAACATTCCAGAAATAAAAAAGCCTCCATTCGGAGGCTTTTGTGTGTGTGCAGGAAATTAAAGCTATAAATCATTTAAGCTGTTAATAAATCTATTAAACCTGTCAAATCAACGACCCGTCAAATATAAATAACTATATATAGTATTATTCGTTGTCATAACTTTGACAGATAATGAGATAACAAAGACTTTGCTGGACGCATAAAAACAAAAGGCCCCCGCTAATAAGCGAGGGCCTTCTATAATGATCTCTAAAAGAGATTACTTGTTATGACTCTTAGTAAGCTTTGCCTTACGAGCAAGACGCTTTAATTTAAGTCCGCTCTTCTTGTTTTTAGAAACTTTCTTCGCTGGACGCGATTTTTTTAACTTTTTCATGAATTCCTCCTCAAATTTACAATTCGAATGAGCTTATAATAAAAAAATAGCTTTGAAAACGACAGGAACTACTATGCGCATATCTTATTTACTGTTTTTTGTATCTCTTTCGGTGTTTTCCCAGACTTCACCCCAGATACAAGTCATCCCAAACCCCAAAAGCATAGATGATTTCGACCACCAATTTAAGGGCTGCCTGGAAAACTCAGAATGTGACCAGGTTATGGGCCTGCAACTCACCCGCTGGAAAGATCTCATCACCAAGGTCAAAGAAGACAATATCCAGACTTCCAAGAAGGCCCAGTACATTGAGCTTTTTCGTAACAAATACGGAATCCCTGTTGAATTTTACACCACTCAGAAATCCCAGCAGGGCTTTAAGCCCCTGCTTTTTAATTCCCATTGCAAGAACCATAACCCGAAAAATCCAGAGGATAAAATCTTAAAGGGCATGGCCTTCATCAAGGGCATCTCCAATGAAAGGGTCGTGGTATGGCGGGATCAAACACAAATTGAAGTTCCCATCAGTGACCTCCTGACTCCCCAACCAGTTATTGTTTATGGAGAAAAAGAAACCAAGAGCTACTTCTTACCAATAGATGATCAGCCCCTCTTTATAAAAAACAATGAGATCTATGTCTTGAAAGAAGAAGATGGTCTCTTTTTCACCCTGAAAATCGCAGAAAATGGTGACTGGAAAATTGAAGACCTTGATTTTACCAAACTCAGTGAATGGGAAGAGAAACGTTCAGAAGTGGCCTGTCCAAAAGACAGTACAAAACTCGCCCCGAAAGCTTTCGGAGTCGAGTTCTGTAAAACTGTTTGGAATGAAGATCTTAAGAAAACCGTGATCGTGAAAATGCACCAGGGCTGTATTATCTGAGGAAGGCCTCTTTCTGAATTCTTTTGCCGGAATTACAATTTCCGGCGGTATCAAGATAGCGCTTCACAAAGAAACCAGTATTGTTTCCGGTAAGTCTGAACTGAATTAATTCCTCGGTATGGATGAGATAGCGGTTGGAAAAAGAATCCAGGGAACCTTTTTCAAGCTTGATACAAAAGTGATTAGCGTCAGATCGACACTTCTCTTCGCTCACTTTTCTAAACCAGACAGCGCTGGTGGAGCCTGTTTGCAGCGGACTCGTAAGAGCGGTGGCATTGGCGCAAATCTCTTTCATCACCCCTTCTGTTGGAGTTTCAATCTGAGTAAAGCCAAAATTGGAATTACCAGTCGGCTTGAAAAAATAGCTTCCACCCAACTGATCAATAGTGAGGGTTACATCACTGGCGGCACCCATTTCTGAATCATTGCAATTTTTTTGAGCGTAAGAGAAGTTGTATTCTACTCCAGCGGTGGAGAGACTTGGTAAGCGGTCGGCTTTCTGGCCCAGTTTAAGACACAAATCGAGAAATTCTCGTCCTTCAACCGGCACCTGCAGAAATTCACGGATAGAGCCCAGCTGTGAAGTGGTGACAACTTTAGTATCTTGGTTACATGAAACAAGTATAAACAGAGAAAGTAGCAAGACTTTAGTCATCGGGCCCTCCTAAACAATTATTGTAATTTAATTGTTCCCTATCAAAGAAAGGCTCGGCAAGCTTTTATTTCAAGAGGGCCTGGGAGATTTGAGACTTGTTAGTGGCACAAGTGGCCTGAGTGAGTTTTTTACGTTGGGTGAAAAATCCAAGCTTTCCATTCGTGGAAGAAAGGCGAACTCTCATCCAGTCCGTGGTATGAATGGTGTAAGTTTGATCAGCATTAAGGCTGCCGGTTTCCACCTGAACACAGAGCTCTTCACTGGCCGGAGTGCAGTCATTACTGCTTATCCCTACCGTCGTGACCCAGGTGGCACTGCTGGTGCCTGGATCAATTTGAGGATTTACAAAGGAAGTAGGATCAGCGCAAACATTTGTCAGAAGGCCCGTGGTATTGGTCTCCAATTCAGGAAAAATGTAATCAAGTCCATCACTGCTTTTTTTAAAGATATAACCAGTACCGCCTGTTTGAATGATCACATTCAAATCAGCATTAATGAGGGTAACACCGTCGCAATCACTCTGTTGGGTGGCAAATAAATGGGTTGAACCAACGGCAGAGGCCAGTGTGGAAGCCTTCTGGGCCAAAGCTGTACAAATGGATGAGATATTATTCCGATCTGTCGTAGTCACCACCAGAGCATCGGCCGAGCGGAACTCGCCGATGAGATTTCGAGTCACATCTGACTCATATTGTCCGCAAGAGGCCACAAGAACTGTCATGATCAGGAGTGAAAGTTTCATTTTTAACGTCTCACCATTTTATTTTTAATAAAATGATTTCTCATCTGGCTCGCCTCGGCCACATAATTTTCAAACCAATGGGTTTGAGTGAGCTTGATAAAACGCTTTTCCTCCAACCCAGGAAGCCCTGGAGTCTCCAGCATTTTTACCAGGTAAAAATTGGCAAAAACAGGGATCTTCAAGACGGAAGTCATGGCCGTGGGATTCTGATGAAAAGATCTCTTATGGGCGTAATGAGTGACGAGATTATCAAATTTATAAAAATTATCACTCACCCCATCTTCACACAGGGTATCGAGCTCACTTTTAATGACCAGATGATAGTCCTGTAAGGAAAAGTCCTTATTAAAGGCCAGTTCAGGAAAGTAGTTTCTACCCTCTGAATCCACATGCTTCGGCCGGTAAAGGGAGACCTGTGGAATGAGGCCAGAATCCGTTTGGATTTTATCGTGATGAAACTGAGGACAAAAATTTATGTCCGCCTTTTTATCCAGGTGTTTTCCCAAAGTTAAATACTGATGATAAAGGGCACTGAAATAAATCCGGCGAGGAGAGATTTCCGCCAGATTCTCACTACCTATTGAGGCAGGCATTCGAGAAACTTCTTTCTGCACTTTCAATAAGAGATCTGCGGCATAGGGAAACTGCACGACCTTGGGAGTCTCAGTAAAATGAGCACAACCGACAAATATAATGGAAACGAAAGCGAAGTTCAGATGTTTCATGATGTTCTCCTCACCCAAGGCTTTTCGTCAAAAACTTGTCGAACTTGATTAACTGTCAAAAATTGTCCAATATAGAGAAATGAAATACTGGCTAATGAAATCAGAACCCGATGTCTTCTCTTTCGATGATTTGAAAAAACGTCCCAAAAAAACCGAACCCTGGAACGGGGTGCGGAACTATCAGGCACGAAACTTCATGCGCGATGAAATGAACGAGGGAGACTTAATTCTTTTCTATCACTCAAGCTGTGCCGTCCCGGGAGTGGCGGGCATTGCCCGGGTTAATTCCAAGGCCTACCCCGACTCTACTCAGTTTGAGGCAAAGTCCGAGTATTTCGATCCAAAGGCCACAAAGGAGAATCCCCGCTGGTTTTTAGTGGATGTGAGCTTTGAAATGGACTTGGATCATCATGTGCCACTGGAAGAGCTGAAAAAACACAAGAAACTGGAAGAAATGAAGCTTCTCCAACGGGGTAACCGGCTTTCGATTTTACCGGTCACCCGTGAAGAATTTGAATACATTAAAAAATTAGGTCTTAGTTAAGCTCAATATAGTTACCATTGGAGCTGATTAGATTTTTTTCCACCCGAACATTCACGGCCTTGGAAGCAGCACTGTTTTTTTCGGTCAAAGTAAAAGTATAGTCCCCGTCCGGTAAAACTTTATAAAACTCAGAATTTTTGAAAGCGTAGCTACCGAAGTCCTTAACCGCCGGACTTGTTTGTTTCACTACCACACTCCCCGAGATACCCGGACGAGCGATTTTGATTCCTGCTCCACGATGAACTTCCTTCATGAAGTAAACCAAAGAGTCACGGTTGTCCTGATAAAAACCAGGGATATCACGATAAGGAGGCCACTTCTGATGAGAGAGCTCTACCGTGATCTGCAAATCGTTATGCCAGACATAACTCCAGTCCTGCATGCCTCCCCTTACAATATACCAATCAGCACCATTGGTAATACCTCCGGGAAATTCCTGAGAGTTTTTCATCTCCGGATTTAAATTGGAGTAGCCTTGAGAGAGTTCAATGACCAGATCATTAAGTGGATGGACATCGTATTTTGAATCCCAAGGATAGTTAGCGACAATCGTCCCCCCATGGAAGTTAGCGGAAAGGGCGAATTGTCTTTCATTCTGAAATTTCATCACATGCTGAACTTCAATCTGACGTCCAGTCGGTGAGCTTTGTGTATCACGGGTCATGTCCGGAAAATTCCGGTTAAGATCCGTCCAGTTGGCGTTCGCTCTTTGCTTAAGATCACTGCCATCAGGATTCATTGAAGGCATAATAAAAATTTCGGTATTGTTTACGAGCTCAGTGATCTCTGAATCTCTGCCATACTTCTCACCAATCTCTTCAATCAAACTGACCGTCAGCTCGCGACCGGTGATCTCATCACCGTGCATGGAAGAAATGTACTTAAACTCCGGCTCCACTTCATCCCGGGCCACGTTATCAGAAATTTTCATCACCCAAAGGTCCTTACCCTTAACTGACTTTCCGATGCTCGTGAGTCTCATGATGTGCGGATACTTGGCCGCAGCGTTTTGAAGTTTTTGGGAGATCTCTGCTGAAGTGGGATAATCAGCAAGGACCTTTTCATTGATCGCCTTCATATCCAGATACACAATATTCTTGTCATCTAGATACCGAGCAAGTCCTTGAGAGCCGTAAAGTTCAAAACCTTCCGATGTCACGTGATCGATAATTACCGATCCCGTATCTACGAGTTCTTTTACAATTTCAGGATTTTTACCTGGAATAAAGAGTTCTTCCTGAATCTTAACCTGGGCGAGGGCCGTGACCGAAAGGGCCATAAGCGAAAAAGCAAAATATAATTTCATCGTGAAATCCTTTGTTTTCAATCTCTTAATGGTAAGCCCTTAAAAGAGTGAAAAGCAAAGGATGTTAGATAAGTGACATTATTTTTAAGATAAATATTTTTTAACGAAAAAGATAAAGCCTGTTGCGTGATGAGTAGATGGCCATAAAATCATCCTTAATCACCAGGTCAGAAAAGACCGATGAATAGTCATAACCCAGGGCAAACTCATCCACCACTTTCAGCGTTAAAGGATCAATAGCACGTATTGTTCCATCAAAACTGGCCGCAACAAGATGCTCTTTCCACCAGCCAACAGCACTTACTGGCTGTTCGGAAATTTTAGCTTTCTTTAAGATTTCGCCGGCAAAACTCATGATGATAACTTCACCGTCATTTGTGCCAAGAATAATTTGTTCACCCTTTAAAACGGGATGTGCCATAACACTAACGCCATAGCTTCGAGAAATGACGCCACTATCTGGATTAAGGGCCTTAAGTTCACCAGAAGGAGAACCGGTAACAATCGCGCCGCCCATTAAAACAGGATTTAAATCCACGTCGATGAACTTTGCCTGATCCACAATCTTGGTCTCCCATAAGAGAAGACCTTCTTCAACTGAAAGTGCCCCTACGTAACCATCGGCAAAACCCAGAATGATCTTATTGCCAATCAAGAGAGGCTTCGTTGTTCGCTGAAGGGTGGTCGTCACCGGAACGGCACGTTTATAAACCCACAGAACTTTTCCTGTTTCAGCATCAAGGTGCACAATTTGGTGACCTCGAAGATACACAATCATATGACCATTAAAGAAAAAGGGAGCACTTTCAACAGGAGCACCCAGATCAATAGCGTACTTCAACTCACCTGTAAGATAATGACGAACAAAAAATCGACCACTCTGACCGCCATAGGCCACATGATCATTAAAAAACTCTACCGGTCCACCCAGGGGAGTTTTGTCATTGGCCGTCCATAGAACTCGCCCACTCTCAACATCATAAGCAGACATCACACCGCTCATGCTACCCATGTAAACGATGTCGTTAAAGATTCGGGGAGCGCCTAAGCCGATAGGAAGATTTCCCGAGACATAATCTGGATCGAGGTTTTTGGCCCATTGGAGTTTAAAGAAATCAATTTCCCTCTCAGGAGCTGTGGGCCTAAAAGACCCACAGGCAACAGAGAGAAGCAGTAAAAAAAGATATTTCATTGAGCAATTTGTGAAAGATACAGCTTAGCTAGCTTAGCTTGATCATCATTTGGAAAAGTGTTCATAACGTAATCAAATTGAGTCTGGGCCTTGCCCTTCTCGCCTTTAGCAAGATACAGACGACCAAGATCCACAGAAACCTTGGCAGGCATCAGGACTTCTTTGTTCTTTGCTAGTGGCTCAAGGGCAGCAATCGCTTCGTCAATTTTTCCTGATTTTTCAAGGATGGCCGCTCTCTGCATGGCCACAAAAAACTGGGCTACCGGATGAGTCAGAGTTGAAAGACCAGAAAGAATAGTCTCAGCTTCAGCATAATTGCCTTTTTCAAAGAGAAACTTACTGATCTCCATAGCAACCGGAAGCATAACCGGAGCGGTACGAACTTCTTTATCAAGACCTTCAAAAGTCTTAACTAAAGTAGCAACATCTACTTTGCCGGCCTTGGCATCGGCCCATGCACCAGTTTGGAATTCAAAAACTTTTACCGAATTATCTAAGGCCGCTGATTGCTTTGATTGTTCCCAGAAAACAAAACCTGTTGCTCCAACAAGGATCGCAATCAAAAGGATGAAAAATGATTTCCGATGTTCATAAAGTGTATGACCCAAGTCCGTTTTATTAAGTGTCTGTTCAAGGGTTTGAGTTTGAGTCGCTTCGCTCATTGGTTTAATCCTTTTTGTCTTTTAATACTTAAGAAGTTTAAAACTCCTCCTCACTCGTTGTCAAAGATCAAAAGATTCCCTAGACTTAAAGAATGAAGCAATTATTCCTCTTGTGCGCCCTCTTTGTTTCCACTCAGGCCCATTCCTTGGATCTGCGCGGCCGAATGGGAATCGGCGCCACTAACCAATTGGCCAATGACATTCCTGCCATCTCGTTTAAGATCCAGCAGAGTAAGACCTTTGCCTTAGGTGGACTCTTGGGTCTTAAGTCCAACGAAGATGAAACGCTTTATGGTGCTGGCATTAAGTTCTACCGCATCATTTTTGACGAACCACAGCTTAATTTCTATATGGCAGGATTATTTGCCACTGAAAATTACTTAGATGAGGAAGAAAAAGTGAAATCCGGTTACCAAATTGATGGTACCCTCGGAACTGAATTTCATCTCACAGGTCTAGAAAGCATCGGATTCTCTTTTGAGTTCGGACTTTCCGCCAGAAATGCAAATGCAGAAGACGGGGCCACCTTTCAGACATTGGGTGACCAATTCTTGAAGGCTGCCGTTCACTTCTATCTATAAATTATGTTGATTCACCGAACGCTCTTTTTATTTGCAATGCTCCTGCCCTTCACTGTTTTGGGTCAATCCAGCGATCAGGTCATGCAGGAGATCGAAGACGATCTTAACCCAGGCAGTGATATTTTCTCTGACTTCAATGAAGACCTGGAATCGGCCCAGGTGCTGGAAGATGAGCGCTTCTACCGCTATGGCCGCTTTTTCTCGGTGAATCTAGGTGGGGGGTTTACAACTTTTACCGGCAACCGTGGCAAGGCCTACGAAGACAATCATCCGACCTTTCATTTATCCGTAAATTATTTTTTAGACTTCCAAAAAGCAATCACTCTAGGGATTGAATACTCCAAGCACACCATGATTCTGGACACTGTGGTAAACGGTTATCCGGATCAGGGACCCATTGGTGCTGTCGTCACTGATTACTCCCGGGTCTTTGTGGGTTATAAGTATTACATCGACACCACCGACCTTGGGACGGCCATTACTTATTCCAACCCGCACTTTATCGGCCGCTTAGAATATTGGTACCAGACCAGTAAATTCATCGACCGCGAAATCCCAAAAGATTCTGGCGGCGGGATCGGAACTGGTATTGGGATGGGTTTGGAATTTCCGGTGGAACTTAAGCAGTCCTATATCAGTGTGGAAGGAATTTATCACGTCGTGAACTTCTATGATAAATTCACCCAGGACTTCCGCCAGATTCCCGATGATCCGGACAGTACTTATGGTTTTGAGGATCTCACCGGAAACGTTTTTTCCCTGGTGATCACCTATAATTTTACCTGGTAATAAAAACATTTAAGTGGGGATATTATCCCCACTTAACTTTGAACAATATTAGTGCTTCGGTTTTTTACAAGTAGCAACGATAACAGGTCTTCTTCCCATGTAAGTAGTTTGCTGTTTACAAACTAAATACTCAGCTCCATTAGAACAATCAGCAAGAACAATACTGTTTCCCTTAGAGTCACTGCTCATTACCTGATTATCCATGCACCAGCTGACATAGTCGATGTCGTTGTCAATATTGTAAGCGAAAGCGGAACTTGATAATAAAAAAAGTGAAACGATAAGAGTTTTCATACATCTCCTTGAAGATATAGCGTGGATAGCTTTTGGTGGAATTCAAGGAGGTTTATAATACTTGTCAGGGCCTTACAATAGACCTTGTAAATTTTTCAGAACACTCAAGACAAAAATGCCCCCGATGAGATATCGGAGGCATTTCAATAGATATTTTTTAAGACTTACTTGGACTTTTTCTTCTCCACCTTGCGCATTCGGCGCTCTATGTCGGTAGAAGTTCGGAAAATCAAGTGGACCGGCGTATTTGTCAGGTCAAATTCTTTTCTCAGACCATTGATCAAATAGCGGCGGTAGTTTTCAGGAATCCCCTGAGACTTGTTACTAAAGAGCAGGAAAGTCGGAGGGCTGGTTTTAAGCATGGAAGCGTACTTAACCTTAAACTTCGTTCCACTGGTCTTTTTGACCACAACCGGATTTCGGTCAGTGAGCTGAAGTAAACAACGGTTCAAAGCACCTGTTGGGATCTTTCGGTTACGAACCACGATGGTGCGTTTAACTGCTTCACGAAGATAATTGATATTTCTGTTTTTCTGAGCAGAGATGGTCACCAGCTGGCAAAAGCTCAGCCAAGGCACTTCATCGCGAAGATTTTCCAGCCACTCTTTCTTTTTCTTCTGATCAGCGAAAGTCTCTTTTAAAAGATCGATCTTGTTTAAACAGATGATGACAGATTTACCTTTCTCCAAAGCGATATCACACAGACGACGATCCTGGTGAGTGATTCCTAAAGTGGAATCAATCATGAAAAGCACAATGTCTGATTCTGTGATGGAGCGAAGTGATCGGTAAACACTCTGAGTTTCAATAAAGCCTTCAACGAGTTTAGACTTTCTGATACCGGCAGTATCAACGAGCTTAATAGAGCGCCAACGGTTGATGTACTGAGCGAACTCGAGATCCGCCACTTCTTCTTCCGATGTGTTATCCCAGTTCTTCTCGATCTCTCCCAGAATTTCTTTTTCAGAGAAATAATCAGGACCGGTGTTAGATTCATCAAAACTAAAATCTGATCCAGCACCAACGTCATCTTCCTCACCTTCATCAAAAGTGGATTCCGTTGTCTGGCCGAATTCAACGTAGATTTTCTTTTCTTCTTCGGTCAGGTCTTCTTCATCAACCGAAATATTGAGATCCACATCTCCCGATTCCTGGAAGCGCTTCAATTCCTCAAACATCTCTTCATTGTCTTTGCGGAACTGATTGTCACGAGTGGTTAGCATCTCCACATCCGGACCGAAGTACAGGTCAATATAACCTTCAATCGGATCAACGGTAGTTCCTGCTATTTCAGAAACCAGGGCGCGCTGAGCACCTACCAGACAATTCAAAAGAGTTGATTTACCGGCATTAGGAGCACCAATGATCGCTACAGAAGCAACCACGTCGTTTCTGGGCTTGACGCCATTTTGAAGGTGGCCATCAACACTTTTAGCAAGCTCTGACTCTTTAAATTTAGTGGCGTTTATTAAAAGCTTCTCACGAAGATCATAGAATCCACGGTTATGCTCGGCCGAAACTCTCAGCATGTCGTCTTCATCCAGACCCAGGGTATAGAAATCATACTGATCTCCTTCCTGCTTTTCGGTGTCAAACTTGTTCATCACCAACCAGAAAGGCTTCTTGGTCGATTTGATATAGTCGCAAATGCCTTTATCAAATGGCAGCAGTCCTTCACGAACGTCCACGATAAAGAGCACCAGATCCGACTCATTAATGGCAAGCTTGGCGTGGTCGGCCATAATGTTGAAGAACGGATCAACATTGTTTTTCTTCTTATGGGTATCGATCTCAATTTTATCCGGATAAAAACCACCGGTATCAACCAAAATGATATCTTCCTTAAGCTCGGTACCTTCTACCACTTCTTCCAATTTAAGAATGCCGTAGTGACGGTCACGGGTCACTCCTGGCTGGTCATGAGTCATGGCCAGGTGTTGTTTTTTCATCAGTCGGTTAAAGATTGTGCTCTTCCCGACGTTCGGTCTTCCAATAATGGAGACCACCATAGATCTTTGGTTCATTTTTTCCTCCACACACGCGTGGACTTCTGAGTACGAGGGAGTCCGATTTCATCTAGTACGTAGTTATTGTTAAACCATTTAGGTGAAACTTTCACGTGAAGGTTCAAGTGAACCTTACCGCCGATCATCGCTTCAATCTTCTTTCTGGCATTGACCCCGATTTCTTTAATAATCGATCCGCCACGGCCAACAACGATGGCACGCTGAGAAGGACGGTTCACCAGAATAGAGGCCGAAATATGGGCCTCAGGGATCGCCTCTTCATCTTTTTTCTTAATGTCTTTGTATTCATCAATGATCACAGCTATTTCATAAGGAAGCTCTTCCTTTAAAAGACGGAAGGCCTGCTCGCGGATGTATTCAGTCACAAAAAAGCGCTCATTCATATTGGAAGCGTCGCCACCCGGATAAAGGTGCGGGGCACTTTGAGCGGCATCGGCGATGGCACCAGTGAGCTCGTGAATGTTGTGGCCGTCTTTTGACGAGATCACAAAATGCTTTTCAATAGAAGGACACAGCTCCTGGAGTTTTACCAGAGCTGGAGCAAGGTTTAGCTCTTCTTTCTTAACCAGATCGGCCTTGGTGAAAATAATCCAAGTGCGGGAAAGAGGAAGTTCAAAGTTTTTCAGAAAGTCTTTGAATTCAGCAACCACATCAGTGGTTAAATCAACGAGCACAAAGTTTAAGTCCACACCTTCAGCACCCATCTGGGCCTGACCGTTCATGCGCTTATTTAATTCCTGGGCAGTAGAGTGAACTCCCGGAGTGTCTACGAGAACAACTTCAGTACGGTCAATCGTGAAAGCACAGTGGAACTGGTTTCTTGTCGTCTGAGGCTTCGAACTTACAATCGTCAGGTCAAATCCCATGAGATGATTGATGAAGGAACTTTTTCCAACATTGGGTTTCCCAAGAACGGCAATCATGATCGCTTTGTTATGGGGATGTTGATTTTCAATTAACATATTTTCTCCTTAAATAAGACCTTTCTTTAATACTTCCTGGGCCAGTGCTTTTTCACCGGACTTTTTCGAGGGAAAAACTCCGCTCATTTGGGCCACATCGTTGATCCAAAGAGTGATTTCAAACTGGTCACCTTTATCGGTGGAGCTGTAGCGCGGAAGCTTTTTATATTTTGCCAATACTTTTTCCTGAAGCTTTGATTTGGCATCGAATTGATCGAGAAAGTTTTGATTAAAAGCTTCCGGAATATATTCGTTTAACCAGGATAAAAACAGTTCTCTGGTAAACTCAAAACCGTGATGACGATAGATTTGGGCGAGCAGCGCCTCAAAGGTATCGGCCAGCACCGTGTCTTCCAGATATAACTTCTTGATATACTCGCCCTTGCCGACAATGATGAGTTCACTTAATTCCAGAGCATTGGCCATCAGGGCCAGACTCTTCTCATTAACCAGAGCACTTCTGAGCTTTGAAAGATGTCCCTCTTTTTCCTGGGGGAATCTTTTAAAAAGCTCTTCGGTTAAGATGAGGCTCAGGACTGAATCTCCCAAAAACTCCAACTGCTCCTGATGAGGATAGTTAAACTCATGAGAAAAAGATGTATGGGTAAAGGCCTGGGCCAGTTCAGGTCTTGGTATCACAAGAGAGAATCTCTTCATGAATTGATCAAAGTCTTCGTGCTGGAAAAGATTTGAAACCAGTTGGGCATCTTTGGTTTCAAACACAGTAGCGAGCAATTGATGTAAGCGAGGTCGTGACATATATCACCTTAAGGTCGTCTATCTGAAGTCCCTCGAAGAGCTTCAGCAAAATTAAAATATTACAGTGAAAAGAGTTCTAATGGTTTTGCGTCCGTTTCGCAACGAACTTAGAAGACTATGCAAATTTTTACCATTTCGCAATGCGTAATTTGTTTAGATACTAGATCTTTATTCGGGCATTAACCTTACGAAGACGCTCGGCCAGGGTCAAAACCAAAATTTCAAGCCATTTAGGTTGAGTATTATAAATCGTCTCAATGGCCGCTTGGGGAATCTCAATCAGATCACAGTCCGTAACTGCCTTAACAGTGCACTACGGGCCTCTTGATCCAGGAAAGAGATTTCCCCTACCAATTCTCCGCTGTAAATGTGGCCAAAACCACTTCTTCATTACCGCGTTTCTTAGTCACTACAAGCTGCCCACTTTGCACCCAGTACATGCTACTTGAATGATCCCCTTCTTGAAGAAGAATTTGATTCGGATTAAGCATGACTTTATTGGCCTTTAGTGATCTCCAACCGTTGCTAAATATTCAGCGTAAGTGCCTGGATAAAATGTTACGCCTCCCTTATTCACTTCTGCAACTTGAGTTGTCAGCTGTTTCAAAAAGTGACGATCGTGGGAAACGATTAAAATGGTGCCTTCATAGGCCTTAAGTGCATCAATCAGCACTTCCCGGCTACGAATATCCAAGTGGTTGGTAGGCTCATCGAGGATGAGCAGATTACATGGGTTAGTCAGAATGGTCGCCAGAATCAAACGGGATTTTTCCCCGCCCGAGAGCACCGAAACTTTCTTTTCCACGTCGTCGCCACGGAATAGGAAGGCGGCCAGAAGGTTTCGCATGAATCCGTCAGACTTATCCTTTACCCGGTCCCGCACTTCTTCAAAGACCGTTTTATTTGGATTTAAAACATCCATGGAGTACTGAGAAAAGTAACCGATCTCCACATTCGCACCAATGACGGCCTTGCCATCCGTTGCCTCGGTAAGACCGCTGATGACCTTTAACAAGGTTGATTTACCGGCCCCGTTAACACCCACCACGGCAACTCTTTCAAGGCGCTTCACCAGACCTGAGACGCCGGAGAAAACTTTTTTCTCTTTGCCTTCCGGTGTGAACCAGACCTTGGCCAGATTATCCATCTTGACCACATCGTTTCCGGAGCGAGGAGGCTTCGGGAACTCAAAACTAATCGCCTGATCTTCAGGCATAACTTCAATTCTTTCGATCTTATCTAATTTTTTTACTCGAGACTGAACCTGGGCCGCATGAGAAGCACGGGCGGCAAATTTAGCAATGAACTCTTCTTCTTTTTTCAACATCGCTTCCTGACGTTCAGAACTGGCCACCAGCTGCTCGCGACGGATTTCTCTTTCTTTTACGTAGTAATCGTAGTTTCCGGAATAAACAGTAATGGTCTTATGATTAACTTCCACCACTTTCTTCACAATACTGTTCATGAAGTCACGATCGTGACTGGTCATAAAGACGGCACCCTTGAAGTTCTTTAGCCAGTTTTCAAGCCAGATAATTGATTCAAGATCAAGATAGTTGGTAGGCTCATCCATCAAGATGAATTCCGGTCTTTGGGCCAGAACTTTGGCCAAAGCGATACGCATTTTCCAACCACCGGAGAAAGACTCCACCGGACGCTGTTGGTCTTCCGGCATAATACCCAAACCAGTCAAAACTTCCGCTGCCTGATATTCAATATCGTAGCCACCAAGTTTTTCAAATTCCGTCTGATAATCACCGAGTTTTTCCAGCATCTCATCAGAATATTCACCCTCTTCCAGAGCCTTTTCAATTTTTGCAATTTCTGTTTTTAAAAATCCCAGACGGACGTTTCCATGAATGACTTCTTCAAGCGCACTGCGGCCTTTGAGCTCTCCCACATTCTGCGAGAAGTAACAAAGACGTAAGCTTTTAGGATAATCAATTGAACCTGAATCTGGTCTCTCTTCACCAGTGATAAGACGGAACAGAGAGGTTTTACCGGCACCATTGGGTCCCACTAAACCGACTTTTTCACCCGGCCCAATAAAAAATGAGCCTCCTTGATAAAGAACTTGCCCACCATAAGATTTGGTTAAATTTGCTACAGTAATCATCATGCCTCCGACAAGTCAGCAGAGTAGCGGAAATGCTATACATATCCAAGCCTTTTTCGTAATATACGGAGCTATGGAATGGAATTTAATCGATAAGCAACATGAGTTTTTACGTCTCTTGGAACGTCAGGGAAAAAGCTTTAATACCGTCAAGAATTATAAGGCGGACCTTCAGTGCTTTAATACTTTCCTGATTGATAAGCAACAGCACTTAAAAATTCGCTCATTTACCGGCACCCAGGTCCAGGAATACTCTCAGTACCTGGATCAAAAATACGGCTCACCCAATTCGGTCAGACGAAGAGTCCAGGCCTTGCGGTTATTTTTTGATTACCTGTTATCTCAGGAGATTTTTCCCGAGAACCCTTTAAAGAAGATGCCGGTCTCTCCCAAAGTACTGGATAATCCGGAGCCCACACCTTTTCCGGAAGTGCTCAAGACCTATCAGATACTCAAGAGAAGAGAAAAAGAATCAGACGGACTCTCCCGCCTGGTCAATTGCCGAAATGTTATTATTTTCCATCTCATTTATGGTTCTGGATTAAAGGTCTCGGATCTGGCCAAATTAAGCTTTGAGAGCATCTTAAAAGATAAACATGGTTTTCGAGTTCTGGTGGAGCATCCTAAACGGGATCCTTACTCTATTCCCCTGCCGGCCGTTTTTAATGAAGACTTTAAAATTTATCAGAATCTTCGCTTGGAATATTTAAATCAAGAAAATAAGGAAATGGATGAGCTCCTTTTCAATGCCAATCCTTACAAAGTTCTCTCCGGAGGAATCTCTCCGCGCGGAACTGAACTTTTCTTTGAAGAACTCCGTCGTGAATTAAAAAATGACATGACCGCCAAGTCCCTTAGACAGTCTTGCATTTTTAAGTGGCTCAATATGAATATCAATCACTCGACCATTAAAGAATGGTTGGGGGTGACACCAAGTTACTCCATGGAACTCTACCTCGAAGAACTCTCCAAATATCCGATAGCTATGGTCTTTCAGGAAATTGAGGAAGAAGAATGACCCACGAAGAACTCATCCGCAAAACATTTGAACTCGCAAACAAAGGTCTTGGTAATACCTGGCCTAATCCCCTGGTGGGTGCGGTCATCGTTAAAGACGGGCGAATCATCGGCGAAGGTTATCACCACCAGCAGGGACAAGATCATGCCGAAATCGATGCGCTCAAAAATTGCAGCGAGTCCCCGGAAGGTGCCACCATCTATGTGAACCTTGAGCCCTGTTGCCACACTAAAAAAACAACTCCTCCCTGCGCTCAACGACTGATCCAAGAAAAAATTAAAAAAGTCGTGATCGCGAACCTTGATCCCAATCCCCTGGTTAACGGGCAAGGTGTGGAACTGTTAAGGGCCCATGGAATAGAAGTGGAATATGGTCTTTTAAATGAAGAAGGTGAAGCTTTAAATGAGGCCTTCTTCTTGTCCCAAAGAAAGCAGAGACCTTTCATTCACTTTAAAGGGGCCATCACTCTGGACGGCAAAACGGCCCTCCCTAGTGGCGAGTCTCAGTGGATCACCGGAGAGAAGGCCCGTGCCCATGTTCATGAACTACGCAGCCTTCATCAAGGCATTATTGTCGGAGGAGAAACTGTTCGGAAAGATAATCCCCGACTGACGGTAAGGCTTCCGGGTTATGGGGGAAAGCAGCCCTGGAGAATCGTGCTGACTAAAAGTGGCATTCTTCCCGAAGACGCTCACCTCTTTACTGATGAACTTAAACATCAAACATTAATTTATACCGAACAAGATCTCTCCTTTTCATTTGAAGCTTCTCAGGTGATTAAAGTTAAATCTCTTAGTGAAGTGATGGAAGATCTTTTCCAGAGAAGATTTATTTTGCTCATGATGGAGAGCGGGCCGGAACTTGTTTCGACGTTCATGAGAGAGGGTCTCATCGACCGTATTTCTCTTTATCAAAATCCAAGTTTTCTTGGCCCTGGAAAAAGTCTTTTCAATGAACTGGGAGTAAGTTCCCTCAACCTACGACCTCGCCTGACTCAGCTTGAATCAAAGTGGCTGGGCGAAGATCACTTTCTTACAGGAAGATTATTATGTTCACAGGATTAATTCAGGAAGTTGGAACCATCCAGTCCATTACCACCAACGCCGAAGGTAAAGAATTTGTGATCCGCGCTCCGAATCTTATTAAAGAAATTAAGATCGATGATTCTGTTGCCACTAATGGCGTTTGTCTTACCGCTACAAAAATTGACGGTGATAGCTTCCGCGTTCAGGCCATTCACGTCACCCTCGAGAAGACTTCCATCGGTCATTTAAAGACCGGCGATAAAGTTAATTTAGAACTTTCTTTAAGGCCCCAGGACCGTCTGGGCGGACATTTTGTCCAAGGTCACGTGAATGCTCTGGGAAAAATCAAAAAGATAGAAAAGACCGGCAACAACTGGGATATTGAAGTCAGTATTCCGACAGAGCTTCGTAAATATATGATTTCAGAGGGCTCAATTACTCTGGATGGTATCAGTTTGACCATTGCCCGCCTGACAGATTCGAGTCTCACTGTTTCGATCATTCCGCATACCCTGGAAAAGACTTCACTATCTGCTAAAAAGGTTGGAGATGTTTTAAATCTCGAGGTAGATATGATTGCTAAATATATCGAGAACTTCCTTCGTTTTAATAAAGATAAACAAAACGAAGAATGGGCCCGCAACTTCTTTAATGTGAAATATGAAGACTAAAAATATACGCCCCCTGGATTCTATTGAGTCGGCCCTGGAAGCTATCCGCTCCGGGCAAATGATTATTGTGGTGGATGATGAAGACCGCGAAAACGAAGGTGACTTCGTGATGGCGGCCGACATGATCACTCCTGAAGCCGTGAATTTCATGGCCACTGTCGGACGAGGCCTCATCTGTACCCCGCTCTCACAAGAGCTGGCAAAAAAGTTTGATTTAAAACTTCAGGTAGAAACCAATACCGCTTCACTGGGAACTGCTTTTACCGTCACCATCGACGCCAAAGAAAAAATCTCAACAGGTATCTCATCTTCAGACCGCTCTCATACCATTAAGCTGTTAACTGAAGCTGAAACCACTGATCAAGATTTCGTAAGACCAGGCCACATTTTTCCACTGATCGCGAAAGACGGCGGCGTGCTTGAGCGTCCGGGCCACACCGAAGCTTCCGTGGACCTCTCTCGCCTGGCTGGTTTTTCCGCTGTGGGAGTAATCTGCGAAATCATGAATGCCGATGGCTCGATGTCACGCTTCCCTGAACTTTGTGAGCTGGCCGATAAACATAAGCTTAAAATGATTTCCATCGCGGACTTAATTGAGTACCGCAAGCGAACTGAAAATCTCATCTCGACCGTTGAGAGCATTCCCTTTCCTACTAAGTTCGGTGAATTCCAGATGTCGATTTACCGTTCAGATATCTTAAAGCAAGAGCACGTGGTAATCACCAAGGGTGAACTGGCAGAACTTAAGCAAGGTCCGACTCTGGTGCGGGTTCACTCGGAATGCTTTACCGGGGATATCTTCGGCAGTTACCGCTGTGACTGCGGCGATCAACTGGAAACCTCTTTAAAAATGATTGAGACTAAAGGCTCCGGTGCCATTATCTACCTTCGCCAGGAAGGTCGCGGTATTGGTCTGTTTAATAAAATAAAGGCCTATCAATTACAAGACCAGGGCATGGACACCGCTGAAGCTAATCTTCACCTGGGTTTTCCCGTGGACTCCCGTGATTACACCATGGCGGCCCAAGTGCTTCGCTACCTGGGAATAAATGACATCCTTCTGCTCACCAACAATCCCAAAAAAATCGATGGTCTCAAAGAGCTGGGCTTCTCAAAAGTTCAGCGCGAGCCACTTGAAATTAGTGCCAATCAAAGAAATGCCCAGTATCTTCTGACGAAGAAAACAAAACTCGGCCATCTTCTTAAGCAAAACCTTTTAAATCAATAAGTGAGACTCATATGAAAGTTGAAGGATCTTTAAACGCATCAAAGTTAAAAATCGCCATCGTCGCCGCTCGTTTTAACGATTTTATCGTTTCTCGTCTGGTGGGTGGTGCCCATGATTGTTTAAACCGTCATGAAGTAAATACTAATAACGTAGACGAAATCTGGGTCCCCGGCGCTTTTGAAATTCCGGTGGCAGCTCTGGCCCTGGCCGAGTCCGGAAAATATGATGCCATTATCTGTTTGGGAGCGGTGATCCGCGGCTCAACTTCTCACTATGATTACGTGTGCTCCGAGACTGCCAAGGGCATCTCTCATGTCTCTTTAAAGACCAAAGTTCCGACTATTTTCGGTGTGGTGACCACTGACACTATTGAGCAGGCCATTGAGCGTGCTGGAACCAAGGCCGGCAACAAGGGCTGGGACGCGGCGATGGCAGCGATTGAAATGGGCAACCTTCTTCATAAGCTTCAAGGCAAGTAACGCACTCGGTTATTTAAAATGCTATGCTTTATAAGTTTGCCAAATGCTGAGTATTTCATTATTATTCCCACTCTCTCAATTGTGTGAGGATGCAGGCTCCCTGTTGGAGAATTATATTTTATTGTTTCCTGCTAATGCCTAAGGAGAATTTATGGCAAAAATCGACATGGGGCGTTCACGCTTCAAAATTCAACGTCGTCTTGGTGTTGAATTACCTGGTCTTGGTAAGGCCGGAGCTCTAGAAAGAAAACCTTACGGTCCAGGCCAGCACGGTATGCAGCGTAAGAAGCTTTCGGACTATACTGTTCGTCTAGTTGAAAAACAAAAAGTTATGTTCAACTACGGTCTTCGCGAATCTCAACTTCGTAACTACGTTAAAAAATCTAAGAAGATTAAGACAGCATCATGGGTTGATACTATGATCATCGCTCTTGAATCTCGTCTTGATAACGTTGTTTTCCGTCTTAACTGGGCTCCGTCAACTCCAGCTGCTCGTCAGATGGTTTCTCACAAGCACATCAAAGTTAACGGCAAAACGGTTAACGTTCCAGGATACCAAGTTCAGCCCAATGACATCATTGAAATCTCTGATACTGGTGCTAAATCTGGTAACTACCTTCAGGCGAAAATTCGCCCTCGTATCTCTTCAGTTCCTGCTTTCTTAACGAAAGAAGCTTCTGGTGAGAAAGAGAAAGCAAAAATGGTTTCAAAACCACTTGCTGAAGATATCCCATTCGCTTTCGAAAAGCGTCTCGTGATCGAGTACTACTGGAAAATCAAGTAATACTAAAAAAGAAGGCCCTCGCAAGAGGGCCTTCTTTTATTTGAGCTTTTTTGAAACTTCTTTCTGATATTCTTCACTGGTCTTAAAACCTGTAATCATCTTGAGGAGCATCTTCCCCTCCTTAAAGACAATCACCGTTGGAAATGTCTCAAGTGAGCGCATGTTAAATTCCACTGCATCCACTTTTTGAGTGAGCTTCTCGCCTAAATCTTCTTTGTATTTTTGATATTCGTTTTGAGGCACATCCTTATCGAGCACTACCCAGAGAGAAAGCCCCATTTTCTCGGCGCTCTTTTGAATTTCTGTTATGCCTTTGAAGGAATCCTGGTTTTTAACTGACCACACATAGATAAGACCTTGGGAGTTACTGCTCACAAACGCTTGCAGCTCCTTATCTCCTACGTGATGAGCTAGAGGTTTGGGCTGGGCAAAGCGGCTGCTTTCTTTGCGACATGAGGTACCGATAAAAGTGATCTCCTCTCTGCCTTGAGGGGTGAGGCGAGAAATACCACTGCCCTTGGGAATGGTTTTGGCGACAATCCACTCTCCCACAACATCAGTGGGGGAAGAGTAATAAGCGTCCTTGGGTCCGAGCTCGTGCTTAACCCACTCGCCGCGTGCTTTCCATTTTTTTGCCTGATCTTTGATCGCCTTGTGGCAGGCGAGATTGTCTAGAGGTGCGGCCAGGGAAGGAGGAATCGTGAAAAGAAAAAGAAAAAGAATTTTCATTTCTTCAGAATTTTAATTTTATCCAGAGTCTTTTCATGAACCTCAATGGCAAAACTCTGACCTTGCTTGAACTTGAAGTCTTTTGGGAAGGCCGACTTGGGCAGGTAATAAGACTGGCCCAGAGAATCGAGGACCTTTACTTCTTTATCATTAAACTCATTGCCAATTTTTCCGCGGATAAAAACATCGCGACCTGTTTCAGCAAAGGCAGAAAGACTTAAGAATGCCAGTAATAGAAATTTCATATTATTGCTCCGATGCACCAGAGAGAATTTTCTTCACTCTTGGGGTCATGAATAACTTAGATTCTCCCGCCGGTTTTTGCGAGAAGTACCTGTTGTCCTTGGTACAGCGAACGGCATCAGCATCCGAAGCTCCGCATTTGTCAGCACCACAGGTCGACATCCGAATGAATTTTCCGCCGCCTTCTTTTTGCTCACAAACAACATAACCAGTACAGATCAGATTGCGGCCTTTAGAAGTACACCCCGGACTGTTGAGGATTTTTCGCGGAAGATCACTTACCCAGCGGCAAGTTTCCGCCTTATAGTTTCGGGGAGATTTCTCGTCCTCATTTTCTTCTACAATTTTTTCTTCTTTCACTTCTTTAACTTCTTCAGTCTTTTTATCTTCTTTGGCCTCTTTCTCTTTTTGGAAGAGGGCCTCACAAGACCGAGGGATGGGCAGTGATTCCCAGTCTTTTTTATGACCTTCTTCAAGACTGGCCAGAATCTCAGCGTTTTTTTGGTGTTTGAATTTTCTCTGGGTCAAGCATTGAGAAGACAGTGATGTTTCCTTCAAATCATTGATCTGTTTTTCGGAAAGGCAGACATCCTTACTCTCTGGATATTTTTTACATAAGGTCGCAAAGATCTCCAGTGTCTTTTCATTTCTTAGGGCCTCTTGAGCGATAAGAAAATCCTTCACTTCTATCGTCATTTCTTGGTTTTTAAAATCGGGATGAGTCTTGGAAAACTCCACTTCCAAAGAAGCGAGGTCTTGCTCAAGTTTTTCCTCTAAGATGGCCGCCACTTGATCCAGGGTAACAATTGTTGTTTCATCCGCAACTTTCTCATCTTTAGTTTTTTCATCCTTAGGCTTATCATCCTCAGGAGTTACCACCGAGACATCTGTCTTCACTTCAGGCTTCACTTCTGTTTTTACTTCCGGCTTCACCACCACCGCCGAGCGCTCAGTTTTCTCACTCGCCACTTCACGGTCAGCTTCTGATAACTTGTCACAACCCACTTTATGGGTGGCACAGCTATCAATATCAGCTACCCGCTGAAATTCAGCTTCTTTCTTCTTTTGCTCTTCACTGCTTAGACCTTGTCTTGCCCACTCATTCTTCTTCTCCAAAAGAGAAGTCACAATCTTAACCTGAGATTTTTTTAAATTGATTTGAGAGCGGGATAAGCAATGGGCCTTATTGGTCTTACAAGAGTCCTGATAAAACTTCAGTTCATCGTCTAAGTATTTTTGCCAGGTCTCTTGATAGAATTTGGTGTACTCATCATTGGGCAGCTTATTATTGAACTTGTGCATGGTTCGCCACTTATAGAGGGCCTCTTCCCGCACTTCTTCTAGCTCCTTCACTTTGGGATCAACGTCCTCAGCAAACAGGCTACTCGTGAAAAATAAAGCACAAATAATAAGTCCACGCATAAGGGTTCCCTTTAAATGAATTCCTATGAGACCTATCGGGAAATGCGCTTAATTATTTTAATATTTAAGTCTGACTAAATTGAGTGCCTATTCTGTCTTGCCAGAAGCGATTTGAGCATGGACATGCTCACGCATCACTCGCAGGGTATGAATCGATTTTTTGATATACTCGTCCGCCTTGCGTAGTCGAGTAATTTCATCGGAAAGCTGAGGGTTGTTTCTTGAGAGCTGAGTAAGGGCGCGTGAAACCGAGGCATCAATAATGGAAAAAGTATTGGCCAGTTCGTGGATGTATTTTCGTGTTTCGTCTGTACTCATAAATTAACCTTTATTGGGGAGAATGAGTCTCCCCAATAAGATGATCTTAGAACGGTTTATACGTGGCCTCAAGACAAAGAACAGTAGCGTAGACCACTGCGGCCAAAGGTACTGCTGCGATGAATTTCATCCACTTAGTCTCTTCTTTTAGATGCATATAGTAATAGGCCACCAAAAAGGCCTTTGCTACAGCAAGAAAAGTTAATGAAGATCCCTTAGCAAATTTACCAATCCCCGGAATTTCAGCAACCCAGATTTCGATAGCGGTAAGAACAGTCAAAACAAGGAAGACGATAAGATATTCTTTCTTGTGACTCTTGTGTTCGTGGTGCTCGTGAGTTTGTGCATGATGGTCAGACACGGATTACTCCTTAGTAGAAGGACGATTAATTAAAAGTCCCACATCAATCATTAGTTTATTAACATCATTAGTTTCAAAAGAATAAAAGCCACGAACGCGATTGTCGCCATCAACCAAGACAATTTTCTCAGAATGGGCAATGTCGAACATGTCTTTAGGGTTTTGTTCAACCCCTACCTTAAATCCATCACGATAGAGCTTAAACATGGCTTCCTTATCGGTACCAGTTAAAAACGTCCAGGTGTATGGATTAGCATCATGCTTACGGGCCAGATCAAAGAGTACTTTTTCGTTATCGTACTCAGGATCCACGGTGAAAGTAACGATGGCCACTTTCTTACCAGTTCCTCTAATCCTCTTTTGGATCTTTTCCAGATCCAACAGCATCTTAGGACAAACAGTTGGACAGCGTGAAAAGACAAAATTTGCCAGATAAACGCGTCCCTGAAGATCTTTTGAACCAAAGCGCTGACCATTTTCAGAAATCAGCTCGAACTCAGGCACATGAGCAATCACAGGAAGCTCAGGTGGAAGAGTTCGGTTCAGTGATCTGTAGATTGGATAAGAAAATCCAAAAAGCAGGAATAATACCCAGAATAATTTAGAACGAACGAGGTTTTCCACCACGTTCGTTTTACGAATAAATTCTGGTTGAGTTGCCGTAGTCATTATTTTTTACCGCTAACCTTATCCATAAGCGCATTACGCTTCTCCAGGTCTGCACCTGTTTCACGCAAGTCTTGAACATAGTAAGCAAGTGCCCACAGCTCTTCATCAGTTACAACATCTTTCCAGCCAGGCATTCCAGAACCAGTTACACCGTACATAAGACGCTGAACAATTGATGGAACGTCAGTGATAGAGCGAAGTGAATGATAAGTGAAATCAGGTGGAAGAACTTTATAGTTATATTCCCCGTCCTGAGCTTTCAACTGGTGAAGGTCAGCACCGATTTCAATGGTTGTGCCCATTTCTTTGGCCCAGCCCTCGATCTCTTCTCTGGTAGCGTAACCACGGTGACACTGAGTACAGGCAGCAGTCACGTGATAGACCTTGCGACCTTTTTCAATCGCCTGGTGACGGTAAGTATCACCAAATGGATCGGCCGGAAGATCAAGCTTGGTACCAAGAGTCTTATCTTTGCCTTCCCAAACTTCAGGGGCATAAGTTTTGATGTATTGAGTAACTGCATGCAGGCGCTCATCAGAGATGTCCCAAGGAAGCATTGCTGTTCCATTAAGACCATGACGGATGATTCTTGCGAAATCTTCATCATGAGGAAGTTCACCGTAAGCCGTCCACGGGAACTTATAAAGTCCCTGAGTAAAGTCACGCGGAGGTGGAAGAAGACCAAGAGCTGCCGGGCCATTTCCTTTACCGTCCATACCGTGACACTGGATACAGTATTCAACGTAAGTTGTGTAACCAAGATTAAGTGTTTTAGCACTGACCTCTTTGCCTCCAAGAATTTTACCTTCTTTGAACGGAGACTTCTCAACATTACAAGCTGTTGAGAGGAAAAGTGCCATCATTGAAACAAGGATAAGTTTCATCATCAGTTCCTTTATAAAACAAACAACATTAAATACATTAATAACCAGACAGCACCAAGGAAATGCCAGAACTTCCCTACATTAAGCAGAGTAAGTGCCGTCACAGCTTCAGGCTTTCTGAAAAGATAGTGACCAAGCCACATCAGAAGCATCAGCCCCATAACAATGTGAGCAGCATGAAGCCACGTGAACGCATACACCATCGAAGGCACGTTACCGTTAGAAACCAGGATACCAGAAGCTTTGAGTGCTCCCCACAGATTCCATTGAAGAACCAGGAAGGAAATCCCCAGCGCCATGGTGGCAAACCAGAAGTGCTTGCGATGAGAAGCATCTTTTTCAAGCTTAAAATAAGTGAAGGAACTTAATCCCATCACCAGGGTGCTTAAAAAAGGAAGCAACATCGGCAAATTCGAAATCTCTACCGGCGGCCAAGTTGGTGCATTAGAGCGCACGAGGAAGTAACCCAGGAACAAGGTGGCAAACATCATTCCGAAAGAAATCAAAGCGACAGTCATGCCTACCGAGTTTCTAAGATTTTGTAGCTCTTTTCCTGGATTATTAGTCATCATGGTTTTACCAATTCTTCAGTCTGATATTGGAAATCGCGACCATCTTTGAGGTTTGGATTACCAAATTCATGAGGTCCACATTTAACCACAGGAACTTCCTTGAAGTTATAATATGGAGCTGGTGAAGCAATCTGCCACTCAAGAGTTCCAACGTCCCAAGGATTTGCCGAAGCTTGAGGGATGTTCTTCCCGAAGATCGTCTTGAAGAAGTTATAAAGGAAAATGATCTGGGCCAGACCCATGGCGATCGCACAAAGAGTAACAAAAGTGTTGATCGGAATTAGTCTTTGCATGAATTCATAGATAAATGGATTGTAAAGACGACGGTGCATACCGGCGTATCCCATAATCATCATACCTGTGAAGATACCATTAAGAGGAATCATCGTGGTCCAGAAGTGAATCTTGGCCAGACGCTCATCCATCATTCTTCCGAACATTTTAGGCATCCAGAAATAAATCCCGGCAAAACCACCAAGAAGAACTGAAGCGGCCATAGTGTAATGGAAGTGACCTACCACGAAGTATGTATCGTGAAGGTAAAGGTCAATTGAGGTAGAGGCCAGGTAAAGACCAGTCAAACCACCAAGACCGAATACGAAAACCACACCAAGAGAGAAAAGCATTGGAGAAGTAAAACGAATTGATCCTTTCCAAAGAGTTCCCAACCAGTTGGCAAAGAAGATCGCTGAAGGAATCGAAATAAGCATGGTTAGAGTCATGAATGATTGAGTCAGAAGTGGTGACATCTGAGTCGTATACATATGGTGACCATAAACCACTGTCGAAAGGATAGTGATGGTGCTCAGAGACAGAGCAGTCATCTTGTAACCGAAAGCTGGCTTACGAGCGAAGAACGAAAGTAAGTCAGATACGATACCCCAAGCTGGGAGAATCAGAATATAAACTTCCGGGTGACCGAAGATCCAGAACACGTGTTGGAACAGAATCGGGTCACCTTTTCCAGAAGTTGCAGCAGCACCAGCAAGGAAGAAAGTTGTACCGAAAACACGGTCAAAAGTAAGAAGAAGAAGACCAGCTCCAAGAACCGGAACAAAAATAGCGTTCAGGATTGAAGTCAGGAAAAGTCCCCAAACTGTAAGAGGCATTTTGAAATAATCCATACCAGGAGCACGAAGAGTAATTACAGTTGTGATGTAATTGACGGCACCCATAGTAGAAGAAACACCAAATAAGAATAAAGAGATAAGCCACAAAGTCTGACCAGCACCAGGCTGACCCAGGTTTGTAGAAAGTGTCGGATAAGAAGTCCAACCACCCGCTGCAGCTCCCAGAGGTAAGAAGAAAGATACGATCATGAGTACGCTCGCACCAAATCCAAACCAGAAAGACAGCATGTTAAGAGTTGGGAAAATCATATCACGCGCACCGATCAGGAGCGGTATACAGAAGTTACCAAAAGCACCGATCAAAATTGCAGTAATAGCAAAAAAGATCATGATGGTTCCATGCATACTGAAAAGCATAGCATAAGTATCAGGAGGAACGACGCCGCCAGAATTAGGGAAAAGTAAATTTCCGATTACTGGAAACGGTACGCCTGGGTAGGCCAGTGTCCATCTAATAAGAAGGGCCAGCAAACCGCCAACCAAAAGCCAGAAAATTCCTGACCATAAAAACTGCTTACCAATAACTTTGTGGTCAAATGAGAAGATGTATTTTGACCAGAAGGTTTTAGGTTCGTCATGAATATGTTGTTCTACAAAGGCCATTACTTACTCCCCCACTTCCAACCCCAACGGAGATCCATGTTTTCCGTGTCGTTAGTAGCGATTGCATTAGCTTGAGATTCATTTACCCAACGATCATAGTTCTCTTGAGAAAGCACAGTTAACTTGGCCTTCATCAAGTAATGATGGTTACCGCACATTTCTGCACAAGCAATTTCGAAATTACCGGTCTTAGTTGTATCAAACCATAACTTGGCAAAACGACCAGGAATGGCGTCGGCCTTGATATAGATGTTAGGAATATAAAGTGAATGGATCACATCTTTAGATGTCATCTGGATCATTACTTTCTTTCCAACTGGAACAACCAGATTGTTTAATTCAACAACATCGTCACCAGTGTTGAACTCGCCATCTTTACCAGCATGACGGAAGTTCCATGCCCACTGCTGGGCCAGTACTTCAACTTTAATGATATCGGCATTGTCTTCAGGGAAGTTCCAGAAAACTTCTTTCATGTCACGACTGGAAACTTTAGTGATGACCATATCAACGGACAAAAACACTGCCAAACCGATAAAGGCCGTGATCATAAGGTGTTTCTTCTCGTTTCCGTGAGTATAGAGAGCCTTTTTGTGGCGTCTAGAAGCATACAGGAAAGAGAATCCGAAGAGACCTGCACAAAGAATGGCAAACCAGAAAAGGTTTACGTAGGTCGTGTAAGCGAAAAGCCAATGAATCAAATGGCCCGAGGTTGAAATGTCTTCCGGTGGACTGATGCGCTCCCAGAAGCTCATTGTATCATTGGCCTTGGCCAATAAACTGCTTCCTTCAGCGATCATACCGATCAGACGTTCAGAAAATGAAATGTCCATCTCACAACATCCTGAGAAAAAGATTAATAAAACTTGATTTAAGTCACTGAATTGTAACTTAATAAATTCGGTTCATCTAGCCTAAACCACTCAGTTTTTTAGCGAAGAACCAGGAGCACTCCTAGAATCAGCGGTAAGTAAAACAAGGTGGCCCAAAAATAGCTCCGGGCCCAATTATTTATATTTTCCTGATTTTTTATCCTGAAACCCAATAGTGCAACGCCAAGCAGTATAGCACCAATAAAAGTCGCGGCCCAAAAATAAATGTCCCCTCGCCATCCGGCAAAATAAGGAATCATTCCAAACAGCATCATGATGAAACTATAGATGACAATGTTGGTCCTTAAAAATTCAAAGGAATGGGTTTGAGCAAAAGTGAGGAAGCTCGCCATGCCGTATTCATTTTTCCGGTACAAGCTAATCGCCATAAAGTGCGGGATCTGCCACAGGAAAAGAATTCCAAAAAGATAGATCCCTTCGCCGTTGACAGAATTTGTCACGGTGGTCCATCCCATTAAAGTAGGCAGAGCACCAGGAACTGCCCCTATATAAAGAGCGTAAGGAGTTTTGAGCTTAAGCGGCGTGTAGATATAGATATAAGAAAGCGCAGAAAAAAGTCCCAGCCCTGCAGTGAGAAGATTGGCACTCCATAATAAGATAAGGGTTCCCGTTAAAATAAGTCCCCACCCCCAATACAAGGCTACTTCTGGTTTTAATCTACCGGCCGGCAATGGTCGGTCTTTAGTTCTCTCCATTAATTTGTCGGCATCTCTTTCTATATAACAATTAAGAGACAAGCTGCCGGCGGCCTGAAGCCAGATCGCAATCAAGGAAATGAAGAGCAGGATGATATTGATCTTAAGTGGCGCGAGAAAGACCCCTACCAAAAGAGTGATCACCACCAGAATAGTGAGCTTGGGCTTAAAGAGATCCATCAAATCATTAAGGTAAGTCGGAAGGGCCTTGCCGAAAAAATACTTTTCATAGCGACGCAGGCGCACGATCAAAAAAAGTAGCACTAAAAAAGAGCCCAGGGCGGTGGCAAAGTGCCAGATGATCATTTCCCGACTGGCACTGCGGCCCATCTGCAGACCCAAGAGCAGTTGGGTCACCATCAGAAGGTTCCCGATCACTGCCACACTCTTCCACTTGGGAAGATTTTTAATGAGGTAACTAAAGACAAAAAATCCACTCAAAGTGGTGAGGAGTCCCAGCACCCGATGCATCAGAGAGAGACTGCCAGCAAGGGGTATTTGCGATTGAACTTCCCAGCACTGCCAGAACTCCATGGTGGATTCGCATTGAGCCAGCAGTGAGGACTTTCTTAAAATGCCCCCCAATAAAACCTGTACCAGTAAGACGAAGAGAAAAAAGCCAACGGCGTCCTTTAACTTGGGATTCCAATGCTCTTTTAATTTCTCATCAAAGTGAAGAAACCTCGTTCCTTCCAAAGTGGCGAGAAAAACCAAAGAAAACACCAGATGAAGAACAGTCGTGATGGTGGGAAGCTTGTAGTAAAAGGTCGCCCAACCAAGAAGTGACTGAATGATAATGATAAAAAGCGGCAACAAGGCCCGGGCCTTTAAATCCTTAAAGCGCACCACCGCCCATCCGATACTGCCCAGACCCACCAGCCCAGCAATGAAGCGATGAAGAGATTCATAGAAGGCGGGACTCATGGTCAGAGGAAGAAATTCCCCGAAACACAGGGGCCAGTCAGGACACACTAGAGCAGATTTTAAGACCTGCAACTGAGCTCCCACCAGCAAAAGAATGATTGTTCCCCCGTACAGGAGATAAAAAAGAACGTTCATTTAAACCATTGATACAGCATCAGATAAACAATCACTCCCGTGACTGAAACATACATCCAGATAGGAAAAGTGATCCTGGCGATCTTCTTATGCTTTTCCCACTCGCCTCTGAAAGCGTGCCAAAAAGTTTTCAAAATCATCGGCACCATCACGGCAGCGAGGATAATATGAGGAATAAGAATCACAAGGTAAACGGTTTTGATCCAACCCAGATCAGGAAATTTCTTGGAAGGAACGTGGTAGTGATAGATGAGGTAACTGGTAAGAAAGGCAGCGGAAACTAACAAAGCTGAGATCATCAGCTTTTTGTGAAGTTCTTTCTTGCCTTGCTTAATAGAGATGTAACCAAACAACAAAAGAATACCAGCGATGGTATTGAGAGAAGCATTAAGAGTTGGTAGATCCTGTACTGTCATGGGCCTCAGTTAATCGAGTCAGAGCACGATGCTTTTTAATCATTCTGTAAATTAAGTAATACGGAATATAGATCGCCAGAATGAAAATGGCCAGAACCAGTGACGTATTTGAGTCCTTCCCGCCCTGGCTATTGCCTACGCAATAGGGACAGGCGAGAAGGTCTGATACGAAGAAAAAAGATAAAGCGAAAACAAATATTCTGTTCATTATAATAGGTACACAAATGTGAATACGAGAATCCAGACTAGATCGACAAAGTGCCAGAAAAGTCCAAGGATCTCAAGACGGTTATAATCACCATGATCATAGTGACCTTTACGAGCATTCATATATTCAGCAATCAAGTAACCCACACCAGTGGCCACGTGAAGACCGTGAAAACCAGTGATCAGGAAGAAAGTCGAAGAAAACAGACTTGTTCCATGGGCAAATGATGCAAGTGAGATGCCCTGATGAACCAAGTGAGTGTACTCGTAGGCCTGAATACCTAAGAAGATGGCACCACCGATAATAGTAGCAAGAAGCCAGTTAAGCATCGCCTTACGATTGCGTGACTTACAAGCATCAATCGCTAAAACCATCGATACTGATGAACAAATCAAAAGGAAAGTCGCGATACCAGAAAGGAAGATTCCCAGGTATTGTGCAGGATTTGGCCAGTCAAGCTTAGTACGAAGAACGGCATAAGCGATCAGGAAACCTGAAAACGACAGACCGTCGGTTGCAAGAAAGATCCACATACCAATTTTACCAGGAGTGGCCTTCGCAAATTGTGGATCGACTCCACCGATTAAAGGATTTGATTGATGAGCTCCATGAGCGTGATCTGACATAAGCAAACACTCCAAGATATAGAGAGAAGGATGATAAATTTGCTCCATTGTACATGATCTAGATCACATCTCGCAACCCTGACAGTGTGCAAAAAGTGTTTAAATTTTTAATCTTTACGAAAATTACGTGGGCCTGTGCGAGAAAATCCTCCCTCACGCTGACCTCCAAAGCGGTGACCAGTACCGGGAGTTCTTTCCGGACGAGGGTTGGCCTCGGTAACACGCAGTGGACGTCCCCCTACTTCTTTTTCATTTAGTTTTTCAATGGCCCGGGCTCCCAATTCATCTGAGGCCATTTCCACAAAGGCAAAACCTTTAGAGCGGTTTGTATCTCGATCGATCACCACCTTGGCCGAGATCACTTCTCCTACTTCCCTGAAAAGCGCTTCTACATCCTCAGATCTGAAAGTATAGGGAAGGTTTCCAACATAGAGTCTTTTACTCATACAAACGTCCTCCTTAAGAACGCGAAAAACTTAGGCGTGGTCATTATAACTGTCGACAAAATTGATTTCTACTAGAATTCTTGTCGTGGAAGTCGAATTGTGAGATATAACCCACCGTATTAAACGTTAAAAATAATTAAGGACCTACCATGACTCAAAAAACCATGATCCTCGGAAAAGATGCGGCCCTAGAAGACACCATCTCGCGTTTACGTAACCTTCTTCTTGATTGGGGCTTTGATGTTGAGGAAGCTTCCTGGTTAAATCCGGTTCCTAACGTCTGGTCTGTCCATATCCGTGATCGCTACTGCCCTTATCTTTTTACTAACGGTAAAGGAGTGACCAAAGAAGCGGCTTTGGCCAGTGCCTTGGGTGAGTTCTTTGAACGACTAAACTGTAATTATTTTTTCGCCGACTTCTACTTAGGCGAGCAGATCGCCCAGTCTGACTTTGTTCACTACCCTCAAGAGAAATGGTTTCCATTCAGTGGAAATGAAATGCCTAAAGGGCTGATGAATGAAGCGCTGTGGGACTACTATGATGCTGACCGGGAGCTTACTCCTTCGCAGCTAGTGGACACCAACTCTGGAAATGCTGAGCGTGGTATTTGCGCTCTTCCTTATACCCGTGTGGCCGATAACAAGACCTATTATATTCCGATGAACATCGTTGGAAACTTGTATGTCTCTAACGGCATGTCGGCCGGTAACACCAAGACTGAGGCCCGGGTTCAGGCCCTCTCGGAAATCTTTGAGCGCTCTATTAAAAACAAAATCCTCTCAGAAGGAATTGCTCTTCCCACCATCCCGCAGGAAGTTTTAAACCGCTACCCTAAAGTGGTTGAGGCGATTGCTGAGCTTGAGGCCCACGGTTACCCGATCATCTGTAAGGACGCCTCCCTGGGTGGAAAATATCCAGTCATAAACGTGACTCTGTTAAATTCCAAGGAAGGCACGGCCTTTGCTTCATTCGGCGCCCATCCAAAATTTCAGGTGGCACTAGAGCGAACTCTTACGGAGCTTCTGCAAGGAAGGCGTCTGGATCAGTTAAACGTCTTCTCCCCTCCAAGTTTTGAACTTGATGATGTGAAAGATCACTTAAATATTGAAGCGCACTTCATCGACTCTAACGGTCTTATTCACTGGAACTTCTTTAAAGAAACTCCGGACTTTGAATTCTCGGACTGGAACTTCGGTGGCAGCAGCACGCAAGCTGAATTTGATTCTATGATCGACATTTTCCATAAGATGGAAAAGGACGTCTACATCATGGACTTTGAACACTTAAACGTTTACGGCTGCCGCATTCACGTGCCAGGCATGTCGGAGATTTATCAGCCGGAAGATCTGGCTTGGGATAATAACAATGCCGGAGTTTCCGTGCGTGCCCGCATTCTTGGCGCTCATGAGCTCTCGCAAGAAGAACTGGTTGAACTTCATCAGGACCTGGAAGAAAAAGGTTTTGATGACATGCTCTTAGTGGCCCATGGTATCGGTCTGATTCCAGACGCGGGAACCATCTGGTCTGATCTGCGTTTTGGTGAGTTTAAGGCGATGCTCGCTCTGGCGGCCAAGCATCATGAACTGGCGATTGCTGGTGTTGACTGGTGCCTGCACTTTGCTCCACTAAAGCCTGAACGTCGTCTGATGTATCTAAGTCTTCAGACACTTCTGCAAATTGAGATGGATGATAATCTCAACACCAACGAGTTCCTTCCAACCATTAACAAACTGTATGGAAAAGAGCTGGTGGAAAAAGCGCAGAAGCTTATTGCTGGCTTTGAGAAGTTTGACGGTCTAAATGAGTCCGATCTGAACTTAAAGGGCTTTGATATGCATCAGAAGCTTCTCACTTCTTATGAGAAACTTCAGCGCGCTAAAAGGCTTTGGGCCGGCAAGTAATGGAGAAACTCTTCTTCCATCCGACCATGAAAATGGATTTTGACTGGAAAGAAAAATTCCATCTTCGGTTGGGAAGTGTGAGTCCGCATAATAAAAAACAAATCTCAGAAGGGCTCCGGGACATGTCCCCGGAGTCCATTCGTTACCGCTTCCTGGGCTCCAAGCGCGATTTTTCCGAACAAGAACTTCAGTACCTCACCACCCTCGATGGTTGGAACCACTACGCCATCGGCGTAGAAGAGCGCACTGAACTTAAACGAGGAGTCGCCATCATCCGGATGGTTCGCTCCTCAACACTTCCTACGGAAGCCGAGATCGCCATCACGATCATTGATGAATATCAAAAACAGGGTCTGGGAATATTTCTGATGAATCTCATGCTGCTGGCAGCGCGCGAGAGAAATATTGATCGGCTCTCTTTTACTTATCTGCCCCAGAATGAAGCGATCGCTAAACTCATCCATAAAGTTGGCACTCCGATTCAGGGTCCTCATAACATCGACTTTGTTCAGCAGTTTCTGGATTTAAAAACCATCGATATGGAAAAAGTTAAAGCTCAATTGGCCCCGTGCCTTCCAGGGATTGAAACTTTTCACTCAAAAATTTAAAGTAGACTTCTTTTTTAAGCCCAAGCCCGTGGACCACGGCATAGATTAAGGCCGGCTCTTTCACCATCAGTTTTCCCACATTGGCGCGAAACTCTTTCCACGGCATATGCAGACTCTCACTTAAGCGAATCATGATCGCTCGAAGCTTAACCTCATTACGACATGAAAGACGCTCCTCTATACAGCGCTTTTTCATCAGCTTTTTAATCATATTTAAATCCATCCGCCTCATGAGCTCTGTCTCCTCTTTAGAAAACGACAGACCCATCTGAGAGATCACCGAACCAAAAGCAATATTTCCCGCGAAGGTGCGATCAAAGCTTCTCACTCCCATGATCCGCCCCTTGGAAAAGAAGTTCTTTTCAAACTCCTTCTTGGTGACCTTATTCACTTCCGAGGCCCACAGGAGCACCATGGATTGACCTGTTTGATAAACATACTGATAAGTGTTGCGCAGGCGCCGTAGAAGGCCATCATTTTGTTGTCCTGAAATATCGAGCTGGGTCTCCAGCTCATCTTCCACCATCTCATAACTTCCGGCCATGCGGGTTCTGCCAGCGACCATCGGAATGCCATAATAGAAGGCACGATCCGTTCCCTTCCACGAAAGCTTTTGTTCAGTGGTACTAAGAGTTGTCTGCAACATGGAGACATTACCCTTGAGAGCTTCTTCATATAATTCAAAGTGAGTGGAGTCCTGGAGATTAAGAAGAAATTCAATGCCAAACCTCTTGCCCGAAAAATCGGCCATGGTTCCATAAGCAAAAAATGGCCCCAAGAGAAGCTGACCGCGCTTTAAGTTCTCCTCGGAGATCGATAACGTCACCATATTTTGTGAGAGCTTTTTTAGCTCCACAATAAACTGATTTTGAATTCCCATGGAGGCGGTGGCGACATTTATCAGTCCCGTAGCAAAACCCACATAGGCCTGAATACCACCATAGGTTTGAAAGGTACCGGAATCCCCTTCACGCCACTTCTTTAATTCATCAAACTTCTTAGGTAACTTAAAAGAAGGTAGTTTTTCATCAAGGGACTCTTTATACCTAATAGCGGTCTGAATCGAGCCCCGGTAAGGAATAAGACCCAAGGTCACCGTATTTTTCATTAAGGCCGCCAGCCCTGCCCCAAACTCAACTTGCGAGCGCTTAATCTCAAGCCACCCCAAGCCTCGATAGGCCTCATACAAATTGAAATCATTCAATGTCACCGGTGTGGTGTAAGCAATCGTCGAACGACGATAAGTTGATTGAATCGTGGCATTGATTGAGATGTTGTGATTGGCACCTCCTCTACCGAGCTTCACTTCACCATTTTCATTAATGGAGAGCGGGATATTGTAAGGCTCACTGGCAGGTCTTTGAGTTTCAAGGAAGTGGACGTCGAGCTCTTGAGAAAAAGCATTAAGGCTTAGAAGGAGTCCGACAAAGAGTATTTTTTTCATGGGGGTGAGAGTAAGTCACTCACCTCTGGAGAGGTATGAATTTATGGAGAGCAGGAAAATATTATCTATCTGGGGGAAAGAAGATGGTACCTTTAATTGGTGAGTAAGAAATCTAATCTAAAGATGGGCCAAGAGTAACAAAAAAAAGAGGAAGCCAACGCCTCCTCTTTTTTATCCTCAAAATGGACAGGAATTTTCACCATCCAAGATTGGGCCTTTATAGAAATGATTTTAACTGAGAAGGACTAAGTTCCTTATGAACCGGATTCTCTTCACTCACCAGTCCTGCGTCCGGAGTATTCTCACCCCAGATATAGGTTTCGAAATCGTGAGTAAGGTCTAGACCGCTGAAGAACTCCAGATTGTTTTTGAAGTGCTCGGTGGTGATGACGGTGTGTTTATAGGCTTGGAAGTAGCCTTTAAGGAAGGACTTGAGTCCTCCGAGGTCTTGCAGGCGGTAATCGAGGTAGGCCATGAATTCGGCACCCAGGGCGTAAGCGCGGCTGTCGGTGTGGCGTTTGTAAACTGACTGGGAACCAAGGTTACTTCCGCCGAAATTGGGAAGGGGTTTGCGTTGATAGCCCTTGTCGCGCCAGCTGGCGATGGCCTCATCGATCCAACCGGAGTTGCCGTTAGCGGGCATGACCCCTTTGGCGAAATAGGAGTGAAGCATTTCGTGATCTAAGGCGGCCAGTGAAGTTTGAGTGGCGCCTGCGTGTTCCATGCCGCCGGTGCCGGGGATGGTCTCATAAGCAACCAGGGATGGATGGGCCCAAGGGCCGTAGTCCGCTTCCAGTTCTTTCATAACTTTGATTGATTCGTTTTTAAATTTACTTGGGTGTGACCACCATGAAGTGTAAACGGTAATGGGGATTTCTCGACCATCGATTGATGTGTATGAGAAATCGAGCCGCTTCTTTTTTCCTTTCGGGGTAGTGTGAAAGTATGGGCAAGAGACGGTGAAGTACTCGGGATAAACAATCTTGTAGGAGTTGGGAGAAGTTTCTGTTAACTCTCCATTGGTATAAATATCTTGTCTAGCACGGGTGGTGCCGGCAAAAGTCACATTCATGGTCATCTTATATTGATCGAACTCAAAGTTTGATGGGATGTATTGCTCCATAAACTTTCGGTACTTCAGATCTCTGATCCAGAAAGCACTGGAGACTTTTCTGGATAAAATATTGTAACTGACGTTTTTAGAAAATGAGTTTTCGATTTCCAGGACATGCTCACCGGGCCCCACCACTCCATCAATCTGGCGAAGCTTTGAGCCATCGGGAGATTCGGTCTCGATGATGTTCACTGGAACACCGTTGAGTTTTGCATTAAGTATATTGGGAATTAAATCAAAAACCGGTTTACCTGATTTTTCTGCGTGAAAGACGATCTTCGATTTTACCCGGGTCTTCTTCCATTTCACATTATAGGTGATGTCATAGTCGGCAGTTTTAAAATCAACAAAGATCGCTCTTCCACTTGAGGTTTCAAAGTCTGGCGGGGCCAGATGCAAATTGGCCAGAACTGAAGTGCTGAATAAAGTTGATAAGAGAAGCCACTTTTTCATAGGTTTTCCTTCAGTGAATTTTTATGCTCGCATGCTTTTTTAAGAAACCACCTGAAGACAGGAACGGATGCATGAGAAAATGATTTTTCAGGATGATACTGAACTCCCAGGGCCTCACGATGAGTGTATTCCAGGGACTCCGCAATTTTTTGATCATGAGAGAAGGCCGTGACTTTGGTCAGAGGATAATCATTTTGGTGCTCTAAATAATAAGGCACCCGTATTCCCTGATGATGATACTTAAAACCCTTAAGAGTTTTATTTTTATAGATGGAACTCATCCGCGACTCAACAGGTGCAATATGAATGCGATCAAAGCGGTTGTAGCGGTTTTTAATTCCTAGTTCAGTTTTGATATCCAGGTAAAGGGGAATACCCTGGGCGACAGACATCATCTGCATGCCTCGGCAAATGCCCAAAAGTGGCAACGTTTTAAAGCGCTCATCCTGGGAATAAGTTTGAAGAAGAGAGTATTCAAAAGGATCCCTCGCCTCACCTTCTGAGGAGCGTTTTACTAAGTGGGAATTTTTCTGAGTGTAGTCACGAAGTTCTGGAGAGACTTTCGGGAGGTAGTACTTGGGATCGATATCCGCGCCACCGGGAATCAACACTCCGTCGACTTCGCTTAGAGCAGCCGTCATGTCGGGGTGATGCTGAAGATTAACAATTTTGGTCTTATAACCCAGTCCCCAACCAGTCATCTTAAGGCGAAAACGGTAGAAGACATCACACTGATAACTGCAACCGATCTGGAGTTCTTCGCCTGGTGGAAGTTCACAAGGGAAGGCCAGAGATGAGATTAGGAATAATCCCAGGGTAGTAACTCTTTTAATCATTCTTTTATTTTAAAAGAGTCCACCATTTATCAAAGAGCAAAGAATTTCGGGCAAATACTTCTACTGCTTGCTGAATTTCAGGAGTCCTACTCCAAGCAGTGTAGTTGGATAGTCAAATTCTGTCAGCGTCGCTTGCTGATAGACATTGCCCTCTTCATCAATTCCTGGAGCACTATAAAGAATGGCATCCCGGTTAGAGTAATGTACCCGCCCGATGGCCAGATCAGTATGAACAACATCCCCTTGAGTCAGGAGTGGTCTGAAACCATTTTTTTGGGTGTACACATACAAGACCTTTCGGCGCTCAAAATCTTCCCCACGAACAGCAATGGTGCCCGCCTTATATTGCAGATTAAAGTAATCAAAGCGCGCCAGATCCTTCCCCGCTCGGGCCAGAGACTTGATGCTTGTGCCTTTAATCAAGAGAAGCTCTTCCCCTTGGCCTCGGTCAGCTATCACTACCACTTCGTCCCCGTCTAAAGCAACAGACTGACGGATGATTTTCCAGGGAGATTCCGGATTCGCGTCCCGGTCTTCTAGAATAACTTTCCAACTGCCCTGCTGGTAAAGCCACAAGCGATCTGGGGCATTTTCATTGTAATGTTGCTCACGAGTTCTCATGGCAATGGAATCATTACTCACTTGCGGCGTGAAAATATAGGAAGCACCCGGATTAAAAAAGGGCACAATCTCATCTTGTCGCCAAATCATGATCTGCGGCTTCTCCCCCTTGGCACGAAAAAACCAGGAGTCAGAAGTCAGCGGCAGAAAAGTATCACCCTGCGTGCTGAAGGTTTCAAGATTATCCACCTCAGTCACTTTTAAGGTCGAGGTGAGATCATAGAACTTTTTAGAATTAAATTCGTTGTACTCATACCAGCTGACCTTGCCCATGGAGACCGTGGCCGAAGAAAAAAAGTTATCCATCTCGGCACGAGCGATAATCTTATACTCCGGACTCCACTCCACCATACTGCGGCCTTTTTCATCCATACAGGTAAGATAGACCTTACCTTTTGAAATGGCCGGATTAGAGGTAAAGCACCATAGATTATCGGGGGCCTTCCAGGCATCACTACTCATAAAGCGAGCAAGTAGCTCAGGTTTTCCAAACTCAGCAGATGAAGTAAAAGGAACAAGCAGCGACAAAAGAAGTAATTTTTTCATCATATAAGTATACCTCGAAGAGTGCGTCTCATATCCGACATTTCCTTACCGATAAGAAAGCGTGAAAAAAAACCAAGTACGAGACTTTTCCTATCGGCTAAAAGATATTGCCAAAGACCTGAGCTTTCTAGGTCACCCGCGCTATCCCCTAAAAGATCTCTACATGCTTTTTCCTCAGCACAAAACCTTCATTGATTGCTTAGAAGATGTGAGTGTCCCCTTTCCCGTCAACACTAGTGAAAAATTAAAGGCGATGGATCTGTTTATGCGGGACCTCTCTCATGCGGACATTCCCTATCAATTGAAAAAAATTTTCACAGAGCGCATCAGGGACTATCACCACCTGATTAACATGATGGAAAACTTTGATAACCATACTTTCTATGAGCACAGTAAAAAGCTCTACGGCTCATCTGGGAAGTATGCCAAGAATAACGCTTTTCCCTATTTCTTAGATAAGATCCCTGAGTACTGCTTAGAAGATAAAAGCGAAGTACATCTAAAAGGCGAGGACGCGCTAAACTACATGCGCCACAAGCTCGAAGAAACGTTTGATCCGACGGAATTTGAAGTGAAGCCTTCAAGCTCGCTGTTATCTGACGCATCGGCCGGTAGACGCACCATCAAGCTTAACCCTCATAAAACTTATAGCACCGGTCACCTGGATATTTTTGTGGTCCACGAAGGTTGGGTTCATCTGGGGACCTCCTTAAATGGTGCCGCTCAAGAGGATAATCCCTGGCTCTCCACCTGGGCACCAAGGACGACTTTCCTGCAAGAAGGTCTCGCCATCATTGTCGAGATCATCACCGGCTGTATGACCCTTGAGCGCTGGAGTAAAGTGAATCTTCGTCACATTGCCACTTCCATGGCCGAGAAAGGATCTTCTATTACCGAGGTCTACCGCTTTTTAAAACATAACAATATGGAAGAACTGGATGCCTTCAAACTCTCCTTGCGGGTTTTTCGAGGAGTCCCATTCGAGGGAGGGGCCGCTTTCACCAAGGAACTCCTCTACCTTCATGGCATGATTGAACTCTTATACCATCTGCATTTTTATAAAACGGATCTTAAGTCATTGTGGGTGGGAAAAATTTCATTCGAAGAACATATCATGCTGATGGATCACTGGAGCTTCCTCGATCCCAAGGTGAAATACTTTCCCAAGGCGCTGGAGCATCCAGTTGTCCTTGAGCGCCTGCAAAAACTCAAAGAACTCTCCTTCAGTCTCTTCAGGCACGGCTTTCTATGATTCCCGGTTTTGAACCAGTTTAGTCATACCGGCAAAAGCGTTCAACAGCTCTTCCTGCACTTCCGGTTTAATGGGAGACTGTAAGAGGGCCTTTCTCATACAATAAAGCCACTGATCCCCTTCCTTGGCCCCAATCTTAAAAGGAAAATGCCGGGCCCGCAGACGAGGATGACCGTATTTTTCCAGATACAACTGAGGGCCGCCGGTCCAGCCACTTAAAAAGAATTTAAGCTTTTCCGCTGACTCACGGATGTCTTTTCCGGAGTGAGTGGCAAAACAATCTTCTGCCACGGGATCAGTACTCATGATTTGATAGAAATCATCTACCAACTTGTCGATGACTTCGAAGCCGCCAATTTTATCATACATAGGTTTTTCCAACCGACGTTTTAGGTCAGTCTTAAAGTGTAAAAGTTTCTGCGAAATTTTCCGAAGGATATTCATGGGGTTTTACTCTATAATAAAAACACTCATTCAACAATTACGATTGAACCTAAGGATTATCATGAAATTTTTATCTTTACTGACTCTTACTGCTCTACTTTCAGTTACTGCTTGCTCTCACCATCACAAAAGACATTGTGATGGCAAAGATAAAACTAGCTGTTCAAAAGAAGAAGGCAAAAAGAAGTGTTGCGACGATAAAAAAGAGTGCAAAGACGGCTCTTGCGAAAAGGCTAAAAAGGCTTAATTAAAAAACTTTGAAGGGGGCCTTGTGGCCCCTTTTTTTTGTGACTAAGACACCACCTGACACTGCGGAAAATCTTTTTTCATCTCTTTGAGTAACAACTTCAAATGCTCCTCACCCTTGGTTTCCAAATGGAAGATCACATTGGTTCCAGTAATGCCCACATTGGATGAATCCCGGTCATGATAGACCTGCAGGATATTAGCGCCCACATTGGTGATAACTCCCGTTAACTGATGAAGAATACCCGGTCGGTCAGCAATTGGAATGGAGATGCGCACCTTGCGGTGAGATTCAATCAGACCACGGTCGATGATTCGCTCTAAGAGATTTACATCAATGTTTCCGCCGCAAATGACCAGCACGATTTTTTTGTTCTTAAATTTTTCCGGATTTTTTTGATAGAGCTGATCAAAGAGAGCGAGCGGCAGAGCTCCTGCACCTTCGGCAATAACTCTCGCCTTTTCCATCAATTGTAAAATCGCCCAGGCGAGTTTTTCATCATCAACTTTGTGAGCTGAGTCCACGACTTGACTTAGCATCTTGAACATATCAGGGGCGACGTTCTTGACTCTGATACCGTCTGCAAAAGTTTCGGCCTTATCAATTTTTTTAATCTTACCGGAGTTAAGAGAATCCACCATGGCACTGCAACCAGTGGCCTGGCCGGCGATAACCTTCGCTTTGGATTTATGACCTTTAATGACCTGGCCCATACCGGAGACCAGACCGCCGCCGCCAATGGAAGAGAAGATATAATCCATCTCAGGAATCTGTTCTAAAAGTTCAAAGGCCACAGAGCCCTGACCGGCGATGACATCTGGGTCATGATAAGGATGAACGAAAATCATCTTTTGTTTTTTCATCATCTCTTCGGCGTGCTTGAAGCCGTCTTCGATACTGCTTCCATGAAGAACCACTTTGGCACCTAGTGCTTCCGTATTTCTGATTTTAGTCAGGGGAGAGCCTTCCGGCATGATGATGGTAGCTTTTACATTGAAACGACTCGCGGCCCAGGCCACACCTTGAGCATGGTTACCGGCACTGACAGCAAGAACGCCATGTTTTTTTTCTTCTTTGGTCAGTTTGGAAATCTTATAGGTTGCTCCTCTCATTTTGAAAGAGCCGATAGGAAGCATGTTTTCTAATTTTAAATAAACCTGGCAGTGATACTGCTTGGAGAGCCATTCATTGTAGACCAGCGGCGTGGGATGAATGATGGTCTTTAAAACCTGATAAGCATCAATAAAATCATTGAAAGTCATTTTCATATATTAACCTTTAAAAAAAATGTGTTTCAGGCCCCAGAAAATCTGCCCGCCCAGAAGCAGGAAAATCACCGCCGATAAGCGCAGTAGCCACCGATCGGGAATCTGCCGAAAGAACTGACTTAAGAAATAAAATCCGGAACAAGTTAAAAAAGTGATGAGCCCCACTTCGATGGCCGCAAAGTAGGCCCGCGGCATAGTACCTAAGCTTACTCCCGAGGCCATGGCATCGATGCTGGTAGCGAAGGCCAGAATGATGACAGGAATAATTCCCCACTCTATTTTTTTCTCTTCAACATTTACACTCTCCTGCACAAACTTCAAGGCCAGGCCGAAGAAGATCACTGCTACCGCGAATTGAAAATAATAGCCGTAACTTGAGAAAGTAAAAAGATAGCCCGCATAGGCCCCGAGCCATAACATGGCAAATTGAAAGATACCGAAGGCCAGTGAGATGAGAAATCCCCGTTTTAATTTTTCTATCGGGGCCATCTCATAATGAAGCAGACCAATGGCAAATGTGACAACGGCAGCATCAATTGCCAGCGCCACTCCTAATAATACAATCTCCAGAGAGAACATCAGATATCCTTTTTTCAATTATTATTTCATCATCTAAGTGATGAAAAAGCAAAATGATCATGTTAACCTTGGGCGCATGAAAGGTTTTACACGTCTCATTTTTTTATCCATTGTTGGTACATACCTGGTTATTTTAGCAGGCGCAGTAGTACGGGGAACCGGCTCAGGTTTAGGCTGCCCGGACTGGCCGACATGCTTTGGCCAATGGATCCCGCCGACGGATATTTCAGAGCTACCCGCTAATTATAAGGATATTTATAAAATTTCGGGAAAAACTATCGCTGATTTTGAAGCCTTTAAGACCTGGACTGAGTATATCAACCGCTTATTGGGAGTGGTTCTGGGCTTTCTCATTGTGCTCCTGTTCGGCTTTTCCTTTAAGGCCCGGACCTATGATAAAAGTCTTCCCTGGTTCTGCGGCGGTCTACTCTTTCTGATTCTGCTGCAGGGGGGAGTTGGCGCTTTAGTGGTTTCTACTCACCTTAAACCATTTTTGATTACCGTCCACATGCTCCTGGCCGTGCTTCTTTTATTTGGTCTGTTGTATTTGAGAAAATACTGTCAGGACCTAAAGAATACTTCTTTGGTGCAAAAAGAAGATCCCCAGGCGCTCAAGCTCACTAAGATTCTGGTTGGATTAACTTTTTTTCAGGTACTCCTGGGAACTCAGGTTCGTCAGCAAGTCGATCATTTCACTCGCGATACGCTGCAGGCCACCAATGAGACAATTATTAGCTTTCTTGGCACGACTTTCTATATTCACCGGACATTTTCTTTGGTGATTATCGGAATATTTATTTACCTGCTGCTCTACTTTCAGAAAAATCACGTTAACCGCGCGGCTTTCTTCAACCTACTGATGGCCTTTCTCTGTGTCTTCGGAAATATCGGCACTGGTATCGCCCTTAACTATTTTAACTTTCCGGCCAATGCCCAACCACCCCACCTCTTTTTTGGGGTGATGGCCTTGGGATTTCTCTATACCCTGTCTTTAAATCTTCGCGGGAGTTTACTGGAGGACTAAGCTTGGGTTAATCTTAAACAAATGCTCTCAAAAGGCGACGCATGTTAGGACTCTTGGCCCTCGGTCTTACTTCTTTGATGATCTATACTTTGGTGAAAAATGCCCTCATCGGTATTCAACTGAATGCTGAGGACAAGTTCACGGGGACCATGGAACTCATCATCCCTATCACTTCCCGCTCAGAATTTTATCTTGAGCCTTGGATTAAAAATCTTTCCGCTATCACTTCCTTAAGTGGTCATCTTCGCATTCATATTCTTATTGATGGGCACCATCCGGCGGTCAATGCCTGGCAAGAGCTTCATCAAAAGCTTCCCTATGTTGAACTCCACAGCTTTCTCATGCGCCCCCTGGGTCGTGAAGCCGTACCTTGGATGATTGAACAGATCGCCCCTAAAATTAAGGGTGATGTGGTGGTAATTGGTGACGCTGAACTCGTTCCAACGGAGCACGCTTTTATGTCACTGGGGCACCTGGTGACCCAAAAACAGAAGGCCTTTTTTGTACTGCCGCAGACCCATCGACAAAACGTCCTGGGTGAAGCTATCGCCGCTGTTAATCCGACCCTTGCTCTGGCCTCGATCTATGGCTTCCGCAGATTACGTCGGAATGTTTCTCATCCCCTTGTGAGCATTGCTCAAGGCTGGATGGGAATGCCCCTGAGCTACTTTCAGAGCTTTGACTTTAGCAAAGTGAATATCCCTTCCTGGAAAGAGGCGCTGGCCAAAGGGTGGGACCTGGAGAACAAAACTTACATTCTGGCCTTCGGAGAGAAGCACCTTCTTCGCTACTATCCGGAAGAAATTAAAATTCAACTTTACCAATTAAAGACTTACTGGGCCGAACTTTGGCTCAAAGGTGAACGCACCGGTCTGGTGCTCTTTTTAGTCACTCTTTTGATTTGGTCCTTTCCTCTGTTCTTCTTTATCTGGCATCCTCTTTGGTCCATTGCCAGTTTCCTGCTGTTGATCCTTTATCGGTTCTTCAGCAAGATTGTCTTTCAAGAATCGTGGCCGGCGATGATGCTTCATCCGCTTGCCTGCCTGGCATGGATCGGAACCTTTGTTTGGTGGTCGCTAACTGGTCTTAAAAGCAAGTATAGCTCCAGAAGGCCTGCTTAGGTCTTTACAACCAAAATGCGATTAATAATAATGGGTCATCGTGAACTTTAAAGAAGGATGAGTTATGGGTTTCGGACGTAAAAGTAAAGCTGGTAAAATGCTTCGCCGCGCAGGTCAAGCTAAGAAAAAAGCTAAAATTCAAGAGAAGATTGCTGCCGGCAAAATCAGCAAGAAGAAGTAATTAAAACTTCAATGTAGGCATGAATGGCCCAAGGTTAATTTCTTTTGGGCCAATCACCTGCAATAATAATTTTATCTTTTCTCTCAGTGAATCTGCTTCCATTACTTCTTTTTTAATATCCCAATCATCCACCAAAAAGACTGTGCAATAATTTACCAAAAGTTCGGGATCATCCAACGTGCTGGAGAATGTCTCCCGCTGAATAGGATCCGGCAGGAAATGCAGGGCCCAGCGCTCGAGCAAGATTCTTAAACTATCAAGCTCCATGATAAATGAATCATCAACAGAGAGATCTTCCTCCAGCAGACGGTAGTAATAAACTTTGTAAGGATCATCTGATTCCAGATCAGTCAGCCGGCACTTGATGGTGCCTGTGATGTAGATGTCCATTCTTCCGTCAGGATAAGCGGAAAGGATGTGAGGCAGGCCTGCCACACAAATCTCACTCCGATATAAACTAGAAGGATGGTAAGACACGATGGCGATTGGTATCTGCATCGCTAGTGAGTCGCGGACCATTTGCCGGTAACGAGGTTCAAAGACGTGAAAAGGAAGAGTAACCTTCTTAAAGAGTATAGCATTTGTGAGGGGGAATAAAAAAACCTTGTTGTCCATATTTCACATCCTCGGACCTGGGTTTAGTTGTAACGATACACCACCTTCCTTCGAGATCAAGGGCCGCCCTCATCATTTCTCAATAATTTTCTTAAGGGTCAAAAACTTGACCCATCAAAACAAGCAAGAAACAATAGATAAATAACTTTAATCAGGAAGACCCTATGACCAAAAACAACCATGGTTCTAAGCTCACTCGTAAAATTTTAATAGGGATGTTTTTTGGTATCCTTCTCGGCAGTTTAATTAACGCTTTCGCTTTGGACGGTGTAGTTGAAACCTTTTTCACTGGAGGGGTGATTGAAGTTGGCGCTAGAATTTTTCTCTCATCCTTAAAGCTCCTGGTTGTTCCCATGGTCTTTGTGTCCTTAGTGGCCGGTGCCGGATCACTTAATGACATTAAAAAGCTCGGTCGCCTGGGCAGTAAGACCTTTGGTCTCTATATTCTCACTACCGCACTGGCCATCTCCATAGCTCTGGTTATCGCTATCCTGGTTAATCCTGGACAGGGCTTTGTGATGAGCGCTCCTTCCAGTTTTGAGGCCAAACCGGCCCCTCCTTTAGTCGATGTTATTGCCAATATCTTCCCTTCCAATCCCTTTGAATCCATGGTCCGTGGTGAAATGCTTCAGATCATTGTCTTTGCTCTACTCTTCGGCATTGGTCTGACTCTCTCGGGAGATGCTGGCAAAAGAATTCTTTCCATCTTTAACGATCTCAACGAAATCATCATGAAAATGGTGATGCTCTTAATTGAACTGGCCCCATACGGAGTCTTTTGTCTTTTAACCAAAGTCTTCGCCTCCCAGGGCTTCTCCGCCATCCTTCCGATGGCCAAGTACTTCTTTGTTGTTCTGATCATCCTGATCCTCCATGCCACTGTGGTATATGGTTCCATGCTTAAACTGATGGCCGGTCTAAACCCTATCACCTTCTTTAAAAAATTCAGCGAAGTGATGGTCTTCGCCTTCTCCACCTCAAGCTCCAACGCCACCTTGCCGGTCACCATGGAAGTGTCAGAAAAAAGACTCGGTATCCACAATGCTGTAGTCTCTTTCACCATCCCACTTGGTGCGACCATCAACATGGACGGCACCGCGATCATGCAAGGAGTGGCCACCGTTTTTGTGGCCCAGGTCTATGGCATCCATCTCGGAATGCAGGATTATGTCATGGTAGTCCTCACCGCCACCCTCGCCTCCATTGGCACGGCCGGTGTTCCCGGTGTGGGTCTGGTGATGCTTGCTATGGTCTTTAATCAGGTAGGACTGCCGGTAGAAGGTATTGGGCTTATCATCGGAGTGGACAGGCTTTTAGATATGACCAGGACTGCCGTCAATGTTACGGGCGACGCTGTTGTTAGTTGTATTGTGGCCAAATCTGAAAATCAGTTCGATCTCCAAACCTATAACTCGTAAATCACAGGGCAAGCTTTCGCTTGCCCACCCTCTTTCATTTCTTAAGAAATCTTAAGTTTCAATCAATCAAGTTAGCTCACTTCATTTCCGATAGAATAAATACAAAACCTTTAAGCAACAGGACCTTCTATGAAGTTTGCATTGGCGTTTGCTCTTCTTTTCTCTATCACGGCGGTTCATGCCGAGGAAGCGGATTGTGATGAGACAACACCCAAGGAAGTTAAAACGGTGATGAAGGCCGTGAAGATGGTGAGTAAAACTTCCTGCATTGATAAACCCAATATCTTCCGGCAGAAGATGTGTTTATACATAGGTCTGCTTGAAAAAGATCCTAACCCCACCAAGAATATCAAATACAAGTTTCAGCGACTGGTTTTAGAAGGGGCCTGTGTGGATCAGGAAAAAGACAGCCAGGAAGTGGTCAATAAGAAAGTAGCAGCAATGTGGAAAGAGCATGAAAAGATACTCTACTGTAATGCTCTTACCTTTGAAGTCATGAATGGCAATGCCATTAAATTTGCCGTTCAATACACTTTTGACGACTACATTGAACAAGTGGCGGAATGGAAAATTGACCTCAATCATGTTGACCAGAGCGATGGCAGAACGCTCCTGGATTATGTGCAAAAAAAGATTGACGAAAGTGAGGCCTTACGCGGTCGAATGCAGCGTTACTACGATATTTTAAGGAAGGCCGGAGCGAAACATAAATCAGAACTATGAAAACACTCATTTTTCTTGTTCTATTTAGTTCTTTAATCACTCACGCAACTGATGAGGTGTGTGATGAAAATGATAATTCATTTTATAAGTTTGCAGCGAAGATTTCTTTACCCAACTGTCATAAAAAAGAGATCCTAAATACCACTTTATGCACCGATTGCCTCAGTCAGTTTGAGAAGGCCTACAATAAAAAGATCACTGAGACTAACAAGGAAGTCCTGCAAAAGACTTTCCTGGAAGCTTCCCTAAAAGAATTTAAAAAGAGCATCACCCATAATATGGTGGAAGCCCTGAAGATGAGTGCCTTGCCCGACACCGGAGCAGATTTTGCGAAATCAACCAAGGCCTGCAAATTAAAAACTCTGCAAGACTTCGCACAAGGGTGTAACTCCCCTGAAGCGCTAAAATTATTAGGAGAATCAGAACGTTTTAAAAGTCTAAATCAAGAGATTGCCGGAGAATTGGCGACAATTCTCTCCACCACGGAATCCTTTTCTTCTGAGAAAACTCTCTTAAAGAGAGGAACGAATGCATGTTTTGTCAGAGAGCGAGATGTCTTGCAACTCACCAGTGCCGCTTTAGAAGAAGAATTTACTCCGGAGTTAATTGCCGCAATAAAGAAACTTGATCCCAAGAGCATTAAATCATTTGATGATATTTTCTTTTCAGATGAAGTTTCAAAGGTCTTTAGTGGAGACTTCACCGATTTAATTAACTCCTTAAAACTCCATCCACTGCTGAGAGATCACTTTAAAGATCCTAAAACGACAATGAGCTTTTTTAAGTCAATCAAGGAACCTCATAATAGTTCTCGTCTAAGAGAATCATTATACAGCCGGAAAAATGGTGAAAACTTCGATAATAATCTCTCTCAAAATTGTGAAAAATCTTTTGAGGCCTTTAAGAAGGCTATTTGTTCACCGGAATTCGCTCATGGTAATATTGACTTAAAACCTGGCGAGAATTTTAAAAAATTGACCGATGATGAGTTTACAAACCTTGATAGTGAATTTGCTTCCTCCGAGGAAGCCATTAATAAAAATCTCTCCTTACTGAAACTTTGTCCTAATCAAAACAAAACACACAAAATGAGCTTTCAAGATGAAAGTAAAAAGATCGCTGGTGATCTGGACGAGGTATTAAAAGCGAATACCCTTGTTGAATTTCAAGATAAAAAATTCCAAATGGAAATGGGTGCCACCAAAGAGCAGCTTTGTGATTTAACTGACTGCGAAGGTACTTTCATTTGTAAGGTCAAAAAGAAATACAAAGAAATGAAGACCGGTGAAACCCTTGACGCCAAACTGGCCACAACTTCAAATAAATCGGCCAACAACCTCCTGCGCTCTATGATTGGAGATGCCTCCAGCACCGACGCGAAAACCAAAGAAATCCTCATCGCTCATGGGATTATCCCACAGGCCGATGGAAAGCTGGTAGCTCAGCCTGAAGTTCCAGAACGGAAAGCTGATTATTTTGCCCTCGCTCATTCAAATCCTACTGAACCAGCGGCGGCCCCTGCAAAGGGCCCCCAAACTTCTCATAAGAATTTGGCTGCGACTCCTCGCCAGGATTCGGGCCGAACAGAGTATACCACCGATCAGAGTGCTGAAGAATTGGCCAATTACAATCTGCCGGATTTTAAAGATCTCCTGGGTGACTCAGATGAAGAAGAGCTCAAAAAAATCCAGGATGAAATCCGCCGACGGATCAGGGAACTGCCAGACAATAAACCCTCTTCCCACGTAGAGGCTAAAAAAATTGCTCGTGAAGCTTTTAAAGGTGCCGGCCGCAGTATCACCCCAGTGCAAGAAAATAAGCTTGCCACTCGGATGATGGAATCAGCTTCTGAAACACCTGTGGCCCGTTCCGACTTTCATCAAAACTCTCCTAAGCCCCAAGACAATGGCGCCCAGGTTTCCAAGGCCGACACTCAACTGACGAAATGGAAAAAGAACCAAATGAATGAGGCCCTGGCCGGTATGCAAGGGGCCAGAAGTGTGGCCACAAAAGATATTATTGATGCTCAGACTGAAGCCCAGGACAAAACCAAAGCTTTGACCACTGTCGCCCTCAATATCGCGGAAGATCCCCGCATCACTTTGTCTGATGTTTTTCAAGATAAGCTCGCCCGCAATGACTCAGAGACCCAACTTCTTAAGGTTCTGGTCCGAAGTCAAAAGAATTTCATCCTTAATGTTAAATCGGTGAATTTCAAAGTGGTCTTTGATGAAGAGAAAAAGCTTCGTATTTTGCTCGAATCCGGTGATGAAAAAGAGGCCCTTCGCCTACGTCCTCAACTCGAGATGTTCCTTAAAAAATTAAATTCGGAAGGGACCTTTCGCTACTAAAGATCATAGTGTATTAATTTCTTTTGAACTAAAGGAATTCCATGCAAAAGAAGGCCCTCACCTCTCTTACCGTTCTGTTTTTTATGATGGGATTTATCACCTGTCTCAATGATATTCTGGTTCCCTATTTAAAGGCCGTTTTTCAACTCGATTACGCTCAAGCGGCACTGGTGCAGTTCTGCTTTTTCGGGGCCTATGGTCTGACCTCCATTCCCGCCAGCAAGATCATTGAGAAGCTGGGCTATCACCACGGCATGGTACTGGGCTTTATGGTTACCGCCGTTGGTTGCTTGCTGTTTTATCCAGCGGTCTCTCTTCATACCTATGGACTATTTCTTTTTGCTTTATTCATCCTCGCATCCGGGGTGGTTCTACTGCAAGTTGCGGCCAATCCTTATGTCTCAGTAATCGGTCCTAAAGAAACCGCTTCATCACGACTTACAATGGTTCAGGCGTTTAATTCTTTTGGTACTTTCCTTGCTCCTTTTTTTGGGGCCTACTTCATTCTTTCTAAGCTTGATCAGACCTCCAACGCTGAGGGAGTTAAATATCCTTATCTCATCATTGCTGTTGTTCTGGTGGTGATTGCCCTTCTTCTTTCAAGACTCAAGCTTCCAGAGATTAAGTCAGAAGAGTCCAAGACCGCCAGCTCCTGGAGAAAAGTTTTAAAGGAACCAGGCGTTCTTCTTGGGATGATCGGGATCTTTACTTATGTCGGTGCGGAAGTGGCGATTGGGACCTTTCTCATTAACTACATCGTGGAAACCACTACCACTTCAGAAACCCAGGCCGCGGGCCTTGTTGCTATTTATTGGGGATGTGCGATGGTGGGCAGGTTTCTAGGGATTTTTACCCTGAAGAAATTCTCTCCGGGCAGAGTTCTGATGGTTCACGCCATGGCGGCAATTGGACTCATCCTTATTTCCATCAACTCCCGTGGAAATATTTCAGTCTACAGCATGATCCTGATAGGTCTTTGCAACTCCATCATGTTCCCGACGATCTTTACTCTGGCGATTAAAGGACTTGCGCCCAATGAAACCTCTAAGGGTTCAGGGCTTCTGGCCACGGCCATCCTGGGTGGTGCTTTAGTGCCTGTGCTCACGGGCCAGATAGCAGACTTGGCCGGACTAAGAACGGCGTTCTTACTTCCTACTCTTTGCTATGGATACATCGCTTTTATGGGACTTCGAAACCGCTAGAGCACTTTCCATTCAAAAGACTCTTCGGCCTTATTGCCGACTATGTCCTCGACAAAAACTTCAATTTTATGTTTACCCGGGCTAAGCTTCAAGGTTTTCCTTGGAGCTTCCTGGGTGAAATTTAGATTGATGTAGAACTGACGGCACTGATAATTTCCGCAAGTTCCCTTCATATAAAAATCTTCAATATACTTAGTGTCGTCCTTTCCCGAAGGGAGATGAACAAATTCCCAAACGACCTTCTCTTCCTGCCCATTTAACTTATAAGAAATTTTATGAGGAGGCAGAATGAACTTTTCATGCAAAATGAGGTCACTGACTTCAAGAAAGAGCGCATGCTCTCCTGATACTTCCTGACCTTTAATGGGACGGTGGTTTTGCGCCAGACCAATTTGTTTGATGACCGGTGCCTGAGTATCAGTCAAAGGTTCCATCAAGAGGAAGGGATTAATATATTTTCCGTCTTTGGCAACAATCAACAGATGCAAGTGGTGATACTGCTCACCAAAGGTAGTCACGGGCCATCGGATGACGTTCCCGATAAAAGTACCAGCAGCAATTTTAAGGCTCTCTTTATAGGACTTAAAAATCTCAGCAGGAATCGTTTCACGATCCACGTGATGATACTTCCAGACAAAGCCTTCATCGTCCAAGATGGCAATTTCCCAATAGAGAGGATTGCCACGCTGGTAGTTTTCGATATTGACCACTTTTCCGCCGGCCGAAGCATACATGGGACCGTCATGCCAGTAGGGATAACCGCCGTAGAACTGAAAGGACTGCATATTGTGACCGATAGAAAGCAGTGGAAATGGCCAAGGATGATGTCTTTGTGACTGAAACTCGGCGGTGGCAAAACCGTCTGCCTTAGTTCTTAGTTCTTTTTCATGGGCCCAGACATTCGTCATACACAGAAGAAGAACTAAAAGAAATTTCATCGGGGTCCTCATTGAATAAATTCTTGAAAGATATCTAAGGGAAAGGCACCAGAAATCTTCAGGCCTACTTTGAGGTTTCGCTGTTTCCTCATCTGGTACTTCGCCTCAACTTCACTATTTATATAGACCACTTCGGCCAGGAGCGGATAATCAAGATCCCTTTCCCCAACTTTGGAGATCCACAGAATGCGATTATTTTTCAGGAATGAGCGGTTATGCTCTGAAACAAGAAGACCCAGGCCATGCATGGAAATGTCCAGCGTCCTGAAATTAAGTTCCGCTCCATTATCTTTTTTTCCAGTGAGTGAAGGTTTGACACTGACCACTTTTTCTTCATTGGGAAGAAACATGTGCCGAGGCAAAACTCTTAATTCCAGAGTTTTAATTTCCGTGGGAAAAGCGAAATGGATGGAGTTGGAAGTTTGCCGGTAATCCATGATCTTAAAAACACTGGTGCGGTAATCAAGTTTTATATAGAGAGGCAGTTCCTTTTCAAGCTTGTAGCGGCGGGGATCAAAATAAATCACCACTTCCCTTGCCACGAAATCAATTTCAAAATGGGCGATAGGAATGATGTTCCGTCCAACGTGGGTCTGCCATAGAAAGTTTTCCTGCTCGTGAGAAGCTTTCTGAAGTATGCGTAATATTTCCCGGTAATCTTTGCTCGACCGGTAGTTCTCGAGATTCACCATTATTATAGCTTGCAAAAATTGTCTGGATTTGACAAACAAGCTGTTTTGTCAGGTATAGAGCAATGCTCATTATCATATGACTGACTTTATGGGATGATTTCCAGATGAAGGTGTTATTATTAGTTATGAGTCTTTTATTAGGTTATGGATGTGCTGCTAAGAAGCTCGCCATCAACAATGCTGACACACTGATCACTTATCAAATCACCCGTCATATTCCACAGGATACTGCCCAAAAAAAAGAGCTGACTCAAAACGTGGTGTCATTTTTAAATGAGTCCAAGCCCCTCGCCAAAGATCTCTTAAAGGTCTTAAAACAAATCGATTTAAAAGATCCAAAAAATATTGGCACCCACTATGCCCGCCTGGAAAAAGACTATATAAAGCTCGCGACTGATTTCTCATCCATTCTTGCTCCTGCCCTGGCCGGTCTCGGTCAAGATCAGCAGAAAGATTTTTTTAAGCAACTCAAAAAAGAAAACGATAAAATTAAGAAAGGTCAAAAAGACCGGGATGAAAGGATTGCTGACAGATTCAAACACTTTTTTGGATCTTTAAATCATCCCCAAGAGTTGCTCCTTAAGGAATATAAAAGCTACTTTATAGAGCGCTCAGAGCTAAGACTTCAAAGAAGAGTTAAACTGCAGCAAAGCTTTGAAGAGATTTATCTAGAACAAGCTCTAGTGAAACGTGAAAAACTTTTCCTGGCGGTCTTTGTTGACTATCAAAAAGATGGCCCTAAGGGAAATAAGAACCTGGAGATGATACAGGCGCTCATTCCTACACTCTCAGAAGAGCAGCATAAATTTTTTAATTCAAAAAAAGATGAAATAGCGGAACTGCTGCAATATTTTATCGAGCGCTCCTACTGACTGGTTTTAATATTGAAATTTTTTGCTTCAATTTGAGCATCCCTTCCCAAGGATCTTTTTTGCGTGCTTTAATTTTTTTTAGCGCCATCTGTAATGTGTAGGTCTGAAGTTTATGCATCTTTTTTAGTTCCATCCAACTTAGAGGTAAAGCGACAGCACTTTCAGGCTTGGCCCGCAGCGAATAAGGGGCCACCGTTGTAGCGCCAAAACCATTTCGGAAGTAATCAATAAAGATTTTGTTTTTTCTTACCTTCTTGGACATGGTCGAGACATATTTTTCAGGATGTCTCGCCACCATTTCCCGGGCGAGAGTCTGAGAAAAAGATTTGATTTGATCCCAATCATAAAGAGGGGCCACGGGAATATGAATATGGAGACCTTTTCCTCCTGTTAGTTTTACAAAGCTCTCAAGGTCCAAGTCGCTTAACATCTCCTTTAATTCAAAGGCGGCATTCACCACATCAGTCCAGGCAACACCTTGTCCAGGGTCCAGGTCCATCACGATTTGATCAGGCCTTTGATAATTATCTCTGTGAGAGTTCCAGGCATGGATCTCAAAGGCATTGAGTTGAACCAATTCCCCCAGTCCCTCGGCCGAATCAATGGAAAGATAAATCCCTACTCCTTTATTCTCCTTAATCGAAATAGTTTTAAAGGAATCAGGAATAGTTCCACTGATGTGTTTTTGATAAAAACAAGTTCCTTCCGAACCATTGGGACAGCGGACCAAAGATAAGGGGCGACCTGCCACATAAGGAATCATCTTACGGGCAATGGCCAGATAAAATTCTAAGACCATCTGTTTGGTAATTTTTTCTTTTTTAAAAAGGATCTTATCGGGAGAGGAGACTTCCCTAAGAATGTCCTTTGCTGGTTTATCTTCCCTCATGCCTTGAAAGACCGGGGTGCGAAGAATTCCCTCCTCTGTCCAGTTTCCAAAAGAGACCTCGCAAACCCTCAGGGGGTTGACCCAATGAATCCCTTTTCCCTTAGGCGAATTGACGGCAAAAGGAGAATCATGCTGCTCAAGGGGTGCGAGTTCATTTAATATTTCTCGAAGCATCTTATGAGTGAATCCGGTTCCCACCCGTCCAGCATAACGAAGTTTTTTCTTTTCATATATTCCGAGTAAAAGGGCCCCAATTCCGGATCTTCCCCCTTGGGGCTCAGTCCATCCGCCAATGACAAATTCTTGCCGGGCAGAGCATTTGGTTTTAACCCATAAGTCATTTCTGCCTGAGTGATAAGGACTGTCCTCTCGCTTGGAGACGATCCCTTCAAGTTTATGCTCACAGGAGAGGCGATAAAAATCCTGTCCCTGTTCAGTCACATGATCGCTGTACTGAATATTGGGAGTAGACGAGGAAAGAAGTTTCTTAAGCATTTTTTTTCTTTCAAGTAGCGGAAGGGATCTTAGGTCTTTGCCATTAAGATAAAGAAGATCAAAAGCATAATAAACAAGATGTGTGTCATTTTTACTTTTTAAAGTATTTTGTAATTTTTGAAAATGACTCTTGCCCTCTTCATCCAGCGCCACAATCTCTCCGTCAATAATGGCATTTTTCGCGGAAAGTTTTTCTATGGCATTTAATAAATGAGGAAAAGAATTACTCCAGTCCAGAGCGTTTCTTGTGAAGAAGTAGGCCATACCGTCATTGATATGGGCCTGCATCCGGTAGCCGTCAAATTTCATTTCGTGAATCCAGCTTCCGTCATTTTGAGGAACAACAGTGACCAAGCGGGGAAGCTGGGGAGGTATAAATCCCGGCCAGGGATCACGACTTATGCGGACTTTTTTTTTGCGCTCTCATCATGGTGCTTGATGAGAAGCCAGTTCTTTTGACTGGCATCTTCTTTATAGTGAGTCCGCACCAGAACAAAGCTGCCACGGAGCTTTGTTCCAGAGAGCCTGAACTTCAGCTGCCCTTTCTCCAGTGCCGCCACAGGGTCTTCATCTTCCGGCTCCCAGGTGCCACTATCCCAGATAAAGACTTCCCCTGCTCCGTACTCACCTTGGGGAATGGTTCCATGAAAAGTGGCATACTCATAGGGATGGTCTTCTGTCTGGACCGCCAGTCTTTTTTCAGTCGGATCAAGTGAGGGCCCTTTGGGAACGGCCCAACTTTTTAATACCCCTTCAAGCTCCAGGCGAAAATCATAATGGAGCCTGCGGGCGTGATGTTCCTGGACCACAAAGATCAGTTTCTTGGTTTTCTTGCGGGCCTTCTTACCACTGGGTTCTTTGGTTTTTTTGAAGTCCCGTTTTTTATTGTATTCATGGAGAGAGCTCTTTTTCATAAGAACTCCTTAACTCGCCTTCTTCCTGGAAGAGACTTTCTTAGCGGTTTTCTTTTTCGTGGCAGAAGTGCGGGCAATAGCTCCCTTCTCTTTTTTCTTTTGCTCCAGTGATTTTCTTAAGAGCGGCATCAAGTCCACGACATTTCCGGTATTGCCTTTTTCCTCTTGGGGTAACTCACCGTAGTCAATTTCCTGTCCCTCACCGGCCTTAATTTTCAGGTTGATGATTTTCATAATGTCATCATTATAGGTGTCCTTATATTGTTCCGGCTTCCACTTGGCGGTCATGCCTTCGATGAGTTCCTGGGCCATTTTAATTTCTTTGGCGCTGAATTTTGCTTTTTCCTTGTCGGTGATATAATTTACCTCATCCGTTTCCAGCACTTCGTGAGCAAAGCGCAGAAGCTCCAGCACCAAATAATTGTCCTTGGCCATAATGCAGGCCAGGTGCATTTTCGTTCGAATAACAATTTTGGCAACAGCGACTTTGTTTGTTTTCTTCAAGGCTTCACAGAGGAGAAAATACCCTTTGATTCCATTTTTTTGAGGCACCAGATAATAGGGTTTTTTAAAAAACATTAAATCGATTTCGTCAAAACTTACAAAGTCCTCAATATCAATGGTCTGAGTGGCCTTAGGATTGGCGGCCGTAAAGTCTTCCTTATTCATAATCACATACTGGCCTTTCTGATACTCATAACCTTTAACAATCCGGGGCCAGGGAACTTCTTTTTCATCCTTGCCATTTACTTTCTTATATTTAATGGGAGAGAGGTCTTTTCCATCGAGCATCTTAAAACTTAAATCATGACCCTCCTGGGCCTTTTGTAAAGTGACAGGTATATTCAATAATCCAAAGCTGATTGAACCCTTCCATATGCTTGCGGCCATAAGTTCTCCTTTGGTAAGAGGCAGGGATAACTATACAGACAAAGTACCCCAAAGAAAAAAATTCACCTTTGAGTAAAATGATTTAATCAACACTTACAAATGGCATCCTCTTTGCTTAATACCACCGCAGAAGAGGTGTACTTATGTTTTCAAGGACTAAGGAAAAAATCAGATATGCCGTCATCGGTCTTGGCTACATCGCCCAAGTTGCCGTGCTTCCTGCTTTTAAGAATGCTAAAAGCAATTCCGTTCTTACCGCTTTGGTTTCCGGCGATAAAGAAAAGCTCAAACGCCTGGGTGAGAAATACCATGTCGATAAATGTTATCTTTATTCTGAATTTGAAGATTGCTTAAAGCGCGGTGAAGTTGATGCCGTCTATATCGCGACTCCTAATTTTTATCACCGAAATATTATGGAAACGGCCGCCAAGTACGGCGTGCATGTGCTCTGCGAGAAGCCAATGGCAGTGACCTCAGAAGATTGCCTCTCCATGATCAGTGAAGCGGAAAAAAATAATATTCAAATGATGATCGCCTATCGCCTGCATTTTGAGTCGGCCAATCTGGAGGCGATCAAAATTGCCCAATCCAAGAGAATTGGCGATTTAAAAATTTTCAATTCCGTTTTTACCATGCAGGTTAAAGATCACAATAACATTCGCCTTGAAGAAGCAGACAAAGGTGGTGGTCCCCTCTACGACATTGGCATTTACTGCATTAATGCCGCCAGATATCTCTTTAAGGCGGAACCCATTGAGGTCTTTGCTATGAGTGCCGCTAGTAAAGACTCCCGCTTTAAAAAGGTCGACGAGCTCGTTAGTTGTATTATGAAATTTCCAGAGGGACGGCTCGCGACTTTTTCCGTCAGTTTTGGCGCCTTCGCTTCTGCTGACTATGACTTAATAGGAACTAAAGGGCGAGTCCGACTCGAGAAGGGTTATCAATATGCCAAGAGCATGACCTTAAAAATTTATGAGGAAAAGAAAATCATCTCCAAGAAATATCCTAAGAAAGATCAGTTTGCTCCGGAGCTCATCTACTTCTCTGATTGCATCCAAAAGAAGAAGAAACCAGAACCATCCGGTGAGGAGGGTCTGGCCGATGTGAAAATCATCGAGGCCCTGCTGCTCTCCATTGATCTGGGCGCCCCGATTACTTTAGATGAAATCAATAAAAAATCACGTCCTTCTGAAAACCAAAAGATCACGCGACCATCTTTTGCCAGACCACGCTTATTCAATGTCATTGGCCCAGGTGGTGAAAAACATTAAATGAGGTTTCATGAAAATCTTATTAGGTCTGTTCATTAGTGCGTATTCGTTTTCAACTTTATCAGGAACTCCCGAAGTGGCGTCGTCTATGGTACCTCGCGGTAAGGTCGTTGATACCATCGGCAGAGACTATAAAGTAAAAACTCTGGCAGGAACAAAAATCGACATTGAATTCAAGAGGAATGGTCTGCTTGAAGAGGCCAGAGGGATGAACCTCAATAAGGGCGATGACCTTGAGCCCGGTGAGGGCCTTTTGTCTCTGAGTTCGGCCGCTCATATTCTCCAGGAAAAAGGGAAAAGACCTCAGGGGTTATGGTGGCTTGAGAAGGATGAGGACCTGGGATGGATCTATGAATTTGAAAATGCCATCATTTCGGCCAAGGACGGGAAGATCATCAAAAAGAAAAATGTCCCTCCATCACTGTAGACGGAGGGACTTCAAGATTTTTTAATTCCGCTGAAAATACTTCGGTGGATACTTTCCGAAGACGTCATCAAAACCCATCAGCTTATAACCAGATTCGGTATATTGAATGATTCGATTAGGACGGTAATCAAAACGACGAATGCCGATTTTGGTATGAACTCCATTTCGTGTAAGCTTGTTTTTCACCACTGCATACTTAGGAATGTTACTTAAGGTATCCGAAGCCGCATCGTAAAATTTGGCCGCATATTTATTGTTTTTAATAAAGGCTTTGGCCTGATTATCAACGAGATAAGGTTTTACCACATCTTCCAGCGCCTTGTTTGCAGGAGCATTGATGGTGGTCGGGATATTATAGAATTTAACATCAACTGCTTCATGGACTCCATCTCGATCCAGGTCAACCACATCAAAGTAATCCAGGACCGTAACCTTAATTTGATCGGCTGCTTTTTTAAGGTCAGCTGGCATAAGAGCACGCAGTTCCAGAATATCACTTCCATCCATTCGGTGACAGCCATGAGAAACATATCCACGACGAAGGAACCAGACATCGAGTGGTGAATAATTAGTGATCGGTCCATGGAAGGCCACCCCACTCCATTCTATTAATAAAAATGGAAAGCCGCCAAATTCATCATTCCATTTATTGGACCACCAACGGGCCTCAATTGACTCAGCTGTTTTAAGATCTACTCTCTGTTCTTTAGGCTGATTAAATGGTCCTTCCACCGTCGCAGCGATGGGATAGACCAGATTCAAAGTACCGATATACCCGGGACGTTCAGAATTTTCACTAAAGAGATGCCCCATATGCTTATTAAAAAGGCGACGGGAATTTTCCACCGAAAGAAGTTCAGCAAGCTTTTTATTATCGTCAATAATATTTGAAGGCGATTCAACCGTATCAAAGATATAGCGAAAATAAGCTTCGCCGATCAGGGACTTATAATTATCTTCTGCCTGGTTACTCTCATAACTACTGGCATTTCTTTTATCCAGATAAACGTCCTGCCCTGAATGTTCCAGAATATGGCGAGAATACTGCTCGGCAATCTGACCCCAGGCCTGAGTCGACTTTGGTTTATTCTCAGCGAGTTTGGAAATTTTAACCAGCGGATGCAGGGAAAAGATAGGATCCATCAAGGCATCATTGATATTTTTCCAACGCATAAAAAGTTGATTGGCATAGGTATCAATTCGGCCTTGGTTAACATGAGCAGTTACCCGTGCCGTTAAGTTCATTTTGGAGATGGTGATTTCTAGTTCTGAACCTTCAAACTTAGGAACATCTCCCACATACATATAGCGGCCATTGGTCGCATTTTGCAGTTTCGGTGTACTGGTTCTTTCGTGAGGCAACGGTCCCTTGGCCATCAGGGAGGTTGAAAGCGCCAGAAGAGTCAATAAAATCGATGTTTTCATAAAAAGCCCTCGGTTTGAATACCTGAGCTAATACAATATCCGTGCCACATTAAAATCAATTTAAGAGGGTTAGAGCTGTCAAATTTCTATACACCTGACTAAATCCTTTAACACTTCAGGAAGATGCAAGATTTCATCCTAGAGAAAGCTTTCTAAAATAGAGCTAATAATCCTCAAAGGAGAGAAGTCATGGAAACAACCCATAACGACCTTGAAAAGTTAACCTCGATGATAAAAGACATCAAATATACGATGCTCACAACCATCAGCGAAGATGGATCACTTCACAGCCGCCCCATGGTCTCGCAGGATTTTTCAAAAGTTCATTTTGATGGAACTCTCTGGTTTTTTTCCCGCAAGAGCTCACTTAAAAACCATGCCATCGGTCATGAGCAGCATGTGAATATCGCCTACGCAAATCCCGATAAGCAGCGGTACATTTCAGTGAGCGGAACGGCCACCATCTCTGAAGATAAAGAGAAAATGAAAGAGCTCTGGAGTTCAGAGTTTAGTACCTGGTTTCCCCAAGGACTAGAGGACCCAGAACTTAGTCTTATTGGAGTTCATGTGGATTCGGCCGAGATTTGGGACACACTTCCCAGCAAGATGGTTCAATTGGCAGGATTTGTTAAGGCCAAACTAACCGGAAGACCTTTTGAGCACATAAATATCCAAACCCAGCACTAAGGAGAGATGGTATGAAGAACTTTATCAGCGAGATTATTCTTAAATTTCGGGACCTCATCAAGCCTACGGAAACATCCCCTTACCACCCCGAAGCCAAGGACGATCAACAACATGTTATGACCGACGATGAAAAACTTGACGAAGCAATTGAGGAATCTTTTCCGGCCAGCGACCCCCCTGGACACATTTCTAAGTCCGCGGAAGATGTAAAACAATACTGAAACAGGTTTTAGGATCGTTTCAGCTCTTGACGACCCGTGCGGTTTTGCATGAAATAGGCACGCTCACCTATAGATGAGCGAGCCCCGGCCTCTTAGCCGGTAAACCAAGAGTTCTCTCATGACAACGAAAGGTCCTATTTCCCAATTTATGAATCATCATTACCGTCACTTCAACGCTGCTGCGATGATGGACGCAACTCATGCCTATGAAGCCCACCTGGCCAATGGCGGAAAAATGATGGTAACCCTGGCAGGTGCTATGTCTACTGCTGAGCTTGGTCTTACACTGGCCGAAATGATCAGAAACGATAAGGTTCATGCCATTTCTTGTACTGGTGCAAATCTCGAAGAAGACATCTATAATCTGGTAGCTCACGATCACTATGAACGTGTTCCTAATTACCGCTCTCTCACCAAGGCCGATGAGCAAGATCTTTATGATCGCCACCTCAATCGTGTCACCGATACTTGTATCCCTGAAGAAGCAGCAATGAGAAAAATCTGGTCCATTATGGCCGATGAGTGGAAAGAAGCTGAGGCCAAAGGCGAGCGTTGTTTCCCTCATGAGTTTTTCTTCCGTGCTCTAAAAAAAGGAAAATTCACTCCTCATGCTCAGATTGATCCAAAAGATTCATGGATGCTGGCCGCTGCTGAAAAGAACATCCCAATGGTTGTTCCAGGCTGGGAAGATTCAACTCTTGGAAATATGTACGCTTCATTTTGCATGCGAGGAGAAGTAAAAAACGTCCACACCGTCAGAACTGGTATTGAGTACATGACTTATCTTGCTGACTGGTACATGAAGACAGCTGAACACAGCTCAATTGGTTTCTTTCAGATTGGCGGTGGTATTGCTGGTGACTTCCCTATTTGTGTCGTTCCGATGATCAGACAAGATCTTGAAAAAGATGATATCCGTTTATGGGGTTACTTCTGTCAGATTTCTGATTCAACAACTTCATACGGCTCATATTCTGGAGCTGTACCTAACGAAAAAATCACTTGGGGTAAACTTTCTCAGGAAACTCCAAGCTTTATCGTTGAAAGTGATGCAACCATCGTTGCTCCACTGATGTTCGCCCACATTCTAGGTATGTAATTGATCGACTTCCCCTGGTGTTTTTAGCCCAGGGGAAGTTTTACTGTAAAAATCGTTCCCTCACCCTCTTCACTATCCACTAAAATAAGACCGTTGTGAGAATCAATAATTTTCTTTGATATATATAGTCCCAATCCCAGTCCGCTGATATTGAGTGAAGACTTCACCCGCTTAAACTGTTGAAAAATTTTGCTCTTATCGGCCTCTGTAAGACCCGGACCGCTATCTTTAATCCGAAACACGGCATGATCACTGTCTGCTCTAAGCTCAATGACGATTGGCTTCTCTGGCGCATATTTGACAGCATTGGAAATGAGATTTACCAGGACCTGCTCGATACGGTTTTGATCCCAGATACCCACAATGTCAGGAGAGACGTTCAAGGTCAAAGGACAGTTGGCCTCCAAGAGCAGTCCTTGGAAACGGTCAATCGTGTCCAACAGAACTTGTGAGAGATTAAATCTCACGGGCCTGATATTAAATTGTCCGGACTCAACCCGAGTCACATCCAATAAATTATCCACCAGGAATGTCAGACGATCCGTCTGGCGAGAGGCCATATCCAGTGCCTTGATGTATTTCTGAGAAAGCTCAGAAGGTTCTGAACGTTTTAAATCACGGGTAATTAATTGGACTTGAAGCTTTAAGGAAGTAATCGGAGTTTTTAATTCATGGGAAGCGATAGAAAGAAATTCATCTCTTACCTTTAAGGCCATGCGGAGCTCTTCTTCATAGCGGAGGCGATCAGAGATGTTTTCCACCATACACAAATGCAGCATAGTTTCTTTTGAGTAAAAAGGCACCACCGAAATTTCGGCCCAGATAATGCTTCCATCAGAATGCAGGAGCCTTTTGACCATTTTGTAGCCGGAGATTTTCCCCGCCTTCAGATTACTCAGTTGTTGTAAGTCATTAGTTAGATCCTCAGGATGGGTCAGTTCCATCCAGGTAAGACCTTTTATCTCATCAATACTTCGACCAAGAATTTCCAAATATTTTGTATTAATTTTATAAAAGCTACCGATCTCTGAATCAATTAAAGCAATGCCCATGGGGGCTTCATCAAAGATAGTCCGGAAGCTAAACTCACTCATGGCCAAAGCACTTTCTTTTTCAATCACAGAGATGGCATAGGAGACATTTTGTGTGAGCTCTTCCAAGAGTTTCAATTCTGGGTGTGTAAAATAATTCACTTTATCGGAATAAATATTGATATTACCAATGACGATACCATTAACAAAAATGGGCAGTGAAATACTGGAGTAGTAACCAATTCTGAGTGCCATATCTTTCCATAAGACGTAATTGACATTGTTCTCGGAATCATTACTCACGACCGTCATCTTTTCTAAAATACTTCGAGCACTTGGCCCCAGTGGACCTTGTTTTTCGGAGAGAGAGATGGGATCAATCTTTTTTAAGTAGCCATGCTCATCCCCGAAACTATTGGCCACCACCAGTTTTTTTTTGGCCGGATCAATGAGCCCAATCCAGGCCATTTTAAACTCTCCTTCTTGCACCAGAATCTGACAGACCTCTGCAAAAAGTTGCAAATGATCTTTGGCATGAATGATCATCGAGTTGATCTTTCCATTTAAAAGATTCAGGCGACTGGCCTTAAGGAGTTTTTCTTCCAGATTTTTTCGTTCCGTAATATCATTTAAAAAGCCATGCCACAGAACGCTCTGATCAGATCTTTTTTCAGGTCGGGAGAAGCCATGGACCCAACGAACCCCTCGGGTTGGATGACATACTCTAAATTCATGGTCCCAGTCGTTTAAAGTTTCGGCCGATACCATAATGGAAACGCGCAGTTCATGGAGATCGTCAGGGAAAATCATATCAAATACAAGAGTGGCATCCTCAACCACATCTTTGGGATAGACTCCGGTAATATCAAACAGCGCTCCACTGGAAAAAGGAAAACAAACACGCCCATCTGGGAACAATTGGAACTGGTATATTACACCCGGAACATTTTCTGTGATTTTCTGCAATAATTGAGTTTTTTCTAATCTTTCCATAGATACTAAAATGATAAGTTAAAACCATAAAATCGTATTCTTAAGATTCAAATTTCTGTTCAATTAACTTTGGATCTAGTAATTTAGGTAAATGACTAAATATACTGAAGCTTTTATCAAAGAGATGCCAAAATCTGACCTTCACTTGCACCTGGATGGTTCTTTAAGAATCCCCTCGCTGATTCAGATGGCAAAAAAATTAAAATTTGAACTCCCATCTTTTACCGAAGAAGGCCTGCGGGAACTTGTCTTTAAAGACACTTACGCCAGTCTTCCGGATTATCTACACGGATTTCAATACACTTGCTCCGCTCTAAGAGACCTGGAAAATATTGAACAGGCCTCCTATGAGCTTGCTGTCGATAACCAAAATGAAGGCGTATGCTACATTGAGCCAAGATTTGCTCCACAACTTTTGGTGGATAATGAAAATGGCCTAACCATGGAAACCGTTCTGGAGGCCTGCTACAAAGGTCTGGAACGCGCCAAAAAAGAATACAACAACAGCGATGCTGTAAAGAACGGCTCTAAGCCTGAATTCCATTACGGGATCATCAGCTGTGCCATGAGAAAGTTTGGACCAAAGGGTTACTCTCCTTTCTACACCCGCTTCTTTAAATCCATGGAATTCTCAAAAGAAATGGAAGTTTTAAGAGAAGGTGCGCTTCAAATGGTTAAGGCCGCCGTAAAAATCCGTGATGAAAAAGGAATTCCTATCGTAGGAATCGATTTGGCAGGACAAGAATCAGGTTACCCACCTGGAAAATTCAAAGACGTCTATGCCTACGCTCACAGAAACTTCATGCACAAAACTGTTCACGCTGGTGAGGCTTATGGTGCTGAGAGTATCTTTCAAGCGATCACTGAGTGCTACGCCGATCGTTTAGGTCACGGCTATTATCTCTTTGACGAGAATAAAATTGCTGACCCATCGATTACCGATAAGAAAAAATACATTTCAGACCTGATCTCTTTCGTTGCCGACAAGAGAACAACAATTGAAGTGTGCTTAACTTCTAACCTTCAAACAAATCCTGAAATCAAAGATATCAAAGATCACTATTTCAAAGAGATGCTCAAGAACAGAATGTCGGTTTCTATTTGTACCGACAACCGTCTGGTTTCAAATACGACTGTTAGCCGCGAATTCCAATTGGCGGTGGATAACTTTGAAATCCCGGTTAAGCACCTTAAAGATATCGTCGCCTACGGCTTTAAAAAGAGCTTTTATCCGGGCAGCTATATCGACAAGAGAAATTGGGCGAAAAAAGTTGTTCAGCATTTTGATGAAGTGGCCAAGAAGCATGGCTTAGGCGAAAATATTTAATGATATTGTCGTCTTGCTGCCTTGCGCATTATTGACAAATTTGCACGAATCATCGAGAATCTTAAAACTTTGTAAAACGATTTGGAGACGTGCCCGAGTGGTCCAAGGGAACGGTTTGCAAAACCGTAAAGCCTCCGGTTCAAATCCGGACGTCTCCTCCAAATTTAAAGCCTCTGATAGTTAAAAGCTTCAGAGGCTTTTTTTATTTCCATCAATTTCAACAACTAATGGTTTCTAATACTTAGTCCGATCGCTCCTCACAATTCTTGCGGAGACTGTCTGTTCCTCTCTGTCGTTGTACTTGTTTATGCTTAGTTTTGTGCTTAGTGAGTAGCCTCGCCATTTTCACTAAGCACAAACCTTCTAAGCACACACTTTATAGTCGTATAGCCTCACGAATTTGTTGAGTTACACGACTGTATAGAGGGTCTATACATCGAATCGGTTTTACCACTGCGAAAGGAGATTTTTATGGGTAAGAGAACAAAAATTATTAACGTCACTAAGGAATCACAGGCACTGAAGCAAATGCGAATGATGAAAGGCCTCTCAGTGAGAAAAGTGGCTGAACTCTTAAATGTGTCTCACACTCTCGTGAGCCACCTGGAACTTGGAAGGGCCAATATCTCAGAAGCCTACCTTGATAAATTTCTAGATGTCCTTGATCTATCTTGGGAGGATTGGAATATCACCATTGGTAGCGGAAAGAAGGCCCAGACTCAAGCTAAGACGAAAATTACTGAGGACTGTTTAAAAAAATTAAAGGACTTCCAGAAGATAAACTCATGCTCTTGAATTCAATCTTGAACAGGATGCAATCATGAAAAACATCCTTCGAAACATTGTAGCGAGTCTCGCAGTTGAAGTATTAACTACGGCATCCCCCGGTTTTTGGAAAGTTGACCAGTAGAAATTAAAACCGTTTCCTCGTCAAAGTAATGATTTCCTATTCACGACACCGAGAAAGAATAACCAGCTTTTTTCTCAAGATGTGAGAAAAATCATAAAAACGATGTCACTAAAGGCCAACATTCAAAAGCGAGTCTATCCTCATCTCTTCAGACATTCTCTTGCCAGTAATTTATTAAAACCTGGTGCCGGGATTATTTTGATCAAAGAACAGCTTGGTCACGCATTCATAGACAGCACAATGATTTACGTTCAATCGCTTAACCTCAGAACAAAAACAAAATACGATTACTTTAAGCCCGCTTATATGTAATATCTCAAAATAGTGGGAGGATATTATTCCTCCTGCTATCTTTTTAATCATTGAAAAAGACATGATGCTACTTTTGTCACCATTTTTGGATTGAGACACTTTTTTTTGCCAAAATTGGCATTAAAAATAAAGGGATGGTTACTAAATTGTAACCAAAACAGAGGCTGAGCACATAAATGAAGCTCTGAAATACCTAAAATTGGTGACTATTTTGGAGGGTCCTACTCATTGATTTTAAGTCATTTGTTTTACTTACAAAATACGGCTTTAGGATCTTTACTACAAAGATAGGCCTTAATCATGGCATTTTCTTTCTCGGCGATTTGGAGCTTAGTTTTTAAGGCATCCATTTCTACTTTATCGGCCTTAGAAGCAATTTGGCTTCCTTGTACCACTAACGCCTCATCATGCCCTGTAAACTTGTTATAAAGCTCCTGAACGGCCTTAATGAGTGGAGCTATTAGTTCCGAGTAGCGAACTCCGAATTTATCCGCTTTCTTGTCGTAAGAAACAATCGATGTTTTAGTGAGCTTCTTATCTTTTAAAACGTTCTCAGTTTCCTGCGCGATGAGACCATAATAAACATCATTATCAGCACCGTTCTTCCACTTGTATGACACTGGACGAAGCTTATTCACAAAATCTAACCCCAGATTTGAATCCTTGATTTCTTTTTTCTCGCGGGCGTCTGATGTATTGATCGTTCCAGTTGTGGCATAGACCGTTGTGAAGCGATAAGTAGCATTACCCAAAGTATGAGTATTATCCACTGAAGGAGAAATCACACCAGCAACTTGAAGAGTTGTTTGAGGAGAAGTTGTCCCAATCCCGACATTCCCGGTTGAATCAATCCGCATTCTCTCTGCACTGTTAACCCCGAAACTCATATACTGGTTAACAGGAGTTGGACTATAAATTAAATAGTTAATATAACCCTGATTTGGTGAAGCTGTATTCCCAAAAAAGATTTTCGCAGGATTTGATGACGCCGCAAAAATATTGATGGCCACACCACCAGGCGTTTCGTTATCAAACGATGCCACTGAATTTACTGATAAAGGATTCGGAGTGCCTCCTCCATTTTTAACAGTAAGCGTGCTATTCGTTCCCTTAATGGTTACTGATCCATCTTGAACGTGCAGTTTCGAACTAGCAATGCTTGTTCCTATCCCGACGTTTCCTGTAGAGTCTATGATTAAACGATCACTCCCCTGAGTTACCAGTGAAATTTTATGGTTATTATCAGTGCTAACTCTATCTGTGTATCTTAATCCATAAGAAGTGCTACCGCTTGTCGCAGCGGCCATATCTCTGAATAAATAAACACCTGTTGTACCATTTTGAGATCCCGAACCAAAGATCTCACCACCTATGGCAAGTTTAGCATTCGGGGTTGAAGTTCCAATCCCGACGTTACCTGAAGAATTAATCCTCATATACTCAGTACTACCTGCTGAGTTTCGAAAAATATGATTTGCGAAATTATAGAGCATTCCATTTCCTGCCCAAGCAGCAAACGAACCTATTGACCCACCAGCTCCGGAAAAACTCATTCCAGGATAGGTGTTTGCCCGATCTGGGGCAGAAAGAATGCTGTTTCGAAAACAATTGCTGTCAATCCGAGAGTTCTAAAAGAGAACGGAAATTTTGTAAGACCAAATATAACTATTCGTCTCCCAGTTGAAACTCTTCCAGAGAACAATGAATACATCATTACAAATAATGAAGTCTCATTCACGGTTCCAAATCCTGAACTTAAATGTGGTGCTGCTTATTTTGCCCGCAAGAAAGATCAAACAGAGATTAGGAAAGTGGCCGAAGAAAAATTTGAAGGAAAAGCTCCTGAAGAATCCGCAGCTCCGGCAGGAGTAAAAGATTCTGATGCTTTCGGAATTTTACGTGCGACAACCGATCTTTTCTATTCAGCAATGGATGTGAAAGATAGAACAACAGGCGAAACGGCCGAAATTCTTTCTCGCATCAATCATGCTTATCAATTTACTTGGGAACAACAATGGGATAAGAAAAACCGCACTTTTCTTTTTTACCGTACAGAAAAACATTCTTATGAAGCAATTGAAGATAAGATGCCAACTAAAACTTATAATCTACAAGGGTTTGGAGTTGGTTATCAAAGAAAGCTCAGGGACCGATTGGATTTAAGATTCACTGGTCGCATACAAGAAAGACTTTTCATTCGTGCTACGAGTATTACAGACCTTAAAATGGAAAGGGCCATGATTCCAGAGTTAAATCTAGCTCCTATTTATAATCTTTATTCCAAAGGGCCCTTTAGTCTTTATGCCGATTTAGGCTTAGGTTACTTAATGTCATCTAAAACTTCGAATTACAATATCAAGGCCGGTAACCGTTACTTCGCTGGTCTGTCAATTACTCAGAGAATTAAAGACTTCCAACTTTTAAGTCGAACATACTACAGTGTGGAAAATCAAGATTCATCTATCATGACTAAAACGACAAAAGATTTTGGTATTAATCTTGGAGTTACTTGGAGCTTTGGCAAATGAAAAAATACTTCTTCTTGTTTGTAATGCTGGCCCTTCTCTCTTCTTGTCAGGAAAACCCTCTAGGTTCAAACCCGAAGGCAGGTCCTAATTTCCATCCAGGACTGAATGCTCCACCAAGAATCACTTCGATTTCGCCCAATCAAGGTGCCTATATCGGTGGTACAAATATCACCCTTACAGGGGACGGATTCCAACTAGGAATTACGGTTAAAATAGGAAACACAAACTGCAGTCAAATTACATATCATTCGGCCACGCGTGTAGTGTGTTTAACACCAGCGCATACTATGGGACCGAAAGATATTTACGTTGAAAACAAAGACAAACAAAATTTTTCACTTGCTAGCGCCTATACTTACATCACCAATGTTTCAGGAACTCCAGGGTTCGGTGTTGGCAGCGGTGGACAACAAGCGGCCAGTGCTTCTATGCGATTAAATACAACTATTGGTGAAGCACTTAACAGTAAAGTGATGACTGGCGCAACCATGCAAATGCGCGTGGGGGTTCAGGGAATTCTTTTCGAAGATTAAGCTGGCAGCGAAGATTTTCAAAACAACAATATTAACTAAAAAGGCCCTTGATGGTTTTGGCTTTTATTTCCATAAGGAGGAAAACTTATTAAATGGATTAGCTCCCCGAAGTTCTCAATCGTCTCGGTGACTTGACGTGCCGCGAGTCTCATCATATTTAGACGATCCAATTTAGAGTTTGCAATAAATATGAGTCTAAATCACGAAGCACACAGAGGACGGACAAGAATTTTGGAAAGTTTATATTCATATCAGATCACTGAATAACAAGAGTAAATGATTTCAAAAAACAGTGTTCCGCATAAAGACAGAAGCAGAAGCAAGACGAGAAGAATAAAGACTAATTGGCCAGCTATCCAAAGAGGCCCAAAAATTTGATGGTCTGGGTCTATCTTGGTACGACGTTCTCCATTTATGGAAGAAAGAAGTTTACGCTGGATACTTAGAACGAATCACAGAGCGATCTGCCGAGGGTTACTTAAGTATCATTCAGAAATGGACAAAACCCTGGAACGATAGACCAGCATCAGAAATAACAAGGGCCGATGGCCGAGCACTTCTCATACTTATGGATAAGAACGGTCTGACACGTACTTATCAAAACAAAGCCATAAACATCATTAACAAGGTGTACTCGTGGGGAATGGAGTTCAACTATATTGTTGGGCCTAATGTTTCCTCTCTTGAGGGACTGATGATTGATAAGGGCGAAGAAAAAGATCCTGATATTTTTTCGCTCGAGGAAATAAGAAAATTCCTGTCTGCCGCCAAGGCATTTAACCATCATTGGTATCCAATATGGGCCTTTGCGATTTTGACGGGAATGAGAAGCGGTGAACTTCATGCACTGACATGGGAACAAATTGATTTAGAGAAAAATTTGATTCTCGTTGACCGCTCCTATGATTCAAATGTGAAAATTGTTGGGCCGACGAAAGGAAGATACTGGAGGACGGTTCCTATCAATGCTAGCCTTCGCAGTCTTATTCTGGATTTGAAACAAAATCTGACTCAAGTAAATTCAGGATTTGTTTTACCCAGAAGTAAAGATTGGGACAATGGAGATCAGGCAGTGCCGCTTAAAACATTCCTTAAATCCATCAAAGTTAAACCTATTAAGTTTCATGCCCTCAAAGCCTGCTTTGCTACGCAAATGCTGGCCAACGGAGTTTCCGCACCTGTTGTAATGAAAATAGGTGGCTGGAAAAAATCTGCAACGATGGACATCTACTTAAGGCTTGCTGGTGTGGATACGAAGGGTGCGACTGATTGCCTCCACTTTGTTCCAGAGGACATACAGTTTGGGGATAACGTAGTTTCGCTCTATGGAGGTGGCAATGCAGGGTCAAAATAATCCATTAAAATCGTGTAGTTACAAGCCAACTTGCCAGTACACCATTTTTGATGTATCGTGGAGGGAAACATGGAAGTAAGAATTAAAAAATCCGTGTTTAAAGAAGTCGAAAAATTACCTAAGAACATTAAAACTCTCTATAAGGAATTTTTGATTGTCCTCAAGCGAGATGGTTTAGGAATTCAGGGTTGGGAATTAAAGAAAATGGGTGGAGCAACGAACGAGTATCGGGCGAAACTCAATCAGAACTACCGAGTGATTATGGAGTATGTAAAACCAGACCTCATAATCATTAAAGTGGCCTCAAGAGAAGGAGCATACAAATGAACGTGGCACAAAAAATTCATAAGGAGCTTGATAAAAAAGCCGACCTCAAACTCATTAAGAAAGTAATCTCGCTTTATGAAAAACTAAAGCAGGAAGATGATGATGAGCTTATGTCTTATGATGATGCGATGGAACACTTGAATGACCTTCTTGGGGAAGTGACTGCTGCTGACAAGGTTAAGGCCTTCCGGGGGAGAGAAAATATGACCCAAAAGGAATTGGCCAAAAAATCTGATATTGCTCAACAACACATTTCTGAAATTGAGCGTGGTACCCGTCCTGTTGGTGTTACCACTGCTAAAAAACTAGCATCTGCCCTTAATTGTGATTACCGATCGTTGCTCTAAGCTTCAATCTTGAAGTCGCAATTTGCGACTTCAAGATGCTAATTTACTGATTTTAAAGAGTGAAAAAATTAAAGGTCACAATTTGTGACCTTTAATTTTTGAACCTATCTAACGTGAATTAAATAAAAAGCTTTGATATCACAATTTGTGATATCAAACATTGGAGTAAAGTTCTTTGAAAAAATCAGTGAAATCCACTCGTAAGCAGGCCAGCAAGTAAGTCTTTTTTCTTCTCAGTTAAAAATTCTTCGTTCAATCAGGTTTACTTTTTTATCTATGCTAAGTGATGCTAAGAAACGCATCTAACTTATTCATATACTTGGATTCCTAAAGAATCCTCCAAAAAAATACAAGGCCTCTGCGCGCTTAAGCAATCAGGGGCCTGGTATTATTATGTTCCCTCTATGATAAAACGATCGCTTTATATAATTCTTACAACTTAAGCGATTTACCTTAACTTTTTATTTCACAGCGTGTATCTAACCCGCATGAAAACTACCTTTCTACTGCTTTGTCTTTTTCTTCTCACCGCTTGTGGAAATAATCGTTCCGGACTGGAATTCAGTGAATCTATTTCCCAGGAATTAAATGTTAATGATGCTGTTACCTTTGCTCAGCTTAGGACCAGCATCATTGATCCTCACTGTCTTAAATGTCACAAGAGTCTGACATCTGAAGAGGCCCTTGCCAAATGGGTGGTGGCCGGAGATGTGGAAGGGAGTAAGCTTTATCAGGTCATTAAAGATGGAAGTATGCCTAAAAAGGCAGCTCCCCTTTCCAGTGCTGAGCTAGAGCTGGTACGCCATTACATTGAAGGCCTCACAATGCCCCCGCAAGAAATTGTGAATTTTGAAATAATCCAAAAAGAAATTCTCAACCCCTCTTGTGTCAGTTGCCACAAAAGCATGACTAGTGAAGCAAACTTAATGAAATGGATCAATCCTGAGGATCCACTTAATTCGCGTTTCTATCTGAGTGTCAAAGAAGGAAGAATGCCTAAAAAAGCAGATCCCCTTGCCCTGGACAAACAAGAGCTCATCTTGCAATACCTCAAGAATTTTCTGAAATAGGAGTATATCACCATGAAACAAGCTTTTCTCATAATCGCCCTGATAATCACAAGTGAGGCCTGGGCCCAAAACAAGGTTAACATCCTGGTCTCTCTAAGCCCGGCGGGCAGCTTTAGTGCCGTTTCTGGAAAAGTGAAAGGAAAACTGAGCAAAGAAAATGGTTCATTCGTTGCCAAGAAAATTCAGCTGGCCATTAACTCGCTTAAAACCGGTATAGATTTACGTGATGAACATTTTTGGGAGCACTTGAATGCTAAAACCCATAGCAAGGCCATTTTAACCAATCTAGTGGCCAAAGACGGCAAAGCAAGCGCGACCCTGGAAGTTAACGGTGAAAAAAAACCGATTATAATCCGCTACACAGAAACTGGAAAAAATATCAATGCCAAATTTAGTGTTAGAGCTTCAGACTTTAAACTTCCTCCCAAATCCTATTTAGGCGTGGGAGTTAAAGATGAGGTCGAAGTAGAAGTCACTTTAGGTTACAAGAATAAAAAATGAAAACATTCCTCGTTCTAATTTTCGCCCTCGCTCCATTGACGAGTTGGGGTTATGCCAATTTCATCGGCCATGGTTATCCTTCATGCTTGAACTGTCACTTTAATCCTTTTGGTGGTGGGCAACTCAATGACTACGGACGGGTAGTTTCAGCTACGGCCATCTCTGCCCGCACATTTTATCCCGATAATGTATCAGAGGAAAAGCTCGCCTATCTTTCGGGCTTCCTATTCAGAAAACCCAAGCAAGATCACCTACGCTTACAGGCCAATTATCGCGGTTTTAGTATGTATCAAAACCCTGGGTCGGAACAAGAAAGCAAGCGCTGGATCACCATGCAATCCGATATCAGAGCGACATTGAAGTTTGGTGAAAACGACAAGTTTATCGTCTCCGGTGAATATGGCCGAGTACCAATGCCTGAATTCCCAGGAGAAGGTTTGAATGAGCAGCAATATTATTCTCGTAACTATTTTGTTGGCCACCGACCAAATGAAAATTTTGGTATCTATCTCGGTCTGATGGATAAGCTGTACGGGATTCGTGTTATTGAGCACATCGCTTATTCACGGTCCAATCCAAGGGTCTCACAAAACGATCCGGTTCATGGAATCAGCACCCACTTTTTAACAAAAGGATGGGAGGGCGGCATAAGTGCTTTTGTTGGGAATCTGGAACAAGAGCCAGAGTATCGCATGAAAGGTGCAAGTGGCATGCTAGAAAAAACGGTCTTTGATCTTCACCGGATCGGAGCTTCTTTTCTCTCCTCCAAAAATGATTTTCAACGCCTGACATCGGCTGCCATACATGGCCGCTTTAATATCAAAGAAGGTTCGGCGATTTTAAGTGAAATTGGCCAGACCACCAAAAGTTTTGAAGACAATAACGGCAATCGTACGTCCCGCTACGCACTCTTACAAACGTCTGTAAGGCCCTGGAGAGGTTTGTACTTTTTAACAAACATTGAATACCAAAAACAGAATATTCACCAGGATGACTACAGCGTTCGCATCGGACCGGGACTACAATACTTTCCAATTCAGCGAGTTGAATTAAGGGCCGATGCTTACAACACTCGAAATTTTTCTAACGACAACACCAGGAAAGATTCCTGGTTACTATTACTGCAGACACATATATGGCTATAAAATTTATAACTCTCTTAATATTAGTAACATCTTCTTTTTATGCGAGTGCTTCTCTAAATGAAATCAAGCACCGCTATAATGAAGAACATCAAAAAATTCTCAACGAAGTTGAGGAGGAAGAACTTGACCCAGAGGATTATTCGCTAGAATTGAAGGAACTTTACTTCCAAACCTATCAAACAGAGGCCAATCTTTTTTTAAAAAATGATCAGTTCGAACAGAGCACAACACAACTTCAATCCATACTGGAAGCCTTTGAATACAAAGAGGATGAAGTAAGTAAGATATCAGAAAAAATTGAAGCTCATCAGAAAGAGCTGCAACAAAAGAAATTCCAAAAGAATTATTCGCTGGAGATAAATTATCTGAGCTGGCAAAGGGAAATCGATATAAAGTCCCCTACGATAAAAAACAAAATAATTGTAACCAATCAGGCCACATGCTTGGGCGGTGGACTTCATTTTAGTAATGCCTACTATGTCTACGGCGTTGAAGGCTGTCTTTTAACCGGGACGGGAGATACGAAAGAAAAGAAATCTCCACCTAAATATAAAGAATCAGATATCCCGTTATGGGGAATAAAAACCTCTCTCAATGCGGGGATGATTGTATCAACAGCAGGAGCACAGTTGGGAGTAAAATTACCACTACTTTATTCCATTCAGAACTTAAAAAATCCTCCTGATAATACTTTCAAGCTGAAAGAGGATCACAAAATTCTTTTCTTCCCAACTCTCTACACTCGCTTACCGCTGGGTACATTCTTTATCCAGTCCGAGATCGGCCCCTTCCTGGATCAGAGCAACACCCTCTATTCCATTGGAGCAGGATTCACTTTTTAGACCAGACCAAACATTTTATCAAAATATTAACTGAGTGATTGGTCGTTTTATCAACTCCGTTTGCTGAATCTTCGCAGCATCAGGATTGAAAATAAATCGATGCAGTCGTTAATGCCAATTAGAACACAAGACAGATATATTGGTTTTCCAGGCCACATGGCACAGTCACCATCATTCCAACGGGTGGTCAACGTAGCTTAATGATCATGAACACATTCTCGCTTTCCCCTAAATGGGAATTCACCTATGCCATGTAACATAAGAAGAACATCACGATCATGCACTAAAAGAAATATCTGCATTAGCATATTATTTCCATTCATCTTTTGGTCACCAAATTGACTCTTACCTATGTATTTGGCAATTTCCGTCTTCACCTGTTCATCTGTCACACCCTGGTACGAATAACATTTTTCTCAGATTTTTCCTCATATTGCTTTACGCTCTGGATCCTATCAAGGATTGCTGTGTTTAAGCGGGTTGCGGTATCGGCTTGACATAATTTTTTTGAGAAATCTGAATTGATCATAAAATCAGCACAGGAAGAACCTCTAACAAACTAATTAACCTACCCGTTTCAAAATAGTGCCCATCACCTCCAATGCTATAGAGACTGGCCTCACCGGTAAAAAAACTCAAGGCCACCCGTAAATTTCTTCGATCAAGGGTACTGATAAATTTGATGGCATTATTCTTTAACACTTCAAACTGATCTCTCACGGAACCCGAATAGTCTAATGTCGGATGAACGGCATTAATGGAACAATCGGCGCATCTTGAGACAGAAGCACTGCCCCCTTCGCTCATAGATAATTTATAATCATCTTCGGTAATGGAGATCTTTTTTAAGTCGATTTGATCCAGATATAAATCTTCCGTAAGATGAACGGGGCGTATATCTTTAAAATCTATTTTGACGTTGGCCGGAGCAGCGGTCCGGGAACTTAATACCTGAAACACTCTTTTTCATAATACTAGGGCCAGGGGAAGGATTGCCAAGCGAACAAGCTGTTTCATATCAAACATAAAAATCTCCTCATACATATATAAGTGAGATTATGAACTACTGCCGGGCAATATCCATCTGCGTGATAACTATTCCAGGCCTGTAAAAAGACTAAACACGGTGAAGGTTATCTAAAGTTTAAAATATATAAGTTAACGTTTTCTTGAAGGCTTTTTTTTTATTTTCCAACTACAATGATAAAAAAGGATTTTTTATGCACTACTTTCTTTTACTTATTACTAGTTCACTTTTAAGTTTATCAGTCTTTGCTGAAGCTATCTGCCCCGACCAGCTAAAGCGTATTCAACAAACTCAAATAGAAATCGCCGCGATCCCTATTCCTGAATTTAGCTATACCGTAAATGAAGAGAACTGCGCAAAAGTTGGCCCCACTCTGGAAGCTGTTGATCAAATTAAGCCTGCTTTGGCCTCTCTACTTAACCAATACGAGAACTATTATCAAACTTGCGATCGAGATATCGAGATCATCTACAGCATTGAAGACACCAAAATTAATATCATCATGATGCAAACACTGAGAGAGCTGGCGGTGAATTTAGGCAATGAATGCGAGAATAATTAATAAGAGACCAACATGGTTTCTAAAAACTGTACTGCACATCCAACCGAAGATTTCTTGCCATGCCCGGAAACAGGTAGACATGTCCATATTGGGTGGGTGACTCCTTCCAGTAGCGAGCAGCGGCCAGGTTCTCCACATAGAGCCTCGTGAAGAGGTGCTTGTTCCAGACATACGACGCTCCGAAGTCCCAGCGTGTCCAGTCCGAAAGCATCACACTATTATCAGGCAGCACAGCTCTCTTGCCCTCATGAACAAGACGTAGATCGAAGGAAAGGCCCTGAACCTTGGGCACCTCATAGCCCACGAGGCCTCTAAACGACTGTACAGGCACATTCACCGCTTTTTTGCCATTGAGCTCAGAGCGCAGATCCCCGTTCTTTCTAAGCGCTTCTACCAGCATGTAGGAGGCGCCAAAATGAAAGTGTCCGTGCTGCTTTTGCAGCTCGGCTTCCAGGCCCTTTTGTTGGATCTCGCCGTCCACTTTATAGACCGGCGGCAGATCCTCCACCAGCGGACGCTTCACGGTAAAGAGCGCTAGTCCCCAGGAGAAGTCCCCCTGCCCCTTGGCGCCTACCTCCCATTGCCGACTTCTCACATCACGAAGATACTGGCCCCGCTCAGTATAACCATCCCGATTGGGAGTGACGAAACTCTCCAGACCCTCGCCATAACTCACATAAGTCATGATATCCGGAAACTCATAGGAAACTGCCGCCCACGGAAGAACAAAGCTCTGGTAATAGTCCACTTTGCCGCTCTTGTCGGTGAGTTCACTTTTTCGGTGCAAATTGGTTTGTCTTCCGCCAAGCCATGCGCTCCATTCCCCAAGCTCCATACGATCATAGGCAAAGAACTCAAGCTGATTGGAGCGACGATTGGTTCCAGGATTGGTGCGTGAAGGATCGGCCGGAAGTTCAGGGACACTGCCCACATTGCCAATGCCCACAAAGTTATAGGCCTGGGCCCCCATCTTTTCCTCTTGGGAGTTATACATTGAACCAAAGCTGAGATTAT
>JAMPXB010000043.1 GCA_023701435.1 Bacteriovoracaceae bacterium | reverse complement strand
TTGATGGGCAGAAAGGTTCAGTGCAAAGTCTCAGATCGGAAAAGATTAAATGATTATGGTGATAAGTCGAAACTGAGGAAGTCCAGCTAGTTATCCAATGGGACATAATCGCCCAGAAATTAACAGGTCATAATCGCTCAGAAACAACAGTCGATTATAGTGCTGTCTAATCCGTAGACACCCCGTTAAAAATTTACTTAAACGAACCTATCTAAAGCAAAATGGCCTATGCTTCATTCTCAACAAGAGGTTCATGATGAAGTATATAGCGTTGCTTTTGATCTTATTTTCGACAGTTACCTTCGGTAGGTCCATTTACGGCGAGGACAATCGCATTGATATCGCTTTATCCAATAATCCAATTCATCGTGAGCTAGGGCGATCAGTGCTGGCCATGATTCCTAATGAAGACATCTCTGTTCAAGATAACAAAGTCGTTTTTTCTTCTAAAATTCTAAAAAACAAGAAGAGTTTGTGTGACAAAGAACGCTTTAACCAGCAACAGGCAGTGGCTACTTGCACGGGGTTTCTGGTCTCTCCCAGGCATGTGGTCACAGCTGGTCACTGTGTTTACAGTTTTAGTGATTGTAGCGACAACAAATGGGTCTTTGATTATGCCGTGACTGATTCCCACAAGACTCATGTGGAAACTTCTCCGTCACAAATTTATAGCTGCAAAAATATCGTTCATACGACGCTCTCTAATCGGGGAAAGGAAGACTGGGCAGTCATTGAACTTGACCGTGAGGTCAAAGACCGCAAACCTCTAATCTTAAGTGAGCGAGGGAAACCCATGATTGGTGATCCTCTCTTAATTCTGGGTCATCCATCCGGTCTTCCCCTCAAAGTGGCAGAAGACGCCACTGTACGTTCACTGGATAAAAATCATTTTGTCGCCAATCTGGATTCATTTCAGGCCAACTCCGGTTCACCTGTCATCAATGCCAAAACGAATGAAGTGGAAGGTATTTTGGTACGTGGCGGAGTTGACTATAAACCAGCCCTTATAGGTCAATGTCAAAAAGTGGTGAAGTGTCCTAAGAATGGTTGCACCGGAGAAGAGGTGAGTTATATCGAGAGAATTCTTCCTTATATCCCAGTTAACTTACCAAAACCTGGGGTGTAGCATCGGTCTATGACTAAGAACTTTCTGGTAACTTTTCAGTTTAATATCAACACCCAAAACGAGATCTTTAAGTTGTGGGTGCCGATGCCTCTGACCGCCCATTACCAAAGTGTCGAGCTGCTTAAAAATGAAACCAACTCAAACAGCTCGCAACTCGCCCAAGACCCAGTCTTTGGAGCCGATTATTTTTTCGCTAAATGGCTGCCAGAATCGGACCAGGCCCTGGTCCGACTAGAAATGAAAGTCGCTGTTACCAAAAGAGTAGGTGGAGATAAACAAATTGCCACACCCAAGGAGCAGGATCTCTACCTCCAAGCACGCATGCATGTGCCTCTAGACGGCATTGTGGAAGAGACAGCTAAAAGCATCACTCAAGGAATCGAGCATCCTCTAAAAAAGGCCCGAGCCATTTATGACTGGGTTTGTGACCACTCTCAACGTGATCCCCATCAGGTGGGTTGCGGTTTGGGTAATGTTAAAGAGGCGCTACTGGATCAACATATTTGCGGCAGATGTGCCGATGTCACCACCGTCTTTGTGGCACTCATGAGAGCGGCAGGAATTCCCGCCCGGGAGATTTTTGGCGTTCGCCTTAAGGCCAATGGTACCATCTCCGAGTCCCAGCACTGCCGCTGCGAATTTTATATTGAGGGAGAAGGATGGATTCCCTGTGATCCCGCCGATGTTTCCAAGGCCTGCCTCGATGAAAATCTGGAATTAAATAGTCCCCGCTACCTGGAAGTCCGCGATAAATTCTTTGGCACCTGGGAGCCCAACTGTCTGGCCTTCAATTCGGGCAGAAGCTTTAATCTGGTACCTAGTACCGGCGCCTACGAGAACTACATGATGTATCCCATTGGAATTTCTTTGGAAGAACGAAGCAATCCATACGCACCACAAGAGTTCGTTTTTGAGTTAAGTTCGATTGAAATGTAAGGGGATTTAAAGTGGCGCAACCGCTACGATTCGAACGTAGGACCTCTTGATTCGTAGTCAAGTGCTCTATCCAACTAAGCTACGGCTGCGCTAATGAGTTCCTATTTGTAATGCAAGATAGCTCATTAATCAAGTTTGATTTTTGAGGAATTTTTATACCGTGCAAAAATGGCCTACTATTCTCTAGAAAAGAGTAATTTATAACCATCCAGGGCCACCAAAGTTTCCTGAATTATTCCATCTAATCTTGGGTCCTGCCCCCTAAATGAGGCCAACTGAGCAATATCCATCGCCGACACAGGATCCTCAATTAAGCGCCTGAGCACAACCATTAGCTCAGACAAATTATTTTTATTGGTTAGAGTATGAAGCTCGGTAAAAGCGTAGCCCAAATTCAAGGTTTCAAGTAACCCTCTCGGCGTCCCCTGTGACAGCACTCCACCATAACTCAAGTGCAGGAGGTGCCTGAGGATATGCCGACCAGCTCTCCCATGCCATTCAACACTCGTTGTGCTTTTGAGAGTCAGTTCGCGCAGGTCCTTTTTAATGGAAGTTTTGGCACTCTCGGCAAGTTTTATATAAGGTCTGGGCAGAAAGATATGAGATAGAGTTACTGGGATGACGGCAATGACTATCGCTGAAGCCCCACTTAGGATATCCGGAACATTGGTAGAAGCGGTCATTCCCGCCTGACCAGCTAGTAAAAAAACCATATTGTAATCAATCGCCGCCGCTGCTGTTTTTTTATTAGTCCGGGCAAATCCTCCCAATAGGAAGAAGGGGAAGACGGAAACAATTACGGCCATCGTGGTACTTAGCTCGGGTTGCAAAAAAATACGGTATAACGTCGCAAAGAGGGCACCGCTGAGAGCACCCATGAGCATAAAGGGGGCGATCAGGCGAGGTTGAGCTATGGTCCCTAATACCACCGAAAAAATACAAACTCCCATGGCAGCCAGTTCACCATACTTCCACCCCGAAAGCAGACCAATGATTCCGGTGAGGGTCGTTGCCATTCCCGCCACCACACTCGCGCGTATCGCCAGGGGAAGGTCGCGATGAGGGGCCAGATATTGAAACTTTTTACCAAAAGATTTGGCATCGGCACTGGTAGGTGAAGAGAGTAACATTATCGCAGCGTCTATTAACTGATCGATTGAAAATTTCAAACGCCTGGTAATATGAGCATTCAGGTTACTGCTATCCCAGTTTATAGTTGGATGTTTTTTGTCATCATCTTCAGAACGCAACCAATCGGAAAGTTTAGTCAGCTCTTCGACCAAACCATTGCCTGAATAATTCTGTATTGATTTACCGGTAGCCATCACCGCTAAAGCTGCAGATATCAAAGCGTTCACCGCTTGGACTCTTTGATAACCTTCGACAGAACCGGCGGATACCATCGCGGCATTGGCATCAATGTCACCTAATCGCTGAAGCAATTGGGCTTCTTGTATTTCCGGATCGGTGACCGATTCATTTTTTAACAAAGAAGTCAGATAGACGATGGTATCCGCAGTTAAATCACGGGCTCGTCTATAAAACTCTTTTCGTGGTGATTCTGGAGTAAAAAAAGCAGTAACCAAGGTGACAACGATGACACCAATGAGTGTGCATTGAACCCGTGAGATCGCCAATTCACCTGAAACTTCCGGTACCAGTACTGAAGGAAGAACGATGATGGCTGCTGTTATTCCCGTCAAGGTCACTCCATAAGACTGAACACCTCGAAGCATGTGCGCGCCTCCGGAACAGGCAGCGACAATAAATCCTAATAAGATAATTTCAATGTAGGGGGAGTGAAAAAAATGCGTAATCCCAAATCCAATCAAGGCTCCCACAACAGTGCCAAGTATTCGGTAAAAACCACGCTCAAATAATAAACCTCTGGAAGATTGAGCCACTACCCAAATCGGCATTGATGCCCAATAGGGATTGGGAATTTCAAATAAAACCGCTATGGCAAAAGCTATCCAGGCTGCAGCAGCCAGACGGAAAGCATGAATGGCCTTGTTAGAATCTATGTCAAAAAAGTTGCTGAATAAATTGGTCATAGCTTGAACTACCATAATTTGCCTAAAGTGGCTCTATTGCCTCTATCAGTTCCGCTTGCTCAAAGGCCTTAACCACCGCTTCTGCTGAGAAATACTTTAAGACGGCGAGCATCTCAAAATGATTACCCAAATTCATGGTCATTTGCTGAAGTGCCTCTTGTGAATACGCTGCTGAGACCTTTAACATTTGGTCTTTTTCTGCGTCAGAGATCAAGGCTCCCGCAAAACTTAATTTAAAAAGTGTCTTTTGAAGTGAGTTTAAATAATTCACTTCGTCCCAAATAGCTTTCTCACTTTCGGTGAGGGCTTGCTCTTTAAAATATTCATCAAAATTCTGGCATCTATAGGCGAGAGAAAAATAATCACAATGAGATCTGACAATTGACCTCGGCTCATTAGCATATTCTCGCAAATGAGGGCGCAGTCCCTGAGCTTCCCGACATCTCTTATCCCGGGAACGACCATATACATTAATTAGATTCTGAAACTTGTAACGGTCACCGGAAAAAGGGGAGTCTTTCCCAAAGGATAATTTGTCTGAAATATAAGTCTCTGAATGTAAAATCGTATGAAAACCAGAGTAGCCATCATTTCTCAAAGGTAGCTGGTACCTTCCAGGATAAAGCTTATCCCAAAATGTTCTGCCTCTTCCCTGGGACCAATCTTGCGAAGAGAATAAATATTCAGGAGAGAAAATAGTAATAATATCTCCCGCTTGTTTTTTCTCTCCCACTTCTAAAACACGACAAATGGGTGAATCCAACCAATAGCTCATTTCCTCAGACCAAACAAAACGGGGCAGGAGGGAGTGCTTCTTGAAGGAGAGGGCCGTGCCCCAGCAATTGGCACCGGCATAGACTTGTTTTTTATTTTGAAAACTTTTAACAAACTCCGGCAGACATCCACTGACTTTGAGCTGAAATTTATTTCCTAGTTTTTGGCATTTATTAACGGCTCCGCTTTTTTCATTGAGATTTCTTTTCCACTCGCAGATAGCCGCTTGCTGATTCAAAAGTTCTTCACAATTACTACCAGTCATTAGCAACTCATTACTCTTGGTATATGAGATAGAAAAATTCTGGGAATAGCTTTGGAACGATAAAAAGATCAGGAGGAAGATGATTTTCATTCTATGATTTTAGCAAGTCTAAGATCGCGAAATGCCGTCTTAAGAAAGAACGACAGGGGGGTGTCTACAAACTGGACACTGTTTCACCCCAGTAATCCCATCCAACCTGCTAATATCATGCAGAACCATGATTATAAAATGTTAAATAAATTATTTAGATGGCCTTCTGCGTATTAATCTCTATACTAGGTACTAATCAGTTTGTTTTTTTCAGTTAGACTTCACATCTCTTATCTTTAAATCCCAAATTAAAATTTTAAATTAAAAAAAGTAATTCATTGCAACTTACTGTGGTGAACTTTCATTGGAGAATATTATGAGTACAAAAATTTATGTTGGTAACTTAGGTTATTCAGTTGTCGACAATACACTTGCAGATAAATTTGCACAGTATGGAAAAGTACAATCAGCAAAAGTCATTATGGACCGAGATACTAATCGTAGTAAAGGATTTGGCTTTGTTGAGATGTCATCAAGTGCAGAAGCTCAAGAAGCTATCTCTTCACTTAATGGAACTGATTTTGGTGGACGCCAAATGAATGTATCTGAAGCTAAACCTATGGTTCCGCGTGATAACAAGCGTTACTAAGCTCTAGCTTTCCATGGGGAATATTGGTGAACACTAATATTCCCTTGTTTTTCGTCTCTCTTCTTAGAAAAATTCTAAAAATGGCATTCCTACCGATAGCCCATACATAGTGGCCGAACGCTGATCATTGGCCCAATTAATATAATTAAACTCCACAAAGATCTTTGATCCAAATCGTGCCCAAAAATTCTGATAAGTCACATCTGATTGGGGACTTAAAAATCCTCCCACAATAAAGCGATAGTTTTCCATCCCAAAAGGGTGGTGCATGGATATCTCCAACCCCTGTGGATAAATGATCTGAGTAAAGATCTCATTTTGTCCCTCATCAAAACGATGAGAAATGGCCTGGGCACCCAGGAGTGAAGAAAGCACCAAACGGTCATCATAGAATTTACCCAGCTCAGATCCAAGGTAGAGTCCAGCGTGGTTAAAGAGCGATTTGTTAATCACCAGTGCTTCAAAAAACTTAATGGAGTGAATGTTATTTAAGTAATAGTTTCCATAAAGCATGAATGAAGGAAGAATTTTTTGATCTTCTTTGTCCTCACCTTTTTTTGCTTCATAAACATAGGGCCCCAAACCTACAGCTGTTTTTAAACGATGGATGCGATCGGGGAAATTAACCTTAAAAACAATTTCCTTTCTCTGCCCAGACTCATTGATCACCTGCACCCGGGAAGTCCTGCCTTCAGAGAATGAAATGATGTAAGGACCAGGATTTAAATCCAAGGTTTTATACTCGCTGGAGATCCAGTTCAGCTTGAGTGAGGGGATAATATTGCCATCAATATTTTCCCGCACCAGTTCACAACCAACACTTAAAAATTCAGCATCAAAACCGGCAACCTGCACGTTATAACCACTGCAAGAGTAGTCCAGTAAGATCGTTTTATTTTTGGCCCCGGAAGAAATACTATGAACGGCTACCTGGCCGATCTTTTTCCCTTCTTGATAAACCTTAATCCTCGATTGATCAAATACCGACAAATCAATATCAGTAAATTCTGAATCATGTTGTTCGTGCGGAAGATGAGTCACGCCTTTATAGCGGTAATAGAGATGCAACTTCTTCTCACTTGGAACCTTTAATCGCAATTTGACATGAGGGAGCAATATAAACTCACGACTGCGCTCCCAGCGAATAGTGCCAACGAAGTCCGTTTGCAATCCAGGAACATCATTCTGAATTTTTAAATTCTGAGTGGTGAGGTTGAGGTGCTTATCACCCCGATTAACAATCGGTAAGGGGAGAAAGTTTTCACTGGCAACGAGTTGCCCAGCCCATAAAGAAAAGAAAGTTAGAAATAAAATTAAGCGCTGATAATTCATCACATTATTTGAACATAAAAAGAGATTTTTGCGGAAAATTTAAAAATCTTAAGCAGCCACTTAAATTAACTTGTTGGTAAAAAGCCGGCATGATTGGCTTATTGATAGGTCTTCTTTTATTTTCCTTTGAAATCAAGGCAGATGATTCAGCCCGATGCGCGGAGTATTCCAACGATTGTGAATACTACTCCTGTGTCGCCGAGGCCAAGCACTGCCAAAACTCTTCTTATCCCATACGTTTTGGACGGCGCTTCTGTCTTCGTTATGGGGATCGTTCAAACAACTTCAGTGAAAATGGCAAGACCTGGATTGAGGAGGTGAGGAAGTGCCTGATCCGAGAGATGAGTACTTACGAGGAGCACCTCAGCTGTCGCCAGTTAAAGCGCAGGGCCTTTAAGGATCATGCCCCTTGCTATCTAGAAAGTGGCTTCTGCCGTCTGTCGTTTAGAGATAAAAAACAGGTCTTAAAAACCATTTGGCCCTCGCTTACTAGTCCCTACGTCCAAGCAGGTGGGTTTCGAATTCTGCGGGCCTGTTCCAATTAAATTCGAAATGTTCTTAAGATCATCCTTTTGTTTGCTATATCAAACCTCTTTAGATATATAAAAATCATTCACTTTTATTCTTTAAAGGATATTTTTATGAAAATGCTTTTCGTTGCTGCTTTATTCATCAGCTCTACGGCTTTCGCTCAAGACTTCTGTTCGCGTTGGCGTGGTAATCCTCGTTACGACCAGGCCCTAAACAGTCTGTCTGCTCACTTGGAATATGAACCAAATGTAATGTGCTCACTACCGGCCTTGTTAGACATTGAAGTACAACCGTTTCGCGTAATTGATGAGCAAGGGGAAGTGATTCCTCATGTACGTATCTATTTACACCGCGCTTATGAAAGCTGTTACTACATGGTTCGCGACGCTGACCAGGTGATTACTTCTGGTCGTTGTTTTTCTGGTTTCTAGTTTTGATAAGTCTACCCGGGGCTGTTTGGCAGCTTCGGGTATACTCACTGTCTGGAGGCGGAAGAAGAAAACCTCTTCAGGTATCGATGATGATCTTCCTTTTCAATAGCAATCTCCCGTCCAGCATTACTTACAGAATTATTGCTTACACTTTCATCATGGCTGTCTTTAGAGCAGACTAGTTTGGCGATCACCGCGTGGTCATAAGAATAAAGATTGGAGAAATCTTTTTTAAATTTCTTCGAAACAATCTCACCGTCGACAATTTCATTTAAGACGATCTCTTCCACCGCAAAAAAAGTGGAACCAACCGAAACGACATTCTGATAACCATAATATTTACAGATTTCTAATCCCCGAGCCTCTTTGGTGGGCTGATCTAAAAGCTTGGCGGATTCTCGGGCCGTGGTGGCCAAGAACAAGTTTCCATTTTCTCTCGGAAAGTGCAGCTGCAGCTCTTCGGCAAAGGTTGCAAAACTAAGAGTCAGCGATAGCAACAAAATGGAAAATTTCATAAGCGTCCTTTGGATTTTATACAGAGCTATCAGCAAGGCCGATGCCAAAGGGTTCCACTAAGATTCAGGCAGCGGTTCCCGGCCTATGCTCCTAAAATTCCTTATTTTCAATTGGTTTGCAGAAAGACGTAAGGATCCGAACCACTTATCAGCAGCTTTGCTGTGTTGTTTTTTTGATCACTGAATTGTCTAACTTCTATACACTTTTGGGGATCGGT
>JAMPXB010000006.1 GCA_023701435.1 Bacteriovoracaceae bacterium | reverse complement strand
GCTGTTGTGTTCGAAGAAATTCGTCGTGCAGGTTTCGAGCTTATGATTGCTCGTCCGCAGGTTATTACTAAAGAAATCGATGGCGTTCTGATGGAGCCATTCGAAAGATTAGTACTCGATGTGCCTGATGATTCAACAGGATCGATCACAGAAAAGATGGCGTCACGTAAAGGTCGCTTGGAAGCAATGGCACCATTTGGTGAAGGCCGTACACGTATGGAATTCCATGTTCCTTCTCGTGGTTTGATCGGTTACCGCTCTACATTCTTAACAGATACTAAGGGCCAGGGATTAATGTCTTCTTACTTTGTAGGCTATGAACCACACGTTGGTAAAATGCTTGCTCGTCAGAACGGCGCACTTATTTCTGACCGCGCTGGAAAAATTACTCCATACGCGCTTTTCAATCTTCTTTCATCAGGAAGACAATTCGTACTTCCGACAGAGCAGACCTACGAAGGTCAGGTTGTTGGTGAGCATACTCGTCCAAATGACTTGAACGTAAACGTATGTCGTGAAAAACACCTTTCAAGTGTTCGTACTGCTGGTAAAGATGAAAACGTTATTCTTCCACCAATTCCTAACCGTACTCTTGATTGGGCACTTGACTGGATTGATGATGATGAGTGGGTTGAAGTAACTCCAAAGAGTATTCGTATCCGTAAAAAAGAACTTAACCAAACCTTACGTAAGGTTACTCGTTAATTTTAAAGGGGAGCTTCGGCTCCCTTTTTTTTTACCCATTTAGTTCATTATTTTGTCCTAGTCTTGCGCCATTCCCTGTCATAGATCCCACCAGATATAATAAGGTCAAATCAAGTCTTCACTGAGGAGGACTTTATGATGACATTTTTGATTATTACTGGTCTTGCTACTGGCATCTATTTAGGTGTTAGAAGAAAGATTTCAGTTGAGCAGCGTTCTTCGACAAGGAGGGGCCTATGAAATTTGTATTAATCACATCATTGCTGACGTTTGGGATTAGTGCTCAAGGTGTTGAGTATGTGAGAAATGATGGGCATAGCTTACCAGAAACTTTTACATCTAAGAGCACCACGGCCACTGAAACAACTCTGATGAATGGTTCTGGTCTTTCGACCAGCAAGATGAATCCGTCTCCCAATCCAGCACCAACGACTGAAGAAGAATTGATTGAGAGTACAACTCTTACCAATAAGAAAGTTCAAAAAACTGGTCCTTATTCAAGAGAAGGGGACTTCGATCCAGGTGCACCTTTAGAAGAAATTGAAGCGCAAGAAGAAGGGCCTCTTGATTACAGTACAACCCCTGAAAGAAGACCTTCGAAGCCTGAAGAATTAAAAGAAGAAGAGAAAAAGCAGTAATTTTGGCCAGTTAAAGTTCTCGCCCTGAAAGTCCGATAAAGACTGTAGGGGAGAACTTTATGAAACTCTTGATATTTTTACTCGTGACCTCTTCCTTTGCATGGTCAAAACCTACCCATATTAATTTTAATGAAGCCCTCTTGCAGGACGTGCAGACTGATATTCGAAGAGATGAGGATAAGTTTAAAGCTGAGCCTAATCGTGGTCCTGCCTCGGTTGAGCAGGTGGAAGTTGATCCGCTAATGGAAGAAGAGTCAAAGCTTGATAAGCATAATCGTCAGATCGGACCAAAGAGTTGGTAGTTATTTAAGAAGTTCAAAATCGCGAAAATCAAAACCCGGTGAGACAGTGCATCCTACGAAAGCAAACTCGCTTCCCTCCGGCAAATAGGCCCCAAACCACACCCCGGCTGGGACTGTGTACTGAACTTGCTGGCCCTTTTTTAGGTCACGGCCCAGAAATGTTTCCTTGATAGATCCATCGGGCGCTTTTACAAAAACAACGAGCGGATCACCTTCATAGAAGTGCCACATCTCATCTGAATGGATGCGGTGTAACTGCGAGCTTTGACCTTTTTGAAGCAAATAAAAAATGGCCGTTGAAACAGAACGCTCACCCCGGGGAGTTTGAATTATTTCTGAAGACCTATAAGTCTCTTTGAAATAACCTCCCTCAGGATGAGCGGTCATATCATAAAATTCGATGAGTTCTTCTGCTTTAGTCATTTTTGCTGATGAATCTGCTTAAAAAATCTACCGGAATTGGGAAAAAAGTTGTGGAGCTGTTGTTTGAACCAGCAATCTCTCTCATTGTTTCTAAATAGCGGAGAGTGATGGCATCTTTTTGTTCACCCAAGACCTGAGCGGCTTCGGCCAGTTTTTTGGAAGCTTCAAATTCACCTTGAGCAGAGATGATCTTGGCTCTCTTTTCACGTTCAGCTTCAGCTTGCTTGGCCATCGCACGTTGCATTTCAACAGGAAGATCAATCGCCTTAACTTCAACGTTGGTTACTTTGATACCCCATGGTTCAGTTAATTCATCAAGAATGCCCTGAAGTTTGCCGTTAATAACATCACGATGAGCAAGGATTTCATCTAGTTCATATTGGCCCACCACTGAGCGGAGAGTGGTCTGCGAAATCTGTGCCGTAGCATGATAAAAGTTTTCTACTGAAATGATGGCATGTTCTGGATGGCTGACTTTGAAGTAAACAACAGCATTTACTTTTAATGTGACGTTGTCTTTGGAAATAATATCCTGAGCAGGAACGTCCATAGTCACGAGACGAAGATCAACTTTAACCATTTTCTCCAGTCCTGGAATAAGAATGATTAGTCCCGGGCCACGCACTCCGGAGAATTTTCCCAGACGAAAAATAACACCTCTTTCATATTCATTGAGAATCTTGAAGGTGCTGAACAGGATTAAACCTGCAAAGACAATAAAAGGTAAAAACGTAAGAGACATAGTCACTCCTTGGGAGATTAAGATTCTTTTTTAATTTTAATACGTAGGGTTTCGGGATCGACCTCACTTACCGAGACCACTTCATTTAAGTTTAAATCTTCTTCTGAAGTGGCCCGCCAGATTTCCCCGCGGACCTTAACTTGATATTCATTGTTATTCAATTTGGTTAAAACTGAGCCAGTGGCGCCAATTGGAAGGAAGAAGTCCTGGGAGAGCTTTTGCTTTTTCTTATCATTCCATAGGTACCAGATGAGTAGTCCCAGGGAGACCACAACACCCAGAAGAGTTGAAATAATGGCTGGATACTCAATGCTGATGAAGCCGGCTTCTCCATGAAACAGGAAGAGGGAGCCCATGACAAAGGCGATGAGGCCCGCGATAGTCAGAATGCCATAGCTCACGATAAAAACTTCCAGAATTAGTAAAAATACACCGGCGATAATAAGACCCATTGAACCCCAGTCAAGCGGCAGAACCTGGAAAGCGATGGCGGCAAGAATTAAGAAGCACATGCCAATGGAGCCAGCAATAAAGCCACCTGGAGCTTGAAACTCAAAATAGATGAGGGCTATCCCAATCAGGAAAAGAATGTAAGCGGTTGTCGGGTTCGCCAGAACTTCTAGGATTTTCTGTCCGGCAGTTGGTTCGTAATACTTATAGCTGATGTTAGTGGTATCAAGAGTTCTCATCTTTCCATCAAGATTAATTGACTTGGTTGAGATGATATCAAGAATTTCACTTTCGTGAGAGATGATGCCATCAATCAGTCCCAGTTTTTGTGCTTCTTGATCAGTATAGGATTCAGCACTGGTTATCATTTTTTCAAATGGAGCCGAAGGGCGACCACGTGAATGACTCAGGGATCGAACCAAGGCAGTCAAATCGTTCATGGCCTTTTTTCTGCCATCACTTTCTTTTAGATCTTCTCCTAAACCAACAGGAGTGGCCGCGCCCATATTCGTACCAGGTGACATGAAGATAAAATGGGCGCTGGAAGCGATGATGGCACCAGCACTGGCGGCAGATGCACCCTCAGGAGTAATCCATACGGCAAAAGGTCTTTTTACACTACCTACCAAAGTAATTATGTCTTTAGTGGTTGAAACTAGTCCACCTGGAGTATTTAAGCGCAGGACAACCAGGGCCGTCTTAGGCGTATTCTTAAAACTTTGTTTGATATAGTCATAAGTAGCAGGAGTTATCGCTGAATTGACCGATAATATGCTGAACTCAGTTATTTTAAACGGCTGAGCAACGGCGCTTAACGGTAAAACAACCAAGACAAAAACTAAAATTTGGAGTAAAATTCTCAGTCTCATAAGTCCTCTAAGGTTAGATAAAAAATCAAGCGGGGACAAGTTAAAAGGAAGAATCTGTGGCAATGCAAAAACTTAAATTTTTTATTGGAACAATTTTAAACCCGCAAGATGACAAGGACTGTGACTTCTATGCTCACGGTATGCTCGTTCTTGAAGGAACAGGAAAAAACGCAAAGGTCAAAGATCTTCTTCCGCTAGAGAAAGGTGTAAAAAAATACGCTTCTGTTATGACCAAGAAGAATACGACTGATTTTGGTCACTCACTCATTATGCCGGGTTTTTATGATATGCACTTTCATTGGGTGCAGGATGACGTAAGAGAAATGCCTAAGGACTCCCTTCTAGGTTGGCTTGAAAAGTATACATTCCCTACCGAGATGAAATTTAAAGATAAAAAATACGCTCAAGAGCGAGCTGAGAAATTTTTTAACAAGCTTGTGAAGCACGGTACTTTGGGTGGTGCTTGTTATAGTTCTATTCATGAACATGCTGTTGACGCTGCCATGAAAAGAGCGAAGGGTCACTTCGTCATTGGTAACGTACTTATGAACATGTATTCTCCGGAAGAGCTGACACAGACGGAAGATGAATCACTGAAACTTACTAAACGCTTGATTGCCAAACATGGAACCAAGCATTGCTTTACTCCAAGATTCGCCATTACGACCACACCAAAAGTGATGTCGGAGGGAAGTAAGATGGCCGACAAAGCAAAATGTTTTAAGCAAACGCATTTGTCAGAAACTCCTCAGGAAATTGACTTCGTTCTTTCTATTTACAAGAAGCTTCCAGGATTTGAAAAAGTTAAAAGTTATACTGAAATTTATCAAAAAACCGGCATGCTTGGTGAGCGCTCTCTTATGGGACATGGAATTCATTTGTCCGGCAAGGAGCTAGCGATCCTGAGTAAAACAAAAACTTCCATCATTCACTGTCCGACTTCTAATGCTCCTCTTAAAGAGAAAGGACTCGGTTCTGGATTGTTTGATTTTAAGAAAATTGAAAAAGCAAAAGTGAAATGGGCGCTCGGTTCTGATATTGGCGGCGGTCCATTCCTCTCCATGTTTGATGTCATGAGAAGTTTTGTGAATCAGCATCAGAAGAAGGGCCACAAAAGTGCAACTTATACCAAGGCCCTCTATCGTTCGACACTTGCTGGTGCCCAAATTTTAGGCAAAGGCAAAACTTCAGGGAACTTAAACAAAGGCAAAGAGGCAAGCTTTATTGTCGTACCTATGCCAGCGAAGAAGTTTCCAGAGAATGCTGAAACAGCACTCGAAATGATCATTAAGCCACATAGTAAAAACCGTGAGAAATACGAGGATTTAGTGACAAATGTTTATTTTAATGGGCAGTCCTTATAGGACTGCAGCCACTTAAATTTGGCATTTCTCCCAATGCTCGTCAGAAAATGGAGCTTAGGAAAATGGCGTAAGCACCGGATGTTACGGGTCACCTCGATACTCCTTATGGAGAAAGCAAAACCAAGGTCATAATATCCTTGGTTTTGTCAAAAGAGGTTTATGAAGTCACGTATTCTCTATGTTGATGATGAGGTTGATCTACTGGAACTGGCGGCCAGTTTCTTTCAAGACGAGGACCTTGTTCTTGAAACCTGTGCTGATTTTAATCAAGCTGTCGAACTCATACAAAAGCAAAAGTATGATCTCATCATCTCTGATGCCAAAATGCCTCATGGAAGCGGCTATCAACTCTTTCAAATTATCAAGAATCAAGGCCACTTCCGGGGAAAGCTAATTCTGGTTACAGGAAATCTCGAGAAATCTCCCGAAGAGGCCGACTATGATCTGGTGATCTATAAGCCTCTTAACTTTCAGGAACTGATTTCAACTGTAAAAAATTTATTAAAGGTCTAGTTCGAGAACAATAGGACAATGATCTGATCCTTTCACCTCTGGTTGGATAGAAGCACTCTTCACCTTAGGCAGCAGTTCCGGAGTGATAAAGAAATAATCAATTCTCCATCCGATATTTCTATCTCTTACTCCCGGACGATTGCTCCACCATGTATAGGCCCCGGTTTTTCCCGGATTAAGATGACGGTAAATATCGATGTATCCGGCCTGAATAAATTTATCCATCCAGGCTCTTTCATTCGGTAGAAAGCCCGTTGTTTTTTGATTTGTTTTTGGGTTGGCAAGATCAATTTCAGAATGAGCAGTATTAAAGTCGCCGGTGATGATGATTGGTTTGATTTTTTTTAGCTCTTCCATTTTGTTCAGAATATCGTCACAGAATTCAAGTTTAAATGGAACACGATTATGATCACGTTGCCCATTGGGGAAATAGCAATTTAAAAGGAAAAAATCATTTAATTCGTGAATGAGAACTCTTCCTTCGGAATCAAAGCAATGTTTTTCAATTTTTTTAGTGTCAAGGATTTTCGACCGAGAAAAAGTGGCCACTCCGGAATATCCTTTTTTTTCAGCAGAACTATGAAAAATTTCATGCTCTTTCATCTCTCGGATTTCCAAGGGAAACTGCTCGAAATCAGCTTTGGTCTCTTGTAGGCATACGATATCTGGTGATTCCCTAGCGAACCATTCAAGAAATCCTTTGTTGTATACAGAGCGTATGCCATTGACGTTCCACGAAATCAGCTTCATAAAATTTTTCCCCGTTAGTTTCAAAATAAATGGTCCGATAAGATAGATAATAATTTTTTTATGAATGGTGAATGACATTCTAAGAAAAATGAATATTATTTTGATTCTCGCCACAACCTAGACGGAGAACACATGCGTTGCTTTAAGAACATTGCTCAGCTTATTCGTACGAAAAGAATGAATCATCCGAAGGGTTATTCTCAATCTGAACTTTCCCATCTCCTTGGTTATAAGAACGGTCAATTTATTTCTAACGTTGAACGTGCTCTTTGTAACATTCCATTGAAAATGCTTCGAAAGGTTTCAGAAGTTTTAGATATTTCTGCAGAAGAATTGAAGACTGCTATTTTGAAGGATCAAGAGGAAACTCTTAATAATTACCTTTTCAATATTAAGCCTTCAAAGAAAGATAAAGCAGAAGTACAGCCAGCTGCTATGGGTTCTCAATTCCTGTCCACAGGAACTGACGGAAACTAATTCATCGAAATTATTTTTTACAAATAGATAGTGAAGAAGGTCAGGCTATGCCTGACCTTTTAATTTTAGATAGTCTTCAAAAGTCCCAACTGATTCTTCTGTGTCTTCTTTGTACTCTTGGAAAGCTTCTTTCTGTGATTCTTTAAAATGCGGATCTTCTATTTCTTCCGGAGTAACTTCAACCTTCGCTTCGAGAGGATCCAACCCATGGTTACCGGAATAGGTTAAATCGAGCCTATAGCGCTCTGTTTTGCGTTTTTCCAGGGCTTCCCGCTGCCAAGGTTCGAGGTTTGCCTCAAACCGGCGTAGGTGCTCAATACTGTCGAAAAAATTCTTTTCAAGCTTATAAAGCTGACGATCATCCACGCGATTGAAGTATTCATAATACTTTCTACGGGTAATAAGATGCTGTTCAAGTAGGTTATCGTACTTCACCAGTACTTGATTGGTGGTGAGGACACGACCATTGCCCCGACGAGGCCGGGCACTTGCTTGATGAGAACGGTTTCGGTTTTCAGCTGACGCTGGCTTCGGACCGGCTGAGGCAGGTCTTGGAGCGGGCGTATTGCGGGATTGGCCCTCTTGTGGAGGATTTCCCCCTGGTTGGCCACCACCGCCACTGCTGCGGTTGCCACGGTAGCGTCTACGACGGTTACTACTACCGCTTCCGCCTTGATTATTTGATCTATTCTGTGAATCCTGCACAGTTACCTCGAGGTAAAAACTTTTTTAGTCTTAATACTATGCTTCATAATAAGATTTTGTCTAGGCGAGACGAATAAAAGGTGAGAATCAGGCCGTTTTCCACTATAATAACCCCATTAATTAACTCACGTTTGGGAGGCTTGTTATGAGCAAAAAAAGAGTCAAAGTTGCAGTCACTGGTGCTGCCGGACAAATTGGATATGCCTTACTTTTTAGAATTGCTTCTGGTCAGATGTTCGGTGGTGATACAGAAGTTGAACTTCAGCTTCTTGAGCTAGAACAGGCCCTTCCTGCCCTTAAAGGGGTGGCAATGGAGCTAGAAGACTGTGCCTTCCCATTGTTAAAAAATATCGTTTTAACTTCTGACCTCAATACAGCATTCAAAGATGCTAACTGGGTCGTCTGTGTAGGTTCTGTTCCTCGTAAAGAGGGTATGGAGCGTGCTGATCTACTTAAAATCAACGGCGGTATCTTCACTGCTCAAGCAAAAGCTGTTGAGAAGAGTGCTGCTTCAGATGTAAGAGTGTTTGTTGTTGGTAACCCTTGCAATACTAATGCTTTGATCGCTATGAGCAATGCCAAGGGCATTCCTTCTGACCGCTTCTTTGCTATGACAACTCTTGATGAAAACCGTGCTAAAACTCAGCTTGCCCAAAAGGCCGGCGTTGATGTTGTGGCCGTGAAGAATATGACTATTTGGGGTAACCACTCAGCTACTCAATATCCTGATTTTTATAATGCAACCATCAATGGCAAACATGTAATTGATGTCATCTCAGATCTTGAATGGTTAAAGGGTGATTTCATTAAAACTGTTCAGCAACGTGGAGCTGCTATTATTAAGGCCCGTGGAGCTTCTTCAGCAGCTTCTGCCGCAAATGCAGTAGTTGATGGTATCCGTAACCTTGTTACTGAAACCCCAGCTCTTGAGACATTTTCTATGTGTCTGGCTTCAAATGGTGAATATGGCGTAGATAAGGGCCTTATTTGCTCATATCCTTGCCGTGTAGAAGGCGGGAAAATCAAGGTGGTTGAAGGTCTCAAGCACAATGATTTCGGTCAGGAGAAGTTCAAACTCACTATCGATGAACTTCGTAGCGAGCGAGATGCTGTAAAATCTTTAAACCTAATCTAAGATAATTACTCAAAGGGGCCCGAGTTAACGCTTTGGGCCCTTTTTTCTTGTCATACCCCCTGATATTCCCTATAACAGGCTCTAATTTTTTTGTGAGGGCTAATCATGAACAAAATACAGGAAACTATTAAGCTTTCCGGGTTTAATAATTTGACGAAAATTTTGTCGTTTAACTTTTACGACTTCTGCATTGCTATGAATGAAAAGCAGAAGCAGGACTATATTAACTATATTCATACAAAATATTGCGCCAAGAATATCAGCGAGATTGCCAGAAACGTGTGCAAAATCATTGAGGCCAATATTCTTTCTGAAACAGTTCAGGATTATGAGCCAGTAGGTGCTTCTACCATGACTTTGATGTCAGACATCAAGGGCGGAAAATGGGAAGAGACTACAACAGCGACTGCTACCACTGCCCATGCTTCGGCTTCAGTGAAGATGCATTTGGATAAATCTCATATTACCACTCACACTTATCCGGATGCTTCGGATCCAGAAGGTATTTGTACTTTCCGTCTGGACCTGGACGTGGCCACTTGTGGGGACATCATTCCTTTGAATGCTCTAAACTATATGTTTGAAGTATTTGAGTGTGACGTGGTCTACATTGATTACGTTGTTCGCGGTTATACTCGTCTGGAAAATGGTAAGAAGATTTATAACGACCATTATTTCAACTCGATACAGGATTTCATTAAGAAAGAGACTCTGGATCTTTACCAGTACCGTCAGGACATCAACATTGCTCACGACAATATCTGGCAGACGAAGTTAATGATCAAGCCAATGGGGCCAGAGAATTATCTATTGGATCCAAATGATCGTAATCATCCGGATATCGATCATAAAATGAAGCTTCTTAATCAAGAGATGAGAGAAGTTTTCCACTTAAACTAAGATTGCAGTAATTCCGATATTACGAGGGGAGAGTTCTTCATGGAAGAACTCTTCCACTTCCACCTGATATCCTTGTTCTTCCAGATAAATGGCCCGATCTAAAAGAAGATAAGTCTCCAGTACTCGTCCAAAAGCATCTCGGATAAGTCCCGCCGTCTGCATCTTTCCAACTAAGGTTTTAATCTTTTCAAAAAAAGCATTGAGCTCTACAAACGAATGCTTCGGTTCAAGATTTATTCGCTTCAATTGGTCGAGCACATAGTCGGCAAAAGTCAGGTCATAGAGTTTAGGGGATGAATTCCCCAGAGTGATAAGTTCTGTAAACCCATAATGTTCATAAAGAAGAATATGAATGGCATAGCGGAAATGCTTCACTTTAACTTTAAAGTCATATTCCTCTTCATTCATTCTATTATGGGCGCGGCAGGCGAGGGTCAGAGCAAATTGACTCAACCATAGAGGTTCATGGGCATTAGCAAAAAGGGATATGTTCTGATGTCCTGGGACTTCATCAAGCTTATGGTAGCAGCATCCGAAATTCACCAGCACTGGTACTTTTTTGGAAGAACTGACGGTGATGATATCGAGTGCTAGTTTTCCACAGGTATGAAGACCAATGGGCATGACATTGGCAGACATTAATTTGGGAAACTCACCGCTGTCCTCAACTTTAACATTCAGATACTGAACCTGATTCTCCGGGTGTTTTGGTTTTTTTCCATAACGGACTTTACCGGTATTTTGCATAACCGGATCCATATCCAGAGAGGCGACCCTTAATTGATACTGGCCATTCAGGGTCTGGGCCAGAAGGCCTATGCCTCCGCCAATATCCACTACCTGATCAATATTCCTTTTCTGATACAGATGATTGATATGCGGGGCCAGGTGCCGTATTTCGTGCTGTTTTTTAGGGGTGATGAAAAGCCAGGTTTGGGAATCCTCCGGCATAGGAGGGTAAGTCCGAGCGGCAGGAAGGGCGCTCAGAGTTTTAATCTTCTGATAAAACTCAATTAACGAGGAATCCTGGATTAACCCGAAGACATCTTTTTTCTCCAGCCGGATGATATCTTTTTTGTCCTGAAAGCGATGAAGGTCTTCAATCCAGTTTTGGGAAAAAGCATCTAATGGATTTGGATACATGAGCATGATTTCGTTTTGCCATATTTCCTGATATGGTTTTAAAAAATCTCGAATCTGTAAAAAACGCTCTCGGTGATTCATGTAGAATGGAAGGTATCATAGCTTATGAATAAGATAAATAAAGTCGCAATTTTCGGCATGGGAAAATCTGGTCTTGCCGCCCTTAAATTGGCCAAAAAACACAAGCAAGACTTCTACGTGGTTAACCGCGGGGATATTAAAACCTGGTTTGAAAGTGAGCATTTGGCTGACCTTTGCAGTACTTGTTCATGTTTTTCAGAAGATGATTTTGCTCAACACTTTCACAAAATGGATGAAATTGTTATTTCTCCGGGAATACCGGTCACTCATCCGGCCCTGAAAAAAGCAGTCGAAAAAGGTGTTCCGATCCTGTCAGAAATTGAATATGCCTATCGGGAAACCCAGGATATTCCGGTTATTGCCATTACTGGCACCAATGGAAAAACCACTACCACCACCATGATTGCTGAAGCCCTGAAAAAGGCCGGCAAGAAGGTCTTCTGTGGGGGAAATATCGGAGTGCCTTATTGTGAACTAGCACTTTCTGAAGAGAAGGTCGACTATGCGGTCATTGAGGTTTCCAGTTTTCAACTTGAAACGATCAAGGATTTTCATCCGAAGATCGGTCTCATTTTAAATATTTTCCCTAATCACTCTGAACGCTATGACAAAATCGAGGATTATGCCAAGGCCAAGTTTAGGATGCTTTTGAATATGAAACAGGATGATCATCTGATTCTTGGAACGGAGAATCCTTATTTAGATGAGATTAAAGACCATCCTGCAGGCAGGACGATGTTCACCAAAGGTCATCTTCCTGCAGAATTTAAAAAACAATTCGATTTTTCCCAGGCGAGAGTGAAGGGAGAACACAATGAAGCGAACTTCTTTGCCGCCTGGGAAGTCCTAAGGCTCTTGCAAATTCCTGAACTGCAAAAACTTTTTCAGGAGTTTATCAACGAGTTCTCCGGTGTGGCCCATCGCTTGGAGTATGTTTTGGAAAAAGATGGTCTGAGCATTTATAACGATGCCAAATCCACCAATAGCCTGGCCACCACCACCGCCATCAACGCCTTTAAAGATTCATCTGCGCCCCTTTATCTGATCCTGGGAGGGAAACTCCGAAATGAGAGTGATAAATTGTTGCCGGACCTTCTTCCTTATAAAGGGAAGATTGCTAAGATTTTCACTATCGGGGATGTTACCGAAAGACTGGCGCAGGAACTGGGTCATGAGTTTGTGATCGAAGAGGGCCGTGATTTAAAAACAGTTTTTGAAATGGTTAAGCAGCAAAAGCTCAAAGGGAATTTAGTTTTCTCTCCGGCATTTCCATCTTTTGATCAATTTAAAAATTATGTGGATCGTGGTGATAAATTTAAGGTGTGGGCGAGAGAGGCTTTTTTAGCGACGACTTAGATGATTTTTGTAACTCTGATCAATCGCCGCAGGAGAACGCTCATCAAGCTGATCGGGCATCTTTTCGGCCATTGCCGTTTCAAATGAAATTTTTGCGATAAAAAAGATCATTAAAACCATAACAATTGATCCTAATTTATAACTCATATATCCCCAATCATCACAATCAAAGTTGTTTGTATCTGAGGCTTATATCGGCATAATCAGTAAAAACATTAGGCTTTTTAGTCGGTTTTTCTTTAATTGACTGACAACTTTTTAAGGCACTCACCGAGGACTCGAATATCGCTCAAATCTTGATAGAGGCCAAAGCCAAAGCGTAGTCTTTTGCCTCTTCTATCAATCAAGATGTGCTGATCCTTAAGGGCCTTTTGGAGCTGCTGGCCTTTTTCTTCAGACCTCGCTTCAAAGGTCAAAAAGTGCCCATGCCAGTTGAGGTTTTTAAAGAGTGGGGTCAGTCCATAGTGGCTGGAAAAATCTTCCGGCAGGACCTTCAGGAATTCATTTTGAAGTTCTTTAATAAACTCATGGATCTGGGAAACGGAGAGTTCTTCCTTAAAAAAGAGGTCCCAGCTTGCATTAAACCGATAGAAGCCGGAAGGGTCCTGGGTAGCACCCATAAAGGCCATCCCGTCGGCCGAGTAACCAACCTGGGCACCAGCGGGCCTGGAGAGCTCGGCATACTCAGCAAACCATCCGGTATAGGCCGGTCTCCAATCACCATGAGGAACTACCATGAAGCCCACACCTTCTCCGCCCTGGCCGTACTTATAGCCTCCGGCGAGGTAGAAGATTTTGCCTTCCAGCCGTGAGAGGTCAGTGGGAAGGGCCGCGAAACCATGATAACCGTCGACCACCATAATGGTGGAAGCTGACTTGGCCTCAAAGAGCTCACAGAGTTCATCATCAGTCAGGGCCAGGCCGGAATCAAAAAAGACCTGGCTCACGAAAAAGATGTCAGGTGATTTTTTGAGTCCTGCTTTAAGACCTTCAATCAGACTACGGTGCTCATGCAGAAAATTCTCCGTTGAGACCATTTCAATTGTTACCTGAGGAAGTTCTTTTAAGCGAAGAATTTGTCTGCGCCATGAATGGAATTCGCTGGAGGTGGTAAGAATAGAGAGACTTTCTTTTCCTATGAAAAGAGAAAGAAGACGGGCCGCCAGTTCATGAGTATTGGGGGCAAAGGCAATCTGGTCTTTGTCTTTTAAATTTAAAATTCCGGCAATGTGTGCCTGAGTTTTAGGAATGACTTCGGTAAATATTTTGTTCCATTTCTCGTCACTGGCTTGGGCACAGTCATCCCAGTATTCCAGGTGGGCCTCACGAGTGACGTCGGGCCAGAAATGATGGGAGTGGGCCGCAAAGTGCAGCATTCCCAAGTGGCCATTTAAAAATCTTGAATAGTGCCTTTTAAGATCTGAGTGAATCATAAACGATATCCAACTGATCGATTAAAGCTTCCGGAAGTTTTGGTGTCATATTTTTAGGAATGAGGAAAGTCGCGAGATTAAAGAAATCAATGAAAGCGCGATTTCTCTCGGTGGTGGACTTCAAGTACTCATGCCCGGATGAGCCACCTGTTCCAATCTTGGTTCCCAGTATTCTTTGAACCATGATGGCATGACGGTAGCGCCAGGTCGTAAACTTCTCATCAACTTCCACCAGAGAATTTAAAATATTAAAAGGAATCTGAAGTGCTGGATAGTCACGGTAAAGATAAATGAAGACCGCTGAGAGCATCGCCTTTTGAGAAAGGCGGACTTTGCCCTGAGCTTTCCAGTGCTCATACTTCTTGGTGTCTAGTAGTGTACTGAAGGTCTCTTGAGTCAGACCGAGATTTTTTAATTCAAGAGTCTTCATTCTTTCATCTAGACCCGGATTATGAGAGATGATTTCCCGGTCTTGCTCCAGCATCTTGTCCACTGCCGCCGAGTAGTCGCCCCAGAAATCAAAATCTTCAAATTGACTGAAAGGCATTCTTTCCAGCCAGGCCTCAAGCAATTCAAAAATACTAATGGTGTTTTCTGTCTCTTCCAGTTTTTTTCGGTCTTCAGGATTTAGCCGTGAAGTGAAAAATTGTTTTTCCACTTCCATGCGGTGTTCGGCCTTAATCCCCAAGGTCGCTTCGACTAATCGGAATTGCAGGCTTTGAAATCCAGAGGCCGGAACCAGGTAATCCCGGAACTCCATGAAGTCTAAGGTGGTCATGGTTTCCATGACCTGAATCTGATCAATTAAAATCTGCTGAATCTTAGTCACCCGTTGAATGCGGGAATTTATGACTGACAGATCGGTAGATGGGACAAAAGGTTTTTGCATGATTTCACGGACGGAGCCGAGTTCATGAAGAATCTGTTTAAACCACAACTCATAAGTTTGGTGAATGATAATAAAAAGTGTTTCATCGTGAGCTGCAGGACCATATTTGGCACTTTCAGGTGCTTGTGCATTAAGGATTTTAGGGAGTTGCAAATAATCGCCATAATAAATAGGATGTTGAATTTTCATAAAAGCCTTCACAAGTATTAGAGAGGGGAGTATTTTTATTGGACGAGGTTATTGTATGAAAAAAACGTTCACTCTTTCAAATCAAACTATCAAATCTAATATTCAAACGCTTAAAAAAGTTATGACGGAGCGTGGCCTGGACGGGATGTATATCTCCAGTTTTGACCCTTTCCTGAATGAATATGTGCCGCTGGAAGATAATCATCGCTTCTACATTACCGGTTTTACTGGCTCCATGGCGGAAGTCCTGGTTCCGGTTAATGGGCGAGTGAGACTTTATGTGGATGGTCGCTATCACGAACAGGCCGATCTAGAGGTTGATGCCTCTGAGGTTGAAGTGATGAAAATTGGCGGTGACTCATCAACCACTGCTGAGCTCGCTGCAGATATAAAAAAACTTGGAATTAAAAAATTGGGTTACGAAGCCGATCGTACTGCTCTTGGTTATTTAAAGAAGTTGTCCCAGAGTGGTGCTGAAACTATTCCTATGGAAGGCGGAGAGCTGGCCCAGCATATTGCTTTTGAACCTCTTCCGGCACTAAAAGAAATCTCGTTTGTTCCAAGAGAGTGGCGCGGTCGTGATTCGCTGGAGAAAACACGCTCTATTTTTGAAAATGAAAAGCAGGCCATTTATTTGACGGCCTTGGATTCCATCGCCTGGATCACCAATTGCCGTGGTTATCATCTGCCTTATCTCTCAAGCTTTTATGCCAAGGCACTGGTTACCAAAGAAAAAGTTTATGTCTTTGTTACTCCGGAAACACCGGTTTCACAGAAGGCCAAAAAAGAAACAGGATTGGAGTTTATTTCTCTTCCTTACAATACCCTTTCCAAAGAATTGGATCGTTTGCAAAACACCCTTCACTTGAATGAAGTGTGGTTTGATCCAGGTATGCTTAACAGCGCCGATTTCGGCATGCTCTTAAAAGTTTTTGGAACTGATCGTTTAAAAGAAAAGGCCGGCGGACTTTATGAATATCAGTCCATCAAAGAGCCAGTCGAAATTCAACAGATGCTGGCTTCTTTTAAGAAGGCCGATAAGGCGATCTTTAACACCATTAAATGGGTTAAGGACTCCATAAAAAGCGGCAAGCGTATTACTGAGCTTGACCTCTATCACGAGACCACTAAAAAATATCAAGAGCAGGGTGCTGTTGATCAAAGCTTTAATACCATTGCCGGCGTAGGCCCGAATGGTTCCATTGTTCACTATGGTAATCCTTCTGATGAAGTGGTCATTAAAGACACCGATATGATTCTTCTTGATTCCGGCGGCTATTTTGATGGCGGCTGGGCCACTGATACCACCAGAACTTTCCTAGGTAGTACGACCGCCAAGGCCGATCCGAAAATGATTGAGATGTATACCTTGGTTCTTAAAGGACTTCTGGCTGTGCAAACGGCGATTTTCCCGGAAGGCACCAAAGGTAATGTGCTGGATGGTCTGGCCCGAAACGCGATGAGAAGAAAAGGTTACGATTACAGTCACGGTACCGGGCACGGTGTGGGTGTTCACGTTCATGAGCCGGGAGCGAGACTTTCAACGATTTCGAATGTGCCAATGAAAGCTGGTCAGACAGTTTCCATTGAGCCGGGAATTTATATCCCTGGTTTTGGCGGTGTTCGTCTGGAAAATATTGTGTGGGTAGAGAAGCATCCGACATTTCCAAAGATGCTTCATTTTGTACCATTCGTTTACATTGGATTTGATCCAGCACTTGTGGACATGAATCTCCTTAACTCAGAAGAGAAAGTCATGCTCGAAGAGTATGAGGCAGAATGTTTACGTCGTGGAACGAGCCTTCGCTCTCTTAAATAATCGATAAAGTTCAGATAATAAAATGAAGAGTCCCAGAGTGATCCCCATTTGCAAGAATGGTGGATTGCTCGGCGGATTCTTATTGGTATCAATTGTTCCGCAACTTCCCAGTAACCCATCACTAAGACCAAAAGCATCGACGTGCATAGGATAGAGATAACTGAGTCCATCCACATCATCTTGTCCCAAATGGCTTCTTTGATTCACTGTTCGGTAATACATCAGGGCGGCGGTGTCTTCGGAATGTCCCAGGCCAATGGCGTGGCCAATTTCATGAGCAATGACTCCGATTTGGTCAGCTCGAGAAAGAGAGCCGAAGCTATTGCTGGAGTCATTAATTAAAATGACCGCCCCGGTAATCTTTTTGCCGGAAAACTTATTGGGAATAGTCACGGCGAGGACATTGCCCCCTCCGAAGTTCAGGGTATTGCTATTGCAGGCAATAATAATATCGGTGGTGGAAGGGATCAGCCCCAAGGCGGGATCACTATTACCAGCAGTGACGGCTTCGTCGATACATTCATCATCAGTGGGCGAACAAAGTCTTCCCTGATTAATGTTAGAGATGTGCTGAGAAAAGCCAGCGGCATCAAGTCTTAAGGCCGAAGTCGGAATGGGATTCCAGAAATCATCGACTGCTGGTTGAATCATCGATTCCAGGTCATTAACGGTAATCTGGTTGGTTGGACAAACAGTCCCGGCATCAATGTAGACCTTAACCTTGTTGTCCTTAAAGGAAGCCCCAAAGTTGTTATTTAAAGTATAGGCTTCGGCATAAGAGATAAAACAGAAAGCAAGTAAGAGGTATTTCATAAATTACCGGTCCCAGTAATAGGAAATAAAGAGAGTATAGGAAGTCTGTCGTTTTTCCGCGAGGAAGACAGAATAGACGTAAGTCTGAAGCCGTAGGGCCCAGTCCTGCATCAGTACTTCTGCGCCAAAATCCAAAGTGTTGTTGAGACTGGAGCGGTTTTCATCTGGATAATAAAAAGTGGAGGTGGAGTTTCCATTGTTTATTTCAGCAGAGCCACCCCGGCCATGTTGATTGAGCCAGATGAGAGATGTTCCGGCACGTAAACGAAACCAGTCCATCAGATCATATCCAAAGTCGGCCCGTAGCATAAAAGTGTTCTTAATGATCCGGTCACTGCCGGCATTTTGGGGAAGGACCCAATTAAATTCTGGAAGGAAGTGCCAATGATCGATTAAAGGGAGTTTGATTCCGGCCCCTAGAGTAGGGGCAAAATCGAATTTTCGGGTCCCACCGGAAGAGTCATCCTGAATTTTGTTATAGAATTCGGTATGAGTTCCCAGGTTAAAGAGGATCGTTTCCTGACCCAATGCGGGAGCGCAAAGACATCCTAAAAGAGTCCAGAAAAAGAGAAGTTTAATCATTCCTAAAGGCTATCAAATTTCCTGACGGACCGCTATTATTGAAAGCGGTAAATCTTTTTGGAGTTCATATGTTTGAAAACTTCCAGGTTCCTCAAAATCTTATTCCTTCTGATCCACGTTTTGGAGTTGGTCCATCCCTGATTCCGATCGAGGCGGTAGAAGCTCTCGCTAAAAGTGGAACCAAGCTTTTAGGGACCAGCCACCGCCAGATGCCGGTGCGAAACTTAGTCAAAGAATTACAAGATGACATTCGCGCCTACTTCAAATTACCTGAAGATTATGAAGTGGTTTTAGGTAATGGTGGAGCAACTTTCTTTTTTGATATGATCGGTCTCGGTCTGGTAGAAAAATCCTCACTCCATTTTGTCTGTGGAGAGTTTTCTGATAAATGGTATCGCTCTCATAAGAATATTCCGTGGATTAATGCTCAAGAAATGCGGGTGGATTTTGGTGAAGGAATTAATCCGGTCGAACTAGATGGCCATGATGTTATCTGCTGCACTCTGAATGAAACTTCTACTGGCGTGCAGTTGTCACAAATTCCCAAACTACGTAATCCCGATACGCTGATGGTGGTGGATGCCACTTCCGGAGCGGGGCAAATAAAAGTCGACTTTAAAAACATTGATGTTTATTACTTCTCCCCCCAGAAGGTCTTTGCAGCAGATGGTGGCCTTTATATTGCTATCATGTCGCCAAAGGCAGTGGAACGGGCCCTGCGTATTGAAAAGGACAACTCGCGCTTCATTCCGGTTTCAATGAAGTTCTCCCACGCCATTGAGAATTCCCGCTGTAACCAGACTTACAATACTCCTTCCATCGCCAACATCTTTCTTATGAATGAACAAGTTAAGCTTATGAATAAGATGGGTGAAGATAAGGTGATCGCGGAAGCAAAAAGAAAAGCTCACTTGATGTACAGCTGGGCAGAAGAAAAATCTTATTTATCTCCCTATATCAAGAATCCCGAATTTCGTTCACAAGCGGTGATCACCATTGATGTGGACCCCAAATACAAAGTGGATGACTTAACCAAAGTTCTTCGCGCTCAGAATGTGGTGGTGGATATTGATGGCTATCGGAAACTTGGTCGAAATCAGTTCCGAATTGCTTTGTTTCATAATGTGACTTATGAAAACCTCGAAAAACTCACTAAAATTATTTCGCTGGCAATAGAAAGGCCCTCATAAAATAAATTTGTCGTTGTGAAAACTTAAAGTTATTGATCTAACAAACTCTTAATAAATAAGGAGCTGGCAAGGCTGTTTCCTTATTTTCTTCACTTCATCTTAACAATACCAACATAACAACTTAAATTGAGTGATTCGCTTGGTCATGGGCACACTACTCCTCATACTAACCCTATGGAGGATTATATGAAGACATTTATTGTCTCGAGTCTCTTGCTTTTCTCTGTTGCCGCTACAGCATGCCCGACTGGCACTGAGATACTAGTTGAAAATGACCAAAAATTTTGCCTTTTAAAAGGTAAATATTTAAACAGTCAGTTGAACTTGACTGCCAACCATGTTTATCGCCTTGATGACGAAGGCGTCTTCATTGGAGGAGATAATAGAGACAATTCAACGATCAGAATTCAGGCGGGAACTAAAATTTTAGGCGAGCCAAAATCTTTCCTGGCCATTCAACGTGGTTCAAAAATTCTGGCAGAAGGTTCCAGCGCCAAGCCAATCGTTTTTACTTCTATAAATGCTGTCAATCGTAAGCGTGGTGAGTGGGGCGGATTGGTGATTAATGGTAATGCACCAATTAATGCTTGCAAACCTGGTACACAACTATGTGAGGCCATAAGCGAAGGTATTAAGATCGAGCCAGTTAAATTTGGTGGCAATGATCCATTGGATAATTCTGGTGTTTTAAAGTATGTACGTGTTGAGTTTGCTGGTTACCCAATGTCACAAGACAATGAATTGAACGGGATTACTTTTAATGCGGTTGGGGAAGGCACCGAGGTTGACTATATTCAAGTTAACATGAATGCCGATGATGGAGTCGAGTTCTTTGGAGGGACAGTTAATGTTAAGCATCTCGTCCTTACAAATAATGAAGATGATTCACTTGATTGGGACATGGGATTTACCGGTAAAATTCAATATCTACTGGTTAAGCAAGCCGATGATTCTGCAGACAATGGGATTGAAGCCGATAACTTTAAATCTCCAATGAATGCTTCTCCTCGTTCTAACCCAACAATTAGCAATGCTACTTTCCTAGGCGGAAAGAACAGCGCCTATGGTCTTCTTTTGAGAAGAGGAACTTCGGCCAGTTTCTATAATACTATTCTGACCGGTTTCACTAAGGCCTGTATTGATATCGATGATGCAGAGACTTTTAACCATGGTGGCCTGAAAATTGAGTCTAGTATCATCTCTTGTGAAAAGACTGCTGAGAATGAGAACAATGATGTTTGGTCAACTGATAGCTGGTTAATCAATCAGGGAAATAAAACTGTAAGCCCTGACCTTATTGGATATTATCCGAATGAGGCAAGTCCCGCTTTAGGCAATGGAATAACTCCTGAAGACCTGTTCTTTGATCCAGTAGATTATATCGGAGCGTTTGCTTCCGCTGAAGATAACTGGGAAGCAGGCTGGACCTCAATGGTACAGGAATAATCATTGCCCATGAAATACCTGGTGATCCTGGCACTTATTCTTTCAACTCATCTGGCCGCAGAATCGTCTATTTCTGGTGAAGCGATACAAGAAATGACGGTCGCTGCTCCCCGGATAAAGAACTCAGTTGAGGCCCTGCTAGAGGTGAGAAAGCAAAAGAACGATGTTTCTGATGTCCTTGGGCAAGAGGCCATGAGTCGAAGTGGAGATTCCGATGCGGCAGCTTCACTAAGAAGAGTGACAGGGTTAACCTTGGTAAATGGTAAGTTCGTTTACGTGAGAGGTTTAGGAGAACGTTATTCCAGCGTTCTCTTAAATGGATCACAAGTTCCAAGTCCTGAACCAACCCGGAGGGTCGTACCGCTGGACCTTTTTCCCGTCGCTATTTTGGAAAGCATCACGGTTCAGAAAAGTTTTTCTCCCGATCGGCCGGCCGAATTCGGGGGAGGACTGATTGAGTTACAGACTCGTAACATACCCTCCAAATTTACCGGGCAAATGACCTTAGGAGCTAATACTGATAATTTTCAAAGTGGGCTGAGTTATTTGGGCGGCAAACAGGATCATTTGGGTTTTGATGATGGGACGAGGAAAATGCCATCCATCATTAGAAATGCATTCAGAAGTAAGAAAAAAATTATAGTGAGTGAGACGGAAGGTTTTAAGATGGAGGAAATCGTCAAAATGACGAAATCCCTCTCAAATACATATAACGTCAAAGAATCCAGTGGAGAGGTATTGCCCAATATCCAATTTTCGTTGGGTGACTCAAAAAAAATTGCCCAGGGAAAAATCGGCGGATTGATGGGGTTCATTTATTCCAATGGCGCCGATGTGGGAGAACGACAGGCCAATTCCTATAACGTTGGGGCCGGCCAGAAACTGGAAAAAGATGATAAAAGTAACGTTACATATGCCGAGCGAGAGGTCCAATTAGGGGGAGCCCTGGATCTTGGGTTCGACTATCGTGATAGCCACCAATTTAAATTGACTTCAATCCTACTGCGGAATTCCACCAACCTGACACAGGAAAAAATAACGGAAAAATCCAGTGATTCATTCAGTAGTCGAAAATATACATTGATGGAATGGACCGAGCGGCAACTCTTTTTAAATCAAATTTCCGGTGCCCATAGATCGGATACGGTGGATGCCAAATGGCGATTTAATAAATCAATTGCCAATAGAGACAGTCCAGATAGCCGCGAGATTATGCGGAATAATGATGGCAGCCAATATGTTCTGGAAACCGATGTGGCCGGGAACAAGAGGGTCTTTAGTCAGCTCGAAGATCAATCACAGGAAATTGGCGCGGACCTTGATTTAAAGCTGTATGAAAGAGGTGATCGCAAATTTTTATTAAAATTCGGTGGGGCACAAAATACAAAAAAACGTATCTCCGATGTTTATCGATTACACCTGAAAAATAATTTTGCGCCAGGTTCGGTTCCTGATTTATCTCAGGACACGGAGACCATTTTGGGCCAACGTGGTTCTGACGCCTTCCTACTGACTAATATCACTGATTCGGCAGACAGTTTCACGGGCGATCAACAACTCATGTCGTATTACACGGCCGTTGAAATGAGTCCTTCTGAGAAATGGACCATGGTGGTAGGTGCCAGAAAAGAGCGTTCTCTGCAGGAAGTGAAGACCTTCAAATATTATGAACCGGATATGCCTACTTCTGAAGGTAGTCTCAAAATGGATGATGTTTTACCTTCATATAATGTCACCTGGAAGGTGACTAAGGATGAACGTTTTCGCTTGGCCTATGGTGAAACGGTTGCTCGTCCTGATTTTCGAGAACTTTCAACTGTATCATATATTGAAGATGAGACTGGTTATGACGTCATAGGAAACAGTCACTTAAAAGGAACGGTCATCAAAAACTGGGACTTGCGATATGAAAGATACTTTGCTGATAGTGACTACTATTCCTTGGGTTTCTTCTATAAGGACTTTCAGGCCCCGATCGAGGCGGTCTTTGAACCGGGTGACAAGCTGGTCAAGACCTTCATGAATGCCGAAACGGCCACTAACTACGGAGCAGAGGTCGAAGGTCGGTATTCTTTAAGAAATATCGCCCGTACTTTTAGACGTTGGAGCGTCGCTAGTAATGTCTCGGTTATTAATTCCATCGTCACAATCGATGCTTCTCAAGGGAATCAAACTTCGAAAGAACGTCCTTTGCAGGGACAGTCACCTTACGTGGCAAATATTCAGCTTCTCTATGATCGTCCTCAATACAAAATCAGTTCCGGCCTGGTTTACAACGTAGTTGGAAAGCGAATCACAGAAGTGGGCACCAATGCCAGGCCCGATGTTTATGAACAGCCGGTGCATCAGCTGGATTTCATCTTTAATCAAAAATTTGGTGATTGGGGCTATGGTTTAAGAGCGAGAAACCTATTAAATCCTGTGGCCATCAGTTCTCAAGGGGGAGAAGTCGTACGCTCCCGTCAAAGAGGGAGAAGTTATGTCTTCAATCTTAGCGCTTATTTTTAGTCTTACCTTGTTGATGGCCTGTGGTCAGCATGACCAGGTTTCTTTTGGTAGCCAGGGGGTAAAGGACACTTATCAAGTGACTAACCCAGACGAATTATCTCAAAACATCATGGATGAAGATTTAGTAAGCATTGAAAAGTTTTTAAAGGCGGGAGGAACCCCTGAATTTGAATTCTCGAGCGGTAGGACCTTGCTCACTGAAGCCTGTTTCTGGTCAAAAATTTCAGTCATTGAGTATTTGATTAAGCATAAAGCCGATGTCCATTTTAAAGACCGAAATGGGCAGAGCGGTGAGGACTACGGTGAAGCCGACATCAAAATTAAACGTGCCATTTTTCCTGAGCTAGTCATTGAATTGAAAAGGAACCTGTTCTTTCAGGCAAAAAATAATTTCATCCTGGATCTGAAAAAAACATTGGAAGAAAAACCTCCGGTAAATTTTTATATTCTCGCTTCGGAACTGGGCGTGGATACAGAAACTTTTGAAGGTGAAACCTTTCTCACCTTTTGCGTAAAACAAAAGTTGGAAAACGTCCTGCGGTTACTCGCCCAGCCGAAATACGGCCTGGATGTAAATTTAAAAAACAAGCTGGGCGAGTCGCCCTTACAAATTGCTAAAGAATTAAAGCTGAAAAATATTGAAAAACTCTTAATGAAACTTGGAGCCATCGAATGAATGAGAGAATCTTTGCCATTGCCCATTATGTAGACCAGGGGGTTTTGTATCTCTTGTTGGGTCTGTGTTTTTTGAGTCTGATAATGATCGTCGAGCGCTTTACTTTTTTAAAGAAGCGAGTTGTTCATAGCCGAAAAAGACAAGCCGAACTTAAAGAAGTGCTTGAACATCAAGATTATGCTCGTCTGCAAACGATGATTACTAACCTCAATGAAGTGGAAGATCGGGCCATTCATTTGAGCTTGGAGCACTATAAGAAATATGGGCAGTCTGGAGTGGAAGAGATCTTTAAATATATCTCACAGAGTGAAAAGCCCCGTTATGAAAGATTCTTGGGCTTTCTGGCAACAGTTGGTTCAAATGGCCCCTATATAGGTCTATTCGGCACGGTTTTGGGGATCATGAAAGCCTTCAATGATATGAACAGTTCTTCAGCTGGTGGTAGCTCAGTCATGGCCGGCATCTCTTCTGCATTGATAGCTACGGCAGCGGGCCTGATGGTGGCGATTCCCGCGGTATTGGCCTTTAATTTTTTCTCGCGTCAGGTGAAAAGTATTTTTAATAATCTTGAATCTTGTAAGGAGTTATTGTTCCTTTATGAGCGCACTCTTGAGAGTGGGAAGAATTAATTATGGCAGCAGTAAATCAAGAGCAAGATGAAATTTCAGACATTAATATTGTCCCTTTGGTGGACATCATTCTGGTGGTGTTGATTATCTTCATGGTGGCCTCGCCAGCTTCTGAACAATCCAAGATCAAAGTGGATATTCCTCAGGCTTCTTCCGGAGAGGTTTCTCAAGGTAGTGAGCCCTTTCAGGTAACGGTAAATGAAGAAGGTTATTTATTTGTCGGTGGTGAGCCGGTCTCGGAAGCTGAACTAAGAACACGAGGGGATTTAGAATTCAAAAAAAATTCTCAGGTAGAGGCCCTTTTGACGGCCGATAAAGGCCTGGATTACGGCTCGGTAGTCAAAGTTATTGACCTGATTAAATCCAGTGGTATTCAAAAAATTGCCATTTCAACGACTAGTGGTCTGGAGGAATAATGAAATTTTTAGTGCTAATTCTGACTTTGACGATTACTCCATCATTTGCCGGTAAGCTTGACCAAACGGTTGCAGAGACTAGTCAATTGCGACAAGAGGTGGAGCTTATATCCTTAGAAGTTGAGAATCTTAAAAAGGGGCAGCAGGCGGAAATGGACGTTTATATACAGCGTGACCAGGAGTTGACGGCCCAGATATTAAAGGAAAAGTTTCGGCAGGAACAATTTAATACTCAAATCCAGTTGGGAAAGAAAAAACTCGAGTCTTACTCCATTAAGACAATTAATAAATTGTCCGTTTTATGGCTAAGAGATTTTTGGACTAAGTATGAGATGTCTTTGGATAGGGCCCATCCACTTTATGCTTCAAAGTTAAAAGACCGGGTTCAGAAATTAAAAATGGATTTTGAACAAAAAAAGATCTCCTATGAGCACGCTCTATTGCAGACTTGGTTCGTATTGGAGAATGACTTAAACAAATCCCAGGAAGCCGATTTTAGTCTTTCTCCCTTGCAGGTCAGAGAGAAACTCTATCATGTGGAAATGGTGCGTTTGGGACGTACAAAAGGTTACTTTCGGACGGCCGAAGGCCAGTATGGACAGCTTCATTTTAATAATCAATGGGAGCTGATTTTTTATGACGATGCCTCCTCTAAGAAAATGATTGAGACTCTCTTGACTCAATTCAAGCAACAGCAAAAAACGGGTCTCTATCAATTACCGGGAATTAATTTATGAAATATATCCTTATGATGTTACTTAGCTTTTCAGCATGGGCAGATATTACTTTGGAAGATGCTTACATTAGGGAAAGGTCTTTTCTGCTTGCTCAGAAAGATGGACTCTTGAAAATGAAAAACAACATGATGACAAGCCTGGATAAGCGAAAGAGCAAGGCAGAAAAAGATATTGCTCTAAAACAGGCCGAACTGTCACGATTGATGCTGAAGAACCAGGAATTGCATGAAGACTATAAGACCTTGGAAAAAATGACAAAAGAAAGTTCCCAGATGAGCGGCCAGCTGGAAAAGAATGATCTTAAAATTCAAGAAAAATTTCAAACCATCAGGTCCAAACTTGGAATCTCCCATGCACCTTCGACCGAATCTGATGTGATTAAGAAATTTGAAGCTACTCTCAATGACGCATTTGGATTGATCGAAGCATTGAGCACTGAAAAGTGGAGAAGCCATGCTTTTTTGGATGAAAATGGACACCTGATCCAGGGCGAAGTGCTGTTTCAGGGTCTATTTTCGGCAAGAGGAAAAAAAGGATCTGAGATTTTTGTTCTTGCCCCTTATAATGATGAATTTCTAAAAGTTATCAGCTCAGCTGAGGCCAATGAAATTCTTCTCTTCAGTCCGGATTTTGAAAGAACAGGCCTTAAAGTGGCCAAGTCATGGAAAGAGTCAGTCGCTGATGCCATTCCTGGAATTGTAATGGCGATCATTATGATGGCAGTATTGGGGCTCTTTATACTATTGGCGAGAGCATGAAACTGGAAAAAGAAGAATTATTTCTGGGATCAGTTTTAGTCCCACTTTTTCTTTGTCTGGGCGTATTGCTTTCAACTGTAAAGGCTCCGAGTGAACTGTTTCGGGTTGAAGAAGCGAAGATCAAAACAAAGATCGTTCGTAAAGTAGAAGTAAAAGATACTCCTCAAGAAGAAGTTCCCCAAATTGAAAAGATTGCAAGCTTGTCCCAGGTGCTTAGTGCACCTTCTTCCTTTGCCGGGGACTTAAACACCTTGTCTGCAGGGGTTGTATCAGAGGGGAATGGTGGTGGGGGAAGCATTAACATCAGCCAAGGGGAAACCTCCACTGGCCAATTGGCACAAGATACAGGGGGGGAGAACCGTCCGGCCCGTGCCATCCAGGTGGTTAATCCTGTTTATCCTCAATCGGCCCAAGCGAGAGGAATTGAAGGATACGTAATTTTGGAAATTATTATTTCAGAAAGGGGTCAGGTTTCACAGGCCAAAGTCCTTACGGCCAACCCCCAGGGACTTTTTGAACAAGTGGCAATTGAAGCTGTTATGAAATGGAGTTTTGAGCCAGGCATTGAAAATGGCAAAGCTGTTATCAGTCGAATAAAACAGAAGGTGAATTTTGAACTTAATTAATTTCTTCTTTATTGCCTTATTTTCCTTTTCAGTCTTGGCACTGACGGAAGAGGAAGAAAAAAGATATGATGAATTGGAAGGGTTGCCTTTTTTGCACGCCTTGATTGTTGATAAAAAACATCATGAAGTAATAAAACAATTTTCGTCAATTGAAAAAAACAAGGATCAGCTTGGACAATATTATTATTATTTGTCAGAAGCACATTTTTCTTTAAAGAACTATCAAAAGGCTTTTACTGCTTTGGAGCAGGGGAGCAAATTCAAGAATCTTCCGGGGGATTATTATAAATTGTGGGCCCGGACAGCTTCGGCTTTGAAAAAACACAGCATTTGTTCCGAGCTATATTTAAAAAGCGGGCTTAATAATATTGTTGGAGCAGACTGGGATACCTTCGCTGATTGTTTAAATAAAAGTGGTCAGGTCGATAAGCTTTTGGGGGTCCTTTTAAATCATCAGTCCGAGGATATGGATTACTTTCTGGTCGGACAGAAATATTTAATTCGCAAGGGGCTGGTTTCTTTTGCTGATAATTTGCGTCAAAAATTTCTTTCAACATGTGCTGAACCTGGAACGTATTTAAAATTGTGGGAAACACTGGAAGCTGAAAAGATTCGGGACATCAAGGTTCTGGAAACCGCTCATGCCTGTCATCCCAAGGCCATTGAGCTGACAGGACTTTTAGTTAAGAATTTATTTTTGGAAGGGAAGTATCATTCAATCGCCCACATTTTTGAAAATCTTTCACTGCAAGACCCGACATATTTAAAACATGCAGCCGAGTTCTATAAAGTGGCCGGCCGTCAGGTTATTGCTGATTATTATTTCATCTTTGGTGATGAGAACGAATTTCTACTTTCCAAATCGGCCAAGTTCCTGACTCAGGAGAACTATGCAGGTCTTCTCACTGTCCCCTTAAAGCATGAAATGATTCTTCAAAACAAGGATCTGGCATACGCCATAGCATATTCTCAATTTAAATATTTTGACCTGGATGCATCCCGGTCAACATTGTTCACTCAGGTCAAGAGGAACTCTAGGGATCAACAGCTAGAGAGGCTTATAGAGCAATGCCGGACCTTACAGTGGAAATGCCGTCCTTGAATATGAAATGTATTTTTTTATTTTTCTTTTCGTAATATCCCACACGCTATTGGCACTGAGGCCTGTCTGGTCATAGATCCTTGAGTCGCCACGGTTTCAGGCATTATCGTTCCACCGTTTACTCCGTGAATAAGAACCACCCGTCCGGCAAGTTTCAGGCTCTGGCCAGTGCGAGATTTAGCATCACTTTCTAATTTTGAAAGGGAAGCGTTTTCAATATAAGTAAAACTGTCACCAAGAGGATAAAGGCCCGCACCTTCTGCATCTGAATTGAGATCAGCATCGAGTGGAATAAAAACTTCTCCTGAAGCTTTTTTCGCCTCAATGATATCAATCAGTCCATCTTTGTTAAGGTCATTCTCAATCGTAGGACAAACAGTTCCCATGTGAATGCTTTGCAGATGGTTCACACGGGCATCATCATCAAGCAGGGTCTTAACCTGAACACTGTCGCCAAGAATGTTAATTTCGGCCACGCCGCTTGGTAGAAAGCCTGAGAGGTGATTGTTCAAGGGGCGCAAGATAGCGCGGTAGGAGCCTTCGGCTTTTTGCCCTTCGAGCGCTGGGTTTCGGCTAACATTGGAGAGGCTATTTCCTCCGCTACCACCGTCTTTGCCGCAGGCCATGAGGAGAGAAGCTGAAATAAGAATGAAAGGTATCGTATTTTTCATAATGTACTCTTTATTGTTGAAAGGCGTAGCGTAGAGAAGCCTTGATTTCTGATTCACTGCTTGATGTCTTATAGCGACCACTTAATTCCTGCTCGTGAATTTCACCCGGAATTTTGTAGTGCATGCTCTCATAAATAAGGTAGCAGTTTTCTGTCTGTGGGTTCACATCATATTCAGAGAACCTGGTCGTCACTTTACAAGGGCGTTTAGTATAGACGAAGAGATCGGTCCATTCTTTAACTGTCTGCGGACGGTCCGAATAACGGTAGTCCATGACCAGTTCCTTGATGGTGCCGTTATCATTCACACGATAAAGAGGGGCCACATGGAACCACCACTTAAAACGGACACTATTGATATAGGAAGCCGTCAGAAAGACGAATATTTTTCGTGATTTTGTTCCAGTGGTTTTGAATTCCTGATGGGCCCACACGTGGGCGCGGTCAGTACACTCTGAAACTCTTTTCCAATAAGGATTAGAGCGATTAAAGATTTTCCAGGCCTCATCCATACCTTGAACGATTGTTGGTTCGAAAAGCGGAGGAGTTGTTTCCTCAGTTCGCAAAGTGAACTGCTTTAAATTGGTATCTTCCGGTGAATGAAGTTTTTTATAGGAGAGGAGAGTTGAGAGCTCATCAATTTTGACTTCAATGTAATCATCGGGATGAAGATTAAAGCTCTTCAGATCCTGGAAAGCGACGCGGCCATTATCAAACTTAATGATGCCATCTTCAATGGACTGGATCCGGCTTTTAAATGTTTCGGCCTGGAGAAATGAACAGGTGAGCATCAGGCCCGCAAAAAAGAGCTTTTTCATTGAACCTCCGAGTGTTCTTAAAGTGACCATCATTTATAATTTTTAGGTGAGCTTGCCTATTGGGGGGAACCTATCTTCACGCTAAATTAAGTTAGCTAAAACCAGATGATGGGCCTCTTAAATGCTGCAAGCCTTCGATAACGCATTAAAACCATAAGAATATTTGACTAAAGTTGTTAGTTGTTTCTTCCGATATTGAGCCTATGGAGAAACAACCATGAAGCCATATTTCTATGTAATTTTTTTAGTGTTGGCCGCTTGCGGGGCCAAGGAACGCTCCTTTGATTACGGCAAGACCACCGTTTCTGAATTAAAAGCAGAAATGGGTGAGCCCATTGAGGAGAAATCCATTCCCGTAAAAGACAGTAAAGTCCTGGTCTTTGAGGGCAACGAAAAATATCAAGTCACAAATGATGTCGTCACTAATGGGTTTCGCGATCCAAAAGGAAACGAACAAACACTTCTGTATTGGAAGCATAAGTTCAGTGAGTGCGACACCGTAACCAGTAAAATCTCCGGTGGAACTGGCCATGAGTTGGGCCAATATGAACTGAAGTGTCCAGCACAAGGTATCTCTGTCATCTATTCAGAAGGCAGCGGATCTGTATCAAGGGTGGTTGAACATGAAAAAAAATAATCTAGCAGTCCTCTCTGTTCTCATCATTGGTGCCAGTTGTACCAAGGCGCCGGTTCAGGAAACTCTTATTTCCCGGTGGGATAAGCAGTCTGAAAAAGAAGTGGTGCTTGAGCGTGCTCTTGCCAGTACGGTTCAGAATCAATGCTTAAAAGAAGTATTCACTGTCGATACCTTGAAGGCGGAAATTCAGCAGCTCGAGAAAAAATATGCCAAGGCTCCAAGAGTTCGCGGTCGCTGGAGACATTTGGATCTGGATCAATTGCCGGTTCCACAAGCAAACTTCTTAAAGGATTTTGGTAACGAGATCGGTGATCTTCAGTATGACCGGGTTGATTATACCGGATGCTTTAGTGTGCCTTGTATCTTTAACCGCATTTACGGAAAAGAAGATCATGTCGCAGGATATGTGCATTACCTTTGGTACCTGAAGTTTGGGCATATGCTCTCAGCAGATAACCTGATTCCAGTGGTGAATGATGAGACTACGAGTCCCGGATATTATAATGGCAAAACAATACCTCTTGAAAATTATCTTTATAATGAGGATGAACTTTACGGTCTTTGGCGTTTGACCCTGATGCTTAAGTCCCCGCAGGCGACTTTGAAGGAATTAAAAGAGCTTCAAAGAATTCCTCGCGGAGAGGAGTTTGAAGGGGAGAGATATAAAGGGGCCTGTGGTCTTGCTTATAGCCGTGGTTGGATTAAAGTGACAGATGAGTGTCTGTGGCAGGGGAGAAATAATCTGGATCAAGGTTATCTCTACCAGGCCGTAACCCATGAGATGAATCACCACGTGGATTTTGAAGGCGGCAAAGGTAGCAGTGCTTTTTACCGTTCCCATGCTCCTGATTATGCCAGTGTTGCTGGGTTTAAAGAAATTACGGAATATGTGAATGGCGGCAGCACTGTTCGCAAATGGGAAAAAACTGAAGACATGAAAATTGTCTCGAATTATGCCGGAACTTCGCCTCAAGAAAATTTCGCTGAATCTCTGGCGATGTACAGAATTGATGGAGATATCACCCGAAAAAAAATTTCTGAGCCGCATTTTAACTGGGTCTCGCAGAATTATTATCAGGGCCGCTCTTATGAAAGAGAAGCATTACTAAAGTATTGGATTGATCAGAGTTCTTTGGAAATAAGTAAGGCCGTGCTCAATAATGTTACAGACTGTAATTCTATGCCGAGCTCACCGAAGTCGGTGTATTTTAAATCTTCAGAATTTAATGCTCCGGTCATGCCATCAATGCTTAACTGCATTGGTAACGGTGCAGTTGATATTGCTAAGATGGTCAGATCAAAAATTGCCATCAGTGAGCCCGAAGGTTGTACTGCGCTCAATGAATCGCCGGGCAAAGACAAGTGGGATAGTCTGATTAAGTCTCACCTGACTCAAGTCTTTGATAAATATTTAATGGAACTTCAGAAAGATAAAAACTACCTGGCCCGCATTCAGCAGTTCAGAAAGCAGTTATCAGATAAGAAAATCGCTAAAGATGCTTATGTGAATTGCTTTGAAGAACATGATGAGGAAGCATGTTTTAACCAAGAAGTTCAAAGGAATGCTTATATTAAAGCGGAAGCTCTCAATCTTTCACCGGAGCAGACCCAGGAGCTTGCTGATCTTTATGTGGCCCAGCACTCCTTTGCCAATATTAAAGATGAAACAATCAGGTCCTATCAGCAAATGGTTTCGGCAAACCTTGAGGCCATCAGAGAAGAGGCCCAATATACTTGGGAGGGTTGTGCTAATCGCTCTCATGACAACGAAGCTGTACCAAAGATGGGGCTTTTTAACGTGGGATCTGGCTTCATGATCAGCTCCTTCTATAATTGTCTTAATTCGGCCATTCCAGATTCCATTCAAAATGCCGTCAGGAAATTCACTGTCGATGGCGGTCAGCTTGTGAACTCCAAAGAAGAGATGATATTGACCAGAGAGGTGCAGCCGCGATTATTAAAACATATTCAGGGCATTTATGAGGTTGAACAGGATAAGGAAGTAAGTCTTGCTCTGGACTTTATGTATGAGGATAAAGGGAAACTTAGAACTCAAGTGCTCTCAAGCTATCACTGGGCAACTAACCTCATTGATTCAAAACAACTGGTGATTGATTGCCGCAAAGAGGCCCTTAAGCTCATTGATATGGAGCTCTTGTTTAATTCCAAGAGTGGGCTCTTTGATAAATTTTTGGAAACGCAAACTTGCGCCAATATCTCCGAGAGTCCGGAAGTGAATAAATGGATTGACCAGTCTAAGGAGCAGTTCATTGAAAAAGTCGCTGTCGGTCTGGAAGAGAGAATGCTAGAGGCCGGGGCCAAGCAAGCTCAGGTGTGTATCAATCTTAATCCGAAAATCCCGCTGGTGGGTGCTCTGATCTTTAAAAAGAAACGAGAAACCTGTCTTAAAGATGCGTGGGAGGAAGTTGAAGATTATGTCATTAGAGAGGCTTTTAAAGATCCGATGGTGAAGAAGCTTAAATTGACTCCAGTGACTTTGAAAAAACGCCTGGGAGTTAATCGCGATGAATTACAGCAAAGAGTGATAGAAGAAAACTTTACTCCTAGTTATAAACTTCCCCCTATTAGCATTCCTGATTTTTCTCTTTAACGAAAAAGGGAGCGGTTATCCGCTCCCTTTTTTTTAGTTTAGTCTCTTTTGTAACCATCTAAAAATTGATTTTTAAACTCGAGGAAGCGGTCTTCCAAGATCGCTTCACGTGCACGGGTGGCCATCGATTTGTAGAATGAAATATTGTGAGCAGTGGCCAGGATCTGTCCCAGAATTTCGTTCGAATCAAAAAGATGCTTAATATAGGCGCGGGTGAAATTAGTATTCACATAATCTTTTAGATTCGGCTCAATTGGGAAGAAGTCTCGACGGTAATTCTTGTGCTCAATGCGGATTTTTCCACGGTTAGTGAAGAGTGTTCCACCGCGGGCAAATTTCGTTGGAATGATACAGTCACTCATATCAATTCCGTGCTCCCAAATCATCAGGAGATCTTCCGGCATACCGACACCCATTACGTAGCGCGGTTTATCTTTCGGCATAAGAGGGGCCGTGAACCTCACCACTTTTTCCATATGCTCAGGACCTTCTCCTACGGAAACACCACCGATGGCGTAACCTGGAAGATTTCTTTTGGTCACTTCTTCTACGCAGATTTCACGGTACTTATCATAAACTCCGCCCTGAACAATTCCAAAGAGGGCCTGCTGCGGATTCTTCCAGGCATCGATACAACGGTCGAGCCAACGGTGAGTACGGGCAATAGAGTTCTCGACATATTTTTCAGTGGCCGGATAAGGAATACACTCATCAAAGGCCATCATAATATCTGAGCCCAGGTTCTGCTGAACCTGAATAGAAATTTCGGGAGTGAGAAGAACGTTCTCGCCCTTGGCACCTTTGAAGTTAGCACCTTCTTCAGTAATGGAATTTTTCTGAAGTGAGAAAACCTGGAAGCCGCCTGAGTCAGTCAGAATCGGACGATCCCATCCCATAAATTTATGAAGACCACCGGCCTTAGCAATCAGCTCCGAACCAGGTGTCAGGTGCAGGTGATAAGTATTAGAGAGCAAAATCTGAATCGACATGTCGATCAGCTCTTTAGGCTGAAGGGCCTTGATCGCTCCGTGAGTTCCCACTGGCATGAAGACCGGAGTCTCAATAGGTCCATGGGGGGTTTCAATAATTCCCGCGCGGGCCCCGCAGTGTTTGTCGACGTGCTGAAGAGTGAATTTAAAGTGATTGTTAACTTCTGAACGAACATTCATAGATGAACTTTCCTTTGGGCAAGTTGTTTTCCAGAGGCCTGGGCCCCGGCATATCCAGTAAAGGAGATTAATATGCGGCGACCCTATCAAATTCTTTGGCCTTTGTTGAGCCTATTTCTGGTCAGGGTAGATCTTACAGACCTCGTCCCCCTCAAAATTCCCGTCAAGGTGCTGAAAATTTATGACGGAGACACTATTTTAGTTAGTCATGGCAGTTATCAGATGAAAGTGCGTCTCTCCAAAATTGATTCTCCGGAAAAAACTCAGCCTTTTCTTAATGGAGCAGGGGACGCCGGTGCCTGGGCGGGAAGATGCCTGAAAAAAAACGTGCCTATCGGTTCTCTGCAACAACTATGGATTGAAAAAGAAGACATCTATGGACGAATTTTGGGGGACTTAAAGGGGCTGAGTCTCAAGCTGGTTGAAAGGGGATGCACCACTCTTTATCCCCATGCTCAGTTTTCTTCGGTCAGAGAAAAATTCACTTATTTGCGGGCCCTGAAAAAAGCAAAGGCCCGAAAATCGGGCCTTTGGCAGTATGGAGGCTTTCGCCAACCGAAATTGTGGAGAAAATTTAGTAAACGAAACGGACACCGGCAGTAGCACCAACCAGCTCGCTACCAAGGGATTTATCAACCTGGCCGAAAATGCGGATATAAGGAAGGTTGACTTGAAGACCGGCGAAACCGCGGAAGTTAAGAGGATTAACTTTTCCAGTGGCATCGATGTTGGCTTCGGGTTGGACCTGGACTGTGGCTCCGCCGCCGCAAGCACCACCGGTACAGGTGATTGGTGACTCATCAGCATTTAAAGAGCCATCACCTTTGGCTTGACCGAAGCTGTAATCCATACCCAGACCGCCATAAAGACTCAGGATATAAAGAAGTTGTACGTCGGTTGAGATCTCAAGGGGAATAGAGTGGGTATTAACAAGAATGGTAGCACTGGGAGAACCGTCAATGGTCCCGTTGATAACCTCACCACTTGTACTTGTTTCACTGACTGTTTCATTAATAGTGCTGTTAAAGGTCAGATCTGTTTTATTGTACTCATAACCAAAGTGTAGTTTTACCCCACCCCAGCCGAGAAACTTATTACCATTGCCCTTGATCCAATCGTAACGGAAGTGAATACCCATGGCAGTCATATCAATTTCAGCAGATGACTTTTTAGCTGGATCATCTTCAAAATCCTGTTCATGAGAGTAGCTCATGAAGTTTAAGTAAACATTTAAACGGTCAGTTTCCATGCCGAGAATCTTGTTGGTATCAAGGAAACCCAAATTAGCACCCACAATAACTCCCGGAGCAATACCTATGCCCGAAATATCAGAGTCAGTATCTTCATCTTTTTCTAAATCGGCCCCCACACCAACACCGGCACCAATTAAGAAAACTTCCATATTAGAAGCATAATCTGAACCAATCCCTTTACCGGCCATTACTGATGAATCGGCCATCCCTTCCATAAGTCTTTCTGGTTGGGCACTTGGAAGATCCTTGTTGATGTCATTTTCGATGGTGAGAAGCTGCGAGTCCACAAAGGATTTAAAAGCAGCACCCTGAGGAGTTGTGGTGTCGATCCCGTAATCTGTAACATTTAATTTAAAAATCTGGGCCGAAGAATCAAGGGAGTATAGGCCGCAACCTATGGTCATCAGGGCAAATAACAGCTTTTTCATGGATTTCCTTTCCAGCTAGGGATGGTTAAGTCATTAGTTTACGGGCTTTCGGGATTCTCCGGTATTTAGAATTTTTTACCTCTTCCCCTGACAAAGGTTGACCCTCGTGATACACCACCCAAAATGTTGATTTTAAACGAGGATTCCCATGTCATTTTTGAATGTCGATTTTCACCCTGGTCTTGAGGCCTATTTTAAAGAGCACGGACTCAAAACTGCGACTTTGATCCAGAAGAGAGTTATTCCAGAGATACTTAATCGGAAATCATTGATCGTGCTGTCGGAAACCGGTTCCGGTAAGACGCTGGCCTATGCGCTTCCGATTGCCAGTAAAATTAAACAAAAAGAAGATCAAGGGATTAAAAACACCCTTAAAGGCGCCCCATACGCCATCATCGTGGCCCCTACCCGAGAACTGGCTTCCCAGATTCATGGAGTGTTTAAGGGTCTGTCTCACCACTTAAGACTGCGCGTGCGCGATCTGACTGGTGGTGACACTCACGCCAAAATGAAGTCCGTGGCCAGTGGCTCTTATGAAATTTTGATCGCGACTCCTTCACGTATTAAAAGTGCTATCCAGAAAAAAGAATTGAGCTTTAACCAGCTTCAGTATGTGATTTTTGATGAAGCCGATCAGTTGTTTGATATGGGCTTTAAGCGTGATCTGGATTTCATGATTGAGTACTTTGACATGAACCACACGCAGATGGGCTTCATTACCGCCACACTTCCGGAAGAAGTAGAGAACTATATCCTGGAAAAATTCCCGGATGTTGATTTCACCAAGATTGCCTCTGATGTTTCCCATGCTCCTCAGTCGCGGATTGAAACTTATAACGTCAAGGTGACTCCGGCAGAAAAAGACATGGTGGTTAAAATGTTCCTGGAAAAGCAGGCGCAGGGAAGAGGGATCATCTTCACCAATCAGCGAAATCAGGCAGAAGATCTCTATAAATATATCTCGGAAAAAATGCCGAAGCTTAAGACCAAACTTCTTCACGGAGATTTGGAAAAGAAAGAAAGAGAAAGTGCGATCCGTGCGTTTGTAGAGAAAAAGGCGCAAGTCTTGATCGCTACCGATGTGGCCGCTCGTGGTATCGATATTCAGGATCTGGTTTGGGTCTTGAACTATGGACTTCCGAAAACTGGTATTTACTATCTTCATCGCTGCGGCCGTGTCGCCCGTGGTGGAAAAAAAGGTATCGTTTATAATCTGGTGGCCCATCATGATTCAAAGATGATTGCTCAAATCAATGAAGCCATCATGAATCAAAAACACTTAAATCTCGACATCATCCCTGAAGAGAAGATGAAGACCGAGAAAAAAGTTGAGAAGAAAGTGGTGGAGAAGAAGCCAGCAACTTTCCGTGGGCAAAAGAAGAGTGTCCGTGGAGCTGCCAGGGTTCAAAAAACTGAGAAAGAAATCAGAAACGCTCCGAAGGCCCCGGTGAAAAGAAACCGCGGTATTAAGCGTCGTTAAAAAATCTTAGAACTTCATCCTTCATTTTAAATGTATCCTCATAACCAAGCTCTATTAAGGGCTTGGTATAGGATATATCAAAGGCCAGATAACTTAACAGATCTAGCCCTTCAGTATCTGACACTCCAATCCCTTTTAAGAGATAGCGCAGAACGGGCGGAAGCTCGTCAGATAAATTGGCGGTCATTTTACCCAGATCTTTGGACGGCCTGATCATTAAAATAGGAATCGGTTTTAGCTCGGGGTGAGCTCCCTCAGCAATCAGTTCATTGATCCTTAAAAGTCTTTCCACATCTGATTCAAGTGAATCCATAAAAAGAGCATTGAGCATCACGCCTGCCACTTGCCCCATAGTGGGATTAGGAAAATGAGAGAAGGCCATATGTCTCATCTTTTCTTTATCGTGAGCATGACGGACTCCGATGGCGATGAGTTTGTCGGCACCTAAGTGGATGGCCGGCGAAAGCGGTGTGGTTTGCCTGATGCAGCCGTCACCAAAGTGACTGAGTCCAATCGGCACCGGTGGAAAGAAGAAGGGAATCGCCGCTGAGGCCATCATGTGCTGTACAGTGAGCTCAGTCCGGAAAGAGAAGCGATCAGAACGGGTCCAATCTTTAATACCTTCTTTGCCCTGAAAAAAAACAACGTTGCTTCCTGAATTATAATTAGTGGCCGACAGAGCTATACCGTGAAGATTGCCGCGGTCAATATTGGCCTGGATATGTTTGAAATCAACTTCCCGTTCGGCGAGTCTTTTCAGAGGAGAAGTGTCAAGCAGGTGATTGATCGAACTGCCCTTAGAGGTGAGTCCACCTAAGACGGTTCCGGAAATTAATTTTAATCCGATATCTGAAATTTTTTTCGTTCTAAGATCATAGATGTTCTCTGGAGTAATACGCATCCATAATTCAGAAAGATTATGAGTGGCCACGTCCCAGTTTTCAGTGTTGGCCGCAAGATAGGTGGAATTAATGGCCCCTGCAGAGTTTCCAGTAATCACATCAAAAAGGTTCTTTTTTTTGTCAGCGATTTCATAGAGAGCACGGGTAACACCGACTTGATAAGCCGCCCTTGCACCACCACCAGTCATGACAAGTCCGTATTTCTTATTCATATAATGATTATGCCTCATTCGGCCCTGGTTACAAGTGATTGATAGTTTGAATCAACCATAAAGGTGGGATTATGAAAGTTCTTATTACTGGTGCTACCGGATTTATTGGTCGACGAATTGTTAAGGCCCTGCAAAGTGCGGGGGATGAAGTGGTGGTTCTTACCAGGTCGGCTTATCATGCCAAGTCTGCGCTGGGTGAGAAATGCAACTATTTTGTATGGGATCATACTACTAGCACTCTTCCACCTGAGGAAGCCTTTGAAGGAGTTGATGGAGTGATCAACCTTATGGGTGAAGGCATCGCCGACAAGCGCTGGAGCGATTTACAAAAAAGAAGAATCTACGATTCAAGAATTCTAGGAACATCCAACCTAGTTAAGAGGATTGAGAACATGGAGCCAAGGCTAAGACCTCAAGTCCTGGTCTCTGCTTCAGCAGTAGGTATATATGGAGATCGGGGAGAAGAAGAGATCTCGGAGGACTCAACTCCGGCTCATGACTTTCTCGCCAAGGTTTGTACTGATTGGGAAGCCGAGGCAAATAAGGCGCAAAAACTGGGTCTGCGAGTAGTTTTAGTGCGAACAGGTGTGGTGATAGGACATGAAGGTGGTGCCCTTAAAAAAATGCTTCCTGCCTTCAAAATAGGAGCTGGCGGAGTGGTGGGAGATGGTCACCAATACATGAGTTGGATTCATGTTGATGATCTGGCAGATATGTATGTCACCAGTTTGAAAAATGCAGAGGTGAGAGGAGTCATTAATGGCACCGCCCCTAACCCTGTCACCAATAAAGAATTCACCAAAACTTTAGGACGTACTTTAAAAAGACCAACCATCGCGGCACTGCCGGCCTTTGTTCTAAAATTAATCTTTGGTGAAATGTCGACGGTACTGCTGGAAGGAGCAAAAGTTATTCCCCGAAAAATTAAGGAGAAGAACTTTCACTTCAAGTATCCAACCTTGGACCGGGCCCTGGATCAGGCGGTCTAGATTTTTATAATGACTTGTTTCATTCGGGTCATTTCTTCCATGGCGTACTTAACCCCGCCTATGCCCAGACCTGACTGGCCATGTCCGCCAAAAGGCATTTGGTCTACCCGGAAGGCGGTGTGATTGTTAATCACAAATGTCATGGTGGTGATCGAGCTGGCTATTTGCAGAGCGCGGGAAAGGTCTTTAGTAAAGAGTGCCGATTCAAAGACATAGGAATTGGAATTTAAATAGTCCAGAAGCTCTTCTTCTTCCTGGTAAGAGTTAATGCAAACCACTGGACCGAAGACTTCATCTTTCATGAGACGGGCCTCTCTTGGCACTTGTGAAAGAATGGTGGGTGAGAGGTATTGGTGAGCATTTCCTGATGTCTTATTTCCCATTTCAAGTTTTGCTCCAGAAGTGAGTGCTTCTTGAATCCATTCTTGAATTCTCACCACTTCGCCCGCTCTGATCAGAGGGCCAACATCGGTATCTTCCTGAGTGGCGGGCCCCACTTTTAGTTTCTGCGTCTTAAGTGAAAACTCTTTTAAAAATGTTTCAAATACTTTTTCCTGCACAAATATCTTTTGAGTGGAAATGCACACCTGGCCTGCATGATAGAAGGCTCCCTTGATCAGAGCGGTCACCGCTTGCTCGAGGTCAGCGTCCTCACGAACAATGGCCGCGGCCTGTCCGCCATGCTCCAGAGAGATTCTGGTTCCCGGGGCAATCTTTCGTCTCATCTCCCAGCCAACTTTGGCAGAACCGATGAAAGTGACGAAGTGAAATTCACTGGAGGCGACCAGCTTTTCCACTAGCTCAGTTGGCGCATTCACCACTCGTAAACCATTCTTGGGGAGCTGTGCTTTTTGAAAAGCCTCCCATAAAAAATAGGCGGAGAGTGGAGTGGAGGAAGCCGGTTTTAAGACCACACTGTTGCCGCTGGCAATAGCACAACCGACCTGGTGAGCGATAAGATTTAAGGGATGATTGAAAGCGGAAATCGCCAGCACTGCTCCAATGGGGGATTTCATAGTAAATGCCAGATGATCCTTGCCGGCGGGAGTTCTCTCCATTGGAATAACTTCACCGGTTAGGCGTAAAGTTTCTTCAGCACAAAGCTCAATGGTGGCAATCGCCCGCTGGACTTCGACCTTGGCGTCCTTAAGCGGTTTTCCTCCCTCGCTGGCAATGACCTGGGCCAGAAAATCAACCTGACCTTTAAGCTCACGGGCCACCTCAAGCAGAATGCGCGAGCGCTCAAAAGGTCTTAAGGCTTCCATCTCTTTTTGCGCTTCTTGGGTGGTCTTTAAAATGAGATCAATATCTGCAGCCATGGCCTGTTGAACGGAGCTTAAAACTTTTCCATCATTGGGAGAAAAGAGCTCGATGAAGGGTCCCTCAGATGAGGTAAAGGTCAGTGAAAGTCTTTGTGGTAATTGAAACATACTTGTCCTTGGACGAGATTCGTTTAAACTTAAGTCTATGAGAACCAATCTATTTCTTCTGTTTATGACACTTTTGTCGATACTAGGCGCATCTTGCACGAAAGAGGTCAAGTATAGCAAAGAGGCCCTTTTTAAAAAAGCCCAGGATGCTGAGCCCTCCGTGACGGTGATCCTTCCCAAAAATTTAGCAGAAGGAATTCATTGCTCTGAGTATAGCGAAGGTTGTCTGGCCGGTCATACCGTAAGAGTGAAAAATCTCGATATGATCGCAGTTGAATTTAATACCGAAGCGGAAGCTATTTATGCAGCGAAAAAGTTTCGTGGATATTATTTTAAAAATTGGCTTTTTGATGACGTGACCGGAGAGCCGGAACTGGAAAAGTTTGTTGTGGAAATACTACAGGCCAAGAAACCTTAGAAAAACGCCTTCAAAAAACGTCAGTCTCTCGTCCCATAAAACTGCCAGCTTTTCCATCTCTGGATGCTTTTGTGTCTCTTTTTGTAGTGACTGTCGAAAGAGCACGAGCCATCGTCCCAGTTCCCCACGCTTAATCCCCATGGGAAGATGAAGTCCCACCACATTGAATGGTTTCTCAAGTGACCTTGAGGAAGTGCCCAGAAGTTGTATCTCCCAGAAGGAAGCGATTCTTGGAATGTGGGTGTCAAAATCGTTGATGATCCAAAAATGGTAACCGATTAGAACGTCGACTTTGGCCTTCTGATAGAAGGAATCGACAACATTGAAGATCCATTCACTTTCAGTCATAGCGGTTGTTCTAGTTCTTTAAGACGGGATTGAAATTGTCTTACCACTGTTTTTAATTGAAAGCCCTGTGACTGGAAGAATTTAAGATCTTCTCTTTCTTCGAACACGAGCTTCGATCCAAATTTCATCAGATGACACTTGCGGGCATCCGGCATTTCAAAAAACTTTAACAGGGCATATTGAGTATAAAGCTCATCATCCACCAGCACCTCGCCTTCCGGTTCAAAGGGGAAGGGCTCAAAAAAGATGTTTCCGTTTTTGCCTTTTAAAACTAAAAGGCAGCCGAGAACTTGCAGGTCTTTTTCAAAGGTCAAAACTTGAGCTCCCCATTTGGCCCACACTTCAAGCTGCTCCGCCGGGATAGGAAGAGTTTTTGGTGTATCAAGTGGTGAAGGGTAGTCACCGAGTTCAATTTCACTGTTCTTATGAAGCTCTTTCCAGCTCTCTTTGATTTGTTTTCGTACATCAGGAACGAGGCTTCCCAGATAGTCCTGATAATTTTTAAAGGCTTTGGAAAGAGGTTCAAGGACGAAGATCTCCTTGGACCACTTAATCTCATTAGTCATTGATAAATGAAAATCCTGCAGCCCCTTAATGCAATAGAGCTCTTCACCCACCACATCAGGACGGGCCTCATACTCTTTAATCAGTTCCTGAATCTTGTCTCTTCCAGAGCGTGCAAAGCGAGGATCGAAAACACACATCCCTGAACTGCCGTCACCAATTTCCCACGTGACTTGTTTCCAGTGCTGATGAGATTTATCCCAGAAGGCCAGACGCTTGTGCCAAGGCAGAAGATCATGGGCCGGCACTGGTTTCAGGCACAGTTGGGCAAAACCAATGGGAGCATTTTGAGTGGGTCCAAAAAACAGGAAGTAGGTGAAGACATTACCCTCAGGGGCCCCATCATGGCGCTGAACGAGAGTGGCGAAGCTCGCCACATCTTCCTGTAATAAGACTTCTATATTCGGAATGAATTCCGGATCAATTTCATGAATCGAATGAAATTTTTGAACTATAAGCATGATGTAATTGTGGACTTTTTTTCTTGGAGAGTCAAAAGGTCAGGGTTTAATTCCCCTTGCACAATATGGGCAAATTTTCCAGAACTGGACATCGAGCTCTTGCCCGCAGGCACATTGATAAGGGGCCGACAAATCATCCAGGGAGTCTCCCAGGACAAAGATGTCCGGACGCATGGCCCTAATTGTTAAGGAGTTGGCAATATAACCGCCGGGGATGAGCGGATCCGGACGGAATTTGGCCGGGGCCACTTCTTCATTCACTCTGATTTGAACTTTAATGTCTTCTCTTTGAATGAGGTCAAAATTCGGCTGACCCGCCATATTTTCTATTTCACGGATGATTTCCAGGGCCTGGTTAGGATCAAGACTTGGGTTTTTCAAAGGGGCTCCATCTTCTTTCGAGGAGCGTGATAATTTCACGCACGGCCCTTTGGTGAGCATTAAACCATTTCCAAGGGGGTGGTTTAATTTTATCAAATTCCTTTAAAAAATATACACCTTGATTTCCACAAGACTCAATCAACCGCAGAGTCCACTCAACAACTTCGGGATTGGAGTGGAACAGAAGCTTCTTTAAGAGTTCCAAAAAATCGTAATCCAGGCGCTGGCCTCTCTGAAAACGGGCATCTATGATGTGTTTTCGGGCACAATTCATGGCGAAGACAATTAAAGAATCGGGAATGGCCGAGTCCATGACTTTGAGAATATTTTTTTCAAATTTCCCATAAAGGCCGGCAGAATGTTCAATGATACACAAGAGGGCTTCCATTTGTTGCCAGTCTTGTTGCTCCAGAACTTTGGGTAGCAATTGGTTTAATTCTTCTAATTCATCGTTTGAAAAACGAACCAAGGCGCGGTGGCCCTGTTCAAGTTGTGAAAGAATTTTTTGATAAGTAGTTTGAATATCCATTAGCGAATGGGGGCGCCGATGCATCTTACCTGGCGCTCAGTAGTTAAATTTCCAGCAGTCAGTGTACCGTCGATGGAGTTATAAATCCAGGCCTCAGAGCGTCCTGTGGAAGCTGCTCTCATGGTGGCCGTCCAAAGGCCCGAAGCATTTTCCGGCTTCAAGACAAAGCGTGAGCCATCGAGATCGGCCTGTAGAAAATCTCCTCTGGTAGGAAGGCGCCAGATGATAACTGAACCCATGCCCTCGATGAAAAGATCCTGACAGGTTCTGGTCTGCGCCATTAAATCATTGCAATTGATAGTGGTGGTGCCGGCAGGAAGATCATCATTGCCGGAGGCCTTACACCAATTGGCGGTGGCCACAATATCTGACCACACCATTCCGGTGCGGTTATCGAGCCAGATCTCAGTTCCACTCTCGGAACGGCTGACTAGTTTCCAGGTGCTCTCGCCGCTTGCCCCATAACGGAAGCCTTCCCATTGGGACTTTTCAGCATTTTTTTGAAAGCAGTCATTGATGCGGGAATCGATGCCGGCAAAGTCCGGGCCTAGGCCGCAGGCGATATCGGGTCTGCCTAAATTTCCGCGGGTGGTGACATTGACCGCCGAGCCTTCATCGTCTTTTTCCATCAAGGGAATCGTGCGGTAAGAAGCGGTAGGCAGATCATTGGAAATAATCTGAGCAATTTCCTCGAAGGAGGTTAAAACGGCGGCCCCTCTTTCCCTGTGCAGATAAGAAGCCACTGCCACTGTTTCACCAGTTTCAATGGAGGGCCGATCACTCACGGGCGTGCCTTGTTTATGATTAGAACTGAGTTCATCACCACAACTAACCAAAAGAGTTAATAAGGCGATACTCGCTAAAAAAGCTTTAGATTTCATGGACTAATCCTAGTAAACAATTCTAAGAAAATCCCTTACTTATTAGGAGTTTTTGTAAATTTTACTCTTGGTTTAAGTCGTTGAAACTCAATGGTTTTCACTCTCTTCCCAGCATGTTATACTCGCCGCCCATGACAACACTCTTAATCAATTCCATCTACCGGGCCACTGAAGGCGAAGGAATCCACATCGGCATTCCGCAAATCTTCGTGCGCTTTCAAGGCTGCCACATTGGCTGTGTGAATTGTGACACGAAAGAGAGTTGGGAGTTTGATCCTTCCTACACTAAATCTTTGGATGAAGTGATGGAGCAGGTGGAAACTCTTTCGCAAAATATTATTAAGCGCGTTTCGATCACTGGCGGTGATCCTCTTCATCCTTCTCACATTCCTTCGCTCCTTGATTTAATTAAGGAACTTAAGGCCAGAGGTTACTTCATCAATATCGAAGCAGCGGGCACCCGTGTGGTGAAAGAAGTTTTCGATCAAGTGGACTTTATTTCTTACGATGTAAAAACGCCCTCTACTCAGGTGCGCACCTCCAAGGAACTTCTTTTAAAGTTCATTCAGGATTACGCTCACAAGGCGCAAATTAAGGCCGTGGTGGCGGATAAAAAAGATTTTGAGGCGGCCTACGATGCTTTTCATTTTGTTAAGGCCGCGAATGATAACCAAGTTCCCTGGTGCCTGACTCCTTGTTTTGAACCAGGCGAAGCCTTTCCAATGAACAGATTTCAACTAGTTGTGCAGTTAAATGAGAAGTTTGGACTGCCATTTCGGGTCATCGGTCAGCAGCACAAATGGGTCTACGGGCCCGACGTCAAATCTGTTTAATCACATATTCATCTTCCCCCGGGACTTACCGATAAGTGCTCCATGCGCTTATTGCTTTTAATGATCCTTATCAGTTGTTCTCAGGCCCCTTTGAAGTACAAATACTCGTCTTCAAAGCGTTATCTCGCGAGTCTTACTCGTGAAGATATTTCTGTGGATAAGATTGAAGGAGAGTTCACCAGTGACAAGCTTTTTGCCAGTGGCCTGGATTCTACTTTTCTCATCGTAAAGCTTTATGATGAACAGGGGATGCTTCTGACCGGTGTTGATCCTATGGATCTGACGTTGTCGAGCAGTGAAGACATTGAGGCCAAGCCTTTCGTGGTAAAAAAGGGTGTCTATAAGGCCGAGATTCTTCCGCACCCAAAGAGCAAAAATATTCGGATGTTGGTGGATTGGCAGGAAAAAGTTATGTCCAAAGAGCTCGTTCTTAAAACAACGATCGCTCCTTTAAAGGACAGTGTACTGCCACTTAATCATGAATACTCACAGTCCCGCAGTCAGGGAGAAATTTCCATCAGCCGGGGAAGTGCTTTTCCTGAAACAGCGACAGAAGGTTTTAGCTTAGAGAATATGGGAGATAACCGCATCGTCGATGCTGCCCGTAACCGCGATTCTCAACGGGTATTTCATTTTGATTATCTGGAACAGGCGAGACAAAACATTGCCCTGGAAATCGATGATGCGCCCAACGCCACTGTCTCCCATACCATGCATTCACTTTTTATGTTCTTTCCCAGAAAGAATCTTCCTATCGTGGAGCAGCTCACTGGAACTATTGATGTGACTCTTCCCAACGGGGAAAAAATCATCTTTCAAAAAGACTCCAAAGAAATAGTGGGCGGCGTTTTTACTGAAGGTCCGGTGGATGTAAGCCGTGATCGCCAGAAGCGACAATACGCGGATCTAAAGTATCAGGGCAAGGGTGTGGTTCTAAGAGCGAACGCCCGTGGGCAATCGCCTCAGCTGGGCCAGTATGAAAATAACAAAATAGACATGGAGTACGGACTTAAAGGGTCGGTCGATGTTCTTATCATTCATGGTCAGAGTGGCCAGCGTTGCCGTCGTCCTAAAACAGACTTCTGGGAACCTCTGGATGTGAGTCCCATTGAATTTAAATTTCCTACCGATCAGGAATTTGATGTCTATCTTAAAAAGAACTGCGGCTTTGGCCTATTTTAACTTAATCATCTTAAGCATCAGCGCGACCCATCCTATAACAAACAGCACTCCACCAATGGGAACGATCATGGCAAAAGTTTTAATGCCGGTAATGACGTACAAGTAGCAGTTAAACGAGAAGAGCAGTGTTCCCACCAGAAAAGAAAAGAGGGAAGCGCTCAAGCGCACGCTTTGAAAAAGCTGCTGCAGAATTCCCACAATCAAAATACCGAAAGCGTGATAGAAGTGATAGCGAACACCAGTTTCAAAGGTTACGAGCTTTTCTGCCTCCACCATGTTCTTCAGCCCATGAGCGCCAAAGGCACCGATCAGTACCCCTAAAGCGAGTAGGGCAGTTCCAATAATAAAAGCTCTCTTGGCCAGCGGATGTAAAGTCATGGAGGAAGTCCTTTTTTGAAAATGGGTAGGTGTTAATGGGCAATGTTAGGGGAGCTCAGGTGTTTGTCCTGAATGGTCATCTTGTAGGTGATCAGTCCAGGCGAAAAAATTTCAAAGGTAAGTGCATTATCAAGATCGTATTTATTAATGGCCTTAAAAATCTCGACAAAATTTTTCATAAATTAAGCTTACGCCTATCGCTCCGTCAGGTAAAGATTCTTCCCTTTGCCCTCTACAGCATTGCGAATAGTAAGGGAGAGACCTTTGCCATGACCAACCAAATTAGCATTGTAATCACTCTGGTGACCGGAGCGGGTAAAACTGAGGCGCTTATAGATCATTTGAGTATCAAAATCGAGCTTCTTTTCCACCACAATGAGCGCCTTCTTGTCAGCTTCACTGTAGCTCATTTTAGACTTCTTCATTTTTTCGTTAAAGCCTTCGGCGACACCCAGAAAAAAAGAGTTCTTGGCCTGCAGTCCGCTAAGACCGTGCTCTTTGCGAGATTCTTCCCACAGGTGATCGAGTTCCTGATCAAGAAAATTCGCCACATAACCCGCAAGCTTTACATTGGTGAGGGAGCCGGAGACTTCCAGGCAGCAGGAGTTTTTACCCTGGCTGATAACGGGCCGTACGATGAAGTGCTTTAAGATGGAATAGATCGCCGTAATCTTGGTATCTTTTCTTTTACGAATAAGAAAACGGTCCATATAGATGGGCTCTTCTTTGTCGCTCAGATAATCAAGGTTGTGGCGCAAGAGGAGTTCATTGGCCTTAATAGTGGCCAGTTCAGCTTCATGGGAATTGGAACTTTGGGCCAGCATCAAGAGTTTTTTGACCTTCTCCAAAATTCTTTCTGAATTAAGATCACCTTCCTTAGAAAGGTTACTTTCATCCAGATTCATGGTGGCCTGGGCGACATCTTCCGGGAAGCCGAAACGGTGACACACTTCCTTAAATTCTGTTCCATGGGGACGAACATCTTTATACATTATGTGGGTCAGGTAATGGGCCAGCTCATGTTTTAAAACATCGCGAACCACACTGTCCTTGGCCAGATAAATGAGCTTACGATTGAGACCAATTTGTAAGTAAGGAGCATTGAAGTGGCCCCATTCCTTTCCTTCAAAGACCACCACTGTGATGGGATATAAATAGCGATTGAATTCAAATCGGCTTTTGCGAACTGTGATTCCCGCCTTCTTAAGAATTTCTCTCAAAAAAGTTTCTGATTTTTGAATGAAGGCCAGGGTGGTTGAATCGTAAATAAACATAGCTCATCCTAAAACGAATAGGACTAAAGGACAACTTGCGGTTGTAAGAGAAAGTTAAAGATTTCACTCCCAGAACAGGCCTTTAAAAAAAATACATAGTGCCAAAATGCACTTATTACATATTTGATTTCAGCATGTTATTCATAAAATATTCCACGCCACATGAAGGAGGAAGGGATGAACAAGCTGATGCAAGCTTCTTTATTTTTATTATTCTTAGTTCTTTTTCAGAACCAAGTTTTTGCCCAAGACCTAAATTGTGAGTTTAAGGACCTTAGGATGGAAGGTGTGGAATCCATTCATATCAGTGATAAAAGTTTAGTGATCAATAAAGAGTTGGAAATTCCTCTGGATAAGTCTCGTGTGGTTTGTGGAAACTTTGGTCGCCAGGTTCGTTTTGACGGCATGGCCCTGGGTTACCAGGTGATCCTGGAATCTTGTACTACGGAGGCGAAACTCGAAGGTCGTTTAATCGACTCCATCAAGGAAGTTGCCGCCAAAGTTCTCTGCCACAAAGCCACTCTCTGACATTTTATCTTCTATCCACCGGTTGTCCTGTAGCCGAAAGGTCCTCCGGTGGAATTCTTCTCCCCGCCGATTACGAATGGCCATCGAAAGAATCGGTTGATCCTCATCCCAGTCAATGTCGACGACGCCAAAATTAAGTCCGAAAAAAGAGGTCTCATATCGACTGCCCAGATAACCCCAGAAAATTCGCGGCACCCGATGGGTCATGCCACTGGAGAGAAACTCCAGATGTCCCCGGCGCCTGAAGATGCTGGAAAAGTGCATGTCTCCCGTCAGAAAAACCACTCCCTTGGTCTTTAGTTTTTCCACCAGCAGAAGTAAGCGGTCTCGCTCCTCAGGATAATTGGCCCAGGAACCATCCGAGAGAGCATGCACAGGGGAGAGGATGGATAGGCCGGACATAATAAAATGAATGCTCGCCTGGGAGTCCGTCAGCTCTTTTTCAAGCCACTGCCATTGTTTTTCCCCCAGCATCGCCGCCCCCGGATCAAGATCGAGAAAGTAGCGGTTATCCAGAAGGAGGAACTTGATTTTTCCAAAGGTGTAGCTGGTGTAGACGCCTTCTTGTTTACGTCTCTGGGAGTTTTCAGGTTCTTCTAAAAAATCCAGGAAGTGCTTTTGATTCTGAACCTTGTGCTCAAAATAGCCGTTAGTGTTATTGCCGCCGAAATCATGGTCGTCCCACATACCCATGATAGGAACTTCTTTTTTAAATTCTAAGTAGGCGGGGATTTTATTCTGCTTTTGGATGGCAAGTTTCAGGCTTTTATTGTGTTCCCGGTCGGCATAGACATTATCTCCCGCCCACATAAAAAAATCAGGACGGGCCTTAAGCATCTCATTCCACAAGGGCTGGGCCTCGGTTTGATCATTGCAGGAGCCGTAAACAAAACGGGTCACCGTTTTAAGACTCATGAGACGTTCATGATTGGTGGCCCCCAGGGGGAAAGAAAATAAGAGGAGAAAAAGGAAGAGACATCTCATGCACACCTCCAAAGGGAGAGTGATTTTTGCATGCTTTGTGAGGAAAGAAATGACAAATCTCGTTAGCTATTTTTTTGAGTCAGTGAGCTACCGAGGGAAGAAATCATAACGCAAAGAATGGCGAGCCATTGGGTAAGAGTTAAGGCCTCGCTTAAAAAAAGAAGTCCTATAAAAGAAGCAATTGCCGGCTCCATGCTCATCAGCACACCAAAGGTCTTGGTGGGCATTTTCTTTAAAGCAAACATTTCCAGGGTATAAGGCAAAGCACTGCCGAATACCGCCACCATTAAAGCTAAAGGAAGAGCAGAGGGATTAAAGAGCTTGCTACCGTCGGCAGCGAGTCCAAAGGGCAGCACCACCATGGCGGCAATGAGCATGCCCATGCTGGAAGCAATGCCTCCGGCGAGAGTGTCTCCGGCCTTCTTACCGAAGATGATATAAAGGGCCCAGCAGAGTCCGGCAATGAGAGCAAAAAGTATGCCCACTGGGTCCAGCGCTTCGGCATTAATATCCAAAGGCAGGAGCAAAAAGATTCCAACGGCCGCCAGTAAGGCCCAGAGGTAATCGATCTTTTTTTGAGAAGAGAAAATGGCCACCGCCAGAGGACCTGTGAACTCCAGGGCCACGGCAATACCTAGCGGAATTCTCTCCAGCGCAAAATAGAAACTAAAATTCATGAAGCCCAAGGAGACGCCATAGAAGGCGAGGCTTCTTAGTACTGCGGGCGTGAACTTAACTTTCCAGGGACGAAAGACCGCCGCCATGATAAGGCCCGCAAACAACAGCCTTAAAGTGGACGTGCCACCGACACCCAGGACGGGAAAGAGTTCTTTGGCCTGGGACGCTCCAAACTGAATGGAGACCATACCTAGCAGCAGAATAAAAATGGGCAAAAAAAAGGCCCCTTGCGGGGCCTTCAGATTTTTCAATTAAGCTCCGCCTTCGGAATGTGTCTTTTCATGATAGCTGAAAGCAGCTTTCATATATTCACGGTTAGCGCGGGCAATGTGCTCGATAGAAATTCCTTTCGGGCAAGTTGCTTCACATTCAGCGTGAACTGAACAGTTACCGAAACCAAGAGAATCGTGAGTGTAAACCATATTCAAAGCGCGACGAGGAGCTTCCGGCTTACCTTGAGGAAGAAGGGCCAGCTGAGAAACCTTAGCTGACATGAAAAGCATTCCTGAACCGTTTGGACAAGAAGCTACGCAAGCACCACAACCGATACAAGCAGCAGCGTCCATAGCAGCATCAGCAACCGGCTTAGGAATAGGAATCGCGTTACCATCTGGAGCATTACCAGTGTTGGCAGTTACGTATCCACCAGCGGCCATAACTTTATCAATGGCCGAGCGGTCAACAGTAAGGTCTTTAATAACCGGGAAGGCCTGAGCGCGGAATGGCTCAATCACGATAGTATCACCACTCTTATAAAGTCTCATGTGAACCTGACAAGTTGTCGTGTTTTTGAAACCGCCGTGAGCTTTACCATCGATTGTCATTGAGCACATACCACAAATACCTTCGCGGCAGTCATGGTCAAAAGCGATAGGATCTTCGCCTTTGCGGACAAGCTGGTCATTCAAAACATCAATCATTTCCAGGAAAGATTGGTCTGGTGAAACATTGTCCACTTTATAATCAACAAGTTTACCTTCTACGGTTGGGTCTTTTTGACGCCAAATTTTAAGGTTTAACGACATAGTATCTGTTGTAGATGCCATAAAATGGGCTCCTTATTTGTACGAACGTGTAGCAAGTTGAACATTCTCAAACTTTAGCTCTTCCGTATGACGGATAGGGCTTGAGTTTTGACCGGTGTATTCCCATACAGCAGCGTGAGTAAAGTGTTCATCATCGCGTCTAGCTTCATTGTCTGGAGTCTGGAACTCTTCACGGAAGTGACCGCCGCAAGACTCTTTACGCTCAAGAGCGTCCAGCGCCATCAGTTCACCAAGCTCAAGATAATCAGCTACGCGAGTTGCTTTATGAAGTTCAAGGTTAAAGTTACCAGTGTCTCCAGGAACATTCACGTCATGCCAGAATTCTTCACGAAGTTTTCTGATTTCGTTAATGGCAGACTTGAGTCCTTCTTCGTTACGGCTCATACCGACTTTGTCCCACATAATGTGGCCTAGGGCCTTGTGGAAGTCAGAAACGGTTCTCTTACCTTTGATGCCCAGAATTTTTGAAGTCTGAAGCATTACTGCCTGCTCAGCATCTTTGAAAGCATTGTCTTCAGTTGTTACTTTCTCAAGTGGAGTTGAAGCAAGGTAATTACTTAGAGTGTACGGGATAACAAAGTAACCATCGGCCAGACCCTGCATCAGAGCAGAAGCACCCAGACGGTTAGCACCGTGATCTGAGAAGTTCGCTTCGCCTAGAACATGAAGTCCTGGAATAGTTGATTGAAGGTTATAATCCACCCACAGACCACCCATAGTGTAGTGAACAGCAGGGTAGATCATCATTGGTGTTTTATAAGGATCATCAGCAGTGATTCTTTCATACATTTCAAAGAGGTTTCCGTACTTGCCGGCAATAACTTCTTTACCGTCACGCTTAATGGCATCACGGAAATCCAGATAAACGGCTTGCTTGGTAGGGCCTACGCCTTTGCCTTCATCGCAACGGAATTTTGCCTGACGTGAAGATACGTCACGAGGGGCCAGGTTACCGAATGATGGGTAAACGCGCTCAAGGTAGTAATCTCTTTCTTCATCAGGGATATCAGCTGGCTTACGAGTATCGCCTTCTTTTTTCGGAACCCAAACACGTCCATCGTTACGAAGAGATTCAGACATAAGGGTTAGCTTAGACTGATAGTCTCCGTGAACAGGAATACAAGTAGGGTGAATCTGAGTAAAGCAAGGGTTGGCAAATCCTGCACCACGCTTGTGACATCTCCAAGCGGCCGAGCCGTTAGAAACCTGAGCGTTAGTTGAAAGATAGAAAACGTTTCCGTAACCACCGGTACAAAGAAGAACAGCATCAGCTGCGTATCTTTCAAGTTCACCAGTAATCAGGTTACGAACGATGATACCGCGTGCTTTACCGTTGATGGTCACAAGGTCCATCATCTCACGACGGTTGTATTGCTTGATTTTGCCTTTGGAAACCATCTTCATCATACCTGAGTAGGCACCGAGAAGAAGCTGTTGACCAGTTTGTCCACGGGCATAGAAGGTACGACTTACCTGAGCACCACCGAATGAACGGTTATCGAGGTAACCGCCGTATTCACGGGCAAAGGGAACGCCTTGGGCGACCATCTGATCGATGATGTTATTGGACACTTCGGCCAGACGGTAAACGTTGGCTTCACGTGCACGGTAGTCTCCACCTTTAATGGTGTCGTAGAAAAGGTTTTTTACTGAGTCACCATCGTTTGGATAGTTCTTTGCGGCGTTGATACCACCTTGAGCAGCAATCGAGTGAGCACGACGAGCTGAATCCTGAATACAGAATGAAAGAACATTGTAACCAAGTTCGGCGAGGGTTGCTGAAGCAGAAGCTCCGGCCAGACCAGTACCAACTACGATAACGGTGAACTTTCTTTTGTTGGCAGGGTTAACCCGCTTCATTTCAAATTTATGTTTTGCCCATTTTTCAGAGAGAGGGCCGCTCGGAATTTTTGAGTCAAGATTAAGAGACATATTACACTCCCTTCAGATAGGCCCAAACTGATACGAAAGCGAAACCGCCGCCGACCAGAATAGCGTAGAGATAGCCAATGATTTTAACTTTACCGTAATACTTTGGATGGTTCCAACCAAGTGACTGGAAAGCAGAAGAGAAACCATGAGCAGTATGGAAAGCAGCACAGAACATAGCAAAGACATACCAGCCAACGCTGACAGGACTTGCAAAGTATTCCATGGTGGTTTTGTAGATATCACGCATTTCAGTGCCATCTACCACGGTTGTATAGACTGATCCGAATTTAAGATTCATCAGGTGAAGAACCAAGAAAACCAGAAGAATCATACCAGTGTAAGGCATGGTTGCTGACATCAGAGTTGTTCCACGACCAGTGCGCTTTTTAACAGCATACTTTCCGCGAGAACGAAGGTTTTCTAAATTCAATCTTACGGCCAGGTACATGTGGACAAGAAAAACCAGAGCTAGTCCGGCCTCGAGAACATAAAGAAGACCACCCAGAGAAACCAGTTTGTGGGCGTAAAGATTAAAAGCATCAGGTCCAACCAAAAGCAGAAGGTTACCCAATAGGTGACTCACTAAGAACCCACAAAGAAGCAGGCCCGTGATACCAACGAGGTGTTTTCTACCAATGGAAGAACGAAAGTAATGATTAACAGCTGATGTCATCATACAAAAGAACTCCCTTTGAGATATAAATTAAACGGATTTAAGTCGCAGAAATAAGTGGTTTTACTGTAACAGATTTGCACGAGTTGTCAGTCGAGAAATGACTATTTTTCATGGGAATAATAACCGACAGCGTCATGATGGTTTTTTAATGATCTTTAACTATCTCATACATGGCCAGACATCGCTTTCGATTCAGTTCATAACTGACAATCGGTCGAGGATAATCGGGAGCGAGGAGTGGCTCCGGATGATGAATCTCTTTTCCTTTGAGGCCTCGCAGTTCAGGAACCCACTGGCGGATAAATTCCCCCTGGGAATCAAATTTCTCACTCTGGGAGTAGGGATTAAAAATCCGAAAGTAGGGTTGGGCATCACAACCGGAACTCGATGACCATTGCCAGCCACCATTATTGCTGGCCAGATCAAAGTCCAGAAGCTTGTGGGCAAAGTACTCTTCACCTTTGCGCCAATCCACCAGCAGGGTCTTACAAAGAAAAGAAGCCACCACCATGCGTAGGCGGTTATGCATCATGCCGGTCTCATTTAAACAACGCATAGCCGCATCCACCAGGGGAAAGCCCGTCTGCCCTTGGGTCCAGGCGTGGAAGTCTTCCTTACTGCCAAGATATTTTATTTTATCGTACTCGCGCTTAAAGGATCCTTTAACCACATGGGGATAAACATCCAGAATCATCTGATAAAAATCCCGCCAGATAATTTCACTGAGCCAGGTCTTAGCACCTGAAGAGGAATGGGCGGTGGCCACTCTTAGTATGTCTCTTACGGAAATATTTCCATGACGAAGATAGACTGAGAGATTGGAAGTTCCAGCTACCGCGGGAAAATTTCTCTGTTCATCATAGTCATCAATGATTTTTTCAAATTGCTGGAGTCGTTTCTTCGCGGCCTTTGTTCCACCATGAAGAAGAGGAGGAGTTTCAATGAAACCAATTTCTTTATACCAGTTATGATCCAGGATATTTTTTTTATGAGAGAATTTGCGAAGCTTTTTTAGCTGGCATTCATAGTCGGAAATGGTTCTGTCATTTTTCTCAAAAGTTTCAATCCACTTGTTCTTATAGGGAGTGAAGACTTTATAGATGCTCCCGCTGCCGGTTAAGACTTCATGTTTTTCAAAGAACACCGAGTCTTTAAACTGTTCAAAGTTTATGCCGAGGGTTTTAAGTTTTTTTTCAACCTTGCTGTCGCGCTCTTTAGCATAGGGCTCATAATCGCGGTTGCAATAGACACCACTGACTTTTAGGTGAGCGGCGAGCTTGGGAATTTCTTCTTCGGGGTTTCCATAGAGGATAATAAGAGAAGAGCCTTTTTTTTGTAGCTCACTCTCGATTTCCTGCAGCGACTGATAAATGAAAGTCACCCGACGATCATGCTTGTCGGTAAGTTTACCCAGAATGTGCGGATCAAAGACAAACACTAAGGTGGTTTCTCCCTCATCTAAGGCCTTGGAGAGGGCCACATGATCATGGAGTCGTAAATCGCGTCTGATCCAGCATAAAGTTGACATGTCCGGATTATCTCAAAAAAGAGGGCCCTCTTAAAGGACCCTCTTTTTTGTCTTAGTTTTGTTTAGCGTTTGAGATCGACGGTGCGCTTAATCTGATCAGGATTGGGAGTGGCGTCAGGATCAATATCTCCCTTGATCACTAAAATCTCATTTGGTTTGTTTTTATTTCTCAGATAAGTCAGCTCTACTTCACCTTGAGCATCAATGGTCTGGATAATGGAAATGGAATCAGGATCGCTGGCACCGACTCCCATCACTTCCTGCTGACGGCCATACTTATAAGAGAATTCTTCCCGCACTTGTTTAAGGCGGGTGAGGTCCACATCTTTATGGGCCTTCCGCGCCCCAACCAGCACCCGGGATTTTAAGAGGGCCTGAAGCTCCGGGGCCTTATGGGCGCCATATTCTCCCACCACCATCGCACCCATGGCGAAGGCCTTGCCTACGTCACGGTTTTTGGAAGTGGAGTAGCCGTAACTGATGCCATACATGGGACCGGTTTCCGAATGGTCGCGGGCCATCTGTACCAGACCGTCGTTAAAGACGTTGTCGTTATATTTTTCAAAATCTTCCAGCGCTGCTTTGCGGATATCTTCCGGAGTGGCCTTGCCCCGCACTTTTCCCACCACCGCATTGGAGGCCATGTGGGTGTTGAGTTCCTTGAACATCGAAAGAATTTCTTCTTCACTCTTGACTGCATGCTTGGAGGCAAGCCCCCTCCAGGTGATGTCATCGGAATACCAGGTCTTCATTTTAAAGTTAAAGAGTTCGGGATCATGAAAACTTGATTTCCCATAAAGGTGTTTGAAGTCTTCATCGACGTAACCAATTTCCACTCGTTCAATCCCTTTTTTAGGATGCTTATAGTAGATGTTGTTTTTAGCAAACACTTCATCGACTCGTTTATGAACAATGTCCCAGGACTCGACCGGTTTGGATTTAAAAGTTTCCTTCAGGAGCGGATCATTTTGCAATTCGCGTTTTACAATTTCCCGATAGAGGCGAGGATCAATGTATTCCACTCCCTCCATCTGGGGAGTTTTCTTCTCACCCTTGAGCGCCACCTTAACCGGGGGACGGGTATAAGGAGTGATAAGGTCCACGGAGTTTTCAATCGGAAGACCGAATCTTAAACGTTCCGTTAAATCATCCATCAGGAAATCACTGGCGAGAATTCCGTGCTTGATGATCTTGGCCCATTCTTTTTCACTCTTATAAATATCTGCATCGGGTTCGATAATTCTTGGAGGTGGAAAACCTTCGCGCATCAGGGCGTAGGAGAGGGCAAATTCACGGGTACTGCGGCCGTTTCCGTTGGCCAGGGGATGAATCGAAACCAGGTCTCGTTGGAATTTGGCCACAAGATTCACAAATTCATCAAGCTTCTGTGGTGAATTAATGTCGCCAATGAGGGTGCGCTCACGAGTGAACCAATCCATCAGGTCATCCACCATGGCATCAACGAGTTTCTGAGTGACCTGCTTTTTGTTCTTGGAGAGGGCGGTGTAGCGGTCGCCTAGGAGCTGCAATTCTTCCCGCGCCTTAATGCCCTCCGGGCTGCCCTGCCAGACACTGTCTTTTTTATTATAGTCGCTATAGAGGTTATTATACTTTTTACTGAGGGCCTGATAGTCCTCAATTTCAATCACCAGCTTGGGATGATTTTTACGGATGAGATCAAGTCCTTCTTTCCGCACATCATCCACATTGGGATACATGATCTGGCCGAAGCCCTTGCCGTCGGCGGTTTTACCGTGCTCAATCCAGGTGAGATAAGGATTGTTTTTTACCTCATGGATGATCGCCTCATCAATGGCGTGACTGGCGGGCACTCCTCCATACCAATGGCCATCACGGATTTGACCTAGATCCTTTTCAGGAACTTTTTCAATCCCGCCTTTCATCATTTTGCGATGAACTTGCAGAAGTGTGTCTTTGGTCATGGCGGGTTTATTTGTCAGAAGATAATTGCGTGCCTCTTTAAAATTAGTGAAGGCATCTTCATCATAGCGCTTGGCCATCTGAGACTTATTAACGGTTTTCTCACCCTTAATAAAAGTATCAAGCTCCGGCACGTTGTGCTGGTAATCTACAAAGTAGAGGGACTCAACGTTGTCCTGGATGGTAATCGCCTCTCTCTTATCTTCAGCACCATAGATGGCACGAGTGATAAAGTTGTCGCGACGTTTGGTGTATTTTTCATCAATAAGTTTTGAGAGCTTTTCCCGTTTCTCCAGGAAGTTGCCCTCGACAATGTCTTCAGCAAAACCACTAAAGAGGGTGTCGCCCGGCTGCAGCAGTTCTCTTACTGGTGGACGACCGGCCAGACCAGCGCGGATCAGGATATCGGCTTCATCTTTAGTGAAGCCAGCATCTGTGAGAATTTTATATTTCTCTCTTAGTTCACTCCAGCTGTACTCGAAGACACCGTTGTCGGGTCCTGCCAGGTGGGCCTCTTCGAGTGCCTTTGAGAGTTTGGCCTTTTCATCCGCACTGAGGTTCTCGCGCTTAAGGAGTTTCATTGCTTCTTCAAAGCGTTCTTCAGAAGGAAGCTTGGAGTTATCAATGATCTGTTTATAAGTGGGAGAGCTCTTTCCTACGACGCGGATCCGGGCCTCGCCTTGGATCACATGGGAATTGAATTTTTTAGTGAGAGCACTCTTGAGCGGACCATCCGCCATTGCCTCAATTTCCAGGAACAGTTCTTTTTCTGCTTTAAGAATTTTGTCGGCCGGTAATTTACGGGCCAGATCTCCATACTGAAGTTCTGGATAGAGGTGCTTTATGATGTCTGAAAATTCGGTCTTATCACTGGCAAGAATTTCTTTCAGAAGCTTGCGGCGAACGGGTTCAACTTGAGAGAGGAGTTCTTCTTCCAGTTTTAAAAGATCTTTTTTCTTACTCTTCTTAACTTTGGCCTCTTCAATTCGTGCCAGCAGACTTTCAAGATTTTTTTGCTGACTGCTCACGGCCGTTGTAACGGTGGTGGTGGCGGCCAGTTTGGGAGAGCCCAGCTTTAAGACTTTATCAAAGCTTCGTTCACCGGCCTTATAGGCCATGACGGTCAGCGGATTTTCAATGGGATAAATAACAACTTTACCGGTGGTTTTAAGAACCTTGCCTGAGAAGTGAATGACTTTTCCGGCCGGCGACTCCATCAGGTAAACGCCCTTTTGGGTAAAGGCCTTGGACATTGAGGCGTAGGAAGCTTTCAGAGTTTTTCGCAGAGGTGAGGTGAGATACTTCCGGATGGAGGCGAGTGCCGCTTCGACTGCGGCCTTGGTCGCTTTCACACCTGTGGAAATTTTCAGCACCTTATCTATCTTGGCAGTGGTCTCTGCGGCCGCTTTCCCGGCGCGGGAACCCTTAATGGCCTTAATGCCTTTGTCAGATACCTTAAAGAGTTTGGAGATCTTGGCCGCACCGCTCGCCCCATGTTTAACGGCAGTGACCAGACCTCCAGTTAAAAACGCTGGCACGACTTCTGCTACCAAGGTACCGGTGGCGGCACATAAACCATTCGCCCAGGTTTTGCAGGACATGCAATCAAAGCTCTCGGTGGGCTTTTCGCATTTACTAAGATGAGGGACCCCTGACCACTTCTGGCAGAAGATGTCAGTCTTAAGCCACTCCTTAACGGAGCCCATTAAAGCGCCCCAGATTTTTTTCATCGTTCCCGGGAAGTCATTAACAAGACTATCAAAGACGCCAGAATCTTCTGAGGCCTTGGCCATCGCCAGTTGCGAAGTGGAAGAGTGGTCTTCCGCTCCTTTGACCCATGACCAGAATTCGGTCATCTTTTTATTGGCGGCATTGCCGGCCATTTTGAGCAGACCCCAGGCCCCTTCGAAAAAGGAAATGGCGGCCTTTAAAAATCCTGTGGCCAGCTGAGTGACACAGCTATCGTCTCCTAAATGACATCCTTTGGGTTTGGCATTTTCTGGGACCATCATTTCCGCGAGGTAGCCACCGACGGTGAGTGCCGAGGATACCAGCACACAGTTCATGTCCGAGGGACATTGCTTTTTAATTTCTAATTTTTTGGGTTCTGAGCAGCTGAGGGAATCTTCCGTCTCTGCTAGTTTCTTGACTTGAAAATTTAAAGAGAGTTCCTGGTCAGGGTGTTTACAGTCACCGGTGTCGCAGCCCAGACGTTGTTCCAAAAGTGTTTGCTGTTTAGCGAGTTCTTTTTCCAGATGATTAATTTCGGTGAGGTATTTCCAGCACTCCTCATTAAGACCGTTATCAACTTTTGAAGGTAGACAGGATTTTTTATAAAGCCCTCCCACATCTTCCAGCCGGTCAATGAGTTTTTGAGCGCATTCGCCATTCTCACAAGTGGAAGCCTTGGCCCAACTGATAGAGATAGGACCCCAGGATGATAAAGAGGAGACCAGCAGAATGAGTGCAAGTTTTAATCCCACCAGCGTTCTCATTACACACCTCCGCAATCAAGGCCTTGAATGAGATCATTAAAATCCTGTTCATGCTCAAGATTGCTGGTCAGGCGCAGTGATTTGGAGAACAGAATCTTTCCGCGGCATTCAATATAATGAGATTTTTCCTGATATGTTTTTCCTTCATGCACGTACTTCACACCAATTTGATGGACCTTGTGTCCATGATCATTGATCTTCACTTCATATGGTAAAAAAGCGATGACCTCTGCACTCACAGTTTGCGCCCAGTCTTTACGACCTTGCTGGTATGACTTTTGGGATGTGGCGAGGGATTTTACATCGAGCTCCACCTCGGCACCGGTATCAGTAAAAGAGATATTGGACCGCTGCCCATTCTTCTGAGGTGAAAAGTAGACAAAAGGCATTCCAAATAGATCTTTGCCTAAGGTCCAGTTGATTTTTTCCTCAATAAAAATGGAGCGGGTATTTCTTTTGAGTTCCAGGCTTTTTGCATGGGCCACTTCCACAGAAATTGATACAATAGCAGTAAGGACAAAAATAACTTTCATCATATGGGACTCCTAGGCCTATCTGATCGGTTTTTTTATTCAGGAGATTAGGATGCAAGTACTCCTTAAGAACCCTTATGCAGGTATTGATTTAAAGGACTTGGATGTTCTTCCGAGCTTCTGGTCTCTGGATTGTCTTTTTATGGGCCCGCGCTTTAGCATGAGTTCTCTGATGCAGACGAGTGATCCAGTCGGATTATCTCCTTACCTGATCCTTAATGCCCAGATCGCTTTTTTGCTCTCTCTCTTAGAACAGCGGGCCACCACCCTGGCCCATAACTTAGGTCCACTGGGAACAGTGGGGGCCTATCTATTTACCAAAAATTCCCTGATCTACCGGGAAGATGAATCTAAAATTAAAAAGTACCTCGAGGAGTATGTCCCGAAAGATCAGGCCATGCCGGCAGTTGTGGCCTTGCCCGATCAAATGATTGTCTTTGGAGAAAATACCATCCGCCAAAGTCTGTGGGATAAACTAGCTGTGGGGGGAGTCTTTATTCTGGGCGTGAGTAAGCAGAAGATCACTATCGACCCCACCTTGAAGTTTGAGGCCATCGGTAAGCTCTACCCCGTGGGCTCGGCCACCGAATTCGGCTGGCGCTTTGATGATGAAAATATCGGCATGGAAGAGTTTGAAGTAGTGAAGCTCAAAAAGCTCGCTTAGGCTTCCAGCAGATCCAGTACCAGTCCATTTTCGATAAATTTCTGGAAGTGGCCTTCACTTTTTTTACTGACAAAATCACGACTGTCTTGAGGTCCATCTTCCAGATGCTCCAACAGCTCCAGATCCTCATCACTCATCTCTAAGGTCTGGAGCGCGTCTTGAGCGTCCCGGTAAAGGCAAAGCACATGAGGTCGTTCGATCACATCAATCTGGCCGCCTTGAGCATCCTTAAGCATCTGTCTCACATCAAACTCCAGGCTCAAAAAGAGAGCGGTGGGATTTAAATAGATACCGGGTCTATGAGGAAATGGTTCGGCCGAGGTTTTGGCATCGAAGAGTGCCAGTTCATAGAAGGCCAGTTCAAAAAGATAAGGAGGGCAGTCCCCATCCAAGGCCTTTTGCTGAAGGTATTCAGGAAAGGACAGATCCATATATTCTGTTTCATATTCCTTAGTGACAGCATCCCAATCAAGATCGGAGAACAGCGTGAGGCTGGGGAACATTTGTTGTAATGCATGCATATCTCACTCCGTTTCTCGTATGATCCTAACGTTGACTTTTCGGTCATTTGAAGATCACATATGAGGTTTATGAACGAATTTCCGATTGAAAAATACATTGACCTGGAAAACAATCCTTACCTTTTAGGTCGGATATGCGTCAATCAGGTCAAAGAAAGCTATCACGCTGAGATTGATATCATCCACCGGGAATCTCATAAGATTTTTAAGCACGTCGACATTGTTTATAATCAATATAGTGCTGAGGAAGCCTTAATTGTAGGAGTGCAGCGACTGCGACAGTTTCTGGATTCCCTGGTAAGGCAATCTAACCATCAATAGAGGTAAAAATGGGAACTTTCAAAGTCTCTGACATGACCTGTGGCCATTGTGAAAAGGCCATTAAGAGTGAACTTGCTAAGGGTGACCCTTCCATTAAGGTTGATGTGGACCTTAAGAGTAAAATTGTGAAGGTAGAAAATCTGACCGATGACCGGGTGATGTTTTTACTCAAAGAAATTGGTTATACTCCTGAAAAAGTGAAATAATAGATTCATAGGCCAACTTAAGGATTAAGTGTGCTGCAGTTAGAGTTTTTTCCACGGACGGAATTAAAATCTCTTCTGGACTTTCAAAGTCTGGAGAACTCCCAATTATCGCTTTCGGATCGAAAGCGCCTGGCCCATTTTCCTGAATTCTATCAGTCTCCCAAATCCAATGATGTCATTCGTCAGCAGCACTCCCAGATGGTGGATAAGATCCTGGGCTTCCGTATGAAGTATGTGGAAGAGATGTTGGTGGCGGAAGCTCAGGGCTTTGAACCAGAGGGTTCTCATGAAACCTGGGGACCGGCCTTGCATCAGGGTGTGCAGACCTGGGTGGGACTGGATTTGCAAACGCTGCAGACTCCCTATTCAGAGTGCCTGCGCATTTTGCAGCTTCTGAAAATCAAACCCTATCAGCACATTATTGATCTGGGAGCCGCTTATGGACGGATGGGGATTGTCATTGGCGGACTCTATATCAAAAATTCATTCACCGGTTATGAATACGTCAAGGCCCGGGTAAATGAAGGCAAGCGTCTCTATAAGGAATTTGGTTTTGCCCGCTGTGAGCTCGTTGAGCAGGACTTGTTTGCCGCTAGCTTTGAACTCCCGGTGGCCGATGTTTATTTCATCTATGACTACGGCCAGGTCGAACACATTGATCATACCTTAAAGCAGATTGAAAAGATCGCTCACAAGCGTCCGGTTAAAGTGGTGGTGCGGGGAAAATTCACCAAAGAGATCATTAAGGACCGCCATGAGTGGCTGGACTTAAAGTACGAAGGTAAGTTTGAGGAGCTCTTTTCAATTTATACGGCCTACATTGTTTAATTTGTGATCCGCGCGAGTTGGTTCGAGATGGCCTGCCATCCAAATTTCTGTCGGGGCCACATTGAGACTCTGGGTGGGATAGGCAAAAGTAATTTTCTCCTCTCTGAAGGCTTCTTTAATTTCCAGTAAAATTTCCTGATGAATGTCCATGTAGATGTTGTAGTCCTCACTTAAAACAAAGTAGATCGCTTCAATCTTAGAAAAATTACTGATCTCCATAAAATGACAGCGATCAAAGCGCACCATGTTCTTGGTGCGGATGATGGCGGTCACGAGACTTACTGCAGTCTTTAATTTCTCAAAACTAATCTCCAGCGGCAGGTGCAGGAAAAAACCAATCCGTCGTTCATCCATCCTTTTATAATTTCTGATCCTAGTTCCCAGAAGGTCGGAGTTGGAAATGATGATCTGCTCACCGGAGAGTGAGCGCAGGCGGGTGGTTTTGAGTCCAATTTTTTCCACCTCTCCTAAATACTGATCAACAATAATGAAGTCGCCCACCACAAAGGGCTTATCCAGTACAATGGAAAGTGAAGCAAAGAGATCGCCCAGGATTTTTTGAAGCGCTAAAGCAACGGCGATACCACCCACCCCCAACCCGGCGATAATGGTGGTGATCTGAATGCCCAGATTACTTAAGGTAAAAAGAAAAAGAAGAGAGAAGAGCACAAAGCGGGCGAGCAGTTGAATGAGGTGAATGGAACTGGCGGCGGCAGGATTTCTCAACATCTTTAATTTGACCCGAGAGGAAATCCATTTATCCAGCAGGTGATAGGACCAGATGGAAACCTGCCACATGAAAATGACAAAGTAAGTCCGGTCAGCGTAGAGGTCAACGAGCTTAGAGTGTTTAATGAAGCGAAAGCCAATATAGGCAGCGGTGAGAATCATGAAGGCCTGAGTGGTTTTTTCTGCGGTAAAAACCACCACTTCGTCCCAAGTATTATTTTTGGAACGAATCAGTCCTTCCACTCTCAAGGAGAGCATCGTTTTGAAGCCCCAGATTAGAATATAGGCGAGTAAACTCACCCCCAGGGCAAAGAGATAGGGATTCGGTAAAAGACCTGGCATCCTAGTGTCCTACGCTCTCAAGGAAATTCTGAAGAAACAAATTCACACTGTTCTGCTCTCTGATAAAATAGTGAGCGTCGGTTTTTTCCTTGCCCACCTTAATACAGAAAGGCTTGATGTCTTTTCGGTCCTGAAGCACATTGAACATATCTTCATCGGTGGTGTCATCACCGATGGCCACAATATAGTCTGGTTTTTGGGACTGGCCTTGAATCCACTGCTGAACGAAGTAGCCCTTGTTGGCGTGAATGGATTTAACTTCAATCACTTTCTTGCCCCAATTGACCTGCACCGGCTGGCCGGTCATGGCCTCTTCTAATTCAAAAAAAAGTTTATTGGCGAGAAAATCGGCAAACTCCCGGGGAGAGTTTCGGTAATGCCAGGTGATCGCATGACCTTTGTCTTCGATAAAGCTCTCCGGGGTGCGCATGGTATATAGTTCCAGGATCTCCATCACCAGTTCTTTCCACTTAGTCGAGTCATGGGGAATAAGATTGTGCCACAAATTATCTTTGGGAGAAAAAGAGTAGGCCCCATGACAGGCGGCGAGGGGAAAGTTGAAATCATAATCGAGAAATTGTTCTTCCAGAAATTCTTTGTCCCTGCCGCTCACCACCACAAACTCACAATTTTTGTTCTCTGATATTTCTTGCAAGAGATCAATGGTGCTGTCGTGCAAACGCACATCTTTGGGGTGAGGAGCAATCGGAGCAAGCGTTCCATCGAGATCGCAGAAGAAGAGAACTCTTTTGCCTTTGAGATCCCTCATCCAGTCAAACTTACCATGCTCCGGGAGTTGTTTTACCACTTCTGTTTTTTTACTTTCTATCACCAGATCGCGCAGGATGACTTTCGCCCAGTCGGAAGAGGTATAATTGGTGAGAAAATCCTTCATCGCCCGCATTTCTTTTTTACGTTTGACCTCAGGATGATGAAGGGCCTCTTTAAGTCTCATGGCCGTATCCGTGACGTTCCACGGATTAATGGACATGGCATAACTTAAGGTGGAATGAGCTCCGGCAAACTCACTTAATAAAATGACTCCCGGGTATTGATCGTTTTGGGACATGACGTACTCCAGGGAGACCAGATTCATCCCGTCCCGGCGGGAGCTGATAAATAAGACATCACTTAATTGATAGAGCGCGGAGAGTTCCGGCTCACAAACAGAATTATAAATATACTGAATCGGCATCCAGGCCGGAGAACCAAATTCGCCGTTAATACTGGAGACCATCTGTTCAATTTCTCGTTTGAGGTTTTTATACTGGCTGACTTCCGTGCGGGAAGGAATGATGATCTGAACCAGTTGAACTTTTTCTCTTTCCTCCGGGAATCTTTTCAAAAAATGGCGGAAGGCCTGAAGTTTAAGTAAAATGCCTTTGATATAATCCAGGCGATCAATTCCCAGAATCCATTTCATTTTCTTTTTGCTCTTACTGTATTTAGCGATCCAATCTTGAGTCTCGGGAAGCTCGGCAAGATTTTTAAAATGTTCAGTGTCAATGGAGATGGGATAAACGCCCCAGGTCTTTTCACTGGTGGGAACTTCACCAATGAGTCGCTGCACCGAACTTCTAAAATGATTGAGGTAAGATAAATCATGAAAACCAATTTGATCGCACCTTAGAAGTGAAGTCAGGATTTCTTTTCGTTGCGGCAACTCTCGAAAAATTTCTGAACTCGGAAAAGGAATATGCAGAAAAAAACCAACCTTTAACTGAGGGCGTTTTTCTTTGACAAGTCCTGGGACGAGCATTAACTGAAAGTCTTGAATCCAAATGGTGTCGGTGTCTTTGGCCTCATCTAAGATGGCATTGGCGACCGTCTGATTCACTTCAACATAAGCGGCCCAACCTTCTTGCGAGTGCCTTACCATATTTCTTTCATAGTGGAAGAGTGGCCACAGCACGTTATTGCAGTAGAGATTGTAGTAATTATCGTAAAGCATTTTAGGAACAATGATCGGATGACATGGCAAGTTGCCAACGGGATGAGTTTTTAATTTTTGAATTTCATCAGCGCTGATGTCATTGGTTAAAATTCCCATCCATTCAAAATCATAGCCCACTTTGACTGGATCAAGTCCTTTAATGGCAGAGACTAATCCTCCGGAACTCGGCGTGAATATTTTAAGTTTTGAATTAAACGCTAAGGGTAAGCGGTTGCTGACAAGAAGGCATCGTGGCATTTTAAAGTCCCTCGCAAGCATTGAAGTCGAGGGCATCTTAGTCTAAAATTCCATCATGAATAAGGCACATCGCTATAATTTAGCTATTACCGGAAACTGTCACTATCTCGCCTATGTGGATGATCAAAGTGACGTCAGTTGGTTGTGCTGGCCTTATATGGATTCAAGTTTCATCTTTGGTTCACTCTTAGATGATGAGAAAGGCGGAACATTCAAAGTCGTTCCGGAATCAAAATTTCATACCAAACAACGTTACGTCGAAAATACTGCTGTCATCATCACTTCGTTTTATTGTGAAGATGGTGATTTTGAAGTGATTGATTTCGCTCCTCGCTTTAGTATTCATGATCGCTATCACAAACCGTTGCAACTGTTCCGTAAAATAAAAAGAGTGAAGGGCCAGCCGAGAATTAAAGTCATCTGTGATCCTCGTGGGCATTACGGAGAGTCTTATCCGGAAATTAGTGTGGGCTCTAATCACATAAGTTATAAGGGACTCCATTATCCCTTACGTCTCACCACTAATGCGGCCAAGTCTTATATTAAAGAAGAAAGAGTGTTCGGATTAACCGAAGATATTTATATGGTGCTCTCGGGAGGGGATCCTTTTGAAGCGCCTTTGAAAGAAACCTTTGAAGAGTTTTATTATAAAACGGTCCGTTATTGGCGGGGTTGGGTGAAGGACACTTTTATTCCCAATTTGTTTCAAAAAGAAATGATCCGCTCCTCGATTACTATTAAGCTCCATCAGTTTGAAGATACCGGAGCAATTATGGCCTCTGGGACCACATCCTTACCGGAGTATCCCGGCAGTAAAAGAAATTGGGACTACCGCTACTGCTGGCTCAGGGATTCTTATTTTAGTTTAGGCGCGCTCAATAGCTTGGGCCACTTTGAAGAGGCGGAAAGGTTTCTTCACTTCATTAACAATATTCTTTACGACATCACTAATCTGCAACCCATGTACAAGATAAATGGGGAAGCGGAGATTCCGGAAAAAGAAATTCCCTTGAAGGGCTACCGGGGAGATGGTCCGGTTCGCATTGGTAATGCGGCCTACTATCAAAAGCAGTATGATTCCTTCGGCCAGGTGATCTTGACCCTGCTACCACTTTATATGGATGAGCGAATCATTCATCGGGAGCAAATGCTCTCCCTAGATCCCATAAAAAAACTGCTCACTGAAATTGAAATCCGCATGGATGAGCCGGATGCCGGTATTTGGGAATTCCGGGGAAAGCAGTCCAAGCATCTCGAGACTTATGTCTTCCATTGGGCGGGAGCTAAGGCCAGCATGAAAATTGCTGAGCACTATCAAGATGATGAGTTAAATGAACTGGCCGCCCGGATTCTTAAACTCTCGGAACTCAATATTGAAAAATGCTACCACCCTGAACTTGAGTGCTATATGTCGGATCAGAACCGACAAAGTTATGATGCTTCCGCCTTCCTGCTGATCATTTTAAATTATCTTCACCCCGATGATGAGCGCACCCATAAACACTTTCAGCGGCTGCAAAAAGAACTGCTGACCCCTGAAGGCATGATCTATCGCTACCGCGCTCATGATGACTTTGGTGATACCCATGCGACCTTTTTGATCTGCACCTATTGGTACATTGAGTCCATGGTGTGCCTGGGATTTTTGGATGAAGCTGAGGAGAGTTTGAACAATATCATCGTTCATGCCAACCACGTGGGGCTCTTAAGTGAAGACCTCAGTTCCGAAGACGGCGGCCAGTGGGGTAACTTTCCGCAGACTTACAGTCATGTGGGCCTCATAAATACTGTCAGCCGCATCGCTAGGAAGAGAGACAAACTGATCTTTGAATAGTAGAATCCACCCTAAATTAAGCTTTAAGTGAGAGATTTTTTATGAAGACGCTACTCTTTAAAGGTGCTGCCATCTTTTTTATTTTGCTGGTTGCCACTTCGGTGATGATGGATACCATGCAGACCGAATTCGGCGCAATCAACTTTTTTGATAAGCACGGTCTGTTCTTTCTGCTCTTTATTACCTTCTTTCCACGACTGACCTTGCTCCTTTCTTCCGTCGCCACTGGTGGATTTTTCTGGTGGTTGGGTTTTATTTTTTGTCCCCGTATTCTGGTAGCAAGTCTTGCGACTGTTTCCTACTTCCACACCAATCCTCTTTTAGTAACCCTGAGCTGGATTATTGCCTTAGGCGGGGAGACCATGGAGAAGGCGGGATTCACCGGTGGACAGCGAAACTTTATTTTTAGAACTTATCGCGCCCGCGCTCCCTTTGAAACTTACGGGGAAGCTCCTCGTGAGAGTTCAGCAATTAGAAAAGATGATGCAATCGAAGCAGAATTTAGAAAAGAGTCTTAAATGGCAAAGAAAGTTTTACGTTCCGATCTTGAGTTAACCGGTATCGCTCCCAATCTTCTTTTAAAAGATGTGGAGAACACCGCTCCCTTTCTTTTTAAGGGAGAAATTAATCTGGAAGGCAAAGATCGGGCCTATCTGGCAAAACTTGTATTCTATAAAAAAAATCTCAATGCCTTAAAGCATATCAACCTGACCGAATATTTTCATATCTGTATGGCCGCTCACTGGGCCACCGCCGGAACCTTTGTTCCTACCAACGTGGATAATCAGATCCGGGAAGGGCTGTGGAAGCATAAAGATATTCTGGGCCATATCGAGCGCATGGGAAGAATCACCATTGATTCCTGGACCTGGAACTATGAGCAGGTGACCAACCGAAAGTCTTATAATCCGGATAATGGTCAAGTGATGAGTACCCATGAGGGAACCTGGTTGAGTGTGGCCATTGGTGCTTACAATGCTCTGGTAAAACACAAGAAGGCCGAGCTTGCTCAGGAAGTGGCCGATGTAATTCGGGCGGAGATTGATAAAGAAGAAAAACTTTTATTAGAGCTTCGTGAGAAGCGCGATCATATTAATTTTCTTCGCTCGACTGCTCTCATGGCCCACAACTTTGGTGACCTTGACCGGGTGATTGATCAGTGGGACATGCCGCTGGATGATCCCTTTAGAAAGAGAATCTATAAACTGGGTCATGAATTAAATGAAAACTATTCTCCGGTGCTGGCCTATGCGGGGCAGGTCAACAAGAGATTTTTATCGGTGGAAAATCATCGTCACATGTCGATGAGACAGGCCAAGTGTCTGCGCCGCTCTTACCGCTTTTTAATTCCCGTGGGGCCCTTTATGGAAGGCTGGGGGAAGATCTTGGGTGAAGCTAAGGATCTCTCAATGGCAGAGAAGGGGGAGATCGTCGGCTGCTTCTTTGAAGGTTATAAGCGCCAGAATCAGGCCAATGGTTATGCCCGAGCCTTCGGGGGGTTAATTGGAGCACTTCCTCGTGGGCTTGATTCATTGGAAGCGGATCTGGCCTTTGACGTGGTGGCAGAGATTAAGAAGTCACCTTTCTATGAAATTTCACAAATTCCAATTGATGAGTTTCAAGAGCGCTATAAGAAAGATCTGGAGAGCTTTGTTTGTCCGGTGACGGGTCTTAGTTTCTAACAAATTTTAAATCTCAAATTAACCAGTCTCATCCTGGCGCTTGGTCTTGTTAAAATAGCAGAGATAGGTGCCAGGATGATTTTGAGGTTCTATTAAGAAACTACTGTAGCGTCCTCTAATGAACTTTATTCACTCTCGAAAGTTCTGAGTCTCGGACTTTACTGGTTAATTTGAGATTTAAGCTCTGGCAATGGCAAATAAATCCGGGCCACAGGATGGTTATGGCCCGGATAAAATCTAATTTTCTTCTTCAATTATTTTTTTGTATTCCTCGGCTTCCTCGGTTTTGTGAACCGCCGGCTGCTCCTTGGTCTGGGACTGCATCATAACATCAGGGTCTGAGGTATCTCCTGAAGAGGTAAAATTCAGACTGGTGATCATAGGTGAAGTGGTTCCCGCAGCAAAAGCTTCCGCGCTTTTACTGTATTCACGGCGAGCACTCTCTACGGTCATTTCTCCCTTCACAATCTTGTCGGCCAGATTCAAGGCCAGGATATTCATTTCTTCCGTTTCATTTCTTGTGGCAAGCTCTCCCTTGGTTCGATCGACAATGAGTGAGCCGTCAAATCTCGCCAGGGCGGCGATCTTATCCAGTGGCACGCGGTAGTCGACCACTTGCAGGAGAATATCCTTGTGCTCCATGGGAAAGAGGTGAGTGATTTCTTCTTTGTAGACAATCGTGCGTTTGAAAGGTGCCGTGTTGCTCCAGACAATCATATCCTCGGAAGCGGAGACAGGCATACCATACTTGGCATTCATAGCATTAACTGCTGCCTTTGAAGCCTCAGGCCAGGTCGCAGTGATAGTCGTCACTCCTTCCATGGTGAGTGGCATAACTTTGGCCGCGGTGGCCTCTTCCTCAGTTTTCTTGTTCTCTTTGCCCTTGTAACTACTGCAAGCAGAGAGGAGCAAGAGACCTACCGATAGGGCAGGAACTAACATTTTGTGATTCATATGACCTCCTGGTTCAAAAGTGACTGACTAAGGATAAGCAAAGTAGGGGCCATTCCATCGGAAATGGTATTGGGTACTTGACGTTTATTTTTTTTATACCATCTTATTAATAAGGGACAAGAGTGGTGCATATAAAAGAAAATTAATCAGGAGTCTTTCAATGAGTCATACCTTTGCTGTTTGTAAAAATTGTCATTCGGTTAATCGTATTCAGATTGCGCGCGCTGGTGAAGCTGTGTGCGGCAAGTGTCAGGCGAAGATCCCTTTTCATGGGCTCGTGAGTGATGTCACGGAAGCAGATTTTCGAAAGCTCTTAAAGGTAAGTGATAAACCTTTGATTGTTGATTTTTGGGCTTCTTGGTGTGGTCCTTGTCAGATGTATGGGCCGGAGTTTCAAAAAGCTTCAATGGAAAATGATAAGGCCGTTTTTCTTAAAGTGAACACCGAAACAGAAACTGCTTTATCCGGTAGCCTGGGCATCCGTGGTATTCCTTGCACCATTATTTTTAAGGATGGAAAGGAAGTTAAAAGGCAATCTGGGGCGATGAATGCAGCAGGTGTGAATTCATTACTCACTCAGATCTGAGAGGGCCTAAGGTAACCTTGTGCCAACCTAAATTTATCTTAAGGCTTTGACCCGAATTTAAAATTTTGTTATTTCGGGTGAATGCATTTTACTAATTTAAGTAATCGACTTTCATTTCAAAGAAAGCTCGCCCTCAATCTATGGCTGGCGATCTCTTATGTGCTGGCCGCGCATGTGGGGCTTCTCTTTTTGAACTTCAATGCTAGCTCTTCACCAATCTGGCCCCCGAGCGGACTAAGCCTGGCCATTGCTCTGATCTTTGGCTTTCGCTATATCTTGCCAGGGGTGATCCTGGGCTCCCTTCTGACTTCTTATTTGGTGGGAATGCCCTTGGTGACCACCATTGGCTCCCTGATGGCCAATCTCTTAGAGCCAACTCTGGCCACCATCTTAATTCAGCTGTTAAATAACGGTAAGTTCTCTCTTACAAGACCTTTTGATGTCTGTTGCTTCATTGTCTTCGGTGCCTTCTTTTCACCTTTCCTCGCCAATATCGTGAATGTCTTCTCCTATTTCTCAGGGGGCTACCTTACTTTGTCCCGGCTTCCTGTTTTGTGGCAAGAATGGTTTTTGGGCAATGCCTTAGGTGTTTTACTCTTTACTCCTTTTACCCTGAGCTTTTATCAAAAGAAGCCTTTCAAATACAATATTCATGAAGCTCTTATTTTATTTTTTCTCCTGGCCTTAAGTACTTATTGGGCACTGGAGGGTGAGGGCTATCGGAAATTCATTATTATTCCATTTCTAACCTGGGCCGCTCTACGTTTTAGTTACCGCGGAGTCAGTTTGACCGCGGCACTGGTAGTGGGCATTGCGGTCTGGAGGTCCACGATTTTAAAGGGAGTCTTTGATCACAGATCTCCAGATATTGACCTTTTATGGATCCAGTTATTTGGCATTGGTATGGCCATAATCGGCTTCTTCCTGGCCACTGTGGTGGAAGCTGACAACAGGGCGGAAGAAAAAGAGATGGAGCTTTCCATTAATTTAAGGCACAAGCAGTTTGCTGAAGAGGCGCTGGCCGTTCTTGATCAGGTTTTAAATCAATCTCCCACTGGTTTTGCTTTAATTGGTCGGGACTTTCGCTTTATTCGCATCAATGACACCCTGGCGGATTTAAACGGCATCCCAGCCCAGTTTCATCTAGGTAAACATGTCAGAGATATTCTGCCACATTGTGCAGCTTCCATTGAAGAATGTGTGAGCAAAGTACTCGCTACCGATAGCTCCATCATGAATTCTCAGTTTTCGATGCCATCTCCTAAAAATACGAAGGTCACTGTCAGAGGAATCATCAGCTATTATCCCATTAAGCACCCCTCATCGAAAGAGATTTTGGGAGTGGGGGTCTCGCTCCAGGATTTAACGGCCCAGCTTCAGACCGAACGCCTTCTGGAAGAAAACCAGGAGCGCTTGAACTTTGCTCAGGAGGCCGGCCAGATCGGGGCCTTCGAGTGGGACATTCGCAGCAATAAATTAATTGTCAGTCCGCAAGTTGAAATGATCTATGGTCTGGAACTAGGGGACCTTAAAAATTATCATGAACTTACTCGTTGGATTCACCCTGAAGACCTGGAAAGGGTTCTGAATGAGTTACAAAGTGTGATCTCGGATGGACATGAGTTCAGCATTCAGTTTCGAATCATCACTAAGTGCCGCAAATTGAAATGGATCATGACCCGAGGGAAAATGATCCGTGATTCATTAGGGCTTGATCTGAAGATGATCGGGATCAATATTGATATTTCTGATCAAAAAGATATTGAGCAGAAGCTTCGTTTGACGGAGGCCAATCTATTGCACGCTCTCTCAACTCGAGATGAATTCATGGCGATAGCCTCCCACGAACTTAAAACTCCGCTGACTTCACTGAAACTTCAAAACCAGCTCTATCAGCGCACACTCCTCAAAAGTGAGACAATTTCGACTGAGAAGGTGGCCACCCTGCTGGAGAAAAATTCCCGCCAGATTGATCGTCTGACCAGGCTGGTGGACGATATGCTCGATATCTCCCGGATTAGAACCGGCAAACTCACGGTTAAAAAAGAAGTGTGTGAATTAAGCACCATCTTAAATGATGTTCTGGTGCGTACCAAAGAACAGTTTTTAACTTCGGGCTCGGGGGAGCCGATCATCGAGCAGCTCGATAAAATAACCGGTGAGTGGGATGTACTGCGCCTGGAGCAGGTCTTCCTTAATATCATCACCAATGCTATTCGCTACGGGCTGGGGCGTCCCATTACGATATCGATTAAAAATTTTCCGGAGCATGCCGAGATTTGTGTGAAAGATCAGGGGCTGGGTGTGGCGAAGTCTGATCTTGAGAAAATCTTCCAGCGCTATGAGCGCGGTCTCCTCGCCCGGGAAGTAAGTGGTCTGGGACTAGGACTTTTTATCTCTCAACAAATTGTTGAGGCCCACGGAGGAAAAATCTGGGTTGAAAGTGAGCTTAATAAAGGAGCGACTTTCTTTGTTACTATCCCGAAATTCTCTTTCATAGAAATGAATAATCCAGCATTTGAAGGTCTTATCCAAGCAGGAAGTTGATGCTATAGTGGGGCATGATTAACTTTGAAAATACTTTCCAAACCTTGCCTCCCTTCCTCTATGAACGGGTTAAACCCACTCCACTGACCAAGCCGCGCTTGATCCATGTCTCCCATTTAAAAGAGGATTTAGGCATTGCTTTAAATGAGGCTGAGCTCGTGAAGTGGTTAAATGGTGAGACCGCTTTGCCAGGAGAACAACGCATTGCTGGCCGCTACGCGGGTCACCAGTTTGGCGTGTGGGCGGGACAGTTAGGCGATGGTCGCGCCATTTCGCTGGGGGAGCTCATGACGGCCAAGGGTCGCCAGGAAATTCAAACCAAAGGTTCCGGGCTCACACCCTTCTCCCGCATGGGGGACGGGAAAGCAGTCATTCGCTCTTCTGTGCGCGAGTATCTTTGCTCAGAAGCGATGGCGGGATTAGGAATTCCTACCACTCGAGTTCTGGCGCTCATCACTGGGGAAGATCCAGTTTACCGCGAGAGTGTGGAGCGAAGTGCCCTGGTGGCGCGAGTCTTTCCCAGTAATCTTCGTTTCGGTCACTTTGAACTGTGTTTTCATTTTCAAAAAGATGAAGAGTTAAAGGCCCTGGCGGAGTACACTCGCGCAACTTTTTTTCCTGATCTCACTCTTTCAGAAATGCTGAGAGAAATTGTTCACCGAACAGCCAAGCTCATGGCCCAGTGGCAGAACGTGGGCTTTTGTCATGGCGTGATGAATACGGACAATATGTCGGTCTTGGGTCTTACTATCGATTATGGCCCTTTTGGCTTTATGGAAGATACGGTTTTAAATTATGTCTGCAATCACTCCGATCATCAGGGGCGCTACGCTTATAACCAGCAGCCCTCCATTGGGATGTGGAACCTGGAGCGCTTGATGGTGTGCTTTATGAAACTTATTCCCAAGGAAGAGCTGCAGGCAATTTTAAATGAGTACCCTCAGCAGTTTGAAAAAGAATACTTACGACTCTCACGACAAAAACTCGGACTTAAATTTGAAGGGCCCGATGATTACCGGTTGTTAATAAGTTGCCTGCAGGCGCTGAATCACACCTCCATGGATTACACTTTCTTTTTTCGCGAGCTCTCGCACTATCAAAAAGGGGATGTGAAGAGTCTTAAGAGTATTTGGGATTATTATGGTCACCGACAGGAAGTTAAAGAGTGGTTAGGGAAGTATGATGAACGCTTGGGTCTTGAAAGTGTAAGCGATGAAGAACGAAATCGTGAGATGAAAAAGAGCAATCCAAAATATGTGCTGAAAAATTATATCGCTCAAGAAATTATTGCTGATGTGGAAGCAGGGAACTCTCAAAAACTAAACGCGTGGTTGGAAGTTTTATACAAACCTTTTGATGAGCACGAGGCCTTTGAAGCGTATGCTCGTCCGACACCTCCTGAGCACAAGAACTACCAAGTTTCTTGCTCGTCTTAGTATAAACTTTTCTTATACTGTTAATTAAATATATATAATTTATTTTTAACTCAGAATGAGCGATAATGGTCCCTAACAAGGGGTACGATTATGATCACTCATTTAGCAGATACCCGCGGACTCGCGGACCACGGCTGGTTAAAAAGCCGCCATACTTTCAGCTTTGCTGAATACTACAATCCTGAGCGCATGGGCTTCGGAGCTCTTCGAGTGATTAACGATGATTCGGTGGCGCCAGGCATGGGTTTTGGAACTCACCCTCACCGGGACATGGAAATCATCTCCATTCCACTGGAAGGGGCCCTTCAGCACAAAGATTCCGAAGGCAATGAAAGTGTCATCCGTAAGGGAGAAGTGCAGATCATGTCGGCCGGCACCGGTATTCTGCACTCGGAATACAACGCTTCATCAAATGAGACAGTTAAGTTTTTGCAGATTTGGGTGATGCCGGAAAAGCTTCGAGTAAAACCGCGCTATGAGCAGAAAGCACTCAATCATAGTGAGCGCCAGAATAAAATTGCTACGGTAGTTTCTCCCGATGGCCGCGGCGGCTCGGTTACAATCAACCAAAACGCTTTCTTTTCTCTGACTGATTTGGATGAAGGAAAGAGGGTGACTTATGAGCGGCAGGCCGAGGGCAATGGCGTGTATATCTTCATCTTAAAAGGTGAGGTGGAAGTGGAGGGGGCAAAGCTTAAGGACCGGGACGGAGTAGGGATTAAAAGCTTTAAATCCGCTACGATTAAAGCCTTAAGTCCAGCCGAGGTGTTACTGATGGAGGTCCCTGTAATTTAAAGAATTCTGGGGACGAATCAACTTTTCTTAAGCTTAGAATGAAATTTTGCCGATAAGTTTTCTACTTCAAAGGAAACTCCATGATCGATATTAATTTCATTAATCCGTTCCTCGCGGCTACGCTTAATGTACTTAAAATTCAGGCCAACGTGATTGCCGATCCGGGTAAGATCTATCTTAAAAAAGACAATGCACCAATGAGAGGGGACGTTTCGGGAGTGATCGGAATTGTCTCCGATACTTTCAATGGCTCGGTGGTGATTAGTTTTCCCGAACAAACTTTCTTAAAGGTCATGGGCGGGATGCTGGGAGAAGAGTACACCACTCTCTCGCAGGATATTTTGGATGGTGCGGGCGAGATCACTAACATGATTTTTGGCCAGGCCAAAATAGTTTTAAACGATCGTGGCTACGGCATTAAGATTGCCCTGCCGCAAGTAGTGTCCGGTAAGGGGCACTCACTATCTTCACTAAGTAAAGGCCCTACGGTGATTATTCCTTTCACCAGTTCGGCCGGCGAATTTTTTGTCGAAATCTGTCTTTCAGAATAATTCATCCTCATCACTGTTCCCACCGTTTCCCTGATAACTTCTTGATCAGCCGATGGCCGACTCTGGCCATCGGTTGTTTCTTTCAAGCTTTTTCCAACCTTAAGATTTTCCTAAACCTTGATATTTATCAACCGAAAAGAGGAAGGCATCAATAAAGGATTAACGATGAAAAATATCAACATGAAAACCAAAGCATTCGTTCTCTGTACTACCGTGATGGGGGTGCTATTTGTGATGACGGGCCTTAGTTTCTACAGTTTAAATCAGCTTAGTCCCTTTCTCTCCGAGCGGGGGGAACAAGTCTTCTCGAGCCTTATGAGCATGAACTTTTACGTTTTCGGTGGAGGCCTTGCCGTTTCGATGGTGGTCTCGGGTCTGGTGTACGCTTTTTTCACTCGTTTATCTTCTAATCTCGCAACCATCATTCAGGGTCTGAAGGAAGAAACTTCTCAGATCGTGGATACCTCTTCCAATATGGCGGCAGTGGCGGGCAGACTCTCGGAAGCCTCGACTCAGCAGGCAGCAAGTCTGCAGGAAACAGTGGCTTCACTTGATGAAATCTCGGCGATGATCACTCGTAACGCTGATAGTGCTTCCACTTCAGCGAAGATGTCTGAGCAATCAACCATCATCGCTCAAAAGGGGAAAGAGAAGACCGAGCAGATGATGGAGTCAATCAACTCCATTGCTTCCGGAAATGATGAAATCATTCTGCAGATGCAAAAATCAAACGCGGAGATCTCTGAGATCGTGAAAGTTATTCAGAACATTGGTCTAAAAACTCAGATCATTAACGATATCGTTTTCCAAACCAAGCTTCTCTCGTTCAACGCTTCAGTAGAAGCGGCGAGAGCAGGGGAACACGGTAAGGGCTTCTCGGTTGTCGCTGAAGAAGTCGGAAACCTCGCCTCTATGTCAGGTAAGGCCGCCACTGAGATCACCGCTATGCTTAATGATTCAGTTAAACACGTAACTGATATCGTGGAAGGTACCAAGGGGCTGATGGAAAATTTGATCCGTCAGTCTCGTGAAAAAGTGGACTTCGGAACAGAAACGGCCAAGCAGTGTAAAGAGGCCTTAGATGAAATCCTGGTGAACGTCTCATCAGTGAACGAGATGGTCCGCGAGATCTCAACAGCTTCTCAAGAACAATCAACTGGTGTGATTGAAGTCAATAAAGCGATGAGTGAGCTTGATCAGGTGACTCAATCAAACTCGGGCATTGCCCATGACTCTTCTAGGTCGGCCAATGGTCTAAGTCAGCAAGCTGAACGCTTAAACTTCTTTGTCTCTGAGCTGACAAGAATTTCGGGTGGGGCAACTACCGCCCAGGCCCCAGCGAAGAAAAAGGAAGTTTCCAAAGCGGCAGTTGATAACGTCGTCCCCTTCAAGCAGCCACCAAAGGCCGTGGTCCAGGCCTTTGAAGAGGCGCCCATGAAAAAAGTCGTGGGCATGGAGTTTGAAGCTCCCCGCAGTGATGATTCAAGATTTGAAGATATCTAAATTTAGAGCTGTGGAACGTGGTCCTGCAGCTCGGTGATCCCTTGTTGGCGGGCACAGCCAGCGCAGCAAAAGAAGTCGTCCCCTGATTCCATGCCGTGGCCGATGATCTGGGTGCCGCAGGTAGTGCAGACGGGGGCGAGCATGCCGATGGCGCACTCAAAACAATCAAATGTATAGGACTTGTCGGCCATAAGGACCTTGAAGGTTTTTTCGTAGGCATTTCCGCATTTGTCACATCTTTCCATAAAGCCTCCTTGAACTAAGTGTAAGAATGCATCCTCGGCCAATAAAGTGGCCACCTGCCTCGCCCCATGCTAATATTCCATTACTTATCCGGGGGTGCCCAGGTTTCGACGGGGAACTAGAAGGATTGAGTGCGTGCAGAGGTTGATCGACAGGCCTCTTCAAAAGTCGATCACATGTTAATCGGCAACGATTACGCAATGGCTGCTTAATTTAACTAAGTTAAATTGGTACCTGAGGGGCCAGCACCGATAACAAAAAGCTGGTAAAGACGTTGGCGGAACGTCCGTAATATAAACCGCGAAGAGATCAGGTGTGGTTACTCTTTAAAAGCCACGACTGTTTGCTGCTTCAGTAAAGAGTAGAAATAGTATTGGTACTAACTTACCAGAGACGCACGTGGTACTCTCTACTGGAAGGTTTTTCGGACGTGGGTTCGATTCCCACCACCTCCACCATCGGATTTCTTAAAAAAGCCGCAGCGATTGCGGCTTTTTTTATTTCATCTTTCATTTCAGCGACTTAATTACAATCACTTGGCGATTATCAGGGAACCACAAACCTGTCTGGAGTTGTCTCAAACTGTCTCCATGTGGCTATTTGTGGCTACACCGAAAATCTTGAAAAGTTCTCAGGACTATTTTGCGTAGTGAATTTTCACATGAGGCAAAACTAAGTCATTAAAACGATTCAACTACTTTGCGTATCTGAAGAGCACTTTAACCCTAATTCCTGAGGAGGAAGTGCATGAAAATTATCAAAAAGAAAACCAGAAGATCAGACACCAAGGTCATGACAAAAGATGCCCGCATCTTGAAGTTTCTGCGGGAGTCTCGAAATCTTTCTATGAGACAGGCCGGACGCTTAATTGGGAAGTCTGATGCCATTGTAAATCACGCAGAGAACGGAAGATTAGATCTAACGCCTCAATTAATTTTGAAGCTCCTAGGAGCTTATGGGTACACCTATGAGGAATTTCAAAAAATGCAGAGCGATGAGTTTTCGGTCCCTGAGCATACTCTTTCTGAGTGCATCAGAATTTTACAACGCCTAAGCCCCGCAAAATTAAGAACCATCAAAAACATTCTGGAGTCGTTCTAATGATTAAATACGATGAAGCCAAAAAGTCTTATCGAGTGAGCTATAGTCGCAGACATCCTGTCACTAAGGAGGCAAAAAGCCTTACCAGGACCGGAATAAAAACCATGGAGGAAGCAAAGAAAACATACAACGAACTTATTATAAAAATGGAGCAGAAGTTCCAGAGATCGCTTTATCCTTTGTGGTCTGAGATTGTAGATCGATTCATAGAACATTTCAGGAATAGGGGAATTGCTAATAATACTGTTTATAACTATAAAACAGGCCTCTACTCCCATACTGTTCCTAGATGGGAGAAGAAACAAATAAATGAGATCACTACTTCAGATATTAGGGAGCTTGTCTTAGATGGTCTTGGTCACAAGTCTGAGGCTTTAAGGAAAGACATCCTAAAATATATTAGAGCTACCTTCACCTATGCTGTGGACATGGGAATTATTCAGCGAGATCCAACTCCTAAAATAAAGTTCAAGAAGACTCTTAAAATTAAATCAGTCCTAAAAGAGAACGAAATCTCTTACTTCTTACAAATGGCCAAGGAAAAGAATCATCCTTGGTTTCCTATTTGGGCGGTGGCCCTCTACACAGGCATGAGAAACGGTGAGCTTTATGCACTTAAATGGGACAAGGTGGATTTAACGAAGAGGCTAATGGTTGTTTCTCTTTCTTGGAATCAAAAAAATGGTTTCAAAGAAACTAAATCAGGGGATGACCGGATTGTTGAAATAGCCGAGAGTCTGATGCCTTTAATGGAAGAGCTTTATCGAAGTAAAACAAATGAATTTGTTCTTCCACGTCTTGAGAATTGGGGAATGAACGAGCAGGCAAGAATATTAAGAGCCTTTCTTAGCGAGATTAATCTACCTTCTGTTCGCTTTCATGATCTCAGGGCCTCATGGGCCACAGTTATGCTCTCTAAAGGCATAGAGCCTATTAAAGTAATGTCTATGGGTGGGTGGAGAGACCTTAAAACAATGCAGATTTATATTCGGAAGTCGGGGATTAATATCCAAGGGATTACAGGAAGCCTAAACTTCTTGGAGGCGCCATGAGGGAGTTCATACTTGAATTTTTATACAGAATTATCCTCGAAATTCTAAGTTCCATTTGGTTTCTTATTCGACCTGTGTTCTATCTCTACCTCGTCTGGATCAGCATGAAATTTGTAGCCCTATATCATTAATTGAACTGGCCTTAGGAATTGTTTTTAATCTCTAAGGTCAATTTCATTAAAGTACCATTTAAAAATTGTGAGTCTCATTATGAGTTTGTCATCATCCGCTCCGCTCACTTGCATTTCAAGAACAATCATCGGTCTCCCTGAAGGGAACCCCTCCGAGATTCTTCTTGAAATCCGTTCAACTTCGCTCCTTCAGAAACTCATTAAAATGAGAATCAATTTTAAAGGAGCTATTATGAAATCTGAAATCTTAAAGAAGTTAGAAAGTCTTGCCCTAGAGCGCACAATTCCATTCTGCATGAGTTGCTACATCAAGGCTCCAAAAGGAGTTTGTCCATGCTGCCACTCCGATGATTTAGGTCGTTGGATGGACGGTGTAGGTCTCGACTGGTGCCTGAATTTTGCTATTGAATATATTCTTCATGAAAAATTCACACCTGTTGACACAGAAGAAGCATTTGAAGAGATGATTCGCTCTTGCTATTCAGAAGAGACAGTCGTGGGCTGGATGATATTTGATACTTGCGACCTTATGAAATCCCAAGATCCAATCTCTTGGAGAGTCGCTCAAGATGAATATATTGACGAGTTAGAATCTGAAGAAGAAATTATGTCTTTTGATAATGGATCTACTTATTACTGGACTTATGATCTTGAAGGCCTCTAAGCCTTCAGACAGAGTGACTATTTCAATAAGTCCCATCTATCTTTATATTCAGCTTTTAAATCTCTAAATTTTCTCATAGATCCATCTTTATGAGGGGAACCATCTTTAGCAAAGGAGTTTAACCAATCTCTGTGACTCTTTATTACATGTTTGGACACATCTTTGCTCGGAACAATGAAAAACGTGGGTGCCTCACCAAGATTATTAAGTCTAACAAAAATATAAAAATGATTTGATGAGACAAAATTTTCAGACTTCTCACTCAATAGCCATTCATTCTTTTTGCCTTTAGTCGTCTTCACTTGAATCGCGATCGTCTTTTTAGCATCTTCGTCAGAAGCTAAAATATCCACACCCTTTGTGTTCTTAAGTGTAAGAGTCGTTATGAAACCTCTGCGACTTAATTCAGCAGCTACATAGTATTCACCAGATATTCCTGCTAGGATATTTGATAACTTTTCTTCCATTATGACATTCCCTTGAAGTTTTGAGCGTGGATTACTTACTAGCTATTTTTGTCATTACATCATAAAAACCAGGTGGAATTCCATCTTCACCCATGATCCCGGAAGAACTTGGCCTGAAAAGTGTTGTTAAGATCAATTTTTTATCGTTTTCTTCGAGTCCTGTTTTGTCTCTTAAGAGCGCTAGGTATGTTTGGCACATTACTTCGCGTTCATGTGCATCTCCTTCGAGATGGACATTACTAAGCATAAGTTTCACTAGTACTCTCATCGCCCAAAAAAATAGAGTTCCCAAGAAAAGAAATATCGCAACCTTAAAATATGAGACTGGTTCAGTGGAAAGAAAGTATAGTGCAGAAAGCGTGAACAAAATTGCCCCTGTTGCACCAGTTCCAATACTCCATTTTTTTAACAAACTTGCATTATCTCTATGTTTTTGTCTCTTGTTTTTCCAATATTCTACAGGAGCCTTCAATGCCATATATTGGTCATACGTTTTTTTTAGTTCTTCGAGGTCTTCAGTATGCTTTTTTAAATGATCAGCTACATTTTTTTGAGTATCTTGAAAGTATTTGTCAAAGTTTGTCTTTGTCGTCTCAAACTCAGTTTTCAAATTGTCTTCTTGATCTCTATAAGTTGTAAAATGGATGTCCCATTCTTTCTTTAGTTCTTCAAGGGCTTGTCGTTCAGCAGAAAGATCCTTCTTGCTTAAACCATTGGCATATTGAAAATACTCATTTGAAGCCTCGAGCATTTCAATCGTTTCAATCCCATTTTGGTATAAATGTGGAAGTTTTATTAAATGTCCTAAGAAGGTTGCTGCTTTTATTGGATCTGACACTTTTAAGTCAAGAACAGCCTTGAATTCAGCACTTGTACTCAAGAAAAGTTTTTTCTTAGGATAAATTGATTCAAACCAAGAATGGATTGCATCAATGTGGCCGTCAAATGGCTGGGTTCTTGAAATATTTTGATTGATCGCATTTACTTGCTGCTGTACTGCTTGAAATTGAGCTGTGACATGATTCCAGATATGACTAGAAAAGTTACGCCTTAATTCGGAAACCCAGTGATAAGCCTGTTGCTCTTGCTGAATCCAGTTTTGTAGTTCAGATATACTTCCAAATTGGATTGTTTTGCCTGTAACTTCTTTTGGAATCGTTATTTTTACATCTGCCATATTTTGTCCTAGCTGACCCATTTTTCAGATAATGTTTCCGCCTGTTTTAATATCAAAGCAATTGCTTCATCTGATTTCTCTGGAGGGTATTTGTATTTTCTTAGGAGTCTTCTAATTTTGATCCTAATAGTAGCCCTGACACTTTCTCTTTGGGCCCAATCGACTGTAACACTTCCCCGAAGTTCTGAAGTAAGCTCATTGGCAATGATTTTAAGGACATCATCACCTAGTTCTCTGACTGCAGACTCATCATTTGCAAGAGCATCGTAGAAAGCCATCTCGTCAGGGTTTAGACCGAGCTTCACACCTTTTTGCAAATCTTCATTAAAGTCTTTGGCCATCTGGATAAGTTCTTCAATGACTTGAGCTGTTTCAATCGAGCGATTGCGGTATTTATTTAAAGCCATCGTCAGAAGATCAGAATATTTTTTTGCCTGAATTAAATTTGTAGCAATTCTTGCATGAACTTCGCCTTTAAGAAGCCTTGAAAGAAGTTCCACCGCGAGATTCTTCCGCTTCATGTTCTTAATTTCATCAAGAAACTTATCCGATAAAATTGAAATATCAGGTCGATCAAGTCCTGCCGCCTGGAAAATATCAACAACTTTGTCAGAAACAAGTGCATTGGATACGACCTGTCTCATCGCATTTTGTACATCCTCATCACTTAAATGTTTTTTCGTCGATTCTTTTTTCGTAAGAGCAACTTTTATAGCTTGAAAGAAAGCAATCTCGTCCTTCAAAGCCTCTGCTTCGGGTAGGGTTCCGCAAAGAGAGTTTGCTTTAGTCATTGCCAAAACTACGTCACAGAAGTTCTTTTTCCCGTCCTGAAAACCTAAAATATGGTCACAACAATCAGCCATAATCGGAAATAGCTTTTTCGGATTTCTAAATTCGGAATAATTGATCTTGTTTAGCATATCTCTAAGATAATCCATTTTACCTAGAAGAATGGACAAAGCCTCATATACATCAATTGTTGGCTTACCTTTGCCTTTACTCTGAGTATATGTTTCAAGAGCAAGCTTTAGCTCATTGGTGATTCCAAGATAATCAACGACAAGGCCACCGTCCTTATCTTTAAAGACACGATTAACCCGAGCGATAGCCTGCATAAGGTTATGTCCCTTCATAGGCTTATCAATATACATAGTGTTCATCATTGGAGCATCAAAGCCAGTGAGCCACATATCGCGTACAATAACGATTTTTAGCTCGTCATTTTCATCTTTACATCGGGCCTCTAGATCCTTTTTGCCTTTCTTATCGTAAATGTGATCTCTTAGTTCTTTCTTGTCAGAGGCACTACCTGTCATTATTACTCGAACGACACCATCATCTTTACTTGGTCTGCCATTATTATCGAGTGTTCCTGCCCACTGAGGACGGAGCTTGATTAGAGCATTGTACATTTGGACGCATGCTTGACGAGAGATACAAACGATCATGGCTTTGCCATCAATTATATCAAGTCTTGCTTCCCAATGGCGAACGAGGTCTTTTGCGATCTGTTCAACTCGTGAATCGGCAGTCACTAATTTTTCAAGAGCAGCCCATTTAACTTTTTGCTCATTGGCGTAAGAGTCTGATGAATCCTTAGCACTATCAACGATTCCTTCAATCGCTTCATCAATTTCATTGGCTTCTTTATCAAGGTGAAGCTCAGCAAGGCGCGACTCATAATAAATAGGTACTGTAGCTTTATCTTTAACTGCCTGTTCAATATCAAACACAGAAATGTAATCTCCGAAAACCGCAACAGTATCTCGATCTTCTTGAGAGACAGGAGTCCCTGTAAAACCAATGAAACCTGCATTTGGTAGTGCATCCCTCATGTGTTTGGCATATCCATATTTAATCTTACCGTCAGCTTTTACCTTAGCGTTTAGGCCATATTGAGATCTATGGGCCTCATCAGATATGACAACGACATTGTTTCGACTCGTGAGAGCAGGGAAGCTTGTTTCTCCATCCATTAATGAAAATTTCTGAATTGTAGTAAAAATGATTCCACCCGATGGTCGATTAAGTAGTGTTCTCAATTCTTCACGAGTTTCAGCTTGTTGAGGTATTTCGCGAAGAAGCTCTTTAGCATTGCCAAAAGTCTCATAAAGCTGTCCATCAAGGTCATTCCGATCAGTCACTATGACTAACGTTGGATTATTCATTTTTGGATGACTCATAAGCTTAGCCGCATAACAAGTCATGGACATTGATTTGCCAGAACCCTGTGTGTGCCAAACAACACCACATTTTCCGTCCTTTACTTCCTGAGTCGCAGAAATAGTATGGGTTACAGCAGTCCTCACAGCGTGGAACTGGTGATATCCAGCAATCATTTTTGTAATCTTCTTCCCGTTATCTGCATAGATTACAAAATAGCGAAGGAAGTCTAGAAGAAACTCCCTATTGAAAAAGCCCTTAACCATTACTTCTAGTTCAAATTCGAAGCTTGGACGGTCTTCCTCTGTCTTAACGGTTCTCCAGAAGGCATATCGCTCTTTTCCTGCACTAATTGAAGCTATACGAGCATTGAATCCATCAGATATAATACAAGCGAGGTTATAGGCGAAGAGATCAGGGATTTCTTCCTTATAAGTTCCAATCTGTTCAAAGGCCTTCCAAATATCTGCCTCTTCATCAGCAGGATTCTTTAATTCAAGTACAGCAAGGGGCAGACCATTTAAAAATGCTATCACATCAGGACGACGGTTTCCATTCTTGCCTAGAATGGTGAATTGGTTACAGACAAGAAAGTGATTGTTCTCAACATTTTCAAAATCGATGACTTTAACGAAATCACCTTTGGCATCACCATTTTTATTATATTCAATAGGCACACCTTCAATAATGAATCGGTGAATCTGACGATTGTTTACTTCAAGGATAAGTGAATCAGGGCGAGTTAAACGAGTGGCGACTTCTTCAAGAACTGGTGCTGGAATGGAAGGATTTAATTTTTTAAGCGAATTGAGTAGGATCTCTTTAAGCACAACTTCCTGATAATTTTTCCTAAAAGCTTTGTCGGAGTCAGGGGCAATGTCATATCCGAGTTCATAATCCCAACCAAGCTCTTTGAACCAATCTATACTTAATTGTTCTAATTGATCTTCCGTAATCATAATGTTTCCTGCTCGTCGGTTTGCATATTCTCGAGGTCGATTTCTCCGGCTAGAAGTTTAGGGAGTAGTATGTTGCGAAGCTCTTCTAGGTGAGTAGTCTGTAGCATGTTTGTCAAAATTACTTGAAAAAGTGAATCTGTTGCCCTGTGGTAACTAGAAAGAAGGTTAGTGTTAGGCTTAATAATTTTTACGTTAGAAAATGAGCCAGTGTTCATATTTAAAGTAGCACTTCCTCCAGACGCTAAAGCGTGAAAGTGTCCTTCCAATAATTTCATGTATTGAAATAAGTAATAACGAAATTCGGTGCTGAAGGGTATGATGGTATTAATTTGCTGATTTGTATGAGAAGGCTTGAATGTTATCGCAACTTTCCCGACTGTTGCAATACAGCTAACGCAGATTGAATTTGCAGGAACCAATTTTTTAGGCTGAGCACGAGAGCCTTCATCTGAAAGTGTGTCCGAAGTCTTAGTTATAAATACGTTTCCATGCATGTCTGGAATTTTAATAAAAGGAATATCTCCTCCATAGAATTCTTTATTCTTAGTTATTGGCGTTTTTCCACAAACAATTTGACCAAATTCATTTATCGGAGAAATTTCCCATCCCGCTGGAATACTTCCCAATTCAGATTTTTCAAATTCACTTGGGAAGAGTGAGGCTGTGGCCTTAAGTTCTTCGGTTTTTTCTTTTCCTATAGAGGCAAAACGTTCTTCTAGTTTCTTTTCGATTTCTTTTGTTTTTTCCGCGTATTCAGATGGAGAACAAAGCCCTGCAATCACGGCCAACGCTGCACGTTCAGCTTGCGCTTTGGTTAATCCGGCTTCAAGTGCATTCACCTTTGCATGAACAGGGTCAAAGTCAACGAACCATGATTTAAAAATTAATTGCGTGAGAGATTCGAGTTTATTATTAATAGTCTCATTTACTGCGATTTTCTCATTAACCGATTTTACAAAACCGCCAATCCATTTTTGTATGGAGGGGCTTGGGATAGGAATGTCCAACTTGTTTAAGACTTCTGTATCAAGTTTGCCTGCTCCAATACCAGTGTAATCAACCTTTTTCAAAAGTTCTTTTTCAATCCCAATCAGCCATGCAAAGAAATAGTCCTCATCAATTTCTTTGTTGATTAATCTCAGTGCTTTAACGTCCTGGTTTATTGTTACATCTACTAGAGGGAGAGAAATTGGAATTCTGTTATGTAATGTACTTCCTCTAACTAGCAATAAGGGTGTACCTTTTTTGATATATTTCATTCCTGCTTCAGCAAGTGCTTTTTCTGTTATTTTATTCTCTGAGTCAGAAACATGGAGCTTATCCATAGAGCTTGCTGTAATCCAAGGAATGTTCCCCCCCCAAAAGTCTTTTCTATCTTTAGAAGGAGTCTTCCCAGATGATAGTTTTACAGCATCGCCGAACTTGACACTATCCCAGGACATTTAGCTTCTCCATGATCTCATTCTTTAATGAGTTCGATATTTCAAATAGATCTACTAATTGTTTTTTTAGCCGAAGGTATGCCATATCAAAATTTTCATACTCAGTTTCATCTACAAGTGACCCAACATAACGTCCAGGAGTAAGAACGTAGTCATAGGACTTAATCTGATCAAGGTTTGCTGAATTACAAAATCCTGCTACATCAGAGTATTTGCCTTTAGTTTTTCTCCATTCATGATAAGTGCCAGCAATTTTCTTCAGGTCGTCATCCGAAAAAGCTTTTTGAGTTCGATCAATCATGTCGCCAATGTTTCTTGCATCAATGAAGAGAACTTCTTTTGAGCGATTACGTTTGCCATCTTTTCCTGATTTGTCTTTTGTAAGAATCCAAATGCAGGCAGGGATTTGAGTGTTGAAAAATAATTGGCCCGGAAGAGCGATCATGCAATCAACTAGATCAGCTTCAAGAAGATTCTTTCTGATTTCGCCTTCGTTGCTCGTATTTGAGGACATAGAACCATTGGCCAAAACAATTCCTGCATAACCCTTGGGTCCTAGATGATGAATCATGTGCTGAACCCAGGCAAAGTTTGCATTTCCTTCTGAGGGAATTCCATATTTCCAACGGCGATCCTGAGTTAAGGTAGAAGCTCCCCAGTCCTTAATGTTAAAAGGTGGGTTTGCCATAATGTAGTCAGCTTTAAGATCAGGATGTTGATTCTTATGAAAAGTGTCCGCAGGCTCTTTACCGAAATTAAAATCCATTCCACGGATGGCCATATTCATAGCCGCTAGTCGCCATGTGGTCGGATTTGATTCTTGTCCATATAAGGAGATTTTCTTTTTAGCATCATTCACATGATCTTTATCCGAGTGCATCTCGATAAACTTTTCAGATGATACAAAGAACCCACCAGAACCCATGGCTGGGTCATAAACTCGGCCTTCATAAGGTTCTAGGCATTCAACGATGAGATTTACAACAGACTTAGGCGTATAAAACTGGCCACCTTTTTTTCCCTCGGCTGATGCGAACTGACCAAGGAAGTATTCATACACATGACCAAGCACATCTTTAGAGTGCATGTCTTTATCATTAAAGCCGATTGTAGAAATCAAATCTACAAGCTCACCCAGGCGAATATTGGGCTGACGACGAGCGAAGTCTTTTGGAAGAATGTTTTTTAATTTGGGGTTTTCTTTTTCTATCTCGGCCATTGCATCATCAATGATTGTTCCAATCTTTGTTGACTTGGCCTGGTCTTGAATCCCTTTAGCTCCTGTGACTTCGTTACCAAACCATCTTGAAACTTCTGGAACCCAGAAGACATTATTGGCCTTGAAGTAGTCACGAACTTCTAATTCTTCTTCAAGGTCTTCTTCTGATGCTCCCTTGAAATAGTTGGGATGCTTTGGGTTTTTTAATTCTTCTTTAAGTTTCGTCCTAAACTCATCAAAGCTATCCGACACATATTTTAAAAAAATAAGACCAAGGACAACGTGCTTATATTCGGCTGCATCCATGTTGACTCGGAGTTTGTCAGCCGCAGCCCACAGAGTTTTTTCAATATCAGCGAGCGTCTGCTTTTTGGGGGCAGGCTTTTTTTCTACTTTGTCTTTTATCGTTGTTTTTTTTGTTACTTTTGCCATTTATCTTTTCCTATCCTAATTCTTGTTTGCTTTATGAATTACCCTCGGCATTAAATTTAAAGCCTACAGTTCATTAATTCTCAATTTGAGTATGAATTTTGAGAAAATCTCTAGAGATTTCCTATAATTAGAAAATTTTTATCGCTAAATGACAACTTAAGCTGACTCATAAAGTTATATTAGATTTGAAAAAGTGATTGCGCCATGCGTCCTGTGTGCGTTCATAAGAGAGTCGTCTGCGCCTTGGCATCTTTGATGGCCTAAAATGGTAGCCGAAATAATAGTGCAACCAATATGTCTGTAGCATCTCGCTACTATTTCTACTACCCAAGGCCTATCCGCTGGTCTCCATGGAAATCATGGTTTACTCGTAATTTTGGGTAATTGTTACAAGGTTACTTCCCAATTAATCCCATTTAGAGGTTTAAGAGCAGCCTCTTTGATGAATAGGAAAGCTGGCACACCTTTTGCGAAAGGTGACTTATCCATTTGAGGATAATTTATGGGGGATGAATGAAATTCATCGTAACAATTATTACAATACTATTAATGAGTCTGGGAATATTCAGCGTAAAGAATTCACAGTCTAGAATTGTTATTGAGCAGATTTCTTCTCCTGCCTATGTGAAGGCTATTTATTCAATGCCTATCTCTTTTGATCCCATCAAGATGAATGACGGGGCTTCATTGATCTTTTCTGAGCTAGTTTATGAGGGGCTCTTAAGGTTCACCGAAGATTATGGGGTTATGCCTGCTATTGCTGAATCCTGGTCAACAAGTAGTGATGGACGCGTTTTAACTTTCAAAATCGATCCTGGAGCAAAGTTTCATAATGGTGAGCCAATTACGGCCAGTGATGTTAAGGGATCTTTATCCCGAAATGTAGGCCCTGAGAGCGTGGTTTATAAGTTCTATGACGTTATTGATGGAGCCAAAAATTATTTCGCCGGGAAAAGCGATGAGGTTAGGGGTCTAAAGGTTATTGATGATTCAACTATTGAGATTCATCTTGAGAAACCATTTCCACCTTTGCTGTATGTCCTCGCAGGCGGCAGTGCCAAAATCCTTCCTACAAAACTTCTTAATGATAAGAATTTTTTTGAAAAACCAATAGGATCTGGCCCATATAAGGTTGAAGAGATTAACGATAAAGAGATCCATCTTAAAATGTTTTCTGGTTATCACGGTAATGGACCACTTATCCCTAGGATGGTTCTTGAACTTTTAAGTCAGGAAGAAGCGATGGCGAAGGCCTCTCGTGGACTTGTTCATGATCTTTCAAGCTGGCCTATGAGTGGAAAAGAAGAAGTTTTTAAGAGTGGGCAAGATATAAGTTCAGTTGTTGCTGATACATGGATTATTGGCCTTAATACTAGATTTCCTCCTTTTAACCGATTAGAGAACCGACGACTTTTCCAGCAAAGTATTGATACGGAGAAATTCAGAACAACTTTTTATCCTGATGCCAAACCAGCTTTTGGTTATATTCCGCCTTCTTTTCCGGGCCATGAGAGCTTAAAAGTTAATTTCTTAGGGGCAGGGGCCAGAGTTCCGAAAGAAGTTGTTGAACTCTACATCCCAGAGGAGCTATCACGTTCTCAGGAAATGGCCTATTTCTTTGAAGGGGAACTTAAATCTAAGGGATGGAACGTTAAAGTTATTCCTACAAAATGGGAAGAAATGATGAAGGGCTATAATGGTAAGACTCTCGGTGCTTTCCTTGTCTCGATGATCGTCGATTATCCAGACCCAGAGTTTTTATTGAATAATTTTGAATCAATAAACCCTGATAATTTTAGCGGTATTAAAGATTCTAAAATTGATGAACTCATTTTGAGTTCGAGAAAGACTCAAGACAGAATTGAACGCCAGAATTTCCAGCTTGCACTGGCAAAAAGGGTCAATGATTTATCTCTTTCTGTAAATCTATTTCACTCAAGAGCACATTACTGGATTCATGAATGTGTCGAAGGTTTTAAACCCAATTTACTGGCAGTTGCTTATACCGATTATCGAAAAGTATCTTTTGATGAGAAGTGTTTAAAGAGGGGGGGACTTTGGAACAAAAAGTAATTCCCTTTAAGGATTTCATTACTAAAAAGATGCAAGGGTATTTGATAGGTATTCCACTTATCTTGGCACTGGCAATTTCTGTTGCAACTTCGATTATTATAATCGTCTCATTTGCTAATTCGGATAAGGCCTTCGTTGAATCTGTAGCTCCTCATATCGCCACATTACTTGAAACCCAGGATAGACCAGAGATTCAAAGATTTATCAGGGCTATCTCCATTAAGAAAGGAGCAGAGATAGAAGTTATTTTTAACAATGAAATCATTGCTTCTAGTCTTTCTTTGGAGCGTATTGGAACAGAAATTGAAAACGATATTAAGTCATTGCCATTTCTTGATCTGAAATCCAATGCTGGAAAACTAATGAGTTTTGCAACTGCTCATAGAGAAAATACTTGGGGAGGAGATAAGGCGTTGATTGGAATTTATCTGAACTGGATGCCAGTAATCTATTTAGCCCTTGGTATTTCCCTCATCGTATTTATTTTTACTTTTTTCGTCATTAAGTGGCCGATGAGTAAGATCATTCGTGAAACACAACTAAGTCTTAAACATCTAAGCCTTCTTGAAGAGGGGATAAATAAACTTCAGAATAAGTTTGAGGCGACAGAAATCCCTTCTTTTCCTATCTCTGAACTGGAAAGCATTAGAAGTGCATTTATGCTTTCTCAGTCAAAGTTAGTTGAGACAAACGAAAAATTAGCAAAAAGCAAAGCTCGAGAAATGGCGAGCTATGCCTATAAGAACCTCATTCATGATTTACATGTACCAGTCACTGCTCTTAGAAATCACCTCAAGATTATGGGGTTAGAACGTGCCACTCAAGAAGATCGAGAAAATGCCTTAAAACGTATTGTTGATTTAGCTGAACAGGTTCTTAAACAAGTTAAATCTGCCAGGACTCACTTGGGTCTTGAGGTGTCACTTAAGGATGAAGATATTGTTGAGTCAGTGAGGAAGGCCACGAACAATGCGCAGATTGCTTCGTTTGATAAACCAAATATTGAAATAAATGCAGTCCTTCCTGATGAAAAGTTAATGACCTCTCATGACTCGATTCTTTTAGGAAGAGCACTGAGTAATCTCATTACCAATGCGATAGAAGCTGCATCAAAACGAGTTCAGGTTGAACTCTCAAAAACTCAAAACGGTGTAAGCATTAAAGTAAATGATGACGGGAAAGGTCTTGGTCAAGAGGAAGTTTCGCTCCATCTACAGGGGCGTGGAAAATCTACAAAAAACGAACGCATGGGCATCGGATTAGCTAGCGCGAATCATATAATCAGATCTCATGGAGGAAAAATTATTTATCAAAGCTCACCCTTAGGAGGTGCATGCTTTGAAGTTAGGCTACAAGGGGATTCTGTATGAATAGTAAAATCTTATTAGTAGATGATGATAGAGATATTTTAGAAACTAATAAGTATTTATTAAGTGATACTTATGAAGTCGAAATTGCAGCCAGCGTTAAGGATGCCAAAGCGATACTTATTAAAAAAGTAATAGATGTAGCCGTAGTTGATTTGAACTTTGAAGGGCAAGATCAGGATGGTTTGAGCCTTATTGACTATATCCAAGAGGAGATGCCTTCGACCTCTCTTATCGTTTTGAGTAGTGACCATGATACAAGGCGAGTTGTTGAGGCGATGAGAAGACCCCTGATAGATTTCATTACCAAAGATGAGGAGTCTGAAACCTCGATTCGATCGGCCATTACTCAGGCTCTAACTAAGAAAAAAAATACCCTTAAAAAAGATGAGTTTGAATTTAAAACAAAATCACCCTTGATGAAAAAGAAGCTCTTCATGGTCAATCAAGTCCTAGCATCAAATAGTTCGGCCCCAATTCTCATTTTAGGTGAATCAGGGACTGGTAAAGAGTATTTAGCGAAGTTCATTGCTTCAAAACTTGGGAAAAGACTTGTTGCTGCTAATATGGCAAGCATTCCGAAAGAAACGGCAGAGAGTGAACTCTTTGGCCATAAAAGGGGATCATTTACAGGAGCGAATTCAGATAAAATAGGTTTGCTGGATCATGCCAACAATGGAGTCTTCTTCCTTGATGAGATAGGTGATTGTAGTGAGGCCATTCAGGCCAAACTACTTCGAGTTATTCAAGAAAAGGAAATTCTTCCGGTAGGAGGGGTTACTCCCAAGAAAATTGATATTCGTTTTGTGGCCGCAACCCATCGAGACCTTGATTATATGGTCTCGAATGAATCCTTTCGTCTTGATCTCTTGCAAAGGATTAATACATTCACTTTTGAAATACCCCCTCTAAGAGAACGTCCTGAAGACATTGAGTATTACGCTCGACAATTTATTGAAGAACTCACTCAGGGAGAATTTTTTAGAATTGATGTCAGTGGGTTAGAAATGCTTAAAAAGCATAATTGGCCCGGAAATGTGAGGGAACTAAGGAACGTTATTGAAAGAGTGGTTGTTTATTCACATAGAAGAAGCCTTGATAGTGATTCTGTAATAAGTGCCCTTAATAAGACACCAGCAGAGGTGACTTATACTTCGGAGTCTAAAGTTTATTCCTGTGAAGAAATAATTCAAGCCCTAAAGCAGGCGAACGGAAACAGGACAAAGGCGGCGGCCCTTCTTGAAGTTCATAAAACGACTCTTCATCGTTGGATCAAGAAATTTAACTTAAACGATATTGTTGAAAGCAATGGGGTAGGAAGACCATCATTGCAACTAAGTTAGGAATTTTATGGCAAAAATTGAATTAAAAAATAAGTTAAATCATCTTGCTCCAAATATACTTCTGATTCCCGGAGGCCCCGGTCTTGGTTCAGATTCTTTTGAGGCATTTTCATCATGCTTTAAAAATATAAATGTCTATTTCTTCCACCCTACAGGAACCACTTGTGAAGATTCTACTGAGATTTCCTCATACAATGATCAGCTTCTAGAATTATCAAAAGAAATTAAGAAATTAGGAACCGTTTATCTTTGTGGCCACTCCTTTGGTGGGATACAGGCAGTTGATATCGCGCTTAGGCTACCTGCTCTGATTAAAGGAGTTATTTGCCTAGCAAGTCCATTTTCTGAGAATGCTTTCAAGGAACTTAGCATTAATTTCAATAGGGAAAAGACTTCTGAACAAGTCATGATGAGTGAGATTTTTGAGAAGAATCCTACCAATGAGAATTATCAAAAATGGTTTGCTACTTATTCAAATATTTATTTTTCAAAATCTAAAATAGAAGCTGGGAGAAAGCTTCTTTTGGAGGGCAGAGTTAATGTAAAAAATTATTTAGGAGCGACTAATGAAGCTTCTCGTAAAGCCCATTTACTTAATGAAATTCAAACCTCTCGAGTGAAGAAACTTTTTATTGCCGGTAATGAAGATCACCTTCTGCCACCACATATTTTAAAAAGTGATTCAGATTCAGGAAGCTTTGTTTTTAAAACGATTGATAACGCTGGTCACTTTGTTCATTTTGAAGAACCAGAGAAGACAGCAAAGATAGTTGAAGATTTTATCCTCAACGAAGGAGAAATAGCATGAAAAATTTTATGAAATGCCTCGCCATTATTTTGGCCACCGGGGCAATGGTTCAAACAGTGGGTGTTTATGCTCTTGAAGAGGTAAAGTATTCACTGGAAAAAGATGGGGAGGCCATAATTAAGCTCATCGAATTTAGACAAAGAGTAGCGGCCCGTGGAGATTCCGTTGAAGAAGCATTAATTGAGCTTGCAAATGATTTTCCCGAAATCAAAACCGATGATGATTTCAAAAATTCCTTTAGTGAGCTTGTTATTCGTTATTCAAATGCCATTGGTATGGAGAAAGTTCTTTACGAGATGGTGAATAAAAAAGAACTAAAGAGAATATCTAGAGATGGACCTGGAATCTAATATGCAGTCTGATCGAAGTAAGTATTTTGGCTCATTAATGATGTTTGGGTTTGGTGTTTTTGCCTTCTACCGTTGGTACCAAACCCAGCTTCTCTTCTTTCTCCTGCTGGTTCTTAGAGATTTTGCTGCGGGGTATTTCTTTTTAAAGAGAACTCCGGCAGAAACGAAGTCAAATACAACAACGAGTATTATTAGCTATATTTCTGCGGCCATGCCTCTGTTTTATTTTTCATCCACAGAAGAATCTAGAGTCTTGCTGCTGATTTCTAATCTATTGGCCATTATTGGATTTCTCTTAGTGGCACTTGCGACAGTTGAATTAGGCACATCTATAGGGATATCTCCTGCCAAAAGAGAACTAGTCACTTCAGGGATCTATAAATGGGTTAGGCATCCCATGTATTCAGGTTATGTGCTTTCTGAGTTTGGGATGACACTAGTTAATCCTCTCAATCTGGTATTATTCTTGATCTCCTCAGCACTTTATTACTATCGTTCTTGGCGTGAGAGGTTAATTCTTGAAGCCGACATCTATCGTGACATTGGGGCCTAGCTTGCTAGTGAAATCTTTGATGAATTGAGAATTGTTGTTAAAGGAACCCCAAAGATAATCGTTTCATCTGCAATATTATTATAGAACGTAATTGCGACAATGATGTTTTTCGTGAAAGGAGCATTTGTAAGCGATTCTTCTAAATCCTCTATTGAGGGCGAGGAGTAATCTCCATGTGGCATTAAGACTTTATTGATATCATACATGATATGCATATTATGTTCTCCAAGTTTTTCAATGAAGATATAAATTTCATCTTGAGACGCAGATAGTAAGAACATATGTTGGGAAGAAAGAGTTTTAAAAAGGTCAAGACTCAGGAGAGAGTCAACGGAAAGATTTTCTAGTTTTGAAAGACGTGGATGGGCCTTTAAGATCGCTACAAATTGCTGAATGTATTCATCAATTTGAGTATAATGTCTTTGTAGAAATCTATCAGCTGTTTCAATCTTTAACATATTTCCAGCCTTGTTTTATGAGGATTAATAAAAGTGCATAATATTTATTGAAACCAACTGGTTGCTTATCTATTCGGCGTTTTGTTCCTTTTTATATAGATGTGAGTTTGACCATCTTTAATTATGTGTAATTCATCTCTTTTAAGTAAAAAATCAAACTTAGTTTTTGTTCCTCTGCGGGGTAAATCACTGCTGAGCGATTCATCATCAGTACATTCTACACGTTCCTTAACCTTCCAATTTGAGATACCGCATATCTTCTCTTTGTTAAAAGTGGGAATAGCACTTTCTTTTCCAATTATGATGTAGTGTGAAAAAGCCGTGCTTGTTAACTGGATGTTATCCTCTTGGTAAAACCAATACGTCCCAACTAGTAATTCGTATTCTTCGGTACATGGTTTTTCTTTATTTGCGTTACTAAAACCATGGACTTCAAACTGAACATTGTCTTCCCTGAATTTTAGGATATGCTCCATGTCCATACCGTCCTTTCCCGGGACACATGAAGCCCACTCACCCAAGAGTGATGTGGCCTTTGTTGGCAGCGATAATGTAATAAGTGCTATTAAAATGAATGTTTTCATGAGGCTCTCCTTAGGTTGGCCTATTCCCGATCTTTTTAAATTGTACTTTCATTGCCTGACAAAAAATGTCACGGGACTTTCTAAGTAAAATCAGATAGTTATGTTTAAAATAAAATAGCGATAGTAACTTTAGATTTTTGACTTAGGTATTGGCATTTATCCCTGTTAAAGAATAAAGCTCCATATCCCTTAAATATGAAGGAATTCAAGTTCCCCTGAAATGATCATTATTGCCTCATTAATTTCGAATATTTTAGATCGAGCGAGAGGGAGACAACTCCATTAGTTTTTTCTATAGAATTTATATCAGTGCTAAGATTAAAATTTGGGCCTGCCTTAAATATCATTCTTCCTGGTGTTTTACTCACTATCTCCACGTCAAACTTTCCAAGTAGTTTCTCAATATTTTTTTCTGAAGCTTCTATTATAACTTCCCCTGACCACATAGCGTACTTTTCTTGATAATTATCAAATACGACTACGTTTCCGCCTTGGAATTGGTCTTCCTCATAGTAATAAAGACCGCCAATTGAACGAATAGCCGATGACGTTTTTTTAAAGCTTGCGACGAGGCCATTAACAACAGCATATTTACTCGATATTTGCGTTTTGGGATAAACATCGAATGAATCAGTCAGGGGGTATTTAAAAAACTTATTTTCGATGTTTGCTGGAGTCCGTTTACTGTCTGTTGCCTTTTCGGCCGGTTTTTGAATAGCTAATCGTATATTCCCAATGTCTGAGTCTTTTGAATTAACATTTGTCGATATCATCGGTTGATTAGATACTTCTTTTTTAAAAGATATCTTCTGATGCTTAGGAGGCGTGGAAGTTGGATAAAAAATCCACGCCAATATTCCCAAAATTGATAAACAGCCTAATATTTTATAATTATTTGTCATATTGCCGTCCAAGTATGTTCAACAGTTTCTGATTCATTCTCGTTGTGATCTACAGCTCGAATACTAAATTTATATTTAGTGCCAGGGGAGATATTATACCAACTAATGACATTAAATTTCGTGACGGCGAATGCCGTTGCAGGGGCGATAGGAAACCAACTATATGCAGGACACGATCCAAAGCTGTCCTCTGTTTTAATGCACACTTCATAACGTTTTAAATTTGGGTCACTACTTGGTGTCCAATAAATTGTATTTCCTGCGTTGCCAATGTTGGTAACTGCGCCTGGGGTAGAGGCAGTCGTTTGACCTTTGTTACCCACGATGCTTAATCCCCAATTAACAATCGTTCCTGTATCCCCTGCAAAGCCATCAATGACTTTTAGAGTCCATGTCCCTGATGTTTTTTCACCGTAAAATGCGTTTGAACCCAAAGTTAAGTCAGTTAGGTTCCCACCAATTAAACCACTATTAATGCTCATAAGTTTACTTGTTGTTCCAGAGGGAGATGTTAGCTCAATCCCAAGGTCGGAACTATAGGTGTGGTTAATATTGATTTTAATTTGAACATGCTCTATCACTAAATTATGCTTTTCGACGGAAATTGTAGATGACCTACCTGTGGCACTATTGTCTGGAATAGAGAGATTTATGTTTCCAGATTTGTAGAACGGATCTGTCGGCGTATCTGTATACTTTTCATTATACAGATCTATTGAGTTATTTTTGGCGAGATTGATTGCAGCCTCAGTATCAACGAGTCCAAATCCAAACCAGTTGTGAAAGTTAAAACCTGCTGCATTTGTAATCCATCCATTTTGATAGACGTGACCGGCCAAGTCTGCCCCTAAAGGATGCGAAGTGTTCCCGCTGGATTGCTTAATCTTTTTTGCCGTTACGGCTAGAATATGCTTTATCTTTCTTCTATCGCAATTAAAACCACAGGCCTCTTTAATTAGAGTAACAACCCCGGCGATCATTGGGGACGCAAAAGAGGTTCCTGCTACTCCTTCTGTGGCATACGCACAGTTTGGATTCGTTCCTGTAATATTTTTATCAAAATCAACTTTGGAAGAATTGTTTGCTGCTCCTGCATTACATCCTTCCAAGTCAGTACTTAATAGGGGAAGTCCCGGTGCTGAATAATTCATTCCTCCTGGTGCACTTATCCAGATATTTGAGCTAGGAGTTGAATATTCGGCAATTTCTCCATTAGCATCTACGGCTGCAACGACTATAAAGTGTGGATAACTTTTTACTTGGTCTAGATTCCCATTGCCGAGATACACCCCAGCAGTTCCTCCGCATGAGGTTCGGTTTCCAGAATAGTCATTTCCTGCGGAGGTAACATATCTGTTGCCACTGAATCTGAGATAATCAATGTAACTTTTAGACACCGGTTGTAGTTGGCAGGTACTAAACCCATAACTGAAATTATAGGTAGCATTATAGGTAACAATTGCTTGATCTTGAAGCTTTGACAGACTTTGATCGCTATCCAGAAAATTGAGCCCAATGTACTTTGCCAATGGGGCAATCCCGTAAATACCTTTCCCATTCCCACGTGAAGCTCCAATGATTCCCATCACTGCAGTCCCATGAAAGTCAGAGTCGTCATCAGATGTTGGACTCTCTCCTGATAAATTGCTGATAGCATAGTTTTTTGATTTTTCCTCAATTGTATTATCTACTAAATCTTCATGGTGAATATCTATTCGACCATCTGATACGACGACCGTCTGACCAGAACCTCGATAAAAATTATGGGTTGACGACAAATTGATATCTGTTCCGGATAGGCCACTGGTTGAAGAGAAATTAGCCTGACCTGTATTCTTCAAATGCCATAGATAAGGAGCAAGCGGGTCAGCAGTCGTATCGTTATATCTTTCGGAGATCATATCCCCATTCTTATCAGTGTCTCCACCGGCACTGCCACCACCGCCACCTCCTTTACAGCCTGATAATAGAATTGTAGCAGCAACGAATGTTACGAGTTTCATAAATTACTCCTTAAACCTTAAAATCAACTCCACTCCACCAAGATCTCCGACACTTTTTTCTCTGCGTCTTTTCACTTCATCGACAGTTCCAAAACAAAGGACATCAATGGTTACCCCGAGAAAATCAGCAATTTTTTTAACTTCATGAATATTTTTTGGGGGAACACCATTCATCCACCCATGTATCGTTGAGGCAGGAATTCCAACTTCGACAGAGAGTGATTTCAGAGTTATCTTGTGTTTAGTTAAGATTTTTTTTAAATTTTTTTCCATCTCATTAACCTTGTTTATAAGCGTTTCCTCCATATCGACCTCAATTAAGTTTGATTAATAATGATTCATTCCAGCGAATTAAATATTCGTGCTGACGAAATCATGGGCATGGTTATGCATTCACAACTTGTGATGTATGGGGTGGTCGGTTTTATAGGGGATAGAGTTTTCATCTAATGGCCTCACTTATTAGTTAATATAAGTAGATGGTATAAGCTTGGTGTGACATTTAGTGTCATGCTGTGTCTGTATAGTTCGGTTATGGGTAATCGATTAGAATTGAAAGAAATGTGTTATTATTTAAGTGGAATTATATGGAAGTTCAGCGGGACAATATCTTCAGTTGATTAGCTGGAGTCAGAATAACGATAATTGAAGAAAAAAAGATATAATATGGATGTATTATCACATTTAGGAAAATTAAAACATTTCCGTAAGATGAATTCCAGTCTTCTAGGAGATCTGAAAAACAAGATAGCCTCTTCGTTAGATGATTTAAGAGAGAGTGGATTTCAGGTGCATGAGGGCGAGGAGTATCTATTATTATCTCCATATTGTTGCACACCTGAGTCTTTGTTTTCTAAAGAGGAAGCACAAGAGATAAATGAAAGTTTTTTTAAAACCTCTGGATGCGAAGTACAATCTGCTTTTATTCTACCTCATAGTAAAGAGTCTATTGAAATATTGACTCAGGTAAATTTCCCTTCATCCTTTTTGAATAGTACTCATTTATTGGAATTTGTTTTTTCAAATTTTTCTTTTGGTGAAAGACTCATCTCCCTCCGAATGAGTGTGAACTCTCAATCTGAAGTTTCACTTACCCTTAGTACCTATGTTTTTATTGATACATGTAACTCAAATACCATTTATCAAATAATCTTAGCTCAACAATCCAAAGCGTTTAGAATTATTAAGTCCTTGGTCTTGTACAAGAAAAATCCGAATCCAGATGTTTTTTCATCTATTTTAATGGAGTCCCAAGCAGTTGCATTTAAGGGGGATGATGTTTACCCATGGGTAAAATACTTAGCAACAGAAAATAAAGTCATTAAAAATTACGAAAGAGTGGTTTCATATCTTGCATCAAAAAAACTATCCTTTATCAAAACTGAGTACTTTGACTTTGAAGTTTTATTCTTAAGGGCAATCTTCGAGATTAAAGGTGAATCGAAAGAATTTTTAGTAACTATAAAGCAATATGATGGTTCAGACCTGACTTCTATTTTTTTAGTAGTTAAAGATGAAGAATTAGTTAAGGCCATGAAATCAAGAAAATTTGAAATCACGATGGTTGATAACTTACCGTACTTTACCAATGAGTATGCCGAATTTTCCATCTTGGAACCAGATAACCCTGGCTTCGTAAATTATTTTTACACCCCTCGTGACAATGAATATTACCTAGATAGGTTGTTTGATGCTTTAGAGAATCTAATCTGTTTTAGTAAAATTGAGCTTGAAGTAGCCTTGTTTGATAAGAAATAGATGGAGGATTTATTTGATGAACAAAATTATTCACCAATCCGATCACTTCTATTCTGCAAGTCGTATTAATGAACTGATTGAAAGTTTAAAAAAAGAGAAACTTAAAACGTCCGCTTCTTTGTTTTTGATGGTTATAATTTGTTCAGCTGTTTGCTTCTCAGCAATAAGCAGTAAGAAAATTAGTTTCAGTGTCAAAGATTTCGTTATTACGATTTTCTATCTTATAATTCTCATCGCATCTGCATACCTATTAATTATAGAATTGTTATCTTATATCAAGATAAGGAAACCACTTTTTCATTACAAGGTATTATCGAACGGTTATTTTCTATATCCTCTGGATAGGTCTAAGGTGCCTATCGAACGAATAAAGGCGATAGTATTGAATAGTGCAGAACTTGAGATACAATACTTGGAAGTGGAAAGTCTCGAGATGAGAAAATTAAGCATTCCAATTTCAGCTTTTCAAGATATTGAAAATTTCATGAACTCCTCGATCGTTAAATCTATTAATTTGCAAGATTTAAACAAATGTAACTTATCTGTCGATGATAAATCTCCTGTTAATGACTCTGGTTCCATCCCATTAATCATCGATTTTATTTCATTAATATTCGACTTGTTTTTATTTGTAATTTCACTTTGGCCTTTGTGGATATTTATTATCATGATCATCTTGATCTTAAGGTAAATTACTCACACTAAACCTTTTCCCCATGAGATTTCACTTCATTCATGTTAATTTTTTATAAAAGAATTGCCGAGGTGTTAGGCCGGTTTGTCATGTGCAATTACGAGAACCGAGTGTAGTCAGAACGTTAAACTCCAGTTTTGTATGATTGAAAGCTTTCCTCTGGAGCGTTTATAGTGACAAATATCCACAACTCTTTCATGTTCGTCAGCTAAGCCTATCCAATAATAAGGAATATTTGCGTGTAATCCTTTAGGAAGAATATTCATGACATTATTTAAAAGAATAACTTCAAAATCATAAGAAGGAGGATCCTCTTTAGAGGATTGCCAGCGAGTGCTTAATAAATAAGCATCATCACCAATATTCTGACAAGTTTTTAGATCAAGATCACCATCAACAAGAATGAATCTTTGACTTGATCCCTCTAGCTTTTCAAGCAGTCTGTATTTGTATGAATTCTGTGGGGCGATGATTGTCCCTTCATTAATATTATCGAGCATCCTTTTAAATTTTTTATCTTTTCCATCGAATAGCCTCATCAAGTTTCTATCAAGCTCTTCATTACTGGTAGATAATGGGGCATTTGCGGCAATATGGATGGCAACTGGTTTAATTTGACCACAAATATTAGAAATCAAAGAACATTTGTGACCATATTCGTTGAAATGAACTGCGAGATTACGGTAAATCGCTCGGAAACTTTGTATTTGTTCTGTAAAAGTGGGCTTAAGGAGAGAATTAAAATCAGGTGAAATAATCGATTTTTCATAAAAGTTCTTTTCATTGGCGCTAAGTACGGCCGCAAAGTTAAAGCAGTAATTGTCACATGATTTTTTAGTAAACTGATCTGAATGAATTATAGGTAACGTTAGATCAAGAAAGGGTGGGGTAATATCTTTTATTGTTCGAGAATTTGCCTCTTCAAAAACAAGATTGAGGTCACTCTTTGAAGAAAAGGAATATAAACAGAAGAGGGAGATTAGAAGAGCAAAACTTAAGCTTCCAAGTAGCCACCGGTAATTCTTTTTCGAAGAGGAGTTGAGTGATTGAACTTGAATATTCTGAACTGTGCTATCTGATACATATTGTTCATCGAGAGCTTTATGCACTAACCCCGGCAAGTCGCTGCCTAATTGAATCATTTTTTTCTTAACTTGTTTAAGGACTTTTTCGGAATCAGCTTCAGGGCGTATTAATTCTTTAACAAATGTTCGAATATCTTTGTCCGCGATAAGTGCAAGATCAACATCGGTTTCTTGCTGTACCTTTCTTTTGCTTAGTAGCTCGTATATTAATATTCCTAGAGAGTAGTTGTCCGTTGATTTTGAATATGCTTCTCGGCCATTTAAAACCTTTTCAGGTAAGTAGGCCGGTTTGCCTGCTAGTTTATTTGTGGGGATCTTAGATATTCCAAAATCGATTAATTTAACAAATCCATCCCTAGATATTACGATATTACTTGGTGATATATCTCTATGAACGAGTCTTTGTCCTTTAAAGTTATGAATAAAAATCAAAGCCTCAAGAATGTTTTCAAGTATTTGTAAAATGTCACCATCCTGAAATGGAGTATTCTTGGATAAAAGTCTTTCTTTTAATTCTCTAAGGTTTAACCCGTCAATATACTCTAGAACAATATATGGACTTGATTCATGAACGCCAACATCATAAATCTTTGCAATATAAGGATGATTTAATTCAGTAAGTATTTTTATTTCAGAAAAAAAACTGTCATAGCTAGTTTCAGAAGGTGTGAAGATCTTAACAATGACTTCTTTTGAGAATGATAGCTCATTATTTTCGATGAGGGCCAAATAAACGGTAGCTTGGCCGCCAACTTGTATTTGTCTGATTAATTTGTACTTACCCGATAAGACTAGACCTTCTTGCATCATGCTCCTTCAAACGACCAAAATTTTAAATTCATCCCCAGCATCTAACAGAAGAGGTAACTCAATTGTAGTTTTTTCAATTATTTTAATAGGTTTTACAAAACTAAGATCGACGTCTTCCCAAGTGCTTGTGAGAGTATAATCGTTCATAATAGCACCACTACTTCTGATCTTATCTGCTTCTGAAATTTTAAGCTTGTAAACTGATGTCCCATTTGATGAATGGAAATCTGTGATGGTTAGTGATGATTCATCAAGAAACTCAATAAGGAAATGCCCTGGTCTAATTCCATTTTTAAATGAAGATAACCGAGGAAATGGAACTTTTAATATGGAGGCCCGTGCACCAAATAGTTTCTTTATCTCATCCATCTCTTTTTGTTCAATGGCCCCATGTATTCTGCTCACAATAAGACTAAATGGAAGTGCCTGAAAGCTTGCCTTTATACAAAGGAATGCTGATCCAATTTGAAAGTAGAGGTGTCTGTGTCTTGGGTCCGCTTGTGAGTTTCCACTCAAAATGGAGAAATCATTTTTCAATAATTTTGGTGCCTGAAATAGACCGTTGTGATTTTTCAGATGTCCACTGCCGGTGATCTGGCTCTCAGTTCCAGGGATATACCACTGACAAAAAACATTCCTGTGAACTTCAGGGTCATAGTCCTCAATCACTCCACCATCACGAGAAAAATATTCTACTTGAATTCTATTGTTTTTAACCAGGTCTTCTAAGTCACGATAGATTGCTCTCTGGAAAGACTCACTTTCAAAATTCTCGTCCAAAACCGAACCAACATGCTCGGCTATTTGGTTTTTATCTAAACGGCCCCATCGACTCAAAACATCCATAAGAACTTGGATTCTATGAGACTTAGGGAATTTTCTTTTTTCTGTCATAAATGAACCTTCATACAGTAATTATAAATATTTTAACATTATTCTGATTTCTTAATAGTCAGAACAAACCATACAGTCTGACGAAGACTTTCAGAGTTTCTTCTTGCGTTTGAGACTAAGTGATTCACCTGACAAAAATTGTCATCTTGGGAATCTCTCAGGTATCATTTAGATAATCCGATAGTTAGGATAGAAAAATGTAAAGGGGAAAAGGATGGAAGATTATCTACCTATGATTAAAAAAATAGCAATCCCACTTGGGATAGTAATTGGGCTCATGCTCAGGGGTACGAAATATGATCCTTTAAAGATTGTATTGTTCGGGCGTAAGAAAAAAGAGGATGATGGTAATTCGAAATAGGGTTCTCAATAAGCTTAGTTCAAAAAAGAAAATGTGACCACCTTAAATGATGGTCACAGGTCAATACAGTTCTCTACTTTTTTTTCAAACCCTCTTTAAAGCCCCTGTTATAGCCGTCTTGATATGTCTTTTCTCCAATTGCAGGGAGTGGACAAAGTGGAGGCAATGGTGGGAGGCATGAAAATTTCCCATCACAAACGCCTTCTTTGTACCCTTCCTTAAATCCTTCGCAAAAATCGCTTGCGAAAGCTGATGCTGTCACTGAAAGAAATACGAGTACGGTGAAAACTGAAATGAACTTATTCATCTTGATAGCCCCTTGTTACTTATTTGGTTACTACTCATGTCGGTGCTTGGTAGATAAATATTGATGATTCAAAGCAATATTATGGATTAACTGCGTTTCGATAAACAGTAATTGTTCCTTCGCTTCTTAAGATAGCCTAAAGGGGGAACTGTTAATCTTCTTTTTAAGAAAATCCGATAAGTTTTCTTACATAGAAGGTCCAACGATGAATATGGAAAAACAAACTATTAATGAATCTGGGTTGACAAAGAGTAAAGAGTACAGCTTGTGGGCAATGTTTTTTTTTGGCCCATTTTATATGGGGTACAAAGGGTTTTTAAAAGAAGGGTTGGTATTTGGTTTGTCCACTACAATAGTATCGGCACTCATTGTTGATTTTGTAATTCAGCCTTCGAGCGAGAATGTAGGAATTGGTCTTATTCAAGCTATCAATGCATTATTCTATTTAATAGCTGCATTTAAATGGGATGACTATCTTGTCCGATGGAATTCGAAAGCTTGTCCTAACAAGATATCAAAATTGGTAAATCTGTTTATTGTAATTTTATTTATTCTGGCATCAATAATTGGAATTATGTTAGTTGAAAATGTCTTCTATGAAAGCAAGCTAGAAGAAGCAAAAAAAATCGAAAAAAGCGGGGAAAGTTCGGAAGCAATGGGAGTTTATCTTGATCTTTGTAGAAAGAATGTAGGTGAAGCATGTTTGTCCGCAGGAATTAACCTAGCTGATGCGGAGATGTATGATAAGGCGATAAAGTATTGGGCCAAAGGATGTAAATTAGATTCAGCGGACGCATGTCTCGCAGCTGGATTTTGGCTTAAAGAAGAAGGCAATATAGATGCTTCAGAAAAATATCTTAAAAAATCTTGCAGTCTCGGAAAAATAGAAGCTTGTAATTGAGTAAAGAAAGTTAATTTGAACAATGGAAAACAATATGTTGTTAAAGATATTTTTTATCATCCCATTCTTGCTTTTTAGCAAAAGCTCACACTCATTTTTTTTCTCTGATAATAAATGTGAAAAGTTGGAATGGGCCGTAGAGGATTCGAGGACCCAAGGCGGTGGATGGATCTGGTTTCCTGGCAAAGGAACGGGGACGACAGTAGAAGAGTCATATGGCTATGCTGAAAACTTAGCCCTGCAAAGATTAGTTCAAGAGTGTCAGGGGATCCCTATTGATGCGAAATTTCATGAAAGGTGCGATCAGAAAAATGGAGATACAGTAGAAAGCTTTGTCCGTGTTTCAGTAAGAGATTCCGAATGCAAACTTGCACAAAGGAAAGAGTCCAAAATAAACAAGCAGCTTCAGGATCAACTAGAAGATTATCTACAATTAAAGAATTTAAAAGAAATAAGTGGCTTGGGCGACAAGGAAAAATTGAATTATGCTAATAGCATAGTAAGCGAGAATAATTTGCTCGCAATTAAAATTTACAAGTCTCTTTGTGACAAATCAAATCAGGCTAGTTGTTATTTTTATTACAATCAGCTATTTAAGAATGGCGAGTATGAGCAAGCATTTGAAGGCACGAGTCAGCGCTGCCTGAGCAGTGATGTCTCTTTTTGTGTGATTGCTGTGAAATCGAAAATGCAAAAAAATAACTTCAATAGCTTTATTGATAAAGTTAAAAAAGATAAATTACTCCAAAAAATTGTAACAAAGGCCAAGGACAAGCATCTACCTGGCTACTTTTATGCACAATTAGAAAATGATCTTAAAAAGAGAGAAGTGATACATAGCGCCTTATGCGAATCAGGGTCAGCCATATCGTGTGCTGAAGGTGCAATGATTGCATTGTTAGAGAGACTGCCAAATTTAAGTACATACTCAAAAAAACTAAATGAACTTGCAAGGGAAGACTCCTCTGGTGCGACTAACTTTTGGAAGGCGAGAGTATATGACATGATAGGGCAAACTGATTCAGCAAATGCAAATGATGAAAAAGCCTGCGATGGTATGTTCTACAGTTGCGTGATTCAGTTTTTACGAACTAATGAGCAAAGATTCTATGAAAAATTAAAAAATCATATAGAAGTAATTAAATTTGATGGGTCTCCATACTCTGAAATCGCACATGATATCCTTCAAGCAAAAGGCCAGTTTGAAACAATTTTCAAAACCCTAGGAAAAAACAAAAAGCGATATGAAGAATATTGCAATTTAGGTATCTGGGATACGTGCCAATTATTAATTATTAGATCAAATGCAAACGATGAGAAGCTTCAAAGCAGTAATGCAGATCTTTTATGTAGCGTTCTTCCTGAGTCTTATGGGTGTTTCGTATCTAAAGTACATTTGGCTAAGGAAGTATCTAAGACCTCAAAGGACATTAAGGATTTTTGTATTGCTGGACGGCCATATCAAGATGAAGCCTGTGACTTGAAGGTATTTATGGTCTTACTCTCGGAGATCATGTCGGACCAGAAGAATGCAAGTGCGTGGAAGAGGAAAGAAGAGTCTTTCAGAAGGTATTGTAAAGAAAACTATGTTTCATCTTGCTCTGTTCTTTTTCCTGAATACATAGATAAATTCAATGAGTACTATTGGAAAGAGTGCAGTAAAAACTCAATCTATTCATATTACTATTGTGAGACACTCGCTTTCTTTACTGACGATAGATTTTATAAGCTCACACTCCATAAACTAGAGTCCATAAAGCCAAAGTCTAAAATAGAAAATGATATTTTTGAGAGCAAAAAGAATTTAGATACTTTGAAAAAGGCTCTTGCCGCTAAGAAGAAATAATAGAAGCTTGGTGTGGTTTCATTGAATATTTTATGATCATAAAAGGAAAGAGTGGCTTAATGTGTAGAAGATTGCTTTTGCCACCAATTGGCTAGTACTTTTGTTAATATTTTTTATACTCTACTGTGCTCATCATTCCAAGCTCAGAATGAGGTGCTTCTTCGTTATAATCTTTGAACCATCCTGGTAACATTTAAATTTTCAGTTCGCTACTATTTATAACGTAGCACTACTATTTTTGCTCCACCTATCTCTAATACTGATTTCTCTTATCTTATCGTAATAATTCATTTCTGAAACGTTGGCCGATATTGGCATTGGTGTTGCTCCTAGAGAGGTTATCAAAACCCAGTAAAGGAGGAGTAATGAGAAAAAGAAATTTACGTTTTTACCACTGTCCACGATGCAATCATCGAAGCTATGAGCATCTAGAAACATATTCACACTGTGTGAATTGTTTTTTTGTTCATGATGAAACTCTAGGGGAGGCTCAAGTTATTAGTCGTTCATATCCTTGTAAAAAATATTTTGGAGTTTTTAATGAATTATTTAATGTTAGTTATTTTGGCCATTTCTTCGGCCTGCTCATTCAAGGCTCCTGATGAAAAGAAAAAGGGGAAAGCAGTCTCTCAGTACGAAGAGATTAGGTCAGAGGATTTGGCGAGGATGGATACCGATGGAGATAAGATTAACGATCTTGATGAAAAAGAATGGGGTCTTAATCCATTTTTGGCCGATATCCCAGAACTTAAGGTTCGCTTCCTACAAAACTATTCAATTAAGGTGAATTGGCACGTTCGCACTCCTGATGGAGTAGATCATCCAGAATCCGCATGGGATTTTAAAATTGATACACGAGTTGGACGTAATGATCCAGATTTTAAGTATCGAGTGGGAGAAATTCTTGTCCGAAATAAGGCCTTTAGTGAGGCTGCTCGAATTGGAAAATTTTCTTCTCATAGCTGGGGAGAAATTAAAGAAAGTGATCTTACTCGGGTGACATATCCAGATATTGATACTCGCTTCACTGGTAAGAATAATCTTCTGATAAGTAAGTATTTTGATAATGATGGAGTAGTCATTGATACTGTCACTGTGGAACTCGAAAACTCAGTAAGACTCCTTTCTTCGTCAGTTTACAGTTCTGTCAAAAATTTGGAATTGAATTTTTACTACTATAACTACGAGTCGGAATCATACGAACTTCTGGCCACAAAAGTGGTAGATCGCCATTTTAACCGTGACGTGAACGAAACATTCTCGGTTACGCTGGAAAATGTCCCCGCCGATCTGGTGTCACAGAATTATCTAAAACGTGGTGAGTTCATCATTTCTGAAGTGAAAGACTTTGAAATTCCAGAAATAGGAAGCAAGTACTCTGAGCTTATGCAGTCAGTGAAAAACAAGACTATTCAAATGGTCGTGAATACTCCGCTTGAGACAAGGGCCTTGTTTGTCGCTCCGTTTGAAAATAAAAATCGTTTTGCTGATCTCTTAGAAAGTATCTATCCCAAGCAATTTAAGATTGAAGAAGATGTGCTTAAGAAAGTTGGCCAGTTTGAAAACAATCTTTCTGACTACACCCATCTAAAAGAAGTTCGAGGAGAAGACAAAAAGGGCAAATGGTTTGTTTTCACAGACCGACTGACTCGTACTTATTTAGACCATGAGTATAAGGCAGGAGAGGCGATCATTCTTTCATATATGACTGGGAGAGAGCTTTCTGAGCAAACCTCGGAGAAGATCAACGCAACTCGCTTTAGTATTTCTGGAAATGACGAATATGAAATTTATCCATTGGGAAATGTCTCTCCTAACTCCGTTGTGGATTTTCAGTTAGCATCTGGTAAGCGCATGGGTGAAGAAGTTATTCAAAACGAAGACCGTCCATTTAGTAGTGGTGGGTCTTGTGGAAAAAACTGCTCCACCTGGCATTATACGTGTCATTTAAAGTTCAATAAGTTTCAAAAAAGAGATTCTGGATTTGAGTTCAAAAAAGACCTTTCAGAAGAACTGAGTCAGCTTTCGATCATTATCAATGAGGAAGAGTTTAATCTTAAGACTTTAGTTGAAGAGAAAAAGGTCGAAATCTACTGGGCCGATAAAAATGCACACTTCCGTATTAATGACATCTCCAAGATTAAAGAAATCTTCGAAGCAGATGAGAACGTCGTTTCTCTTAAGCTGACAACTTTAACTGCGACAACTTTTGATGGGGTGAACCTGATTAGTTATTCAGGTCGACAAAGTTATGGTTGTTTTCAACTAGTAGGAAATGCTTCTTACCACCAAAAAATCCCTGTCTATGAAGGCTCTATTGATTTTAACAAATGGAGACACCTTTTTAGATGGGATGTTTTAGGAATTGGGAAAGACAGAACCTATAAACAACCTTTCACCATTGATGTTAGCAGCAGTGTAAACAACTATCACAACTAAGGAGAGATGATGAATTTTTTAATATCGTTAATTCCACTTCTTTACTCGGACACACTTTGGGCACGAAGCCTTAAAGCTACAGCAGATAAGCTTGCCCAAGAGACAAATCGTATTGGGCTTGGAATCGCTCTCTTTGGCCTTACGCTTGCCGCTATTTATTTCATGCTAGGCCGTCAGGATGCTAGTGCAAAGATGACCCAAGCTTTAATGGGGGTCTTAGTTCTGATGCTTTCTCCAACAATTATTTCATTCGTCAAAGGAATTGCGCAATGAAAAAGTTTCCTCAGTTTCTCAAAACCAATCCCTCCTTTCATGGACTTCAATTCTCTGATATCGCGGGTCTCATGGTTATTCTTTATATGGCCATGATTCTAGGACTGAATCCTCTTATTACGATTGCCTTAAGTGTCATGATGATCGGACTGATGAAAATAATGAAAAAGAATTTCGATTTCATAGGCCTATTGGTTCCTCGTAAAAAAGAACTCCATCTCTCAGACATTTGTCGAGGTAAAAAATGACACCGATATTTTCTGTAAATGGACATGAACTAACTTCTCTTACGGGAGAAGTTAGTTCCTTCTTCCAAATTCTTCCTCCTGATATGGATGGACTAGATGCTGACAACCAAGAAAGGGTATTCAGAGAACTTGGAAGTGATCTGGTTAATACGGATTCAGCTTTTAAAATATACTGGCTAGATGGGAATCTTTATATCAATACTTTTGGAGAGATTGGATTTACTCATGGAAAAGTTCTTCCACAAGAAACCCCAATTTCAACCTTCACAGGTCGTGATGAAGTCGATGCTCATTTCTATGAGAATTATCTTACCTGTGGCAATGACTTTGTCCGACTGCTCTCGGTTGTAGATTTTCCACTGAATTTAGAGAAGCTTGATCCTTGTTCATGGGCCGATTTTGTTATCAACTTTAAAAAGATAGATAAATTGAAGGCCAAAAGCTCCATCAATATGAAGCGGAAACTCCATTTCTCAGCCCTGTTTAAAGGGATGCGGGATTTGGATTCAGAGAATGCTTACCACCAGGCGGAAGAACTCTTTGATGCCGTCACTAGTGATGAGAAGGGTCTATTCAGTGTAGAGATGTTTTTCCTATTAAAGGCCTCAACTAAAAGCGAATTGGATAAACTCACGGATAAACTGCTCTATGATTTTAGAGGGAAGGGGGCCAAGCTCCATGTAGAAGCTAGTGGACTGTCCCATTTCTATCAGAGTCTTGTTCCTGGAGTGCCTGCCAGCTTTAAACGGGCCTTATACGTGCCTTCGGACTATCTGTGCCACCTTATTCCATATCATCGAGATTTTGTGATGGATGAAGGATTTGAGCTTACTTCTCGCAGTGGAAAGCCTGTCGTTTTTGATCTGTTTTGCGCCGAGGCCTTGAACTACAACGTCCTTATCACTGGTTCATCGGGGCAAGGAAAATCCATGATGGCAAATAAGCTCCTCTGGCAGGAACTTGGGCGTGGAACAAAGGCGATTGTTCTCGATCTTGGAAACTCATTTGCTAAAAACGCCAAGTTTCATGATGGAGCGATTCTCTCTCAAAAGTTTAATCCTTATCAGTTTAAGAACCCTCGCTACCTTAAAGAGTTTGTAATGGCGACGATGGATGAAAAGCTAGCTCGCCGCGAGGAGGGGAGACTCTATGAAGTGATTAAAACGATCTCTGAGGATGGAAAGATCACAAGCTTTAAAGCGTTTTTAACAGAGCTTGAAAAATCATTCTCAGGAATCCGCTATTACTTCAATGAGATTGAAGAATTTTTCACGGACGAAAGTTTGTCTCTAAATGATTTTACTTACTGTGACTTCTCTCTCTATCCAGAGGCAATGAAGGCTCCACTGATTATTTATCTTATTGAGTATTTTAAGCATCTTGAGGGAGAGAAGATTTTTATCTTTGATGAGTGCTGGCACTTACTCCTTAAAAATGCGGATTACATCGCAGAGTGCTTTAGAACCTTCAGGAAACATAAGGCAAGTGCGGTTGCGATCTCGCAAAACCTAGATGACTTTTCAGAATCTCAGCTTGGGCGTGTGATTATTCAAAACACTTACTTTAAGTTTTTGTTTCGGCAGAGTCTATCGACATCCGAATTCATTGATGCTCACACCAAGTCACTCTTAGATTCAGTGCAATCTATAAAAGGGGCTTACAGCGAGTTCCTGCTTTTAACTGAATCGATTAAAAAGCCTATTCGTTACTACCCAACACCACTTGAGTATCAGGTGATGACAAGTGCCCGTGATGATAATCAGCAGTTTGAAGAATATCTTGCGAGTGGTGGCAAGTTTCTTCCGTTTCAAGACGCAATGAAGAATTTCACGATCATTAAAAATCCGTACTGGAGCTGTTCATGAAAAAGATACTTTTAAGTGCAGGAATTATGCTTCTCACACTTCCAAGTTATGCTCAGATTATCAGTTCTGATACGGCACTCTTGGTAGAGCTGGTCACGACAACGGCCAGTCAGCTTAATGAATTAGAGAAGGTTGTCAGTAATGCGGAAAAGTACACGGCGAAGATGCAGCAGTATAACGAGTTATTTCAGGATGAATACTTTAGGGCTGAGCGTGTGCTTTATATCGCAGAATCACTTGCCGCTAAAAAAGAAGTGGCAAATATTGGCGACTTAAACTGGGCCATTCGTGAGCTTAAATACTCTATGGCAGAGATGAAGGAACTCATGCGTGAGTACGCCATCATAAAATCGGATGAATCAAAGACTAAAGCGCAGGTCAAAATTCAAAAAAAAGTAAATGTTCGTAAGGGTCAGATTGCTAAGTCTCAGGTGGATAAATCCGTCAAAGCGAAAACGACAGGTCGGGCCACACAGCTTACTGCCCAGAATACGGCCATGATTTATGAACAAAATGTGGATATGCACAACACCCAGCTTGAAATTTTAGAAAAGCTCTCCACTAGTAATCGCCTCATGGCGGAACAACTGGAAGAAAAGCGTTTAGAGCAGATCGAGAAAGAAAAAGCTTACGGCATTTCAAAGGATAAGAAATGAATATCCTGCAAGAGATGTTACTTATTGAGGAACCAAGTGTTTTTCGGCTCTACAAAGAGATGACAAGTATCGCGACTTACTTTATTGCCCCCGTGTTCACTATTGCTCTCATCTTGGAATACTTTGGCGATATGGATTTTGGGGGAGTAATTAAGAAGCTTCTTCTTATCACGGTCTTTATGGGGGCATTTTATCAATTTCATACCACAGCCTCGGCGTTAGCTCTTGATAGTGCGACCTATACGCTTAAAAAAGTGAGTCCTCGAAATCTGTTCGTTAAGAAGTGGTATCACACTAAGGTTAAAACTAATGAAAAGAAAGAATGGAATTTTATCCAGTCGCTTGTAGTTCCGAATCTGAATGATCTTCTTGCAACGGCTTTCTTCCTACTTGCTAAAGTCTTTATTTGGCTTTTAAAGCTCATCTATTCCAGCGTGTACCATCTGACTTATGTCTTTTCTGGTGTCACTGCCATTCTGTATTTTCTCGGTTGGACGAAAGATGCTCTCAAGGGAACTGTGCAAGCAAGTCTATGGTGCATGATTATGCCCTTTGTGATTGTGGCGATTCTCGCTCTCGTTGGAAACAGCATTGATGAAACGGCCCTTGGAAGTGATCTTATCGTTACAAAGGTTGACACTATCATCTGGTTATTCGGAGTCACTTTGCTTCTCCTTATTAGTCCGCTTATTAGCTACGGCATGATTAAGGGAGATGGTATCCATTTCTTCGGTTCTAAGATGGGAACAATGGTAGTGAGTTCAGGGATGAAAACGATGGCCCTTCTCCCATTCCTTACGAAAATGAAAGATCGCTTTACTGGTAAGTCCAGTTTCAGTGCCCGAAAAGGAAACTCCCTTCAATCAAGATCCACGGGAGCCAATTTGAGGTCAAACTCAATGAAGATGAGCGAGAAGCAAGGAAAGGATTCGGTTAAGGAGAATAATCAAACTCAAGTAAGGAAGAATAGTCAGGAAGCGAAGGATACTAAGACTTCTAAGTCTTCAGCACAGGCCCAACAAGGGAAAGCACATCTAGGAGAATTAAAACCTGCCACCAATGCCGAACCAACTCAAGATTTTGTTAAACTCAAGAAACAGAACTTCAAATTCAATCAAAAGTATTGGGACAGCATTAACCCTCATAAGGGCGAGGCCATTAAGAAGAAATACGGCATTGATGGAAATACGGTTAATCCACATAAAGTTCATCGTCCGGTGAATCCTGAAAAGGGAAATGTATCAGCTCCTGTGACAGCGAAGAGAAAAACAGTTGCCCCTGCTCCACGAGTTCAGAATCCGGTGATTCGCCCAAGAAAGAAGGAGAAAACAAATGAACTACGATAATTTTGAAGCAAGTTTTACCAAAGAAAATAAAAAGCTCAAAATAGTTCTCGCTATTACGATTTTGATTTCTTTGACTGCGGTTATCTTGCAATTTTTCGATAGACGCTACTTTCTTTATCAAGGTGGTTCTATTTTTGAAGAAAGACCTCTTGCTGAAGAAATTTGTCGCCTTGCTTTTGTGGGACTTGCAGGAGGAACGCCTAATTCCCATGTCGTTCATAATGAAGTGATAAAAATCGCAGAGAAAGACAACTTTTCAATGACGATTGATAAGATTTTTCAGGTGAAGTCTCTTGAAGTGGGTGCCTGTAAAATTATTCTTAAATCTGAAGGTGTGCTCACGGCCTTTAAGATCAAGCTTCAGGGAAGTGATAGTAATCCATTCTATTACAAGCTTATACAACTGGATGAGATTCCAGCGAAGGAGGAAATGTGATCTTTCATATCCTAATGAATCAGATGACCACCGTCTTCTTGGGTCTAAATCTTCTCACGACTCTTAGTTTTGATTCGGAAATTCAAAGCTATCTATACGGCGGAAGTCAGGAGGAGCTGTTTTTTCAAGTGACCAATAATCACAAGACATTGGCGATTAAGCCCAAAATTGATGGGGCCTATTCTAATCTCTTGGTGATTACAAAAAACAGCAAGTACTACTTTGATCTAAAAGAGGCCAAAGTGAATCCTCATCAGTTCGTTGAGGTTAAAAATGGTGTCATGAACCATGCTCTCACCAAGAAGATCAAGACCAAGGACTATGAAATCTTGGAAGGAGATAACTCTATCCTTTTTATTAACAACAGATCATCAGAAGTCACGGTCAACGGGATGAGGATTAAGCATCGGGAGTATTTATCTAAAGGGGTTCCGATCCTCTATGAGGGACTGCGAATCCTGAATTAAGAGCTTAAAGGACAGATCAGATGAAAAATATAGCGGTAATAATGATCGCCTGCGTGAGCTTTAACCTCAAAGCCCAGACAGCAAGGATAAGTAGAATGAACAAGATTGTAACAACGCCTCACCAGAAAACCATAAAAAGGGGGGATAATCATGGCGAGATTCTCAACAAAATTCTTGAAAACAACAAGCGGCTCAATTCACTTCTTCAAAGTCGGAGTGGAGTTCCTGTTATATGGGAACAAAGGGCTAAAATCCTCACGGGTAAAGTCTTCCGTGGTACTCTTCTAAATTCGATTGTCTCAACGAATTTATCGAGTCCCGTGATTGTCATTGCCCATCCCAATCAGGGCCTACCGCTTAAGACTAAATTTTCATGTCAGGGAACCACTCAAAATAAGCGTGTTTTAACACTTTGTAACAAGATGGTGACAACTGATAAGGAAATTCCCATTCAGGCCCAGCTACTTAACACGGATGGAAGTAGTGGTCTTGAGGGAGTCTATGACGATGCCAAGGACCAACTTATCACAGGGGCCGTCATAAGTGACTTCGCTCAAGGGATGCTCTCTGGCGCACAATCTCGGCTCGGTTCGGCTTTTGGTTCCGTAAGAGATGACTCAACTAAGAATCAAGTCCTTCAAGGCCTCATTGAATCAGGACGAACCACCTCTGACATTTTGTTAGATGAAATGAAAACCGCTGAACCTGTTGTCACTATCGAGGCCGGAGAGGAAGTCTTGATTTATTTCATGGAGGCAGTCAATGAAATGTAGTCTTTTAGTCTTTCTTATTTTTCTTACCTCCTGCTCATCACTTAAGAAAAGTGTCGGCGCCGGGGCCATCATTGGCGGAATTGTCGGGGGAGCTGGCGGAGTGGTGTTTTCACCTAATGAGTATTCCAAGGGTAAGAACGCTTACATGGGGGGAGTGATCGGAGCAATTGCGGGGGCAGGTCTAGCTTATCTTTTTCATGATGAACCTAAAAAGAAAACAGCAGACCCAATGCTTCTGGATGAACCGGGTCAACTTCACAAGAAAGTACCACTTTTTGATTTTTCACCAGAGCTTAAGCATATAAGGCCTGAAGTGAACTTTAAACCTGTTAAGAAGTATGAAGTCCCCCTTGAGAAGCTACCAACGGAACTTGAAGGCAAAGTAAAAAAACAGTTCATCATCGAGTACGAATCTGATGCCAGAACACTAGAAATTGACAATAGGACCATCCAGATCAGTCCATTTAAAGCATGGGAGCACATTTATGAGAAATAAAAATCAACAGCCACAGCTAGATTTATTCACACCTATCTATGAAATCTTCCATGAGTTATGCGTCCTGCTCTTTGACCTTGGAAAGGAAGTCTTCAAGTGGGGCTGGATGAAGATTTTAAAGAAGAACCCACCACTCGAACAAATTAACAGAAAGGCATTAAACGTGAGAACAACAACCCAAATTCAAGACGCACTTGGGATTGATACTAAAAATAGAAAAGAGTTTTTACTTAAGGAAGTGGATTTTCGCCGCCATAGCTTCATTGTCGGAGCATCTGGCTTTGGTAAGACAAATCTTATCAGCATCCTCCAGGAACACTCTTTGCGTAAAGATAAACCCATTATCTTCTTTGACCCCAAAGGAGATATGGAGGCCTTAACTACGTTTCAGAAGATTTGTGAGCAGTACAATAAGCCTTGCTATATTTTCTCTGAACACTTTAAAGACTCAATCTCTCTTAATCCACTTAGGGAAGGAACAGTAAACCAAGTCGTTGATCGTATCATGCGCTCTTTTGACTGGTCAGAGCCATATTATCGAGATGCTTCACGAAGAAGTTTAACCAAGGCCCTTCAAAAACTGGAAAAGGATGGTGAAACCTTCACTCTTAAGAAGGTCTTTGATGAATTAGTACGCCTTGAAAGCAAAGAGAACATAGGTCTTATTGCTAAACTTGAGGCCATATTAGTTTCAGACTTTGGAAAGATCCTCAATGCTGAGGGGCCTGGTGCTTTAACTCTGTCAAAGATTCGTGAAGAAAAGGCCTGTCTATATATTGGCCTATCGACACAAGGTTACGGTGAAACGGCTTCAGCAGTAGGAAAACTCTTCTTGGGTGAGCTTCTCTATAATTCCTATAAGACTCTCGCTGTTGGAGAGAATAAAGGACTAGAAAATCCTATTAGCGTTTACTTTGATGAGTTTGGCTCACTGGTAACTCCTGAGTTCATCGAACTTCAAAATAAGTGTCGTGGTGCTGGTATGGAGCTAACCGTTGCAGTTCAAACAGCATCAGATATTGACCGAGTAAATCCCGACCTCACCAAACAAGTAATTGAGAACGCCGGAAATCTTTTTATTCTGAAGCAGCGACTTGATAGCTCTGCCTCGCTTTTTGCAGATGCTGTAGGGACAATTCTAGCGAAGAAGCAAACCTATAGAATTGAAAACGGAGAGCAACAAAAGTCAGGAAGTGAACGTGAAGTGTTCGAGCTTGTTGTTCACCCAGATATCATTAAGGGCCTTGATATTGGCCAGTGTATTCTCTTAAGGCAAGGCCCAACAAAAGTTAATCTCATTAACATCAGAAATAGAAAGTGGGATGTCATGAGAAAAAGCAAGGCTCCTAAGGCCAAACAACCATCAATTGTGGACTAAACCCAAGGAGGAAGCATGGATCTAAAAATGAACCTTAATAGCCTTCATTTAAATTACCTCACACCACTTCTTAAGTGGAGGGTTATGGATGTTAATTCATTAAGGAAGGAGTGTTTACGTGCACCGAAGTATCACAATTTTTACCGCATCATCAGAGAACTACAGAAAAAGAAAATACTGGAGGGATACCGAGACCCTTATAGTCGCAAGAAATTTGTCTATCTCAGCCCTATCGGAGAGGGCCAGCTATCGCTCAAGGAGAACCCATCTTCGCTTTCTAATGAAACTCTAATCCATGATCTCAAAGTTTCAGAAATCACTCGATCTCTTTATGAGCGTGGGATGCTGGATGACGTTGAGCTTGAGCATGAGATTCATGACAAAAGAAATTTTAGGCTAACTTACAAAATTATCCCTGATGCCATTCTCTACCTAGAAAAAAAGGGACACAAGTTCAAGATCGCCTTTGAACTTGAGCTGACAAGAAAAAGCAACCAGCGTCTCACGGAGAAAATGAAGCAGTATGAAGACAGCACCTTCTACCACTATGTGATGTACTTTTTTCCATCCCAAAACTTAATGGAGAAATACATCGCTCAGGCCGAAGAGAAACTTGGTAAAGAAAACTTAAGTAAGTTTATGTTCTTTTATCATCCTCTGATGTCTTCTGGTGATCATCAACCAGAAGACATCATGGGAGTCATTCAAGGGAAGAATGTCACTCTCGCGGAAGTTTTAAAAAGGGTCTAAATGAATAGCAAACAGTTATTAACTAGCGATCAGTACACTTTTTTCCTGCCTGCTATATCGTTGAAACCAATAAGGAATCGCGCACTCCGAATGTGACTCCCTCTCTCTCACGTAGTGTAGATAGATGGAGTCATATTCTACGTGCGGGGGAATGAGAACAACTAAGCAGGCAGGAAATTAAAAAGGGAGAAGATAATGAATGAAATACAAATGGAAACAATAAAAAAAAGAGGAAGGAAGCCCAAAAATCAAAAAAAGGAAGTAAGTCTTAATCAAGAGCAGACCAAATTTTTCGTGGATCTAAGTAATGAAAAAGAATCATTGGATTTGATTTTTGGTCTTCTAAGGAAATGCAATGAAAAGGATTACGGGCGCGTAATCCTTTTTAAGGATGTCTGTCTTTATGCCGTTAGCAAGCTCACAGACAAAGACCTCGAGAAGATTCAAGAAATGAGCCTTGGCGAGATGGAAAAAGTGCAACGTCTTCTTGATGAACATAATAAGAAGACTGGTCAGAATCTCTCCCTCGGTGAATTTCTAATTAAGAAGCTTGGGATTAACTAATAAGAAGGAGTCATTTTATGAAAGGACAAGAAGTAACGATATATGGACGTCTGGGAAAGAATCCAGAACTTCGTCGTACAAAAAGAGAAAAGTCTTTTTGTACTTTCACTTTAGCCGAGCAGGTAGAAGGTGAGGAAAACCCTCGCTGGCACAATATCGTAATGTGGGAGAAAGAATGTGAACATTGGGCGAAAATTCTCAGAAAAGGTAACCCAGTCATTGTAAGGGGCCATGTTGTTGAGCGAGTTTTTAAAGATCGTCCCTATGTTGAAGTTAATGCAGATGCTATAGGTTTTACAAATTCTTAAGGAGAAAGAGTGAAGCAATGGATGACCTCTGATGAGGTAGCCATATATTTAGGTCGTTCGAAAAATGCCATTTGGCTTTTGGTCTCAAGAGGACTTTTGGTGAAGCGCAAATTGCACGGCCGTCTTTATTTTAAAAAATCAGAGATAGATCGGTTGATTGATTCGGGAATTGGTTAGGAGGAAATATGGCAATAAGTGAATGGACAGGGCCCAAGGGCGAAAAGGGATTTTCTGTTTACGTGAACCTTCGTAGTCGTCCGATGCCTCATCTACGATTTCAGAAACGTGTAACAGGTCTTAAAACAATGGCCGAAGCTCATAGGACAGAGAAAGCTCTGGTTAAGGAGCTGACAATGAAAGTGGCCCACGGCGAAGGACATGGCTTCACATGGCGTATGGTAGTTGATAAGTGGGCCACTTTCGTTGATTCACCATATTTCATGGATAGGAAGTACAACCCTGCGACTGTCTCAGATTATATCTCGATGATGCATACCTGGACCAAGGACTGGCTAGATAAGCCAGCAGCCGAGATCAGCCGTGGTGATGGGCGAGAGGTGCTTGATAGGGTGTTGGTCCAGGGACGGACCAAGGCTTTTCAGAAACGTCTCAAGAACACCATCAACATGATTTTTAACTGGGGAATTGAATCAAAGATCATTAGGGGAGTAACTCACTCCCCGGTTTTTGGTTTGAAGATTGTTCTGAAGGAGGATAAGAAGCCAGAGATTTTGAAGCTGGAGGAGCTGCGGCTGCTGCTAAGGGAGGCGAGGGAGAGGAATCATCCTTGGTATCCAATATGGGCTGTCGCTCTCCTTACAGGGATGAGAAATGGGGAGTTGTTTGCGCTCAAGTGGAGTGATGTTGATTTGGAGAAGGGTCTCATTACGGTTCAGCGGTCTTATAATAAACGGACGAAGGAGTTTAAAAGTACCAAGGCGGGTTACTGGAGGACGGTGCCGATTTCCGAAGAGTTAAGGTCAATTCTTAATTGTATCATTAATAATGACCACGCAGCTCACAACCGCGGCGGCGGTGATGGTGGTTGTTTTACTTGCCACAAAGGGCGTAGCTCAATTGGAGAGGGTTTTGTACTAACAAGGTTGGAAGCATGGAAGCAAGGACAGCAGGCTCGCGTGTTGAAGGATTTTTGCAATCTAATTGGTCTTAAGCCAATACGGTTTCATACTCTGAGAGCTTGTTTTGCTACTCAGCTTATTTCAGAAGGGGTTCAACCTATTAAAGTAATGAAGGTCTGTGGGTGGATGGACCTCAAAACGATGGCTAGATATGTGAGGCTGGCTGGGATTGATGAGCGTGGGATTACTAATCAGATTTCTTTAATATCAATTTGATCGAAGTTTTTTAAATCCTAGGTCATTACGCAGAAGATGAATTTGTTACGAATTATATTCTTTATATTCCGTTTAATTAGGAATAGGTAAGAAATATACCAGGAAGGCTTAACCTCCCTGATATAAGGTAAACTCAATGTGAAGTGATTTCGCAAAATTTGGCATTCGTTAACTGACGATTTCCAGTGACTCTCTTAAGGGTCAAATTGTCTTTAAAGGAGTCATAAACATTGTCTTCGCAATAATCCTTTGATGACTTATCGTTTTTAAGAACAAAGATGCTGACTTCACATCGATTGTCTGAATCTGAGACAATTGCTTTAAAGAACACCGTAGGGACCTCAGGAGAGTTGTCGTTTTCATTTGTTCTTCTGCCATCAAACATAAGTGGCCCAGTTAGTACCTGGACTAAACCTGATTCGCTGATAGATCTCACTTTCTTTTCAAGTTTTACCCATGATCCATGCATGTTAAAGCTCGGATACTGAGGTGAAACGTTTGAATAAAGAAATGTGTCCGTTGCTGCCTCTACTTCAAAGCTAAAGTCTTCAGCAGGTGCCAGATGCCCTTTTTGCCATCCACTTCTTAGGTAAGACTTGTCATCTGCTGATCGGGTAACTCTGGGATCGACTTTGAATCGATTCGTAAAATCAACTCCACGATTCAGTGTGTGAGTTTCCTTTGAATACTTCATCTTATACTCAACAAGATCTGGTTGAGATCTTTTGTTGTTATATACGACATCGTAATACTTATTCTTCAGGTGCATTAGGTCCTCGCCAGTCAAGAGAGCATCTAGGTCATCACTGGTGACGAAGCAGCTTGTTAGCTGCTTCGTTTTAACCGGTTGAGACGTTTGAGTCGTACTACACGAAACGAAAAGGAGGATAACTAGAAGATAAAATGGCTTCACTAGCGCCCCCTTGCGAAAAGCGCATCGAGCTTAGAGATGTACTTATCGATCATGTGATCCTCAAATGCCGATTTCATGTTCTTAGATAGGGCCTGATTGAAAACGCTTTGTTCCTTAGAGGCATCAGGAATAAACGTTCCAGTCTCGTCAAAGCAAAACAGAGTTCCAAAATGAACGTATTTGACGACATCTGTGGACAGAATGTTTAGACCCATCAACCATGAATCGACCCTTGTGTAATCGCGTTTAAAGAGCTTCAGAACCTGCTTCCATAGCCAGAGACCTAGCTGAAGCATAACAATGAATAATGGACTCAACGAAAGAATTCTTGGTACTACGTCTCCACAGTTAACCACCCGGAAAACCGGAACCTTAAAGCCTTCGATTTTCTCTTTGGTACAGATCGCTGGAGAACCATAGGTATAGCAGGCTTGGAATGATTCAGCCATCTGTCTGATGGCAACCTTCGCGATAGCTCCTCCCAGCGAGTGTCCAGTGACGTAAATGGGAGTTCCGTAAAGCTCTTGAGCGGCAGTTTCAATGTGAGACTTCACACTTTCAAAGGCTCCGAAGAATCCTTCGTGTCCACCGTCCTTTAAGCGAGCTTTGATATCGGTAAGGATATCGTAAAGGTCCTGCTCGGTTCCCCTGAAAACAATTACTGCGAACTTCTCGTTCTTGGCCACAAAGCCCTGGGTGTTTTGAACAGAAAAATGTGAATGGTATCTGAAACCTAATTCACTGAGCTTGGTCATTAATGATGCCGCTTGATCATTTTCAAATCTTTCATACGCCAGGCTTGAAAGCCTGGCGAAGAGAAGAGAAAGTGATAGGTCGAAGTCTACAGTTGTAATTGTTTCTTTTTGAAGTAGTAACATTTACTTTCTCCCTGTGACTTGATTGTTAGTAACTGACGGTTGAACAGTTTCGCCATGAACTTCGACGTCTCTCACGTCCATTACAGTTCCTACCGCTTTAACTTTGATGAGCGAGTTCGCGGGGTATATGCCGGTAGCAATTCTGTGATAGATCGCAGGAGGTGAGTAGAACTTCGCATTCGTTTCGAAGCTTCTTCCTTCGAGATCATTCTCCAATTGGTCATGAATCGATTGTTTCGGTTCGATGTTGTCAGCTTGGTTTAGAATCAACTGGACGCTCTCTGAGTACATAATGAATGCTCTTTCCTGAGATGGAAGACCGTTTTCAGTGAGCATTCTTCTTCTCTTCACAGTGTCAGGGCGATTCATCTGTGACTTCACAGAAGAAGTGACCAGGCTGGCGATCTGAGGCAGTGTCGCTGAAACGTGAGTTTCAATTTCTTTCTGGATAGCTTCAACCGTGAAACCATCTACGAGTGATGCATGGAAAGCCATCTCATTCACAGCTTCAATGAAAAGAGGAAGCAGATCCTTATCTTCAAGGCCTGTTCTTTTCATCACTTCAGGAATGAATGATAGAAGGATCGTAGAACTCAGACCGACACCTAATGCATACCATGGGCAGTACATTCTCATGAAGCATGAAATAATATCAGCTGTGTTCTGAGGTTTAAACGCGAGACCTTTTCCAGTCTCATTTGTGTTAGCAGGAAGCGATTGTTGTTTCCACAGAGGGGTAAAGTCACTCACTACGGGAATATTTTCGCCGGTTAGTTCTTTCCATGTTCTCTCTGTAATTTTCCAGAGTTCACGTCCTTCGGCTTGACCAAAAACACTCTGAAACCCTTTTAAGTTGAATGGTAGATTAAGGGCCAGATTCAGCGTGAACGTAGTGAACTCACAACAGTATAGTGCGAAAACGTTTTGAGCAGTAAGGAGTTCATGGAAACTTGCACCAGGATATTCAGGATTAACCCAATTAGGGTCCATCCATCCTCTGAAGTGGTTCATTACTTCCTTCATTGAAATCAGGTGATAGTTATCGAGTTTGTAGTCCTGAGGAAATTTGACGTGCCCACCGGCTTCGTTAATCAGTTTTGAAGCAACAAACCAGTTCAACAGGAATACTTCTGTAGGAATACCGTCTGGCTTAATCACGTAAATGTTCGCAGGGTACCCTGATACCTGCAATCTCTTCCCATGATAGTTGTAGGGTGAGTTTCTGGTTCTACCATTACCGATGTACAGGGCCGAGTGAGTCTGTGAATTTTCCAGCTTCAAGAAATTATGATCTGCTAATTCTTGAAGTGATCCGGTATCGTTCTCGTGATGTTGATAAGACATGACAGCGACGAACTCCGCGCCTTCTTGAATTCCGTAGGCTTTTCTGATTTCCTCATCAAGGGTTTCACAGCCTTTTACAATCGTGCTGAGCCCGATTGTGTGCGTCTTCGGATCGTTCTCATAACCTGGTGAACCAAAATCCGATTCGCGATCCACTACAGGAATAATTTTGAAGCCACGCTTGCCGTTTTCAATTTCATAGTGGAGTTCTTCTACTGGATAGAATTTGCCATCCGGAAGATTCAGGTGGAAGGTTCCAAATTTGTCGGCGCTTGTGTTCTTGGAAGAACAGAAAGAAGTTGAAGGTCTGATAGCAGTAACGAAAGTAGTAGTAAGTAACTTATTCATTTCGATTCTCCTTTGGAGAATTAGGATTTATTGGGAGGAAATACGGCTGCATTTCAACCTGATATTGACGACCACAAAAAACCCTGAGAACATGAAACTTCCAAATAGCATGAGCCCTGGTTTTATTGCGGAGTTGCCTAACAGCCTTAGGTCCACATCAAATCAGGGTTTATTCTTGCCTGCATATATCCTCCATAATTAGCACTTGTATCCAAAGACTTATCTATACTTGATAAGACCTTTTCCTATATTTAACCGTAATGGTTAGTTGGAGTAAAGTCAACAAAGTCGCTGTTTTTAGGATTTTTTGCATACTGACATAGCCTTACATGTTGACCTAAAATCAGGAACTCGTTAATATCATATAAAAGGCCGACACGCGATGTCGGCCGAAAGACAAGGGAGTGTGGAGTGTCTGAACTTACGGATATCAAATCTACGATTACCGAATATCGGAAATTGTTGAGACTTGGACAAAAAACCGTCGCAGATCATCTCGGAGTTTCTAAAAGTGTAATGTCTGCTATTGAGTCCGATCCTAATCGAAGAATCGAAATCAATGAGATCATCAAACTTTCAAGTTTGTTCATGTGCTCAACAGATGAGCTTCTTGGATTCAAAGGATTTTATTCTAAAAAACTAGCGAAAGAGCTTTCTTATAATACGCGTCTCACGAATTTGGATAAAGATTTGGATCAGACTGATAAGGCTGAAATGAATTTGTTTCATCATCAGCTTATAGCATTCAATACAAAATTTCCTTATACGGAAAACAAAGTTGTTGAGCCAACTGAAAAGATAAGAACGCAAGCAGTGGAAGATTTGTTGAAGTTGATTAACAGTAGGACAGCTCCTGTTGATGTTTACTCAATAGCATCAAAACTTCATATCTTTGTTAAATGTTCCGTTTTGAACAATTTGTCTGGGGCCCTCATTCATTCAAAAAAAGTTGATGGTAAGTTTAAAAACGGTCCTGGCATTTTATTAAATTCAAATCAGCCAGAGAGTAGAATTCGATTCAGTTTAGCACATGAGGTCGCTCACTTTTACTTGGGGCACTACAAAGAAGAAACAATTGGTGTTTCAGAGTTGGGAAGACGCTTTTCGCAAATTGAAAAAGATGCAGATGACTTTGCTTCTGAACTACTTATGCCAACAAAATATATTCATGAAGAGTTTAATAAATTGGGTGTTAACAAGCTCAGCGCTCAAGATGTATATGTCCTTTCTGAGAATTTCATTGTTAGTTTCCAAGCAATGCTCATCAAGTTGCAAACTCTTGGTTATATCTCTCAATCTCAAAAGGAAACTTATTCCTCAATGAAGGTAAGTGATATCAAAAAGGGTATAAGCGGATCTAAAAAAGATGAAGAGGAATTTAAGCCAGAAATACTTACTGATTTAATGGAGAAAAATAATTTTTCCTTTGAAGATTTAAACATAGATTCCATCAGACTTTTGCAAGAGATGGCATATGAAAAGTACCAGGCAGAAGTTCCATTCAATAAACGCAAATCCGAAGTGAAAAAAGTTTATGAAGAAACTGTAAAATGGTTATCTGAAGCCAAAAAAAATAGTTTGAATAAAAACGTTGCTGAAGTTGCAAAAAAAATACTTGATGCAAATGACATTAAGTATGTAGACAAAACTCCGAGCAACGGATGTTTGTGGGTCGTGTTTTCTGAAGAAGCTGAGCCGGTCATAGAAAGAATGAAAAGAATGAATATTCATTTCACTCTTGCTAAAAAGGGTGGAAAGGCAACCAATTATCAAGAAGCTTGGTGGCTGCGAATTCCAGATAAGAAGAACTCAGAAGTAGAATAGTTTTGATGCATCAAGATCCATGCAAACATCATTACTGTCCTCAATCATATTTAGCTTTTTTACTCACTCAAAAAGCACAACAGGCCGTCTTCATGTTTTCGACAAAGTAAGTCTTTCTTCAAGGTTATCAAGACCAAAGAATGAAGCTTATCAAAGAGATTTTTACAAGATGGGAAGGCCACGATCCCTTCATGCTGGAAGGATTTTTCTGCTCAATAGAAGGCGAAGCTAAGAAAGCGATCGAAAGCTTAATAAAAAATAAAAATTTTGAGTACGACGTTTCCTCGAAGTTAACATTTTGTTCGCCGAAGACTTTTTTATAGTTCTTCATCCTACGGTAAAGGCATTTTGCCTTATCAAATTTGCAGTTATATTTATTAACCCTAATGGATCAGAGGGCCCTACGTGGATCATTGGCATTAACTGAAAGAGGTTCTGAGTTATTAAGAGTAACGATGTAGAGTCCAGAGATCATCTTGAGGTTTTCCATAATGGTTCTTTTCGGTTGCATATTTTAGATCTAAAGATAGCTAAGTTATTGATTGTTCTTTGTGTTATAATTGATTAATGCGATTAAGGCATATTTCCTTCAGTTTTTCGGCTTTTTATGCGATAATAGCATGGGAAGGGAGGGTGCTATGTTCTCGGAAGTAATCATTAGGCAAAAACTAAAAGACTTAAGAAGAAATAAGGGACTAACGGAAGAGCAAGTTGCAAATCATCTTGGCCGTAGTTCTAATTCATCAATTAGTAGAATTGAATCTGGGCAAACTCGACTCAATTTTGAGGTTGTACAGAAGCTTTGTGATTTGTATCAAGTTAATCCTCTTGAACTCTTCAATTCAAGTAAAGACCTAGCAGCACCAGTTGTTTCTATTCAGAGAAAATCTTACCTTGAGAGGATCATGTTCAGGGCAGATTCTAATCTTGATGTACAAGTAGTTGATAGAATCAAAGAAATGCAACCGATTCTTAGAAAGTTAGGAAGTATTCAGTCGAAGATTAGTAGAACGGCTATATCTGTCAGAGATGTTGACCCAGATTTCAATGACCAAATATTCAATAATAGAGATGTGGCAATTAGGTATGCCTCTTCGTTCGCAGCAAAGTTGCGCTCATATCTTAATCTGGGGACAAACTCTATTGTCGATATTACTGATATTTGTTGGAAATATTTAAATATACCAGTCTGTGGTCTTGAGTTGGGTGACAATGTCTGGGGTATGTATTCTCGTGATCGTTTCGATAATCCATTAATTATTTACTCTTTAAATACAAAATATCAGCAAAGAAATGTTTTTACTATTGCTCATGAACTTGGGCATCACTTTTTCTTTAAAGAAAATCTTGAGCTTGATTCAGATTCTAATAGTAAGACGAATGATATTTACGAAGTTGTGGCGAATAAATTCGCTCAAGAGCTGCTCGTTCCTATGAATTTTTTAAGAGAGAAGTATGATGAGTTTGGCTTTTCTCTTATAGATGATCTTCAGGCAAAACATGTAGTTCAATTATGTAACTACTTCAAAGTCTCATTCCAGATGATGCTGTATTGTCTTTTACAGGCAGGAAAATTTACACCGGCCAAGTATGAAGATTTAAAAGCATTTGGAATAAGATCAGATGATGGAAGCTTGGAGAGATTAGGATATTTGGGGAGTGAATATCTGGGGATCGTTCCTAGTCTTAGGGAAAGGCTTGAAGAGGTCGCATTAATTGCATACAGGAAAAAGATCATATCAAAGCTTGATGCGACAAGCTTATTAGATATAACCACTGATGAACTGTTGCTGAAAGCATAATGAAAATTGTTGTTACAGATACAAATGTTTTTGTTGTGTTTTTTAGATGTGATTTGTTGTCCGTCTTGCTGACTTCTCAGCTAGTTGAGATAAACATACCCCAAGAAATTCTAAAAGAGTTAACAACAGCAGGAAAAAGAGTTCCAAGAGAATATCCTAATCTCGTTCCTATTATTAATGGTGCTTGCCATGGTAATGGTGGATATCAGGGGATGAGAATTTTGGTAAAAGACGTCAACGTAGACATAGTTGATGTTGATGCTTTAGGTGCTCTAATCAATTTACAAGATGACAGCGATTTGGATGATGGAGAGATTGAAGCTATTCCTTTGGCAATTGAGTTAAAAGCTGATTTCGTTTCAGGTGACGAAGGGGCAGTCGCAGAGCTCAATGAGCAATACTCTGGTCTTGGGGCAGTAGGCAAATCAGTAGACATATTTATTGATGATTTGGTTGCTCTCGGAGTATTAAATCCAACTCAATCTTCTTCTTTGAAAGCAATTCTTGCTGAATAATTCTATATTCATTTAGAAAACCTTCTAGAACTAAAAAGCACTACTCAAACATGTAGTTATTAAGTAAGATGAATAATAGGCTCTGAAGAAATTCAGAGTAGGTCTTGTGAAAGTAAAAATGATTGCGGAACTCACAAGATGAATTGAAATCCTATGGGCCGTGGCTATTTTGGCTACAAACGACTGATAAGTTTTTGTAATTAATCAACCACCTCCACCATCATCGCCTTTAATTTCAGGTGTTTAGAAAGAAAAACCACGTCCGATATGGACGTGGTGGACGATTTTTAGTTTCCACACACATTCATGACTTTTCTTAAAGGGAGTTCCTCATGGGGTACTATGTGCGCGCCTTACCTTGGAAGAAATCTGATCCAAGGTGGAAGCTTCAATTCGTTTCATACAAATTACAAGACACAAAACAATCCAACGCTATTAAGGCCAAGAAAGAATGGGATGTTGATCCTGATCGCTGGCGCACACTGGGATTTCATAAAATGATGACTCTTGGTGAAGCACGGGTGAGAGCAAGGCAATTAAATGCTCAAGACTTTTTGAAACGACAAGAAGAGAGAGTTCGAAGAATTGCAATAGAGGAAGACAATAATAAGAAGAAATATGATTCAGTTTTGCCGATTGAATTCGTTGAAGAATTTGAAATTAGGTTTCTAAAATCAAGAGATGCAGAAACTAAGAAAGGAAGACGAAGGAGTTCTCATGCTCGTTCAAAGTGGAAAGCAGCTCAACGAATGATTGTGTCACTAAAAATAGATCCATCCGAATGGTACTATTACAATAAAGAAATTTATGATTATTTCTATGAGCAAAAGATCAGCATGAGCTACATGACCTCAATATTAAGTTTGGTAAATGCCTGGGGTTATTTTATTTGCCGCAAACTGGCAAAACCTTTTCTTCCTGTGACTCGTCCACGTGGGTATGAAAGACAAAGATTGTTGGATGCTCACTATGAGAAGAATAGAAACAGTCGTAAGGCTTCAGACCCACTTCTACCCGAAGACCTATATGAAGCTCGTGGAAGAATCAATCAAGCAAATTTCAACTGGCTTTTTATTTCTGTTTGGTTGGGACTCAGGCCTCAGGAAATCGATAATCTTCATGACTCTGAACTTCGGAGAATAGAAGCGCCGACTGTCGGTAGAAAAATCTTTTGGGTTTATCAAACTAAGATTATTGCTCTTCCACCTGAGGATCGCTGGAAGCCCATTCCAGTTTTGTACCGGGAACAAGAGTTCGCTTTGAGAATCATCCAGTCGGGAAATTTCAAAAGACCTTTAATCAAAACGATGAGGCATTACTTTTCAAAAGACATTGACCTGTATGGCGGAAGGAAGGGCTTTACTGATCTCATGCTTTCAAAGGGCAACACCATTGAGAACATTTCGATCTGGATGGGACACAGCACACTTGACAGGACCTGGCGAAGTTACAAACAGAAGAAGAAATTCCATCTTTGATAGCCTAACTACTTGAAAATTCGGATTAAAGATTGTTGCATATTTACCTTAATATTTACGGTATTTATGTTATTATTTGTTGGTCTTAGACAATAAACTCATAATTTATACGGTATTTATGCAAGAGCTTAATATGCAGCCAAACCGGGAATCACTAATGAGAATCGCCCTTGAACAAGGCGGTCTTTTTACTGCGGACCAGGCCCTCAAATGTGGTTATAACCAGAAGAACCACCATTACTACGTAAGGACTGGCCAATGGGAAAAGGTTCTAAGAGGCATTTATAGATTCAAACCAATAGAATCAGACCTTAGCGAATATTGGCTTTGGTTTCTATGGTCTGAAGGAAGAAACAAAAAACCGCAAGCCGTTTTTTCTCATGAGACCGCCCTTATGCTTTACGAACTGTCGGATGTAAATCCCTTTAAGATTCATATGACCGTTCCAAAGAAATTCAGGAAGGGTAGTGAAATCCCCAAAATTCTCGCACTCCATAAACAGGACATTCCTGAAGCTGATACAAAAACCATAAATGGCCTTAAAGTCACGACGGTCCTAAGGACCCTCTTGGATCTGGTTGAGGAACATAGAATCTCAGATGAATTTATCGAGCAGGCCACTAAGCAGGCATTAGAGCGAGGTCATATTTCCAACGCCGATATTAAGAAGAACGAAAAGCTGGCAAGGTATGCGATATGAGACCTGTTGATAAGTACAAGTCCGCTCAAAACTTTAGGAGTGCCGTCCAGGAGAAACTTAAACTGATCTCAAGGAAAGAGGGCATAGACATCATGAGGCTATATCGCCAAGTTGGTTACACCCATTTCCTCGCAAGATTGTTTAAAGATAGAAATGTCCCTTGGGTTTTGAAAGGTGGACACGCCCTAGAGTTGAGACTCCAGGAATCAAGAGCCACCAAGGACATAGATCTTGCTCTTAAAGAAACTAAGTTTCTGGACAGAAATGAGAAAGAACGAATTGAGGCCATAAAAGAAACTCTCATTGAAAAGGGTCGAATTGATCTTGGAGATTTTTTCGAATTTCTAGTCACAGGACCTAAAATGGAACTTGATGCCGCTCCTTATGGTGGGGCGAGGTTTCAGGTTGAGGCACTCATCGATGGTAAGCGATTCACAATTTTTGATCTGGATATTGGTATAGGGGACGTATGGATTGAGCCTCATAATGAGCTTGTGCTGAAAAATCATCTGGATTTTGCCGGATTTGAAGCTTCCAAGATCCAAGTCATAAATGTTGAGCAGCATTTTGCGGAAAAGATTCATGCTTACACAGTTCCCAGAGATAGTGAAAATTCCAGAGTTAAAGATTTGGTTGATCTTTATCTAATAGCTAAAAATGAGAAACTGGATTCTGAATTATTGAAGCAATGTTTGCAGGATACCTTCAAGCGAAGAGATACTCATTCTATACCTTTCACGCTTCAAACGCCACCAGAGCGCTGGTTGAAACCATTTAATAACTTTGAACTTGGTATTGAGATGGATGAATGTTTTAAATTCGTTTCAACGTTCTGGGATGAACTTGAAAGAGATGTGACTAGAGGAGGAATATAAAATGAAGGGTGTAGAGATTAATGGAAATAAACTTCACGAAGTCGGACTACATCAGAAGCCCCATGCTCCTGGCACTAAGGTTACAATGAGGTATTCTAAACATCGTATTCAATACAGTTTTGAAGAAGGTAAAAGCTTTATAAAAGTTCCATCTCTTCTAGCGGTTGAACTTTACAGGAGTGGCACTATACTACAGAATTCATGTGGGCTCTTGAAAATTAAGGAAAGCGGTCGAGAAGTAGGAGTGTTTCTAGTGAAGGAAGTAATTTACCCTGAAGTTTGTTCTTATGAAGAAGGGGTTAGTTTTGAATTAGAGAGAACTAATGGGTAAAGTGTCCAGAAATGATCCCTGTTTATGCGGATCGGGAAAAAAATTCAATAATTGTTGTATTGGTAAAGTTTTAACATCTTCAACTTATGACCCCCTTGAAGTTGAGCAGTCTAATTCACCAAATGATTTTATGGATTTTGTTAAGCAACACTTTCAAGAGAATATGTATAATTCTTTTGAAGAGGTGAATGCGGAGTTGGGAGTCATTTCAAGGAAATTCAATTCACTTGGTAAAGATGATTTTCTTGGCCTTTCTTCAACACAAATGCACAAGCTTTTGTACTCGCTACTAATTCTTGATAATGAAATATTCAAGGTTGATCTGGCATCAGAGGAAGAATTAACTCAAGTTCCAATTCTTAATGAAGCGATTTATTTTCTACTCAAATTACAAGAAGTAGGGGAGCTTAAGGCAACCCAGAAGGGAAATTTACCAAAGCTTTTTGTGACAGATATGTACGAACAGTTTTATTCAAAAGATAAGTATGCAAGAAAACCTAACAAGGAAGAGGATTTGTTTCAACTTACAAGGTTGAAGCATCTTCTCGATATCTCGGGTTTAATTAAAAAGAGAAATAATAAATTTTCTTTGACAAAGAAAGGCTCGTCAATTTTAGAAGAAAATAAAAGGTTTGAGTTGTTTGAATTGATTTTCATAAATTTTGCCAATAAATGGAACTGGGCGTTCATGGATGGTTATCCTGAGCTGTATTTAATTCAGCAAAGTGTGGCCTTCAATTTTTTATTGCTTAGCAAAAGATGCAATGGTTGGACACTCGGCAAAGATTTAGGTGAATTTTTTCTAAAGGCCTTTCCAGCTATAACTAGAGAAGTTCCTGATTCGAGTTACTCTACTCCTGAAAGACAAATAATTAACAGTTTCGAAGTGAGATTCTTGAACAGATTTTGTCTCCCCTTAGGAATTGTTAATCTAAAAGAAGAAAAGATTCATAACGGGAAATATTTTGAATATCTGGAATATTATAGTCCAACTTTCTTTTTCCAGAAGAATTTTAAATTCAAGTAGAGCTTCTCTAAATATGGGAATATTTAATGAACATGGATGATGAGGACAAGATCTTAAAACTTATGCAGCTGGAAAAAAAGGTCCTGGCTAAGACCCTGATCACTTTATCAGGAAAGCATTCCGATGTTGCCAGTGCAATTGATAGAATGATTTCTGATAAAACTGCGAATGTTCGCCGTTTTATTTCAGGCCTTTCAGCTTATAAGTCCGACAGTAACTTTCGGGGATGGAGTGAGGCTTCGGAATTTGCAGAAGAGCTTGAGGAGCTGTTGTCCGATTTAGAGGAAGGGGCCAGTTGCCCTAGAGAAGCGATCAAGCTGCTTAAGAGTTTTTTTGAGTCTGACCATGAAATTGTACATCGTTGTGATGATTCCAGTGGTTTTATTAGTAATGTATTTAGATACAGGGCCACAGAACTTTTCGTGAAAAGCGCTACAGAATGTGATGATAAAGATTGGCTTGCAAACATTCTTTGGGATCTCATTACTCATAATGACTATGGCCTTCGAGATGAGCTAATAGACAAAATTGGCCAACTTCTCCCAGAAAGAAATATGAGGGAAATAGTTGAGAGACTATGGGCCCTTCATCAAGAAAATAAAGACGGTGAAAGAATAGTATCTCGAGAACTAATACTTTTAGAGGCAATGGCAAAAGGACTTAAAGATCCTTTGCTATTAGAAAAGGTAATCAGAGAAGAGGGTGAAAATAATCCCAATTATAACAATGGGTGTCTTGGAGAGATGTATTTTTTATGTGGCGATTTTAAAAAAGCGATTCATTTTTTAGAGAAGGTAGAAAAGTCTTCCAGCCATTACTGGAAGGTCGATGATCTTTTGTTAAAGGCATATGCCGAAGTCGGCGATGTCGTTAAGCAAAAAAAAATGGCTTGGGATATATTTCGAAGTCATCGTACAAAAGAATACTTTGAAGCTGTCTTGGAGATTGAAGGTCATTCAAAGTATCAGGAATTATTAAAGCATGAGATTGACATCATTTTTCAAGATAAAGAATTGAAAAATCAGAATGTTGATTTCCTTTTTGAAATGGAGCTCTTTGATGAAGCTGAAGCATATATCATTTCCCGAAGGAAGAACCTGAATGGAAATCACTATGAAATTTTAGCTGATTGGGCTGAGTTGTTTGATTTAAAAAAGAAAGTGTTGGTTTCAACTTTTACTTATCGAGCATTACTCGATTCAATCCTGGAGAGGGCCTATTCGAAGGCCTATCACCATGGTGTTGACTATCTGGTAAAATTGAATGAACAAGCTGATCTCATTCAGGACTGGAAGGGTGGCCCAACTCATAACTGTTATTTTGAAAACCTCAAGAATGATCATAAGAGAAAGCATGGATTCTGGTCTCAATACAAAAGCAGGTACTAATGATTTATATTTTGGAGCTAAAAGATTTAATCAACTCCAGCTCTCTTCTTTTTATTCAAGTTTCCTGATTTTTTAATAATTTTCAACTCCTCTTCATCATTTTTGTAGTTGATTTTTCTAGCCGTTTTGCTTCTTTATTAAGCCTATCTATACTTGCTGCTTCTTTAGGCGGCGCAGATAATTCCTTTGCTAGTTTAATCATTTCTTTTCGATGTTTTTCGGCTTTTTTAACTGCAAGCTGTTCATTCATTGGCTTTTTCAATTTCATGTTGTCTCCTTAAATATAAAAGTGCAAAGTCGGATCTTGTGTATTTTATAATACAGATGATGAAAGTTTTATTAAAAACACAAACTCGTATTTTTTTGCTACTGTAAGAGCATATAATATCAGTTTGTTAACAATCTCTTATAAAGAATTGAGTTATATTTGGCCTTGGCTGTATCAATACCAAGTGACCATCTTTTTTGGCGTTAGATTCGGCGTTTGGTGGCAAATAAGATATGTCTATTCATCGGAGCAGATTTTTAACCTTTTATTTCTTCATTTCCCTAAACCTCGCATAAGCATTCGCCAGTTTCATCTGTTTTGGACTCTTACAATCCACCTCAAAAACGGAATTTTTTTGGATTGTTGACCCGTGGAAATAAAAAGAATTAATTAATAGGATTCTAGTAACTTAGAGTCTTGGGGGCGTAAAGGAAGCTTTCCATGAGTACCCATTATTCACCTGACTTTAAGCAATCAATCGTCCAGATAATCTCAATGCCAGGTGGCCCTTCCATTATGGAGATGTCTGTAAAAACCGGTGTTCACCATACTTCTATTCGCAAATGGATAGAGGCCTATGCTAAGACTCCTGTCATGAAAAAATCAAAAGAATGGACTCCGGAAGCCAAGCTTAAGGCCATAGCTGAAACTCTCATCATGGGCGAAAATGAGCTCGGAGAATACCTCCGGGCCAATGGTCTTCATTCTTCTGACTTGGAACAATGGAAGCAAGAATTTTACAGCTCTCAAAAATCTGCTGGTCGCCCGAAGCTTGACCCTGAAATCGTTGAACTCAGAAATAAAGAAAAAGAACTATCAAAAGATCTGAAGCGTAAAGATCGTGCCCTCGCTGAAATGTCCGCCCGTATTGTGCTGCTAAAAAAAAGCCGCTTGATCTGGGGGGACGGCGAGGACGACGAGTAAGAGTAGAAAACAAAGTGATAACATTGCAGTTGATTGATGAGGCTACGGCCAGTGGTTCAAGGCATGCTATTGCCTGCGACGATATGGAGATTGATGTGAAGACATTTAAATGTTGGAAGAACGATACCACCGATAAAAGGAAGGGCCCTCTGAGTGTTCCGGGCAATAAGCTGAGTGACGATGAGGTCGCTGAGGTGGTGAGAGTCTCTACGAGTAAAGAATATATGGATCTTCCCCCGTGTCAGATCGTTCCATTGCTGGCGGATAAGGGAACTTATCTTGCGAGTGAGTCAACTTTTTATAAGATTTTGAACGCGCATAATTTGATGGCCCACAGAGGTAAGGCGAAGCCGGCAACTCATCACCGACCGGCACCATTGGTGGCAACTGGCCCCAACCAACCAGATTTACTCCTGGGACATCACCTATCTGAAAGGTCCGATAGCTGGCAGTTTTTATTATTTGTATATGTTCATGGATATTTACAGTCGAAAGATCACCGGTTTTAGAGTTCATGATTGTGAGTCTATGGAGCACGCGTCTGTATTGGTTGAAGATATCTGTGTGAGTAAAAGAATTCTTAAGGATCAACTGATTCTTCACTCTGACAATGGAGGTGCCATGAAGGGAGCTACAATGCTTGCGACTCTTCAACGCCTCGGAGTAGTGCCGTCATTCAGTCGCCCACGTGTGTCGGATGATAATCCATATTCCGAATCATTGTTTAAAACCCTGAAGTACTGTCCTGAGTATCCGTCAAAACCATTTGCTTCAATCGAAGAAGCAAGCAAGTGGGTTGAAGAATTTGTTAACTGGTACAACAACGAACATCTGCACAGTGGGATAAAGTTTGTAACTCCGGCGAGCCGACATGCAGGCAGAGATAAAGCGATCTTGGAGAAGAGAAAAGAAATTTACGAGCAGGCTAAAATAAAAAATCCAAACAGATGGTCACGCGGTATTAGAAACTGGAGCAAGATTGAAGAAGTTTTTTTAAATTATTTACAGGAAGAAAAAAAGGATGCTATCGTAAAAGCATCTTAGTGATCAGGTCCACTGGTCAACAATCCAAAAAAAATCCGCTATTACAATAAAGAAATTTACGACTATTTCTTTGAGCAAAAGCTCAGCATGAGCTACATGACCTCTATTTTAAGTTTGGTAAATGCATGGGGATATTTTATTTGTCGAAAGCTAGCAAAACCTTTTCTTCCTGTTACTCGTCCCCGAGGTTATGAAAGGCAAAGACTTTTAGATGCTCATTATGAGAAGAACAGGAACAGTCGAAAGGCTTCAGATCCACTTCTTCCCGACGTACTCTATGAGGCCCGTGGAAAAATCAATCAAGCAAACTTTAACTGGATTTTTATCTCTGTGTGGTTGGGTCTTAGGCCTCAGGAAATTGATAATCTTCAAAATCCCGATTTGTGGAAAATTGAAACTCCTATCGTTGGCCGGAAAGTCTTTTGGATCTTTCAGACGAAGATTATTGCTCTTCCACCGGAAGATAGATGGAAACCTATTCCTATTTTGTATGAGGAACAAGAATTTGCTCTCAAGATCATTTTGTCAGGAAATTTTAAAAGGCCTTTGATCAAAACTATGAGGCAATATTTTTCAAATGACATTGATCTTTATGGGGGCAGAAAAGGATTCACCGATCTGATGCTCGAAAAAGGAAACACGATTGAGAATATTTCAATCTGGATGGGGCACAGTACACTCGATAGGATGTGGCGGAGTTACAAGAGAAGAAAAAGTTTCATTTGTAAGATGGTGAGATAAGTAACAAGGAAAACGTCCTAGTAACAAAAAAATGTTACGATGACGTTTCAGGTTTAATTGATTGTTTCTAAACTGAATCTGGTTTATTAAAAGATAAAAACCAGCAATGCTATTACTCAATTTACGCCTAAGATAAACCGAACTCCCCTTGGGGTTCAAATCAAGGTTTCTATACACTTGTGATCTACTGGCTACCGGGGTGCAAAGTGGGGTGTGAACGTAATTACAGTAGTTTCCGATTTTTGTTTGCCTGGTTGTTTACGGAATAGTAGTTGTGTAATTACAGTACCATATCTTCGAATTTGATTGTTTTCAAGCTTTGTGTTACTATACCGAATAGCAAGATGGAGATAAAAATATGACTGCTATACGTTTTTATTCAGCCCAAACAGTTGACCCAAGTCGATTTAGTGTTGGAACGAAACCAATTGGAACTTCAATTTATAAAATACTTAAGGGGATTCAAGGAGAGTGGGGGCTTATAGATTCTGAAATGGCCGATATTTTACAAAGAACTCCATCTACCTATGGGACTTGGGGAGCTGCTAAATCAGTCTCAATATCTACCGATCGTCCTTCTGCAAATGATCAAATTATTTTTGCGTTTATTGATATCTTTGATCTTGTAAGTTCCCTCATCTATAGGGAAGAGCAAAGAAAGGAATGGATCAGAAAACAGAATCCTGCTTTAGGTGGAAGATCTCCACTGGATATTATGAGGAATAGCGCTGAAGATCTTTTTGAGTTTAGGCACTATCTCCAGAGATTAATAAATCCATGACCCAGTTATTTAGATGTTCGGGTGGACATCATTTTAATACACCGACGAGGGAATCTTTTAAATTTTTGGATAATGTTGTCGAGAGAGCAGCTGTTTCAACGTTTTTGAGTTTCCCAAATCCTATTTTGGAAGTTTTTAAAAGAGGTCCAATACCGCCTCAATATCAAACAAGATTTGGTCCACCTCAATTCATTAAAAATCCTCTTTATGTTGCGAGTGATATAGATACCACGTTTTATGAATATGGTTTTCACTTGCTTGCTTCTAAAGCATTTGACGGGGAGGAGTTGAAGATTACTTGTTTTGAATTAAACTGTGACCTAGCTGGGAATATTTTCAATCCAATTAATGATCAAAATTCAGCAGCAATACTTGGTACCACTACTAATTATTCAGCGGCTCATTCGTGGTTAAAAACTCTAGACCCTTTGCCTGACATCGTGGAATATCCAAGTGTCCGTCATCCTTCAGCGATGCCACCGACAAGTGGTATGAACTACGCTATTTATAATCAAGTAAACCTTATCGGCGTCACTAATCAATCTCAGCAGCTAATCAGGCCTAATCAAGCTCAGGGCTCAATTACAGTTTATGATACTCTATCCTCCTGGATGACAACGCTTACTCCGAGAGCATAAAAGGCTTTGAGGCAGCAAAAGAATTTTTAATTTTGAAACACCTACTCAGAAGATCCCGATTCATTTGCCTGAGTACCTTCTGGAAGAGATAATAGACCAAAGGTAAATAAATGGAACAAGTCTATAATGCAGTTAATTTAAGTATGGTCCTATTAAAGTCCGTGGGGGCCATCCTTCTTTTTATAGGAATTGGATATCTTTTGATAGTTCGTCCAGCCTTTCTTCCTCAATGGAAAAATGTAATTCGACTGGGATGTGTCTTTGGACTTTTCAATGCCGGACTAGTCATTTCCTTAGGTAAGATTGCATTTCCTGCGACTCCTGCGATATTGATTATTTGTATTGCCTTATTCTGTTTTAATAAGTTTCCACTTTATAAGATTAAACATCTTTTCGGACTTTTGGTGTCTTTTGTATTTTCGTCAGTGACATTTTTCATTGGTATTGCTGGAACCTTTTTTCACCTAGCAGTCGAAGGGAAAATCTGATTTATGGAAGGTCCACGGATTCTCACTCTTATGTTTGAGGCCAGGCTAGAAGTCTATCAATTTATCGATGCTCATTACAGGCCGATGCCTAAAAGGCTAGATGGAACTATTGACGAATATGCAAAGGGACTGGGCAATAATGACATTGATGCTTTAAGGCATTCTTATGTTAGTGGTAGTATACCATGGAGTTCGGCGAAGACACTGCTGATATTCTGGGCAGACTTAATGAATTTAAGAACTTCAATTTTGGAAATAAAGAAATTCCAAGTGAGAACATGGATCTATGGAATAATGCGGTTGGACGCCATTACGGCAAAAAGGCCAAAACCGGAAAGGAGCTTTTCGACTTCTTGATCAAGGCGCTAAAGGCAGGAGAATTGATTATTGATTTGAAGGATAAAAGAAAATATAAGGGCGGAAAGAGTATCAAGAGGATTCCAAAGTCCTTCGTCATAAAAATTAAAGAAACGAAGTCCGGGGCGAACATCGAATTTTTGGACGTCCGCAAGAAATCTCTCATGACAAAAGAGGATTTTATTTCAGCCATCAAGCAAGGCAAGTATCCTGGGTATGCAGTCAGAAAACATCAATCAGGTGAGTTCCCTTATTCAACCAGAGACAGATTCAGTTTTAACAATCTCGGCTAGATTTCCTAATTTTCTGCTATGGACTACATTGATGGATAGTCGTAGAATACTTTTAAATCGTGCTCTTTGATAAAGAGTAGGTCTTGTGAAGGTAAGCGGTCGCAAGATGTTTTGAAATCCATTGGCCGTGGCTATTCTGGCTACATTTCAGTGATAAGTTTTTGAATTTAATCGGTGACGCCACCTCCACCACCGCTAAAAGCGGTGATATAACCTCTAAAAGAGGTTGACCCCGAAATAGGTTATCGATTAGAATCTAGCTATGCTGGATAAAATTCTCGGCAGCGATACTGCCATGAAAATCATGTTACATTTAGTTCACTACGGAGAGATCCATCCTTCTGCCGTTGCCAAAGACTATCAACTTTCTTTGAGTGGAGTTCAAAAACAATTTCAGCGTTTCGAAGAAGCGGGAATATTAGTTTCGAAGTTAGTAGGGAAGTCTCGAGTCTATTTATTCAATAAAAAATCGCCTGCTGTAAAACCATTCATGGATTTAATTAAAGTTTATTACGACAGCCTTTCACTTGAAGATAAAGAGCAACTTTTTGGAACTCGAAGAAGACCGAGAAGACCTGGAAAACCGGTTCTTAGAAAGGGACAAACTCTTGGCGATTAATCTAAGCGCTTGTAGCGAGAAAGAACTTTGGGAATACGTTGCTGTTCATCTCAAAAAAAGAGGCATAGATACCATTCTTGTTGGTGGATCGGTCGTTTCCATTTATTCAAAGGGTGCTTATCATTCAGGCGATTTAGATTTTGTGAAGGCAAGTATGTTTGTCACAAAGCTTGAAGAGACGATGAATGAAATCGGTTTTAAAAAGCACGGACGTCATTACGTTCACCCTGAATGCAAGCATCTCTTCGTTGAGTTTCCTGGCGGACCACCGCTAGGGATTGGCGAGGATAACACCATCGTCCCCGATGAGGTTAAGGTCAAAGGGACTGTGATTAAAATTCTTTCTCCCACCGATTGTGTGAAAGACCGCCTAGCTTCTTACATCCACTTCAAAGCACCTGAAGGTCTAGATCAGGCGGTCCTTGTTGCAAAGAATCAGGATGTGAATTTGAGTAGCATCAAGAAGTGGTGCAAGAATGAGAGGGCCGAGTGGGCTTTTGAGGATTTTTTGACTGCGCTTAAAAAGAAGTAACTTATTGCTGGTAAACAACAGCACTCAGAGTTGCGTTCTGAGTGCTGATGTTTACATTTAGTTCTAGTTAAAGTGGTTTCCTAGGTTTTCTGCGATTTCGTTGATTGCTCTATTTTCGGCTTCAATCGTTGCACGAAGATAAAGCTCATCATTATTGAAGTCTTTATCTTCTTTTATGTGAGCAGAATTGGTCGCTATGGATGTGAACGGGATGACTCCTGTTTTGATATCAAGAGCAATCGCTTCTACGGTAGCTACTGCTTTGGCTTCATTCTTTTTATGGATATGAAACTTAGAATCGGTTCTTGATTTTGTCTGTAATACCAAAACAATATCAGCCTGCATAATTGCCGCTACATCACGAAGGTTCTCTAGGTTCGGGTTGTTAGGCATGATGATTTCAGGCACCATAGCGATCTCCTTAATCCTCTTAGTAGGACCTTTAATCTTTTCAAAAAATTCAACCATGGAGTCTTTAATGACCAATCCTTGCTGGCGTTGATAGTGAGAGTATCCCATTGTAGTAAGATTTGACTCGTGGCCCAGTTTAACTACTGCAATCTTTAAGTTTTTGGGCAACTCTACTTTTTGGGAGAGAAGATTTTTGATTTGGCCATCGCTTAGACTTTTATTTCCGTCTTTGTAGTAGCTCTGAGTAATTTTTGGCCTTTCTTTATATTCCTTGGTCTCAACATAGGCCTTGCCTGGTTTCATGCTCGAGCAGCTTACTGTCATAAAAAGTATTAAAAGTAGGGATAGCTTCATTTGTGGCTCCTTTTGGTGTTTTTTGCCTTCTTGAGCTGAGATTAGCCTTCCTAGACATTCATTTCATTAAAAATGAAACACTGTTTACTTTTATTGTTTCGTTAAATGAAACACTGTTTGCTTTTGTTGATTTCGAGCCTAAGTTGATCTATTATGATTGCCATGAGGCAAATCGACCAAATACTTAGAAAAGAGCTTGAGAATAGGCAAAAGAATAACCCCGCCTATTCACTGAGATCTTTTGCGAAGTATTTGGAAATTTCACCTGCAGCTCTCTCCCAGTTAATGTCTGGCAAGCGCGGAATAAGTGTGAAGAGGCTTTCAAAAATTATTGAGAAGCTAAGTCTGCCGCCTAGTGAATTGAAGAGCCTTATCAGAACGAAGGGGGAGAGGAATACGACGACTCTAAAAGAAGACAATTTTAAACTCATCTCTGAATGGTATCACTTCGGAATATTGAGTCTTGGGGAGTTGAAAAATTGCAAGAGTGATCCTCGATGGATTGCGAAGCGATTAAACATTCCCGTCGGGACGGCCAATGAAGCTCTTCAAAGACTTGAGCGCATGGGTATTATTCAAGTAAAGGACGGTCGGTTTAAGCAGGTAACTCCACCACTTAAAACAACCAGTGATATACCTTCAAGCACAATTCGTGCCTACCATAAATCAATACTGGGTTTAGCACAGAATAAGATTGAAGCGGTTGATGTAAAAGAGCGTGAATATTCTGCTCTTACGATGGCGATAAATACTAAGAACTTGCAAAAAGCAAAGAAACTAACAGACGAATACAAAGAGGAAATGCTCCAGTTACTTGAGCAAGGAACTTTGGATGAAGTTTACCAACTTTCCATTCAGTTATTTCCTCTGTCCGTGAAGGAGACATAAGTGAACGTATTTAAAATTGGCCTATTTTTAATCCTGGCAGGGTGTGCTTCCGTCAAAAGCATGAGAGGTCAAGAAGCTCAGCTTATGAATGGGCCTGCTAAAACGGACGTCAAGATATCCGCCATCTATGATTCAGAGTTATCTCAAGAAGGGTATCACTTGATCCGTATCTATTTCCTGAACATGGCTGATCACTGGCAGAGGATTTTCATATAATTAGTGGTGGTGACTTCAAGACATGGAAGCAGTCTATGAGGCTTGATTATGAGCTAAAAGTAGAGAAGGCAAAACGAGATAAGACCGAACCACCTAAAAAAGATATAAAGGCTGAGCTTTCAAAACTGACCAAAGAGAATTTTCTACTTTCACTCTTAAGTCTCCCGGGGAAGCTTCAGTCAGAAAGATGGGTGTTAATCCAAACCCCTGGAAAATCCAAAATACGAGAAATGGTACTGCGGCTGGTGTATGTGGATTCGACTGAAGTTGTGTATAAGCTTTTTGTCGAAGGAAATAGCCTATGAAGCTGATATTGATTTTTTTAAGTCTTACTACAATGCTCTACGCTCAAGACAAGCTTTCTAACGGAAATGGTGTTGGCAATGGGGGCGATGCAGTTGTCTGTAAAGATAGCATAGAGATATTGGATTTCGCTGAAGCTAGACTGATGAAGAAATTCACGATCATCCCGAATGTCAAAAATATTGAGTTCATGGAGCTAGCTAGACAGAGAGTTGCAAAGCTTAAAATCTTAGATAAGAGGCTCTTTGAACAATATACTAAGGTGCTTAGCACTATCTCTGATCGAATTATCTTTGTTGAAAATGCTCAATTCAGAGACATCCCTGATTCATTTGAGATCGCCATTCCACAAGGCTGCAAATTGGAGCAACTAGCGATTCAGCAAGAAATTGTGTAAAATGATGGCCAAAACCAGCCAGGGGAATGATAACGAAAACCGGCCAAAGATAACTGCAAAAATCGTTCGACACTGTGTAGCTTAATCAGTTCTGACTTTCAACTCCCATTTTCTTCTTTGGGGC
>JAMPXB010000027.1 GCA_023701435.1 Bacteriovoracaceae bacterium | reverse complement strand
TTTTAAGTTCTTCTTGGCTCATTTGAATCTTTCCCATCGCTAATAGTTCCTAATCTAAGTGTATAGAATTAGGGTACACAACTATTATTGATGGGTCATAATCGCTCAGAAATTAGATGAGGTCATAATCGACTAGAAACTATACAGCAAGGTAATCACTTCACTCTTCCCCCTTTCCCCCCCCCCTATTTGCACTATCCTAGGAAAAAAACCGGAGGATATTATGAAATTTAAGGCGATACTTGCGACAACCGTCCTATTTGGAACTTTGGCCGCCCAGGCGAGCTGTTTCAATGCTTATCAGGACCAGTTATCAGAAGTTAATACTCACATTAAAAATTCTAACCATAGTCAGGCCATTAAAGAAGGCATCGCCCTTGCCTCAACCACCAACGTCATCGTCATCAGTGCCCTTTCCGGAGGAGCTGGTGGACCACTGGTTTCTACCGCTGCAGGCGCGGGATTAATCTCTTCACTTTATCTGGCCTCTACTTATATTGATCTCAGAATAGAAGATGGCGTAGAGCAAGCACTGGCCAAAAGATCACTACTGGAGTCCAGCCTTTCCCTACTTCGACAGGCCAAACTTGGTAATGGCCCTCTTCTGCAAGAAGCCATCGTCGGTGTAAACCGTTCGGTATCAACTTCCATTTCACTCAAAGACCTCGCTGATAAAATCAATGAGCAAAGTGCCGAAAGACAATACTGTCAGAATTCAGATCAAGTTATGTCACCTGCAGGAATACTTACAACTGCCATTAATGAGTTAAAAGCTGAATTATGATCTTAAAATTCCTTTTTATTTTTACATGTCTCATCCAGATTGCTGAAGCCAAAGACTTCAGCGATCTAGTTGATCAATATGTAAAAATCAATCAGGAAAAAATCAAAATCGTCGACGCCAACAGACACCGGCTCAAAGGTGTTGAAATTATCATCGCCGACAAGGCAGATAGTCTTGCTAGCCGTTTTGGTCATGGAATGTTGAGACTGATTGATGATGACTCAACTTGGGTCAACGATGCAGTCATCAGTTTTTCGGCCCTTTCTTATGAAGAAAATTATTCTTTAAGAAGAAGCTTAGTGGGCGGCTATACCATCATCCCTCAAGTCATGACCATGTTTGAGTACTGGAACATGTACACCAAAGATGAAGAGCGAAACTTAAAAAGATATGTCATTAATCTCGACCAAAGATCCCTCAACCAATTACTTAATACTTTATTTAAATATTTGGACGACCCAAAAAAGCTCGATAATTACACTTTTCTTTCCAACAACTGTATTGCCGTTATCACGAAAATTTTCATTGAAGCCGGAGTTACTAAAAGTAAAAAGACCCGCAAAATCCCAACCTCGATTGGCCCGTGGATTGAACAAAATGAGCTGACGCTCTATCCAGAATTTGTCATGAAAAACTATAAGTCAGTAAACGAGAAGGCCAAAGCGTTAAACATCAATCAAATATCTAAAGAAGAGTTGCTGGAGCATTTCACTGCTCAAGAATTAAATTATATCTATCTGAACAACAATGAACTCTCTGAGGAAAAAGTGGATTTCCTGGCGGCCTATCTTAAAACCCTGGCGCTGGATCTGGATCAAACTTACAGTTTCAATCCTATTGCTCAGACCCTCTACTCTGATTACCAGAAAGAACAACTTCTTCTTAAAAAGTCCGACCTCTTAGACACCATCGTTTACCGTCTGGAAAACAAGAATCAGTACCTGAAAAAATATCTGAAGCATTTAAATTTTAAAACAGATACTCTGGTCAGTTTGAAGAATCAGGCCTGGAACTACCGCTCTTATCAGTTTAAACGTAGCCATGATGAGATCTATCTCGTCATTGAACTTCGAGACAATAATTCCCTTCAAGATTTTTCAGAAGAAACAATCCGCATGCCCTTTCAAGTCAAAGGCAATAAGGTCTTCTTTCAGGGGAAGATGGCAGGTCTCCTGACTGATTCAAATACAATTGAATTCATGGCCGACTATCGCCTGGCCGTGCAAAAAGACAGCAGAAATGTTGAATTTAAAATGATCAGTCTCTAATCGTTTTTATTTAAGAATTTCACCATTCGGGTTTTGAAAAGTCTTTCGTTCCATTTAAGACCCAGGCGACGTAATACCTTGCGATCAGCACTCATATAGCTGTCTTCGACTTCCTGGTAGACCGCTTCAATGGCTTCCGCTGAGAAATCTTTAAGGAAATGGGCACCGCTGGTGAGGTACTCGCGCTCTATGCGACGGTCCCGGACAACCACCGGGCGACCTGTGGCCAATCCACCAAAAGCCTTGGAAGGAAAGAAAGAACGGGAAAAATCCCAAATGGCCTTGGCCTGATGGGAGTATAAGGCACTGGTGGCCTCACAGTGATCTCCACCAAATTCAACTTGAGGAAATTCTTTTTTAATCGCATCAAGATGAGACTCTGGTCCAAGAACACGAACCGTTTCACCTTTACCCGTTAAGAATTTAAAGATCGCTCTCATTTCATCGAGCTTCAAATCATGGGTATATACAAGTTGATGGGTGAACATGAAATTGTGATCTTCATCGCGGACGAAAGGATATTCTTCAGTCCGGTAAGTAGGAGCTATCACTTCAGCATTGGGAAGATCCAGTTCAGCCTTCAAAGCTTCAGAGCTGATGGCAATTCGCGGATACTTGGTAAGTGCCTTCTCTCTCCAGTCGTTAACAAATGGGATGAAGAACTTTTGGAACCAGCTGACCTCATTTTGATCAATCATGTGCCAGTCCATGATGTAGAGATATTTTTCCACATGCTCTGGAAGATTCAATCCGTGAATATAACCACGGCTTAAAACAATTACTTTCTCAATCGAGGGATGAAGCGGGATGGCCTTAACTGCCGAAGGCATGATCCAGAAGTTCTTTCTGAAGACCGATGAATCTTTCGTCTTATGAGTCAGGAATGACGAGACGATCGGTCTGGTTTCAATCTGCCCCAGAATTCCACCCTGCTTATGGGCGATGGTGTAAATTTCAGAATTCGGAAACAAGTTAAGGATCAGCTCTACCATAAAGATAGAATCATCCCTTAAGAGTAAAGAATCGATGGCTATTGCTGTTTTCATAAATTAGTACTTTTTTAACTGAATCACCAGTGATCCAACGATGAGAATGGCCCCGCCAATGAGCTGGAGTTCGGTCAGCTGTTTGCCCAGGAAAACCCAGTTCACAATAATGGCAAAAAACGGAAAAAACATCTCGGCAATGGCGGTTGTTTTAGCAGAAAGACGTTTTAATCCCTGATAATAAAACCACATTGCCAGGGCCCCGGATATGATCACCATCACTAAAATCTTTAAATAATCACTTCCTTGCGGAAGAATCATGTTGCGGTCCCACTGCACAAAAGGGATGAGTACCAAAAGACCAGTAAAAAATCTTCCGGCCATAATAGACTTGGGCTCAAAACCCGCCATCGAAAGTCGCTTACCAAAGACAGTAGCAGCTCCCCAACCCAGGACAGAAATGCCCACCAATCCATATCCCTTAACAGCGACATCTGAAGTGACAGCATTCATATCGATTAAAATCAGTTGATAGAAGCGCTCGATATCCGGTGAGCTGACCAGCAGTCCTCCAATCAGGCATACTGCTGTCCAGATGAGGAAAGGTTTCTGAATTTCTTCTTTTAAGACAATTGAGGCGAGCAGAATGACGACAATCGGCTGAAGTTTCTGCAGTAAAATAACCAGCGAAGGATTAAGAAATTGAAACGATTCAGTAAAAGCAACTGTGGCGACGGCAGAACCAAATCCGCCGACAATAAAGAAGCTAAGCAGATCAACCAGTTTAATTTCGCCGAGGCGCTTAATTTGAGGAATTAGCCCTAAGGAGAAAATGAGCGATAAGATACAGTGCTCGTAAAAAACGATAGTCACTGGATTAATTCCACGCTCCACCAAAGGATAGCGAATCAGGGAATCCATGCCCCAAAATAAAGATGCTAAAATGACGAGTAGTGTTCCGGCCATAACAGTTATCTTAACGAAGATGTGAAGCTTTGGAAAACTTCTTGTGCTCGCCGGGCCACAAGTTCTTTCTTAAGTTTCTTACCGCCCGCCTTCTTCATCTCTTTGGTAAATTCAATGGCAGGCAGAAGGCCAAAGTTGATATTGGACGGACAAGGCTTCTCAATGGTCATGATGTAGTTCACCAGTGCCCCCATCGCTGTTTCCACTGGGAACATGATAGGCGCTTCGCCTTTAATTCGACGAAGTATTTGAAAGGCTACGTAAAGTCCCATCGAAGCCGACTCCGTGTACCCTTCTACTCCCGTGATTTGCCCTGCAAAATAAAGCTCAGGATATTTTTTAGACTTAAGGTCGTTATCCAGAAGTTTTCTGGCATTTAAAAAGGAATTGCGGTGACAAGAACCCAAGTGGATGAAGCTTGCTTCTTCCAATCCTGGAATCATGCGGAATACACGCACTTGTTCTTTATAAGTCAGACGGGTTTGAAATCCCACCAGGTTATAGGCCGAACCTAAAAGGTTTTCTTTACGGAGTTGAACCACGGCAAAAGGCCATTTTCCGTTGATGTCCGGCTCAAGTCCCACCGGCTTCATACATGAGAAGCGAGCGGTGTCAGGACCTCTTTCGGCCATTAAATCAATCGGCAAACAAGATTCAAAAAATTTCCAATCTTCAAATGCTTTAGGCGGAACTTTCTCAGCGTTTTTTAACTCTTCGATGAAAGCGTAGTACTGCTCTTTAGTCATGGCGGAGTTCAGATAGTCTCCACCAGCTTCCATCTCTTTATGGCGGTCCTTAAAATACATTTTAGAGATATCAAGAGTATCGGCATCCACTACCGGAGCAATGGCATCATAGAAATAAAAGTCATCACCGGAGACTTCTTTTAAGATCCAGTCTTCCAGTGATTTGGTGGTGAGGGGGCCAGTGGCCACAATCACGTAGTCACACTCAAAGCGCTCTTTGAGTTTTAGAGGATCATCGGCTTCTAATTCCACTACGCGAATTAAAGGATGGGCCTTCAATTTTTCCGTAATCTCGGCCGAGAAGTTCTCACGATCAACGGCCAGGGCATCTCCGGCCGGCACAGCATGCTTTTCGGCTGCCTCAATGATAAATGAGCCCAGCGCCTTCATTTCAGATTTTAAAAGTCCGTGGGCGGAAAAAGGATCGAGAGACTTCAAAGAATTGGTACAAACAAGTTCAGCAAAGGTAGGAATTTTTTGGGCGGGATTAAGCTTCAAGGCCTTCCCTTCTATCAACACCACGGAAATGCCATTTTTTGCCAAAAACATGGCGGCTTCCGAGCCGGCGAGTCCTGCTCCAATAACTAACACTCGAGTTTGCCCAGATTTCTGCATGAGTACTCTCTTTTTGGGTTCTTTTTTTGTATAATCAGGAGGTCCTCAAATACCCTTTTTTTAGGCAACGTGTCAAGCCACAATGGACTCTCGTATGAAAACAACTGTTATTCTTCATCAAACTCATCACACTCTGGCCGATTTCGACGCCATTTTCGAGACGACAGTCGGTCTTTTAAAGGGCGATGGCCTCCACCTTTTTCCCGAACTCTACCTCACCGGTTATCCTTTGCAGGACCTGGTATTGCAACGACCTTTTATGGAGAGCTACCAGGAGTATTTAAAAGACCTGAATGACTGGGCCAAAAAACAAAATGGTAAATGGCGCGCGCTGGTGGGAGGTATTGCTTACGAATTTGAAAGTAGCAGTGGAGGCATACCCACAAAAATTCGTAACGTCATATATGAGGTAGTTCCTGGTGAAGGACTAAAGAATCTCTACACTAAAAGATTGTTACCTAATTACGACATTTTTGATGAGCAAAAATATTTCTCCAAAGGCTCGCAAAATGCATTTTATCAATTTAATGGAAAAACTTTTGGTTTGCTCATTTGTGAAGACATGTGGGCCTCAAGCTTTCATGATGTTGATCCTTGCGAATTGATGCTGCAGGAAGTGGCCGAGAAAAAAATGTCAGTCGACGCCATCATTAATCTCTCTGCTTCCCCTTTTGATGTCGCCAAAAAGAAAAAAAGACATGAGCGCGCTAAGACCATTTCATTGCAATTTGCCTGTCCTTTCTTCTATCTGAACCGGGTGGGAGGAGAAGATGAAGTCATTTTTGATGGTAATAGTTTTGTGATGGCAGGACCTAAGCTGATCACCGAACTAAAATCTTTCGAACAGGACTCTCTGTCCATCAGTCTGGACGATATTCAAAGCGAATATACTGAAAAACCCGTCCAGCGCTTTGAGAATACCTGGGAAGGACTCTTCTCGCCCCAACTCGATACCTCCCGCAAACCAGCTGCGATGAAAGGCTGGAATGATGAAGAATGTAGTGAGGTCTTGGAGGCCCTGATCTTTGGACTCCAGGAATATGCCACCAAAAGCGGCTTTAAAAAATTTCTGGTGGCCCTCTCAGGAGGAATGGATTCAGCTTTGGTGCTGGCGATTGTGAAGCTCGCTCTAAAACCTGGCCAGTCAGTTGAAGCGATCTACATGCCCAGCATGTACTCCTCTTCTGTATCTACCGGACTCTCCGAGCAGATGTGTAAAAAGCTGGGCATTCCTTTATCTTATCTCCCTATCAAGTTTCTTCATTCGGCCGTTAAAAATGCCTTCACCCAGACCTTCCCTGAATCTTTTGAGGGGCTGACTGATGAAAATGTCCAGAGCCGCCTGCGAGGTACCCTGCTCTATACCCGCTCTAACCAAACCGGGGCGATGGTCATCAATACTTCCAACAAATCCGAGCTGGCGGTAGGTTACTCCACTCAGTACGGCGATTCGGTCGGGGCCCTCTCTCTTCTGGGGGACCTTTATAAAACCGAGGTTTACCGCCTCGGTGACTACATCAATCAGCATTTTGGTAATCTCATCCCGGAAGGTATCATCCATCGGGGTCCATCGGCCGAGCTCCGGGAAAACCAACTGGACCAGGACTCACTTCCTCCTTATGAAAGACTCGATCCGATGCTTGAGGGCATCTTGAGCTACCGCTTAGGCAAAAAACAATTGTTAGAATTAGGTTATAGTGAGGCGGAAATTACAAAGGTCCTTCATCTCTATCTAAAATCAGAGTATAAAAGAAGTCAGTTCTGCCCGATCTTAAAAGTAAAGGCCAAAAGCTTTGGCTTTGGATATCGGATGCCGATGAGTAAAAACATTAATTACCAACTGAACACCTAGACCGGAGGATATATGTCTGAAGAAACTAAGAACAAAGTGATCGGAAAAATCAACGAAATCAAAACAAACATTGAATCGTTTATTTCTGAAGTAAACTTGAATGACCTTAAAAGCAGCTTTAACCTCATGGTCAAAGATGCTCAGAAAGATTTCAACAAAATCGTAGAAAAAGACCTTCAAAACGTTAAAAAGAAACTTCAAAAAGAAAGAGAAGATATCGAGAAGAAGGCCAAGAAATTCCTTGATGGCCACCGTAAAGAGCTTAATGCTCTCCAAGTAAAGCTTGATCAATTGATCAAAAAGAATTCTAAGCTTAAGGCCAAGAAACCAGCTGTAAAAACGGCTGCTCCAACAACCAAGAAAGCTGTGAAGAAGAAAGTGGCAAAAGCCGCTCCGAAGAAAGGCTTTACTAAGAAAGCTACTTCTAAAAAAACTGTCTAATTTTTAAGGCCCTCGAAAGAGGGCCTTTTCGTTTTAAATTAAAATATTTAAATTCATACTCACATACCAGGACCTGCCAAAGTCCGCTTCCATATGCGTATCATTGAAACTCTCACCTTCTTTGAGTTTTCGATCAAAGGACACACCCGACTGGATTTCGCCTGAGATTTCTTTAGTCAAAGGAGATCTCATCCCTACAAAGACTTTTTTCTCATTGAAAAACAAACGGTCTTTTTTCTCTTCCCGGTCAGAGCGCAGATAATTTTGCTGACTGATGGAAAAGCCGGTGAAGGTCTGAAACTTATCGCGGAAACCGTAAGCTATTTCGGAATTAAAGTTAGTAATGAAATAAGACATAGAGAAGATCCAAGGCTCAACCGGCGTCCACTGTAGACTCATAAATGGCAGACCAAACATTCCGGTAAAGCCCTCGCTCTTGTAGAGGTAGATAAAGCCCGGAATGGGAATATAGTTGGCGAAAGAATTATTATTGGAAAGAAATACGGTCCAGATCCACTGACTGTTATCGGTCTCGGGTTTGGTGTAGAAAGAATTGAAACTGAAGGTGACTTCATCGCTGGAATTAAAAGGTTTGTCGCTGGCCGAACCAATGGAAGCCTTCATTCCTAAGAAGGCCTTATTGTTTAAAGTAGTGCTGTACTGTCCCCCTAAATCAATCCGGTGCAGTTCTGACGGAGTTGTAAGACCACTATCAAAAGTTTGTGCTTCGTTAAATGACAGGCGGGACCCACCCAAGGACATGGCGAAAGCTTCGCTATTTCTGCGCCAGACGGGTGTCGCCACATTAAGCTTACCTTGTGTAATGACAGTGGGATTTCCTTGGGGAGCAAGCATGCCGTTCATGGTGATCACTGTTTTCTGAGGTGGCATAAGTCCTATCCCACTCATCACACCACCAAAAGAAGACATGCCTCCGCTGCCTCGGGGACCAGCAGCTTCTACTACTTTACTGAGCCTTTGCAGTTCCTGCTTACAATTATCACTGACTTTTTTTTCGAGTTTCAACAGACATGCCAGAGAGTTTTTGCGGGAAGCTTCGTCCGTACAATGCTCCCTGATTTCCACTTCACAAGCAGACAAATGCTTCTCCTCTTTGGCAAGCACACTGGAAGATAAGAGGAAGGAGATAATCAGAAAGTAATATTTCATGAAAAAATGATAGCCGTAAGCCCTGAAATCAACAATCAATCTCAAACACTTGCTGCAATTTTTCAAACAATTGTTTGACATTTAAAATCGATCAACTATAAGATAGGGGCAAATGAAAAAATCCCTGCTTGTTCTGCTTATCTTTATCGTCCTTACCGCCGTAGCGAATGCTTCCGGTAACAATGATGGCATGGAAAAAGAAATTATAAGGAACTTAGACCAAATCCACCAAATAGGTGAACTGAAGTGGAGCAAAGTCCTTGCCGAAGAAAAAGAGAAACTCAAAAAAGACAAAAAACGGTGTGACTACACCCTCGTCGTTTGCTCCCGCTAGGCCACAACCTCATTGACGTGGAAGACCTTCCCTCGCCCTGACTTCTTCGACATGTACATCATCTTGTCCGCGAAATCGATAATCGACTTGGCGGTAGTAGCATCAGTCGGAAATTCTGCCAGACCAATAGAAAGAGAAAGCCGGTACTTTTTATCTTGGTCGATATTAAATTCAGCTGCCTTAACCGCTTCTGAAATCCGAAGGGCGATTTTTTTGGTTTCAACAACATTGGTCCGGGGAAGAAGAACAATGAACTCATCCCCACCATAACGGTAAACGAGATCAGAAGAACGAAGTTGTCCCTTGAGGACATTGGACATATCAATTAAGAGCTGACTGCCCACCACATGACCGAACTGATCATTCACATTTTTAAAGTGATCAATATCAACAAAGAGCAAGCTGAAGCCTACCTTGTCGTGCTGATGGCGTCCGATATAAAGCTCTAAGTCTTCCGACAGTTTCCTCTGATTAAAGACACCAGTCACTTCATCCGTCAGGGACATCATGCGCATATCTTCCCGACGCTTAGATTCATATAGGATTGAGAGAGATGTTCTTAGAACATTCGCCAGATAATCACTGAGAATATCCTTAATGGAGTACTGAGAAGTATTTTTAGTCACCATGTAGGACAACTTGCCGTTTCCGCGCTTGACGAGAAAATAAAAGCGATCCCCGACAAAACGAAGACCAAAAATCAGTCCTATATCATCAGATAAAAAACGCTTGATCCGGAGTAGTTGACGGTCAGAGAATTTAAGTTTCTCTTTGAGGGAATCAAGGATTTTCAAGTTGGAAGAAAATTCTATTTCTTTTTCTATTTCAAAGAACAGACTTAGGTACTGATCAAGACTTGAAGCAATGTCCGTCACCGTTGAAAAGCTCTCCGGTCGTGAGAACAAATGCAAAACGGCCCGCTCCGGATTCCACTGCCCACCCTGAATCGCGCCATGAAGCTTTAGGCGGTAGATAACGGTACGGAGTTCGTGCTTGTCTATCGGAAGTGACAGAAAATCAAAAAGCCCTGCTCTGAAGGCTCCTACGATTCCCTGATACTCGGGACGAGGTGACAATAGCGTGATCCCTGCCCTCGGTATAATCTGATGGATCCGGCGGATATCATCCACCGTTTTCTGACTCTGGCGATTGGAATAAAAGAAGACGGCATGCAATGAGCGCTTTTTAAAACTATCAAGTTCGCTTACATCATTTAAAAAGCTGATTTGGTATTCCAGCTTATTTTCACGCAACGACTTCTTAATCGTTTCAATGGAAAACGAATCAAGACCGATCGCGAGAATATCTAATTGTTCACCTTTTTTAATCATTACATATCAATGTTTTTCTTCAAGGCATCCAGTGCACTTGAGCGATCTGTTTCATCTTCCAATACCGTAATGGCACTCCTTAAGGTTTTAATGGCCTTATCCAGCTTGTCTTCCAGCTCAAAACGGCTCTCTACCGAACGTTTTTCCTGCAAAGAAATCGATTCCATATCAAATTCCATCGCATCGATCTTTCGCTTCAGTTCCAGGATTTTTAAGTCCCTGTTGCGAATTTGGGTTTCAGCATCGGACTTTAAAAGCTCGAGCTTCTGTTCGAGCTCCCTTTCCCGCATCTGAACCTTCTTCACATCAATTTTATTCTTTTGCCCGGCCTTATCAAGCTCTTGCGCAAGAATCCTGTTTTTTTCTTCCAGAATCAGACGTTTTTCATCAAAAAGCTTTACCTTATCTTTTAATTCATTGATCTCATCGTTGAGCTTTCTTCTGATAATAGTGAGTTCAATTTTTTTCTCGTCAAGCTCAGCACGAAGACCCAGAGTCTGACGCCCATGGAGCATTTGCCCTTCTTCCAGTGTCTGTATTTTGGCAAGGAGCTCTTCCCTATCGGTTCGCAGATTAGAAATAGTCGCCTGCATGCGTTCCATTTCCCCTGAATAGGCCTGCGATATTTCCCTTAAATCGGATCCTAATTCCGGACCTCTCTCAGGGGCTTCTTTCTTCTTTCTCTTAGGCTTATCTTCTTTGGGCGGAGCTGGGGCCAACTCAACCTCTTCAGTTGAATCCAGACTAAGGGCCTCTTCTCCTTCAAAGCCCAGATTGCCGAGCTCCAAGTCCTCAGAGACCAGGGGCTCATCCAGGTTTTCCTGCTTCATCAGATCGTTTCGAATCTGTACTTGAGAAGCGTCATAATCTAGGATGGCATCAATTTCTTTAAGCTTTTCCTTGGCGTCTTCAGAAAGATCCATTTCCCGATCAGTATCAAAGCTAAGGGAATGATCAGCTACTGCTGATCCCTCCTGATCATCTGATAAATCAAGAGTTAGTCCTTCTTCATCACCGAGACTTAACTCATCGCCGGTGCTTTGACTAAAATCCAAAGACTCTTCAAGCTCTTCTCCGCCAAGACTTAAAGCATCGCCTGAACTAGGGGTCAAATCGAGAGATTCGCCGAGGTCATCTCCCCCAAGTTCCAGTGATAGACCATCGTCTGGAGTGATTTCCGGAGCCTCGTCAAAACTTAACTCTCCAAGATTTTCCATTTCCGGTTCATTCTCATCGAGTGAGAAAAAATCTTCATCATCCTCACTTAAAGAGAGCTCTTCACCCTCTTCTTCCTCTTCAATTTCCTCAAGTTCTTCAATACCTGCATCATCCAGAGATAATTCTCCAAACTGATCCTGGTCTTCTTGAAGAGGCTCTTTCATATCAATTTCGCCTAATTCAAAAATATTATCATCATCAAGACTAAGCTCCATGCCTTCGTCCAGCGGCGTCTCCTTAGGAGCTGCGGCTTCATCTTCATCCAGGCTTATTTCGAGTTCTTCACCATCGTCGAGAGATAGTTCTTGATCTTTGATTCCCACGGATTCCCCTTCCTCTTCACTTGGTGATGGCAATAAGGCTTCTAAGCTTTGCCATTGTGGCTTTTTCGAAGCAGTCTGAATGACCGATTTAAAAAGCTCATCTATTTGAGCACTCATTGGATGATTCTTCATTTCCGCCAAGTTCTCAATATTCGAAAAATTACTCCGTCTCTGAATTTCGAGCCGGTTTTGTGTATTCACTATTTCTGGAGCTTTTAATGTCTCCAGTATTTGATTGAAGTCTTTTTCGGAAATCTTCGAATGAACATAAGCGTCTCCCCCTACAGGAGTGAGTTGATGCGCCTTTAAATCATGAGCATTATTGTCTTCTGTGATGTACAGCACTTTGGCATACGGTGCCCGCTCCCTGATTTCCAGAACCCATTCATCTATCATTTCGTTCAACCCAACGAAATGGATAAGAAAAAAGGCATTACCCGGGACTTCCCCTAGTTCTATTTTTAATTGTTGCTCATCCTCAATCAAGACGGCATTTCTGAGCGCAGTCATCCGACTTCGGAAACTATCAAACAGGTCCTGCTGACTGGATATAAGATAATAATTCATTAAATACCTTTCACTTAATCATAACTTCGGAGAGAAATTGACACCATGGAGAGGCAAAGATTGCAGGTAGATAGCCACATCTTTATTGATTCCTATAGATGCTCATAATACAATCTTAAGAATCTCCCTGGAGGATTTTTGAAAAAGCTTATATTCGTAACATGGACATTGTTGATCAGTTCTGTCGGTTTTGCCGCCGGACAAGATAATTACCTTCCCTCAAATATATTGATGTTGGACGATAAATTTTCCCATCATGTGATCCTGGTGGAGAAGGCCACTCATAAACTTCATCTCTATGAGAACGCAGGTTCACATCCTAAGCTGGTAAGGACTTTTTCTACGGCCACAGGAAAATTCAAGGGTGATAAGTCTGTTAATGGTGACCACAAGACACCGGAAGGGATTTACACCATCTACGACTTTTACTCCAAAGAGGAGTTGCTCCGTCGTCATGGAAAATATGGCGAAATTTACGGCAGCGGCGCTTTCCCTATGGATTACCCAAATTTTATTGATAAGCAAGAAGGTAAAACCGGCGGAGGCATTTGGCTTCATTCTACTGACGACGATAACCGCATCTCCAAAGGATTGGACTCTCGCGGATGTGTCGTTGTCCAGAATCAGGATCTGAAAGATATCTCTCAATACATTGAACTTAACCATACCCCTATCATCGTTGTTCAGGATGTCTTTTATCTTTCTCAGACTACCTGGGATCGAAATCGTAAAGAACTTAGCGAAGCAGTTCAAAAATGGGCCAATGCCTGGAAGACAAAAAATTTTGATGCTTATATAAACAGCTATGACAAAGACCGATTTCAGGACAAAAAACATGGCGGTTTCCAAAGCTATAAAAATTATAAGAAGGCCGTATTCGCACGACCAGATAGTCCGCAAATTAAATTGGATTTTATTTCTATCTTAGGCACCAATGAATATGCAGTGGTTAATCTGCAGCAGGATTACCGCTCTCCTGTCATCAATGATACTGGTAAAAAGACTCTTTATCTTAAAAAAGACGCGAATTATGACTGGAAGATCGTAGGCGAAGTGTGGTCAGAAGTGAATCCTGAGACCCTGGCCTTCTCACCGGCCAAGCGCTTCTTTAAAGAATAGGCATGAAGGAATTTATACAAAACACCGGGAATGATGTTTCCATTGTTATCTACGATGCACCTCTTCCCCCGAAGTATTTCCGCCTCTCTAAACGTTTCATCAGGACATTGTTTGTAACAGTCCCACTGTTGGTCATTGTTCTTTTGACTGGCTTTTTCTTATGGGGTCTGGGAAATCGATTAAAAGACGCTCCTGCTCCCACTATCCCAGAAGTCATCACTGAGTCCGACAGCAAGCTGACAGCATTGGAATCGGAAATCAAGGCCCTTCAGGACAGCAACAAAGAACTGGTCGAAAAACTCTCTGTAGCCCCGGCAGTGGCGATGGCCGAGGATCCATACCTCATGGCAATCAAGAAACCTTATGGGATGCAAAACTTCCTGGCCCAGAATAAAATCACCCTTGATCAGCTTGCATTGGTTCAAAATGAAAATAAAGTGAACCTGAAGTTTCAACTGATCAGTTCCTCACCTGAGTCTAAAGTTACCGGACATATTCTGGTCTTCATGCTTTCAAATTCAGGACTCATGGCCTACCCCAAAGAGGCCAACAATTCACTCGGCCAGGGAATCAAATACTCCATGGGCGAACCCTTTTCCTTCTCCCGCCTGCGTCCCACAAATGCAGAGTTTCTTTTGCTCCCTACAGGTGATTCTGCCAAATTTATCATTTATATATTCAATCGAGAGGGAGATCTTCTCCTCATTAAAGAAACTGAATCTTTTAAACTGGGACCCCCAAAGTGATTAATGATAAAGACTTCAAAGATTTTCACTACAATGTTCTGGGTGCCAAATCCAAAGTAACCGGTGATTTAATATTATCTGGTGACACGATCATCAACTCTGTCATCGAAGGTACAATCGAAGTTGAAGGTCATGGAAAGCTTGTTCTTGAAAGAGGAAGTATCGTAAAAGGGAAAATCAAAGCAATCGATCTGGAAATTTTCGGTTCCGTCGAAGGCGAGATTGAATGCTCAGGCCTTCTTTCCATTCGTTCCAGTGCCTTTGTTCAGGGACAAATCAAATCGGGTCGATTAGTGATTTATCCAGGGGCCATCGTCGAAATGAACGCCAGCTCAATGGAATAGCCGGCCAATAATAAAAGTCCACCCGTAGGTGGACTTTGACTGCAAACAATTAAAGATAATCTTCGTATTTGAGAATTCTTACCGGTCGTATTCTGGATAAGCTCTTCACGAGCGACTTATCCCCTACGACGACAATTGTCTGTCTATCCCATGGAAAGACTTCCAGGTTTGAAGAAGCAAGTTCCGCCTTGGAAAGCTTTTCAATTGTCTTCGGAAAATTCACGAGTTCTGCCAAATCGCGATTTTGATGATCATAGAGCATGATCTGCCCCAGAAGTGCATTCGTTTCTTCAAAGCTGAAAGCATATCCGCCAATTTGGTGATTCTTTTGATGAACAAATTCTTTGTCTTCAAATCGGCCGGCACTGACATCTGAGAAAACGTTTCTAATGATAGCGATGGCTTCACTGGTTGTTTCATTCTTTGAAAAAGTCATGATTCCTGCACGTCCGTAGTCCCTTTGCATCGAGACATAGGCGCCGGCGGAATAAGTCAGACCTCTTTTTACACGAAGTTCCTGAACGAGCTTGGAAGTGAATCCTCCCCCAAGAAAACTGGCCATAAATTGAAACTGGTCATGCTTGCCTTCAAATTCACGGGAAGTCATGTAACGACCGATTCTGATCTGGGCCTGATTGGCGTTAGGAACTTCAACCAAATACAGGGCCGACTGTTGTGCCGGTTTTTTCATTTCCACCGGAACCATCTTGGTTTCATTAGACCAGTTACAGTTCTTTTCAATGACGTTACGGATGTCCTTAACATCAGAAGGCCCCGCCAAATAAAGGACTTTGCGGGTCTTATTTAATCCCTCCAATCTTGTTTTAAGCAAGGCCGGTGTAATCATATCAAGACTCTTAAGAGTTCCTTCAACAGGAGCAGCATAGGCCGTGCCTTCCAGTGAAACGCTTCTATAAACCCGATCGGCCAGTGCGGCATGAGAAGTTACCAAATTTTTGAGACCACTTTTAGCACGACTGATATGTGACTTAAGTTCATTCTGAGGGTATTGAGCATCTTTGAAAATTTCACATACCTTTCCCATCACCGGGCCAATATCTTTTGTTAATGCCTGAACACTAAAGACTGAATATTCATGAGTCACTGAGGTGCGAAGACTGGCGCCGTAAAAATCAAAAAACTCGGCCAGCTCCCGTTGATTTTCCTTGGACGTACCGGAGGTCAGTTGATCGAAAGTTGCCTGAGTAACACCAGGAGCTGCATCATTTAAAGCACCATCCTGGAAGTAGATGGAGGCGGTGAATTTAGGAAATTTATCATCCTCAATCCATACCACGTCCATGTCTTTCCATTTCATTCGATTCACAGAATCCAGGAATGAATCGTTGGCGATAGCTGTATTTACAAATAACAAGGCCGTTAAAAGATATTTCATATTCATTCTCACTTATGCTGGTTCCAAACAGAGACAAAAACACTTTCTTTACCAAAGGTTTCAAGACACATCGATTTTACTTCCTCAACTGATACTTTTTCATAAAGCTCCAGTTCCTTCTTGTACATTCTCCAGTCACCAAACAACAGCTGCCTGTCGCCTAGGAATTGGGCCAAACCAGCATTGGTGTCAAGCCCACCATAAAGATCAACCAGGTAGTTGTTTTTAATCTTCTGAATATTTCTCGGAGTAATTTCTGTTTCACAATAAGACAGAAGCTTCTTTTGAAGATCTTTTCTAAAGTCATCGATCTTCACTCCTCTTACCAGTTCGCCGCCGATAAAAAAGAGGCCGGCCTTTTCAAGCTGCTGGTGAGCGGCGTACATTGAAGTTGCAACGGGACGATTAATGAGAATGTATTCGTTGATCAGAGAAGAACTCTTGCCTGAACCTAGAATGCTCGAAAGGATATCAATGGCATATCCTTTAGGATGCCCTACTTTATATGTTGGATAGGCCATCATAAAAATGGGATTCGGAGATTCACCTTTCTTTTTTACAACTTTCGATTCTTTGAAAGTCACTTTGAATTGTTCCTCTGTTAAAGAGGCGTGTTCCTGGGCCACTGTCGGTGATGACGGAATTTTTTCAAACTTCTCTTTAATTAGTTTCTTGGCCTCAACTGTTTTGACATCTCCCACTAAAACCAAAGTCACATTATTAGGAGCATAGAACTTTTTGAAATAGGCATGGATCTGCTCTCTTGTGACCGACTTCAAATCAGGAATTTCTCCAATGACAGATCGCCCGTAAGGGGTACCCGCAAAGAAATTCTGCATGAGTTCCTGATACAGTTGTCCACGAGGAGAATTCTCATAGCGCATTTTTCTTTCTTCCAGAACAACCGCTCTTTCTTTATTGAAGTCGTCCGGATCAAGCGCGAGGTTTTCCATTCTGTCGGCTTCTATGTCCAGGATCATTGAGAGTTCTTTTGAAGGAAGGTTCTCATAATAAACAGTCTGATCATTGGTAGTATAAGCATTGGTTGAGCCACCGCTTCCTTCAATGATGAAGTCTAATGTGTTCTTTCCAAATTTTTTTGCCCCCTTAAACATCATGTGTTCAAGAAAGTGAGAAGCGCCGGTAATACCGGGGACTTCATTCTTTCCGCCTACTTTATAGAAAAAATAGAGTGAAAAAATTGGGAGTTTGGGATTATTCACAATGAGAGCAGTCATGCCATTCTCAAGTTTTAATTCCTCGACATCCAGATTAATACTGTCCGCAAGATTTTTATCTTTTTTAACGGAAGAGCAGCCATTGATTAGCAGCGGGAGCAAAAGTAGCGAAAGCAAAAACTTCATAGTACCATCCTCGGATGAACAAGATCACGATATTAGGTTGTGGAACCAGTACAGGAGTACCTATTTTAGGATGTAAGTGCCAGGTTTGCCAGTCAAACGAAAGCAGGAACAAAAGGTTTCGTACTTCAGCTGTTATTGAATTACCTGACAAAAAAAGAATCCTGATCGATGCTTCTCCTGATCTTCGAAGTCAGTTACTAAAGACAGATATTGATTCCCTTGATGCAGTTATCATTACTCACGATCATGCTGATCATACTCATGGCATGGATGACCTGCGTCCATTTGGTTTTAAAAGTGGCAAGTCTCTCCCCGTTTATGCTGATGCCTCCGCGGCAAAAGATCTCCGACGTAAATTTCCTTACATCTTTGATCGTGAAAATTATTTCAAAGAAAAGGCCATACTAGGTGGAGGTATACCACTGCTGGATCTCCAAACCACTCAAGAAGGTTTTCAACTCATCCTTGGACATCCTTTTGAATTCTTTTCTCTTCCTCATGGCCACGAAGACACATTAGGAATACTTCATGAGAAAATGGCCTATATTGTGGATTGCCGCGAAATTCCTGAAAGGTGCGTAAAACGCCTGCAAGAAGCCCAGTTGGACCTCCTTATAATAGACTGCTTAAGGCCCCATCCTCATCAGACCCACCTCCACCTGGAACTAACTTTGGAATATATCCGACGGATCAACCCCAAAACGGCCATCCTTACCCACATGGGTCATGAATGGGATTATCTGAATTTAATACATGAACTCGAGAAGCGTGGTGTAAAAAATACATTCCCGGCCATAGATGGGTGTTCCTACCTCTATTCTTCCTCTTAAAAAACATGTATAAGAGAGGTCAACTTTAAATCACAGTTATGTTCCGCTTAATAAGGGAGTCCTTGATGAAAATTGCAGTTCCTAAAGAAATTAAAAATAACGAAAATCGTGTTGGTCTCGTTCCAAGTGGTGTTCGTCAATTAGTTCAAGACGGTCATGAAGTTTATGTTCAACATAATGCCGGTATGGGCATTGGTATCTCTGATGAAGAATACATCAAGGCCGGAGCAAAAATCGTTCCGACTCTTGAAGATGCTTTTGCTGCCGGTGAAATGATTATTAAAGTTAAAGAGCCTCAAGCAAATGAGATCGCTCTTTTAAAGCCACACCATGTCCTATACACCTACCTTCACCTTGCTGCTGATAAGCCGCAAACCGAAGGTCTGATGAAGTCAGGTGCAACTTGTATCGCTTACGAAACAATCCAATTGGAAGACAACTCTCTTCCACTTCTAGTTCCGATGTCAGAAGTTGCTGGCCGTATGTCAGTTCAAGTCGGTGCTGCTTATCTGCAACTTGATAAGGGCGGAAAAGGAATCCTTCTTGGAGGCGTTCCAGGTGTTCGTCGTGCAAAAGTAACAATCATTGGTTGCGGTATCGCTGGTACTAACGCTGCTCAAATGGCCGTTGGATTAGGTGCTGATGTAACTCTTATTGATCTTTCAACTAAACGTCTTGCAGAGCTAGATCAGCTTTTCGAAAACAAAGTTAACACTATCTACTCTAACTCTCAAAATATCGAAGATGCTGTTGTTCAGTCTGATCTTGTTATCGGAGCTGTTCTCGTTCCAGGTGCTAAGGCCCCTAAATTGGTAACTCGTGACATGATCTCAAAAATGGGCAAAGGTTCAGTGGTTGTTGATATCGCTGTAGACCAGGGTGGATGTATCGAAACTTGTAAGCCAACAACTCACGAAAGCCCTACATTCGTGGTTGATGGTGTTGTTCACTACTGCGTGGCCAATATGCCAGGTGCAGTTGCCAGAACTTCAACTTTCGCACTTACAAATGTAACTCTTAAGTATGCCCGTATGATTGCCCGTGACGGTGTTGACCGTGCCATTATGAGAGATAAGCCACTTCGTCTTGGTGTGAATATCTATAAAGGCAAACTGGTTTATGAGCAAGTTGCTAAAGATTTAGAGCTTCCTTATACTCCGCTTGATCTCGAGAAATATCTTTAATATCTCCCTAGGGGGCGCTTGATGCGCCCCTTTTTTGTGTTACCATTAATTCATGGTTCAAAAAATTCTAATCATTCTTAATCTTGTAATCGTACTCGCCGGTGCGGGATTAGTTTTCTACTCTCATAATCTCCTCAAACCTGAACCAATTGATCAATCGGCCGAAGCTCAGGCGCTGAAAGATCAGGCAGTATCCAGCTCTCAAATTCAGCCTGTACCCATAAAAAAGTTCGTCGTTAATCTTCACTCTCGCGGTACCCGACTGCGATACTTGGATATCGAGATGAACGTCTTACCTTTTAGCGAAGACCAAAAAGAACTGATTAAGAGCAATGAGCATGTCTTTAAAGATGTCGTAATTGAGATTGCTTCCCAGCTGGAGCCGGATGATTTGGATTCAGTAACAGGAAAAATTCTTTTGGAAAATAAGATAAAAAAACAGGTGAATGCCGAGCTTGGCGACTCACCTGTTATTAAGCAAATTTATTTTTCTGGATTCGTCGTTCAGTAATTACTGAAGATTGCTATTTTCTTCGTGATCAAGTGGAACAGCGTTTGTTGTTTCATCAGGAAGAGTTTCAAGATATTTTTTCAATTCTTCTTTAGAGATCTTACCTTCAGCAACGAGACGGTCACGAACACGGACGTCCATTAGTTTTTCTTCAAGAGCTAATCTTAGTTTCATAAGTCCTCACTTTTAAACGAAACTCTTTGTACCACTCAGCGATAGACTAAGCAAGAACTAACACAAGGCAATAAACTACTGCCAATACTTTGGTGGCTTCTGATCATCATCTTTAACCACATAGAGATGCTTCTTCTTGGTTGTCCGGGGCTTCCAGCTCGACTGAAGAACTGTTCTTATCAGGGGTTTGTTCTGAAAATGGATGATTAAAAAACTAAGCCCCATCGCCAAAAGATGGGCCCAGGAGGTTTTTAGCGACGTAAAAATGGCCATATAGACCTCAATTCCGACCAGAATCCAGCAAAATGTCTTCGCCCGCATCGGAAATATCATCATAAAGGCCATCTGGCGGTCAGGAAAAAGAAGAGAGTAAGCAATAAGCAGGGCAAAGTTAATCCCAGAGAGGCCATGAAGAGAAGCAAAATAAACAGGAGTGCCAAAAAAGAAAATCAGGTTAACCAGGCCGAAAATAAGCCCGACCCCAATTACGATGAGCAGTAAAAAGCGAAGGTATATCTTTTGACCCCACTGAGACTCCAGTTCCGAGCCGATAAACCAGACAATGAGACAGTTAAACAGCGCGCCCATTAGCTGAACTTCAATAAACGGATAAGTGATCAGCTGAAAGATCAATCCCTGAAAAAGTCCATTCCCTGATAGTCCCAACACATTTACTAAAGAGAAGGCGCCAATGGCCTTTAAAATGGCCGTTGCTAAAAAGCCAACCACTGTAGCAATCAAAATGATTTTATTAATTTTGGTCAGTTTGGGTGCTTGGAATTGAACCTGATTCATTCTGGCCTCTGTGATAATTCAATGAGAACGCCACCAGTGGACTTAGGGTGCATGAAATTAACCAAACATCCGCCGGCCCCGATGCGTGGTTCAGGATAAATAAATTTGTAGCCTTTAGATGTAAGCTCTTCGGTTTTGGCCCTGACATCAGGAACCTTGAAACAGAGGTGATGAATCCCCTCACCTTTACTTGTGATGAACTTGTGAATCGTACTCTCTTCCGAAGTCGGCTCTAAGAGCTCAATATGGGCATTATGATCAATTTGAGCGAAGGCAGTGAAGACCTTCTGGTCTTTGACTTCTTCTATTTCAGAGGCAAATTCAAGCCCCATATCTTGATAGAATTTTTTAGCAGTAGAAATGCTTTTTACGGCAATAGCTATATGATCGAGGATGCAATCCTTGAGTTCTGGTAAAGACATGAGATCTCCTTTCGAGACCTATTATGCCTTGAAGAAAAGGTCGGATCAATCATTAAAAGTTAGGGGCAGGCACGGCGTTATCACAAGCATCTTCAGCATTAGGGTCAAATGGTGTGATCGTTTCCTGAACCGGCGGAGTACAAGTTCCGTTTTTACAGTCACCAAATTCCTCAACATTATAGCAATGCTGGCGGCAAGTGATATTTCCCTGAGTATCGGTACCGGTTTTTACAATCAGACATTTGGTTACAGTGGTTTTCTGACACCATTCCTTAGCAATACAGAAGTCCCCGATTGGTTTACTGCAAAGGACTGCTGGAGAAAGAACAGTATTATGAGGAGCACACATACCGGTGCTGCGGTTACAGCATAAACTTGAACATTCTAAATCCGTAGAACAGCTTTCACCGACGATTCTATTTCCTTGGGTGCTTGAAGAATCAAAACACTGAGAAACTAAACTTTGATCCCAACATCGGTTGTTAAAACAGCATTCACTGCCACCGCAAGCTGAGTTGCTGGTACAGCTTTTGAAATTAGTATAAAGAACTTCGTTCCCGACATCAGTCCGGTATTGAGTCGGACGCACTAACTGCAACTTAACTTCATTGGAATTTGCGATAATGTATTCATTACCGTTATCATCTTTGGCCGTGACTTCAATGGTAGCAGAAACGTTACATGATCCGACATGTTCCAGATCGTAGTTACGACTTTGAGCACGGGCATTGGCACCATCCATCCATAACGTTTTTCCGGCAACAGAAAGAGATTGCTCAGTTCTGACACCATCAACTTCATTAGAAGACAAGTGAGAGATACCCGCAGTCAGATCCAACTTCGTCGCAAGTGGAAAAAGATAAGAGTTATAATAAAGCTTATTCTGTACCGGTGACGATTGATTATCGTCCGGCAAAGGGCTCGAAGTATAAAGAGGATAATCAACCCATGAACCTTCACGGAACAGTCTTTTTGCACCATCAAGTTTGGTAAACTGGAACTGCCATTCGGCACTATTAATCAGACGATAAGGGCCACGGTAATAGTATTGAGTTCCTAAAATTGTAACTGGATCCCAGATAGAAGTAGGATAAGTAAAAGTGATCGCCTGTGAGTCGGTTCCTATTAAAGAAGCATCACTGAACCTGAAGTCACCGGCAACATTAGCAGCTGTTGTCGGCATGGTATCCGGCAGCGGCTTCATGAGCTTATAGCTCATGGAATCTTGAAAATAGTAATCCCCACTGAGGCTTTTGACCTGCGGGAAAGAAGGAGTCAGAGGAACTTTAACTGTTCCTGATTGCTGAATCAAACCTTGGTCCAAAACTTTTGCGTAAGCATAAAGACATTCTTCCGCCGGCTGATCCGGATTGGACTGAACACCGTCACAAGCCCCTACTCCCTGGAAAGTAGGATCATCCTCAACTCTTAAACCACGACAATATAAACCGGTATTTCGGTTGTTCTGCACAGGCTCTTCGTCGGTAGCATAGTCATTGTAATCATATAAATCATAAGGCAGACGGATGTTTCTGAACGGCTCAGAGCGAAGATCGACAACCAGGACTGAAATATCTGTCTGAGGAGTGATTCCCGGAGCCTTGGTCACCACCGCTGGAACTGAAATCACTTCCTTGTTCATACCGAATTTAAAGCGGACTCTTACGTGACGATTAGATAAAGAGGCAATGTTGATACCAGCAACATAAAGTCTGCCGGCAAAATTTTTGGGAATGGTCAGTTTACGAACATAACTTCCGCCTCCGGCATAGCCAGTCCCGGTATTATAAGAAGTGTCTGTTGAAAGATTTGGTTCAATTAAATGCCTGATTTCAACTTTAGGCGGTAATGATGTTCCACTACCAATAGTAGAGTCCGTTGCCCCGGCCCCGCTGCCACTGGTGCTATTGCCAATAGTGCCGGTTTGTGAGGATTTTGTCGCAGATGGGATATCAGACGATAAACATCCAGAGATGGCGAAAATCATCACCAGCAACTGACTTAAAATTTTCTTCCCGAAAATACATTTTTCCATGGTCATAGACCTCACAAGACTCATCGGTCCTTATTACTCAAATCTATAAATTTATTATAAGGGAGAAAAGATTTCCGGGGGGAACCAAGGGGACTTACCTTCTCTTTTCAGTAAGTTATAAGTCCAGCTCAAAATAATCGGTTTGGCCTTGAGCCTCTTTCCAGAGGCTCAACCTTACTTCAAAGCTTCGTTTAACACCATGGCCAGACGAAGGCCCGCCTGGAATAGTCGCTGCTCAAGAACCGGCACGAATTTATAACTGTATTCATAACTAAGTTTAGGCATGTCTTCCTGGGCGACAGTGATATCAGTTCGGCAATACTGCTTAACTGACAGGGGTTCTGATCTTTGACTAACCTCGGCGGGATAAACTAGCGAGCGCAATTTCTTTGATTCCAAGGCCCAATCTAAAACAGTTCCGCTTTTCCAGCCCAAGATCTGCTCTCTGCTTTTCCCCTGCATGATAAATGAAGTCAGTTCTGTAAAACTTAGACCGGTGAAGTTGATCATCCCCTCGTCCCAGAGCGCATGAAGATTAGTCGCTTGGTTATGGAAAAGCACCTTACAGGCGTTTCCTCCCCGATCCAGTCCATTACCCACATGAAGAGGCATATGCACGTCACCAATTAAATGGATCAGAAATTTTAGAGCAAAGGCTTTTTTATCTTTGGAGGCTTTTGCATCCTTTAAAACTGAAACCTGCTCATTGATGGCCCCAATAAGTTTGCCCGAAGAGATCGTTTCGTCATGGTCATGGGAAGCATCAGACCAATCAGTATAGTGCCAATTGTAAGTATGAGAGTATGTTGCAGGTTCTGATTTAACTTCATCTGGCCAGGTAGAGACCCGTGCCATGGTTTGGTTGTCGAGAATCTCGAAGACCTTAATTAATGTATCGGTATTCAGAAATCTTTCAGCGACCAGACCAACCGTTCTGTGACCAGTCGGGCCCCATGCAAAAGCATTGACTGAAAAAAGAGTCATCGCGAGTATCAGAGTCTTCATAGTTCGATCTCCTCGAAGGTGCCTTTAAGTTTATTTTTTCTGAATTTTGGAACAACAAATAATTTTCCATGGAAAGTAACATAATAGCCGGGACTAAGAATCCGCGCTGCAAAGATCGCCTCAATCACATTCTGAGCAGCATCCGAATCATCAAAACCAAGTGGCTTCATCGCCCCAGTGAAAACGACCGGGACAGTAATATCAGGATAGTTTTCAAAACAATATTTTGCCGTCAAATCCATGGTATCTGTTCCATGCAGAATGACGATCGGATGTTTGCCTTTTTCGTGGGCCTTTATGGAGTTCAGGATAAAGTTCCGATCCTCGTTGTCCATGTAGAGCGAGTCTTTCGACATGATCTGCTTAACGGTAATCTCAGTATAAGGCAGGCGCAGTTTCTGCAGTATTTTATTCTTTACGATGGTATCGCGATTCTGAAGTGACCCTTCAAATTCGTCATATATTTTTTCAATTGTCCCACCGGTGGCGAGGATGTAGAGAGGCATGATTTCATTAGACATAAAATTTTATAACTACCCTTGACGTTTAAACATTGGAACCCATCTTTTGTATGGATTATTACGCTAAATGACAAGATAGACAATTTGACCCCAGTTTTTAGGAGGAAGCATGACTACCCGTAAAGGTTCAATTTCAGTTAAGACTAATGACATTTTCCCCATTATTAAGAAATGGCTTTACTCAGAGCATGACATTTTTATTCGCGAATTGGTCTCCAACGCTTGTGACGCGATCACCAAAAGACACACTTTGGCCCGTTCTCAAGGCCATGAAATGCCGGCCGGCAAGGTTCAGATTGACCTGAATAAAGAAGCTAAAACCATCACTATTACCGATAACGGCTTGGGGATGAATGAAAGCGAAGTTGAAAAATATATCGCTCAGCTCGCCTTCTCCGGCGCTGAAGAATTTGTTCAGAAGATGAAGGCCATGGGCAACACCAGCACCAAGGATGAAATCATCGGAAAATTTGGTCTGGGCTTTTACTCGGCCTTCATGGTGGCAGAAAAAGTTGAAGTCGAATCCCTCTCTATGGTTCCAGGCTCGGTTCCGACCAAGTGGACTTGCCATGGTGATACGGATTATGAATTCTCTGAATCAGCCAGAGAAGATGTTGGTACTAAGATCACTCTTTTCATTGGAGCCGATGGTGAAGAGTTCCTGGATAACTGGAAGTTAAAGGAAACACTTAATCGTTATTGCGACTTCATGCCTTATCCGATTACTTTGGGAGAAGAGCAAATTAACGAAACAACTCCTCTATGGAAAAAAGATCCGACCACTCTCAAAGATGAAGATTATAAAGAGTTCTACCAAAAGATGTTTCCAATGGAACAGGAGCCTCTGTTCTGGTTGCATCTCAATGTGGATCATCCCTTCACTCTTCAAGGTGTGCTTTTCTTTCCTAAGCTCAATCCAAATAAACCTATTCAGGAAAACGGCATTAAGCTCTATTCCAAGCAGGTCTTTGTTTCCGACAACGTCAAAAATGTTGTGCCAGACTTCCTTGGGCTTTTAAAGGGCGCTATTGATTCTGTTGATATCCCTCTGAACGTTTCACGCTCGGCCCTACAGGGTGATCCAAACATCAGAAAGATCTCCAACTACATCATCAAAAAAGTATCCGAGTCTTTAAAGAAGCTCTTCAACACTGACCGAGAACGTTATGAGAAGGTTTGGGAAGACATTGGTCTTTTTGTGAAGTACGGATGTATGCAGGATGAGAAGTTTGATGAAGTCATGAGAAAGTTCGTGCTCTTCAAAAACACTGAGGGAAAACTTGTAACTCTGGAAGATTATCAGGCATCAATTCCTGAAGCCTATAAAGAGAAGCTTAAAGACAAGTATGTCTACTTTGAGAAAAACCTCAGTGATGAGTCTCTTCGTAAACAGCTCCTTGCCGAAGGCATCCAGGTGCTGGAAACAGATCAATACATTGATCCCCATTTCATGCAGCACTCTGAAATGAAAAAACTCGGTGAGCAAAGCTTTAAGTTTTCGGCCATTGATACAGAGGTTGAAAACCTTCTGGACACGGCCCAGACCAGTGCTGACGACATCAAGGTTAAAGATTTTTTCAAGCAAGTTCTGGTTGGTGACAACAAAGACATGGAGGCGAAGCTTGATGTGGACGTGAAGAACCTCAAGAACGCTTCTTCCAGTGCTTACTTTAAAATTGATGAAAATATGAAGCGCTTTCAACAGATGACCAAATCCATGGGTCAGTCGGCCTTCAGTATGCCAATCAAAAAAACATTGGTCGTTAATCCGCGCAATGTACTGATTCAGAACGCCCTTAAAATTTGGGAAAAAGGTGAGAAGAAAGAGTTAGCAGAAAAAATCTGTCATCATGTTTCTGACCTCGCAAGCCTTTCTTCGGAGGGGTTAACTTCCGAAGAAAAAGAGAAATTTGTAAACCGATCTCAAGCTCTGGTTCAGGAACTTTCTCAATATATCGTCTAATTAATTCTGGAGGGACTCACTCTGAGTCCCTCCTATTTGTCTTTCCAGCCACTGCCTGGAAAGGTCCACCACTTCCTGCAGGGCCCCTGGTTCTTCAAACAGGTGGGTCGCTCCCGGCACCAGAGTCAATTGAACATTGCGAAGCTGCTCTTGGGCCTTTTCATTCAACTTAATGACTTCATGATCAAGACTTCCCACAATCAATAAAACAGGTATCGTTAATTGACTAAGATTCAGATTCTCCGCTAGATCTGGTCTTCCTCCCCGACTAATAACAGTAAATAAAGGCCACTTCTTGTCGGCTTTGGCCGCGGCCATTAAAGCGGCAGCGGCACCAGTACTCGCCCCATAATAGGCCAGCGGTTCATGATGGTAATAGTCACTCTTTACTAACCACTGCGTAGCAATCAGCAAACGTCTGGCCAGGAGAGGAATATTGAATCGATTACGGTAAGTAAAATCTTCTTCCGGAGTTAAGAGATCAAAAAGAAAAGTCCCCAAACCGTGTTGGTTCAATTCTCGGGCCACCCAATTATTACGAGGACTCTTACGAGAGCTACCGCTTCCATGAGCAAAGATAACCCAGCCTTTGACGAACCTGTCAGAGGACAGATGACCTCCTAAAGTGATTTCACCATCGGCAATTTCAATCTCCTTATACATTCCGTCCTCCTGTGACTCCTCTATTATGACAAAGTCACAGAAGGAGCGGACGGCTCGCATGGTAATTCCCATCTGAGTTAGTCTTTAAATAGAAAGAACTAAAATCATTCGCAAGCACCTACCCGGGCCCTGGCGACTCTGGTATCCTTACGAGGAAGAGAGGTGATTTATGAAATCAACTGTTTTAGATAACATCAGATCAAAATTCCTAGTCGTGCTCCAATCAGTAGGCAATTTTTTAAACAGACTTCCCGAAAATAAAACCTGGCCAAGGGCCAAAAGTGAAAGGGTTGATACTCCCAATAGAAATAAGAAGTTTTTTACTAAGAATGAAAAGAAAGGAATTCCGAAGGAAGTTTATGGTTATAAGGGATCGGGCTATAAGGGAAAAGGCAATGTGAATACAGACACTGCCACCTTTAACCATCCTCGTAAAGATGAGCCTCGCGGACGTCTCCATTAAGGAGATTCATTTTCGATTGTAAATATCCGCGCTAACAATTTGTCCATCAATCAAATGAATCTGCCGACTGGTGGCACCGGTTAGATCTGGATCATGGGTCACCATGATGATGGTGGTTTTTAGTTCTTTTTTATTTTCTGAAAGAGATTAAAAATCGCCTCGGAATTAGCAGTATCCAAGGAACCCGTTGGCTCATCGGCAAATAAAAACTTCGGCTCCATAATAAGGGCCCGGGTACACTCTTTGGGCTTCCCCTCCAGAAAGTTCCCGGGGCAGATGATTCATGCGGTCCTTGAGTCCGAATAATTCCAAAGGAAATTTACCAAATTTAGTTTTCTCTTCCAGCATATCTGCCTTACGGGCTGGCATTAGAATATTATCCAGGGCCGATAGTTCAGGTAATAGATAATGAAACTGAAAAATAAATCCGCTATCCCTATTTCTTAAGCGATGGAGTTCCACGGAATCCATCAAGGTTTTTCCCTGAACCAGATTTTCCAATCAGAGATACGAATTCACCTTCTTTAAGAAGAAGCCGTAAATATTAAATTACCGGGAAATAGAATCATCTGTAGCAGAGCCGAGCACCTCATCTATTTTTAGTCCCCACATCCTTTTTAAGAGGGATGCGGGGACTAAATCCTTAGCTAACAATGTCCTGGTAATCCATATGTGTCACATGGAAATTTGTGGTTGCGGTCTCATCTTTGTTGTAACCCCTCTCCAGATGCTCAATAGGAAGAACCCGGCCGGTTTTCAGAGAGTCACGATTCTTATGCACCAATTGATTCTCTTCTTTTTCCTGCACTTCTTTACAGTGAATGCAAAGATCGGCGGTTGGTCTTGCGAGCAGGCGATTGTAAGAAATCTCTGCTCCACAATCCTCACACTCTCCAAAGGAGCCATCTTCAATTTTTTGAAGAGATTTACGCACCTTCTTTAAGTATATCGCATTTCGCGCCTTCAAGCGGAAATCCATTTGATTCTCTTTTTCAACTGAGACGACATCTACTTCGTCTCCTTCCATACTCACTGGTGAGAGCTTGCCTTCGAAAACTTCTTCTTCAGAAAGGATTTCCAAAAAAAGATTTTTAAAGTGCTCAATCGTTGCTTTTTCCATAAAGCTCTCCTTAAGTGATAGTCTTCTTGTCCATTTGAGATCGAAGGTGAAGTCCATTTCCAGGCCACTCATCCTTAAGTGTCCCTTCGTTCTCTCAAGGGACCATTGAGCAGGAATCGTGCCAACAATAAAACGTATAATTCTAGGAACTTACAGAAGAATGTCAGAATGGTTTACTTTATCACAGGGGCATTTTAGACGTGAACTGAGGCCAATTTAGCTCCATGCTTGGAGTCACTAAGACCCTTGGCAATATAATGATCAGACGTATTTTTCGGATTTATCCTTGGAAAGAATGATCTCTCCTTTTTCTCTGAGTCGATGGACTACATCCATGATCTTTTTTTGAGCATCCAATACATCAGACAAGGGGCGCGGTTTGCCTTTCAAAATATCTTCTACATCTCTGCGCATGTTAGTAGAAAACATATTCAAAAGATGTGCGGAAAGATCTTTGTTCGCCCCACGAAGTGCCAGTCCCAGGACATCCAGATCAATTTCCTGTAGAAGCCGCTTCATCATGGAGACGGTGAGATATTGAAGATCATCAAAGGTGACGAGGTTCTGTTTTAACTTGATGGCCATCTCCGGGTCTCTGCGGGCAATCTCTGCAATCAAAGACTGCTGGGCCGCCAGATCCAGACCCTGGAGCATTTCAACTGCTTGTTTTAGGCCATCAATTTTCTTTTTCATTATTTACTCAAATATTGTTCTGCTTGTCCCAGATGATTCCGGACATAGTCATTCACAGCATCTTCTAGCTTCATGAATTTGAACTTAGGCAGGGCCTTCTTCAATTTCCCCATTTCGGCCTGAGTGTAGTACTGATATTGATTACGGAGCTCAAGCGGCATATCGATAAAATGAATCCTGGGTTTAAGGTCCATTGAAGTGAAAGTGGCCTTCACCAAGTCATGAAAGCTTCTCGCTTCCCCTGTTCCTAAATTATAGATCCCAGAGAGAGTCGGCTTCTTTTTACCGGCCTCGATGAGTTCAATCATCGCCCTCACCACGTCTTTGACGTAAACGAAATCACGTAGCTGCTCTCCGTCCTTGTAATCAGGACGATGAGATTTAAAGAGTTTTACTTCACCCACATCACGGATTTGATTGAAGGACTGATAGACCACTGAGCTCATTTTGCCTTTATGGTATTCATTAGGCCCAAAGACGTTGAAGAACTTAACTCCAAACCACACCTTTGGTTTCTTTTTCTGCTTTAAAATCCACTCATCTGAAAGCTGCTTAGAGTAACCATACTTATTAAGCGGTTTAAGGGCAGGAATGCCTTTATGATCATCCACATATCCCTGTTCCCCTGCCCCATAAGTAGCAGCACTGGAAGCGTAAACTATCGGGATATTTTTTTGAGTGGCCAGAGTTAAAAGTTGATTGGTGTACTGGGTGTTGTTCTCGTACAAGAAATCCATGTCCAGCTCAGTGGTATCTGAGCAAGCCCCCATATGATAAATGGCCTTAAGCCCTGCTGGTTTCTTCCAGATCGGATGATCAAAAAGTTTCTCTACCTGCACAAAGGAATCGTATTTGAGACCACGGAGATTTTTCCATTTATCCCCACTTTCAAAATGATCACAAAGGATTATGTCCTCGTGGCCCTTATCATTTAATTGCTTAACAATTACACTGCCGATAAAACCAGCGGCACCAGTTACTAAAATCATGATTTCCTCGCAAAGTTTGACCCTTCTATCATAAGCATAAACACCGGAAACGTCATGCAATCCTCGCTAGCCTGACCGATTTAAGTAGCTATGTGTCATTATTCGCTTGGAAAACCTCTTTGTTTAGGATAGAAATTCCCCATATTTTCGAAGGAGTTTTATGAACGTACCAGGCTGGATGATTGAAGAATCTTTTCGTAACACTTTTGCTATGGGTTTTAAAATTAAGGCCATACTTCATAGTGAACAATCTCAATATCAAAAAATCGATGTGGTAGAGACTGAATCAGTTGGAAAACTGCTACTTTTGGACGGCAAGACTATGGTCTCCGACAAAGATGAATTTGTTTATCATGAAGTCGTCTCGCACATTCCTTATATGGTTTCCCGCAACTGTAAAAAAGTTCTGATCATCGGCGGCGGTGACGGCGGTGTAGTTCGTGAATTCGTTAAGCACCCAGACATTGAACGCATTGACCTGGTGGAAATTGATGAGCGCGTAATCGAAGTTTCTAAAATCTATTTCCCGGACTGCACTTCGGGCCTTAGTGATAAGCGAGTACGCGTTCTGCCTCAGGACGGTTTTGCTTTCATTAAAAAAGCCCAAAAAGAATATGACATCATCGTGGTTGATTCCACCGATCCAGTGGACTTTGCTTCCGGTCTCTTCACTGATGAATTCTATCAGGACGTTTACAACGCTTTAACTGATGACGGCATCATGATGAACCAGACTGAAAATCCGTTCCTTGATGAATGGGGTGTGAAAAACATCTACAATAACATGAGAAAAGTATTTCCAGTTGTTAACTCATTCAACGCTCCAATGCTTATCTATCCTGGGGTTTATTGGACTTTCGGTTTCTCATCTAAGAAATACCGTCCGACTGATATTAATCCTGAGAAGTTGCAGCACATGAATACACTTCAGCGCAGCCTTAAGTGGTACAACATGGATTGGCATAAAGGGACTTTCTCTATTTCTAACTTCCATAAGAACATGATTGGACAGGAATAATATGACTACAGAACCACGCTTAATTAAAGAAGTTGAAGGGCTTGAACCACAAAAGCCATTCATCGGAACTCAATACGCCGAAGCCATTTACTCTCACTCTACTCACATCATTGGCTTCTGCTTTGACGGCACAACCAGCTTCCGTCCTGGAGCGCGTTTTGCTCCCAGTGCGATTCGTGAAGCTTCTTATGGTCTGGAGGATTACTCTCCTTATTTGGATAAAGACACTCAAGACTACAATATTATCACCATGGGTGATCTTCCGACTTATCCCTCTAAGTGGCACATCACCAATGAATTTTTCATGGAGATGACCAAAGATCTGGATCTAAAAAAAGATCAGATTAAGTTCGTAACTTTGGGTGGAGAGCATTCGATTTCTTACGGCCCGATTGTAACTTATCTTAAAAATTATCCGGACCTCGTGGTGCTTCACCTCGATGCTCACACTGATCTGCGCGACGGTTACCTGGAAGAGAAATTCTCTCATGCTGCCATCATCAGACGCATTTTAGATCACTTCACTGATAAGAACCGCTTGATTCAATATGGTATCCGTTCTGGACCTCGCTCCGAGTTCCAGTGGATGAAAGAAAACAAAACTCTCGCTAGCTCTCTTAAAGAGTGTTGTGAGTGGCTTGAGGCCTTGCCAGATACTCGTCCAATTTATCTGACCCTCGATTTGGATTTCTTTGATCCGGGCTTTTTTCCTGGTACTGGAACTCCAGAGGCCGGCGGCGAAGATTTCCATGGCTTCATGAAGATCTTGAAAATCCTAAACCGCAAAAACTTTGTGGGGGCCGATATTGTGGAACTGGCACCGATGCTTGACTCTACAAATAACTCTTCTTGTTTTGCTTCCAAGGTAACTCGCGAGGTTATCCTTGCCATGAATAACGATTAATTTCACTGCCACAAAATCATTGCTGGGTGCCTGTCACCCAGCAAATGGCTTATCACTTTTAACTCTCTAAAATTACAGTATTTCTTGATTCATATTCGTTCCCTCGTTCATTTTCTATTAAGATGGTCTCCTAAAGAGGAGCACTGAATGCGTAAACTAAGTCGTCTTGAGGCCACCAAGGAAGTAAGAAGAGTACTCAATCGTCACGGGGTTGATCTCAGTTATTGTCAATATAGCGTGGCCGGAATGGAAGTCAGGCTGACCGGCTGGCTTTGTAAATTAAACACTTCAAACTTTAATGGTTCTCAGATTGAAAGTATGATTCAGGAGTTTATGCGGCTTCTGCCAGGCTACTCTATTGTAGGAAGCTTGGATAACTGGAGTTTCTCTTCTGACCACATCAACTTTATAGGTGATGAACGGGATGACTCTCCCAACAGCGGAGGCGGTGGTGAGGAAGATCAAGAACGTTATGTCATTGATTATGATTCGGAAGCTAGCTGATGACCGACGATAACCGACAGTGACTTAGGTCTCTGTCGGTAAATTCTCATCATCCATATATTTTTTCTTCAAATAAGGATGAACAATCCACGCCACAGCCACAATCCCGATTTCATAAAGAATCATCATCGGCACCCACACAGTCATCATACTTAAAATGTCTGGAGTGGGAGTGACCACGGCGGCCAGGACAGCAAAGGCCACGGCCAGATAGCGGCGCATGTTGCGAAGTGAGTATTTGGTGACAAGTCCCATAAAGCCCAGGATCAGAATCACGTTAGGCAGCTGAAACAACAGACCCAAGAAAACTAAAACCTTACTTGAGAGCAATAGATAATCCTGAAGGTTAAGCATCGCTTCCACATCTTGCACCCCTGAGGCCAGAAGGGTTTTAAAGGTGAAAGGAAAAACGATGTAATAACCGAAGGCGACTCCTCCTAAAAAGAGCAGAAAACCCACGAAGATGAAAGGACGGATGGCCTTAACCTCTTCGTCATAGAGACCCGGCTTGATAAAAAGCCAGGCTTCACGAAACCATAAGGGACTGGCAAAAAAGACACAGGCCCAGAAAGCGATTTGCAGCTCGGCGAGGACCTTATCTAGTAGACCAGTAAAAATGACTTTACCCGTCGTACCCATGGCCTCTCTTAAAGGGGCGAGCAAGAATTCCTGAATATCGTTGGAAAAATAATAACAACAACCAAAAGAGACAACCAAAATAATAAGGATACGGATCATCCGGGTCCTAAGCTCTTCTAAATGCTCTGTGAAACTCATTTCTTTCATGGTCCTATATTAGCCCCAAGACTATTTTCTGTCTTATCTTTTCTAAAATTAGGGTACAATTGACCTATGAAATCCTTAGTGCCCCTTCTTCTTTTAATGCTGGTAACTCCCCTTCAGGCAAAGACTCATCCGATTCTTAAATGCCTGGGTCAGGAGGAGCAACGCATGCACCTTAAGAAAGATACCGGCCCTGTTTATGAACTAAACCAACGGCTTATTTCTGAGATGGTTCAGATACCCCGGATTGAAATCCGGACAGAAGACTACCTGGCCATCTGTACCGGTAAAAAGTTTTCAGAATCCTGGAAGCTTTTAGAGTTTTCAATTAAAAGAGGTAAAGAGCTGTTTATCCTCCCGGCCAGTATTACCGGAATGCAAAGAAGTATGGCCGAAGGCATGGTCGAGGATTATGTCGAGGCTACCCGGGAAATCTTACTTAACTTTATTGGCCAGATCCAGATGCAATCCCCTACGCCAACCTGTCTTAAGGAAGAGATCCCTGAACTGGATAAGTTCTTTACGGAAATTAAATATCTACAGGAAGATGTGGATTTGAAGCAGGTTTTTGAAGGACAGGATCAAAAGATTTTTGAAAAGCTAAAAAACTATCCCTTGGCCTTTGAGAAATGCCGTGCGGCCCTTAAGAAGAAGGCCAAATCCAAATCGACGACCCGACCTAAGAAGACTTGAAGCTCCCGGGCCATATCCTCTTCTTCTTTCTGGGTGACTTTTTTATCAAAAGAAATTGAGACCCGTCCGTCCTTCATTCCTTGAAGTTCCATGTTCCAATCTTGAGTATGGGGAAACTTTGCCAATTGATAATCAATCTGTACGAGCCAGTCCACCACCGGCCGTGCCTTAAAGTGATGACCGTGTTTTTTCTCTTCATGAAGCACGAGCCAGCGCTTAAGCTGGGGCACACATGATCTGCATCCCATGCCGGCCTTACTCACTCCTGCAAGACTCTCCAGCGTAGGCTGAGGCTCTTTATTTAAGTGCTCCAGAACATCGGATTCTCTCACTCCAAAACAGCGGCAAATCAAAGGACTGACCTCCTCGTAGAGGTACTCACGTCCGCGGAAAATATCCAATGCAGCCTTCAAGAGTTCCAGAGGTTCATTGATAAAATGCTCTTCTTGTTCCTGTCGCAGGTCCCAGAAGAGCTGATCGTCTTTAAAGGCTTCTTCCCAGGACTTCCAGGTAAGAAAAGAAATATCATTAAGGCTCTTGCCCAGAATCAAACTGCACAGAGAGGAATACCAAGGATCAACATTTCCGGAATAACCGGCATGAAGCACGATATCTTTTGAATCAAAGCGCAGAGAAAGTGAACGCCCTTTAAGGGTCGCTGTGACTGAAGGAAACTCAACAGGAGTATTGAAGGCTTCTTTGGTGAGCAAATCTTTAAATTTTGTCATCAGCTTCTGTCCACTCTTCCGGAGAGAATTGGGTCAGGATTTCATGACCATCTTCAGTAATAAGAATAGTGTGCTCAAACTGGGCCGACCAGGACTTATCCTTGGTAACCACCGTCCAACCATCATTTAAAACTTTGCAGTGACGTTTTCCTAAATTGATCATCGGCTCAATGGTAAAAGTCATTCCTGGTCTCATTTCTGGACCGGTGCCTTTTTTACCCACGTGGACCACTTGCGGCTCTTCATGAAATTTTCTGCCAATACCATGACCACAATATTCATGAACCACTGATAAGCCATGGCCATGGGCCATTTCTTCAATGACAGCACCAATGTCACCCATATGGGCACCTGGTCTACAAACTGAAATACCTTTCATCATGCATTCATAAGCAACATCAACCAATTTCTTAACTTCCGGTTTTACGTTACCGATTAAAAAAGTTGCATTGGTATCACCATGAAAGCCTTTCCAGATGGTCGTAACATCCAGATTAAGAATGTCGCCATCCCTTAGAGTATCTTTGGTGGAGGGAATGCCATGACAGATAACTTCATTCAAAGAAGTACAAAGAGATTTAGTGAAACCGTGATACCCCAAAGTGGCAGGAATCCCTCCACGATTAATGGTATACTGGTGACACATTTCGTTAATTTCTTCTGTGGTCATTCCAATCTTGAGATTTTTACTTAAAAAATGGAGCGTTTTAGCTGCCATTTTACAGCTCTCTCTCATGATTTCGATTTCGCGGGCGGATTTGATGTTGATCATAGGTTACCTTATACACATTTAGCCTCTTTTAAGCTAGTTTGAAGAGATGAAAAGGTTCCAAGTAATTAGAACACATAGCTCTCCCTACCAAAGTCCAGAATTCTTTGGACACGAAGAAATCATGGTTAAGTCCTTAGGAAACCTTGATTACCGGGGTCTTAAGAATAGCTCTGAACTCGACACCATTCTAATTACCAACACCCATACTCAGTTAAGAGAACTGCCTCATCAGTTATTAAATAAAACCAAGTTAATCATTCACCCTAATTCTGGTTATGATCACTTTATTCACGAGCATGATCTTTGGCAGAACATCCCGGTAATTATTGGCCACACTATCCGTGCCCAGGCAGTTGCGGAATATTCAATAGGGGCCCTTTTTCAAGGCCTGCAGGACCTGCCTCAGCATCTTACCTGGCATAAGGAGCGTACCTGGAACAGAACCCTGCTCAAAGGAACGGCGGTATGGATTTTTGGCCACGGCCACATTGGTAAAATTATTTCCGATACGTTGAATGCTCTGGGAATGAAAGTGACCAATGTAGATCCCTTCCAGGAGAATTGTCTTAAATCCTGGAAAGAAGGAAATATTTCCGAGGCTAGAGTCATTATTTCGGCGATGAGTTTAAATCAATCCACCCGACATATTTTTAACGAGGAATTTTTCTCGGCACTCTCTGATAAAGTTTTATTTATCAATGGGGCGCGAGGAAAATTGGTGGATGAAAGTGCCTTAAAGTCATACCTCTTGTCTCACCCGGACTCCTTTGCTTTTCTCGATGTATTTGAGAAAGAGCCCTTTGCTGAAGAATGGCATGGCTTCCCTCAAGTCTGGAAAACCAGTCATATTGCCGGCGTAGAAAAAGACCTGGATCAAAAAATCTTAAATTTCGAAGAAATGGTTTTGAAAGATTATCTTAGTCTCGATGAAGCAAGCTTCTTCCGAAAATATGCAAAAGAGCTCTTGCAGAATAAATGGATTAAAGGAGTGCTCATTTGAAAAACATACCTCAACTACTGACGTTACCTGGTAATGGTGTCTATACGGTCAACACCGGAAAAGAAAAAAAAGAAAAACTCATGGTGGCTTACTACGGCACTCGTGATGTGGAAAAGGCCAAAAAAAAGTGGCTTAAAACTTTTGAGAAACTTGATATCTCCAAACCATGGGTCATAGGTATTCCTTCTGATAATGGCGGCGGTATCCAGCGCGGGGCCAACTGGGGGCCGCTGATGCTTCGTCAGGAAATTCTGGATTCTTCCAAGGACTTTACTGACCTGGGCGATGTCAGGGTTATTCCCCACCTGCTTCACGACAAATACCTGAATGATGAAACCATTAAGCTGTGTCAAAAAGCACTTTATGGAAAAGCGAACAAGCTACCTGTTTCTCCATTAAGTATCGCAGAAAAAGCACTGACTGATTTATACAAGAAAAATCCTAAGGCCAGAGTTCTAGGTTTCGGCGGAGACCACTCCACCAGTTATCCTCTAGTCAAGGCCTGGCTGCTCTCCCGTAAAAATCTGAAGGAAGCCGCACTCTTTCATTTCGACGCTCATACGGATTTATTGGACCGCCGTCTCGGCATTGATATCTGCTTCGGCACCTGGACTCATAAAATTCTGGAAAATCTTGCAAGTCCGGATCATGTCCTGCAGATCGGTATCCGTTCCAGTGGAAAAACTAAAAAGCACTGGAAAAAGACTTTAGGGGTCGAACAACTCTGGGCAAGTGAAGTGAATAAATGGGGCGTGGAAAAAACCTATAAGAAAATCCATGGTCATTACAAAAAACTAGGCATCAAAGAAGTCTATATCAGTTTTGATATCGATGCGCTGGATGAAAAATATGCTTCAGCTACAGGCACTCCTGAAAAAGAAGGACTCCTGCCTACTGATTGTGCCGCCCTTATTCGTCTGCTCTCTAAGGATTTTAAAATCACCGGAGCTGATTTAATGGAAGTCGCACCTTATGTGTGGCCGGAGGGAGTTGAGGCACGTGATCAGCAAAGCTCATTGACTGTGGCCGGTGACATGGCACGGGTGCTTCTGGAGTCACTGCGCTCATGAAAAGAAAAATCGTTTTTCCGCCTGTCGAAACGGCGTCGGAAGACGGTCTGGTTGCCGTAGGTGGCGACCTGGAAATTGATACACTTCTTGAGGCCTATCATCAGGGAATCTTTCCCTGGCCCATTTCCACTTATCCCTTAAATGTGGATATGCCTCACACCTGGTTTTCTCCCAATCCACGAGGCCTTCTGCAGTTTAAGGATCTGCATGTTTCCAGATCATTTATTAAGTTCCTGAAAAAAACTCCCTATCACGTCACTTTCAACCGGGCCTTTAAAGATGTCATTAATCAGTGTGCCCAAATGGTCCGCAAGGATCAGCCGGGAACATGGATCACTCCTGATATCATCGATGCCTACACCAATCTTTTTCATGCCGGGTACGCTTATTCAGTGGAAGTCTGGGATCAGGAAAGACTGGTTGGAGGGCTTTATGGTGTCATTATGGGAGAATTCGTTTCCGGGGAATCTATGTTCATGCTGGAAGATAATGCTTCCAAACAAGGCTTCTATACCCTGCTCGTCCATTTAAAAGACAAGGGAATAAACTGGGTTGATACCCAGATGGTGACACCAGTAGTTCAGCAATTTGGCGGGAAGTATGTTCCCCGTCCTGTTTTTCTTAAGCTCTTGCAGAAGACAAACTGGACGAGGAAGAGATCAGATATTTTTTAGATGTAACTTAGTTTTAAGCGTTGGTTCGCGATATAAGTTCTGCGAACTTCTGCCATAAAGATCCGAACCGATTTCTCCAGTTTTACTTTTTCACCACGATAATAAGCTTCAATTCTCTCTCTTAACTCATGAGCATTAAGATTCATTTCACTGGCCAGTTCTTCGCAACGCTTTTTAAAGCGGTAGTCTTTTTCAATTAGCTCCAGGAATTTTTTGCTGAATTCCTGTCTCATCGTTGCCGGGGAATAAACGTTCTTTAATTCGGCCAGACCCAGACTGCTCATGATTTTCAAATAAAAGAAGCCGATATCAAATTCAAACCAACGATGGCGGAAACTGCACGAGCGCATGTGGGCATGATGGTTGTTGTGATCAAGCTCTCCACAGATGATAAAATTCAGTGGAAACAAATAACCAATGTTTCTGCTGTTATCAGTTGTGACATGATTTCGGTATCCCCACCAGTGGGCCAGAGCGTTGACTCCGCCAATGGCAAAGATTGGAGAAACCATAAAATTAAGAATAGCTGCCACCATTCCCCAGATGGGTCCGAACAAAACAATCATCATGAAAGTCATAATGATGGGGCCGGTAAAGGAATTTTTGAGCATATAAGCTTCAATCTTATTGGTCGGAATTGTTTTCTTAATTCGTTCCACTTCCGGCCATGACTTAGCTCGGGTGTAATCAAACACTCCAAAAAAGCAAGCATGCAGAAGACCTTTTTGCAAAGGACTGTGAGGATCTTTTTCCTGATCCGAATGAGCATGATGGAAAATATGCACCGATACCCAATCAACTTTTGACATGGAAGTCACCATCCACAGCCAGACTTGCATCGGAATATCCAGCCACTTATTAATCACCACTCCTTTATGGGTGTGATAACGGTGAAAGGACAAGCTCATGGCGGTGATCGTGATATGAGAAATCATTACAAAATAAAGGCTGAGATAAATCACTGGATGTTCGGCTATGAACTCACCGAAGAAACCATCCATGCCTACTGTGTTGGTTACAGCAAGATACATTGCCCCATACATCAGGGCAAAAGATGAAAACAATTTAAACATTTTTGAAATCCTTATCAAGACCGATGCAATAAGAGAGGTTCCGTGGTCATTTCTAAAACCCCTGGAGGGGCAAGTTCGACACAAAGGCCACACGCAATACATCCACGATCATCTATAATAAAAGCTGATGCTGTTACTTTGATCGCTTGGGTCGGGCAGAGTGTCTCACAAACTTTTGAGTCTTTCCACTGAGATAAGGCCTTGGTATCACCTGTAAATTTTGGCACTCGCTTAAGCCGTGGCGAATAAAAATAAACTTTGTCTGGCCACTCTGTTTTAAACAGTTTGAACGCCTTAAAAACTTTATCTCCAGCAAGCTTTTTGATCTGTTGTTGATTCCACAGAGTGCGGAAGTAAGACACTTTAGTATAAAATTTTTTATTTAAAATCATTAGCGATCAATCTCCCAGCGCGACAATCCAAGACTTGCAAGACAGATTTTTAATTGCTCTTCTCGTAGGCCTTTAACAAATATTGGCAACGCTTCGGCCATGACAAAACTCGGAGTCTTAATCTTTATCCTGGATGGTTTTAATTGACTCTCAAGTTGCACGAGAAAGCCCCCCTCTCCTGAAGGAGTTTCCAATGCACTATAGTGCCATTCTTTTGGTGTTTCTAGTCTCTTAAAAAATGCCGTTAACTCAAGGTAGTTTTGATCGAAAGCCTCATCGACCACTTTTCCGAGGGGGAGGTTGTCGATTACTTGAGTAATGATCCTTAAACTTTGAAAGATTTCTTCCAAGCGAATAAGATAGCGATCATATCCAGTTCCATGAATACCAACAGGAATATCGAAATCAATATCCTGATAAAAATAAAAAGGTTGAGATTTTCTCAGGTCAAAATTTAGCCCCGCCGCCCTCATCGCAGGACCGCTGACTCCACCTTGAAGCACCGACTGAGCATTGACAGATTCTCCACCCAAAAGTTTGCGGAATTTTTCCTGCCCGATTAATGACTTATGAATAAGATTCAATTTTTTTGACAGTACTTCGGCAACAGTTTGATACTCAATGATCCACCCTGGGGGAAGATCGTCCTGGACGCCCCCGATTTTTGCAATACCAAGTCCATGCCTGAAGCCTGAATATTTTTCAAAAAGCTCATATACTTTTTCACGGGCATTTAGCAAAAAGCGATACTCGCCCAGATCAGCATGAAAACAAATGGATTGTAGCACCGTCAAGTGATCGGCAATTCGGCTCAGCTCCAGAAAGACAATTCTTAAGGCCTGTGCTCTTTCAGGAATTTTGATCCGGTACATATCCTCTATGGTCTTGGTCCATGCTACCGAATAATGAGGTGCTGCACTGAGGGTGACCTTATCAGCAAGCTGGAGGATCTGAAGAATATCTTTGTTCTGGAGGAGAAGCTCCAGCCCTTGATGATGAAATCCGATTTGGACTTTGGAGTCCACCACTTTCACGGGATCAAAACAAACCAGCCACTCAAAGTTGCCCATGGTTTCAGGTGAAGTGAGATCAAATCTTTTCCACTGATAACTTTCTTCCGGGTATGGGGCTTCCGATTTATTCGGATTAAATCTTAAGAGTGGAAGCTTTGAAGCTTCAGTGACAGGCCATTCTTTAAACTGAGCATCTTTGCGGAGTGGAAAATTCAACTGACCGACAGGCAATATCAAAGGGGCCTGTTTGCGTTCAAAGTTCAGATCAAGCATCTCTGCTTGTTCCCTTTCCATCCACTCAGCATGAGGATAATATTCCGCCACGGATGGAATTTTTTCTCCGCTATCAACTATTAAGTGAAGATTTAGGCGTTGATGGGTGCCCATATTAAGCAAATGATACACAATCTCAAAACGAAACGGCGCCGCTGCACCATGATCCAGGGAAGCTATTTCAGTCATCGTAAGATAATCCAGGTCTTCTTTTAGAAATTTTATCCAGTCTAAAAGATCAATCGGCCTTACCCTAAGATGATGCTGGCCCCAACTGTCACGATAGCGACTACCGCCCATGTGGCCTAAAATCTCTTTTGCTTTATCAAATTCTTTCCAGTTAAACATTTCGCAACTTTTGATGACAAAGTTCCAGCGCCTGAAGAATCTCTTCCGGCAGAAGGCTCCATCCGGTTATTTCAACATAATTTAAATTTGTAGGATCAAACAATTTCACCAGCGGATGATATTTAAGTAAAGTCATCGAGTCATTGAATAAAAGAAGAACCTTAGACCTTTTCATCTCTTCTAAAATGACCTGAATTAAATCATGATTCTTGGGAGTCATAATTCCGTCCCAGACAATGACATCAGCGGCATCTATTGCATCGACATATTCCACCTTAAAAGGCAGGGCATGAAGATATTTGTCTCCCAAAAGAGAGAAGCTTTCCGTTCCCAGAAAGGGATGAGAGACATTGTATATTTTAAGCGGCTGTGTTTTTTCTTTCATTAATAAATCAACTTTGAATCAGGAGCGGTGTCTTTTACGTTTCGCACTTTCCATTTAATATCTTCAGGAAAGAGGTTTAGCTCTTTTTTGAGCTTCTTATTGGGATCTTCACTGCATGCCATTCTCAAAGATTTGACCTTGATCCATGAATACAGTTTACTATGGGCCCCATGGGTCTGATTATCATAATCGATGAATCGAAAATATTCCGCCTCACCTTTGAGTCCGGCCAGAAAGTTCGGCAGATAATCCATCGCCTGATCAATCATCTTTTCATTACACTGACTAATCCCTTTCTTTAAATCATAGACCCGTTCGCCCTGATCATTCAGGACATTTCTCATCCAGGTACCGTGGCTACAGTCAAAATAATACCCTTCCCGGTGGAGCCGAAAATAGATGCCCATATAGCTCAGAAACCAGAAAGACTCAGGATCACGATTTATATTACCGTGATAAATAAACTTCTCGCAGGTAGAAACTTCCTGATAATACTTTTTAGTAAATGTTTGCAGTCGGGCAGCGAAGCCCACCGGCAAATTCTTTTTCCTAAGATCTTTAATGATGTTAGTTTTTTTAGCCAGCTCTTCATTGGTTATTGCCGCTATGTCTTCTGGTCGGACTCTTCCCACATCATCCCAGAGGGCATCATAAAGAGCGTGGCATCCCTTGCGGATTTTTTCCAGTTTTTCGTCTGTTAAAAAGATTGAGCGTTTTTTAAAAAAATCAAAAGCATCATCAAACTCAATTAGCTGACTAACCCTTACGGCCGGATAGGTTCCGTCACCAATGGCATTTCTGCCGTCAATATTTTCCAGGTAGGCCTTAGAGGTATTCCAATCAAATAATTTTTTAAATTCTGTAGTGTTACTGATTTTTGCCAGTTGCGGATCTTCGGCATCCACCCCAATAAACACCAACCGTGACAGCCAGTTGCTCTTTCCTAAGCAGTTTCCTTCCTGACAAAGTTGTTCTACAAAAGCCCCCACCAGCTTTACATGACGGTAGTTATGAACTGCCGTCTGGTGATAATCTTTTGAGCTGGACCAAACGATTACTTTCTGCGGCTCCCCTAACTGATCCAAGGCCCTGGGAAGATATCCAATGGAAAAAACCGGCCGATGAATTGTTCCGGTATAAGAACTCCAAACGTCTTTTTGTTTACAGTAGGTATGAGTGTAGTGCCTTTGACCGGAATAAAGGTCAATACTGTAGGCGTGCTGTGAATTCTCCGGAGTTCCAATAACGACATTTACCACTCTGTTCTCAGAGCGAAACTCAGGTTGGGTATCAAAAAGCATGTGAGGCACAGGACTGCCATCCGTCCCTATCAGGGCATGCTTGTGATTTTTGGAATACCACTGGTTAGGGAAAGATGTGAGAAGCTCTGATCCATTAGGTTCAGGACTTTTGAACACCGAGCAGGAACTTAAAGTAATAAGCAATATCAGATGTAAAGGCCGGCTTTTCAATTGACATAATCTCAATAACATAACATCATTACTCTACTTTTCTACAGGCCCGGGTGGTGGAATGGTAGACACAAGGGATTTAAAATCCCTCGGATGAATAATCCGTACGAGTTCGAGTCTCGTCTTGGGCACCAATCTTAGTTCTGATTAATTTTACAGTGAAATCAAACGATTGAACAAATTTAAATGGGAAATTGTTAAGCCATTAGCGCACCGCACCAATGGGCTTAACAATAGAAAGAAAGTTTTATCTAAAATTCAAAGTGGTCGTAGTAAGGCAAGAATCCAGGCCTTTTGCAGCCCTGAAGCTCAACAGTCACCAAAGCAGTAAATTCTTTTTCCAGGCGCAGAATTTTTTCATTCACACTATAAGACGTGACGACCTCTAGAGAGTCAAACTTGATGTCTGAAGAAGAACACCTGGCCGCTAAAATCAGGTTATTAACCTCTTTTAAAGAACCTGTTTCAATCTTTGGCAGTAAGCTTTGCACGTGAGCGACCATGGACTCCTCGGACTTGAAATCCGGAATCACAAAACTTCCCTTGAAGCTTTTTGGGCTATGGTTTCCAACATCTACCCCGCCACCGCTCCAGCAGTTAAGGGATAGGACAGTCATCAGAATAAGGGTCAAATTTTTCATTGTTTTACCTCTGTCAGCGGAAACAGCTGAACATTTAACTGATAGACTTGATCAAGTCCATCCATATTACTGGTTAGTTCATTTATTTCACGTCTAAAATTCCGAATTTTCTCTTTTAAAAGTGGCAGCTTGTCTTTGCTGATTTTTAGGGTCACACCGTTAAATTCACGCACTTCACTGGGATCATTCGATAAGGAATCCAAGGCCAGCTCAATCATGTCTTTATGGTAGCTATGCACACTTAAATGTCGGAGATCGTCGGCAGTGGACAAGGCGCCAGAGACTTGGCGGTAACCTTTAACCTCATCTTTTTCAATAAGACCTATTGTTTCCAGAGAATCCAGGGCTTCACGAACCTGTCGGGATGAGACTTTCTTTCTTAGTCGCTCTGCAATCCAGTCTAAATCAACTTTAAAATTATCAAGGTCTATCAAGACATAAATGGCCACATGAAACCAATGGGCCAGGAGATCAAATTGGTGCTTTTCCAATGTCGAAAGGCCCTGCTTACGCTTTAGGGCCATGATCTCATTGAAATATTTTATTTTCTGATCAGCATTTTCTTCCTGATTATAATGAACCAGAAGTTCGAAAAACTGAGACTCCATCTTCTTTTTAAATCCGATGGCAGTTATATATTTAGGAATTGTATTAAGAGTTAAATTGCGGCTTCCATCAATGACCATTTTTAAATGTGACGGAGAACTAAGGTCGCCTTTATTAATAAAAACACGATAGGAGTACGAAGCATTACCCTTCTTTTTAGAAAGGTAAAAATCCTGAAGAAACTGACGGTAGTTCAGATATTCAGTGATATTTGGGAGATGTTCTTGCTTCATAATTTATCATCTCAGCATACAAAGGGTCCTCCGAAGAGGACCCTTTCGCTAACTAATTTAATACTAGTGGTAAGTTACGAAACAACGGTTGTTAGAAACAGTTACCAGACCACGGTACTTAGCAACTAGAACACCATCAACAGTCTTGTAGAATTTCTTGATGAAAGTCTTACCGATTTTGATGTGACGTGGGTGAACAGTACAGTTCTGGAATTTCATAGACTGAGAAAGTTCTTTGTCTTCGCCAGCTTTGATTGTTGGAAGAGCAGCTTCGATCATAGAAACAACTTCTTCTTCAGATGAACCCCAGAAGTATTTTCCGAAGCTGTTAGTTTCATAACCAGCAGCAAAGCTAGTAGCAGAAAGAGCAAGAAGAGCGATAAGTACGATAGTTTTCATTTTATTCTCCAATTATTTATTAAGTTAAATTCGTTTTTAATATTAGTGGTTAGATACGAAACAACGGTTGTTAGAAACAGTTACCAGACCACGGTACTTAGCAACTAGAACACCATCAACAGTCTTGTAGAATTTCTTGATGAAAGTCTTACCGATTTTGATGTGACGTGGGTGAACAGTACA
>JAMPXB010000042.1 GCA_023701435.1 Bacteriovoracaceae bacterium | reverse complement strand
TCAGTTGCTCAAAGAATGGATTATAATGAATGGGGAAAAGTCACTTTAGATACTAATCCAAGTTATCAGGCGTTTGGTTTTGCAGGTGGACTTTATGATCAGGATACGAAGCTTGTGAAGTTTGGGGCGAGGGATTATGATGCTAGTATCGGGAGATGGTTGAGTAAGGATCCGATTCTATTTGGGGCTGGCGATGTCAATCTTTATGGCTATGTTTTTCAAGATCCACTTAACTTTATCGATGTAACTGGCAATGCTGCGCAAATTGCTGATATGGGTGGAGGCGGTGGTGTTGGAGATCTTGTTGGTATCCCTTTCATGATTGCTATGTCTCAAAAGATGTCCAAATGGCAGTTAGATAAGTTGCAAGAAGAAACGGGGAGAGATCCACATGGTATTAAACAAGATGCTCTGGGTAAGAAAGCTCCAGTTTCACAATGGGATATTCACATTGAAGACGACGGAAGAATTACCGTTAGACCAAAAAATGGTCCTGGTAGCCCAGTTGATACAGGTTTTGATTGGAATAAGATAAATGGAGGGAAATGTGGAAAATAGGAAGAGCAATCTTCGAGTTTCTTTGGTCGTATATGATCTTGATTGCGACCCGGATAAACTGACTGAAACTCTTGGAATTAAGCCTACAAGTGTTGAAAGGAAAGGTGACCTTACTCCTAGCGGTAAGCCAAAACTTGAAAGCTCCAATGCCTGGGAGCTTAGATCCAATCTAGTGAATGAATCTGAATTGGATAAACATATTCGTGATCTAATTTCTAAGGTGAAAGAATTGAAAGATGTTCACCGGGTATCAAAGCGCTGGGGTGTAAAAATAGATTGTGTCGTTGAGTTTTTTGGAGAGGACAATACTCCAACACTTGGTCTCTCTAAAGAATCGATTGAAAAACTAGCTTTGCTAAAATGTTCGGTTGATTTTGATTACTATCTCCATCAAGGATGGAGATAGTGAAATCAAGTGTTTTAACTCTGTTGATGGTACACCGTGGTCTGAGAAAGGATGTTGGTAAGTGGAATAATACTCCACTTACCATGAAAGTTTCTTAGATTTTTCTTCCCGCCTGAACAATATTCCATTTACTGCCAAAGAACTTCTTTAGGAACGCCTGGAAGTCCTGGTATTTGGCATTTCGAATCATCTCATTGTTCTTATGAGGGAAATCGAGACCCAGACCATGGAGTACTGGAATGGAATAAAACTGGGCGTAGTCTTCATTGGTCTGAATTCCTAAAAGATTCTGGCCATCAATCATGGTCTTAATTCTTTCGAACTCTTCCCGCTTAATGCCTTTTTCTTTGAGACCATTGAGGATGCTCATAATGGCATCGATCGCCGCCTGGGTTTTATCGTGGCCTGAGCCGATATAAATGCCCCAACAGCCGCCTTCCAGTGCTGAGACGTGGATAGGAGAAACGGAGTAACAAAGACCCTGACGGTCACGGACTTCTACGAAGAGATCCGAACTCTGACCTGAGAGGTGGGCGGTGATCATCTTCAAGTACAGATCTTCTTTTTGACCGATTGGGAAAGCGGGAGCACCGATGACGATCTGGGTTTGCTCGCGGTTAAAGTCGAGGCTTAGTTTTTTGCCGGTTTGGGCCTTGGCCTTCTTTTTAACTTTCTTGATCGCCAGACGTGGGTTCAGCGTTTTTACCATTTCCATCATATGATGATGAACCACATTGAAGTCCTGATCACCACAGTAAGTGAGAACAATTTCGGAATTCTTTAAGTGACTGGCGTGCATCTTCTTCAGCGCCAGCGGCGAGAAGGTCTTGATTGTTTCCGGAGTTCCGGCCAGATCCAATGAGTAAGGATGTTGGTGGAAGACCATTTTGTAGAAGGCCTTGAAGGCTTGCTTCATGGCATCTTCTTTTTGGTTATCAAGTGCTCGCAGGATGATTTTCTTTTCGTGGTCAAAAAACTTTTTCGGAATTTCTGGCGTGTAGAGGGTCCCAAAGAAGTGGCCTGAGAGTTTTTCAAAATCCCGTGACTGGCCATGAAGAGTCAGACCATAGGCGTTCTTGCCGGAAAAACCATTAAGGGATGCTGACAGAGATTCGAGTTCCATCTTTAATTTTTCATAACCGCCGCCCTTGTAACCATAAGTCACCAGGCGACTGAGTAAGTGATGGCTGCCGGCATTTTTCAAAGTCTCGTTAGTTTGCCCGCCCTTCATATAAGCATGCATCACAAAGGTCGGAGTGAGTTTGTTCTGACGATAGATAAATTTGATGCCCGGCTTAAGCTCAGCTACCTTCACCGCAGTGTCGTGAGTTGAGGTAGTGAGTTTTAACTTAGCTGACTTGGGCTTGGCCTTAACGGCCAGTTTCTTGAGATCGCCCTGCCATTTTTTTAACTCTTTCTCAATCGGAGCGGTCTTAACACCTTTAGGAACCTGCAGTGTGAAATGAGAAGATTGTTTAATGATATTACCAAGAGCTTCCCAAACTTCTTCGACCGAAGTGTTGCGGATTTTTTCAATGAATTCATCTTCGCAGAAGATATTACCCGATTGAGCAAAACCATGACCTAAGCTGAAAGCATAAGATTCAATTGATTCTCTTTCATAGATCTTAGATGAGATATATTGATTTTTAATCTTGGTCAGTTCTTCAGCTTTAAATCCCTTAATCACCGAATCTGTTAGAGTGGTCATGAAGGCCTTAGAGATCTTCGCCAGGTTTTCTACCGGGAAACTCATTCTCATCATGTGAACTCCACCATTGGCGAAGTACATAGTAGATCCGGCAATACCGTTACACAGAGAGTTCTTAGCGACTAGTGCCTGATAAAAGCGGGAGGTTTCCCCGTGGGCCAGACAGTTAATGGCGAGGTCTTCAGCTGCGGCCTTGTCATTGGAATAGTCCGGAGACTGCAGGCACAAAGTTAAAGTCGCCTGACGGATATCTTTATCGTGAATATTGACTGATTCCTTGGCCTTAATTAAAAAAGGTCCAAACTCTGATTTCTCTCCATGAGGCAGACGAAAAGAACGGATTTTCTTCTCCAGCTCTTCACGCTGAGTCAGGTCACCGGCCACTACTAAGAGTGCGTTTTCCAGGTTGTAATAAGTTTCACGGAAGTGCTTAATCTGCTCTTGCGAGAAATTCAAAATGGTATCTTCTCTTCCTAAGATTGGGTGGGCATAACCCTTATCAAAAGAAGCTTTCTGCAATTGAATGAAATTATACTGAGAAGGATTGTCCATGGCGCGACGATACTCTTCGAAAACTACCTGGCGCTCAGAAGGAATTTCTTCTTCACCAAATAGAGGATTAGAGACCATGTCTAAAAGAATATCTACCGACTTATCAAGGAAGAGACTTGGAGTATTGATATAGTAGCAAGTGTAATCAAAGGAAGTGAAAGCATTGACTTCACCGCCATAGGATTCAATATCGTGGGCCAGTTGCGGGCCAGGACGAGTTGGGGTGCCTTTAAAAAACATATGTTCCAAAAAGTGGGCGATGCCCTCATTGTCTTTAACTTCTAAAGCAGAACCGGCGCGGAACCACATCTGAACGGTACCGGCGGAACAGCCGGGAGAATGTATGAATAGCGTATTTAATTCATTATCTAACTGGACTTGATCAATTTTCATAACTTCCTTATTTGAGCATCGTTTGATTCGTTCTATTATCCCCGCAGACCTTTTCTTTTTGAAGGAATTTCTAACGAATGACTCAGGTGTCCAGTTTATATTTACACGTTCCTTTCTGTGTGCACCTGTGCAATTACTGTGATTTTTATAAAAGAAAGCTCGATTCCTCCCTAAATCAGTTTGAGGAGTTTCATCAGTTTTTACTCGCCAGTGATTTGCGCCATGATGAGCTTTTAAAAGAGTTCGGCACGGAGTGGGGTCCGCTTGATACTGTATATCTGGGCGGAGGAACGCCATCGCTCTGGGAAGCGGTAGGGGCAGAGTTTTTTCAAAAACACTTTCTGAAGAAGGGCCTGACTCCAAATCCCGAATTCACCATAGAAATTGACCCTGGCACCTGGACGCCAAAAATGCTTAATGCTTGGAAAAGTATTGGTCTCAATCGCATTTCAGTTGGAACTCAGTCTTTAAATCCCACCTTCTTGAAAATTATGGACCGGGTCCATTCATTAGAGGACAGTCTTAATTTTTTACAAGTTCTGAAAGACGAGAACTGGAATTATTCGCTGGATTTCCTACTGGGCATCCCTTACTCCCAAGAACAAAAACGCGATATCAAAGCAGAGCTCGATCTCTTGCTAAAGTATTCTCCTAAGCACATTAGCCTCTATATCTTAAACGCTCGCTCCAAATACCCTCACATTCAAAAGCTTCCAGATGATGAATACATTCGCGAGGAGTATCTCTTGGTGAGTGAGTACTTAAAGAGCCAGGGCTTTCATCATTATGAAGTCTCAAACTTTGCCCTGCCGGGTTTTGAATCTCGCCACAACTTAAAATACTGGCGGGGAGAGTCGGTGATGGCGTTGGGACCTACTGGTACTGGTTACTTCGCCTTGGGTGAAAAGCAGGCCCTGCGCTACAAGTGGAAAGTGACTCAGGCGGAAGTGGAGCTCGAGAAATTAGGTGAGCAAGAGCTTAATCTCGAACAAATCTACCTATCCCTCCGGATCTCCGATGGTTGGAGAGTTCCCGAAAAATACCGCTGCCTCATTGAAAACTGGACCAAGCAAGGTTACTGCATGGAAGAAGGACCAAAAGTGAAGCTCACTTCCCTGGGATTTTTGATGTTGGATTCCCTTATGGATGATTTATTTCGAGTTAAATAGATTTGATCAACTATTTTTGGCAAGACTTGCCTCGATCTGTGAACCCCTTCTGTATGCCATAATATTGTCTAGATAGTATGGATCATTTTCCGAGGTTCACATGTTTAAAAAGTTGCTTTTCGTTCTCGCCCTGATGCCGATCACGGGTCTCGCCCAATCCATTAAAGTGGAATATGGCTTTAATATTTACTCGCTGGATATCGGGGCCAAAGAAATCACTTTCAAAAAAAAAGAATTTGTCTCAACTGTCATCAAAGAAGAGTGCAGCACTAATCTCTATAATGATTTTGCCGAAGGCTTTCAAGTTCTGACAAAAGAAAAGCCCAAAGATAAAAGTATCGGAGAAGGCTTTCAAGTTAAGTACACGGTGGATTCTCGTAAGGGAATTCTCCCGCCCTCCCATCCTTACACCCAACTCCTTCTCACTATTCCTCAGCGTTTTGATGGCTTTAAACTAGCAACCGAATATCGTTGTAAGAAAAAATAAAATTCACCAGAAAGGATTTGATAATGCTTCCAAAATCTTTTTTAAAGTTATCTCTTTTAACTTTTTCTTTAATCACATCGGCAGACAGCTGGGCCATTGGAGACTTGTTACTTAAGTTGAAAAACATCAATAAAAGTCCTACCGAGATTGAATGTAAGGATATGGAGACCAAGGATCTAGCCTCGTTATGTGCCCAGGAAGCTTGTGGAGATCCAAAAGATTATACTTCGGTCATAAATTATAATTCTGCCGACAGATACCTGGATGATGTGGCCAAAAAAGAAATAGCGGCGGTCGACGAGAAGGTCATCAAGGCGGTGGAAAAAGCCAAAACCGAGGCTAAGGGCGCCAATGAACTTTTAAAGAGTCTTAAGAATAAAAAAGAACTTTCAGATCAGGAAGCTCTCGAATATATGGACTCGATCCTCTCAATGTCCCAACCCCAAAATATCCTGGGTTATGCTAAAGACCACAAGATAAAAAATTTAAAAATTGCTAAATTGAAAAATCCTTTATCTCCCTACTTTAAAATTTATAACGATCTTTTTTCTAAACTGGATCTTTCTAAAAATATGACCGAAGCCGATCAGTTGCTGACTCTCAGTAGTCAAGATCAGTTGGACATAACTAAAATAAAATTTGAACAATTCAAAGAAGCTTTGAAAAATAACAATCACAATCCGGAACAATTTAAAGACCTGCTGGCGACCGATTTAAATACCTTTAATGTCTACGATTATGTAGCGACCCAGAACTTCTATCGAAAGCTGATTGAGAGTGCTAAAGGGGTCAATATCCAGCTTGAAGAACCTCTCTGTGATGAGTCTTGCAAAGGCAAGCTTTTGACTTTCCTTCAGAACTTTAAATTTCCTGATTTAGAACAAAAAGCTGAGGAGGCTTTAAAAAAGTTAACCGTCGAGGACCGAATTGCTGAATGTAAGGCCAAGGTGACTTTTGCCAGTATTGAACCCGAAATAGCTAAAATCGAAAAAGAGTGGCCGGGGATCAAAGATCGAGCGGAGAAGCTCTTTCTTTCTAAGTTCTCGGAACACTCCCAAGGTCTTTTGAAAACAAAAATGGGGGAAGTAAAACTCATCAACAACCCTCTTACCGATAAAAAACAAAAGAATATTGAGGGGGATTTGACTGTCAAGCCATGGGGTGATTCAGCGCCAGTTGTGATGGAATCATTAAAATTCCAGGGAGATTCGGTGATCCCTCGTTGCAACTATGAGGGCAGAAATGCCATCATTATTACCGATTACATGGCCTATCATCGCCAAAAAGATACGGCGGCAATTAACGTTTCCCCTTATTCATGTGAACATACCGAGACAGGAATGCATTATCTTGCTCATGAGTTGGGACATGCTCTTTCTCACTTTATGGCAGCCAGTCCGGGCATGAGTAGTTCTTCCAAGGAAGAGTTTATTACCATAAGAAGATGCAGTGATAGTTCCAAGAAAACGACCATTATGCCCATGATCTTTTCGCTTTATGAAAAAGACAAATTCACTACCGAAGAAGATGTCGCCGACCTCATCAGTCACTTATTGGCCCCTAAAGATAATAATAAGCTTCTGGGTTGCGGTTTGATTCTCCCGAATGAGGAGCAATATAATGGGCTGGCCACCAAACGCTCATTCCTGGATAGCCACGAGGCAGGTCTCCTGCGCTTATTGGTGGAGCTACAGTATAAAAAAGCGGGACAAATTCCTGAGTCCTGTGAGGAGCTGATCAAGCGCAAAGGTCAAAAATTAACTAAGAAATGTATTTAAACCGTAGAGCTTGGTTTTGATCTTCGCTGTCATGAAGCTATAACGGGCTGAAATTACAACCAAGTCTTCGCTGTGCCAGGCGCTGCATTGCGGTCGAAAAATATCCTCTTTTTTTTCATCCCTTAACATTGACACCCATCCATTTAATCCCATCTTCTAATCAATACTAACTGACTAAAGAGTGTGAACATGGAACCAAACGATAATAAAGATAAGCCAAGCGAAGATACCAAGGAAGCCAAGGCTACGGCCGAAGGTCAGGAGTCTGCTGAAACAGTTGAACCTAAAAAAGAAGAAATCGATTATAAGGCAAAATATTTTTATGTTGCCGCTGAGATGGATAACTACCGTAAGCGCATGGAACGTGAAAAAGAGAACCTTCTAAAGTACGGCAATGAACGTGTTCTTTCTGATCTTTTGGATGTGGTTGATAATTTTGAGCGCACTATCAGCATGCTTGCCCCTGATGAAGATCAGAAGGTAAAGAACATTGTGATAGGTCTGGATATGGTGAAAAAGCAATTTTGCGACACTTTATCAAAACACGGACTTAATGCGGTAGAAGCCGTTGGCAAGGATTTTGATCCTAATTTCCATGAAGCCCTGGCCCAGGAATATGCTGAAGGTAAAAAACCGAATGAAGTTATTAAAGAATTCCAAAAGGGCTACATCCTTAATGGGCGGTTACTAAGACCGGCTAAAGTTATAGTAGCTAGCGATAAACAGTAATCAGTTAAATTAATTAATAAGGAGAATTATATGGGAAAAATTATTGGGATTGACTTAGGTACTACGAACTCTTGCGTGTCTGTAATGGAAAACGGCGCTTATAAGATTATTCCAAATGCTGAAGGTCACAACACGACTCCATCAGTGATTGGTTTTGCCAATAACGGAGAAATCCTGGTTGGTCAGGTGGCCAAACGTCAGGCTGTTACTAACCCTACAAAAACTCTTTTTGGTATTAAGCGTCTGATCGGTCGTAAGTTTACTGACAAGGAAGTAACTCACTTCCATGAAGTGGCTCCATTCGACATCTTCGCCAATAAAAACGGTGATGCTTGGGTAAAGGTTGATGGCAAAGAATATTCTCCACAAGAAATTTCGGCTAAGGTTTTGGAGAAGATGAAAAAAGCCGCTGAAGACTATCTTGGTCAGCCGGTAACAGAAGCTGTTATTACCGTCCCGGCTTACTTCAACGATGCTCAAAGACAGGCGACTAAAGATGCCGGTCGTATTGCTGGTCTGGATGTAAAACGTATTATTAACGAGCCGACTGCTGCAGCACTTGCTTACGGTCAGGATGTTAAGAAAGATAAGAATATTGCAGTTTTCGACTTGGGTGGTGGTACATTCGACGTATCTATCCTTGAGATCACTGCTGATGGTGTTTTCGAAGTAAAGTCGACAAACGGGGATACTTTCCTTGGTGGTGAAGACTTCGACTACCGAATCATTAACTGGCTTGCTGAAGAATTTAAAAAAGAAACAGGCATTGATCTTAAGAACGATAAAATGGCCCTTCAGCGTCTGAAAGAAGCTGCTGAAAAAGCTAAGCATGAACTTTCTTCAGTGGTTCAAACTGATATCAACCTTCCATTCATTACGATGGATGCAACAGGTCCGAAGCACTTGAACCTGAACCTTTCTCGTGCCAAGTTTGAGTCGCTGATTGGTGATCTGGTTGAGAGACTGGTTGCTCCTTGTAAGACAGCGATCAAAGACTCTGGTCTTTCATTGAATGAGATTCAGGATGTGATCCTGGTTGGTGGTGCTACTCGTACTCCGATCGTTCAGGCGAAAGTAAAAGAGATCTTTGGTAAAGAAGCTCACAAAGGTGTGAACCCGGATGAAGTGGTTGCCGCTGGTGCTGCTATTCAGGGTGGTGTTCTTGGTGGTGACGTTAAAGACGTTCTCCTTCTTGACGTAACTCCGCTTTCTCTAGGTATTGAAACTCTTGGTGGTGTGTTCACTAAGATCATCGAGAAGAACACAACAATTCCTACTAAGAAGTCTCAGACTTTCTCGACTGCGGTTGATAACCAGCCAGCTGTTTCGATCCATGTACAGCAAGGTGAGCGTGAGTTCTCTGCTGATAACAAAACTCTGGGTCGCTTTGACCTGACAGGTATTACACCGGCTCCGCGTGGTGTTCCTCAGATCGAAGTAACTTTTGATATTGATGCCAACGGTATCGTACACGTTTCGGCGCTGGATAAAGCGACTAACAAGTCGACTAACATTGTAATCACTTCTAACTCAGGTCTTTCTGAGGAAGAAATTAAACGTATGGTGGCAGATGCTGAAAAGAATCGCGAAGCTGATATGAAGCGACGTGAAGTGGTTGATGCCCGTAATAATTTGGATAGCCTGGTTTTTGCTTCTGAAAAAGGAATCAAAGATGCCGGCGACAAAGTTCCAGCTGATAAAAAAGCTGAAATCGAAGGAGCGATTAGTGAAGCAAAAACAAAACTCACATCCGAGTCTCTGGACGAAATTAAAGCAGCGACTGAAAGACTTCAAAACGTCGCTCATAGCCTTGCCCAGTTCATGTATCAAGGAACCGGAGCTGATACCGGTGCGGGTGCCAGTGCAGGAGCAGAGGGTGCGCAGCAGTCGGAATCGAAGAAGAAGGATGACGGAGACGATGTGGTAGATGCTGATTATAAAGAAGTTTAATTAGCTAAAAACTAAAAAAGTTAAGGCCCCTTAGAGATAAGGGGCCTCTTTAAATTGGGATGATTGATTGTTATGAGTGAGAAACGCGATTATTACGAAGTGCTGGGAATCTCCAAGACAGCTTCGAAAGATGAAATAAAAAAAGCTTATCGCAAATTAGCGATGCAGTACCATCCTGATAAAAATCCTGGAAATTCGGAGGCTGAGGCGAAGTTCAAAGAAGCTTCGCATGCGGCCGATATTCTCATGGATGATCAAAAGCGCGCTATGTACGACCGAATGGGGCATTCCGCTGAACAAGGCGGCATGGGCGGCGGCGGATTCCAGGGCGGTGGATTCTCTGGAGACTTTGGCGGTCTCGGAGATATCTTCGGAGATATTTTCGGGGATATTCTGGGAGGCCAAAGAGGAGGCCGTGGTGGAAGACGTGGGGCCGGTGGCAGAGCTCGCGCTCAGGCCGGTGATGATCTTCAAACCGAACTTTTCACCACTTTTGAAGAAGCCGCTTTTGGTGTAGAAAAAGAAATTCATATTACTCGCTCTGTGGCCTGCGGTGATTGTCATGGAACCGGTGCCAAGAAAGGCTCAGGTCCTGTCACCTGCGATATGTGTCAGGGTCATGGGGAAGTTCGTCGTCAGCAAGGTTTCTTTACCATCGCTCAGCCTTGTCCAAAGTGTCATGGCTCGGG
>JAMPXB010000041.1 GCA_023701435.1 Bacteriovoracaceae bacterium | reverse complement strand
TTTTATTTGAGAGTTTGTACTTCAAAATTCTCTCTTCAATAAAATCAATTCGACGATCAAGCTTAGCTTTGATTGTCAGGATTTCCTTTAAGTGATTGTTCATGGGCCCAACAATCAGAGTAAAATTATTACGATCACCTGCTTTTAGCGGAGGTGTCTGAAAGGAATAAGAGTATGTATTGGATTTCTTTATAATTTTGACTTGATTTGTGACATCTACTGTTGGATCAGGAAAATAAGCCTTCATCTCCAGATTGCCATTTAGTTTCTTACATTCCTCTTTACCGTTCTTCAAATGTCCAGGACTGAAAGTACAAAGATCACCTTCGAAAGTTGCACGGTCTCCGGCATTGTATTCTAGGGGCGCATTCGCGTTTTCTAGTGGTCTTACGATGACTGCATTTTTCGAGAACTGATCCCAGTTATCTGCAAAGGCAAAAGTTGAAAAGGCCGCTAGAAGAATTAATGATTTTTTCATAAATTTGTCCCACCCACGTTCTGCATTTATTGAACTAAATCTTATATTAGTGAAAGAGGTCTTTTAATTCCTCTTTCTCGGATTCAGAAAGAAGACCACTGGCCAGCAGTGTTTCGTATTCATTTTGTGCGAGCTGATATTGAGGATCATTGTTCATTTTTTTATTAATCGTATCTATCTCTGCTGCTTGAACTTGTTCCATGGAAAGTGACCGTCCGGATACGATGTCTTTATTTGATTCTTCACTTTGTTTCATACAGGAAGTGACTAAGAGTAGGGGCAACAGTAGTAGATGAATTTTCATATAGACTCCGTAGTTGAGCTTTCTTTTCGGCTTGAGCCTTCCCATACTATATGAATTTAGACCTTAATTTTTCTTGATTAATTTTAAAGTGGCGCTTTAAAGTTACTTCTTCTGGTGAGTTAAGACTTTATTATGGTTTTTGAGAAGGCGCATCGAAACTAAGGCCGTAACTGTATTTACCTTTATTTTTTGGCAAAGGGAGTTTTTGAGTTGTTTAAAATAATGCTGTATCCGTTAAAAACATCACTCACTAAAAACTCACATTAAGACTTCTTTATTATATTCGCTGCTACCGGGTATGAACGAGTATTATTGAGCCGATGTGGGCTTTTTTCAGGCAACTGCTGGCCATAGAATCCAGGAAGCTTAGAACCTTCGTATAAATGCTGTGAACCTAGTGAGCTTGAAAAGTGCTTAGGCCCCCAATTGACTAGCTCAGGTTTTGCCTTGAATTTAAAAGCAAAACAGCAAGTCTATAAAAAACTTATTGACGCTAAATCCATTAGTGAATGCATTTCTAAAAACTGGAGATACAACCGTAAAATTTGGTATGCAGCCACGTATGTGTATACTGAAGTTCAACTAATAAAAAAATGGCTCGAAGATGAAAACGGCATCTTATATCCTGGCAGTTTAGAAAATATTGTACATAGACAAGGTCTATCGGTAACCACTAATGGTGTTCACTGTTTTGAAGGAAGCGCTCTAAATGAATGCGCTCAGAGACGCAGGCTTCAAGAAGCTGGTGCAGTTAGTGGGGATGAAGTAATCGCTGCAATTGATAGATTTTTGAAAAATTAATTTATAAGTCTAAACCACTAGGTTGAATTCCAGCCTCTGAACAGTTTTACAAAAGAAATAAAAACGTATGCCGATCTTAAAATCGGCATACGTTTTTATTAGCAGCGTTATGTTCGGGTTTTTTCGTTTAGTATTGTATCAAAATTTAAGCTGATCTCGCTTTCATCGCTTGGTCCAGGTCCCAGGTTGCTTGAAAATTCATCCATAACTTAGGGGAGGTGTTGAGGGCCTCTGCAAGATCGAGAGCTGTCTCAGCAGTAATACCACGCTTGCCTTTAATAAGTTCATTGAGCTTGGCCTTGGTCCAACCTAATTTTTCAGCAAAGGCCGACTGTGACACCCCCATGGGTTCTAAGAATTCTTCAAAGAGAATTTCTCCGGGGTGAAATGGGTTCTTTGGCAGCTTCATAATTTACTCCTAATGGTAGTCCTCAATGGAAACGTCTTTTGCATTGCCTTGCTCCCAGCGGAAAACGAGCCTCCACTGGTCATTAATTCTCACAGAATGAAAACCTGCTCGATCTCCCTTCAGGGCCTCCAGTCGATTCCCTGGGGGTTGCTTCATATCTGAAAGCTCCGCAGCTTCATGGAGGTAGAGAAGTTTTCTTCGGGCCTTTCTACGCAGCTCAGGAGGAAAGGTCCTTGCCTCTTTTGAGTTGCGTTCTTCAAAAAGATCTTCTGCTAGCTTGTTTGTAAAATTCGTTATCACAATTCTATATTATCATGTTCCGATAACTCGGTAAAGAGGGCGTGTAAAGTTGAAAACTTGGCGCTATTTTGGCGCTACTTTCCCCGAAAATAGGTAAAAAAAGATGAAAACGGACAACAACGACGAAGACCCAAAACGTTTTAACTATTCGTTATTATTGACTAAGTTTCTGATTTTAAAGCAATCTAAAATTAAGGCCCCTCGGCTCCAGTCCTGGGCACCATTTTTCACCCCTCCTTAATTTTTTCAACTAAAAATTCAATGCTTAGATCTTAGTTAAGTTTAAAGGTAAGGTTTTGTGACCTCTCTCCGATAAGCTCGTTACCTATGACTAAACTATTAATCTTATTCACTCTGCTATTTGTTTTGAATGCTCAGGCCGTGGCCACCTCCTGTCAGATCTACGAATACCAAGGCACTGTCCGTATTCTGGATAAAAAAATGGTCCTGGTGATCAACGAGACCACCATGTCGGAAATGAAGTTCAAGTTGCCGATTGAAGGCGAAGTTAAGCTAGCCCCTTTTGTTGATTTGACTGTCAAAGGAAAGCTTACTTTTAAGGATAAGAAGATCAGTAAGATCCTAAGCGCTGACTATGGTAAGGCCCAGCCTTTAAATCACAAATTACATTCATACCTAAAACCTCTTCGCAGTGAATCTTGCCATGATTAAAATTCTCGGCACTCTTCTTTCTATATCATTAGCTGTTCCTGCTTTTGCCCAGAATAACCACTTCGTGATGATGGGTGGTGGTGGTGAGCCTAAAAGAGATTATACAATTTTTGACAATGAAGTAGAACGAGTGGGGAATTTTATTTCCGCCACTCCTGCGTGGAATACAAAAATCACATTCAATGGTGGTCATCAAAAGACGGAAAATATTATTGCGGAAAAATTTGGTAAAAAAGGGATCGCTAATACTCCGTTTACTCCAGACTCCTATCAGAAAATGATTAAGGAGTATTCCGCCAAAATCAAAAGCGGGCAGATCAAATCCGGCGATCAGTTGATGATTTTAATTAACACTCACGGTGGTGAGAAAACAGATAAACACAAGACTCATTCCCTTGCCACGACCGATGGGGTGGTGACTGATTATGATAAGCTAAATAAGGGCACCGTTTCGATGGATGCTTTGGAAGAGATTACGAAGCTTGCCAGCGAGAAAAATATTAAACTGGCCTTGATTGATTTTAGCTGTCACTCCGGTAACACCATGGCCTTACAAAATCCCAATACCTGTGTCATTACCAGTACCGGACCTGAACATTACGGTTGGGGTGGAAATCACCTGACATTCACTTCCATTTTTGCCGGAAATATGAAAAAGGGAAAATCTCTGGAGGACGTTTATCTGGAATCCCGCAGGTCATTTCAGGATAATTCCTTCCCGATGATTTCGTCTCCGGTGGGCCTTGGTCTACATCAAGAGATGTATAAGCCAATAACTCCCTTTCTTTATCACTGGGATGATTCCCATGATAAGTTAGCGCCTTTTCTGGAAAAAGAAGTGTTAGCGGAAAACCCTTATTGCATTAACGGAGAGGGTGTTGAGCAGCTTAAAAAACTATCAGAAGAAGCAAAGATGTTCACTGACATAAGTCTTAAATCTATTCTAGGTGATGAGAATTTAATGAACTTTAATCAGTCGGTAATTAACTATCATGCCCATCTAAAAAACCTTCATGGAAAGCTCTCAGGTCTTGGACTGCAGATATTTAAGAAGAAAGAAGAGTTTTGTACGGAATTCCAAATTTCTAAAAATAAAAAATCTAAGGAATGTGTCACCTATCCCTATGCAAATATTTTTACCATTAATTTTGAGAATATCATTGAGTACTTTGAGGAACAGGAACAAAAATCGACTGGAGAAGAGCTAAAACGCTATCAGGCGATCATTCAAAACACAAAGAATGGTAGTAAGCGGAAGGCCGAACTCATCGCTCAGTATCCTGAACTCAGTGATTATAAAAATTTCTATAAAAAACAGCCCGATCTGGAAAAAGAGACTTATAATCTTGCCTTCAATGTCTCAAAAGAATCTCAGAAACTCTATTATGCCCTTTATAAACAAAGAGCATTAAGAGATAAAAAACCTAATCCTTGTAAAGACTTCGTTCTTTAGAATCTCCAAGATTTAAGATATAGATAGGATATATTTTATGATTGGAGATTCTAATGAAAATTGCCTTTTTTGATACCCGCCCTTTTGAAAAAGATGCCTTCACTCGTGCGAATGCTGAATTCTCACATGAGATTAACTTCTTGGAACCAAGGCTCGTGGAGTCAACGGCGAAAGTGGCCCAGGGATATCCTTGTGTTTGTGCTTTTGTGAATGCCAAGCTTAATGAGACCACCTTGAAAATTCTTAAAGATGGCGGCATTAATCTTCTGGCCCTGCGTTGTGCTGGTTTTAATCAGGTAGATCTGGCAGCGGCAAAAAGACTGGGCATCACCGTAGTGCGTGTTCCTGATTATTCACCCCATGCGATTGCTGAACATGTGGTTGCTTTGATTCAGACGCTGAATCGCAAAACCCACCGGGCCTATAATAGAGTGCGAGAAGGGAATTTCTCTCTTAATGGACTAATGGGATTTGATCTCTATGGGAAAACGATTGGCATTATCGGGACCGGGAAAATAGGGAAAATCCTGGTGCAAATCATGACAGGTTTTGGTTGTGAAGTCCTCCTCAATGACTTAAATCCAGACGAGGAGTTTGCGGCCAAATCAAAAGCTCGATATGTTTCTTTGGAAGAGATTTACAGTAAGTCCGACATCATTTCTTTGCATGTCCCTTTAACTCCTGCTACCCGCCATTTTATTGATGCCACTTCTCTGTCAAAGATGAAGAAGGGTGTGATGTTGATCAATACCGGTCGTGGGGCCTTGATTGATACGGCAGCTTTGATCGAGGCCCTTAAATCAGGCCACGTAGGGAATGCAGGTCTTGATGTTTACGAGGAAGAAGAGGGGATCTTCTTTCAGGATCTGTCCGGTCAAATTTTAAGTGATGACACTCTGGCCCGCTTGCTGACTTTTCCTAATGTTCTCATTACCAGTCATCAGGGGTTCCTGACCAATGAAGCGATGACTAATATTGCGGAAACAACTTTAAAAAACGTCAGTGATTTTGAGCAGGGACTTCCTCTTCGCAATCAAGTCAGTGAGTGATTTAAAGGATACTTTCAAGAAACTGGCAGTAGATTTCATAAGAGTACTCGCCATATCCTCCGGCCATCACATAGGCCTGAGGAATCTTTCTTTTTTGAAGGAAGTGATAAACTAATAAATCCCGCTGAAGCATTTGTTCCTTGGAGAGTTTTAAGAGTCCGGAGCTGGGAAGTTGGTCCTTTTCATAAGGATCGCTTCCCTGAACAATGATGGCCAGATCAGGCCTAGCTGTATCCAGAGCTTCAAGCTTTTCCAAACCATCTTTTAATTTAGCGAGATAGTGATTTTCTTCGTTAGCTGAGACGCCAATTTCCACATCGCTTTCGATAAACCACGGATTAAGCTTCCCATCTTTACCCAGCTTTTTAGAATCTAAAGGCCAGCCTTCTTTCATATGAATGCTGAGGGTTCGAATGCTTGGATCGTTTGCGGTCAGTTCCGCTGTCCCGTCGCCTTTGTGGGCATCCACATCGATAATCCAAATAAGTTTTGTGTTGAGGTTTTTTTGAGACCAGCGGGCCGCGATGACGATATCGTTAATAAGACAGAATCCTCTTCCAGCAAAACTCATGGCATGGTGGTAACCACCGCCTAAGTAAAAGCACTCACCTGATTTGAGTGCTTCTTGGACACAGGCCATAGTGCCCTTGGTTTGAAAAAGGACTTTTTGGACTAAATCTTCCAGGGAATATGTCGCCAAGCTTGGATCATAGCGGTGGTATTCGCCATTTTCACTTATGAGTTCAAAAGTATCACTCACGGCCTTTTTAATTTCATCGCTCGTCCCAAAAAGTTTAGCGACGTACTCATGAGAATGAACACGTTCCAGATCTTCCTGCTTAATTTCAATTGATTCGAAGTCTCCATTGACTTGGATTCCTTTAGATTTCAGGAACTCACAGATTTTAAAGATTCGCTCATCGGTCAGAGGTATCTGTATCCCGAACTTGGGAAGATTTAACAGGGCCTGGGAATTAAAAAAGAACTTCATATATACCTTTTTCTAGTCCGTTTTATCTTGTATAAGGCACCATCACTTTATATGCCCTTTGGAGACTTTATGAAATTTATTATTTTCGGACTATCTTTACTATTTTCACTCAATTCCCTGGCCCAGCAAATATATACTTTTGATTGCGCTTCTGATTACGGTTATATGGTCGTCCGGGTTGAGGCCGAAAAATTTAATTCTGAGCTTCGCCAGATTCCTGCAGAGTTTGAAGTTCATTCTGATGCTGGTTCTGAATCAATTGCCAATGCCTTGGTAACAACTCGTAGTAGCGATCCTTCTACTGAAAGTTTTAAACTGTTCATCTCTCTTGGCAGATCAGGCTCTGCCAATATGTCAGGAAACATTAGAACTCAGAAGGGTGCTTTTTCTGTGAAAACTGCAAGAACTCGTATTTCATCAAGTGATGCCGAATGCCGTTTTTTTGATGGTTCTGGAATGAGTCACTAGAATTTAGGTTCCCGATGTTATCATCACTACCGTCGTGGACGGTAGTGATGAAGATATTCGATAATTGGTTTGATATAAAATTCTCTAAAATCGACCTGGTCAACATTGGAATAGCAACCGTCATAAATAAGACTACTAAACATATGTCCAATCGTGGATATTTCTATAGGTAAAAAACCCATTTTGCTCAGGGGGACAGCCGAGCTTGCCCATCGCCAGTTTGTCACTGCACTTTGTCTGCAAACAATCCTCCGATTATCTTTTGTCGCTTGTTTTGGGAATTTATTAAGCTCCTCTATCAATAAGGGAATATCTACTAAATAATCGCTAGATCGTGTCGTCCAGTCTTTTCGTTCCGACCAGTGCAATTGAGCTTCTTTAATCTTTATCTCCAGGATAGTTAGCACTTCTTTGATTTCCATTGAAAGGTGGGGTGTATTTGCTGGTCTTTGGCAGTAATTATTGAGGAAAAGGAGTACTCTATTTTGGATATTTTTGATGTCGTTTTTTAAAAGAGAACGCCTTTCCCAGAAATTAAAGTATGTCATTAAGTGAGTTGTAGGTAGATAGATCATCGACATGTGATAACAACTGAGTGCGGGAGAATGATCATCAGATCTTCCCAGAAGAGACGTCATTATTGTTAGATGCTTGTTGATGATACTGAAACTATCTCTGGGAGTCCCCCAAATTGGCGGAGTCAGACTTTCCTCGGTTGGATTTGAATAAGCACTATATGATATAAAAATGATAAAGAATAATATTCTCATAGAATTCTTAACCTTCCATAATTTTGGCAAAACAGTTTAATTGTGCATCTGAATTCTTAACAACAAGGTGTTTACCAAAAAAACGGACGGAGTGATTTGTGATATTCGCGTCAAGAGAGAACTGAACACTATTGGGGAGGACCCCATCTTTGTCGTAACAGTGACCTTCCCATGATCTATTTGAAGTATGTGTATTCGGTTCTTCAGCTAAAGCGTAAAAGTTATTTATTGAGGACCACGAGAGAGATTTTGTATCTAGTTTATTAAGTTCAAATAATTCATCAATGGTGTCAAAAAAGAATGAATTCATTTTTTGAATGTAGGTAATAAAAGTATTGTATGAACAACCAATTGTTACTCTGCTGGTTACCCCCGTATAAGTTAGGTCTGTATCAGATTTAAGAAAGGCCGGTCCTCCGGAGTCCCCCTGGCAGCCGCTCCTGCCTTGGGCGAGTGCTATAAATTCTTCATTAAAGAGTGTACTCACGACAAGATCAACTTTGTGTAATACCCCTATACCTTCACCTGTTTGAAAATTAGTTTTTCCGTATCCTGCCAGTGTGACAACATTACCTGGTTGTATTTCGTGATAGTTATCTAATACCTTCGCCGGTCGAAATGGTTCAGTTATTTTTCCTCTAAGTTTTAAAATGGCCAGGTCAGAGATATCTATTCCCTGAATATTCTCTGCATAGTATTTGGAGATCATGATGTGATCGACTTTTCCAGCAGGTCCCATTTCCAGCATGTTTAAACCATAAGTAATGATGATGTCCTGAGGCCGAACGGTGAGACCATTGCTATGCACGCAATGGGCCGCTGTGACAATGAGGTTTTCTGTTAAAATTGTTCCTGAACAGGTCCCTAATATTCTTTTTTTAATGTCAATGAACCTAATACCCACAATCACTTTTGCAATATCTTCATGGGCCGCAATCCTCTGTCCACCGATGATCTTTTCCTCTGCATGGGCATTGATGGATAGAACCAATAAAAGAATAGAGACATAATAATTTCTCAAGATGATCACAAGCACCTCTTTTATTTTAAAGAAGGTGCTCTATATCTTTGCCGAAAAATCGGCAACAAAAGAGAACTATAGATACCTGACGCAGAACTTTTTATGGGCCAGATTAAATAGGTTAGGCATCGTACAGTCAGGTTTTTTTATTCCTAGACCATGAACTTCGATGATGCTTAATATTGCGTCATGATTAAATTTACATTCCTTTATATTTTGTTGTTCTCTCTTATTAGTTGCCAAAATGATGGCACACCTCCAACCTCAGTCGTTGATTCTCCGCCAATCTCTGGTGACACTCCGCCAGAGGTAGATATTCCCCGAGACGGCGAATATCTACCTCTGGGACTCAGTGACAAGGTGATTGTTCGAAGTGGTATTGAACACGCGCCGATGGATCTAATCTCTCAAGAACTAACGATGACATTTAATCCTGATAATCAAACGGTTAAAGGCCACAGTCTCATCAAGTTCAAGCTTAGAAATAACGGCAGACCTTATTTTGAAGTTAAAGCAACTCCTAAAAATGTGATCCTCGATTCCAAGTCAGTCGTAGCTTCTTCAATTTCTGATCCTGATGGCCAAAACCAGAGTTACTGGTCACTGGGTCAGGAACTACCAGCAGGAGAAATTCACGAGGTAAAGTTTGACTATGAACTTGCAAGTGGAAGAGTCAGTTTCGTTAATGATGGGGTGAGGTTCCTCACTGACATGACGGATCTTAATGGAAAGTTTTTTGAATATTGGGGACCAGTAGGATTTGAAGAGGATGCTTTCTCTTTGAATCTTGAACTTAAAGTAATAAATTCCTCTTCAAAACATACACTCTACACCAATGGCGTAGGGTCGTTAGTGGGATCCCAGACCTGGAAAATTGTCTTCCCGGAATACTATAGTAAATCATCGTTTTACGTTCATCTAACAAACCAGACCCTACCGGGTAAAAAGTTTGTTTATAAAGGTCTTACCAAAGAAATTCCGGTTGAGGTCTATGGGCTTACTACAACCCTGGTCAATTCAGCTGTTTCCCAACTGCCGAAACTTCTGGCCGAATTAGAAGGGGATTATGGCCCTTATCCTCACGCCAAGTTCCTGGCCTATATGAATGACCGCAGTGGAGGGATGGAATATGTCGCCGCGACCATCACAAGTCTTGCCTCGATAGATCACGAGCTTTTGCACTCATGGTTTGCCCGCAGTGTGATCCCGGCGGATGGAAGAAGCGGATGGATTGATGAAGCGATAGCTTCATGGAGAGACTATGGTTATACTCGGGCAAAATCGACTCTGAGTCGAACATCCACCAATCTCGCTGATTATTCACCGTTTCGTAAGAGCACGCCAAGCAACAGTTATGTTGATGGGCGAGGGCTCATGTCAGAACTTGATCTGGAATTCAAAGACCAGGGTGGACTTAAGCCAGTGCTCAAGGCCTTCTTCACTAAATATAAAAATCTGGTAGTGACCAATGAGGAATTCTGGCACTTCCTGGAAGAACATACCAAGCTCGATCTAGAACCTTTCCAAGAGCAGTATGTTTTGGGGTCTGCGGAGGAGGCACCTGAGAATCCAAATGATCCTTCAATCAAAGAACCTTCTAAGCATCCGACTCCGCTGTCGAAGGAAGAAGTTTTAAGGCTTAGATAGAATTAATGATTGGCAGTTTATAAATGCTTTATTATTATTTCTGAAAGTGCCCAGGTGGTGAAATTGGTAGACATACCATCTTCAGACGGTGGCGTCGCGAGACATGCTGGTTCAAATCCAGTCCTGGGCACCATTTAATTTTTCCCCTTTAACATTCACAACTTACACTACACTTAAAGACCTTGGCGCTATATTGGCGCTACTTTTTAAATTAGCGCCAAATCTGACCACGTTTGAGGCCTGCACAAGATGCTCAGGTGCAAGG
>JAMPXB010000026.1 GCA_023701435.1 Bacteriovoracaceae bacterium | reverse complement strand
GTTTAACCGATCTTAATTTATATGATCAAAATTCAGTATATTTTCGTCCTTATCATCATCTTTATTTTCAATGCGGAGAAATCACTTTCTGCGTCTGAATCTCCCCAGTCCTTCACTTTCCAAGGCAGGCTCTTTAATGCCGCAGGGACTGATCTGCTGGAGGAACCAGTGTCTCTCAGGCTTCAGATCTATGATCCTTCCGGGAGTTGTCTGCTGTATCAGGAAACACAAAGTGTGGACCTCACTAATTCTTCCGGAAGTTTTTCGGTTAGCGTAGGTGCGGCCATTGGTGCAGCGAAGAGAACAGCGGGAATTGATCCCTCTCTCAGCATGGCGACAGTCTTTAAGAATGATCCTTTGGTACAAACTCGTGCTGTGGATGGGGTAACCTGTCCTTCGGGTTACACTCCCACTGTGGGAGACACTAGACTTTTGAGAGTGACTGTAACGCCCTTTTCAACTGGAATTCCAGAAGTTTTAAGTCCGGATCAAACGATCAATAGTGTTCCTCACGCCATCGTTGCGGAAACACTCCAGGGGCTGGGATCCTCGGACTTTGTGAAAAAAGATGTGGTTTATGTCACGAATGCTAATGTGGATAAACTCTTTGGAAGTCTGGTTAACGGAGTGGTGGATGCTTCTGCTCTTCACCATCATGATGGCCGTTACGTGCAGGCGGGAAGTTCGACTGCTCAGGACTTGGGGTCAGGCGGTTTTAACACTTCGGGAAAGGGAAGTGTAGGTAGCTCGACAAATTTTGTAAACACAACGCTTTCTGTGAAGCCGGCCGATGACAATAATGTGGGTCTGGCGATCCGAGCTTATACGGGGTCACAGAGTGCGGATCTGTTTCAGGTGCAGAACAATTTGGGAGAAGTGCTGACGAAAATTACAGCGAGCGGGAATATGGACGTTTCGGGAGATATAAATGCAAGTGGTAGTATAAAAGTCAGTGGGGCCAATACGACCCAGACATATACTGTGAGAGTAGCAACCACCGCTAATATAACCTTATCTGGCACGCAAACGATAGATTTTATCAGTGTCGGCGTGGGAGACAGAGTTCTTGTAAAGAATCAATCAAACAGTAGTGAAAATGGCGTATATGTCGTTGCAAGTGGAGCGTGGAACAGGAGCACTGATATTGATACGTGGGAAGAGACAATTGGTTACACGGTCCAAACAAGAGAGGGTGGATATAGCGCAGGTATGACGTTTACTTCTGCGACGACTGTCACTGGAACGCTTGGAACGACTTCTATAGCGTGGAACGCAGCTGGTGTAGAAGTAAATGCTAATAACACTGCTTTTGGATACTTGGCCTTAAACGCCAATTCCTCTGGAATGAACAACGCTGCCTTCGGTTCCAATGCTCTTGCCAAAAATCAAAGCGGAATAGATAATGCCGCATTCGGTACTAGTGCTCTTGCTGCTTCAAACTCAGCTTTCAATGCTGCCTTCGGGGCATATGCCCTTTACAACAACACTTCCGGTGGCTCAAACGTGGCCAATGGTAGATCCGCACTCCATTATAATACAACGGGATCCAATAATGTCGCCGTTGGCGGTTGGGCCCTTATGAATAGCAATGCCAAATCGGAGTCAACAGCGATTGGTTATAATTCTATGTATTATGCTGATAGCGGTTCCACTAGTTCTGTTTCTTACAATACTGCTCTTGGCGCTTATTCTTTAAGAGGTAGCACCGCAAGTATTGCCAATACAGGAGTGAGGAATACGGCCATTGGGCATTCTGCACTGTATGCAAATACCACTGGAAGTGGAAACACGGCAACTGGACAGGGAGCACTTCTATCAAACACATCGGGTTCAAACAATATAGCAACCGGTTATCAAGCTCTTATAAGCAACACCTCGGGAAATTTTAATACAGCAAGTGGATATAGCGCCATGAGCGCGAACACAACAGGTTGGCAGAATACAGCCACTGGATATATGGCCCTTTCGAGCAACACCACTGGATATACAAACACAGCAATGGGTGCTTTTGCTGCAAGTACCAACCGCGGCAAGCAGGGAATAACTTCAGTTGGTTATCAATCAATGTATTATGCTGATCCTACAACTGTTGGTTCCGCATCTTTTAATACCGCCATAGGAGTTTACTCATTAAGAGGCAGTACAACTGCCTCCTCGAATACCGGTGTCCAGAACACTGCTCTTGGGCATTCAGCACTTTTAGAAATGACTTCAGGATCAGGGAATGTAGGTATTGGTTATAATTCTGGAAGCGCTATTACAAGTGGAAGTAACAATGTGGTCATAGGATCAAATTCTGGTGTGACGATCGCAACTACTTCCAATAATATTCTGATTGCAGATGGTGCCGGTAATGAACGCATCCTTGTGGATTCTTTGGGACAAGTGGGAATAGGGACAAGCGCCCCCGGAACTAAGTTACAAGTTGATGGTATTATCTCATCAACTTTGGACAATACTTACTCTCTCGGAACCAGTGCTCTGCGATTTACTGATGTATATGCCGTAAGTGGTGTTGTTAACACATCTGATGCCCGTCAAAAGCGTGATATACAAGATTCAGACCTGGGTTTGAATTTCATCATTAATCTTCGTCCGGTCTCTTATGTGTGGAGAGATGGCCCAGATAAGAACTTACATTACGGACTTATTGCTCAGGAAACTGAAAAGGTTATCAAAAGGTCATCTATTAGAAATTCTGGTATTGTTACTTATGATGAAAAAAGTGATAGATATGGAGTCCGATATAGTGAACTTATTGCTCCCTTGATAAAGGCCGTTCAAGAAGTTTATACATCTAGCCAGGCAGTTATTGATGATATCTCTTTGCTGAAGTCGAATGATGCTTCTAAGGACCGAGAAATAGCCTCTTTAAAGAATGATAACAAAAAACTAAAACAAGAAAACGAGGCCGTTAAATCATGGATCTGCGACCAGGATACTAAAAGCTCGTTTTGCAAATGATCTTATTGATATCTAATAAAGTCGTTATCGCCCCGAGAGAGGGGGCTACTGAAGGGTTTTCCAGCTTTGGAATTCACTCGGTCTGATTTTGAAGCGTGCTATGTTCCCGTCGTGAAGGCCAACTACTTCCATTTCAATGATTTTAAATAATTCGCTGGCATCCGGTTCTAGGACACTCTGTTCTTGAATCATTCTCTTAATGTTTTTGACGATATCCTTTCCTGGAATCGTTTCAGTAATGAGTGTTCTGATAATCTCTTGGATATTTGTACGATATTTGAGCTTTAAGGCATTGGGTTCACCTAAGTTTTGTTGGATGGCCGAATATCTTTCAGAAGAGCGTTGATAGGCCCACAAATATAAATCCTTCAGAAGTACGATGTCAGTTTTCTCATAAACTCCCAGTAATGCCTTCACATAGGCTTCTTGTTCGACATCAGTAAAGGAGAGGGGGGCGAAGATTAGTCTTTATGAGTGGAATATTGGCCACCAGACGTGCAGTGCGCTTGTTTACATCTTAAAATGCTTGCATGTATGAAAGTTGGGCCAATGGAAATAGTGACTGCTCAAAAGGATCTTTAGTTTGATTGAGTTTTTCAATGAATATATCAAAACATTCCTGGAGAAGAGGGGGACTATCTAAGGGCATATAGCTCGTACCCCAATTCCTACGAAGATTTGTCTTAGTCGCCCTGAGGCACTTGGGTCACCCAAGAGGTTTTCTGAAAGAAGTCCATTTCGACGATATATTTAATCGCTCCTTTATGGTTCAAAATCATTTGGGCCTCAGTGATATCTTTTCCTTCAACACTTTGCCCAAGTTCAATGAGTCTCTTTGTTTCAAGCAAGGAGTAGGTGTTGCCTTCTAAGCGGCTTGAGTTCCAAGAGAGGTCAAGCTATAAGCGATTGAGGATATTTTGTGCGTATGTTCCAGCAGGCCGTGTCTGTTGTTCAACTTGCCCTAGAGACAACAGTCTTTCTCTTTCAGGCTTGGAAAATAATAAGTCTTGTTAGGAACGTAGTTCCTTAAAAAAATCTGTTGATACCCAACAGGTGTGCGAGTTTTTAATGGCTGTGAGATATGTTGGAGTACGAGCATTGAAGGAGCCGGCCAGCGAGATGCCCTGAAAAGCAACAGGCTTAACTTCGGCTTTTAGAGCTGTCCCTGTGGATCTTATGTAAGACCTTGCACGCGCGCTTCCCAGAGCACTGATTTTTCCTTCTTGAATGAGTTCCGTGAAGGCTCTTTGAATCGCCCTTTTAATAACTATTGGACACATTGGCCCTATCGCTAACCTTTGAATAATTATTATGTAAAAGAATGGTAAAATTTCCTGAGATAGGGGGGAATGTATGAGTGTCTAAGCATCTACCTGGGTCGGTGTCCCTCGATAATTACGTGGGCATAGCAGGACGGAAATGAGCTGTTCACCGATTTGAACAATATTCTTATCGACGAATCTCGCCGGACCATGAAATGTTGATGCCCTTAGTTTTGAGCCTTTCTTCACGTTCTTCTGGAACTGGTTTTGTGAAAGTTTCCTTGAAATACATCATATTTGACCAGTCGATTTAGATGTCTCCTTTAATTCCTCGAGTTGTGATCAGTCTTCTGGCCTGATCCACTAACTCTGCAAAACCAATGAGTATCTTTTTAGGATCAAAATGATGGCGACACTTAAACCAACTGATCGACATTTGTTAGCAACCGTTAACCCGGCCGTACCAGCTCCTAGAACAATGAGATCAAATATTTCTTTTTCCATATGAATACCTCCATTAAGTATTCTGCGAAATAAATCAGAAGCTGAAAGTTAAAGATGAAATTAAGAGGGTACCACATCTTGGATGTTTCGGTCTTATTAGCGAGGCAAAAAGCAGCATACTAAAATGATTCGCAAACTCGCGAATCATTTGAAGGCATTCATACTAGGAATAAGACTTGCAAAAAAAGTAGTTATACTGGAGGTGTCAGATGCAGACAAAAATAGGTAAAGGAATAATTGGTGGTCTTATAGCTGGAGTTATCTTTGGCTTTATGATGCAAATGATGATGGTTCCTACTCCTGAAGGTCAGGAAATGCCTATGATGGCCATGGTTGCCCAAGTGGTTAGATCAGAAAGTCTTTTTGTCGGTTGGGTCTATCACTTGTTTAATAGTGCAATCATTGGGGGTATCTTTGGTTGGACTCTTGGGAAGAAGGCGCATAGTTATGGTTCGGGAACCGGTTGGGGCGCCTTATATGGCATTGCTTGGTGGGTCGTCGGCGGTCTGATTCTCATGCCAATGTTCTTAGGTATGAATGCCTTCGCTCCCTTAGTGATGGAACCAATGAGGGCAGTGGCGATGGGGAGCCTTATGGGACACCTGATATATGGTATTATCCTTGGAGCTTCTTATTTTGCACTCGCTAAAAAATCTGTAGGGAAAATACATTACAAAGATGAAAGAACCGCTTAAAGAGGTTCTTTCATCTTCTATGCTTTGAACAGTTCTAAAGCGGCGTTAATTACTTTATAGAACGATTGCCCCTTATGTTTGTCACGTAACTCTAGACAGTAACTACGCATGTCTAGATCCTTACTATGGTATAGATGGTCTGCCAGATCATGACATATTATAAAAAGGCTTGAAAGACTGGTGATCTTTGAGTGATTTATCCCCAATGGCCAACCAGAGCCATCGGGAAGTTCTCTTTGCTGAAAGAGGATCTTTTCAATATCACTAGACATGTTGGTCAGTTCTTTGGCGATGGATGATGAAAGATGTGGATGGTTTTCAAAAAGAAATATTTCTTTCGGTGAAAGCGTGCTTTTCATCAACTCTAATTCAACTTTACTTTTAATCTCACTGACTTTTGGGCATTCGGTGAAGACAAGATCGTGTAGGCAGCACACAGTGATAAACTTCTTTAAAGTTCCTTCCGAAACCCAGTCCAACTTCTTCGCAACAGAAATTGAAAGAATAGCGCTCATATCAGAGTGCCACCTAAGATAGGAGGTCTTTTTTAAACCCATGAAATTTTTTAGAAGAATGTTGAACTTCGTATTCTTCAGATGGTCAAACATTTCTTCGACGGTATTGTTCAAGGATTCTTTTTCGGCTTCAGTGAGCATGGAAATTTTGTAAATCTGCATCTTCCTTTCTTCTTTCTCTGAGAGCTCACTAAATATGGATTCGATGTCAAATCCCCACCCTTTTTCAATTTGAATGCCGATATGACAAGAAATTAATGGTTCAGCGCCTTTTTCGCTTAGCTGCGCATGACGTGTGATATGACAAATTACGCCTTCGATGTGTTCATTTTTGTTCATTCCTTTCAATTCTGTTAATTCAACCTTGTCACTTATTTTGATAAGAGGAGTAGTGATTTTTAAAGAGATACCTTCCTCGGAAATGTCCAGCACTTCACCAATGAAAACCTGGGTCTTTACTTTGACAGTGATGGATATACCATTTACAAGTGAAATCCTCTCCTTCTTCCTTCTTTCTGGGGCGCACATGAGATTCGGAATCTTAACATCTGATCCTTCCAAAATTGATTTGAAAGCAAAACCTACTTGGTTGAAATAAAAGAAAACTGGTTGCGACTGATTAATTTCTTTGATTGGAGGATCAATCAATCGGATCTTATCGTTTTTCCCATCGACGAAGGCTTTGGTATTGTAAATAACTCTGCCGCTTTCAGAGGTCTGCCATATTTGACAATCGTAGGGAGTCGTATTGGTGTTCGTAAAGCTCTGGTAAAACTGCGATTTATCCTTAACTAGTCTTGAGATTAACTTCATCGCGACATTGTATTCGCGGATAGAAATAAATGAAATAAAAAATAGGTTAGGATTTTTTTAAAATTGGAGGAATAATCTAGTTAATCAGATTTTCTTAAGCAATTGTTCTTTTTTATCAAGGATTAAATAGAATATCTTGTGTTCCCACTTTAACTGAGTTGTTGGGCCTATTTATAGAGGAATTCACTAGATAATGGGTCGCTGGAGGGCTTGAAAATACTAAGCACGATGCAATAAATTCCGAAATTCGAATATGAATATGCCATAAACTCTCGGCCTAATTATTTCTTTCCTCTTAAGGAGAATTTAAATTAATTAATCCCGCATCCGATGCTATTCGGTCTTTTGATCTGAATCAATGCGATTCGAAGAAGGAAGAATGAATCAGATAGAGCTCATCAGAAGGCCCGAAACACTCCATAGAATTAAGGACCTCTCTTCTTTTCTTAATGCTTCTGTGTTTGTTATCGCTTGCCTTGTGCTTTTAGGTTGGTGGCAAGATATTGAGGTCCTGATTAGACCTGGGAAAGGCACAGTCGCTATGAATCCCCTTACTGCCGTTTCCTTTATTTTATCCTCCCTGTCATTGTGGATTTTGCATTCCGAGAGCAGGGCACGGAGAATGAGTTTCATCGGAATTTTAATTGCCATTTTGATTCTCTTATTTGGTCTTTATGGGACGCTTGCTACCATTGTTCGTTTTCCTGTTGCATTAGACGCTATATTATTCTCAGAAAAACTGTGGGAAGAGGAGCTAGGGTTAACAAATCGCATGGCACCGAACACCGGCTTTATTTTCATACTTTCAGCTCTGAGTTTATTGTTACTCAATTGGGAAAGCAGTAAAGGAAGACGGCCTGCTCAATTCCTGGCCATTATAATTAGCCTTTCGGCCATTCTTTCTTTGTATGGGTATGTCTATGGATTAAAGCTTCTTTATAGTCTTTCGGGGATTATTCCAATGGCCGTCCATACGGCCATCGCTTTTCTTCTTTTTTCGGCTTCGGTCCTTTTTTCCCGTCCTGACAGGGGCACAATGGGAATCATTGTAAGTGATAGCTCTTTTACAAGTGTGCTAATGCGCCTTCTGGCCTTTGTTCTTCCCTTGCTTGGTGGGTGGTTGCAGTTAGAAGGTGAAAGATTGAAACTCTACTCGAATGAGTTTGGAACAGCTCTGTTCACTGTCTTCACATATGCCATAAGCATGTTTTTGCTTGGAAGGCATTCTGTTCTCGAATTTCAAATGGAAAAGCAAAAAATGGAACACGAACAGGAGCTGGAAGCGATCTTAGATAATTCAGAAACTCCGATTTTTATCAAGTCACTTGAGGGCAAATATCTTCTGGTCAACAAAAAGTTTCAAAATCTCTTTAAGGTCAGTGAAAAAGAAATATTGGGAGATTCTGAGATGAAGATCCCCATCTCAGAATGGTCCCGAGCTTATGGTGATTTCCTGCCTGATGGGGTCACCCCATTCCCATCCGAACAACTTCCTTTGGCCAAGGCCCTCCGAGGAATTTCAACCAACGAGGTAGAGATCATTGTGAAAAATAAGACATTTCCAAAGGGAAAAAGAATCTTAGTGACCGGAAGATCAATCAAGGAGGACGATGGCAACGTGATAGGAGGAGTTGTTAATTTTAGAGATCTGAAATAATCTATTTAAGATTCATCGCTGGAAAGAATGATGTGTTAAATCTTGTACTAACTTCCATAAGGGGAAATAGAATATGTTGGCATAAAGAGACTTTCGTATAATTGCTCAATGAGTTAGATTTCCAATCTTCATTAATGCTCAATTCTCTCTGATAAAATTTTTTTTAATACCCGCATTTATACTTTCTTCAAGTTTTCTAATCTTGAAATTTTTTTTATGCTTTGAAAGACTCGCTCCTAGAACGGAGATAAGTGGACCAGCCAAAGGAGCAACTTTTTGTATTGAAATCCCCAAAAACGAATAATTATTGATCAATTAAATGGTTCCTTTGTTGCTGTTTGCGTCATAAAGGTTTCGACCGAGATTCAAATCGCTGTCTACCGAATTCAGGGATTTAAGGGGACCGATCCCAAAATTCCATTGGACTAGCAAATGTTTGGAAGTTTTCTTTCCTCAAATTTCCTGGCCCCCTCTTCAGTTAAGCTCTTTATCTAGACGATCCTCGTCAAGAAAGAGTATGCTTTTGCAAATTTTTTTTACTTATCTATTTTTCAGGAAATCGTAATCCTAAAAGAGTTGTATTTATGATCAAAGAGCTAAGCGAAGAACAAATCCGTACGATGACCATTGAGGAAAAAGATGAATGGTGGTTGAAGAATGTCTATAAAGGAGACATGCCTCAGCTGACGATCCGTTCGGCCCTAACAGGAATGCTTCTGGGGGGACTTCTTTCTCTGACTAACCTTTATATCGGGATTAAAACCGGTTGGACTCTGGGAGTAGGGATCTCGTCAGTTATCCTTTCTTATGCATTTTTTAAAATGATGCAAAAACTGAAGATCGGTACTGAAATGAGCATTTTAGAAAATAATGCCATGCAGTCGATTGCTACCAGTGCTGGTTATATGACGGCACCAATGATGGCCTCAATTCCTGCTTACATGATGGTGACTGGAGAAGTTATCCCTATGTGGCAATGCTTCTGGTGGATTGTTGTACTTTCACTTCTGGGAGTACTTTTTGCTTTCCCACTAAAAAGGCGCTTCATTAATGATGAGCAAATGCCTTTTCCTGAAGGTTACGCCGCTGGTGTTGTTCTTGACAGCCTTCACGCTGACGAAGGAAATCAGGGTATCTTTAAGGCGAAATTGATGATGTTTGGAGCGGGTGCTTCAGCACTTATTGAGATTCTTCGCGCTGATACACTTCTTGAAAAATTCAAAATGAAGTTTTTGGCCATTCCTCACTACTGGGACAATTTTCTTTATAAATTTGTCACTCCTGCGATTCTAGGGACTCCGCTTAAGGATCTTACCGTTCAATGGGATACTTCCATTGTGATGATGGGTACCGGCGGGCTTATGAATATGAAGACCGCGATGTCGATTCTTCTGGGTGCCTTTGTTAACTACTTCATCCTTGCGCCAGTTATGATTAGTGAAGGAATTATCACTGAAACATCATTTAAGGCGATTACCATGTGGAGTTTGTGGGGTGGGGCTGCCATCATGACAACTTCATCGCTTTATAGTTTCTTCTCTAAGCCTCAGATTATTATTCAAAGCTTTCAAAAAATGTTCTCTAAGAAAGAGAATAAGAACCATCAGCTTGATAAAATCGAACTTCCAATGTGGATTTTCGCAGTCGGTATTCCGGTTGTTGGTGCTCTTACTGTTTATCTAGGTCACATCTGGTTTGGTATTCACTACTGGCTTGGTATCATTGCTATTCCACTAGTGTTCATTTTTACTTTGATTGCCGTTACTTCTACTGGTCTGACAGCGATTACTCCTGGTGGTGCTCTTGGTAAGCTCACTCAGATCACTTACGGTGTTCTTGCTCCGGGTAACGTCTCAACTAACCTTATGACTGCAGGGATTACTTCAGAAGTGTCTCTTAATGCTTCAAACCTTTTGATGGATATCAAGCCTTCTTATATGCTTGGTGGTAAACCTCGTCTTCAGGCGCTTGGACATATTCTTGGTATTTTTGCTGGTGGTTTGATTGCTGTTCCAGTTTTCTACAGTATCTTCCACGGTGACATTTCTCTTTTCACAACCGACGCTCTTCCACTGCCAAGTGCACTTGTATGGAAAGGTGTTTCTGAAGTTCTTACTAAAGGTCTTTCAAATCTCCATATCACTGCCCAGATTGCTGCTGCTATCGGAGCTGTGCTTGGTGTAGTGATTGAGATTGTTAATAAGAAAATGAATGGTCGCTTCCCGCTTTCAGGCGTTGGTCTGGGTCTTGGATTCGTTCTTCGTTTCGCTGATGCCTGGTCAATGGCACTCGGAACATTGATTTTCTGGGCCGCTAAAAAACTTTGCAAAAACAAAGAAGGCGTAGGCTATAGAGCTTTCGTGGATAACCAGGAAACTCTAGCCGCTGGTGTAATTGCTGGTGGTTCGATTATCGGAATTATTCTGATTCTTCTCGAGCAAGCTGTTTAATTTAAACTTCAGGCCCCGTTTTTAACGGGGCTTTTTTTTTGCCCCGAGAGGTTCCAGCTCTTGGGCATTTTGCTCTGATATTTTTTTAAATTGCTAATTTTTCAGGCTTTTAGATAATAGACCCATGAAATTACTTCTTTGCTGCTTAATGCTCGTCATCCAGTTCGCTGAAGCTTCTGATCAGCAGATTGAAGTTAAGATTTTAAAGATCTTCGCCAATAAGCGGGAATTTGTAGTTCAAAAAACGGATGATCTCGAAGAGGGAATGCTGCTTCATCTTAAAGGCGCTAATGGCACGGGACCATCTCAAGGGACTGGGACTGTCAAAACCTGTAAGGCCAAATCATGCCTGGCAGAGTTATCTGTAGGTATCTTCGAACTAGACCCCAAAAATCTTAAAAGTTATCAGTGCTACATAACTCAAGGTCAGTACAAGAATAGTATTTATGGTGGTTATGGAAGTCCGCTCGGAAGTGCATTAAGGGCCGGACTGAGGAGAAAATATAATAAATCATTCTCCTATGGAGCGGTCATTGAGACAATTGACAGTACGTCGGGAGCGGCGAACGTCAAGGCCAATGGGGGCTCTCTTATCGGCAGTTATGGGCTGATAGAGTATGGGTCATGGAATTTAAACCTCAATGGCGAATTGGGAATGATCTTTAGCACAATTGATTTTGTGGAAGGCGAGGAGAGCATGTCTATAAAAGAAAATGTTTTTCTGGCAGCTCTATCCCTGGAGACTCTCTATCGTTTCAGCAGATTTAAGCTAGGGTTAAATTTAGGTTTTTCGCAAAATGGTTTAAAATCCAAATATACTTCACCGAACGGAGAGTTTTCCAATCCATTTGGGGCGACGCTGGTTTTCGCAGAGATTGGTCTTCACTATGATTTCTAAATTATGATGTAGGTCATACCTTTTGAGGTAGAATTTGATCATAATAAGTTAAAACTCAAAGGATGCTTTATGAATTTTGATAAAGTCGTTGTCGCTCTGGATATGGATGAAAACAGCATTGAGACTCTGACTCAATTGAAAAATCTGAATATTCCAACCTCGGCCGAAGTTCACTTAGTTTATGTCTTTGAATACGTGGCCAATAACTTTGATTTTACCTTTGTGATTCCTCCTTCTGCTGAAGATCTGGGAAAAATACAAATGATTATGCTGGAGAAAATTGAGGCCTTAAAGCCTAAGCTAGGACTTGATAAGCACACCAAAGTAATACCTAAGTGTTTTGTCTCTGGAAATGCGAAGCAGGAATTTTTAAACTACGCGGAATCAATTAATGCTAATTTGATTGTTGCTGCCTCTAAAGAAAGAAAGGGCTTTCTTGGACTGTTTGAAAGTTCTTTTACTAACTTTCTGACTAAGTTCAGCCGTGCGAATCTGATTATCTTAAGACCACAACCTGTTTATAACATCGGCTAAGATCTACTCTTTTTCGACGATGAGCCTCGCTCCTCGTCGGAAAGTCAGATAAGTCCATGCCCATTGAAAGAGAACAAACAGTCTGTTCTTGAATCCAATCAAATAATAAATGTGAACGAGAAGCCATGCCAGCCACGCGACAAAGCCTGAAAAATGAAGGCCTTTGTACATGGCCACGGCGCGGGAGCGGCCGATCGTTGCCATTTGACCTTTATCTACGTACTTGAATCTCTCTAAGGTCCTTGGAGCATGCACCGATTTTTTAATCAACTTTGCTACAAAGCGGCCTTGTTGCATGGCCACTGGGGCAAGTCCTGGAAGAGGGGCTTCTTCGGCCCCCCACTTATAATGGGCCTGATCCCCAATGACAAAAATGTCCGGGTGACCGGGAATACTCAAATCATGTTTTACAATCACTCGTCCTTGTCGGTCGAGTTCTGCTCCTAAACTTTTATTCAAAGGATTGGCCGCCACTCCGGCCGCCCACAGGATTGTTTCTGATTCAATGAATTCGTTGCCGGCCCTGATTCCCTGTTCATTGATTTCAGAAACCTTGGTGTTCACTCGTACTTCTACACCGAGTTGGTCTAATTCTCTGACGGCTTCCCGTGAGAGTTCAGGGGTCATTGAAGGCAGGATTCTTGGACCGGCCTCTATTAATATGATTTTGGTCTGGTAGGTAAGAATGTGATTAAAATCTTTAAGAATACTGTAGCGGGTAATTTCACCCAAGCTTCCGGCAAGTTCTACTCCGGTTGGTCCACCACCGACAACAACGAAGGTGGTGTACATTTTTTGTTTTTGAGGATCGTTTTCTCTTTCCGCTTTTTCGAAGGCCAGAAAGACTCGTCTTCTGATTTCTGTCGCCTGGCTGATGGTTTTCAGTCCGGGAGCAAAAGGCTCCCATTGTGGAGCATTGAAATAAGTGTAAGTGGAGCCGCAGGCGAGAATTAAATAATCAAAGAAAACTCTATTGGTGGCGGTTTCAACATATTTTTCTTCCTTGTTGATGACTTTTACATCACCTAACAGGATATCGACGTTCTTATGGCTCGCTAAAAGTGCTCTTAGCGGATAAGCAATTTCTGCCGGCGAAAGACCGGCCATCGCAACCTGATAGAGCAGAGGTTGAAATAAGTGATAGTTTTTTTTATCAACGAGGGTGACTTTGATGTCCTGAGATTTTGCAAGAGACTTGGCCGCTGATAAGCCGCCAAAACCTCCGCCAACAATAACGACGTTTAGTGATTTTTTTTCCATATGATTTCCAGATGGAGAGGATTTTTATACAAGAAAGCAGATTCTGGCCAAAGAGATATAATTAATATCTGTTAATCAGGCCCGGAACAGGGAAGGATCACCAACACCTTCTCTGACCACCTCTGGTATTCCAGAAGTAAAATCAACGATAGTTGAGGGGCCTACAAATTCCACTTCTCCCGGATCAATAATCATGTCGATAGAGTTGCCGAAATGGTCCTCAATTTGAGCACTATAAAGGGGAATGCCTGGATCTGCATCTTCCAGCATGTCATGGGTAAGGGGCGTGCTTAACAGAACATCATCAAAGGCTTTAAGAATGCCCTGGGCCAGCTGGCTGGCAGGAAAGCGTATTCCAACTTGATGATCAATTTTAGAGGCCTTAAGGAATTTGGTTACCTTTTTCTGGGCCTCAAAAATAAATGTATAGGGTCCTGGAACGACTTTCTTCATCAGTCTAAAAGGGCCATCTTCAATAAAAGCTATTTCCATCGCCTTTTGAAAGCTCTGGCAGAGAATCGTTAAATGCTTGGAATTTTCGATGTGGCGCAGGCGATAGAGTTTATCCACGCTTTCTTTCTGGAAGGGATCACAAACCACCAGCCACTTGGTTTCGGTCGGAAAACAAACAAGCCCCCCATTTCGTAAGATTTGGGAGGCCCTAGCTAATGTGCGGTCGTCTATATTTTGTTCGACGACGTATTCAATCATTTTTTAATGTCCGTTGACACTCATTTCGCGTCCAAGTGATTTTGAACGACGTTCGAAGAAGTTCTGAGATTCTTCTCTCTCGGATTCTTCCTTGCAGAGAATGCACATTTCAGAAGTTGGTCTTGCGATCAGTCTTGAGAAAGTTATCGGTTCTCCGCATTCATCACACATACCATATTGATCAGATTCAATCTTGCTTAAAGTTTTCATAATCTTTTTATAGTAAAGGCTTTCGCGATTAGAAAAACGCATATCAGCGGCTAGAAGGATATTATCGTTGGCCGAATCAACTTCATCCTTAGCACCAGTAAGTGAGTTTTGTTCATACTCAGATTTTTTAAGTTGAAAGTTCGTACGAATACGCTCTGCTTCACTTAAAAGCTTGTCTTTAAGCTCTACCAAGTGCTTATCAGACAAATGACTGTTTAGTCGAACTGACATCCCTAGTTCTCCTTGTTACAGGCGGCCTCTTTGGCCGGTTACATGTTGTGTAGGGAAAATTAAAAACCGTATTCCATACAATGCCAATAGACAGAAAGGAGATAAGGCCTTGTATTATCTAACATTTGCTTTCACGATTGCTAGGGTGTGTAAGGTTCTGATACATCTCTAACAAACTATAGGGTAGATGAATGTCCCAATCTAAAGACAATTTTTTAAATGACGTTTTTTTGACACTTCAAGAATACATTCTGAAGAGTGAAAAAAATGACTTTGTAGTTAAAGTTTCTTCTGCAGAATCACTCAAGCAAAGGTTGCCTGGCCTAAGACCTCAGGGCGCCAGCTCAGAAGAAATTGTTGATGAGTTAAAAACCATTCTTGAAAACTCCGTGCAAACAATTCACCCCATGTTTCTTAATCAGCTCTTTGGAGGTTTTGATGAAGCAGCATGGGCCGGAGAAATTGCCAGTACCCTTTTAAATCCTACCATGGCGACCTTTGAGATTGCTCCGATCTTGACGGTCATTGAGAAACGCTTAGTGAGCGAGCTTTTAAAGATGATGGGTTTTGAGCGCGGAGAAGGCATTATGGTTACCGGTGGAAGTAATTCCAACCTCGTTGCTATGCTGTGCGCCCGCACTGAGTATAGTCCTAGCATCCGCCAAACAGGATTTGGGCACAACCGCTTTAGAGTCTATGTTTCGGCCGAAGCTCACTACTCCTTTGATAAGGCAGCTAACATCACCGGAATTGGCACTCAGAACCTGATTCAGGTGCCTTCTAATGAAAAGGGCGAGATGATCGCCGAAGAGCTTGAGCGTATCATTAAGGCCGATTTGAATGAGGGTTATACTCCCATTATGGTAGGGGCGACTCTTGGAACAACAGTCATGGGTGCTTTTGATCCATTAGTTAAGATCGCCAAGATCTGTGAGACCTATAAGATTTGGCTTCATGCTGATGCAGCTTGGGGTGGAGGCGCACTTTTCTCCCACAGTCATAAACACCTTCTGAAAGGCCTGGAACTGGCCGATTCTGTGACTTTTGATGCCCACAAAACGTTAGGCACACCCTTGATCACTTCTTTCTTCCTGACTAAGCATGCCGGTATTTTAAAAGACACCAACCGGGGCGGGGGAGCAGAGTACCTTTTTCATGAATATGATAATTCTGAATGGGATACCGGAACTTATTCTCTCCAATGCGGCCGTCGTGCCGATGCCTTAAAGCTCTGGCTCTTATGGCGTGCCCACGGCACCGAGGGATTAATTAAGCGGACAGAACATCTGCTGGAACTCGCGCAATACGCCACCAAAGAGATTTCAAGCAATGCTCGTTTCAAGTTGATTCATTCTCATTATCTGAATGTTTGTTTTCAAGTGCATGCCAGGCACGATCAGGAGAACATCAACTCTTTTACCTTAAGAATCCGAAAGGAGCTGGTGCAAGAGGGAAGGGCGCTGGTGAATTATGCGCAGCGAGCTGATGGCACTATCTTCTTTAGATTAGTTTTTCCTAATCATCAGACTCAAAAATCTCACATCAGTGAACTTCTTAAAATCATATTGGAAACCGCGAATCGTCTGGATATAGTATAGGAATCTAACCATAACCTTAAGAGGTCTTATGCAGGTTCCTGTACACCCAATGATTGTTCACTTTCCGATGGCCCTGACTTTTATTCTGCCCATTCTCGTTCTCGTTTTTGCTTACATGATCAAGACTAACAAAATGAATCACAGCAGTTGGCTCATCATCATTGGTCTGCAATTAGCAGTGGTTGCTACCGGCTATATCTCGCTTGAAACTGGTGAAAATGAGGAAGATCTGGTGGCCCGGGTCTTAGATAAAGATCTTATTCATGAACATGAAGAAGCTGCCGAAATTTTTGTTGGCTCAACTGTCATTGCGCTGGTGCTTTCCATCGGTGTCTTTTTTATTCGTAATGAATTTCAATTCGCCATTAAGCTCGCCATTGCGGTTATTGGTCTTATCTCTTGCTATCTCGCTTATCAAACCGGTTTATTGGGTGGAGAGTTAGTCTATAAGCATGGAGCCGCCTCTGCTTATGAGGAAAAGACGCAAGGAGATATTAACGGCATCTTGCCCACGCCTGGCATGAATACCTCTGAGTCTCCTATGCCTGTTGAAGAAAATGAGAGCTTGAAGACAGACGAAAATGACTATGGTAACTCTGATGAAGAGGTCGAATATTCAGATGAATTTAAACAAGAGGATTAAAATGAAATTTTTACTATTGTTTACTGTCTTCATGAGTTTTAGTGTTTTCTCTCAGTACGCTCCCCGAAGAGAGATGCCCGCGGTCTGTAATGCTGAAGTCATGATTTCTAATTACGGGCGAGAAATCTATCGATTTACTTTTAATTCTGATTGCGCTGAAGCCTTGGTTCAATCACGCACTCATCAAGGCCGCTTTTGTGATGATGACGTTTTGGTCAGACCAAATGGGCAAGTGGCCCATGACTTTACTTTTAAATCAGACTGCTTGGATGCTCTGAATGATCTTGGCGGGTCACGCTGGAATCTTTTTTGCGATGGTAGCGAACTGGTGAACATCAATCGCGGAGTCATTGTTGATTTAACCTTCGATTCTGATTGTCGTGAGGCGATTTCAGAAGTTAAGCAATATAATGGTTACTTCTGTGACGATAGTCGCTTGATGAATCACCAGGGTCAGATCATCACCGATTTTACTTTTTCTTCCGATTGTAAAAAAGCTTTGCCTGATATGGCCCGTCGTTATTTTCTGAAAATAAAATAAACAGCACCCACTAAACAGAAAGAAGCATAAAGAAAATTTCTGTTTAGTGGCTCTTTCATAAAGAAAATAGCAAATACCGAGAAGACCACCATTGTGATCACTTCTTGAATGATCTTTAACTGGGCCAGTGAGAAGTGGGTGAACCCAATACGATTGGCCGGGACTTGAAAACAATATTCAAAAAAGGCCACACCCCAGCTGGCAGCAATCGCAATCCACAGAGGTTTTGATCCTAACGTCTTCAGGTGACCATACCAGGCGTAGGTCATGAAAATATTTGAGAGAAGAAGCAAGCCGATAGTCTTAATCATTTTAGTAAATCATCCACATTTTTATTAAATTCAAGTTTCCATTTTTCATAAAATTCACCGGTACTTGGTCCATTGAAGCCTGCATGAACTTTTACCACCTCGTGTTTTTTGTTCAAAAAAACTGTCGTTGGAAAAGAGATGAAGTTTTTTAGGCCGGGAATTTTATCAGCGGGTTTGTCCTCGCCAGTCGATCCGGCAAGCAAGAGGGGATAAGGAACATTTCTCTTCTTCTGCACTTTCAAGAGCTGTCTCTTGGCCTCGGCCTGGTTTAGACTTCTTTCAAAAGATAAGGCCACGATCTCAATGCCGCGCTTTTGATTATCTTTGTACCAAGGAATCAAATAATTCATTTCATCAATACAGTTAGGGCACCAAGAGCCAAAAAACTGTACGATAACAGGCTTATTCTTAAACTTCGCATCATTCAAAGAAACCATTTTCCCTTTAAGGTCTGGAAATTTAAAATTCAAAGCTGCTACCTGGGTTTGTTTATAGGCATCTGGTAGTGCCGCTTTCTGGTCCTTCTGGCCTTCAATTTTAGTAGTGTAACTGGCAAGAATATTGGCGGTGAGTTTGCCACCTTCTACTTTTCCTTTCAGCAGGTAATTGTAGATGCCGTCAAAGCTAGCAGCTTCGAACTCAGGGCCAGAGACATATCCCTCAATGTAGCGGTAATCGCCGGTCGGTGTGAGGATACTGCCATGGAGGGTTGAATTCTTTTGTTCAAAAATCAGAATCCCTTTATCCTTTCTGTCCCCATCAATGAGAGTCACGGCCCAGCGGCCGTTTAAATCAATCTTGGGGGCCACTTTCTTTCCGGGAAATCGTTCCGTCTGCCCTTGCGTGGCGACCACAGGTGTTTTTACTTTAGGATTTTTGTTATGGCGGACAAGAAAACCGTCCATGACACCTTTTTGAGGATAATTCATTTCCAAAGTCACTTCATACATCTGCAGCGGTATGGTAATGAGATCCTTGGTCATCTTAATTTCATTTAGTTTGATGCTCTCTTTACCATTGTGAAGAGTGCCCTCAAAACCATTCAGGTTTTTCTGAAAATTGATAATGAAAGGAATATCAGCGTAAGTGGTTTTTAATTCAAACCGCCACGGCCCAGTGTTTAAAGACTGAGAATGGGCCATAAAGCTCATCAAAAGCAGTACTAGACTCACTATCTGCGAAGTTTTTTTCATCATAAGCTTTAACCCCTTAGTGGCATTTGGTAATATCTTGTTCCAATAGTAGTAATTTGTCACCTTGGACGGAGGGAAGATGAAGCAGTTCATCATGGGCCAACGCTGGATATCGGAATCTGAACCTGAGCTCGGGCTTGGGGTTATTGTGGAAGTTGAGGCCAAAACAGTGACATGTTTTTTTCCTGCGACCAAAGTCGACCGCCGTTACGGCATGCAGACAGCACCTTTAAGAAGAATAAAATTTATTGAAGGCGATGAAATCAAAGGGCAGGATGGATCAACCTTACTGGTCGAATCCGTCACTGAAAATATGGGCATCGTCACTTATCACGGGCAAGGCAAGATTCTTCCTGAGTCTTTGCTGGCCGACACCCTTTCCTTTTCCAAGCCGGAAGAGAGGCTCTTTGCCGGAAATATCGATTCCACTGAGCTTTTTAAGGTCCGCTATGATGTGCTGTTAAATCAAAGGAAGCTCTTTATTAGCCCCATTCGGGGCTTTGCTGGTCCTCGAATTGGTCTTATCCCTCACCAAATGTATGTCGCCAGTGAAGTCTCTAAGCGTAGTCGCCCACGAGTACTCCTGGCAGATGAAGTCGGTTTGGGGAAAACAATTGAAGCAGGACTTATCCTGCATCACCTGATTATCACTGGCCGGGTTGAACGCTGTCTGATCATTGTTCCGGATTCGCTGGTTTATCAGTGGTTTGTGGAAATGCTTCGAAAATTCCAGTTGAGCTTTCAGACGATTAATCATGATGCCAAGTTAGAACGTGGGGATCGTCCTTTTGATGAAGGGCAACTCTTTGTGGCCTCGCTTCGCTACCTGATGAAAGAAGATTGGCTGATGGAGCAGGCGATGGAATCCAAATGGGATCTCTTGGTCGTCGATGAGGCCCACCAGTTAAGATGGGCCCCTGATAATTCCTCCATGGAATATGATTTTGTGGCGGCCCTCGCAAAAGACACTCCGGGAGTTCTCCTGCTTTCTGGTACTCCGGAGATTCTGGGTCTTGCCGGTCACTATGCCCGACTTCACCTGCTAGATCCTAACCGCTTTCATGACTTTAACCAGTTTGTGGAAGAGACCACTGGCTACCGCCCGATCACTGATCTCGCTAACAAGCTTATTAAAGGCGAGGCGCTGAAGGCCGATGATAAGAAAATGCTGAAGGCGAAAATCGGGGTTGATGTTGAAGGATTAGATAAAGAGAAGGCCTTGCAGATGCTGGTGGACCGTCATGGCACCGGACGGGTTTATTTCCGAAATACCCGTAAGACCATGGCGACTTACTCTGAGTTCTTCCCTAAAAGAATATTTAATTCCTATCCGCTGCAACTTGGTAAAACCAAGAATCCTGAGAAGAAATTGTTTGAATTAAAATCTCAGTGGCTGGCGGATTTTGTTGAAAATCATAAGGATGATAAAACTCTACTTATCTGTCATGACAAAGAGGTTGTGATTGATCTGGAAAAAGTTCTAAGAGATAAAACTACCGCCAAAATCGCTTTCTTCCATTCCGGAATGAATCTGATGAACCGTGACCGACAGGCGGCCTATTTTGCTGATCCGGAAGGCGCGCACATTCTTCTCAGTACCGAAATCGGTTCAGAGGGAAGAAATTTTGAATTTGCCCGGCACTTAATTCTTTTCGATTTGCCAAAACTTCCTGATCTTCTTGAGCAGCGAATTGGGCGACTCGACCGTATCGGACAGAAAAACGATATTCAGATTCATGTGCCCTTTGTAGAGAAATCCAGTGATGAGCTTCTGATGCGTTGGTATCATGAAGGATTTAATGCTTTTGAATCTTCTCCACGTGGTGGAACTGAATTATATGCAACAGTGAGAGGGGAGCTTCTTGAACTCACTCAAAGTGTTGAGGAAGGAAATTATCCAGAGAAGGAATTTAAGGCGTTCTTAAAGAAAACTCAAAACCTACATCAGGAAATTGAAAAGAAGCTGGAAGAAGGTCAGGATCAGTTGGTTGAAATCAATTCTTTCAATCACACTAAGGCGATGGAGTTTGTGAAAGAACTTAAAGACGTGGATGATTCAACTGAGCTTCGTGATTTTATGCTCAACCTGTGGACTCGTCTGGGTGTTGATGCTGAAGATATGAATGATCCATTCACCTTCTATATCAGACCAGGGGATAACATGTTTCTGCCTCACTTCCCGGGACTCGAAGGTGAAGGAATGACCGTTACTTTTAAAAGAGAGAATGCCCTTCGCCATGATGATATGACCTTCCTTAGCTGGGACCATCCCATGGTTATCGGGATTATGGATTTCATATCTTCTAAAGAAATGGGCAATGTGACGATGGCAACCTGGAAGAGTCCTTCTAAAGAGCCCTTCCTGTTTGAAGGGTATTTCCTTCTGAGTGCCATCGCTGATAAGAAACTGCAACTTCAAAAATGGTTTCCACCGACTCCTCTGCGAGTCATGCTGAACGCTCAAATGCAGGACGTAACCCAGAAATTGCCGAAGAAATTTATTGATGAGAACACGGAATCTCTGGATCAGGAAAAACGGGCCCAGATGAAAGAGCTTCCAAAAGATTTCATCAAAGAGTGCATCAAGAAAGGTAAAGAGCTGTGTGTGGCAAGAGCACGCCAGTATAAAGAAAAATTCAAAGAAGACATGCTGAAGTTTATGAACGCCGAGATTGAAAGACTGGAAGCTTTACGAAAAGTAAATCCAACGGTCTCTGAAACGGAAATTCTGCTTCTTCGTTATAACCGTGACAACATGGTTAAGGCGATGGATAAGGCCGAACTTTCCCTCGATTCTCTTCGCATTGTTATTAATTAAGGGGCAAATTTTATGAACATGATTGAACTTGAAGACAGCACTATTTTTGACGTAATTGAAAAAGAGCCATTGGTCTTTATCGACTTCTACGCTTCCTGGTGTGGTTCTTGCCGGATGGCCGCTCCTATGTTTGCCCGAGTGGCAGGAGAAGAGGGAGTTAAGATCTTTAAAATTGATGTTGAGAAAAATCCAAAGATTAAAGAGATGATTGAACTACCAGGTCTTCCTTCTGTAGGCTGTTTTAAAAATGGTGAGCCTCAGGATTTAGTGAGCGTTACTAAAGAAGAAGGCTTTCGTGAATTCATTCAGAAAATGAAAGGGTAATTTATGGACGTTAAAGTTATTAAAGACCTTGCTCAAAAACATAGCGTGGAAGAGCTCAATAAATTTGCTGACGACTTTGAGGCCACTGGTGTTGCTCCTGTTAAGACTCAGGAAGATCCAGGAGATCAAATGAGTGATTATCTTCAGGCAGCAGAGCTTCGGGCGCTGCTTGATCAGGGAATGAACGTAAATGAAGCACTCAGAGAATTTTCGAAAAGAGTCAGAGGAGTCCTCTCTTGAATATTAAAGTAAGACCCGGACTCTTGTTCGATATTGATACCATTGCTGATTTTCAAGTTAAGATGGCGCTGGAAACAGAGAACATGAAACTTGATCCCGCTACTGTGAACCTGGGCGTATCGGCGGTAATGGACGATCCGGCCAAAGGAAAGTATTGGTTGGCGGAAATGGATGGTCAGGTGGTGGGTTGTCTTTTGACGATTCCAGAATGGAGTGACTGGAGAAATGGGACCGTCTTGTGGATTCATTCTGTCTATGTTCATCCGGATTTTAGAAAACAGGGGGTCTATAAAATCCTCTACGCTCATTTAAAGCAGATGGTGGAGGAGTCTGGGGACCTCCGAGGACTCAGACTGTATGTGGACAAGACCAATCATAAGGCCCAACAGGTGTATGAGAAGCTGGGGATGTCCGGCGAGCATTATCATTTGTTTGAGTGGATGAAGTGACAATAATTTCTGGATAAGCTGTTTTTTTTATCCGACTTACTCGCTCCATAACTGATTGAATTCCGATTCACTTCTAGGCAAAATTGTAATTGTTAGGAAAGTTTTAATCAGCGCCTTATAATTCATCTTAATGTATCGGTTTTTCCAACTGAGCCTATTGATGTTTTGTTTGGCCTCTTTTTCTGCCCTGGCCGCAGAATCCTTAAGCTATTCTGGCCGCTTAGTTAATGTCAATGGCTCGCCGGTGACCGGTCCGGTTCACCTCAAGTTTGACCTCGCCTATACCAACAATCTTTCAACGATTCTTTGTACTCATGACAATCCAGGCGTTGATTTAATCAATGGGGTCTTTCACGCCAAACTCGAATTCAATTGTCCTTCTTCCTCACTCAAGAAAGTGCTGGAGGAAGTTCCTAGTAATAACTCCATCGCGATACGTGTAACCGATTTAACACCGGCAACTCCAAAGGTGTATTCCTTCCAGGCCCTGCATTCTATTCCTTATACCATCATGTCGAGCTTCGCTAAGCAGCTGGTACAGATGGGGGCGACCAATGGTCAAGTCCTGACTTGGAATGGAACAGAGTGGACCGCGGCTGATCCGGTGGGAACAGTCGGTGGAGTCACTCAAGTCACAGCAGAAGAAGGACTAGGCAGTGTAAAAGTTGATGAGACTGTTACCATTGGAATCATTAATGGGGGTGTCACTGCACCGAAACTTCATCATATGGGTGCAACTTCCGGACAGGTGCTTAAGTGGAACGGTACAACCTGGGCACCAAGCGCTGATATTGATACCGATACTGACACGGGGATCACGACTGAGTCTGATCCCACTGTTCGAAAATTCGCGCGCAATGATGTGACCGGACTGGTTCCTGAATCATGTGCGGCTCATCAAGCACTTCATTACATTTTGCTCACGGATACTTTAGAGTGCGTTGATATCGTCATCAGTGATGCAGATATTAGATCGGCCAGTGTTGCGGATGCGATTAACGATGCCGAAACAGCGATTGCTCCTTCTCAGAATGCGGTCTTTGATGCTTTAGCCTTGAAGCAAAACACTATTAATTCCAGCAGTGACATCGTGATGAAGTCGTTAAAGCTCATGACGGATGGAACCACCTGGATGGGAATCAAGGCTCCTGCTACAGCAGGGAATTTATTTTTTACCTTACCAGCAGCAGACGGAACTGTCGGTCAGGTGTTAAAGACTGATGGTGCAGGAAATCTCGGTTGGACTGATGCCAGTGCGGGTACCATTACTGGAATAACCACCACTGCTCCTTTATCTGGTACTGGAACTTCTGGCAGTGTGAATGTGTCACTTACTTACGATAATGTGACGGTTGGAATTAATGGCAGTAATGCTCTAATCGTTAAAGATAGTGGAATTAGTAATAATCATATCAATGCACTGGCCGGAATCTCCTGGTCAAAAATAAATAAGACAGGAGCTGTCGCCTCCGACGTAGGTGCTGTTCCAACCACTCGACTTGTCAGCACTGGCACTGGTCTTTTAGGTGGAGGCAACCTATCGGTCGATCGCACTCTCAGCGTAGACGTTGGTACCACAGCTGGAAAAATCGTGCAGGTTGATGGAACTGGAAAGTTACCTGCCATAGATGGTAGTCAGCTTACTAATTTATTATGGTCACAAATACAGACAGCGTCGCTGCCAATCATTACTCCGGGGACGGGCTTAACTTCCACCGGTAGTTTGGCCAGTGGCCAGACATTAAACGTTGATGTGGGCACGGCCGCTGGAAAGATTGTTCAGCTTGAGACTGGTGGGAAATTACCGGCGGTAGATGGCAGTCAGTTAACTAATCTAGGAACCAATCTCGGTAAATGGTCGGATGCCACTGGTGGAATTCATTATTCTGCCGGTAACGTGGGTATTGGGACTTCAGTTCCAAGTGCTAAACTTCAAGTTACTGGTGATATCCGCCTTGGTGCTCAGAATCCAGTCAATACAGGTACTCTACCTGACTATGGGGACCGTCTCTATTTTAGTGGAGGACCTGCAGGAGCTACTTGGAATAGTGATAACTCTGATCCGCTATGGATGGCACGTTTTAATAATGCCAATGATCAGTCTGAGATTAGAGTTAATATCGGAGATGGTGCTGCTGTAGAGGATAAGTTTGTAGTAGGTCATACCAATGTTAGCTGGAATCCCGTTTTTGCGGTACAGGCCAATGGAAATGTTGGGATTGGAACAACGACTCCACAAGCAAAGCTGCAGGTGGCTTCTGGTCAGGTGATGGTTCCTGCAGGAACAGCTGCCTTACCATCAATAACTTCTTCCGCCAGCAGTACCACAGGGATGTTTTTTACTTCTAACAGTCTCGGATTTTCCTCGCAAGCTTCAGAGTTCTTTCGTCTCGCTGCGATTGGAGGAAGTGCACCTTTTAGTGCGCAATTACGTCCTTCAAATACCGCTCTTGCCACATATCCAACTTATTCATTCAGTGATGATTTAAACACTGGTATCTATTCCTCTGGTGCCGACCGCGTAGATATTGCCACTGGTGGATCCAGCAGAATGGTAGTTGATCCAACAGGTAATGTTGGAGTTGGAACTGCATCGCCCTTGGCCTTACTGGATGTTCGTGGATCAATTTCCGCCTTGGGACGAGTCTATGATGAAACAGGTGGATCGTTTGAATTAGGTATCAGCGGCAAGCCAACTTCTATCAATGATGGCGAAGTGATGATCAGTTCTACAGGACAAGTAGGGATAGGCACGGCTTCACCTACAGCAATGTTGGATGTCAGTGGCATTGGCGGTGAAACCATTGTCATTCGAGATAATGATAACCTCGCCACCGATGTCGGTTTTGCTTCTTATCTTAGATCAAAAGATTCCGCCGGAACAAACGTCTGGTATATCGGTGATGGAAGCTCTTCTGCCACTGGAACATGGTTACTTAATTATCAGGCCAATCCGATACATTTTGCGACGGACTCTGTTACCAGAATGACTGTGAATGGAATAGGAAATGTGGGGATTGGGACTACCGCTCCTGCTAGTAAATTGCACGTGGCTTCTTCCACAGCTAATACACAAATACGAGTGGAAGCTGCAGCAACAGGTGCTCAAGCCGAGTACTATTCTGTGGCCAATGGAACTTCATGGGTAATGGGGACTGGAGCAGGTGCACCTGGCTCTACTAACTTAGGTTTTTACAATGCCGGAAGTAAAATGGTGTTAACACCAGCTGGTCATTTAGGAATCGGAACCACTGCTCCAGATTCAAAGTTTGAATTAAGAGGTGGTAACGCGTTCTTTGGCAGTAAGGCCTATGTTTACAGTGATTCAGGCTGGGGGTCAGTCACGCCTTCAATCAGTTTGGCCATCGGTGATAATGATACTGGTATAAACTGGGTATCAGATGGGGTTATTCAGCTTTATAACAATAGCGTGTCAGTTATTCATGTGGGGTTGGGGTCAGTCGGTATTGGGACTAATACTCCAGGACACAAATTGGATGTAAACGGTAATATTAGAACTGCCGGATGTTTGTATTATAACGGCGGATCTCTCGGAACTTGTGCTTCGGATGAACGCCTTAAAGATGAAGTTCGTCCTTTTAACTTAGGCCTTAATGAGCTTCTAGGAATCAATCCCGTTTATTTTAAGTATAACGGACTTGGTGGCCTGCCAACCGATGGAGGTGAGCAATTAGGGGTGATCGCCCAGGAAATCGAAAAAGTGGCACCTGCTTTAGTCGTAAAAAAGAAAGTTATACTCAATGCTCATGATAAGTTTAATACCGAAATCAAAGCAGTTGATTACGGTGCTTTCACCTACGTCATCATCAATTCCCTCAAAGAAATGTATGGAATGGTTCAGGAACTATTCGATAGTAATGAAGAAGTTAACCGGGAAATCGCTGGCATTAAGGCCGAGAACGAGGCGATGAAGGCCTATATCTGCCAGAAGGATCCAGAGGCTCCGTTCTGCAAAAAACAAGCTCCCTGACTCTAAATATTGGCAGCTATTCAGACGGATAAATTCAAGCTCTCCTAACATTAAGTAGTTGTGCCCTTTATTAGGCAAAATTTAATTAATTAACGTCTATTTCATTCCAGCCTTATAATTTCCTTATCTTATATGATGAGAATTCTTCAACTATTAGTAGGATTGATTTGTTTTGGATCACTTTCTGCCTTCGGCGCGGATTCACTAAGCTATTCTGGCCGTCTGGTTAATGCTAATGGCTCACCGGTGACTGGTCCGGTTAATCTCAAATTTGATCTGGCCTACACCAATGATTTGACGGTCATCAAATGTACTCAGCAGATTAATAACATCGATTTAATTAATGGTGTTTTTCATGCCAAGTTAAATTTAGATTGCTCACCTTTGACGTTAACTGAAGTCTTGGAAAACATACCTCTCAATAACTCCATTGCGATCAGAGTAACTGATCTCACTCCATCGACGCCTAAAGTTTACTCTTACCAAGCACTTCATTCATTACCATTTTCCATAATGTCGGAGATGTCCAAACAGCTCGTGCAAATGGGGGCCAATGCTGGCCAGGTCTTAACTTGGAATGGAACACAGTGGACACCGGCCGATCCCGCAGGAACGATGGATGGGGTGACTACCATTGTTGGTAGTGACGGTCTGAGTGCTGTGAGAGTTGATGAGACTGTCACCATTGGCATTGCTGACGGAGGGGTGACGGCTGCCAAGCTTGATCAAATGGGAGCAGGTCCTGATCAAGTTTTAAAATGGAATGGCTCTACTTGGGCACCTGCCGATGATGTGGATACAGGCCTTACTACTGAAGTTGATCCGACGGTCCGCGCTTTTGCCCGAAATGATGTGACGGGAATTGCTCCTGAAATTTGTAACAACAATCAAGTCCTTCGATATATAAGTGTAGATAATTCTCTGCGCTGCTTTGATCTGGTGGATGATGCAATCGTGGATGGAGAGACAAGCAAGGCTCCTTCTCAGAACGCTGTCTTTGATGCTTTAGCATTAAAACAAAATACGATTGATAACAACAGCGAACTGATGATGAAGTCAGTTCGAGTGACAAACGATGGCTCAACATGGGTTGGGATTAAAGCACCAAACGCTGCAGGAAATTTATATTTCACTTTGCCAGCAGGGGCTGGAGTGAATGGTCAGGTTTTAAAAACTGATGGTGTCGGAAACTTAAGTTGGGTGACACCTTCAACAACCTCATCTTCAATAGTAGATGGCTCAATTGTCGATGTTGATATTGCTGTTGGAGCTGAAATCGCTCAATCGAAAATTGCAGGACTTCCAACTTCTCTTTTAAATCTAGATAGTCGAATCACTAATTTAACGACCGATGATATCGCCGAGGGATCAAGGCTGTACTTTACCGAAGCAAGAGCTTTAGGATCAAATCTTACAGGATTAGATGCCACTAACGGTGCAATAACTTCTGCAGACACTGTCCTTTCATCGATCGGTAAGTTGATCGGCAATGTGGCAGTAGTTTCGACCGCTCAATCTAACTACCTTTTAAAGTCCGGCGACACCATGACTGGCAATCTGCAAATGGGAGGGAATGCCCTCACGGGGCTAGCGGTTCCGAGCGGAGATACCGATGCTGCTACGAAGAAATATGTTGATGATGTCACAGCTGCCGGATCATCAAAGTGGACAAAAAGTGTAAATGATATTTATTACACCCTTGGGAATGTAGGAATTGGGACATCATCACCTTCATCGATGCTTGATGTGGCTGGCCAGGTCCGAGCGACCTCATTCAAACAGGTACCAACCATACAAACCGTAAAGGGCTTAACCTGGTCACGAATTGTAGACTTAAATGAAGATAGTGTTTTAGGCACCTCTTTTATTCTCTCAATATCGGGAACAAGAAGTAATGTGGTTTGGAATTCAACCTGGTTGGTTAATACATCCCACGCTCTTGATGGTTTTTTGACTTTGTTGTCATCCACTGATTATACGCAATCCCGATTACGTCTCGTTATAAATAATAATGGAGGTGGTTTTGTAGAGTTTTACGATCAGGGAACAGGCGCCACTGCAGGAGTGGATCAAAGTCTTAAAATAATCATTAATAACTATGTTGGAGGTTCAGCAGTTTTAACGAGCTTTCAGGATGGAACAGATTCAACAGGTTTCACTGTGTTGCCTGCAGTTACATCTATCCCCGGAGGGATTATTTCTCAAGGGGGAGCTTCATTTCTGAGGGGAATTCAAATAGGTACTGACAGTGCCACTTGTGATTCCACCAAGCCAGGTACTCTTCGTTATAACTCTGGCAATGTTGAATATTGTAACGGCTCTTCCTGGCTAGCCTTTGGCGTCTCAGGAGCAGGGATTACTAGTCTTAATGGTTCTAATAGCGTCACTCAAAGCTTTGCTGTTGGGAGTAGTGGTAGCGCTCCGACCTGGTCAACCGCCGGTGGAGTTCACACCATTAATATTCCTCTCGCAAGTGCTGCTAGTGTGACCGCCGGTCTTCTTAGTAAAGCAGATCACGATATTTTTAATGCAAAATTGGGAACAGCTTCCACTTTCTCAGGAGATGTGAGCGGTACTTATAATTCTACCAGTGTGGATAAACTTAAGGGTACTTCACTCGTGATGAGTTCACTTAGTTCCGGAAATATTTTGAAGTTTAATGGCACTAATTGGGTCAATGCCATGTTAGGTGTCTCTGATATACCCAATCTGGATACCTCGAAAATGACAAGTGGTACTCTACCTGTTTCTCGCGGGGGAACGAATATCAGCTCATTGAGTGGTAATCGTATAATGGTTTCTAGTGCGACCTCAATAATGGAAGCACCAGCGCTTTCTGATGGCCAAATTCTCATTGGTTCCACTGGTGGTGCCCCCATTGTGGCCAACTTGACAGCAGGCTCTGGAGTCACCATCACCAATTCTTCCGGGGGGATTTCTATTTCTGCTACTGGAAGTGGTGGAACCGTTACTAATGTATCTGGCAATGCACCGCTTAGTGTGGCAACCGGAACAACAACTCCAGTTATTTCGATTTCCCAGGCCAACAGCAGTGCCAATGGATATTTAAGTTCAACTGATTGGACAACTTTTAATAATAAGCAAAACTCTCTTGCTTCGGGAGCAACCATTAATGGCATTGTTTACCCGGCAAACACCTCGCAAACCCTTCAGATTCCATTGGCCCCAGTTAATTTAACCGATGCTGTTAACAAACAATATGTAGACAGCTTTGGGCAATGGTCCATCAATGGAAGCAGTATTTATCGCAGTTCTGGGTCAGTGGGGATTGGTACATCATCTCCTTCTTCATCTCTCAATGTTGTGGGCACTGGTGGCGGAAATGATGATGTGATGATTGATTCGATTACTGAATCAGGAGAAGGGACAATCATGCTGAGAAGAGCACGTGGGATTCCTGGAGCTCCTACTAAAGTTAATGCTAATGATCGCCTCGGCTTCATGACCTTTAGAGGATATACCGGAACAACATACGCTGATCTTGCCCGAGTGCAAGGAAGTGCGGCTGCAGATTTGGATATTACGGTATCTGGGATGCTTCAATTTTTTACCACAGATGCTGGCAGTAACACTGAGAAGATGAGAATAACCTCAGGAGGAAATGTAGGGATTGGAACAAGTGCTCCTGCTTCCAAACTCCATGTGCAAGGTGCTGCCAATTTTGGAGGTTCTTTCTCTAATAATAATGTCGGTATGGTGATGGTTAAAGGTGATGGTCCATCACAAGGAGTTACCGTTTGGAATGAAAGCGGACCAACAACTCTCAGAATGTGGACAGACGCAGCCAACGACACTGGTCATTTGACTAGAGGTGATGTTGGAACCAGTGGTATCTCAATTACTGGTAACGCAAGAATAGGTATTGGTACGACTCAACCAAATGCAAAACTAGAAGTTTCTGCTGGTACTGATCCTGTGGCGATCCGATTAACGGAAACAACAGGTGCCCATGCGAACTGGGAACTGAGGTCTTATAATGTTGCTTTAGCAGGTGCAGATAATCAGTTTTCTATCTGGGGAGGAATTGCTACAGGAACTCAGACCGATCGTTTAGTAATCGCTCCCAGTGGTAATGTTGGTATCGGAGTTAATGCTCCAACAACAAAGTTAGAAGTCTCTGGCACCGTTAAAGCTACTAACTTTCAAGGAACATTGAATGGCATCAAAATGGGAGCAGGTGAATTCGTTTTTGCAAATGGTGCTTGCGGCAACACAGTGGCAACTGCTTGTAGTATATCAATTGCGAGTGTTGGTTTCAGTGGGGTACCGGCCTGTACAATCACAATGAGAAATAGAGATGCCACTTCATACACGGAAAAAATGGTGATTAAGGACATTACAGCGTCAGCTATAACTATCTGGAGAGGAAACTATCCTGATTCTGGAACGACTATGCAGGGTTATTGGACTTGTATGGGAAATTAAAAAGTAAACCTAGCTGAGAATGGAACAGAGATGGGTGTGTGTGCAGGCCTTAGAGGAACTTCGAATAGGTTTAACTTCTAGTTCCGGGGAAAGTTTTTGAACTTTTGTGGAGTTCTCACCCTCAGCTCAATTACCTTAAAGCAGGATCTGTGCCAAAAATAAGTCATTGAAATACCGTACAAAGAAACTCAGAGAAGTGGCCATTTGGCCCTCTGGAATCTTTTTGACCCTTATGCTGGAGTCAGAAAGTGTTCTCTCCTAGGTTTAGACAGCGGCAGTAAAAATTACAATTGGACCCTGAAACACGGCTGGTCTACTTATAATCCACTCATCAAGGATTAATTGATGAGATGGTTACTTCTAACTTTCATGATGTATGCGAGCTGGGCCCAGGCCGTTCAGATCGAAATGAATACATCGGACTTTTTGAAAGCTGAAGTGGAGTCGGCCCTTAATCTGCTGCCAATAAACTATCTTGATTCGGTTTCCAAAAAAATCACCATTGAAGAAGCTCCCTTAAAATCTGACTCTGTCTTTTCAGAAGACCTATGTGGTTTGGACGAAGACGTAAAATTTGGTACCACCCGTAAGCATAAAATCACGATTAGTTCTCGATTGATAGAACTGGCCCAAAAAAGTACTCAGAGTTTTGATTGCAGTCATGGCAGTTTCAAAAAGCTTCTTACCGCCGTCATCATTCATGAACTGACCCACTTAAAGGACAATGCTGAAAAGATCAGCGTCGATGCCGATTTTCAAAGAATTGTCGGAATGAAAAAGGTCCAGAAGAGAAGTAAGAAGAAGCTCATGAATTATAATGCTTCTACTTCTCCGGATGCTTATGAGTTTAAGAACCTGGAAGAGGCCCTGGCAGTGAATGTAGAGTATCTGGTCCTTGATTCAGAATTTGAATGTCGCAAGCCTGCTACCGCCAGTTTTCTGGCCAGAAAGCTGGGAATCCCACTCAAAGGTCAATGCTCTAAGAATGACAAAGTCATCACTCAATCGGCCTTCATGGAAGACAATTATCAGTTGGCCGTATCAATTGATCCAAAAAGAATTTATCAAGTTCATTATCTCTTTGCCGGCAAAGGCGAAGCCTTGATGTCCCGTTGGGGTCACGCCATGTTTCGACTGGTTGTTTGTGCTCCCTTCAGAAAAAAAGCAGGACCAGAATGCCTGAATGATATTTCTCATCACCTGGCCTTATCTTACCGGGCATCCATGACAGATTTAAGTATTAATTATGCCAAGGGCATGATGGGCCATTATAACTCCCAGCTTTTTGTGATGAGATACTTTGAGGTTCAACAAGAGTATACCAAATTTGGTCTGCGCGATCTCTATAGTGTTCCACTTAAAATGACGGAACTTCAGAAAAAAGACTTTATAGATTTAACCCTGGAAAGATATTGGACCTATCAGGGAAAATATTATTTTCTGGATAACAACTGCGGTACTGAAACGGTTAAGCACCTAGCAGTCGCCCTAACAGAAGAAGAGAGCCGTTTGATCGGTTCTATTACTCCTCATAAAATTTTCAAAGATATCATTAAAGAGAGCAATAATCTAACTGAAGGAACTATTCAAGGACTATCTCGGGAAGAGATGATTAAAAAGAAGATTCTCGTCCCAAGCATGATCGAAGAGTTCGAAGAGGCCTATCAATTTGTTAGACCTTATCTTTCAGGACCATTCACTGAAAAAAAGTTTAAGAAGTTTATTAAAAACACAAAAGCTGAAGATCGTCTGACGGCTTATCAGAATTTGAAGCTGGAAAATATTTCGGACTTAAAGCTTAAAAAGCAAGTTGTCATGAAAATTGGTCATCTTGAAAGGTATTTTGCCAGTAAGTTTCTGATGAGTCTCCCTAATGCCATCATGGAGTCCATAGAAAAAGAAGAGTCTCTGAAAGAAGAAATCCTCCGTATGAATGAGGGGATGAAGCTTTTCACGACCCAGCCCTGGGAAGTAGTTGATTCGCTTTATGGTGTTCCTACTCAGGACGAAGTGGAGTCAGGTTTTAGTCAGTTTATTGAAAAGCGAAGAACACAAGTGGCAACAGCTTCTCAAGTACAAATGGAGCAGCTATTAAATATTTTAGGACAAAGCTATTTTCAACAAGAGTTTAAAGAAATAGAAGAATTAAAAAAAATTACTAGTCTCATCTCAAAAATGATGAGTCAGATAACTGTAATAAATTAATCCGTAGGAGGGTTTATGAAAAATGGTCTAATCGCAATTGCTCTAATGTTCACTCTAAGTAATGCATTCTCACAATCCATTGTTGAGGCAACTTCCGCTACAACATTGCTTCCATTTGTTACCGCCACTCGTCTCCTGCAATCAGGAACGGCCACTATTGTGGCGCCATTAGCATCTACATTGGCAACAGTTCAATCACGTGGGGTTGCTGGCAGAGAGCAGATTAAGGATGATCTAGTCGCTTTGAATGATGATATGGCCAGTGGTGTAGTTAATTCTATTGATGAAGTTCGTCAGCCGGCCCTTAAAGAACTTTTCGCTGAAATCTCTGCAGATGAAGAGCAGATGGGAAATATCAATTCTGTTGTAACAAGTGGTTCTGATCTCCATAAAATTGCAACAACGGTGACGATTGCTCTTTTAGTGGAATAATTTAATTCTTTCGAAAGAATGCTTAAAAATAAAAAAGCCCGAGGTTTATCTCGGGCTTTTTTTATTTAGTAAACCTGCAGGGGAAGGAACGGGGAAATTATTGGGGAGGGCTTTATGGGGAAAAACTTAGTGGTTAGCTAAACTTTTCCTGGGATATTTCTTGAACTTTTATGGAGTTCTTTCCCCCTGCTGGTCTCCTGTAAAGCAACCAACATGCCAATGCGGGAAAGTCATAACCTCCCAAAATAATAAAGTTGCCCCCAAGACAAAACAAAATATGGAGTGGTCACTTTGCCCCAATTGCTGAAAAATGAAGGGGCAATTCTGTCAGAAATGAAATGTAAGAACTGGTAAGTTCTGTGATGTTGGAAACTTAACTCGGTTTAATAGATGTAAGGTTTTGTAAGACGCGGGTCAAACTTTATTTATTGAATGCTCAAAAAGACCGATTCTGAGACTTTTTGATTCGATCTATTTATTTCTATGTTCGGCGTTATATCTACTTGGTGATTTTTGTCTCTTAAGTTTCGGACAACACTACCCAGTTCAATTCTTTCCCCACGAGTCAGTTGAAGTTGCGTTTGGAGCGTCATCGTCTCTTGATCCTCAGTTGGTTGGGTATTAACAAGTGGAAGTTTTGGATTCTTTCTTACTTCAATCGTTATTTCATAGCGGTCAGCATTTAAGTAACGGCAAGAGCCTTTGATTTGATCTTGATCAATAGTCAGTTCAAAATCTTTTAACGTTTGAATTTGCATCGTCTCAGAACTGTGAGTGTTTTGATTTGTTTTGTTGATAACAATGTTATTTCGATTCCCAATGTCTAAGCTGTCTGCTTCTTTAACTTTTTCTTTTTCCACCTTTAGCTGGCAGGGATCACGTCTTGCGTTCTCACTGGAGAAAGCGACATAAGCTCCAGGAAAAGTGGAAAGTAAATAGCGTTGGATAATTTCTCTGCGATGGGGTCTCATTTGAATGATCAGGCAATGGTCATCTACTGTTACCACGTCCGAGGAAACCTGAATCGCTTTGAACTTTTGTACGGCCGATAAACCGTGCTGTTTTGAAGCAAAACAATATTTTTCCGAAGACATATCCTCGGCCTGAGAAAGAAATGAAAAAAGAAGAAGCATTATAATCATCCTATGATTATAATCCATTTTATGGAAAAAGAGCTTTCTTACCTGAGTCCCGAGGGTTACACCGTTTTTACTGCCAAGTTTCTTAAGAATAGGGGGACTTGCTGCAAGTCGGCCTGTCTTCATTGCCCTTATGGATACACCTTAAAAAAGCATGGTCTGAGCTTTCTTGATGTTACAGAGTCTGATTCAGCACTTATCGAGCAAATAATAGAGGAATCAGGCACAAGCCCGGTAGATTGGAAGCCCTTTTTCCCTGAGAACATAAAACTCATTAGGATAAAAGATACGATCTGCGGACTGCTTTTAAAAAATCACATTGTGATTAAGCACCTGTACCTGAAACCTCATTTTCAAAATCAGGATTTATCTAAAGAAATGGTAGAGAGCTACCTTTTCATTTAAAGTAGGCCCACCAGGCTAAAAATAATAAAGCTGCCAATCAGTACTAGAAAAGATTTACTGATCCAAAGGTCTTGTTCCGACACCATTCTCTCCTCCTCAATTCGTTACTCTAAAATAAGATGTAGCTATCCGTGCCTGTGGCATTCGCCACAAGGAGCTAACTTCATCATTTATTTGTTTTTTACTTGAGAACTACTTAGTGCAGAAAGTATTTCTCAAAGATGTCTACATCACCATCGACGGCCGACAGAACTTCAAGAAGATCCCATGCCATTTCCGATGCCAATTTATCATCTACGCCGTAACGGTTGATCAGTTCGCTTTGAATCTTAGCAAAAAGCTCCGTTTCACTCATTTGACGAAGAGATGGATGCATGTGTGCGTGTGCCAGCATAAACGTCCTCCTTGACGAATATAAAGCGTTTCGTGTGTCTTTAAATTAGTTCTTAGTAAGCTAGTAAGTTCTGATCAAACCAACCATGAGTCCGCGAATCTCGCACTCTTTATCTTTGATGATAATGGGCTTCATCGTATTGTTTGCAGGGTGAAGCTCAATTTGCTTGGCCTTCTTGTAGTAGCGCTTAAGGGTTGTTTCATTATCTACGACGGCTACAACAATCTGACCGTTTTCTGCTTGAGTCTGGTGCTTAATAATGGCGATGTCACCGCTAAGAATACCATCCTCAATCATCGATTCACCTTTCACCTTAAGGGCATAGTGTTGACCACGACCCAGCATATGAATAGGAACACTGATCATATTAGAATTTTCAATCGCTTCAATGGGAGTGCCGGCGGCAATATTACCTAGAAGTGGAATTTCTTCAGAGTTTTGCTGAACAGTAGAAGGCATAAGACCGCGAACGGAATGGGAGTCATTCATTAAATAACCACCATTCGTAAGGTACTTAATGTAATCCTGTACAGAGCCCAGGGATTTAAAACCAAAATGTTCTTGAATTTCTTTTTGAGTAGGAGAGTAACCATTTTCTCTCACATACTCAGTGATGAAATCCAAAACGTCTTTTTGCTTTTTGGTAAGGGCCATACTCGTCTCCGTAGTTCTTCCGTATCTTTAAAACTAGTATAGGCGTACTTTTTCCGTAGTTCAACCAAAAAATCAAAAGATCACCATTTTATGTAGGGGCAGTCTCGGGGCGAGGCTTTTTATCAAAGCGTTTAATGTAAGTGCACTTGCGACATAGTTCTTCCGTGAGGAGCTGCTTCTTAAAGCCTTCCCTCATATTTACCAGTCGTGGAGAATTCAGAATGCTCTCGAAGGATTCTTTGAGCACGTTACCCAAAGGTATTCCCGCCTCTTTGTCCAGACAGCAAGGAACGACGGTTCCGTCAGCGTGAATGCCAATTTGCTGAGAAAGGGCATGGCAAAAACCTTTATTGCCATTATCGGGATCATTGTAATCAGGCCATTTAAAACGACTATCAAAATGGAAATAGATGCGACCAGTAATATTTTTACTTTTCTTAAAACCTACATCCACTCTTTCATTTACCGGCATTTGAAAAAATTCTGACACGTGATCGATGATGTTCTGATTCTCATTCCGGGCCTCTGTCGTCTGCAGAAGATTCCATAAGCGAAAGTTTATGTAGAGATGAGGCGCCTCTGTTAGGGCCTCTTTGGAAAACTGGAGAATGTCATAAAGATAAGGCCGGATATCTTGTCCTGGAAAATTATCCTTATAACTGTGTATCGAAAAATTAATCTGCCGGATGGCCTTTGATTTTAGGAATGTATCAAAGCCATATTTAGATAAAAATGTACCGTTTGTCGTGAGGTGAATGACAGCACCTTCTTCTTCACAAATTTTTAGGATTTGCGAAAAATCCGGATGGGCGAGAGGCTCACCCATTAAGTGCAGGCATACTTGCTCAGTATGAGGGAGAACTTGCTTTAAAATACTTCGGAATTGATCGGCCGGAAGAATCTTCTTGTCTCTATCGACTTCAGGACAGAAGGTGCACTGAAGGTTACAGATGTTGGATATTTCAATATAGGTTCTAAGGAATCTCATGGGGCATATGTACCACAGGCCCCACTTAAAATCTAATTTTCAGAGGCCAGTTTTCTTTTCTGATAGGAAGATTCTGCTTCGACAGTTTGAAGTAAGTTATTGATACTTTTACTAATGGACGCAAATACCTGAGGAACGGTAACTTCCTTATTAAGAAGCCAGTGGTCGGTTTCAGCGGTATAGTTATAAGTCAGGTGTGTCTGATATGGAGAAACTTCTGTCAAAACAAAGGTGGTTGAACTTTTATCAAAGGCAGAATCATTGGAAAACTTGGGGCTGGTGAAGGCCTTGACCTCTTGGTCGGTCAGCATATTAAATTGAACCGTGATCGTTTTTTGATTTTTAAGGTTTTGTGATTCTTTAACTTGAACCAGTTCATAATAATTTGAACTACCTCTGTTATAAATTCTTTTACCAATCAGATAACGATTCCGTTTTTCTTCGACCACAAAGGTTTCAACTAAATGCTCGTTATGATACTTGCAGTCGGTTTCACTCGGAGTGAACTTTCTCCAGGATTTAAAATCATTATTACAAATGTCGGTAAAATTCGTGATTCCGTTTTTTACCAGAGCGATAGGAAAGGGGTAGTTTTTCTCTGTAGTGCCTGTATAAGTTCTATTTGAATCTACTTTATAGGAATTAAGGGTAACCCCGTATAAGTTCTGAGTGTTGTCTGTTTCTGCCTGAAGAGAAAATGACAGTGTTGAAACTAGTAGAAATGACAAAGTAAACTTCAAGACAATCTCCTTATGTATCCTGGAGATTCTATTTTAAGGCCAACTACCCAAAATTGCTTAGAGGAAAAAAGAGACCAGTAAATTGGAGAGCTAAGCGGTATGGTATTAGTCGATAGTTTGATAGATGATTAATTGAACCTCATAGATAACTTCACCAGAGGGGATTCGGATAAGGACTTCATCGCCTTGTTTCTTGCCCAGGAGTGATTTACCTATAGGGGACTGCCAACTGATACGACTTCTTGAAGTATCAACTTCATCCACACCGACAATGGTAAACTTTCTGATGGTTCCATTCTCGTCCATTACTTCTACTGTAGCCCCAAACTGAATCTGATCAGATGCGATTGAAGTCGGGTCGACTACAACGGCGCTTTCCAGGCGTTGGGTCAAAAATCGAATACGCCGGTCAATTTCTCTTAACCTTTTTTTGCCGTAGATATAATCAGCATTTTCAGAACGGTCCCCGTTACTGGCGGCCCATTGAACCAGCTTAGTGACTTCAGGGCGCTCCACCCTTAAAAGCTCCTCGAGCTCGCTGGCAAGTTTCTGATAGCCCTTGGGGGAGATATAGTTATTTTTTTGTATCATCGTTATCAATCTCTTTTAGCCCGGAATCAATGACGTCCTTGAGTTCAGGGGAACAACGGGAAGAGTTAAGATAAAGTCTTAAAAGGGGAATGGGTGGAGTCGTCGTTTTATTGTGAAGGTAATCATCTAAGGCCTCAATCAATGAGTCTAATTCTGACTGTTCGATTTCCTTTTTTTCCATAAGGCAGGATTGAAGAATAAATCCCATGACCAGAGGAGTTTTATTTTCTTCATAATGGGTAATTTTCCGCTTCTGGTAGAAGTAGTATAAGACTCCCAAGAAGGTAAATAATCCAATTTCGATGAGGAAATTTCCCCAAAAATCATTCATGCTTTAATCCTAAATTGTTATCAGTCTTTAATCATGCCATGACATAACTAAAAAGTCTTTGTTGATTAAAATACTTTAGTACAGGTGGTAACTACCCATTATTTCGTTAGATAAGTTTTTAAAAAACGTCTTCACTAGCTGGTTACTAATACCGATACGTTTCATGGAAGGAGTGGTTTTATATGTACCATGCCAAAAGTTTAAAAGATCTGCTTAAGACAATACCTCTAACGGAAGATTTCTTCGTTGATCTGGATCCATTCCATCTCAACTTTATCGATATGTGCTTCAAGAAATCCCTTGATGAGCAAATCGGGATGATGTCTGAAATAGAATTCCATAACTACCAACTTTTCCTAAAGTATAAAAGTGAGTATGAGGAAGAATTTTATCCGGAAATCAAGAATTCCAAAAAAGCTTCCTGAGGACACTTCAAGTTGTTATGATGAAGCATGACAACTTCTCATTGGTTAAAACAACATTCTGTTAGCACTCCTGATGCGGTGACAGATATTCTGATCATAGGCGGCGGTTATATTGGTCTTTCAACGGCCTATTGGCTGAGTGAAATGAAGCCCGATTTAAAGATAACCGTTTTAGAAGGAAAATATTGTGGAGCTGGGGCTTCAGGGAGGAATGCTGGCTTTTTAACCAAAGGCAGTGTCTCTTTTTATAAAAGTCTTACTAAAAGCTGGGGAACAGAGCGGGCCCAAAAACTCTATGATTTTGCTGTTGAATCTCTGAAACTTGCCCATCAGCATATTTTGAGCTCATCTGATATTACCTTCGATAGCTCATCCTCCATGACTCTCTTTCAAACTGCAGATCAGCTGTCTGAATGGTCAACTTCTGATTTCGATCCGGAAAATTTTAATTTTTTCTGGAAGAATCAATCCCAGCTTCCAGAGGCGCTTCAGCGTAAGTTTCATGGAGCCTTTGAAAATAGTCCTGAGTATAAAATTAATCCAGTACAACTGCTTGCTAGAATCAGAGAACTGATCGAAAGCAGAGGAGTTGGGATTATTGAAAGCTCTATGGCCTTCGAAATAACTTCATCTGGAGTTAATACCGAATCACAAACGATTAAGGCCTGTCAGGTGATCCTGGCCCTCAATGGTTATTTGCCACAGTTTCATTCTCAGTTTAAAGCTGTCATTACTCCTCGTAGGGCCCAGATGCTGGCAGTTGAGATTGAAGCAGGATTTGATTGTCCATCTCTTTATTATGATCCCCCTGAAAGAGTTTATTGGAGAAAAGCGGATGAGAAGACGCTTCTCATCGGTGGTAAAAGACTGCTGGATGAAGAAGGGGAAGTCGGTGACTTTGAAAAAATTTCTCCTGTTATTCAAAAAGGACTCGAGCAGTATCTGAAAGATCAATTAGGGCTTAAGTATAAAGTCATTAAGCGTTGGTCAGGGACAATGGGCTTTACGGAACATGAGCTGCCTTTGGTTGGTAAAATTAATGCTCCCCTGGATACATTTATGATTGGTGGCTTCAGCGGTCACGGAATGGGATTGGGATTTCATTCAGCCAAGGATCTTGCCCAGTTAGTTACAGGTAACAGCAAAGAATCATTCTTTAATCAGTTTAAGAAAGTTGACTTCAACCTATGAAAAAATCCACTATTTTATTTCCTCTTTTAACGATAGGGCTTATCTCTTTGACTCTGTGGAGCTGGAATCAGTTAAACCTGACTCCAATAGAGAAAACAAGCTTACGCTTATCTCTCGACAACGTTGTTGAAAGTCTTGATCCCGCCAAGGCCTATAGTGATGATTCCTTGTTTGTTTCAGCTCAGGTCCTTGAGCCGCTTTATCAATATCATTATCTGAAACGTCCTTATGAAATTCAGCCGCTGCTGGCGGAGGGACTCCCTCACATTTCAAATAAAGGGCAACTGATAAAGATAAAGCTAAAAAAGGACGTTTTTTATCATCCTCATCCTGCTTTTAATAATCAGCCTCGAGAACTTGTGGCAGATGATTTTGTCATTCAGTTCAAGCGGCTTGCAATGAATGAATTGAAAAGTCCTGGCAGAGGTCTTTTCCTGGGATTAATTGAAGGCTTTAGTAATTATAATGAACTCATTCAAAATAATTGGGCCAATCTCTCCAAGGTCCCCTTGAAAGGTGTCCAGGCCATTAACAAGTACACCTTGCAAATTGAATTGCTAAAGAGTGAGCCTAATATAAATTATTATCTCGCTTTGAACTTTCTAAGTCCTGTCCCTTGGGAATTGGTAAAGTATTTTAAAAACAACCTAGATTCTGTTTTGGTGGGAACGGGGCCTTATACCCTTAAGACTTCTAGTAATGATTCCATCGAAATGGAAAAATTTAAGAACTATCGTTCTGATTTCTATCCGACATCTGGTGACAGATACGCCAACGTGCAGAAGCTTCTGGATTCATCAAAAGAAAAGATTCCTTTTATCGATAACCTCAAGTTCTATGTGATGAACAATGAAGAGAAGCGTTGGGAAAAGTTTTTTAACCATGAAATTGATTTGGTGACTGTACCTAAAACCTTCATAGATAAGCTCTACGATGAAAAAGGGGAGCTCCAGGAAAACATCAAAAGCCGGCAAATTGAGTTGAAACATTTTCCTATCCTGGCCAACAGATGGCTGGCCTTTAATATGCGGGACCCAATAGTAGGAAAGAATGACCATCTTCGTCGGGCGATTGCCTATGCCATCGACTACGATAAATACATAAAATTACTGTCTAATAATACCAATTTGAGAGCGAATTCGGTGCTGGTGCCGGGCATCTCCGGTTACCTTCCGGCCAAAGACTTTAGGTTTAAATATGATCCGGGCCTCGCCAGAGAGTATTTAAAAATGGCCGGTTTTGATTCTCCGTCAAAGATGCCCAAGATTGTCTATTCTACTCGTGGCACCCAAGGAGTAAGCATAGAGGAGGCCAATTTCATCAAAGAGCAGTTGGAGAATATCGGGCTTAAAGTTGAAATACAGGTTTTGTCATTTAGTGAGTTTTTAGAGAAAGGGCGGGCGGGAAAACTCATGTTTTTCACCGACAATTGGCTGTTTGACTATCCCGATGGCGAAAATATTTTTCAGCTTCTGGTAACCTCCAATTTTCCAGGGGTGAATAAGTCCGGATATTCCAATGAAAAAATGGATGAACTTTATTTAAAGCTCAAAGAGACCTCTAATATGGATCAAAGGGACTTGATTATTCATGAGATGGAGGAAATTGTCTTTGCTGATCTGCCTTGGATCCCGATGATGTATGAAAGTTCTTTTGTTCTTCATTACCCGGAGATCAAAAACTTCCGAAAATCTTCAATTATCAGGAACTACGTAAAGTACTTAAAAATTGAAAAGTAAGGCGGAAACCCAAAAGGCTTCCACCTGGTCGTTCTAAAGTTTATAACTGGCATCATACCATGGCGTTACCGGTTGGCCCCAGCTCGCAATTTCACGGGATTGTGATGGGGTTTTCATGTGGGCATGATGGACCGCCAAGAAGCTGAAAAAAGCGAAGAAAAAGCAAAAAGAAAAAAAAGACGTCACTTTACAAGTCATAAGGTCCCCTTGGTTGTGAACCTTATCGGAATAATCTGTAATTATTTGAGATTTCTTTGAACTAATTTGTTCTCTTTATAATTAATTACTTAGCTCTTTGATCTCTATTGCCGCACCGAAGGCCCATAGATTATGATTGAAGCACTTTTAAAGTTACAAAAAAGGCAATCACTTGAAGGTGTTTCTACTCTTACTTTTTCTAGTCACGGGAGTTGTTCCAGTCGCCCATTCACAACTCCTGAAAGAAAAAGTTCTTATTGGTCGTATCGAATGGGTCGCCTTACCGGAATTAAAACTCAAACATAAAGCCAGAATAGATACTGGAGCGAAAACAACCTCGCTTCACGCAGTAAATATTGAAGAAGTCGAACAAAGAGGAGAGCTCTTTGTTAAGTTTCAAACCCTCGACTCTGAAGGGAAAATTGTTGAAGTGGTACGTAAAGTTGATGCCACTCAAAAAGTTTCCAATACCTCAGGCTTTGTTTCCAAAAGATATGTAATCAAGGAAAAAATTAAGATCGGTAATATAGAAAGAGAAATTCTGATCAATCTTAATGATCGTTCAAGCATGGAATACAAATTCCTTGTTGGAAGGAATTTACTTTTGGGGCGCTTCATTGTTGATGTGGCCCGTTCACATGTCCTGGGTGATTAATTCATGAAAAAGTTTGTCGTTGCCATTACCGCCTTCTTGATTTTATTTCCCATCGGACTTCTTTTTTATAAGTCGGAAGTATTAAACCTCTCGCTTATTCCTCAGATGGTTGATGATGTCTGGAATTTTCATCTGACAGTGAAACCTAAAGGGGATCAGCTAAGTTTTTCTTTCCCTATACCAAGATCATCGCTTGGTCAGAAAGTTTCGGATGAAAAAATCCGTAACAAGGGGATAGAGGTCTTTGTTGATTCAAATTCCGATTCGAGTCTCGCAACATGGTCGGCGAAAGAACCAATTAACCGCCGGATAACTTACTCTGCCAGAGTTGATCTTAATGATGTTGTCTATAAGAACATTCCTAAAGACTATACGGTTAATTATCCAAAGGGCCTTCAAAAATACCTGAAAGTTCCTGAACTTCTTCCTGAGGATGTTGCTGCGATTGAAACTCTTGAGGGAGCAATCCTTGAAGGAAGTGAAGATAAGACCTCTTTAGTTCGCAAGATTTATTATTATGTTGAAGAGGAGATTCAGCGTAACACCGACATCAAAACAATTCATGAAACTTTGAATATCGGCAAAGGCTCCCCCCTTATAAAGGCCAAACTCTTCAATATTATGGCCCGTAGGAATGGTGTTCCTTCCCGTATTGTAGTCCTGGCGAGAATGCCTGAATTGAAAGATGAGCAGGAGACCAAGATTCGTTTCACATTCTCCAATGAAGTTTTTCTAAGCAATAAGTGGATTCCGATCGATACTAACCGCGGATATTTTGGAGAACGGCCTGATTCTTTCATGGTCATCTACCGAAACTATGAAGAAGTTGAAAAACTCATCTCCAAGAAAAAAGTCAGTTATTCTATTCAAGCCGAAAGAGCGAGAATCAATCGATACAATAAAGCTGAATTTAAAAAAGAAGTTGTGAAGTCTGACTCTATCTTTTCTAAGATCAGTCTCTATCGCTTGCCTTTACCGCTTCAGACAATGTTCACCACCATCCTGTTGATCCCTATTGGTACGCTGGTATTATCGCTTGCCAGAAATATCATCGGGGTGCCGACTTTTGGGATTTTTACACCGATTCTCCTGGCCCTTTTCTTCAAGGAAACGTCTTTTGGATTTGGGATGCTTTTCTTTTCTGTGGTCGTGATCATTGGTATCGGTGAGCGCTACATCCTGGATAAATTCTATCTTCTGGCAGTACCAAGACTTTCCATTATCCTTACTTTGGTTATTCTGCTGATGATTGGATACGCTTTCTTTAGTGTCGACTTAACATCCGTGTCCCAGAAGCACCTGGCCTTCTTTCCGATCGTGATTATCACTACGATCATTGAAAGACTTTCAATTCAGCTGGCCGAAGAAGGTGTGATAAACACCTTGAAGACGCTCTTGGGAACTTTGGTGATTTCTGTTCTCGTTTATTCTCTGTACTTCATTTCACCACTTGAAATGTTTATTTTCACCAACCCGGAACTTCTGGTCACTATCATCGGTCTTCTGATTTTAGTGGGGAAGTATAAGGGTTACCGTATTTCTGAATTCATTCGTTTCAGAGATCTGGTCCGTCAAAAGAAGAAGAAGGAGTCCCAAAAGTATGATCTTCCGTGATCTGAAACAGATGGGAATTCTGGGTATCAATAACCGCGTAGGTAGATATATCCTACGCCACAATAAACGCGCCAATTATCCTCTGGTGGATAATAAGGTTCTTACTGCGCAAAGGGCAGCTGCTTGGGGTATTCCAACTCCCGAGAACTACCTTGTTGTAGAAAATTACGGATCCCTAAAAAATTTGCACCTTAAGCTTTTAAATTATGATTCCTTTGTCATTAAGCCTGCTAAGGGTTCACAAGGGAATGGAATTATCGTTATCAAGGAAATCATCAAAGAAGAAAAACACGGTGAAATCCGTATTCTTTGCCGTCGTTCCAACGATAAATTAATGGATATTGATGAGGTCAAGCACCACATCTCAGGAATTCTCTCGGGACTCTACTCTCTGGGCGGCCAAAGTGATGCTGCCATTATTCAGGCCAAGATTGATAAACATCCTATTTTCGATGATTATTCATATTCCGGAATACCAGACATTCGCGTCATCGTATTTGAAGGTTTTCCTGTCATGAGTATGGTGAGGCTCCCAACAAAATCTTCTGATGGTAAAGCGAACCTGCATCAGGGCGCCATTGGAGCTGGCCTTAATTTATCCAATGGCTGGACCAATAATGCTGTTATTAATAATCAAGTGGTAGATACTCACCCCGACACTGGTCATAATCTCTCTGGGTTAAAGCTACCGTTTTGGCGGGAGATTTTGGAACTAGCGGCCCATTGTTATGACATGGTTGAATTGGGGTATCTAGGTGCTGACATTGTTCTTACGCCTGATCAGGGGCCAATTTTACTGGAATTGAATGCTCGTCCAGGACTTGGAATACAAATTGCGAACCTCGCGGGACTTGTGCCTCGTTTGGAAAAGATCCGTAGGGAAGCACCTCATAATCTTCTCGCCAAGGAGCGAGCAGATTACTCAATGAAAAATTTCTAATAAAGCCCTCTTTCTTGTGATTTAATAGAGGTATGCAAGTACAAATCCAGGGCCATAAAGTCTGGCTCAATCTTCATCATCTCTATTATTTCTACGTTATTGAAAATAATGGAAGCTTGGCCAAGGCTTCTGACGAACTGAAAGTAGGGGTATCAACCCTTAGTGCCCAGCTTAGTCAATTTGAAGAGAATCTTGGAGTTGAATTGTTTGAACGTAAGAATAATCGTCTAAAGTTAAATACCACCGGTCGCATTGTTTATGGCTATGCTGAAAAAATTTTTAAATTAGGGCAGGAGCTAATTGAGTCCATTAACCTTTCCGAAATAAAAGATGTGAAGAGTTTGAACGTTGGTTTTTTTAATGGTGTTCCCAAAAATGTTACTCTCGATATCTGCAAAAACCTTCGAAATAGTGGTGGCTACGAAGTAAATATTATAAGAGGCCATAGTGAGAAGCCATTGGATGAATTAGAGGAAAAGCGGTTGGATGTTATTCTTATCAACCATCCTCTTACCTTGAATGAAAGAACTCACTTCTATATGAAAAAGATCACCAGCTCTCCGGTAATCATCTGTGGTCACAAGAAGTACAAAAAGCTTATCTCTGACTTTCCGAAGTCTTTAACGGGCGAACCATTTTTGATGCCGCTTCATAATGAAAGCCTAAAAAATGGTTTAGAAAGTTTCTTCTTAAAGAATGACATTCAAGTTGAAATGTTTGGAAGTTCTGAGGATATCACCTTGCAGAAGGCGGTAGCCGTTGACGGTATGTCATTGATCGCGGCACCGCTAACCTCAGTCCAAGACCATCTTTATAGCGGTGAACTGGTTCAAATAGGAAACACCGGATTAAAAGAAGAATTCTACCTGGTATCTTCAAAAAAATTATCTGATCATCCAATCTTCAAAGATGTTATTTTAAAGCTTGAAAGTTAAAAACTTTCAAGCTTCTTCAAAACGAGGATCATTCTCTGATGGTGCTTGTACTGAAATCCCTACTGCTTTTTTCAAAGGGACTTCAAAAGCGCTTGTCTGCACTTTGGGTCTTTTAAGAGGGATTACATTATGGGCTTCTCGTGCTTTGACCTTTGTAAGCTTTGTCATCGAAGGAGCACTTTCCTTCTCAGTATGGGTCCCTTTAATCGTTTTGACGAGAACGCCAACCATGTCTTTTAGAACCACTGCCTGGGTGGATAATTGTTCAGCAACCGAGGCGACTTCTTCTGATGTCGCAGCATTGGTTTGAGTCACTTGATCAAGCTGGTTCATGGCCTTGGTTATTTCGTGTGCGCCTACCGCCTGTTCTTTTGTGGCCATTGAAATTTCATTGGAGATAAGAGTAACGTTACTGCTGCTATCAACAATATCGTTTAGAACTTTTTCACATTCATTGGCAATTTTACTTCCTACTTCAACTTTTTTACGGCCTTCGATGACCATTCTACCGACGTTCTCCTGAGAGAATTTAACAATCTTTTCAACTTTTTTGACGCTCTCTTCGAGCATCTGAGTGATCTCCAGAGCAGCATCACCACTCATTTGCGCAAGATTTCCAACTTCTTCAGCAACTACTGCAAACCCTTTCCCATGTTCGCCGGCCCTGGCCGCCTCAACTGAAGCATTGAAGGAAAGGAGCTTCGTTTGAAAAACGATATCGTTAATGACTTGCGTTTTATTTCCGATCTCTTGAATAACTTTTACGATGTTTGATATTTCTTTATTGCTTAGTTCAACCTGTTCCATAATGCCCGCATTACTGGCACTGATATCATCAATGGCCTTAAGCATGTCGCTAACGATGTTTTTGCCTTTCTCAGCTGTTTTACTGCTGCCTTCAGAGAGTTCTGTGGCCCTTTGAGAACTATCAGCATTCTTTTGTACCATAGAAGTCATTTCCTCAATGGATGAAGCTGTTTGTACTAATGAGGCTGCCTGTTCTGTTGCAGCAGTTGAGAGCTCCTGAGAAGATGAAGCAATCTGTGTAGCGGCACTCGTGACCTGAATAGAATTATCAGTTAAGCTAGAAATGACCTGATCAATGGCCACAGAGGCAGCTCTCAGTACCAGGAAGGCCATAAAGATACCACAGGCAAGGGCGAAGACACTGACTGCAATGATAATGAATTTCGATGAACTGTAACGTTCATTAGCTTCTTTAGCCGCATCGGCCATGAATTTCTCGTTATCATTAACCAGCACCTCCAAGGTTTTCTCCAGAGCAAGCAAGGTTTCTTGTCCTTTTCCTTCCTCTGTTTCCAGTGCGGCAGTTTTATTATTTTTTAGAATGAAATTCCTAAACTCGAGATTTGATTTCTTCCAATCAGCGACATCGGTTTTCATTTTCTGAAAATGAACAAGTTCTTCTGGGCCGGTCAGTTTTTCATAACGAACCAGACGGTCATCCATGATTGCTTCAAGCTTTTCAATCTTTTTAATTGAAGCTTTGTTTTTTTTAAAATCATCCTCATCCAGGATTTGATATTCCAAAGCTTTTATATTGTAGATATCTCCACTAAGGGCCCTTGAAATAAGAGCTTTCCTTGCAACCACTGTTACAATGTTGCCAATATTTTCACTTAAACTTGAAAGATTGAAGATTCCAATGGCGGATATGGTGACACTTCCAAGTGCAAAAATACTGAGGACGAGGAAGATTCTGGTATTGAGGTTTAGCGTTTTCATGAAGTTCCTTATAATAGTGACCTACTACATACTTTTCGGTATTCCTTAGCTTAGCTAAAGGTCGTTAGTGTAAGTTGTTGTTATTCCGTTTTTGCCTTGTGCTGTTTTTTAAGAACTTTTTAATGTCTTTTCAGGAACTAAGCTTCTAAATCTTTCGTTTAAAACGAATGAAACCTTTGTTTTTTAAATTTTATGAAATATTTTCTGTTTAGGAGGGGGTAAAGAATTTAATAACTTCCGTATTAGTGCCGATTAATTATTAAGAAGAATTTAGTAACTAAATAAACTTATGATTAATCTTGGCAGAAAACTTTTACTAGCGGGCATCACTATTTTGATTAGTGCTAGCAATGGTTTTGCCTCGGACTCCCTAAGTTACTCAGGTCGTTTAGTTAATGCTAATGGCTCTCCTGTTACTGGAACGGCCAACCTTACTTTTGATTTGGCCTACTCCGGATCTCCGGGAATTATTCTTTGTTCACAATCATTAAATGGGGTGGATCTCTCGAATGGTGTATTCCATGTAAAGCTGGCCTTCCCGGATTGTACTCCTGAGGTCAACACACTACTTGCGAACACCCCGGCCAATGAAACTGTTGTTATTCGAGTCACTGATCGAACACCAGATCCAGATAAGGCCTACTCCTTTCAGGCCATCCACTCGGTTCCTTACTCGTATATTTCTCAAATGACCAAGCAGCTGGCGCAAATGAGTGCTGTTGATGGCCAGATTCTGGCCTGGGATGATGCTGCTAAAAAATGGTTACCAAAAACACCCGCCGCTTCTTCCGGTGGGACTCTGACATCGATTACCGCTGGTGATGGTCTGAGTGGGGGAACCATTACAGGTTCGGGGACCATCGCTATTGCCACCGATGGTGTAACCACAACTCATATAGATGATGAAACTATAACCAATTCAGATATTTCACTTACTGCAGAAATAGCTCAATCCAAGATTGCGAACTTAACGACAGACCTGAGCAATAAAGAAGCGAAGCTTCCGGCCGGTGGTGTGAATACTGATTATCTTGATGGCGCTAAAGTCTGGCAGAATTTTGATGAATCAGTAAGAGGCTCATTGCTTTTAAATCTTGGTACAGGAACGGCTGCACCTATTACTGACACC
>JAMPXB010000040.1 GCA_023701435.1 Bacteriovoracaceae bacterium | reverse complement strand
TTTGACCGCATGAATTTTAAATTCAGCAGTATAAGTAATCCTTTCGGCTGTAATCTTCAACACATGCTTGTTTTTGAGTAACCGATTGCGGTCGGACTCTGAAAGTTCGGCCATGATCTGCTCCTAAAAAGAAGAATACCCCAAAAACGGGACAGGGGCTTTTTATTTCCTGTCCAGAATTTGGGGTACAGATCAGAGAGGGGCTTTTTTTTTATTTAAAAGTTACCGTTAGTAAATAGGGCCGGATTAAACCATCCATCAAGATAGGTGCCTGATGGTAGCGGTTGCCAGATGGTAGTGAAGGCATCAAATGAGCCGGCAGTTCTTTGCATCGGGATTGAGTCATCCCAGTCACTTAAATCGTTATAGAGAAAAAATGGATCCTGTTCATCAGGTAATTCTACTTCCGTTGGATTATCTTGACGGGAATTAACACCATCCCAGATATCCGATAAGTAATCATTATATTGGGCCGCAGGTGAAACTCGGTCCCACTCTCTCACTACCATCCTGATTCTGGCCTTCACATCAAAGGCAGTATCAAAACAGTAGAAAGTATAAAATGGATTTACCCGGTAACCATTGAGGCCTAAAAATGGATCCGCTGCATAGGGAACGGCCTTGAATTGATCATTTGGATATGAGTATAGGTTTTGAATCGCCGGGGTGATGAGTGGGGTGCCATCAAACCTTTTGTTGGCCGCATAAAAATCGACCACCTGTGGATCAAAGGTCTTTCCTAAAATAGAGTTACTAAATGAACTTTTATAATTGTTGTCGGTACTGGCAATATAATCAATATTCTTTGAAGCAAGATTTCTTCTGAAGTTTGCATAAGATTTAACTGTGCTTGCAGCTTCCACGCCGTAGAGTGGTTTAAGTTCATATTCTTTGACAAACGGAGTATTGAGCTCTGTATTTGTAATTTCGGTAACTCGGGTCAAGCTCTTGGTGATTTCAGTAATTGGTCCTTTAACACAAGCTTCAATCTTACCACCACAATCGATCACTCGTGTAGAGGGTTCAGATTTTGTGTATGCTGCATTATTGTCATCGGCCGGAACAAAAGTAACAGTTTGAGTATTAACAGTAATCATTCCAATATCGCAGTTTTCCCCGTCGACACTTTCATAGTTAAAGCGACAAAGTTCATCATCAGAAGAAATGGTAAATTTAACTCTGTCCACTGCCGCAATGTCCATAGAGGTAAGCTCATTACAACCGAGAGTTGCACCACCGGTGGCACTGACGGGATATGCTGCGGCCACATGACCACTATTGGTATCATCGCCACAGAGGATTTCCTGATAAGTGCCGCTTGAATTTCCCGGTATCCGATCATAGAAAGAAAATGGAGAGTATCCAACATAGTCACAAGTATTGGCGCTGGCATTTATACTGAAATCCATCCCCCCATGAAGAAGAGAAAGTTCTTCAGCATCAAAATAACAGGTAATATCATTGGCCGTAGGTGCACCCCGGAAAGTATCACTTGAGAGTTTATAGTTACTTTTCACTTCGCAAGCAGCCGACTGATTTCCTGCACCGGTTTTGTGGAGATTATGATTAAGTAGAGCTGAAGAAGTATTGGTGACACTGAAATAGTAAGTTGCTGGCTCGATTGCTACACCATCAGGGGTAGTCGCATTACTGTTCATCAGTTCTGGAGAAACTTTTTCATTACATCCGGCCGCAATTAACGTCATTGCGAGCAGTGAAAGTTTTGAAACTGTTTTCATAATACAATCCTTCGAGGAAAAAAAACCTGGTTCTCACACAACTCTTCGGAAGCATGAAAAAGAAATTGAGAGGGTGTGTTTTTTACTCCTCTTTTTTTTCGGGTCAGGTTAGACTCATCCTAAGTACTTTTATTCTATAATAGAGTCACATGTTTCAGACTAAGAAGGTCGGGAAATTAATGTTTGTGTTTCAAAAGCTTAAATTTCAGAAACTTCCTCTCTCACTCTTTTTCTACTTGATTTTTTCACTCTTCTTTTCGTGCCCACAATTATTGGCTGCCCAGGACGCCATTGTGACGGCCGAGCGTGCGATTATTTATTCTGATCAGGAGATGACCAGCGCCATCGGGTATATCAAAAAGGGAAAAAAAATATCGGTAGGGGATGTTGCCAGGAATAAAGCTCAAGTATTTCCGGTGGTCGTTTCCGGTAAAATTGCTTTTATCCGGGTGTTGGATGTGACCACCGAAAGAGAGTCGATGGATTCTTCCCGACTGGTGGCCGAGCGTTTTAAAAAAGTAACAGTTAATGTAAAAAGATCAAAAATCGTCGCCTCTTATTTTATCTATAATTCTCAGATTGATCTGAATAATCAAAATGCCCAGTTAACTGACGCCGATCCTGTCACCTGGAATGGGGTTTCTCTTAAAGGAGAAGTGCTGTTAAAGAATTCCTGGGACCTGCAGGTGCTGCTGAACTTTATGACCGCCAAAGAAGAGACTGAAAAATTTAATGTCGTAGAACTGGGGTTTGGTGGGGCCTACCGTTTTTTTGATACAAAGAACTTTATCGCCCGGGCGGAGGCGCAGTTTCTGGCCGTTCCTTTTAGTTCCTATGAAGTGGGCAGTGACTTCTTGGTGCGAAGTTATGGTTATACCCTGGGAGCGGGACTTAATATGACTTATTTTTTCTCCGAGAACTGGGGTGTGGAAGGAAGCCTGGGAGTGTATCAAACTCACTTATTGAAATTTAAATCGCCCGAGCCTTATAAAGAGATCTCTCCCACTTTTCTGGGAACTCGTTTAGGCATCGGGCTTAATTATTCTTACTAGTTATTTTCTAATAGGCCCTTAAGCTTTTCTAAATCGGCCTTTCGGGAATGACGATCAATTTGGATTTTTTTCCCATCCTTACTTTTTAGCCACAGCACAAAATAACCTTTATTTTGAAAGCCTACATTGTCTTGACGGGCCTCCATACGGGCGACGTTAGGTGAGGTCAGGAAAGATTCTACGCTCAGGTCATCACCGCTTTCGATGAGGAATTTTTCAGAGAAAAATGGAATGCCGAAGACTCTGTGAGAGAGGCCAATTTCCATATTGTTTTTGATAATTCGTTTTTCGTAAAAGAAGAAGGAGAGAATGAGAACTGGAATAAGACCAATGAAAGTCAAAAGGCTATAGCCCAAAGTGGCATCGGTTTCATCACCTAATGATATCAGTTTAAGTACGGGTTCTTTTACGCCAATGAACATGAAAAAAACAACTGCCACTGAACAAAGGGCATAAAACCAGAATATATAAGGAAGGCCGTAAGTTTTTAAAGTAAGTACGCCATCTTTTTTTTGAACGAAGTCAGTTTCGTCTTCACCGACTGGAAAAACATACATAAGACCCATAAAATAACCTCTTATTTACGGTGGGGAGAAAAAACATCCAGGATTTCTAAGCGAGGATAAATGAGTTTCATCCAAGTGGCAAATACTGCTTTGTTGGCCCCTTTTTCTTCACGGTAGAGGTCATGAAGGTGGGGGGCCAGGTCTTTCTCACTGACGGTCGATGAGAGATCAAGCTTTTTTTCAAGACGCATTATTAGAAGGAGCCACTGATCCCTGAGGGACGGCGGTAAATTCAAGGATTTAGTATTTTTGTAAACTAGTGATAGTTCTTTGGTGTTAGAGATAAATTTAAAATCCCACAGGCACAGATATAGGCCCATAATTTCCTTCCACACCGGATGAGGGATGAGCGCCCGGGCCATTTGTAACTCATGATAGGCCAGATCATATTCTCCCTGATCAAAGGCACTTTGGGCCCTGGAGGCCCTCTTCCAGGCCTCTTCAAAGGGTCTGGTTTTCTCTTTTTCTTTTAAGACTTTTATTTCCTGATGAGAATCGAGGGAAAGTCTAATGATCTTATCGGAGGCAACCAGCGACGATTCCCCTTCCTTGACGTCAATAAAACCTTGGGTGAGGTTTACATGATAGGCACCAATGGTTGAGAGGGTGGCCGCCGGATGAATCCATTTTTTTGTTTTCTGATCCTCGATATCTGTAATCAGATCCAAGGGGTGAGTATTCTTGGCATGAGTCAGTTTGGCCTTAAGCCATTCCTGGCGGTTCTCTGAAAATTTTAAATAGGCTTCATGCCCCTTGCTGTCTTTTTGAAGAGGAATATTGGTGAAGATTAAGGTGTTAGTATCGTTTAGGTTATAGGCCTCAAAATTTATGGCCGGACCGTCGATGTCCATGGCCAGTGCCTGGCCTGTTTTATCGAGCAAAAGAAAAGACCATTTTGTAACAGAAGTTTTCTTTTTTATTTCTTTTTTAAAATCACTAAGGGAAGAGGAATCAAATAAACATTCAAAACCTATTTGAAAGATACTTTTACCTTCCTGATGATGGGCCTCGGCCGGTTTATGATGGAGGGCAAAGCTCATGCCGGAGCCATGGACACCTTGAAAAAAGAGCGGGGCCAGACCTTCGCAGCTGTAGCTCAGGATGGCCGGTTTCCCTTCCGGGTGCCAATAATAGAAGCGGGGTCTGGTCTCAAAGACACCAATGAGCGGAAAATCAAGGAGACGGGTATGAGTGATGTCAGCGTTTTTTTTGGCAAAGACACTGGTACAGCCGGGGAGGATGGCCTTTAATTCAGGAAAAATCTGTCCGTAATGAGCGGCCACTTCAAAGAGAGTCAGAAAACTGAGGTAGCGATTGGGGTCTATTCCCATACCTTCAGAGTAGGATCTGATGCATTTTTCAAAATAGCTTTCTTCTTTCTTTTTAAAAATTGTTTTCGCTCTGGTGATGATGTCCTGTCCATGCTGCAGAAGAGAGCTGGTAGAAAGGAGTTTAATAACTCTTTTTTCAATTTGCAGGAAGGCCTCTTTTTCTCGCTGGCCCAGCTGATAAAGATTTTCAAGGGGATCACCAATAAGGGGAACAACTAATGTTTTCATTTTAACCTACGTAATAATGAACGAGATGCTTCAGATGATTGGCAAAATCGAGTTTAAACGTTCTTGTTTGCAAAGTCTCCAGCATGTGGGGTTTGCAGCGGATATAAATTCTGAGTCTGCCTTTAGGATGGGCATCACTCATATTTTTTAACTGATAAAATTTTGAAAGAAAACGGAAATGCTGCTGATTGGTCAGCTTGAAAGATTCTTCCCGTTTTATATTGTTCCATAAGGTCCATGGATCGTAGCGACCCACCAGAACTGCCGCCAGAGTCAGGTAAATGATGGTGTCGGATTCAAAACCATCGCCAATCAGAATTAAATCATCCGGGATACCGGTCATCAGCAGAATATTAACGATGGTATTAAGTTTATAGAAGCCTTGAGACTTTAGATCCTTGGTGGATAGATCTCCCTCAAAAAATGAAAAAATGTTCCGGTAATCCTTAAGAAAAATGTTTCCTGTAAAGATCTGCCGTTGGTAGAGCCAATCCCGGATAGCGTTCTCATAAAAATGCGGTGAAGCCGAAACGATAAAGGGCTGGTAACTTTCTTCTACGAATTCTTTGACGATTTTAATGGATTCATCCACTGGTGGAAAATAGTGAATGGGATTCTGCAATGAAAGATAAAGCTCTTTGATTGAAGAGTAGCGGGTATCTACCAGTGTCTTATCAAAATCGGTGATGAGAATTTTTTTGGGCTTCTGGATCTTGGTTGGAATAAAACTACCAATCAAAAGTTCGAGTCCCGGATGAGACCTGGTTTCGAAGAGTTTAAGTTTGGCGACATTCAAGGATTCCGGTTGGGGGATTTTAAAATTAAAATTCCCGAAACTATCAGAATCAAAACTCCGGATAGTGACTTCTTTATCATCATCCGAAAGACCGATAACCTTCAGACGAAACTCATTGGACGACAAAAGCCCCATACTCTGAATGGGCTTGGTGGGAACAATATCTTTGAGGTTCTGGTTGATCTCATCCAGGATCTCAAATTTTCCCTGAGAGGAATAAGTCATCGAAGCGCGAATATGAATGTATTCGTCGGACTCAATTCCGGTGAAATGGACTAGTTTAGGGCGTCTCATAATGCTAATTGTAACCCGAAGGAGTGGACATCTCCTTCACTTTTTTGACAAAATACACGCATGCTTCAGATGACACTAATTATTAAAGGCAAAGTTCAAAGAGTCGGGTTTCGTTACTCGGTGGTGGATTTTGTTGTATCAAGTAAGCTCCCTATTGTTGGTCATGTGCGTAATATGCCGGATGGCACCGTTCATGTCCTGGCCCAGGGAGATATTGAATCTTTGAAAGAACTTCATCGCTTCTGCACTAAAGGACCACCCCGGGCCGAGGTTCGTGAAGTCAATGAGGATCTTATCAGGATCAGTAAACCGGAATACTCGGAATTTATTGTTGTAGATTAAGTCTTAGGCTTTCTTAACCACATAAGTCATTACCCCGTTCTCAAAACTGGATTTAACATTCTTAGGGTCCAGCATGTGCGCCGTTTGGAGGCGAGTGGTAAAAGACTCTACTTTATTAATCTTGTTAATAGTGCCGTTCTCAGTCTTGTTGGCGTCATGGTAGCGACGGTTGAGAGTAATGATGGCCTCTTTTCCATTAAATGAAATATGCACATCCTGCTTGGAGTGTTCCGGCACATCCACTTGAATTTCAACACCATCCTCAAGCTGTTTTAGTCGAGGGGCGAGAGCTTCAAATTTATAAAATGGATCATCGTTCTTGGAAGCGATGCTGGCGATCTGGGAAGTAAGGCCTGTTTTGATGCTTTCAATGACTTTTTTATTTTTCTCTTCGAGGGTCTTAAAGTCTGTATTGTGGCGACCCAGTTGATCAGCATACTTTTTTTCAAAGAAGAGGTCCTGATCCTTTAATCCCTTGCGGTAGCTGTTGTCTTTGGTTTCAATGTGCTGAGTATGAGTTTCTCCGAGCTTTTTCATCTCCAGCTGTTGACGGTAGTTGGTGCTCAGGCGCTCTTTTTTAAACTGGCCGTCCTGATCGTCCTTCATCTTCTGATAATTGCGGCCATCGTTACTGAAACGGGTGGTAAACTCTTCACTTTGCTGATTGATCTTTTTTTGTCCGAAGGCTTCTACTTCGGAGAGTTCCTGTTGTTTTTCCAGCTTAATGCTCTCGATCCTGTTTTTACCGTCAAGGTCCACTTTTCTTGATTCCTGGGAGAAGCGGTCGTTGAGTTCTTCCAGGTAAAGCCCGTGTTCGGCATTGATACGTTCACGATCATGACTGAGCTTTTTTTGGATTTCTGATTTTTCAACTTCCGAACTCTTTTTAAGAGACTTAAGTTCTTTTTCTGTGAGGTTCTTTGTTTGCTGAAGATGATTTCTCATTTCTGCCAGAACTTTTTCTTTTTTTTCAGCGGCCTGATTGATTTGATGGTGCTGAGAGTTCTCCAGGTCGACGATTTCTTCAGTATGGGCCTTTTTCAGTTCGGCCTTAATGTTCTGATGAGCATTTTCAATAGTTTTAATTTCCCGTTCGCCCCGGCGTTTGACGGTCTCGACCTGGCGGGAATTTAATTTTTCAACATCTCTAATGGCGCTACTCATTGGACTGGATTCTCCTGATCATAGGGATGGTCGCAGATCTTTTGACCTTTTCCAGTATAACCTGGACATATCCAAGTGCGAAGAAGATCTACCGTTACAAATGAACCACCATGATAACTCTTGTACATTTGTGGATTCAGAGTGGAGACGATGTATTGGGATTGGGCCCTGGTGGCCACAGCATAGGGATCATTCGTCTTTACTAAATATTGATAGGCCCTATATTCGGCCATGACCGAAAAAGGGAGAAGAAAAATAGGGCCCATCATTAGTTTTTTGATCAATGGAGTTCTCTTAATTTATCCAGAGCGCGGTATTCAACCATTTTCATAAAGGAGAGAACGAAGTCATTTCTTTCATCGTTTTTCAACGCCTGAATGGCCGTTTTTTTTCTCTCAATTGAATGATGACGTTCAATCTGTTTATAGACCCGATGAACTGTTTCTGCCGCTCGTGAGAAAGACATTCTCTTAACTTCACTTTTGTCGGCAAAGGATTCATGAATCCAGTCCTGATAAAATAGGGGAAAGTAACCGGAGCTTCCTGCCTCGATTAATTGGTCCAAACCTTGTGCATCCTGCATCTTCCGCATAAAACTCCTTTTCTCCCTACTATCTTACTCGTAGAGTGTTATGATGGTTGAGAGGGTAGGTTTTGCCAGGGGGATTCGTGGAAAAGAGGGATGATTTTTTTATACCAGAAGAAGTTGCGGAGTGGATTGGACTCAAAAAATCGCAATATCTATCTAAAATAATTGAGATGGGAAAACCTGATGACATTGGATTTGAACAATATCATTTATTTGATCAGCATATTCCCGGCACCATTGAAAACCCTGATAAGGCCTTTGAATCGGAAGATGAAGACCAGAAAATAAGAACTTATGTTCGTTCTTACCGCACAGATGTGGATTTCCATCAAGTGGTGGTGGGGATGTTAATGGATGATAAGGAAATGAAGGCCAGTGTTTTCATTCCGATCATTAGTTTTGTTTCTAAAAATGATGAATTAATTAAAGAGTTTTGCGTAGGCCAGGTTATTTCCCGCCCTACGCTTAACTGATTATTTTAGACTGATATCAAGATAGGAATTTGAATACTTGCTTTTAAAGCTCGAGCAGCTCTGGTTCATGTAGTCTCGTGCCTGGGCATCGCAGGCCGACCCGGTTTTGGCCCCATAAGGACATGCAGAAATCCAGTAAGAGCAGTATGAGTTCGTGGCCCCGCTTGGGCAGACGTTGACCGGCCAGTTTACATAGGCCTGCATACAATTGAAGTATTCAGGGAGCAGCGGTTCTTTCATCACAATCACACCATTAAGGGGATAGGAGCTAAAGCCTGAACGGTCTTTGTAGAGCTTCCCTTGAACTGCAGTATTGGATGTTGTGTAAGTACATTGAGGTTGACCCAGATAAGTGGAACTTCCATCGGCCGCCTTGTAGGTCGGAATAAGACAGGTCCTGATATCCGTCGAGGTAAGACTGGGTTTAAATTTTATGATTGTCTCATCTAGACTGCTCTGACAAATGCCAAACCAACCAATATCAATTGTTTGATACTTATTGGATAAATCACAGTTTTGGAAACCATCGTTAGTACTTGATCCGCTGCCTGTGCCTGAGCCAGTATTGGTTAGTGTTCCAGATTGATTGCTTGGATCTTCCAGAGAATTGCCGTTGATCCATGTCTGAGGAGCACGGGTTCTTTGAGGAGCATCACAACCTGCAATCAAGGCAAACAGTGAAATGAATAATAAGTGTTTTTTCATACAGCAGTCCTTTAAACTGACCATTTCATCCTACTATTCGGTTGTTAGAAAATTTTCATGAGTTTTTTCTATGGACCGATAAAGAGCTTATAATGAATTTCTAGTTTAATTAAAGGTTTAGAATGCGTTGGCTCTTAGGAATTATCTTAACCATCGGCCTGCTGGTTTTCGGAGGGTACATCTTACTCAAAGGTTATCCTTATCGTCTTTATTCAAACTGGATGGCAGGAAAAGAGTGGAACAGGTATTACTCTCTTTCAAATTATACTTCTTCATATTTAACGCCTGTCTCGATTGAGGAGATTCCTCCTTATAAAGAAGATTATGCTCAGCTTTGGCGTGAGTTTCCTCTCAGAAATGCCAATATTCCTCTGCCTGTTCGTCACCCGATGTTTCAAACCATTCCTATGCTTGATGGCAAGAATAGCAAGTTGCCGCCGCAATTAGGTATTGTGATTCTCGCTCCCAACGGTCGAGAATTGTCCCGTGTTTATACCATGCCTATGAATCTTTATGAGGATCATTCACAAGGACAGGATCTCTTCAAACTTCCCTTTGTGAGAAACCGGATTTTGAAATTGGATCTGGTCAAGCTGTGGAAGGATATCTTCTCTTATCAAATCGATGTCAAATCCAAATCTCTGGATGAGATGATTTATGACTTATACATTCTGCATTTAAGATCTAAATATTTACCGAAAGGAACGATCAAGTACGGTCTCATCAAGCAGGGTGAGCAGGCGCTGATCGAACTTGTCTCTAAAGATAAAGATTATATCATTGAAATGATTCTCACTAACAACAGTGGAAATATCTATTCTTATATTCTGAAAACGGAAAAGAACAATGATGAATCCAGAAAGCTTAGGTCTAAGTTTCTGGAAAATATTTCATTCCAGTCCGCTGATCCGGCGATGGGAAAATTCCTCTACACAGAGTTTAAGCAGTTAAATTTTGCCAGACAGGTAGATCAGGAAGGAATGCTCTATTTATTTTCTGCCTGGTCTCAGGATATTGAAAGTGAGGATCTCTTGAAGGAGATGATTTTTTATCTGGAGCGGGGACGAAACAATGAGCTTCAATTAAAACCTCTCTACCGCTATGCCTTGAAAAAGTATGGTAAAACCTTTACCACTCGAAAAAATGTCAACGAAAGCGATGATGCGGAACTCGCCCTTCAAAGAAAAATTGAAGTGGAGGACATGGACAGAAAGCTTGATCTGGAACTTGAAAAAAACAGGCCAACGGTAGCACCTGACTTAACACCCGATGAAAAAATGAATCTCTATCTTAAAAAGGCCAAGGAAGAGGGACCGGTTGATAACAAAGATATGACCATTCATTAAGAATCGAATTTCTCAAAACCTTTAATGAGGACCTCTGTCAGCATTGGCCGTAAATGAGCGACCTTGTTGGGAACGAGTTCCTTACTGCCTTCATCCATATAAACACTGCGGTTAATTTCAATCTGAATGTTGTTGGTTCTGAATTGATCAACATACTCAGTCACAAAGCCTCCGACGTATGGATCATTGAGACTGGCCTCATGGCCTTTACCCAGAAGTTCCTTTTGGAAGAACTCAATAAACTGCGGCAAGCACGTTTTGCCTTTTCGGTCTGAGAGACAAAAATCAGGGCGATGCATTTTTTGATTCGGATTTTGTTTCAGATGATATTCGGTCGGCCGGGAAGGCATACTATGAAGATCAATCATTGAAACAGGGGCCTGTTTTCTCTTCTCCAGGTCCTGGAGGGCGGATTTCAAAATCTCATAATAGGGACGATGATAAGTTTCAATGAACTTATCAATCTCTGACTGACTTGGTTCTTTAACCACCAGGGCCTTGCCTTGGGTATTGTTTTTCCAAAAAAGGACGCAATTGTTTTCAGCGCGGTTAAGATCGACACAAATTCGATGAACGTGGGCCACTAAAACGGCCACACCCGCCTGCTGAAGGGCCTCAATATCCACCAATTCATTTACTTTATAATCAACATCTTCCTTATAGGCCCTAAGATCACCTGAAAGGTAGGCTTCAAAGGCCTTAGGGATATTCTCCCCCGAATGAGGAATAGAAAGTAAACCTCTGTAATGAGGCCCCAGTGGAGCATAGTAATCAAAAAGAGGGGATTTTTGAGGGTGGTCTAGTCTAAACATAGAGTAGAATTACCCCTAAACCTTATAAGTGTCTAGGAGTAAGACCCTCACAGATCCGTACGTGCGGATTTCCCGCATACGGCTCTTCAAGATTTGTTTCAGTCTAGTACTTTCGTGCATAAGCTTTTGCTCCTAATGTTTTTAAT
>JAMPXB010000025.1 GCA_023701435.1 Bacteriovoracaceae bacterium | reverse complement strand
GGCGATGGTATTCATCATCGACCGGCGCTCCTCTTGGAGCTAACTCAATGTGTTTTGGATTGGGCGCTTGTATTTTAAGTATTTATTCTTCAGGCAATGCAACACTTGCGGGAACGCTCACACAAAGTTCTGATGTTCGTTTAAAACGTAATATCAGTTCGATTCCATATGCGCTTGATGCGGTGACAAAGTTAGAAGGTGTCTCTTATTACTGGAAAGATACAAATAAAGATCAATCAAAACAGATTGGATTAATTGCCCAAGAAGTAGAAAAGGTTTTTCCTGAACTTGTAAAAACAAATGCGCAAGGTTTTAAATCTGTCGCTTACCAAAATTTAGTAGCTCCAATCATTAATGCTTTAGGTGAAATTCGTGAATGGATGTTCAAGACTGACGAACGTGTACAATCGCTTGAAAAAGACAATGACGACTTAAAACGTAAAAACCATGAGCTTGAACAGCGTTTAGACAAAATAGAAAAAGCGCTAAATGACAAGAAATAGTTTAATACTTAGGAACACTCAGGGTGGAATTCATTCAGCTTTTACTTCTTATCTTGTTGAATCTGGTAGAGTTAGTGGTTTTAGTTCTAACTGGGCTCTCATACCAAGCGAGATAATGGAGCATCCCATTTAACAGGAATACTAATTTCTACTGATGGCAACATCGGAATAGTTACAACACTCGGACTCTCAAATTAGAATTCGTTGGAGGAGAAACAAAGCTTGAACGTGAGGCTTTTGGAGGCTTATTTTCCCCAACTCAATATTATAAAGATGTACTGGAAGACTTTCTTTACATCCTGGGCGATAACCCCTATGTCCTGCTAATCAAGTTAGCCAAAAAGAAAGTTAGTGATAATAAAATCAAAAAGGCCTCGTCCGCGCAATGGCTTCCACGCCCTTTAGGAAGCCGCAAGGTTAAATCGCACAAGTTATTGATAAAAATTAGAAATTCACGGTCAGTCCTAAAGGATTAATTATATTTTTTAAGTTTAGTCCTGCTTAAACATTTGTTTCATATCAGCCGTTAAGATTATTAAGAACTAACTAATCTGTAAGGCAGTTATGAGAAAGATGTCTTTAGTAATCGGGGTATTATGGCTAGCTGGCCTTGGCGCAGCTTATGCCGCTGATTCCTTAAGTTACTCCGGACGGCTTGTTAATAGTAATGGCTCACCAGTGGTGGGCTCCGTGAATTTAAAAGCTGAGCTGGCCTATACCAATGCTCCAACAGTGATTCTTTGTAGTGATGAGATTGCTAACGTTCCACTTGCTAATGGAGTTTTTCATATCAAGTTGGAGTTAGATTGTACTCCATCAACTCTTGTTTCAGTTCTTTCTAATACTCCGACCAATCAATCTGTCGCGATTAGAATTACTGATCAATCAAATTCTAAGGTTTACTCCTTCCAGGCCCTCCACTCAATACCATTTTCTTTGATCTCAGAGATGTCTAAGCAGATTGTTCAAATGAGTGCAACTGAAGGACAAATCCTCACTTGGGATGACACCGCTAAGAAATGGGTGCCTCGTAATCCGGTGGGAACCGGAAACGGTTCAGTGACTTCTATCAATACTGGTGCTGGACTGATTGGTGGACCCATTTCAGTTTCTGGAACAATTGCTATTGATGTTGATGGGGTGACCTCCGCCATGATTCAAGAGGGGACTATCGTTGATGGTGATATTTCTCCGACCGCCGCTATTGCTCAATCAAAAATTGCCAATTTAGGAACTGCTCTGGGAAACAAAGAAGATAAACTTCCTACTGGTGGCGCCAGCACAGATTATTTAGATGGTACTAAGGCCTGGCAGAATTTTGATCAGTCCGTTCGAGGAGCGCTCCTTCTGGGTCTGGGAACTGGTACTGCAGCACCGATTGCAGGTACTAATAACGTGTTGGAAGCCCTGGAAAATCTTCAAGCGCAAATCCTTTCCAATGACACCGCCTTCGATGGCACCGGTCAGTGGAGTAAGACGGGGAATAAGATTTTCTATAACACCGACAATGTGGGGATTGGGACCACCAATCCCAATGAAAAATTAGATGTGACCGGCAATATTGCTCTCACGGGTAAAGTACGTTTCAAAGATTCAGGTGCTAATTACGTGGAGTTAAAAGCTCCGGTGACGATTGGATCAACTGTAACTTTTACGCTACCTGGATCTCTGGGAACTAATGGTCAGGTCCTGCGCACTGATGCTTTCGGAAATTTATCATGGGTTACAATTTCTACCGATTCTTCGGGTATTGTTGATGGATCGATTGTGGATGCAGATATTGCGGCGGGAGCGAATATTGCGCAATCAAAGATCAATGGATTAAGTACAACTCTTACTAATTTGCAAAACTCCATCACGAGTCTTACAACTGATAATGTTGCTGAAGGCACGACCAATTTATATTTCACTGAGCCAAAGGTTCTAGGTACTGATCTTGCCGGATTAAATACAACTGCCGGTACAGTCACCGCAGCCGATACGATGTTATCTTCCATTGGGAAACTAGTAGGGAATATTGCAGCGGTTTCTACTGCTCAGTCAAATTATGTCCTGAAAGCTGGTGGCACCATGAGTGGCAATCTTCTCATGGGAGGAAATAATGTCACTGGTTTAGCTGCTCCTTTATTAGACACTGATGCTGCAACGAAGTTATATGTGGATACTAAAGCTGCCGAAGCTTCTAAATGGACTAAGAATGTTAATGATATTTATTACAATACAGGGAATGTAGGGATTGGAACAACAACTCCTCAAAGTTCTCTGCACGTTGCTTCAGGGCAGATTCAAATTCCATTCGGAACAGCAACAACACCTGCGATAGCGTTTGCTGGAGACACAGATACAGGTATTTTTGCTCAATGGGCAGATGAAATGAGTCTTGCGGTTAATGGAGTAGAAAAATTGCGGGTGAATGGAGGCAATACTATTTTCTATGATAATCCGGTGGTGAGCAAAGCGACAGTACCAATGTGGCGAACCATTAGAACCGGCGCCATAACAAATGGAACGGTGGTTGGTGGTCTCTCATTTTGGTGGGGCAGTTCAATTAGTCCAAATTCTGCTCCGAAAATAGAAGTGACTGCAACTGAAAACCAGTCAACAGCGGCAGAAGGTCGTTCCATGAACTTCTTTACAACTCCAAATGGAACAACTGTAGCCGCAAACCGTATGACCATAGATCATGATGGAGATATAGGTATTGGAACAACGACTCCCAGGTCCAAATTAGAAGTGATCGGTGCTATTCAAATTGGTGCCGATGCTGTTGCCTGTAATGCAATCAAGGCCGGGGCCATTCGTTATAACGCTGGCAATGTCGAGTATTGTAATGGTGGACCGAGCTGGCAAGCCTTTGGCGTATCTGGTGCAGGAATTACTAACATCAACGGCTCTACCAGCGGCACTCAATCCTTTGCTAATGGCTCAAGTGGGCTTGCACCTAATTGGTCTACCGCAGCTGGAGTTCATACGATTAACATCCCTTTTGCTAGCGCAGCGGGAGTAACTGCCGGTCTTATCAGTAAAACAGACTACGATGCCTTTAATGCTAAGCTTGGTACCGCTTCAACTTTTTCGGGAGACGTTAGTGGGACCTATAATTCAACGAGTGTTGATAAAATCAAGGGCACTCTTGTGGCCATTACCACAATCACCAGTGGAAACTTTTTAAAGTACAACGGCACCAACTGGATTAACTCCATGCTGGCCGCCGCTGATATTCCAAATCTTGATACTGCTAAAATCACCACAGGTGTATTGCCGGTAGCGCGAGGTGGGACTAATACAGGATCTTTAACCGGTAACCGCATCATGGTCTCAACACCGACCGCGATAGTTGAAGCAGCAGCATTGACCAATGGTCAAATCTTAATCGGCTCAACGGGAGCGGCTCCGATACCGGCGACACTTACTGCGGGCACAGGGGTCACGATCAATAATAGTGCTGGTGGAATTTCAATTTCGGCTACGGGTACTGGCGGTACTGTGACCAGTGTCACAGGTACAGCCCCGATCGGTGTTGCTACTGGAACAACAACACCAGTTGTATCTATCTCTCAGGCCAATACAACAACGAATGGATATTTAAGTTCTACTGACTGGAATACTTTTAATAATAAGCAGGCCAGTCTTTCAGCTGGTGCCACCATCAATGGGATTGTTTATCCAGCGACGGCTTTGCAGACGATGCAGATCCCCCAGGCGCCGGTTAATTTAACTGATGCTGTTAATAAGCAGTATGTGGATACTCAAGTTTCATCAGGGGCCAATCAGTGGACCTTGAGTAGTGGTAATATTTATCGTGCTAGTGGTAATGTGGGGATTGGTACTTCCAGTCCTGAAGGGAAATTGAATATAAGCGGGATGGGTGCAGCCGATGCTACTGCTTTACGAATTGATAGTCAGGATACTTATAAGAGAGACATCTTATTCACGGAATTCAATACCACTGCCTATGGTGGAATCCTTCGCTATGATGGCGGCGCTGACTTATTACAGTTATTAACGTTAGAAAACGGTGTTGAGATGCAAGGTATTTCAATCCGTCGTCAAACTGGTAATGTTGGAATAGGTACAGTAAATCCAACGAATAAACTAGATGTTGCCGGTGATGTTGCTATCACTGGAGATCTAAAAATGGCCGGAGGGGATAGTTATATTTGGACCAATGGGAGTGGAACAGGTTTTACTGGAATATTTGATTCAGCTAACAGCCGTGTACTTTTTTATGCTTCTGAATCCACAGGGAATGTAGGTGTTGGTACAACGACTCCAACTTCGAAATTAACAGTTGCGGGCGATATTCGACAGACGGCATGTAGTGCCGGTAAAGTTTTAGTTTATAACAATTTCTGTTATGACAACGTCGATCGTGCAGCTGCACCTATAGCATCAGCTCAGATCACTTGTCTTCAAGCTGGTGGTCACCTGTGCGATGAAGGTGAATTGAACGCTGTTTGTACCTCTCTTGGTATGGCCGCTATTACTATTGGAACATGGATTAATAATAGCTCTACTGGGGATGATCTGTTCAAAGTGACTAATAATATGGCCTGTACGAATCTTGATGGACCTGCAATAGATGGACGTGGTAATTCCCGAGTTTTCAGATGCTGTTACGGAGTCCATTAGTTGAGGTAAAACACTAATAACTAAGAAATCTGTAAAAATGCCAATAGGAATAAGAATAGTTTATTTATTTAAAAACGAAGTCTTATGCAAAAACAAATGTTTAAGTTTTTACTGCTAGCGCTTTTGATTAAACCTTTAGGACTAATGGCCTCCAATTCTTTGAGCTATTCCGGCCGGCTGGTCAATGTCAATGGATCACCTGTAACTAATTCTGTTAATTTAAAGTTTGAATTGGCCTATACTGAACCGGGTGGAATCGGACATGTACTTTGTTCTCAGCAATTAACTAACGTTCAATTAAGTCATGGGGTCTTCCACGTCAAGCTTGATCCTGATTGTTCGCCCTTAACCCTCACTACTGTTTTAGCGCAAGTTCCAACGGGAGAATCGGTAGCGATCCGTGTGACCGATGAAGGCGCTTCTAAAACTTATTCTTACCAAGCACTCTATTCAATCCCTTATGCTCACGTTTCCAAACAGCTCTCGCAAATGGGTGCCAATACAAATGATATTCTCCAATGGGATGGCAGTAAGTGGAAACCTACTACTCTTGGTAGTGCCAGTGGAGTTGGTACGGTCACAGAAATTGATACTGGGACCGGGCTCACAGGTGGACCCATAACCACCACTGGAATAATCTCCATCGCCAATAGTGGAGTAAATACAGCTCAGCTTGCTAATGGTGCTGTGACTGATTTAAAAGTGGCTGCAGGTATCGCCCGCACCAAACTTGCTAACGGCACTCCCAATTATGTTCTGATGAACAATGGTTCAGGAGTTATTAGTGAAGTAGCCCAACTTCCTCTTGCTCAAGGGGGAACTGGCGCGGCCAATGCTGCTGACGCCAGAACCAATCTGGGCCTCGGTAGTTCCGCGGTCTTTAATTATTTTGCCTGTCTTCCAGGAGAAGTCTCAAAGTTTATATTACCCGGGGGATGGAGCTGTGTCGCTGATAGTGATTCATTAGATACGACCAAGCTTCCTCTTGCCGGTGGAACCATGGGCGGTGCAATTAATATGGGCAGCAATGCTATTGTAAATTTGTCTGCACCAACGAATCCAACGGATGCCGCTAATATGGCCTATGTGGACGCTCAAGTGGGTGCCGTTAATAGCTCACAATGGACTACAGCGGGTAGTGATATTTATTTCGATGTTGGGAATGTAGGCATTGGGACAGCTAGTCCAGCAGCGAAGTTAGATGTAAATGGACAAACCATTGTTGGGGACGCAAATAAAACTCTTGGATTATGGCCTTTTTATATTTCTGATACTTCTGATTTGGGTTGGAAAGTCGCAGACTCGGCAGGAAATCCAAAGTTCGAACTATATGCCGGCAGAAGTGGTGTCAATGAAATGAGACTTCTTAATGGTGTTAAGTTGATTGGTTATGGTCAGGACTTAACAATGGGAACAACCAGTTTTGGAAACGCCTTAACGATTTCTAATTTAAATGGAAGTCTAGGTGTTGCTGGTAACCTCAATGTTTCGGGTTTGCTGAGACTTAAGTCTGATAATGCTAATTATGTCGAGTTGAGGGCACCAACTGCATTGGCCTCAACTTTAAGTTTTATTTTTCCTGGAAGTCTGGGAACTGCCGGCCAGGCGTTAGTCACTGATGGGGCCGGTAATCTTTCGTGGTCTTCGGTCGCAACCAGTGCCAGTACTGTGGGCGGAGATTTAAACGGCACCATCACTAATGCTCAAATAAATGCGGAAGCAGTGGGCAGTGCAGAGATCGCTGATTTGTCAGTTGCTGATTCTGATATTGCTAACAACACGATCTCTTACGGAAAACTAAATTTAGCGGATGCCTCTATTCCACAAGCAAAAATAAATGATTTAACAACTGCCTTGAGCGGTAAAGAACCGACGATTGTCGCTGGAGTTAGCACTCAATTTTGGAGAGGGGACAAAACCTGGCAGACTTTGAATACGACTGCCGTACCAGAAGGAACCAATCTCTATTTCCTAGAATCGAGAGTGAGATCGGCCCTGATGACAGGTTATGCTGCTGGCAGTGCTCTCGCATTAGCACCAACAGACTCATTACTTCAGGCCTTAGGAAAACTGGAAGGGCAGATTATTGCCAATAAAGCAGCTTTTGATAGCACCGGCCAGTGGAGTAAAAACGGAACTTCTGTTTATTATAATGGGGGGAATGTTGGGATTGGAACCAGCACTCCAAGCTCATTAATGGAAATTAGTAGTGGAACCACCGGAGACGCTGTTTTAACCATAGTTGCTGACACGGATAATAATAATGAAAATGACAACCCTCGAATAAGTTTAATTCAAGATGGTCCCGCCGGGAGTGGTACCGGAATGGAAATAGGATTTTCGGGTGAAGATACTGGTAGTTCAGGAAATATTTTTTCTCTAGCCAGAAGATTTGGAGGAGTTGTTAATTGGAATACTTTTAATATAAATACGGAAACAGGAAACATTGGGATTGGGACAAGTTCTCCGACTCAACGACTTACCGTGAATGGTTCTCAAAATATCACGAATGGTAATCTGGGTATTAGCAATAGTGCCGCTGATAGTACTTCACAAGTTACCTTGCAAAATGATGTCCAAACGTTCTCGTTAGCCGTCTCTGGTACGAGTGGAGATCTTTTTGGTGTTTATGATAATACCAATCCTGGTTACCGTTTGGTTGTAGCGCCGGTAACTGGAAATGTAGGAATCGGAATAAACCAACCCGTTGGACGGCTGCATGTTAATAACAATGGTGGCACCATTGGTGGTAGTTCTGCTCAAATTGAAAATGCCTCCATCAATGTAGTGGGAGGATCTCCCGGAAATCTGGCAATTGATTCAAATGAAATTCAACAGTTTGGAGATACCCTCAATATCAGAGGAGAAAATGGAATTAACATAAATACTGGAGACAGTGCAGATGCTGACAGCGTCCTGGCGGTTAGTGTTCTTAAGTCTGGAAATGTCGGTATTGGTAAAACCACACCTCAAGCGAAATTAGATGTCGCTGGATCTGCCGTCATTGGAAATGGTATCGGTGCTAAAACCATCGGGGTTGTTTCATTTTTTACTTCCAATAATACAACTGCCAATTACATCCATATTAAAACCCCCTTCAGGCCATCCGTTGATACAGAAATGTATTATTTCAAAGTAGAGGGCTACAGTTACGCCGACAGTAAGGACATTGATCTGACTTATGTCGGATATTCCTACACAACAATTCCTTCCGCTATTCAAAACCCTCAAAGCCGTGACCCACAAGGATTCTTTGCCCCAACTCAGTACATCGGATCTGATGGCTATATTTACTTACGTTTTAAACCAGGAAATGTTTATTACACATCATTTAGAGTGGATTCGACGTATGTCGGTAATGGACGAATTGTATATCCGGGAGAAATGACCGTTATTGAAAGTGCTGTAGCTACTCTTTAAGCTACTGATCCTTAAAATTTTTAAGATTTAACTTCGATTCCAGATCTTTAATCTCATCATCAAGCTTATTGTTCTTCGCCTCATGAAGTTTATAGTGAAGAAGCCCATAGGCCTGCTTGTCTTTCAGATCTTTCGTTAAAAGTTTTGTTTCCATCTGGGCCAGACCGAGTTCCACTTCTTTGACCTGAGCCGAGAGTTCCTTGAAACGGAAATCAATCTGCTTGTGAAGATCGTTGATAAGGGCAGAGGTTTGGGAAACAACTGCAGTTACAATCATATCATCTTCTACACGGCGCTTTTTGGAGAAAAATCTTTCGAACATGGTAACACCTCTGTCTACATCATAGAGCAAAATGACTTCTGGCGCTTTCGGGGCAAGAATCTCCTAGTAGGATGCACGTCCATTTCGCCTTAAACTATATGAAAATTTAAGGAGTTACCTGGTGAAAAAACTGATCTTTCTTCTCAGCTTATGCTTATGTTTAAATGCCATGGCCCAGGGGCAGGGGCCAGTGAGTGAACCAGCATGGAAAACAAAAATCAGAGATCTCATCACTCAAGTGGCCGGAGCTGAGTGGGGTAATAAACTTGTAGGAAGCGCGCCTGTTCCTCAGGAATCAGAAGTGCCGATGCCAGAAATTCCTGCTCAGGTGAAAAAATCAACCGATGTGGGAAGTTATACCAAGCAATTAAAAGCTCCCACTGAATTTGATAAATTGCCGAATGAGCGCAAAAGACAGTTCGATTATAAGTTCATTGAAGAATTATTTTTGGTAACTCGAAAGACCGATGCCAAGGACGAGGATTTATCTAATTGGTTGAATACCTTGGATCAAGGCGGCTCGCGCGAAGGTATTTATCAGGCGCTGGTTTTAGATGAAGTTTATAATGGCCTAGAGAGTATGCAGGAAAAACCAACAGATCGTTTGCTGGATTTTAGCCTCCAGTTCAGTCAAAAGTATCTCAATCAGACTTTTAACAAAGACTCTTTGAACCAGCTTAATCTGTATTCCCTAAAAAGAATTTTGACTGAGAAGGGACTTGATCTGATTGAACTCTATGAAGTGAAGGATCTGGATCTCTTTTATCGTTGGTATGCTAATTTTTCAGCAGACATCGCCCGAGACCATGGGGCGTTTCTTAAGTCTACAGTCCGCAATGATACCTCTGCCAAATATCATTATGAATGGGCCAAGAGCATGCCGATTCAGCACATCAAATCTGAGTTTATTATCAAAATTCATTCAGTCATGAATGGACTTCAGTTACTTCAGTAAAAAAAGGGATTTTCTATTTCAAATAGGGAGTGGAGCAATCGCTCTACTCCTAAAGCAATACCAGCGGATGGTGGAAAGCCCTTATCCATGGTCTGATAAAACTTCTTAGGTTCCGGCAATTGATAGTGATAGAGCTTCTTTTTTAAATCATTCTGCATGCTGAATCGTCGTCGCTGCTCTTGAGCATCTGTCAGTTCATTGAAACAATTACAAAGCTCAATGCCATTAATATACACTTCGAAGCGCTCGCACACCCGGGGATCACTGGCCTTCAGTGTGGATAAAGCACTTAACGGTGCGGGAAATTCGGTGATCATCAAAATAGGATATTTGGTGAGCTGAGGTTCAATACGATTTAAGTACAAGAGAAAGAAATAATCGTCCCATTCCAGGTCCACTTCGGGAACTGGAACATCTGGAAAGTTCTTCAACAGCTCTTTGATGGAAGGTACATCCAGGTAATTTAAAATATCGATTTGCAGCTCTTCTAAGAAAAGTTCCTGCATAGTTTTTTTTATTAATTTCTGATTTTCAAAACGCAGTGGAATTTTTTTTTGTTTTCCTTCTTTTAAAACAAATTCGATGAGACCTTCCACATCTTGCATGATGCTTTCATAACGCTCATCTTTTCTGTACCACTCAAGCATCAAAAATTGCGAGCGATGGATAGGAGAGTCGGGCTCATCTCGAAAGCAATATGAGAGAGAGAAAATTTTATCAAAGCCCTCACTGCTGGCCAGCAGCTCTTTCATGCAGAATTCAGGTGAAGTGTGAAGGTAAAGAGGTTTTAATTCTTTTTTATAGGTCGAATGCAGCTGAAAAGGGTGAATATGGACTTCCATCCCGGGATTTTCCACGGCTGGGGGAGTTAAGACGTCTAAGAAGCCTTGCCCCTGGAAATAGTTTCGAATAATCTGAATGAGTTCAAACTGGTAACGAAGACGCATGGACTTTCACCGTATAAAACAATTAGTTCAAACACAGCATACCCTTCAGGATCATGAGTGGAAAGGGGCCGTTGTCTTTTTGTGTAACGATCGGCATGTTTTCTTCATCAAACGCTCGGAAAAAATGCCCACTCATGGTGGGCAAACAGCCTTTATCGGAGGGCATAGACAAAGCGGTGAAACCGACCCGTGGATCGTCGCTCAGAGAGAATTTCAGGAAGAGACCTCACTTAGTTCTGATCATCTGGAGTTCCTGGGCTACTTGCCGATTGTCATGACTGCGCGGCTTCAACCGATTGTGCCGGTCATGTCCCGGCTGTTGATTACAACTGATGAATTTTTAAAACAAGTTCGCAGCAATGGTGAGTGGGATGATGTGATCATCTATCCTTGGAGCGAGCTAATTCAGGAAGATAATTGGGAATTTGCCTGGCGCAATGGTTTTACCAAAGTCCCTGTTTTATATCACCCCATCAGGAGTGGTACTTTTCTGACTTTAACCCAGAATTTTCAAACGCATTTATTGTGGGGGGCCACAGCATCAATGGTGTGGGATTTCTTACGACTTTACTATGGGCCCAAGGCCGGTTCATACTAGCGTGCATTAAAAGGACTCATGATGGATTTGCAAAATATTATTTTAGAGAATATTGAAGTTTACGTTAGTGGTTTCATCGTTTTGGGTGGAGCTCTTTTCTATTATTTAAATCGCCTCAAACAAGCTGAGAAGAAACTTGAAGATAAAATTCATCAAGTAGAAGAGAAGATTGAGGCCAAGCTCGAAGGCAAGAAAGTTCCGCCAGTCGAGATTCCTAAAGTTTCCTGGACTGAGCGTTTAAATCTTGGATTATCCAAATCTCGCTCTGAAGTTTGGGGAAAAATCGGAAATTTATTTTCCGGTCCTGCTCCCGCCCTCGATGAAATTGAAGAAGTTCTTTATACCGCCGACATTCCTACCGGGATGGTTCAGCAACTTCTGGGAAAACTGGAAGGAGAAGGTAAGGGCAAGAGTGCCAATGAAATTCAACAGCTCGTTTATGGTTTTATGAAAGAAAAGATGGAACCTGTTCAGCAGGATATCCATAAAGATGTTTTTGATTTTAATCCGGCAGAAAAAAAGACCCGCGTCTTTATGATCGTGGGAGTCAATGGTGCCGGTAAGACCACCACGATTGGAAAACTTGCCACTAAACTTAAGTCCCAAGGGGCGCGAGTTATCGTTGGTGCCTGCGACACCTTCCGTGCCGCAGCCGTGGATCAATTACAAGTTTGGTGTGACCGAGCTGGTGTCGACATGGTGCGAGCCAAAGATGGGGCCGATCCAAGTGGTGTTGCTTATGACACAGTTGCTAAGGCATTCGCTGAAAATTACGATTATTGTTTGATTGATACTGCTGGTCGACTTCATACCAATCAAAACTTAATGGATGAACTCGCTAAGACAAAACGAGTCATGTCGAAAATAAACCCGGAAGCTCCTCAGGAAGTGCTGTTGGTTTTAGACGCCATCACTGGTCAGAACGCTTTAAAGCAAGCTCAGGAATTTAATAAAGCTCTCCAACTTACCGGAATTATATTCACAAAATGTGATGGTTCGGCTAAGGCGGGGAGTGCAGTCGGAATAGTTGATCAACTTCGTGTGCCGATTACTTACATTGGTGTAGGTGAATCGGTGGAGGATTTACACCTCTTTGATCTCGATCTTTACCTCAAAACTTTAGTTGGTTTAGAAACGACTTAAGCAACTGAAAACACGACGTTTACCGAAGTGAGTTCATTGACTTTTATCGGGGCGTCCACTAACCTTTAATCTATGACCCAAAGTCAGGAACAAGAGTTTAATGTTTTAGGTTGCAAGGTTAAGCTTCGGCCGGAACAAAACGATAGTCACAATGCAAAGGCAGTGATCGAACTTGTATTGCTGGAAATCCAGCAACTCAAGGCCAAGCGACCACTCCTTAGAGATACAGATGTTGCCGTTTTAGTTGCACTAAAAATGGCCACGGAAAAATTAGAGCTAGAGGATGAGTATAAAGCGAACATCCTTAAACTTGAAGAATCTCTTGAAACGGCCCTTCAAGCTATGAGTAGTCTTGAAGAGATATAATTGTGGATAAAGAAAGCCTTAGAAATGAATTGTTATCTAAGCTTTCTTCATTGTCTAACGACACGATTCAATCGTTAAGTTTCTCGTTAACTAATCAGCTTATTAAACTTTTCTCTTTCCTCCCTGAACTTCAAGGTCAAGTAGGTGCCGGTTATTTACCGCTCAAAGCAGAGATTGCTCCGGTTTATCAGGAACTCTTTCGAGCTGTTCCGTTAAGCCTGGCCTATCCTATTTTGTTTGAGGGTGAGATGCTCTTTGGAATTCCTAATGGGATGCCCAAAGGTGCGACCTGGCTGGAAGCACCTTACTACCCGGCCGAACCAGAATGGTTATTGGTGCCCGGAGTGGGGTTTGATTTAAGCGGAGCAAGGCTTGGGCGAGGTAAGGGTTATTATGACCGTTATCTTGAGGACAAGAATGTTTTGAAAATTGGTCTGGCATGGACTGAACAAATTGTAGAAAAAATTCCTGTAGACCAGCATGACTGCTACATGGACTTTATAATAACAGAAGAATTTTGTTGGGACGTCAACCAGCAGGAAAGTTTTTAAGGGGAATATATGAATCCAATCATGATGGCCGTAGTTGGCGTGATTGTTGGTGCGGTAGTTGCTTATCTCCTGGTAAGCATGAAAAACGCAGCAGCACAGAAGTCAAAAGAGAATGCGGCCCAGGATATTTTGAAGAAAGCTGAAGCTCAAGCTGAAGAGATCAAGAAAAAAGCTGAAGACCGTGCCAAGCAGATCGTTCGTGATGAAAAGAACCAGCTTGATAACGAAATGGAAAAAAAGAAAAAGCACCTGACTGATTTCGAGCGCGGCTTAACCAAGAAAGAAGTCGCTCTGGAACAGAAAACTGAGCAAATCCAGAAAGATACTGAAAGAGTTAAGGCGAAAGAAACAGAGATTGAATCTCGCGTACAGAAACTCGACATTGAACTAAAAAAGAATCAGGAAATCCAGGATGAGCTTGCTGATAAGCTGACTCAGGTTGCTGGTTTGACGAAAGATCAGGCGAAGAATGAACTCATCGCTCAGGTTGAAGAAGAGGCCCGTCTTGATGCTGCTAAAAAAGTTAAGCGCATTGAAGAAGAGGCGAATGAAGAAGCTGAAAAGCGTGCTAAGCGTGTGGTTGGAATTGCGATCCAGCGCTTTGCCGGTGAATATGTTGCTGAACAAACCATCTCATCAGTGGAAATTTCTGATGACGGTGTTAAAGGTCGCTTGATCGGTCGTGAAGGTCGTAACATCCGTGCCTTTGAACAAATCTGCGGCGTGGATCTGATCATTGATGATACTCCTGGTGTTGTGACGATTTCTTCTTTCAACGTTGTTCGTAAAGAAATCTCTCGTATGACTATTGAGCGTTTGATCGCCGATGGTCGTATTCACCCAGCTAAAATTGAAGAGTTCTATGAAAAGTGTAAGCACGAGTTTGAATCTCGTTTGCGTGAGCTTGGTGAAAAAGCTCAGATGGAAATCGGTGTTCACGGTATCCATCCTGAAATCCTGAAACTCATTGGTGCCCTTAACTGGCGTACTTCTTATACTCAAAACCAATATCAGCATGCTTTGGAAACAGCTTTTCTTGCCGGTAACATGGCCGCTGAACTTGGTCTGAACGTTAAACAAGCTCGTCGTGCTGGTCTGATGCACGATATCGGTAAAGTTCTGGATGCTTCGGCAGAAGGTTCACACGCTGTTATCGGTGCTGACTTTGCCAAGAAATACGGAGAGTCTCCGGATATCGTTCACGCTATCCGCGCTCACCACGATGATGAAAAACCAGAATCAGTTCTGGCCCACTTGGTTGCGGCTGGAGATGCTCTTTCCGGTGCTCGTCCCGGTGCTCGTAAAGCTCTTAAAGAGTCTTATGTTTCTCGTCTGTCAGACATTGAAAAAATCGTTAATGGCTTTGAAGGGGTTCATCGTTCTTACGCAATCTCAGCTGGTCGTGAAGTTCGCGTTCTGGTTGAAAATGAAAAAGTGTCTGATGAACAAACCATCATGCTTTCACGTGACATCGCTCGCAAAATTGAGCAAGAAATGTCTTATCCAGGAACAATTAAAGTTTCTGTGATCCGTGAAACACGTGCCGTAGGTATCGCTAAGTAAGCGGGAATCAGGGGAGGAATTATGGAAAAGTGTGCGATTATCACTGGTTCCTCCTCTGGTCTTGGTCTAGAGATGACCAAATCTCTTCTCTTCTCAGGTTACACCGTCTTCGGTGGCTCCCGTTCCGGAACAGATCTTGAACATGACAATTTCTACGATGTTGAACTGGACATCACTTCCGAGGAATCGGTGGATGAGTTCTTTGAAACCGTCCGCGAGTTCACCGACAAAGTTCATCTCGTTATCAACAATGCCGGCATCTGCGAGATGACTTCCTTGTCTGATACTTCAACTGAAAGTTTTGAAATGCATCTGGCCACCAATACGGTTGGCCCATTCTTGCTCTTTAAGGGGCTGGAATCTTTTATCGTTCCTGGTGAGACCCATGTGATCTCTATTCTTTCAACTGCCGCTCATTACGGTTATCCCAACGTCTCAGGTTACAATGCTTCAAAGTTTGGCCAGTTGGGACTTATTCAAAGTCTAAAAAAAGAATGGAAAGATTATAAGATCCGCTTCACCAATCTTTTTCCCGGGGCCATAGATACGCCTCTTTGGGATAAAGTTGGGATGAAGGCTTCCCGGGATAAAATGTTGAAAACCTCAGATTTTATGGCGGTCTTTAATTTTATCGTAGAAGCTCCGGCAAACATTCAATTCCCTGAACTCACTTTCCTCCATAAAGACGGATTTTTGGAATGATGCTTTTCATCCCGCCAAAAAGAAAGCTTCTGGAATTGGGAATCCTCGCTGTTTTATCCCTGGTCTTCTTTTTTATTTATCCCAGTTTTGATGGCCTGATACTCTTTGTTTTTGGCTTCATCTGGAACTGGTCTGCTTCCAATGATCTGTCAGTTCTTTTTGATAACAATAAACGTTACCGTTTCTCGACCTTAAAAATGGTCATCAACATCCAAAATCTCTTTTTGAAGCCTTTTACTTCCGCACCGGAAATAGTGAAGCGTTTGATCCGCGTCCTGCCGGCCGGACTTTTCTGGTTAGTGGTGATTTTTATTAATGATAGCATCATGCCTTGGTGGGCGACCTTTATTGGAAGCCTTGCTTATGAGGTTCTTCCGAAGGAAATCCCATGAAGCTGCTTCCGGTTGCCCTTGTGCTTTTCTACCGTCAGTTAGAAGGCAATGTTTTAGAGGTCTGGACCCAACGTCGGGAAGATGATGGTCCTTATCATGGCCTGCAGGAGTTTCCCGGCGGAAAGATAGAGCCAGAGGAAGAACCACTGATGGCGGCAGTCAGAGAGGTAGAAGAAGAAGTCGGCATTCAAATTAATCCTCTTGAAGGAAAGGCGATGGGAATCTACACCAATCCTCAAAATGGCCGGGTTATTCTCCTTAATGTATTCTTATTTCCGGATCAGCCGTCGCTGGCAGGTAAGGGGCAGTGGCTTAAAATAGAAAAAGATCAATTAAGTGGGCCTTATGCCGGAATCATTCCCGGTCCAAACCATCAGATGATTGATGATCTTTATCGCTCGCTATATAGTGTGGCTCATGAATAGTACTACCCAGATCATTATCCATTTTTTCTTATTATCCCTATCCTTTGGAACCCAACTGCTTTCTCCGGTTGTGAGCACTAAGCTTACTGGTGTGGGCTTTTATAAGTTAGGGACTTCTATCGTGCTGGCTTCGCTGGTTATGGCCTTGGGAGTAGACTACTTTATGATTCCCGGACTTGGGTCTGTGGAAATCTGGTGTTATGGAATTCTTATCGCCACAAACTCTCTGACTTATATTTTCCACAAGGACGAGAAAAGTTGGTTGATGTGGGCGATTTATATTCTTCAGGTCATAACTTTTTCAGTCCTCGCCTTCCATACGTTTGCATTTGATCCTATCTGGATCATGTTCTTTTTTATGAGCATGGTTCTATTGGGGATCAGTAATTTTGCCATGATTTTGGGACATTATTATCTGGTCGTTCCAAAACTGTCCGAAGAGCCGCTCATTTACTGCCTTTATATTTTTTGGACCGCTTTCTTTTTGAAAATCATCTCTTCTCTGGCGGTGATCTTCTCCATTGGTGCCCCTTATCTGGCAGAGGGGACGACGCTGGGAGACGGTTATATGTATAACTGGCTTTTTGTGTCCATGCGTTACCTCTGGGGTTATGTGGCCCCGGTCATTCTTAGCTTTTTTACTTTCAAGTTATGTAAACTTCGCTCTACCCAGAGTGCAACCGGTGTTCTTTACATCGTGGAGTTTTTTGTTATTGTGGGCGAACTCATTTCTGTTTATCTCATGGCAAAACACGGATTACCTTTATGATGGAAATTCAGATTACCTGCAAAAATTGTGGTTCAAGTATTGATGTCTTACCAGATCACCTGGCCTCAAAAGTTGAGTGTGATATCTGTAAGCACGTTCACGAGGTGAAGTTTACCGAAGAACATGAGCAGGGGATTTTAAAAGAGTGTCCGGTTTGCTCACGCATGGATTTTTATAAACAGAAAGATTTTAATCGAAAAATTGGTGTCGCCTTGTTTGTCATTGCCGCCATTCTTTCTATATGGACCTATGGCCTAAGCCTGGTGGTTCTTTATTTATTGGACCTCTTTTTGTTCCGAAAGTTAGCTATGGTGGCCATTTGTTATAAGTGCGGTACCAACTTTCGAAACATTAAAAATATGGCCGAAATTCACGATTTTGATCATGAAATGCATGACCGAATTGTTTACTCAGACCATGACTTTAAGGGCAAACCCCTATCTCATTAAAACCATGGATTTAAATGGTTTTTATTGTGTAGATTTTGCTCTTTTTGACCCTTTTATGCTATAATACAGGGGTTATTTTATTACTTAACAGGAGTTAGTTCTTATAGAACCCCCGGCCGAATCCGCAGTCGCCTTTAAACCACAACAAACTGAACATTCATTATGAGTACCGATCAAGAGATTCTAATCCTTGCTGTCTCCCTATTATTATCTGCTTTCTTCTCAGGTTCTGAGTCAGCACTGCTCTCCTTGCCCCATGAGAAGGCCAAGCAAAGAGCTGAAGAGCACGGGTATGATTCCTGGGCGATGAAGCGCTGGCTTGATATGCCAAATGACATACTCACGACCATTTTAGTGGGTAATAATTTTGTTAATATTTTAATTGCAGCCCTTTCAACTAACATTGCTGAAAGATTTTTTTCCAATGATGCTTTGGCCATCAGTGTGGGTGTTACCACCATGTCCATTTTATTGTTTGGGGAAATTGCACCTAAGACTTTTGCCCGTGGGCAAGCTGAAAAGTTCGCACCATTTTGTATCATGATACTGATGGCCTTCTACTATGCAATGTGGCCGGTAGTTAAGGTCTTCACGATTATTATTCGATTCGTTTTAGGTAAGAATGTTAATGTCCGAAGCCGTTTAGTTACCAAAGACGACATCGAAGTGATGGTGGAAATGGCCGAAGAAGAGCGTTCCATTGATTCAAAACAAATTGATCTTTTAAACTCAATTCTGGAATTTCCTTCCATTAAAGTTAAAGACATCATGGTGCCTAGAACTCAAATTGAGAGTTTGAAGAAAACATCCACCTTCCATGACATCATCAAGATGGTGAGAGAAGTTGCTCACTCACGCTATCCTGTCTATGAAGAAGACCTGGATGACGTCTTGGGTTTCTTGCACATTAAAGACCTGGTCTTTTCCGATCCAGAAGAACAGAAAAATTTTGATATCACCAAGTACATAAAGCCTCCTTTCTTTGTTTACGAACACATGAAAATTCAGGCGGTCTTTGATCATATGAACCGTAAAAAAGTTCACCTGGCACTGGTTAAGGATGAGAACGGCCTGGTTGTCGGGATGCTGACTCTAGAAGACATCATGGAAGAAATTTTTGGTGATATCCAGGATGAGCATGATGACGATGAGGACTTGATTCCGGGAGTGGAGAGTGCTGAAGGTGTGCTTGTTCCTTCAACGATTTCTCTTCGTGATCTTTATAATGAATATGACATTGAGATTCCGCTTAATGATAACTATTCAACTCTCAATGGTTTTCTGATGGAACAACTAGGAAATAGTTTTCCTAAAAAAGGTCATGTCATTATCTGGGATGGGTTCTCTTTTGAACTGGTAAGAGTGAAGAACTCTGAAATTAAAGAAGTGAAAATCAAATCCACCACTGGTGAGCACTTGCGCGAGAGTGAGAGAAAAGAGCGAAGCGATTCTCAGCAGAAAGAAGATGACCACCATAAGGCGATGGGAGCGAAGTAAATGTCCCCTAAAGTCTTTCCTGTCTGCGTGATTGGCGGAGGTTCTGCCGGCACCATGGCGGTTTTAAGAACTATTTTAAATAACGATGAGTGCTTGTTTTTTCCGGGCTCGCCCAAGGACAAGAAGCGCTCACGTGATTTATGGGTCAGGAAAGTAGAAAATATTCCGGGTCATTTTCAATATAAGCGTGGGATCCAAGAACCCAACCTCGAGACCCTGAAGTGGATTTCGGAGTCCGATTTCAAAGACAATCTTCACATTCAAAAAAATACGGGAGTCGTCTCCATCAAAAAAGAGGAAAACCTGTTTGAGATTACTGACTCCAAAAATCAGATTCATTTAGCTGAGTACATTATCCTTTGCACTGGAGTGATGGATGTTCAGCCCGAAATCAAAGGGACCATTGAAACGGTTTTTGATTATGCCAATGCTCAGACCATTGACTATTGCCTGATCTGTGATGGACACCATGTTTTAGACAAAAAAGTATCTGTCATTGGAAATGGTAATGGGGCCGCCTGGACGGCGATCATGCTTCATGAGCGCTATCATCCGAAGTCCTTTTTTGTTCTTACCAATGGTAAAAAAGCAGAATTCTCTGCCGATACCCAGAAGCTCATTGATCTGTATGGAATTCAGGTTCGGGAAGAAGCCATCATTGATGTTTTCGGTCAGAAAAAGGCCGGTGTCCTGGAAGGATTTAAGCTGGAAGATGGCACCGACATTGAAACAGATATTTGCTTCATCTCCATGGGTATGATCATTTATAACGAACTGGCAAAGCAGCTGGGGGCGGATCTCGACGAGAGGGGATTTGTGAAGGCCGATGAAGCTGGGCTTACTTCAGTTCCGGGCCTTTATGTCGCCGGAGATTTGAAGGCAAATACCAAGAAACAGATTTATACTGCCTGGGATAATGCCGTTAATTCTGCCAACGCCGTCAACCTCAAAATCAGAGTGAATAAGCGGCAGCAACTTTTAAAGTAAAAGATTAATTTTATTTTATTGGAATAATGGTGACGTCACCGAGCACCTTCGCCCGACAAGATAACCTAATTTCTTTATTCTTAACAAAATCCGATCCATGAGTTTGGGAGAATTCGTCTCTTAGGGCTTCAATGGTGTTTTGCTCAATGACTCCAGGGGGTTGGAGGTTCTCTTTTCCTGCAGTTACTTCCACCCGGCAAGCACCACACGAGCCTGAGAGGCAGCCATGGGGTAATTCTTCACCTCGGTCATAGAGGGAATCATAAAGAATCCCATCTTTCTCGACTTCAAAGTTCTTGGTTGTGTCTTTAATTGACACTCTGGGCATAAGATTCTTCCTTGTCAAAAACGTCCGAGAGTAAGAAACTTCTCGCGTAAAAATAAGTCTAACTCAACTCATTATTTTGGTCATCCGGCAAAACCGGCGCCAGAGGAGAAACTCTATGCTAACGCTTGAGACAATGTATTCAATGGGCCACGAAGAAGTGGTTTTCTTTCAAGACAAATCATGTGGTTTAAAGGCCATCGTTGGTATTCACGATACAACTTTAGGTCCTGCCCTTGGTGGAACAAGACTGTGGCCATATGCTACTGAAGAGGAAGCATTAATTGACGTTCTTCGTCTTTCAAGAGGAATGACCTACAAAAATGCTATCTCTGGTCTAAACCTTGGTGGTGGTAAAGCGGTTATCATCGCTGATCCAAAAAATAAGTCAGAAGCCCTTTTCAGATCTTTCGGTCGCTTCATTGAATCTTTGAATGGCCGTTATATCACTGCTGAAGACGTTAACACTAACGTTGAAGACATCGAGCATATCTTCACTGAGACAAACTATGTGACAGGTGTTGCTCAAGCTAACGGTGGTTCTGGTAACCCATCTCCATACACAGCTCTTGGTGTGTTCCGTGGTATCGAAGCTTCTGTAACAAAAGCTTTTGGTTCTCGTAGCCTTAAAGGCAAAACTATTGCCCTTCAGGGTGTTGGATCAGTTGGTTTTGAACTATCAAAACTTCTTGCTGAAGCCGGTGCAAACATTGTTTACACTGACGTAAACGAGAACAACATCAACAGAATGAAAGAAGCATTCCCTAATTTCAAATTTGTTGCTCCAAATGAAATTTTCTCAGTTGCTTGTGATGTTTATACTCCATGTGCTCTGGGTGCTTCTATCAACGACGAGACCATTCCTCAGTTGAAAGCAAAAATCGTTTGTGGTGCTGCTAACAACCAACTTAAAGAAGACCGTCACGGTTTAATTCTTAAAGAGAAAGGCATTCTTTACGCTCCTGATTACCTGGTTAATGCTGGTGGTGTAATGAACGTTTCAATCGAGTTCGAAGGTTGGGCGGATTCTAAATCTCGTCGTATGGTTGATACCATCTACGAAAAGACACTTGATGTATTCGCTATCTCTGAAAAGCAAAACATTCCGGTTAACAAAGCTGCCGATGTTATGGCCGAAAAACGCATTGAAGCGATGAAGAGCATCAAGACATCTTATCTTGGTAAAGTTGACCATCGTATGCCTGGTCAAAAAAGAAGATTCTAATTTTCTAGCCACAAGGCCCTCTTCGGAGGGCCTTTTTTGTCCCTTAAATCACTTTTCCATTTCTGAAATTCAAAGACTTAACTAGAAGCTCCGCTGGCACGAGATCTGCTTATTATTATGCAGTCAAAAAGGAGGAGTTATGCTGAATGATGAAATTATTGGTCGTTGGCATCATCTAAAAAACAATATGCAACACTATTGGGCAAGATTTTCTGAACGGGACTTTTTGCATCACAGAGACGCCCACAAAGAAGGCTCAACTCCAATTCACATTGATAATTACCATTACGAATCACATCGCATTGATGATCTGGAACTGACTCTGAATAAAGAAGCAGGCCCGGGAATCAAGTACGGTTATACCGATAATTCTGAGTACGCAAGAGGGGCGGAGAAAGTGGCCTCACGGGGAATTGATCATTTTGGTGAAGAGGATACATTTGATCCGGATGAGGATCGGAATCTGCATTAAGGATAGAGAGAATTGAGATAATTTTTAATATTGGTTCTCTCTGCACCACCAAGAGCACCTTTAATGACGATGACTTCCCGGATAACTCCATCAAAAGTTGCTGGGATCATCGCTGCTGCTGGGTAGGTTTGAGAGCCAGAGAAATCAACTTGAATGACTTCATTTCCACCTTCGACAAAATTCGTATCATGGGTCGTTGCTGGGCCGATTCCATTGACAAAAGCATTAGCGGTGATCATGTCAAAATTACTGTCGGCGAGCACTCCTTGGAGCTGAATATCTCCCGCAAAAAAACTATGATTGTAGGGAGTGACACCGTCATCTGCTGAAGCTGGTGTATCAAATGCCATAAAGGTAGAGGTGATGTTGTTCATAACTCCATTCAGGACAAGAGTGTCATCACCTGAGGTGATGGAAGTCGCAGCAGCGGGAGGAGCGAGATTTACAAAGGCAATCTTCACCCAAATAGTCACTTGGGGATAGGTTACAAAGTAAGAAGACATGTCGACTGAATATGTTAAAACAGCATTATTGCCATTAGTATCTTGGATAGTTCCACCATTAAGTGAGATCGCACTCATGCCGGATAAACCCGTCATATCAAAATAAGTTGAATCAAGAGTAAGACTGAAGTTGTGAGTCGTTCCGCTGCCAGCAACTGTAGTTAATTCTCCAGCTCCAGCATCAAACCCAACATCAATACTTGGTGCTCCTACAATGGTGACACTTTCAGAGAAGGTGACTGAGATTTCAATTGTCTCACCGGAAATATAGGCCTTCGCTGCCGTTGGAGTCGCGCTAATAATAGTTGGAGCAACAGCATCGACCTTGATGAGAGGAGTGGCATCGGGTGTAAATGTACCGGTCACCAAGTTTTGTCCAGCATCGCGAGCATAAGCAGTGGTGCCATTATTTGTTAAAGCTGTTCCAACCGCCACACCGTCGGAATCCAGATCATTGGCCACAACAGTATAACGGAAAGTGTGAGTAATACTGGTGGTATCAGCAGTTGGTTCTAAGTAACGGGTTGTTGAACCAATAGTAATCGGAATACGAGGATAGCCTCCAGCTCTTAGCGTAGTAACAGATTCACTGAATGTGACCGTGAAGTCTAAGTTCTCAGTGGCAACGTAAGTATCGTTAGCGATTGCTGGTACTACTGAAACAACTGTTGGTGCTGTGGTATCAACAAGAATCCCGGTTGTTGTTGGAGGAGTGAAAGTGAGATCGGTAGCAGTATTGCCCGCCTGGTCTCTTATAATGGAAGTGCCGTAAAGTGGCGATGTAATTACAATGCCATCAAGATCATTTAAGGTTGCCAAGCTGCTTGCTCGGTGGACTAAGGCTGCCGTTTGATCACCTGAGGCATATTGTAGTGGAGTGGATGTTCCCCCAATATCTGAGGTTAAATAAGCTGCTGTTGTACTGTAATCAACTGGCTCAGACCAGTTCACGGTAAAGAGCATGTTTAAGTGATTGTTGCCGGTGATGTTAGAGTAGGTGTTATCAGCAGGTGCCGAGACTGTTGAAATAGTCGGTCTCACTCCATCAATCTGAGTAGTCGTTATGGCAGCAGTAGGCATCGTCAGTAAAATATTAGTTCCCGGAACATCAGTAATGTATCCACCATTAAGATTGATATCACCTATATCAATTGAGCCGTCAGTGTCTAAATCTCCCTCCTGAATCACATAACGAAAGATGAGAGAACTCTGGCCGGTACCTGAAAGGTAGGTCGCCTGAACAGTAGAAGCACCTATGGTAAGCGGAATGCTTGGAACACCTAAGGTTTGATCAACTACCACCTGAGTGTTAAAGCCGACGGTGATATTGAGCTGCTGGCCGATATTCCATTTGTTGTCGATCGTTGCCCCTCCCCACATGCCGGTCGTGTCAGTATCACGAGTCACAGATGTGGCCTGGGGTTGAATAGCACTGACTAAGATGGTTGCAGTGTTAGGTACCGAGAAGACGTTATTGGCGGCAACGACAAAGTAACTAGTCGTAGGAGCAGCTAGATCTCGAATATTACCACTATTAGCGGTTAGTGAAGTGGCAACAGTAATACCGTCGGCATCCACATCGCCAGGGACGGCGGTGTAGCGGAAGGTGATGAGATTGGTACCGGTGCCTGAAACATAATAAGCATTACGAACATTACTTCCAATGGTCACAGCGAGATAGGGAGTTCCTGAAGTGGTGATGACGTTTACCGGGCGGTCAAATTCAAAAACAAAGTCTAAATTTTGCCCTGAAATATAGGTGCCAGCGGCCGGAACCGTGAGATCAACAACGAAAGGATAATCTCCAACCACATCAACAACTGCACTAGCAGTAATGACGGCAGCGGTGTAAGCGGAGAAGTCCAAACTGGCATCGTTTCCTACAGCATCAGTAAGGGTACCTGTCCCTAAATCTAAGGGAGATGTAATGGAGGCATAACCATTGGTGTCTGAATCCGAACTGGTTACAGTATAGGAAAAAGTTAAAGTCGTCGTGCCTGAACCAGAAATATAGGTAACGTCGACGGGAGATCCAACCGCACCAAAATCTACGAGAAAAGAAGGAGTGCCGGTCACATACACCGCTTCACTAAAAGTCATAGTGAATATGAGATCATCACCAACATGGTAAAGACCAGGTAAGCTTACCAAGTCAAAATCGGTAATAGTGGGGGAAGTGGTATCAACTTTTTGGGCCGATAAATTGGTGGAAGTGATACTGGCAACATCACAATCAGTCATCACACCCTTGTTATCAAACTTTAAAGTACTGCCATTTAATTCCAGAGCAGTGACATCGATACCGTTTGCATCTTCCTCACCAGCGATAATTGTATAAGTGAATCGCAGAATCTTGGCATTGGCCTGAACCACGTAAGTGGCATAGCGAGTGGCTGCCCCAATGGTCATTTTGACTCTGGGATTGCCTGAAGTCGTATCGACAATAACATCAAAAGGGAAGGAGAGATTTAAAGTGATCACTTCACCTTCGACGTAGGTTTTCGCTGTTGGCGTCTGGAGGGTGAATTTATTAGTGGTAGGTAAGTGGCCTGAGAATAAACCGCCACTAGACGCTGATTCTTTCACCTGACAAGAGGCGATTGTGAGACAAATGAATAGAGAAAGCATCCGGCCAAAGCTGTTCATACATAACCTTTATCGGCATTTTAAAGCTTAGCGATTAATAGCAAATGCGGAGGGGAAAATATTGCCACCCTAGGATTTTTAATAGGATAAGGGAATAGAATGAATACAGTCTTATGAGAATAATCCTACTAATCTGCCTCCTTTTTAAGGTAAGTTGTGCCACTAAATATTTAGTGCCGACCAACCGTTTTCTAACCCCTGAAACTCAGGGCGGGGCCCTTCGCGGGCAGGTGGAAATTCAGCAAACAGCAGCTCAACAGCTAACTATTGATACCAGCAGTGGCACCACTGATCAGGGAGTCACTTACGATCTTCTGAGAAAAAGTGGATTTCTTTTATCTAGTTCTTTCTTTGATCCGTTTGACCTTTACTGGTCTCATACTGGTGGCGCCAATTCCATGATTGGCGGGAAGTTTCAGTTTATCGGGGCTCCCCGAACTGCCAATAGTGCCGGCCATAAAATGAGTCTGGCGGCAGCGGTGGGTGGTAATAAACATGAGACCGATGATGAAACGGTGAAGTTTGAATTGCAGGGGAAGGAATTTCTACTGCTCTATGGTTACCGCATTAATACCAATATTTTTCCGTATGCCAGTCTTTCTTATGCCACTTACAATTTCACTGGTGAGGTCTTTTCTTCTGATCCGGTCTTAAATGGGCTCGAGCCTGAAATAGAAACAACCATTTCTTCTTTAAGTGGCGGAGTGGAGTTTTCCCTAAACGCCTTTTTCGTAAAGTTTGAGGGGACTTATCAACAATTAGTTACCGCTGAGACCAAAGATAAAAGCCAGTTGGTCTTTGGCTATTCCCTTGGATTTAGTTGGTGAGAGGATGTTTTGTCCCTTGCTTGAGACTTTTCCCAGCTTCTTCTAGAATAATGAGGTAGGAGAATAACCGCCTTGAAAAATCTGCTGATAATTATATTTTCCATCGTGGCACTGACTCAGCTGTCATACGCAGCGCTAGATTTTGAAGATCATGCCTTTCCGGAATTTGTCACCTCTGCCCGCGCATTAGCGATGGGAAATGCTTATATCAATAAAGTCGATGATGCCTGGTCAGCCTTTTATAATCCGGCGGGCCTGGGAACTGTACGTAAGCCTCAGTTTCATCTGGCCAATATTCATCTTGAAGCGAGCTCCGGGTTAATGAGTGTTATCGGTGATGGTCCTGCTCTGGAAATTCCTGGAAACTTTATTGATTCCTTTGACCCGGAAGAAATGCGAACAGCTTTAGCTGAGGATCAAGGTAAACTCACTCATTCCCGAATAAATCTTTTTCCCAATTTCACTGTCCGTGGATTAACTCTCGGTTATCTTTTTTCTCAGCGAAACCGTGCCATCATTAATGATGATGTGGCCAATGAGTATGAAGTTGCTGAGCGAAGAGATCATGGCCCAGTCATGGCACTTAATGCTTCTTTGTTTGGGGGGATTTTAAAGATTGGAGCTTCGGCAGTTTATCTTAACCGAAGAGATCTTTATAAAGTCTTCGGCCCGACTGATCCAGTGAACATAGACACGGAACTTGATTACAAGACGGGCAGAAGCTTGCAGCTCACTGCAGGTACAAGACTCACTTTGCCTTATACTTTTTTACCAACTTTTTCGGTCGTTTTAAGAAATGCCACCAGTAATGATTTTGAAGGTGCGGGCGATGGTGGAGCGCCGGATGAGATCGAACAAACAATTGATATGGGTGTTTCCATTACTCCGCAAGTTGGCAAAAGGTCCCGGCTCCACCTGGAGGCCAATATCAAGGACTTGAATAACGCCTATGATACCGATGTAAAACGTCGGCTAGCCGCTGGTGCTGAGCTGGACTTTAACCGTCGAATTTTCCTCCGTGCTGGTTGGGGTGATGGTTGGGGATCGGGTGGTATAGGTGTGCGCTCAAGAGTTTTCATCATGGATATCACTACTTACGCCATCGACCGCTCGCTGGACGGCTTCCGGGAAGAAGAGGACCGGCGTTGGGTGTTGTCACTTTCTTCAGGCTTTTAATTTAGCTCTTCACAAGCATTCGGCGATCTGTTAAAAAATCCAATCCTATATTTAGAAGGTTCCAATCCTTCCACTCGCTTATTTTAGAGTGAAACAAACAAACGACAGGAGTCCTCGTGGCATCTCACAATCCTTACGCTTCCTTTTTAGATCAAGTTGAAAAACCGGCCCGATATATCGGCGGGGAACATTTTGTTACTAAAAAGAACTGGGATGAATCCATCGGCCGAGTCGCTTTGTGTTTTCCTGATACATATGAAATTGGCATGAGTCACTTGGGGATGAAAATCCTCTATGATGAAATTAATCAACACCAGGGCTTATTAGCAGAAAGAGTTTTCGCTCCCTGGATCGACATGGAAAAAGAAATCCGCGCTCGTAATCTTCAATTGGTGAGTCTGGAAAACTTTAAACCACTTAAAGACTTCCATATCGTAGGGTTTTCTCTGCAGTATGAAATGTCTTACACCAATATCTTAAACATGCTGGAGCTCGGTGGAGTTTCCATCTGGACCAAAGATCGTAAAGAAGAAGAGCCATTCGTCATCTGTGGTGGTCCTTGTGCCACTCACCCGGAGCCACTTGCTCCTTTCATGGACTTCGTGGTCATTGGTGACGGTGAAAAACTTTTTGCCCGCATTGTTCACTTTGTGGGTGAAGCGCGCGCTCAAGGTCTTAAGCGCGATGATATTTTATTTGAACTCTCAAAATGGAAAGGCATCTACGTTCCAAAGTTTTATGAGACCGCTATTGATCCCATGACTCAAATGGAAGTAGTTACTGGTCCTAAACCAGAATTTGCTGGTGTGATTCCTGACCGTGTTCAACGCTACTTTGTGGATAACCTTGCAAATTACCCGTTCCCAACAAAGTCTCCCATTCCTCACATGACGGCGATCTTTGACCGCTTCTCAGTGGAGCTGGCCCGCGGTTGTACTGAAGGCTGTCGTTTCTGTCAGGCCGGTATGATTTATCGTCCAGTCAGAGAACGTAATCCAGAGAATGTCGTACAGATGATGATGGATGGTCTAAAGAATGGCGGCTTTGATGAAGCTTCCCTTACTTGTTTATCTACCGCCGATTATTCAGCGGTAACACCACTCGTGATTGAACTACTTGATAAACTACATAAAGAAAACGCGACGCTGGGGATTTCCTCATTGCGCGCTTATGGTCTTGATAACCGCATCCTCGATAAACTAGCGGAAGTAAAAAACACCTCTCTGACCTTCGCTCCTGAGGCCGGTTCCCAGCGCATGCGCGACGTGATCAATAAAAACGTCTCCGAAGAAGATCTTCTGCAAACAGCTGTGGATGTTTTCTCCCGTGGCTGGACCAAAATGAAGCTCTACTTCATGATCGGTCTTCCAACTGAAGAAGATGAAGATGTCATCGCCATCATGGAAACTGCCGGCAAGGCCCGCAAGAAAGCGGCTGAGTGCGGAGTAAGAAATCCCACCGTTACGGTTTCAGTTTCTTCTTTCGTTCCTAAACCTCACACTCCATTTCAGTGGTCCAACATGATCACACTGCCGGAGATTGAGCGTAAGCAGAATCTCTTAAAAGACTATGCAGAAAAATACCGCTTAAACTTCCGCAAGCACTTCTCAAAAATCTCTGCCCTCGAAGGGATTGTGGCCCGCGGAGACCGCCGTATTGCCAACATCATTTACAATGCCTGGAAAGGTGGCGCCCGCTTTGACGGTTGGGATGAAACTTTCAATTATAACCTTTGGGTTCAATGTGTAGAGGACTCAGGTCTTGATACCCAAATCTTCTTAGGCACTATCCCCATGAACGGCAAACTTGCCTGGGATCACATTGATGTCGGTCTTACTGACCGCTTCCTTGAGATCGAATGGAAGAAGGCAACTCATAACCGTCTTTCTCCTCCATGTGGAAAAGTCCACGGCATGATTGTTCACCACTCAAACCTTGAGTCCCTCGAGAAGACTTTTGATATCGATAAGAAAAAACTTGTTTGCTATCACTGCGGAGTCGCTTGTGACTTAAAGGGCATGGTCGAAGAGCGCCGTGATTTCTTAAAAGGCATGAACGCCATTGAAGATCAGCCTTATGTCCAACCCGAAGTCCTAAAAAAAGACATCGTTGAATTGCGCGAAAAGCGTAATCAATCAGTGGGCTTTAAGTACCGTATTGAATTCTCAAAAATCGGTCCCATCACTTTCATCTCTCACTTAGATTTACAAAAAGTCATGGCCCGAATCTTCAAGCGTGCCAATCTTCAAACCCTTCACTCCGAGGGCTACAATATTCGTCCACTCCTGTCTTTTGGACCGGCCTTAACTTTAGGCATCAGCTCACTCACAGAATATTTTGATGTGCGTGTACCGGAAGAGTGGACCGACTTTGAAGGCATGATGAAGAGTCTCCAGGATCATTCCGAACCAGGAATCATCTTCAAAGGAATTTCTGTCATCAACAGCAAAACTCCTTCGATCCAGGATTCCGCCCGCGCCTTCACATATTTTATTCCAGTGAAAGGCCAAGCCGAAATCGACAACGTCGTGAACGAACTTAAATCTCAAGAGCAAATCATCATTCAGTCTTACTCCAAGAAAGATGAAAAACTTCTGGATAAAGACATCCGTCCAATGATTTTGGACATCACTTCTGGAAAGCTAAACCTTAACGAGCAAATCATGGAAATCATCGATGAGGTTTCACCTTGTCGCATTCCAGGAATCTTTGTTACCGCTCATGTGAAGCAAGGTGCTAGTATCAGACCGTCAGAAATTATTGATCTTATGACGAGCAGAGGGCTTGAGGTTGAGCGACCAATTAAAGTTGGGATTGAACTGGTTTAAGAATCCAAGGTGTTAGAACCTAGGCAGGTGGTGTAATTATTACACCACCTCCGAAGAAAAGTCTGACATTAGATCATAAGCCCTTGTAATCGGTTTTAAATTGAGTCATAAACTAGGGTACTTACCATCAACAAAGGAAGGATCCCTATGATGTCTCGTGCAGCGTTTCTGGCGCTTGTTCTCCCTCTTTCCATTACTACTGCTTTTGCTCGCGTTCAACAGGTGCCGAAAGCTGAAATCATCCTTAAACAAAATAAGAAGAATGAATCTCGATATGTTCTGAAAAATGCCAAGGGTACAATCATTGCAAAGTCGTTTCTGGATGTTCGTCCGGAAAACTGGTTCAACCTTTCTCCAGCTGATGGAGCAGAGGGTGTGAGAACTGAAGACACTTATGTAACGTTTGGTATGCCTCAAAGCGAAGATATCATTGTTGCTGTTATCGATTCTGGTGTGGACGTTAACCACGAAGATCTTCAGGGTAAAATCTGGATCAACGAAGGTGAAGTTGCCAATGATGGAATTGATAATGATGGCAATGGTTACGTTGATGACGTCTTTGGTTGGAACTTCATTGGTGGTGCTGATGGTATGGCGACGATGGTGGAGGACTCAACTCTCGCCAATGGTCTTCGTCTTGTAAAAGGTAATGCTGCTGCACAAGTTGATGCTGATACTTTAGAAGTGACTCGTGAACTTGTTCGTATGAAAGCACTCAAGGCCCAGGTTGAAAGACTAGGGGAAACTCTGACTCCGACTCAAGCAGAGTATCTGGAAAAAGTTCAGAAAGTTGTAACTGAGAATTATGAAAGTGCAAAAGGGGTAGTGGCCAATTATACCGCTCGTCTTGATGCTTATAAAGCGGCGGAAGAAGTTCTGAAGTCCGCTGGTGTTTCGACTATGACGGTTGATGCTGTTCGCGCACTTGAATCAACCAACGAAGCTGTTTTGAAAGCTAAGTCGGAAATGTTGGGCCTTCTTTCAAATGGTCTGACTGAATCTCGTATCAATGCCGTACTTGGTTATTACGGTGACCAGATGAGATATTACTACAATGAAAACTTCAACTCTCGTGGAATTGTAGGTGATAACTATTCTGATCTGAATGAAAAATCTTACGGAAACAATGATGTGATCGGCCCTGACTCAAGTCACGGTACTCACGTTTCTGGATCTATTGCCGCTGTTCGTGACAATAACCTTGGTATTAAAGGTGTTGCGACTAACGTTAAGATCATGGCAATCAGAGTGATTCCTAATGGTGATGAGCGCGATAAAGATGTGGCCAACGGAATTCGTTATGCTGTTGATAATGGCGCTAAAGTTATCAATATGAGCTTTGGTAAAATGTATTCTCCATTTAAGAGAGCCGTTGATGAAGCCGTTCGTTACGCTGAATCAAAAGGTGTTCTTCTTGTTCACGCTGCTGGTAACGATAATAAGAACAATGACCTCGTTCCAAGTTTCCCAAGCCGCACGGACCTTAAAGGTAAGCGCGAGTTCAATAACTGGTTAGAGATCGGAGCTTCTTCTTATAAAAAAGGTTTGGAACTTCCAGCCGACTTCTCTAACTACGGTAAGAAGACGGTGGATCTGTTCGCTCCAGGTGTTGATATCCTATCAACAACTCCGGACAACTCTTATGACACTTACTCTGGGACATCGATGGCCTCTCCGACAGCGGCCGGTGTAGCAGCTCTTCTACTTTCTTACGACTCAGGATTGAACGCTGACGAAGTTAAGGCGCTAATGATCGATACCTCTCGTCGCTATCCGAAGCTGAAAGTGAACCTTCCAGGTACAGCTGAGCCTGTTCTGTTCTCAACCCTTTCGACTTATGGTTCGATCCTTGATGTTTTTGAAGCTGCTAACTTATTGAGATAAATAGAAAATCTTTCCTAAAGGGGCCCTTATTTGGGCCCCTTTTCAATTAGCTAATGAATTCTTATTGCAGACCGATAAGCTCAAGTAATGAGATTCGGTTTAATCCTTTTAACCATTCTACTTGTGGGTTGTGCGGTCCCTCCGAAATTGCGGAGTCCCTCTTCCCAAACAGCCTTGCGTATCGGCACTGTCGATCGAACGAATAGCCGTATCCAACTTTTTCCCTCGGCAACGTCATCCTTCGGTGAAGAACCGGTTCATTACCTCTATTTGGAATTAAGAGACGCATCAGGGCAATTCGTTGATTGTCTTCCAAAGGACATTTTTCTTCGCGACTCGAAAAAAGCCGAAGTGCCTTTTAAGTTGGAGCGCCTTCTTTTGGGCCGCTACTACTTGCTCCTTAATCAAAATTTGGGAACCACGAAGTTGGATGTCTTTGTTAAAGGGAAATTGCTGCAAGCAAAACTAAAACTTCCTACCCAAAAGCCAGACCTGGCCCATTCTAAAATTCAGTTTGTTAAGTATGTTCAGAATAAAATGGTTTATCGGCTTCACCTGGCCGATGCTCAAAACCGGCCACTAGAGCTTGTGGAGAAGCCGGAAATATTCCTGGAAGGTTTGGGGATGATCGTTGATATTGTGCCCGTGGGTAAGGGCAACTGGGAATTTTCAGTGCTTTACCCTGAGGACTCCCAGGTTATGTATTTTTCCATTAGGGCCCAAGGCGTCTATTTTGAGCGCTTTTTCCGCTATCACTACGTAGAGAAATAATACCCACTATCCTATCCAAAGTAGATTTTCTTGCCTCTAGAGGGTAAGATGGGTCCATATTTTCAGGGGAATTACTATGCGCACAAATATCTCAGAAACAGAGGCCACCGAAGTGAATTCTAAATCAAATCCGCTTTATAACAAAAAGCTCGATCTCATTAAAAAAAATAAGCTCAGTAAAGCTGACCTTACTTGGTTTCTAAAAAACGTTTATCTTTCAAGAAAAACGGATGATGCCGAAATCACAATGAAGAAGCAAAACAAAGCTTTCTTCCAAATCTCTGGTGCCGGTCATGAAGGTATTCTTTCGGCCACTGCCAAAGTTCTTAAAGCTAAACACGATTACTTCATTCCATACTACCGTGACCGCGCTCTTTGCATCGGTTTAGGAGTAACTCCTTACGAGATGCTTTGTCAGGCAAACGGTAACACCGGTGATACAGCTTCTCACGGCCGTCAGATGCCAGCTCACTGGGGTAACGTTAAACTTAATATCGTTTCAAAATCATCTTGTACTGGAACTCAGTTCCTACAAGCTGTTGGTATTGCCGAAGCTGGTCTTCATTTGAAGAAAATGAATTTGAAGGACTCACCGGTTTATAACGAACAAGAAATCGTTTATGTCTCTTGTGGTGATGGTACGACTTCTCAAGGTGAATTCTGGGAAGGTCTGACTACTGCTTGTGTAAACAAGCTCCCAGTTCTTTTCATGGTGGAAGATAACGGTTACGCCATCTCAACTCCGACATGGGTACAAACTCCAGGCGGATCGATCTCAGTTGCGCTGGCCAATTTCCCAGGACTGAAGATCTTCACATGTGACGGTAACTGTCCGGTGGATTCTTACAATACCATGGTAGAAGTAGAGAAATACTTAAGAGCTGGCAAAGGTCCTGCTCTGGTTCACGCCAATGTTACTCGTCCTTACTCACACTCACTTTCTGATGATCACTCTTACTACCGCACCAAAGAAGACCTGGCCGAAGAAGCCGCTAAAGATGTGATCAACTCATATCCTAAGTTTTTAACTGAAACTGGTCTCATGACCACTGAGGAAGTTAAGGCCATCTTAGATGAAGCTACTAAAGAAGTTCGTGAGGCCATGACTCGCGCTCTGGAAACAGCATGGCCGGCTAAATCAACTTTTGATTCTCACTTATATTCTCCGGATGTTGATCCAACTTCATCTGATTTTGAAACAGCTCCGCAGTTTTCAGGTAAGGAAGATATTCCTCTGGCCACAGCGATCAACATGACTCTTAAATCAGAAATCAAAAAGAATCCTTTGATGATGGTTTTCGGAGAGGACGTTGCAGACTTCACAGAAGTTGATAAATACGACAACCCGGAACTTAAAGGTAAGGGCGGGGTGTTCAAGGTTACTCACGGTGTTCAAAAAGCCGCTAAGCCTGGCCAAGTTTTCAACTCACCACTTGCTGAGGCGAACATTATTGGTCGCGCCATCGGTATGGCGATGAGAGGGCTTAAGCCAGTAGTAGAGATTCAATTCTTTGATTACATCTGGACTGCTTATATGCAGCTGAAAAACGAGATGGCGACCACTCGCTACCGTTCAGGCGGCGACTTCAAGTGTCCAATGGTTGTGCGTGTACCGATTGGCGGCTACCTTCGTGGTGGGGCCATGTACCACTCACAATCTGGTGAATCTCTTTTCACTCATAACCCAGGTATCAGAGTGGTTTATCCGTCTAATGCCCAGGATGCTATCGGTCTGTTAAGAACCGCGATTCGTTGTGATGATCCAGTTATGTTCCTTGAGCATAAGCATCTTTATTACCAAGGCTATAACCGTTCAGCTGACCCAGGTGAGGAATATATGATTCCTTTCGGTAAAGCTCGTGTGGTGAAAGAAGGTAAGAGTGCTACGATCGTTGCTTGGGGTGCTTTAGTTCAGAAATCAGTGGAAGCTGCGAAAGTGTTAGAGCAAGAAGGTCACTCGATTGAAATTCTCGATGCTCGTACTATTGCTCCATTTGATTTTGAAGCTGTTTTCAAATCACTTAAGAAAACTCATCGTCTTCTTATCTGTCACGAAGAGCATAAGACTTCTGGTTATGCCGGTGAGATCGCTGCCCGTGTGAACGAAGAAGCTTTTGAATGCCTGGATGCTCCGATTCTACGTGTTTGCTCGAAAGACACCCACGTGGCCTATTGTCCGGATCTAGAAGAAGTGATTCTGCCGCAGACTAATGATGTGGTAGAAGCTTTGAGAAAATTACTCGCTTATTAATTCTGTTACTTAAGGGTGCAGCCTTTAGAAAGCTGCACCCCTTCTTAAGTTTATTTCCTCCTGTTAAATGCCGATAAAGCATTCATGTTTCAAGGTCTAAAGCTCCTTATATTCTCGCTACTATTGTTACTAGTTGCTTGCAGTCAGAGCAAGCAATCGGACACTGCTTTAGTGGTGTCTATGAGCGCCTTGGTAAGTGATTTGGCCTTTCCAGGTGGAGCATCTTTAAAATTGGTTAATACAAAAACGGGTGAGGTCATCAAGCAGGATCTGACTTATCCCTACAGGGTGCTCATTCCTCATGGAACCTGGAGTATGTATCTGGTGGGTTATGAAGGATCGGATGCATGGGCCGGACCTCAGCAATGCGGTTCATTGCTCAATGTAGACTTTTACAATGCTGGCGCTGAAGTAACTATCCTTGTAGGCACATCAAATTGTAGTGCAGACCCTTTTCCTTCCATCATCGCAGAAAAAACATCATCTTTACCTGAAGGCCAGTGGGAAAATTCCCAGTGGGATCAGGCCAAGTGGGGACCGTAAATGAAAATGAAGACTAAACTTCTAACCATGCTGTCGTTGGGAATCCTCTTCAATCCAGTAATGAGTAAAGCAGTGACTCATACCTTTACCAGTAATACCACCATCTCGGCTTCTCAGATGAATCAGAATTTCACTGATGTGGAAGCGGCGATCGCCGGTCTGAATTCGGGGGCGATTGCAGAAGGGGCCAATCTTTATTTTACGGATGCCAGAGTGCGCGCCACTCTTCTCACTGGTTATACTGCTGGATCACCTTCACCAATTTCTGCTTCTGATACTTTTTTGCAGGCCTTAGGTAAACTTGAAGCCATGATCAACAATTCCCAGGGTGTTGCTGTTCAAAAAAGCGGCGACATGATGTTTGGTAATCTAGATATGGGCGCCAACAGAGTTACCAATCTTGCGGTACCTATTATGCCCACTGATGCGGCCACTAAAGAGTATGTCGATGGCCTACGTTATGGACTGATGACCAAATGGAATGACCCGAATCCTGTTCAATGTCCAATGACTGGATCTGTTTGGTTTACACCGGTTTTAGATCCAACTGAATTGAATAATTTAAGTTTCAACGTTGGGACCGGAATCTTTACGATTCCAGCAGATGGGGTCTATGAGATTTTTCTGGATGCCCCTTATACTGCTGTGGATATGTATTCCATGTTAAGTTCCAAATTAAGTATTTTTGATGGAACAACTACTCACGCTATTAATTTACCGAATAATGGGACAGCAGTTAAACGTTTCTTACAGAATGATCAGGTCAAGCTGCAACTCTATTGCAGCAACACCTATGCTAACTCGACGATTACGATGAATTCAGATCGATTTGTTTTTGCGGTCAGAAAAATCTCTTACTAAGTAGTAATTTTTCTAAAATCGTTTAAGATTAAATCATGAAATTGATACGCTTAAGCATAACCTTTAGTCTATTGGCGCTCGCTTTGAATTCGTGGGCAAACGACCTTCGTCCTGGATGGAGATTTGGCGCAGCTCTGTCGCCATACCATTTTCAGTTGGATCAGGAAGGAGAATTAGGCGAAGATTCTTACTCTTCCTCAGTTCTTTCCTCCTACCGGTTTTTAGTGCAAAAACAGAATGAAGGCTGGATTTGGAACAATGAACTCAATCTTTCTTTTCTAAACTTCACCAATGGCACTGATGCTTCAATTCCTCTCTATGACTTTCATACAGGTTTTCAGTGGAAGGGCTGGATCGGTGGATTTGAATCATCCAAGAACATCTTGCTGGATGATACGGGGGATAAGACCAAGACCAAAGATTTACGAAGTCAGTGGTTGGCCTTTGGTTACCGTTATACGCCTAAAAACGAATACTGGAGAGCTTTTGCCAAATTTAGCTTGCTGATTGATTCGTCAGTTTCGGGAGAGTCGGTCTCGACCCTCTCGGGCCATCGTTTGATTATGGGCTTTGAGCAGATTGGAGTCTTTCGTGGTTTCTTCCTGGAGAAATACTCCTGGACCCTGATGCCTTATTTGGATTTGAAGGCTTGGGATATTAAACTTAAGGATGAGCGTTCAGCCGATCTGCGCTTTTTTGAATATGGTGTTGTCGCTGGGATCAATCGCCTATTTTAAGGCAGACATTTTAATATTATAAGAGTTTATGACGATAAGAATATATGTGGCGTTGGATCCATCTATTATCCTTATTAACAGTCGTAGCTTGCAATGATGTTCATATCAATGCCGCTAAATCTGTTGGTTCTGTAGCTGCCCCGACTTTAATTTGGAATTATACTCAACCTACCATCCGCGCTGGAGAGTCCATCCCCTTTGCTTTTTCTAATGGGGGGACGACTTTTACTACCAATGATTTTGGGATTGGTACTTTTGATCCAGTGACCCTGGTCTACGGGGTTCCCATTAATTTAGGTCCCATAAGTCATACCATTAGCGCTAGTGATGATTTGGGAAATGCAGGAACGAATACGATCAAAATTGCTGGTTTCCAAGTCGGAGAGAAAATTGATTTCCCGCTGAGTTTCGGAGATCAGAACTTTATCACCAGTTCGGCGTCACTCGCCAACGGGACCCTTTTTATTTCTTCCATAGCGAGTGCTGATGCCGGGTGGGAGAGATGGGCGGTGTTTCGTTCAACTGATTACGGTCAGAACTGGGAACTGTCAGATTTTTATGTTCCTTTCGAAAATGGTGAAAGCCATCCGCTGGCCACTGTGACAAAAGGAAACGATATCTACGTCTGCGGTTACATGTATGACAATGATTCTCCTTCTTATAGCTCTGAATGGATTGTCAGGAAATCGAGTGACAATGGTGCCACCTGGACCACTGCTGATCACTTTGTAGAGATCGCTTCCTGGGGCCACCAATGTATGGATATAGCGGTCTCGGCCAGTGGTAATATCTATGCGGCAGGATTAACTTCGAGTGGTGGCGGCGTGATTCGAGAAAGTATTGATGACGGGGCCACTTGGACTACCATTCATAGCGTGCCTGCTGTGAGTTCTTTCATTTCAATCAAGGTTTCTCCGGCAGGAGTCATCTGGGCAGTCTCAAGTAATGATGGCCATTTATGGAAAGGCACTTACGCTCTGGGCTCCTGGAATTGGAGTGATTTAGGTTCAATGTTGGGTGGAGCTCTTCTGGGATCTGGGGCCTATGAGTTAGTTGGTGATTTAGAAATAGTTTCTGAGACCGAAGCTTATTTTTCGGGCAACACAACAAGTTGGAAAATTGCAAAAACGATTGATGGTGGGACAACTTGGAACACCGTCTATAATGGAGTTGCTAATTACACAGGTCAGGACATCAAAAAACTCAGTACCGGAGAATTGGTTGCGATTGGATCTTTCTTTCCTGGTGGCTTTTCCAAATGGTTTAGCCGTATTTTGCGCAGTACTGATGATGGAGTTACCTGGAACGTGGTTCATAGTGACGATACAATTACCCAAGAAGGAGTTACCCTGATTGAGGCTAACGATGGGTCAATTATGGGATTTGGTTACTATCGAAATAACCCCGATCAGGGCATTAACTGGCGTTCAACAGATTCCGGCGCAACCTGGTCAGTACGATCTGTTATTCACTATAAAGAACAACTCTATACCGGTTTCGAGGACCTTAAAAAAGATCCTGCTGGAAACTTATGGGCTACCGGAAGCCTGATGTTTATCGACTCCACTTATAGTTATCCCTGGGTAGTGATGAAAAGTGCAGATAATGGTGTTACCTGGACCAATAGTGATGTCTTCACGAGTGCTGGGATTTCCTTTACCGCAGAGAGCATAGGGATTGGACCGACCAATACCGTTTATGTGGGAGGAATTAATGCAAACACCTTTGATCTTAGGCGAACCATTGATGGTGGTGCAACCTGGGGATCTGTGGATACCCAAGCCTTCAGGTTATTTAACGTTAAGATAGCAACTGAGAGTGATGGAACGGCTTACTATTTTGGTAATGCGGGTGCTGGAGGTGGGTTAGCCGACTTAAGGAGAGGTACCAGTAATGGAACCTCCTGGAGTACGGTACATACTTTTCCTGTTGAGGCGGGAAGCACTAACTTCATGGTGGGGGATTTAAAAATTTTTAGCGATGGCAGTCTATGGATTGCTGGCGTCGAAAGGGATGTCGCTCTGGTTTGGAATAGAGTGATGTATCGCTCAACAGATGACGGAGCGACCTTTACAGAGATCCTGCGTGCTCCTGATGCAAGTTCTTATAAAAATCTGACGATGACAAGTAACGGGGATGTGTTGGCCCATACAACTGATAAAGTTATCCGTACTTCGGACAACGGACTTACTTGGGAAGATGTTTACGACGGGACATTAAACAGTACTATGGTTAAGGGCTTTGCACTCGATAACCAGGAAAGGATTTATGTTCTGGATTATGACGACAAGGTCTGGGCGCAAAATCAGTTTAATGGCAGCTGGTTTACCATGTATGATTATAGTTTGATTAATTTTTTCTACGGTCGTGAGATCAAGAGTATCACTGATTGCGGAGAGACCAGTCAGGTCTGCTTAATTGGCCACTATCAAAAATCATCAGAGGGTTTTGTTTATCAAATGATTCCGCTGGTAATTCCTTAAAACTACCAGCGGAAAAAAACTAGAATTTAATACCTTTAAAAATCTTCTTACCTTGCTCTTTTAACTTATCAACGCCACCACCATTTTTAAGCTTGGCGATTTCTGCCTTGATCTTGTCTTCATTCTTTTTATAGAGGTCTTCCAAGTTGCCTAATTGCGAGAGGTTCTTATTGTTGCCATTAATGGCTGCCATTAGCGTCTCTTTCGGGTTTTTGATTTTTTCTTCTACTAAAGCGTTGATCTTATCTTGAGCTTCAGTCACCTTGGCGCCAATTTCGCGAGTGAAACCCTGGCCCAGCTCAGTTCCGAGATTGGACTTAATATCCATATTGAGGTTCTTGTAAGAACCGGTTGCCTTTCCATCAATGGTAATGACGGGAATGCTATTGACCACATTGGTGAGCATTTCTTTGGCAATCTTATTGGAAGTCTCTACTAGAAATTGAGGCTTGTTAAGAGCGGAAGTCCAGCTCATATTCACCTGCTGCTCCTGAAGAGTCGCCGAAATAGTAGAAGTACCAATAGCGTTCAAAAATCCAAATTTTAACTTCTCATCATTAACAAAAAGTTTTTCTGGTACAGCGAAGGAGTTGACTTGAATCAGGGCCGATTGTTTGGAGATAGCCTTGGTAAAATCCGCTGTCAGGAGGGCCTTGACTCCCATGACCTTAGCGGCCGGAAAGTCTCCTCTCATATCCAGTACCACGGGCCTATTAATTTGCTTGGGAGAAGTTGTGACGTTGGTGAGTTCTCCTGAGACCTGGCCGGAATAAGAATCAGCAGTTCCTTTAGAACTGATTGCCGCGCGCTTTAACCAAAAGAGGGGATAACCAGTTGTGATAGGAAAGTCGTAGTTCTTACCTTCAGAGCGCTTCGGAGGAATAACGACATCTTCAGGCTCTTTTTTCTCAGGAAGATATTGTTCGGCCAGTGCCTGATATTTTCTTCCCTTAGCAATATACTGAGCGAATTCCCCGGCAAATAAGTGCATCGCCATGTCTTTAAAATCAATCTGTGGAACAGAGAAACGATTTTTTAAAGAAGTGATATCTTCATTAACGAGGGCTTGCAGTTCTTTAGGATAATTGGCGACGGCCTTAACTTCTGCCTGAAGTTTGTTGGTCGAAGTCTCAATCTCTTTGTACTGCTTATGAACATCATTTAAGAGGTTATTTAATTTTGAAATACCCTGGGCCTGCTTAACAAAATTCTTTTCGGCCTTAACTGCCTGCAGAGTCGTTTCGATTTCTTTTAGCTTGGAAGTGTCAGAGAGCTCTTTGACTTTTCCATCCCAGAATTCTTTTTTGGTTTGGACATCAGAGACCATAGCATTTACCCGGGCTTCTGATTTGAGGGTACCGCGGATCTTTTGAATCTGAGCTTCGTAATCCCCGCCTTCCAGAACCGCCAGCACGTCACCCAGCATGTTGGCGCCATACTTGTTCTTTACTTGGGCCATCACTTCTAATTGAAGAGCATCGATCTTGCTTGGCTTGGCCGGTTCAGGTGGAAGTACTTTACCGGGAGAGGTTCTTGGTTTGAGGAGCTGAATGTTATTGATGCTGGCATCATCCACGACAAATTTCATTCTTAAAAGAGCGTCCCAGAGGTATTGGAAATGCATATTTCCAATTTCAATGGAGTTATGAGTAGGGCGCTCCGGATCGGTAACTTGAAGGCGATCAAGATCAAAGGAGCCGCGGATGAAACTGGTTCTTACACCATCCACGTTTACTTCGGCACCATTGGCCTGGGTTCCTACATACTCGATCAACTTTTTCATATGGTGATCAAAGTAAAAGGTAAAGTAAAGGAATGTAATCGTTGAGAGCACGACCACTGGAATGATCGCTTCAAAGCGGATCGGGCCTTTCTTCTTTTCTTTTTTCTTTTCGGTATTGATAGTCTTATCAGTCATATTAGGCTCCGCTTAATTCCACTTGTATTGATCGTATTTGTAATACCATTGGTAAAACTTAGTTGCTTCCATCGCTTTCCAGAATTTAGTTTCTTTAAAGCGGGCGACGACTGTTTCACGATACTTAAGGATGAAGTATTGGCTGGCAAAAAACACCAAAGGTGACAGAGCAAAAGTTACCACTGCTGAACCCATAACAATGGAATTGTTAAAACGGGTGTAGGGAATGATTGGCATATTATAGAGTGTTGTAAAAAAGCCAGCGAGAGATTCCATCTCCAACACTTTAGAGCCGACGGCATGAAAGACGGGGTCTAACAGGAAGGCCGCAAATTTAAAAAAGAAGGCCATCACCAAGGCGGCACCTATCTGAATTCTGAAAAAGAACAGAATCAAAAAAATGAGCAAGCTGTGAAGTGACAAGACTGGAGTCATGCCCAGGATAAAACCGCAGGTCATTCCCAGTGCGAGTGAAATGTTTCCTGTGTCTGAATTGAGCAATTTAATAAAAGCAAATAACTGTTTGAGAATTAGTCCCATGGCCACCCCTTAATAGATTGGATGGAATAAATTTTAAAAGTGGGAATGGGCTTTGACCACCATTAAGAATGAAAAAAGCGGGGCGTTATGCTACTTAAGAAAGTGGATGAACGCTGAACTTGGGCCAGTTTTTTAGTTCCGTTGTTTTACATATACGGGCGAGATCCATTGATTCTGCAATCACCATATGCATATCCAGGTAGCGATAGGTTCCTAGCCGCCCGATAAAAGTCACATGTTCAACCTCCTCGGCGAGTTTGGTGTATTCTTCCAGTAGCTTCTTGTCGTTATTTAAGCGTAGAGGATAGTAAGGGATATCGTCTTTTTCACAAGGTTTTGAGTACTCTTTGAAGAGCACTGTTTTTTCATGATTCTCCCAAGGACAGAAATGCTTGTGTTCAGCGATCCGGTTATAAGGGACTTCTTCTTCACAGTAATGAATAATCGGATTGCCCTGATAGTCCCCGTTTTGAACAATCCGCTCGAATTTTAATGTCCGATAAGTCAGTCTTCCTAATTTAAAACCAAAAAACCCATCCATGGGACCACTCCAAAAGATGTGGTCAAAATCCCTTTTTCTATCAGGATCAAGCTTAGTTCCAAGACGAAGTTCAATGTCATTATGATCAAGAATACGTTTTACAATCTCAGTGTATCCGCTAACCGGAATACCCTGATATTTTTTATCATAGTAGTTGTCATCGTAATTGAAGCGTATCGGAAGTCTTTTTAAAATAGAAGCCGGAAGCTCTGAAGGCTCTACGCCCCATTGTTTTTTAGCATAACCATAAAAGAAGTTATTATAAATGTCCTGGCCTAGAAACTTTAAGGCCTGTTCCTCGAAATTTTTGGGCTCTTTGATACTTTGCTCTACCTTGGAACCAATGAAATCACGGGCCTCTGCTGGACTTAATTTTTTACCAAAGAACTGATTGATAGTTAATAAGTTGATGGGAAGAGAAAAGATTCCCTTTGCGGTATTGGCCTTAACCCGATTAATGAAAGGCTCAAATTTTCCCCAGTGATTAACATATTCCCAAATATCCTCGCGATCAGTATTAAAAATATGGGGACTATAAATATGTACCATGACTCCTGTCTCGGGATCTCTAGCCGTATGGCAGTTTCCTGCTACATGATTTCTCTCATCGAAAACAGTGATTCGGAATTTTCCGGTATCCGCTAATTCGCGAGCAAGGACAGCTCCTGCAAAGCCGGCGCCGGCGATGCCAATATGTTCCTTCATGCATGGATCTCCTTTGGTTCTTGATCAATTAAATGATTCAGGCATTCATGGGCGAGATCGGGTAAATTTTCATCAGAGGTGAGAATCACCAACTGTATCCGACTGTCACGACAGGCTCTGTCGAGATTTACTGTTCCTTGGAGATTTTCTCCTTCTGTATTGATAATCGCCCAAGGCTTATAAACATCGATAGCCTGTTCAATTGAATCCCGGTCAGAAATATCCATTTCTCTTCGACTCAGAAGGCGATAGTAAATATTTCTTGCCCCGCAAATTCGCGCCAGTTCTTGTCTAAGCGTTTCCGTGGCTCCTGTAATAAGAATAGGACGAGCATCACTATGGTGATAAAGGCGGGTAAAATCCCCCTGTCTGGCCGCCCATACGATGCGTCTCGGAGTGTGCCAGGTACCTTCTGAGCAGAGGACAGGCGAATGGTAATGACCTTTGGTTGCCAGTTCTTTAACCATTTTGGATAGAGCTGTGGCCTGCGGTTTTTTTTCCGCATTTCTTAAATCAAAGACACCGGATTCATAGGTGTTATTATTACAATCGTATGTTCCTAGTAAACTCCAGGCAGTAACGGCTTCAATTTGAATCCCTTGTGTTTGGAGTTTAAGGCAGATATTCCAGATTTCATGAAGCCAGCGCATTTGACTTTCACGAGGACCACTTGCATGGCATTCAGTTAAGGCCAGTGGAATACGAAATCTTTCCCAGGCTTCCTGCAGAATCAATTCCGGTGAAATTATTTCCGCCTTACCTGTAGCAAGAGCTTGGATATTAGCATATTGATGAATGTCATTTTCCTCATGAAATTCTTCAGGGTAGAGTTCGATTTGATGATCAAGAAAGCGGTCACTTAATTGATAGTGGTTGATTCCAAGAATATCAGGTGGACAATTGTTATCCTGAAACCAGGCAAGTTCTTTGTCAGTTATACCACTGGCCTTCATCGAGGGATACAGTGGGTGATGTTCTGTGACATTTCCGCAGAGGAAATCAAAGGCTAACCAACGTCTTTCATTTTCATAGTCTCGTTGATATTCGAGCACATCAGTGCTTTGAAATTTTCCTATATTGTCTGTCTGGATCAGGCGTGCCACTGGATTTATTCTTTTGATTTCTCTCATCGCCAAAACCGTTGCCTGACATTGGAGAAGCACCGATTTGAAATAGTAGAGGGTGCTGTTTAAATGAGGATACCAATAACCATCGAGACAGCTAAGGCGGGCCGTCGTATTTATTTCATTAATAGGAGTAAAATCATTTACCCAGGGATATCTTTGAATGAATAGTCGGGCATAAGTAGAAAACTTAAGGGGAAAGCCTGGATCAATCAAACTTGTATAATTCGGACCACTTCCATGATGAAGAAATCCGGCGATAAAAGGAAGATTTAAGCGCCGTAATTCATTTAATCTTTCATCGAGGTACTCCCAATGACAATGATCAAGATCTTTCGGGGCCACCGTCTCCCATAAGCATGGATAGCGCAGTTTCTTGATACCTAAATCGGCAAAAAGTTTTAAGTCGGAGAGTCTTCTTTGATGCCCACTTTTTTCGCATTGATTGAAATAATTATCTCCAATGCGGTTCAGGGTGCACTCAACTCCTCCCCACATCTCAAGCGGTTTCATATTAAACCGCGCCGCTGAAATGTACTGTAATTGAATGATGGCCTTCCCTTGTCCTTGTCCTAAAATCAGGATTTCGGCACTTTAATTCCAGCTCAGCCATTTTTGTAAATGTTTTGTCCCAAGAATTATCTTTCAGGTAATGATCAACTCGATCGAGCCACTCAGGGAGTTTTCGTTCTTCCATCGTCAGATCTATGGCATCAATAAAATCTTCTGGTGTATCTGCAATATAGACCAATCGCTGATGACCGTAAGGATTGATGACATCTTTGATACTGGTGGAAACGACTGGTTTTCCTGCGGCCAGGTACTCCGGTGTTTTGGTCGGAGAGATATACTTTGTGGCATCATTTAAAGCAAATGGCATCATGGCGCAATCCCAGCCCGCCAGATACAGAGGAAGAGCGTGATAATCTTTTTTACCCAGATAATGGATATTATTTCTTCGAGGTAAGGTGCGTGGATCAATTTTCTGAACCGGCCCAACAATGACAAACTGATAGTCAGGTTTGAGATCCGCTATTTGCATTAAGAGTTCAAGATTAAAACGTTCATCAATAACACCATAAAATCCAATTCGCGGATGAGGGATATTGATTTGGTCATCAGGTTCAATTAAACGTCCCCTTGCCTGTGAGAAGTGATGGAAGTCAATACTGCTGGGACAAGGGTGGATGTTGTGATGGATATGTTTTTTGGCTTCATATAACGACATGCCGCCAGTGAAGACCAGGTCAGCACTTCCTAATAGTTCATTTTCAAACTGACGAATTGTTTCCGGAGCTTCCTTAAAATGAGAGAGTTCATCCATACAGTCAAAAATAATGGCCCGTGGTTCAAGATGACGGGAGAAGGAAAGGGCCATCGGAGTGTAGTACATGATGGAGTAATCAATGATTTCTTCTTCATAAATAAGCTCATCGACCAGATCAATCATAGCCGCTTCCATTTGGGAGGGCTCGATATGAGATGGCAAATAGGGAATAACAATCAAAACATTTTCAGAGGTCTCACGTAAGTGGAGCCGTGGAAATTCTGTCATGCCAAACACGGGCTCTTCAAAATAAAAAACTCTACGGTATTTTGCATGACGACTTAAGAGATGCTGCGGGCGTTGGAAAACAAAATCCCAACGCAAGTGAGAGAAAACCAGGAGATCAGTTGTTTCACAGGATGTGTTCATGCATCAACTCCAGAATGTTGCGGGTTGGCCTTCATAGAAAGCCAGTAATGCCAATCATGTGCCAAACCAGAACACTCAATATTAAAAGAGTTTTAAGAGTCCTGGAGACAAATTTGGACTTACCCCGGGGCAATTCACCCGCCAAAGGCCAGGGCTGTCATTTTTACAGACTTTCAACTCCTTGAATAAATTTGGGCTATAATCCGCCCATACTTACGTCAGGAGCTACCTTGAAACATCTAATTTTATTTTCTCTTGTGATCTTTAGTTCATTGGTCCAAGCCGAGGATCTAGCAATGAAGCTTCAGGATAAATGTGACACGAAAGAGGCTAAAAGACTGATGGGACGAAATGGATCTTGTCGAGTGGTAGTAGCTCCCAGAAATCTCAATGATCAAGGTTACTGTTCAGGAGTGTTTCAAAATAGTCTTACGTGCACAATCACATATTTGGGGGATGGATCTAGTTCTTCTCTAATGAATCTTAATTGTGGAACTGCTGATGAAACTGTCGTTAATGAGGACATGGCGGTAGAAGCTATTGATTATAATGTAGCGACACTCATCTCAAGTCAGGGGCGTACTTCAGTAATTGAGGACACTAATCTGTATCGATTACTTTCAAGCAAGGCGATTCAAGTGAGCTTTATTAAGGGTTCAACAGGACCTGTTAAAGGCGAAGTTATCATCCACTTGGAAGACTCTTCAATTCCTTTAACAGATGTTGTTTGTGAATAATTATTTTTGAATCTGAGACTTCATCAGCCGCTCGAGTTCGAAGCGGCTGTCTGTTTTAAACCAGTCATTTCCTGCTCCGCGACCTACAGCTTTTAAGAGTTCGCTTTGAATCTTTCCGTCTTTCATGATCTTTTCATCAATATGGACGAGCTTTACTTCACCGGTGATGAGTGATCCTGCTCCCGGGACTTTGCCATAACAAAGCATATCGCGGAATTCGCACTCGAACTGAACAGGTGATTCTTTCACTCGCTTGGCCTTCACGATTTCGGAATCAATTGGAGTAAGGCCTGAAAAAACGAACTCATCTTCACCGTAGGTAAGTTCAGTCGAAGCCAGATTAACTTTGGCGTAATTGTCTTCGGTGCAAAAATTTAGGACAAATTCTTTCTCGCGAAGAATGTTCTTAACGGTATCTTTAAATTCTCCGTTAGATGTTCTGATCAGCGGGCAAAAAGCAACGATCATTGGAGAGGCAGAAACCGCCGTAAAAAAAGAGAAAGGAGCCAGATTGTTGGTTCCATCAATGTTTCGGGTTGATATAACGGCAATAGGTCTAGGGACAATTGAACCGATTAAAAATTTGTAGTTATCGGCAAAAGCGCCATCAGTCTTATATGTTTTCATTTTTGCATCCAACTTTTCCAATAATCTTTATTCTCATACTTTCCAAAATCCGTAGTCATGAACAGAGGATTTCGACTATCGATCATCACGGCAAATTCATCAGTAAATTCATTCTCATTGGCCTTGAGAAAGGCTTTTGGGTGAGGGCCGTGATGAATGCCTTGAGGGTGGAAGGTGATCGCTCCTGCATCAATGTTGTCGCGGGAAAAGAAATTTCCCTGATGATAAAAAAGGATCTCATCATAATCGATATTGGAATGAAAGAAGGGAACCTTCAAAACGCCTTCACTGGTGTATTCCAGAGGGCGGGCCACAAATGAGCAAATCACAAAATTGTGGGCCACAAACATAGTGTGTCCCGATGGTGGAATGTGATAGCGGTGAGAGTTGATCGGACAATAGTCATAAATGGAAATGCGCCATGGATAGAGAGAACCCTTCCAGCCAACCGCATCCAGTGGATTAAACGGGTAGGTTACACGGGTTACTTTTCCATGATGTTTAATATCTACCGGATAATCTTTTAAATCATTTTCAGAACCTACTGCAGCTTCCGGTATAAACTTGGCCGTTTGGTCATAGAGAGCGTTGGGGCCAAGAATACCGCGGGATGGCTCCTCGAATTCGGAGTTTGATTCCACTTTGAGAATCTTGCAAGGTTTGGTGATATAGGTTTTATAAGTCGTTCCTCGAGGCATGATAATGTAATCACCCTTTTTGAAAGGAACGTGTCCATAAGTTGTTTCCATCCGGCCTTCGCCTTCATGAATAAAAAACATCTCATCATAATCGGAATTGCGATAAAAGCTCTCCGGGTTTTTAGTAAGTGTGCCCAGATAGACTTCGACATCGCTGTTATAAAGCATCTTAATAAACTTATTCTGCAGCCCCTTCTCTTCAAAAAGAGGAGGCAGGTTTCTTGGCTTTAGGTTGCCTTCAATATCTGACCAATCGGTCGGTTTGTACTGATGATAGATTTGTGAGACCCGACCAAAGAAACCTTTACGGCCATGTTCTTCTTCAAACATTCCTTCAGGGATTTTTACATGGGCCTGTTTAGTATAGATACCACTTGCATGAAAATTTTCAGTCATATCAATCTCTCTTATGAGGAGTTCCAACAATATTTTTTAACGTTCCAATTTTTTCAATCGATAGTTCCAGAAGGTCACCGGGTTTGATCCATCGATCAAGCTCCAAGCCGCAGCCTGTTCCCACGGTACCTGAACCAATGAAATCCGTGGCCCTGATCCATTCTTCCATCCCCATGTACTCAATCATTTCGCCCCATGAATAATGGGAGTCGCCCGATTGTCCTCGGGACCATTCTTCACCATTTACTGAAGCTGTCATGAGAAGGTTAGGCTCTTCATAATTAAACTCATCAAAAGTAACGATCACCGGTCCCATGACTGAACACCAGTCTTTACCTTTGGCCGGGCCCAGACGAATGGACATCTCTTTACGCTGGATGTCCCGGGCAGAGACATCATTTAAAACCGTGAAACCAAAAATATGTTTTTTAATGTCTTGGGCCTTAACGTTCTTACCATCTCGTCCGATGACCACGCCAAGTTCAAGCTCGTAATCAATTTTTTCGGAGTAATAGGGCCAGGGAATAATATCGTTGTGACCGATAAAGCCGGTATTGCCGCCTTTATAGTAAGCTGGGATTTCATACCAGGCAGCAGGAACTTCTTCCTGTCTTTTTTCAAAGCCTTTCTTCACATGCTTCTCGTGAGTGTAGAAATCACGATACATGGCGATTTCATCAAGGGGGGCATCGAAAGTTACATCTTCGGCATCAAAAAGATGAAAGGCGAAATTAGTTTCTCCTGCTTTGGTCAGTTTCTTATAGAGCTCCAGAGAATCCTGGAGCATAGGAATAGCCGCATCCTGATGAATACGAAGAAACTGGGCCAGTGAGGGAGGAGCAAATAAGAGGGAGCGTTTGTCAGGAGCATAAAAACCCTGACGGGCAAACTCTGTTTGCCACAGAAGATTCATATCAATCAAGGTCTTTTCATCATAGAAAAGTCCAAATCGTTTTTGCACACCAAAAGGGGTGGGCCGTTTATATGTACAAACTTTCATTTAAGTTCTCCGAATTTTTGCTGATAGCGAGGAAGAACTTCTTCCATGGCTTCATAAAAATGGTTCATCTCTTCTTTGGTGCCGATGGAAATTCGCACATGGTCTGGCATGAGGTTCGCCTTGAGCGGACGAATGATGACTCCATGATTTAAAAGTTCGTTATAAAGGTAGAGACTTTTTTCTTCTGAGCCGGTTTTAATCGTCACAAAATTTGTCACTGAAGGAATAGGCTTAAATCCTTTCTCGGTGAGGTAAGAAAAGAGTTCCTGGTAGCGCTCTTTATTGTTCTCCAGAGTTCTGAGTAAGTGAGGGTAGTCTTTAAGGGCCCCATAGGCCCCTTTCTGAGCAATGAGACTTGGTTCAAACGGAAGCTTCACTTTATGAAGGTTACCGATGAGATACTCATGGCCGAAACCATAACCGCATCTGACACCAGAGATACCATAGGCCTTAGAAAAAGTTCGCAGCGTCAGGACGTTGTCATAACGGTAGTTCATCGAATCAGGATAGTCCCACTGACCTTGAGCAAATTCAAAATAAGCTTCATCCAGAATCACAATGGTGTGAGCTGGAACGTGCTTCATCAGATAATCAAATTCTTCTTTGGTAATATAGGTTCCGGTAGGATTGTCCGGATTGGCGATATAGACGATTTTTGTCTTATCGGTAATCTTCTCCGCCATCGCCTTAACGTCATACTTATAATCGGGACGACGAGGAACCTGAATGAGTTTTGCTCCCACCGATTTGGCGAGAATTAAAAAACCAATGAAGGTATTTTCTGAAGTGACCACTTCCTCATCCGGTTGGAGGAAAGCGCGGACAATGTAGCCCATGATGCCTTCAGAACCATTTCCTAAAATAATATTTTGCGGTTTTAGGTGATAGAGATCACAAAGAGCTTTCTTGACTTGATTGGCGAACATGTCAGGGTAGCGATGAACATCCCACAGGGCATTGGTCATTTCCCTGATCGCAAAAGGGGAAGGACCCAGCGGGTTTTCATTACTCGCTAATTTGGTAATGCGGGTAAGGCCTTTTTCCTGGGCAACTTCTTCAATGGGTTTTCCGGCCTGGTAGACTTCGAGTTTTTCGATGTAATCTGGTACTAATTTTTTTTGCATGGTGACCTCTTTTAGGGACACTTCACGCTACCAAAGTTAGTACGATCTGGGCAGAATGTTTTTTACTCTGCCCAAACCTTTAGTTACCGCAATCGATAGTGACATTAAGCTGGGTATCGTCCACAAGACATCTCAGGATGCTACCATTGGTCTCACTTCGGATAGTTACCTCACCTTCATCAGTGATGTAAGTATAACGAGTCAGGATACCAAAGGCGTAATTTCCGCTAGGAATTCCTTCCAGGGTGATATCAGTCTGGTCAGCATCAATCTCAAATACTCCATAATTGCTATAGTCAAAATCGTTGGCGGCCAATACAGCTTCCCCCCAAGTAAAGCTGGCCCCTGATTGCTTGCGCCAATAGAGTTCATAGGTTGCATAAATCCCTGAGGTCGGAGCATTCCAGGTAAAGTAGACTGTATTATTTTCCGCCCGTCCGGAGGCCAGTCCAAGAAACTGATCCACTGTTGGTGCCTCAGCTTTTGGCTGAATGCACTTCCAGATATTATTGGGAGATTCGCGGCGCGTGACCTCGTCTGAATCATATTTATACGGATAAAGGGTAAAACAATAAGGTTCAGATGAGAGGTAATCAACACCGGTTAACACCACTTGGTTTTGCGTCAAGAAATTATAAGAAATGTGGGAAATAGGAGTCGTAAACTGAGTGATTTCGACGGCGCTATCTGAACCATCCACTGTTCGTCGCATCTTCAAAATGAGTCCGTCAAAGTATCCTGTCGCAAAATTAGGGATATCAAATTCCACAAAGAGTTTTCCCAGGTCAGCTAAACTTTGGGCGCCTTTAATTTCTTTAACGCCGTTAAAGACTGGTGAATTGGGATCAGTCGTAATTGTTCTGACTGGTGAGATTAAGCGCTCACTAGGTCCGCATGAAGTAGTCGCACAAAGCATGAGCACGACTTCATAGCTGGTATAGGGCAAGAGACCAGTGATGGGACTAGAAGCTTTATCGAAGTCTACTTTTTTACAGAAAACAGTCTCACCTGGATCTGATAACATAGGTGAAAGACAAGCTTCAGGATACGTCCCGCTTGAAACTCCACCACCCACCTGACTATAGTAAAGTCGGTAGTGATCAAAAACACCAGCTGCTGCAGTCCAGTTGGCCTGAACGGCACTTAACCCTTGTTCTCCAGTAGCAAGTGTGACAGCAAAGGATTCGCTGGGGAAATTAATATCGGCCAGTGCTGCTGATAGTGTCGAAATGGTGACATAACCAGTGTTAAGCTCACTTCTTTTTTTCGGGTCATAAACGTCATCCACTGAACCTTCATGAATAGCACGTATTCTTACATAAAATCGAGTTTGCGAAGGAAGACCCCGAACAATGTATTCGTTCATGGTGTTATCATGATTAAAAGCATAAACCCACCGCCCTTGTGTGGGCGTATACTCTACGTCCATGTCATTGGGGGTGAGACGGTCAGCATCAACTAAAACTACTTCATAAGACTTTGGTTCCCATGTTTGTTTAGTTAATCCACCTGAAGTTCTTGCTGGAGTCCAGCGAACCTTAATAGAGTCCTTACCATCCTGACCTGGAGTATTGGCAGCTGAAGAAATTCCATTAAAGTCGGCAACCTGGTTATCAAAAGTTGTTGCTGATTTTAGTATCTGCGAATTACTTTGAATTTCGTTTACTGCGTCCCGGACTTCAACCCGAACCTGATAGGTGGTTAAGCGATTGAGTCCCGTAATGGTGGTTTTTAGAAGTCCCCGATAATCGGGAGTCATGACATCTGAGGGAATAGAAATCGGAAAAGGCGAACTGCCCACCATGATGTCATAAGTGTATTTTCCGGAGCCGCCGCTGGCGGGATAAAAGAAAACTTCAAGTCTGGAATCAGAAATAGCAGAAACAGAAGTGATCCCTGCGAAAATAATCGGTGCTTTGGGAGCGTCTGAAGCCTTGGTAAAGGCTTCCTGGGCATCCTGAACGGTACCAACACAGCCGATGAGTAAAAAACTCAAAATAGACAGCAAGAGCGATGTCTGTTTCATGCTTATAAGGCTCCCTTCACTGGTATTGTACGCAACAATTCCTCAAGAGTACCGGGGTCCTGTAATTTCAGGGAAATAGCGCCTGTGACTGCCGCCATGATGATGGCCTCACTGCTTCCCCAAATTGGCAGTACTTTTTCCATTAATTGTGGATACTGTTTTTGTGCTACTAATAGCTTGATTTCACGAAGCTGACTTTCGGTGGCTGTATCTTTTCGACCTCGTGCCAGTGCCATATCAAATTCCAGTCGGGAAACCGTATTTTCACTTAATTTCATTAATCTTTCTTCCATCTTCGCTTTGGCTTCTTTGGCAAGATCTACGCCATTACCCTGATAGGAATAAGAGAGGATTTGATTAACCATTTCAATTCTGCGTTCAATGGAAAATAAACCGCTGGTTGAAAAAACAGTATCGATCTCTGCATCCATTCGCTTACGAATATCCAGAATGATGCTTTGAAAGTTTTCTGCAGTAGTTTCTCCAACTAAAAGTTTTAGTCCGAGATTTACTTGAGCGGCACTGCCAAAACCAATGGCCGGTAATGCCTTGATTGCGATTTCACGGCCTGATTCACGAGTAAGTAAAAAGACGATCACAAAGCCCGCTACCATTAACTTAAAAAGTTCCAGACCAAAACCAATCACCTGTTGAATGACGAGTTTACGAGTGCCTTTTTCAAGAATGTCGAGCTTGTCCAGCTTGTCTAATCGTTCGGCAAATCTGGCATCATCAATACGATCTAATTTATCAAGACGATTGAGCTCATCAAGTTTATGCAATTGAGATAATTCTTCGAGTTTACCTAAATCCTGAAGTCGCACGAGCTCCATTAACTTTTCCAGATGCATTAACGGAGCGAGAGTTGTTCTGTGTTCTTCGAGAAGCTTATTAAGAGTATTGATGCTTTGTAGTTTATCCAGGTCTCTGAGATTTTTTAATTCTCCGAGATGCTCGAGCTTGGACAAAGCTCTCAGATCTTCCAGGTTCTCCAATTGAGAAAGTGACTTTAACTCTGAAAGACGGTTTAATTCCTGAAGGTTTTTCAGGTCCTGTAAATTATCCAGTGCTTGAAGCTGGCCAAGATCACCCAGGCGATTTAATTCCTTGAGCTGAAGCAATTTATCCAATGATTGAAGATTATCCAGTTTTTCCAGATGAACCAGCGAAGCCAGTCGTTCTAGTTTTGATAATTCATTTAATTTTTCTAATCTCTCAAGATGAGAAAGTGGCTTAAGTTCGGATAGGTGAGAGAGTTCACGCAATTTGCTTAACTCTTTTAAATTATCCATCGCCTTCAGTTGGTCGAGCTCTTTGAGCTGCTCCAGACCTTCCAGATTTTTTAGCCCTTCCAAACGATCGAGTTGGTTTAGCTCTCGCAGCCACTCTAATTTCTCTAATTCGTTGAGCTTTTTTAATTCTGATAATTGAGAGAGATCACGTAGCTTAGTCAGCTCTTGTAAATTATCCAGTGCTTTGAGCTGATCGAGCTCTTTAAGCTTATCTAATTCTTCCAAAAATTTTAACTGTTCTAATTTATCGAGCTTAAAGAGTTTTTCAAACTCGACGGCCATGTGGAATTTATTGGATTTTTCAAGGTAGTGTGTCTTAACCAATGAAGCGAGAAGCTCCATCACTTCCTGCTCCTCGTTTTTAACCTGGTTTGCCTCGAGGGAGTCTTCAATTTCCAATCGTTTTACAGCTTCCATATTACCCCGCAACTTGAATCAAGTACTTAAAATTAAATCATTTATCTTCTCGGTTTATTAAAAAGATTATTAACATTTTTTTTTGCCTACCGATTAGTTAAGCACACGGAGGTTCTCATGAATTTAGCAGCTGTTTCGGCCATGTTGTTGGCATTGGGTGTTTTCACTTATGGTTTAATACTGTCAGCAGGTGGCGGTGACCTTAAGATGTTTTACGACTTTCCGAGTGTCTTCATCGTTTTGGGGGGAGTGATCGCTGCGGCAGCAATGTCCTTCCAATATAAGCGCATGTTTACCATGATTAAATTTGCACTCTTGCGTGTGGTAAAAGGGAAAGATACAAATTTCAGTGCAATTATTAAAGAGATCATTTTATCAGTGGAAAGTTACCGTAAGGGAGAGTCCCTTAAGACCATCACTGATAAAACAAGTGATTTTTTCTTGAAAGAAGGACTGCAAATGCTGGATGGAGGAGTCATGACTCCTGAGCAGGTTTTTGCCTTAATGGAAGAGCGTAATAGTAACCTTTTCTATCTTTACAGTGAAGATGCCGGGAAATTGAAGGTCGTCGGTAAGTATCCGCCAGCCTTTGGTATGATGGGTACCACTATGGGGATGATTGTTCTGCTTGGCAACCTGAGCGGTGCGGACGCCATTAAACGAGTGGGTCCAGCGATGGCGGTTTGTCTTATTACCACTCTTTATGGAACTGTGATGTCTAACCTTGGCTTTCTTCCTTTGGCAGATAACCTGGTTGAACAATCAAAAGAAGTATTTCTAAAGAACAAAATTATCATTGAAGGACTGAAGCTTCTTCACGCCAAAGAAAACCCTATTGTAGTTGCCGAAATTCTTAATTCATTTCTATTGCCTGGTGACCGTTTGGATTGGAAAGCGGTAATTCAGGGGGGGAAATAATTTATGGCCAAAGGATTTCCAACCCCACCACCAGATGAACCAGAAGGGTGGCTAACCTCCTACGCGGATTTGATGAGTCTTTTGATGTGCTTTTTCGCGATGATGATGGCCTTTGCCAACTATGACACTCC
>JAMPXB010000024.1 GCA_023701435.1 Bacteriovoracaceae bacterium | reverse complement strand
GAACGAGGATCTCCAGCTTTAGTTAGAGAAGATCTGAAGTACTTTCCATCCATGGCAATGATCTCACCTTCAGTGGTTTGGATCATTGATTTTGTCCATTCATAGAACGCTTTTTGGAATTCTATTGGATCAATTAAAGAAAACACTCGCCCAAAAGTATCATGCGAAGGAATGCCACCGGGAAGCTCTAAAAAACCCTTAAACCAATCCTCTTTGCTCTGCCCATATTCTTCAATATCAACCCAGGTTTCGCAGGAGCAGATAACTCCACAGATTGCGATCACGATAATGTCGATCAGGTTATGTTTTTTTCTTCTGTTAATACGAGGATCGGACACGATCATAAAGTGCTCAATAAGGCTTTGTTTCTTTGCCATTTCTCATTCCTGAATAGAGGTGAAGAATGGAAATAGTAGAACAAAAAAGACTTACGGCCACGCTGCATGGCCGTAAGTCTTTGAAAAGTTTTAGTTACTTTGCATATTTAGATGCGATTGCCCTGGTAGACGCTACCTTTCGACCTCTGCATTAAGGAATAAGCGGATCTCCCGCAACACCCTTGTCATAGTTGAAGCGAACTTTTCGCTCTTGCAGAAAGGTAGTGCAGAAAGGTAGCGTCTACCTTCCCGACTTAAGCGACGTCTTCCATTGCTTCTTTCGGAGAAATCCCTAAAGCGGTGATAACTTTCAACAAGTAGTCGATTGTTATATTCTTTGATAGGCCAGTCTCAATTCTGCTGACTACCGACTGGGTTGTTCCTAGTAATTTAGCGAGATCACTTTGGGACATATTGCGACGTTTTCGTTCTGAAATAATAATTTTTTTTAATTTATTTTTAAAAGTTATTAACCAGCTATCAAAACCATCAAGATCTAAACCATTAATAGTGAAATCTTTTACGGACTTGTATTTATTTAATTTTGCCATTAAAAAATCTCCTTAATCCTTTGTAAAATGACTCTTTTCTCACGCAAAGGAAGTTCTTCTGTTTTCTTTCTAAAAGCATGAATAACATATAGGGCATCATTCTTTTTCAAGATACAAATTGCTCTAAACTGTCCAAATCGATCCTTCACCCTAATTTCAAATAATCCGTTATGAATAGAGGAAAGATACTTAATATGAGGCATGCCGATCTCAATATTAAGCTCAAGCATTTCTAAGATATCTTGAATATCTTTTCTTATTTCTCTCGTTTCTTTATTAAGAACTTTTATGACTTGAGGAAAAACTTTAATTTCCACATCGCCTCCAATACAATATAGCAAAATTGCGATAAAATCAATCCTGTGGCAAAGGTAGGTCAGAAAGGTAGACGCTACCTTTCTGACGGTTTGGGCAAACTCAGTTTATTAAAGGCCTTGAGTTTTCTCTGGCTCACGTCAAACTGGCTCTTTCTTAATCCGAGTTTTATTAATTCTTGATCTTCTTTTTCATATTTTTCATTCAGCCAAACGAGTTCCCCCTCAGCTCCCCCGAACGACATTGATATGAAAGAATGGATCGGAAGTGGACCAGGCTTCAGAGTGGTATATGGATAATCTTCAACACGGTTACAAATCCCCGCCCGGATTGGGTTTTGAAAAATATAGCGATACACCTGGAAGTAATGAGTCTGGGACTCAATGAGGCTCCACTTATACCGTCCACCCCAGATATGATTAATCGTTTTACTTCTCATATTAATTTTCACAGAAGTAGTTCGCAGAAATCGCTGCATGATCTGATCGAGATTTCCTTTGGGAGTGTGGCAAAGCAAATGGAAATGATTTCCCATGAGCACAAAAGCATGTACGCACAAGTTCTGCTCTTTCACTTCCTTTTGGAGTTGGTTAATCATCATGTCCCACACCTCATGCAACGGAATGGGAAAGAACTCCTTATTATTACAACGAGAAGTAACGTGATAAGGGTGAGTTTCAGAGCGGATGAGTAAGGGTCTTGGCATAAGCAACCTGGCACCTTTTTGTTCTTTGAACAAAGTGAAAATGAGTTAAAATAAAAACAGGACAGCAGTGGCATGACTCCATGTCACTGCTGGGACACAAGGCCCTAGAGGGATCGGCAGGTGAATAATGGGTGATCCCTCTCTCCTTGTTTCTTCTCTAAGCAATAATCGTGACATTGATAATTTTTCTAAGTGGTGTGAATCGCTGGGTGTTTCGCTGTGGCGTTAAATTATTTACTACCGACAAATGGTTCAAAAGGTAGTCAAAAGGTGCGTCTACCCTTTCGACATGGATTCAAATTACAAAATTTATTACCATTGAAAGGGGGTAAAGATGGCCAACTCTGAGACGAGGAAGAAACGTAAAAAAAAAACTATGGGAGATGAACAAGATCTGTTTTACCTGCCAGAAAGTTATTAAAGACATTCAAGAGGCATCGATAGAACACATTGTTCCTAAGTCATTGGGAGGAACTTTTCGACTGAGAAATCTGGCACTATCACATAAAGAATGTAACAAAATACGAGGGGCGATTATTTGCCGAATTGTGTGGGAATTAAAACTGCAAAAGGTTTCTGCTAAGAAAATGCTTAAAAAGGCATGGCCAGAAAAGATGTCTCTACGCTACCAAGACATTATTGCAAGAAGGTAGACGCTACCTTTCCACATCTAACACCTTTACAGATAGGACTGTTTCTAGACCGAAAGGACGCAGAAATTTATCAAGAGTCTCTCTTTTAAGATTGCGCTCGCCTTTAATGAATTTGTTGATATTTTGGACTCGTTCTCCAACGAATTCCGCAAATTCTGTCATTCCCATTTTATTTGCAATAAGACGAAGAACTTCATCTACACTTAGAGGATCATCTTGATTTTCAAGGAGTTCTTGAATGTATTTACGGGCATATTTAGGATTTCGAATATCACGGCTAAATCTTTCATCGTAAATATTACTTCTGTGCATAATTTCTCCGACATTGATTTAATATTAAAATATTAAATATTAAATAGTAAAAGATAAGCAAAAAGGTAGACGCTACCAATCGGATATTATTTAGCTTTTTTGTAAATAAAGGCCTGCCTTATTTACAAAAAGTGCACTCAAATGAGAATAAGGAATCCTACATATACAATTTGAGCCAAAAATGAAAACAAGAGCTGGTGGGATATAAGGCTTATATACCAGAAGAACTTCCCCCAAAAAATCCAGAACTCAAATTTGACCTAGGGCTCCTCTCACTCCTCTCTCAGGCAGATCAACAGCTTGGAAAATTAAATGGGCTCTCATCCATCATTAGAGACCATGATCTTTTCGTATACTTATACGTTAGAAAAGAGGCACTACTCAGTTCACAAATTGAAGGGACCCAATGTTCCCAGGAAGATGTTTTTGAAGCTACTTACGTTACTGCCATGAACGAAGGTTTAAATAGACTCAAGTCCCTTCCATTATCTACAAGAATGCTAAAAGAACTTCACGCCAAGCTTATTCTTGGGACGAGAGGTGAACATAAGCATCCTGGAGAACTTCGTACTTCGCAAAACTGGATTGGCAAGCCAGGGGCCAATTTGAATACAGCAGATTTTGTTCCACCACCTCCCAATGAATTAGGACGGCTCCTCTCAAATTTGGAGAACTTTATTCATGATGAGAATGGTTTTCCACCTCTCGTAAAAGTTGCCCTAATTCATGCTCAGTTTGAAACGATCCATCCTTTTTTGGATGGGAACGGAAGATTAGGTCGTCTTCTTATAACATTTGCCCTCGTCTCATGGGGTGTACTAGATCGGCCTCTTCTCTATTTAAGTTACTTCTTCAAAGCAAATAGAACAGAATATTACGCAAGACTAATGTCCATTCGCTTTCAAGGTGAATGGGAAGCTTGGGTGACATTTTTCTTAAGAGGCGTAATAGAGTCCGCTCAGATGGCGAACATTACGGCCCAGGAAATACATAAATTGCACGAACATGATCGCATCAAACTTCACTTGGATGAAGGGCGAGGTTCCTTCTTCTTGACCAGGATTTTTGAAGTTATTTGTCGATCCCCTATAGTTTCCATCAAAGATTTACAGCGATTGACTGGTGAGGAATCATATACAAAAGTCGCCAGGACAGTAGATAAGCTTAAAGAACTTGAGATTTTAAAAGATTTAAATGACAACAAACGAAACAAAAAGTTTGTATATGCAAATTACCTGAATATTCTGAGAGGGACACTGTTGGAAATATTGGGTAAAAGGTAGACGCTACCTTTTAAACATGACTTAAGTGCTTCTTAAATTGCTCACTACGCCCGAGCACCTCATAATTTTAGTCATGAACGGTGAAGAAAAGGCCATGCAGGTGGCGGAATCAAGTCGAGAAGAATGGGCCAAGACTAGTTTCTTAAAAGAAATGTTCATGGGTAATTTTGCTTATGACTTGATTCATCCCTTTCCGGAAAAGAAAGGAATGGAGAATGAGCCCTTTCTGGATTTTCTTTCTCAGTACCGGCAATTCCTCACCAATGAGGTCGATGCCGACCAGATCGATCGTGAGGGAAAAATCCCTCCACAAATTATTGATCGTTTACGGGAGATGCGAGTCTTCGCACTGAAAATTGATGAGAAGTACGGAGGTCATGGTTTTACTCAGTCTGAATACAATGAAATCCTAAAGCTGACCGCCACCAAAGATTCCAATTTGGTTGCTCTTATTTCTGCCCATCAATCCATCGGTGTTCCCCAGCCGCTCATCATGTTCGGCACCGAAGAACAAAAACAAAAATATCTTCCACGTTTTGCCAAAGGGGAAATCTCCGCCTTCGCTTTAACCGAGACCAATGTCGGATCAGATCCCGCCCACTTGGAAACGACCATTGAAACTAAAATTGATCATTATGTTTTAAACGGTGAAAAACTTTGGTGCACCAACGGAACCATCGCCAATGTCATCATCGTGATGGCCCGTCATGAGGAAGATGATCAGATCAGCGCCTTTATTGTAGAGATGGACTGGCCCGGAGTTAAAGTCGAACATCGCTGTCACTTCATGGGACTGCGGGCGCTGGAAAACGGAGTGATCAGTTTTAACAATGTCAAAGTCCCCAGAGAAAATCTTCTGTGGCAGAGAGGCAAGGGCCTGAAGCTCGCCCTCATGACTCTTAATACCGGCCGACTCTCGCTTCCCGCCGCCATTGCCGGGGCTTCCAAAAAACACCTGGAGATTGCCCGCACCTGGTGTGGTGAACGTGAACAGTGGGGCAAACCCATCTATCAACACGAGGCGATTGCTCACAAACTCTCTGACTTGGCCGCCAATACTTTTGCCATTGAGTCGATCTCTGATCTGGCGACCGCCCTTTACGACAACAATTATGACATCAGACTGGAAGCCGCAGTAGCGAAATTGTATTGCAGTGAAACCGGTTGGAAGAATGTCGATGATCTCCTGCAAATGCGCGGAGGTCGCGGTTATGAAACGGCCGATTCCCTGCTCGCCCGAGGTGAACCGGCCATACCGGTTGAGCGAATCATGCGCGACTTCAGAATCAACCGAATTTTTGAAGGCACTTCTGAGATCATGCATCTGTATATTGCCCGGGAAGCTGTGGATAAGCATTTAAAGACTTCGGGGGTTTTGCTTGATAAGAACGTCAAAACGAGCAAAAAGCTCCTCGCCCTTCCCCGCATCTTTTTTTTTTATTTCTTCTGGTACATCGGTCTGTGGTTCACCCTCCCTTTTGGTGGAGGTCATCTGGGCTACATCAAACGCTCCACCAAGAAACTCGCCCGCCAGATTTTCTATGGCATGATCATCCATGGGCCGGCCCTGCAGTATAAACAGCAGTTTTTATTTCGGGTGGTTGACATTGCTACTGAACTCTATGTGATGGCGGCGACGATTTCAAAATCCAAACAAGTGCATGATTCTGAAGATCTGGCTGAGCTCTTTTGCCAGAACTCACGAAGGAAAGTAGATATGTTGTTTGAGGAATTGTGGAACAACTCCGATAAGCTTAAATACGACCTCGCTCAGCGGATTGAGGACGATGAATTTTTCTGGTTGGAACAAGGAATAATTAAAGATCGTCCGGTGTGGTTGATAAAGAATCATTATGATGAGGATTGGAAGACTATTCATTAGGTCAAAAGGTAGCGTCTACCTATTTGAGCTTGTTCACATTTCATAAGCTCAGAAAAAGTTTAGCATGCTGTGTAGAAGCAGTAGCTGAGCTTGGGAGGGCGAAAACGAAGTTTTCGCCCTCCTTCTTAAAGGTAGACGCTACCTTCCTCACGGTCTTCAATTTTAAGTAAGAAAGAGTTTTAAGTAGATACCTGTAAAAAGGGTGACAATGATTCCTATTTGCCATTTAAATTTATCTTCTATTTTTGAATTCAGTGTTTCGAAACGATTATCAATCGTCTTAAACTCCTCTCTGAATTCAACATCCATATGATGGAAGTGATTCGTTTGAGCCTTGAGAATCAGAGTCAGCATTTCTTCTGTGGATATGGTCGACTTATCAACTTTAGATAAAATCTCATCAGACTTCTTATTCAACCAGGAATCAAAAACATAATTATCAAACACAATGGCCCCCATCATCTACCTCCGGGATTGGAAGTAGTTTAGCATAAGTGGAGCAAAATGAGAGCCGAGAATAGTTTTAATAAGGTTAGGAAATTATTCGTAATTAACAAAACGCCAAAAAAATATTACTGAATTATTAACGTACTTTTTCCAAGTAACATTCTTACCTGGCACCTTTTCGACAGCAGAAAGGTAGACGCTACCTATTAGTGAGAATTCTCATGGCCTTTTCCATCGCCAGATCAATATCGCTACCATGCTCTCTGGCCAAAAGAATAATGACTGCCTGAGCAGCCGCGGGCATTGAGCAGCCGACGACTTATCTTAAATTATTGGTGGTAAAAATTGGCATTTTCAAAATCAAAGGGAGGGCCTTTTCCGCAGTGGATTTTTTTCTAAAGCGTCCTCTTTCTTGCCAAAGTGCTGGCAAGGACAGAATCTTTTCCTTAGTCATTTTCATCTCATAAGAACTTGAAATGATCGCACTGGAAATAAAATCAATAATTTTAGAATAATCCAACTTTTTTTGGGCAAACTGTAATGCCTCGTAATAACTTTTTTTCTGTTTTTCTACATACCCAGAAAGATAAAGCGGCATCAAACCTGAGGCTATCATTTGTAACGGCCATATTGCTCTCCCCACTCTTCCATTTCCATCAGGAAACGGATGGACAGCTTCAAAGTGAGCATGGCTAATGGCGATTCTTGAAATGAGATTAATTCCAACTCCGGCATCACCTTTTGCAGCAAGGTCTTGATCCGAATACCAAGACATCACTTTTCTTAAAGATTCTTCGACATACTCAGGAGGAACAGGATTATAAATTGAATCTTCCGGACGACTGAGTCCACCAATATAAACTAAAGCTCCGGCCTTTCCTGGTGAGCGCAGTTCTCCTGGATTACCTAGATAACCAGAGTGGAGGTGACAAACTGTATCTGAGGAAAAAATACTTTCTTTTCTTTTATAGGCCTCATCAAATATCCCTTCTAAAGCATGGGCATAACAGCGAACAGAAAACACGGCAATCGTTGGTGCTAAAACAGCATCAATGGTCGACCAAGTGCCCTCTTATCTTGATGACTGAACCGCTTCTCTTCTTACAAAAAGATAATTTATGAGCTTATCCAACTCATCCATCTCATCATAAGCAGGCAGTCTATTTAATGCATTTTGAGCATCGTTCAAGAGACTGATCGAGATACCCTGTTTGACCATCTCAAGCGGCGGAGAGACAGGAATAACAAAGCTAATATGAGGATGCTTAGAATCACTGCCTTTGATTAATGATTTTCTAAGTATTGGGTGTAAATCATCGATTTTCATAACCTTAATTAAGGTTAATTAATAACTTTAACTATAATTATTCTTAATTAAGGTTAAACTTCAAGTAAATACAGTGCCTTACAAAAGGTAGACGCTACCTTTTCAGCATTAGGAGAGGATGAACTGCAAATCGTTGGCGGATAATTTTTGTATATAGTCTTCGTTTCCTTCCATGAAATTACGGGCGAGTTCACTTTTCATTGCTTGGAGTTCCAAGACTTTTTCCTCAATACTATCTTTGGCGATCAGCCGATAAGCATTTACTGGAAGTTTTTGGCCTATGCGGTGAATGCGATCAATCGCCTGATTTTCCACGGCGGGATTCCACCAAGGGTCCAGAATAAAACAGTAATTGGCCTCAGTTAAATTCAGTCCTGTTCCACCTGCCTTGAGGCTAATGAAGAAGCATTTTTTAAGAGGGTTTGTTTTAAATTCATTCACGATCTCTTCCCGCTTACGAGAGCTTCCGTCCAAATAACAGGAATTGTCTTCATTCATTTCGAGGTAATTTCTTGCCAGTTGAAGAAGTTCTGTGAATTGGCTGAAAATAAGAACCTTATGGCCCGCTTCGATAATTTCCTCGGCCATTTCTTTTAATACACCCAATTTACCGCTTTCGACTCCAGTCATTTTAGGATCAATGAGGCCCAGATGACAGGAAGCCTGGCGAAGTCGCATCAAGAGAGTCAGAACTTGGATTTTATTCTTTTCATTCAAAATCTCACCGCGGGCCAGTTTTTTTAACTTTTGATAGTATTTCTTTTCATCCTCTGTCTGATCACAATAGACGATCTGAACCGTCTTATCAGGAAGTTCCTTTAAGACATCTTCTTTTTTTCTGCGCAAGATGAATGGTCTTAAAAAAGATAAATCTTCCATCCGCGGCCCCTGTTTCATCATGCTAGAGTTAAAACAGCCCGGAATGAGAAAATTAAAAATACTCATTAAGTCACCTAGATGATTTTCAACGGGTGTTCCGGTTAAGGCGAGGCGATGCCGTGCCTTCAGCAGTAACGAAGCCTTAGTAGTGAGTCCACCCGGATTTTTGATGGCCTGGGCTTCATCCAAAATGGCATAATCAAATTCCACATCTTTTAAAACTTCGATATTTCTTTGCATGAGGGCATAAGACATCAAAAGAATATCGCATTCCAGATATTCCTTCTCCCACTTCCCTCCGGCAAAAACCTTCACTCTCAACACTGGTGCAAATTTTTTGGCCTCTAGGGCCCAATTAAATACCAGTGACTTGGGACAAACGATTAACGACGGCCGATTAGAGGAATGATCAAAACGCCGATGCAAATGGGCCAGGACCTGAACAGTCTTACCCAATCCCATATCGTCCGCCAGACATCCTCCCATTTCCATTTGCGCCAGGAAATCCAGCCACCCTAGACCCAAACTCTGGTACTCCCGCAAAGTGGCAGAAAATCCAGCACCAGGATCTAGTGGAAGGATTCTTTCAAAATGAGCAACCTTTGCTTTAAATTGCAAGAACTGCTCATCAGTAGTGAGTTCAGTCCCATTCCACTCATCCAGCAACATGGCCCGGGTCTTGTGAGTCAGCAGCTTACCATTTTTTACAGTTGAAAATTTGGCCAACCGGGCGAGCTTCTCTTTGAGTTCTTCTGGAAAAAGTACCTGATCCCCGTTTTTAAGAGTCACAAAAGGACCTTTCTCCTGCAGGGCCTTCATTAGATCCGCTAACAGCAGCTCTTCTCCACCAATGTCCGCCTCCAGGGAAGTTTCAAACCAATCGATTTGCCCCTGCACCTTTAGTCCGAACTTTTTAATGGAATGGACTCGCTTGTGAAAAGATTTTATTTCAATGCCTTTTTCATTCAGCTCAGTAATGAGTGAAACTAATTCCTGGTGATTGATGACAAAAGGAACATTGAGTGTAAAACCGAAACAATTCTCTTCCTCAATATAAATGACATTGGGATCGGTGGGTATTTCTTTAATGAATACTGCTTGAATGTTGGAAGAAGAGAGATACTTAAAATGAAAATAAAACTTAGGTGTGGCGGTAAGAATTTCCATTTCAAACTTATCCCCACATAAATGTTTGGGGTAAGAATTTAGAATAATCTTCCGAAATGACTCCCAGTCTTTTACACTAAGTTTCTTACCTTGTAGCACTTTTAAGGCATCATAGATCGATAGGGATATATTCACGTCAGACAGAAAAATTGAATCCTCTACAAATCCAAAACCATTTTCAGGATCAATCCAGACTCCTCGCCGTTCTACCTTATCTGAGAAGTAAGAAGTTATTTCAAAACTTCTGTTCTTTGTATCAGTCACAATTTTCCAGTGGTACTTCGTCTCAAGCCACTTTAATGGCCGCTCATGTTCATCTATCACGAGGTTATTTTTAATAAAGTCAGGCAATAAGGAACGAATTTCCTGAGCGGGAATGACAGCGTGAGAAAGACGGTCACTATAATATTCACGAACTAAAAAGGGTCTTAATTGAGGGACGACTCTATTTACATCACCACTAAAAGATTTAATTTTTCCCCACGTACCGTTTTTTAATAACTGTCTGTTCTTTAAATAGATATGGAGCTGGCCCCGGTAGTCATGGGACAACTGATAAACTGTTTCCTGGAAGCCACCTTCATAAAAATCATTTATGGAAAAAGCTTGGTGATTAGTCCAACTTTCCATCTCAAGCAATTCGATTGCATTTTTGGTGGGAGAGGTTGTCCGTAATGGAGGGCGATTGACCCAATCATCCTCCTCTTCTTCATCATAACGATCAAAAGTGTAATGTACGTCACTTTTAGAGGCAGCGGTAAAAAAAGGAGGAGGATTTAAGCAGACAGCTGCAATATGTTTACATAATTCATTGTGGTCATAGGCCGGGCAAGTGCAGGTACCAGAAAGTAAGTCCAGCTCTCTGACGACTTCTACCCTGTAGGTACGGGTGCCTGTGACATTTGCGAGGATGCGATTAGCAGTGTCTTTCTGGTAAAAAATATTGCTGGGTGAAATTGATTTTCCTTTCTGCAAGGTCCAGGAATCAATGCCAAAGAAATTAAACATAAAGAGTATACCTTCCTGCCTTCTAACCAAGAAAAAGTTTTAAGTAGATTCCAGCAGAAAGTGTGATCATTATTCCCATAAGCCACTTGAATCTATCATCAATTTTAGAGTTCATGGCTTCGAACCTGTCATCCATTTTCAAATCAATTGACTTAAATCTATCGTCCACTTTTTCAAAGCGAAGTTCAATCCTCTTAAATTCCTCTCTAAACTCAACATCCATGTGATGAAAGTGATTCGTTTGGGCCTTGAGAATCAGGGTTAGCATTTCTTCTGTGGATATGGTCGACTTATCAACTTTAGATAAAATCTCATCGGACTTCTTATTTAACCAGGAATCAAAAACATAATTATCAAACACAATCGCCCCCATCATCTACCTCCGGGATTAGAGGCAGTTTACCATGATTAGAGCAATATGATGGCCAAAATTAAATCTGGTAAGGTGGGAGATTTATTTTAAAATTAACAATACGCCAAAAATTAATTACTGCATCCAAATCGTAATTTTTTCTGATTTTGATTCTTACCTGGCACCTTTTCGACATTGTTTAAAAGGTAGCGTGTACCATTCTGACTTAGTAAGCAATATCCTCTTTGAGCCCCTTCAATATGTAACTTCTCATAAGAACCTGGTACGGGATGCCTCTCTCCTCAGCAATTTGCTTCAATTGATCAATAGTTTCTTGTTCTAATGCCACACTTGTAGGCTTCTTATTGGTCTTCCAAGTTCTCCTTGAATTTAAAGTTTTTTCAACTTCAAAGGATACCTCATTATAGGATGATTTATTTTTCACGTATGTTTTAGACTTTTTCATATAACTCTCTTTCGCGATAAAAAGCTTCTTCTACTTCTATTAACAAAATCCCGTGCTTATGTTCGCTCTTATACTTATTCCCTTTATCCCATTCAAAGACGAAGAAGTCTCTCGATAGAAACTCTACTAACCATTGAACAAATACAAATTGTACCAATGGAACCTTCATAGTGTATCACACTATAAAAAACAGATAGATTAAGTAAAGAAACAACTTTTTATGCGGTTTCCAAACAGATTAATAGTTGAACCAGGATATGAATTGGTAAATTTCCGATAATGAAATTATTTTATCGACAGATATGTTTTCATAAGCTCAGAAAAAATACAGTGTGTTCTGCGAGATGCAGTAGCTGAGCTTGGGAGGGCGAAAACGAAGTTTTCGCCCTCCTTTGTTTCCGATTTCAAACACCTCTTAATGGTATACGCTACCTTCCTGGCTTCTGCTGGCCCTATCTTCTGCAAAATCCAAAAACATCGTAACAAGTCTATTTAAAGAAGCTATCTCCTCTTGGAACAAGTAATTTTTGGAAACGACTATATCGTTTTTTCTAACTCTTTTTCCTTTCCAGGATGTTAAGCCCATGTTGGCCCTATTTCCATCTGCTCGGCTTACAATAAGTTCAGCAGCTGTTTTACCTGTCTCAGCAAATAAAAGTTTATTTTGAACTGTCTGGAAAAAGTTTTTAGCTGTATCTGTTTTGGGATCATAATCGATGCTCGTTTGAGTAAAAAGATCTTTCACTTTTTGATAGAATCTCTTCTCTGATGATCTAATATCTCTGATTCGCTCTAGGAGTTCATCAAAGTAATCCCACCCTTGTGGGTCCTTAAGCCTCACATCGTTCATGACGCAACCCTTAACCAAGTATTCATCAAGAGTATTAGTGGCCCATTTTCTAAACTGGGTGCCTCGTGGAGAGCTAACCCGGTATCCAACAGATAAAACAAGTTTGAGATTATAATGAGTTATCTCTCTTTCAACATCTCTTGACCCTTCACGTTGAACTATCCGGAAATTCCGGATAGTTGAAGTTCCTCTTCTTTATAGATGTTGATAATATGCTCATTGATCGTCTTCAAGCTTACATTAAATAAATCGGACATTTGTTTTTGATTAAGCCAAATTGTCCTAGATTCATTATCAAGTATTATCTTGATTTCAGATCTACCATCTTCAGTATTATAAAGAATAAATTCACTCATATATTTCTTAGATCCAGAAAGGTACACGCTACCTTCCTGACTTAATTTAAGAAGCTTTATTATCTTTAAGCTGCTCTTCAATCATAATCCTGATCGCATCTGGACAGAGTTCGAATCCATTCGGCCAGGCGAGGGATCCTGATTCTACAAAGCATTTGGAAAAGATTTGTCCCTTTAAAACTTCTGCAGCCTCTCCTTTGGGTGATGAAAATATTTTCCCAAGAGAAACGGTACCTCTGTAACCATCAGAAAAAATTAATTCAATGGCAAAATCATGGTCAGAAACACTTAAAACTTCTGTTATTTTATTTCCCAATTTTTTCATCCATTACTCCAAAGGTTTTACTTTACCTGGATTTAACCAGTCTTGCCCTTACCCTCAACGGTAAGGCGCATTCCTAAAGCATTAATTATCTTAAAGAACGTATCAATGCGTGGATATGTACTTCCTGAAAGAACTCTATATAAATTTTCTCTATTCAATTCTGAAGTGTTTGCTAAATGACTAATACCTCTAACCTCTGCAATATTACGGATTGCAGTCATAATAGCTTCAGGAAAATCGTAATTATCTTCAAATGCTGCTCTAAGATAGGCCAGCTGTTGTTCAACGTCATCAGTTAGCACTTCTTGAGTTAATGCTTTTATAGACTTGGATTTCATTTCTTGTTCCTTAAATAATCGCTATAAAATGCTGAAGCTTTCTTTATATCTCTGGGTTGTGAAGTTTTATCACGAAGCTCCTAGTACCATCTCCAATAAATTTATGATCGCCCAAATTTCCTTGCTCAATTCTATCTAGCCGAGCAAGAATTCGTCCTTTTAGGGTTTTATCATTCAGGCTTTTAAGCCATTCAGCAAAGGGTGAAAAACCAAAATTATCTGTATAAATTTTTATAAGCAAAACGCCACCTTTGCACTGTAGCTAATTAGCAACAATTGTCAATATCGGTCCAAATTAACCCACTAAAACTGTCTCTGCGATTAGAAATGGTAGTTGCTCAATGAATGCATTAAATTGAGGGCATTGAAGTAAGATCTGTTTTCATAAGCTCAGAAACGATTCTGTATTATTCAGCGAGAACAATAGCTGAGTTTGGGAGGGCGAAAACGAAGTTTTCGCCCTCCTTTGTTTCCAATCCTTTCAAACAACCGCTTGAAAACACCATCTTAACAAAAAGTTAGCTGACACTTTCTAAAGGTATACGCTACCTTTTAGACATGACGAAAATTACTTCAGCAGCTTTGTTTTTCCTGGCGGCAGGGATTTTGACCTCCGTTTCGGTATTATCAGCGTATCAAATTCTGTTTGCGATTCCGCTCGCCTACTACACCTTTCTGGCGCTCAAAGAGAAAAGCTTCAAGCTGCCGACCAGTGGCTGGTTTCTATTGGCGTTTACAGCGGTGGCGCTTTTGAGTCTGGTTACCAATTTTGAACTCTTGTCCAAGCCTTCTAAGAACTTTGGACGAATTAAGTACTTTCTTTTTGGGGTGTTGGGGATTTTTGTTTTTAGAGTTTGGTTACAAGAAGCGACTGATAAAACTAAGACTTTTTTAATTAACACTTTTTTTGTCAGTATTGTTGTTGCTGGAGTTTATGCCAGCTATGAGTATATGACTGGAGAAGATAATCGCGCTAAAGGCCTTACTGATACCATGAGATATGGGTATGGATCGGCGATGATTCTTCTGACTCTCCTGAGCGCGATCCTTAAGCGATTTGTTTCACTCCGAACAGCTATACCTGTTTTCATTATCGGCTTTGCTGGAATGTACCTGACTTATACGCGTGGGGCTCTTCTTGGATTTCTCTGCGGAATTCCCTTTGTGCTTTATTTTTATCGGGCCAAACTTGGTCTGACCCTCGGAGGTCTGGCTGTTCTGGGAGTTCTGGGTTTAGGTGCCGTATATCTCTTCGGTTCAGGCGAACATGATTCGCGTTTTTTAACTAATAAAAACAATGCTTCAGATGTTATCCGTCGTAGTCAGTGGAAAGCGGCGTTCATTGCCACTCAGGAAAGACCCATCTTGGGCTATGGACTATCCAACTTCCATTCTCAACTTAAAAGAATTAAGACCCAGTACGATTTAGGTGCCAAAGAATATGATGATGCTCATTCTCATAATTTATTCCTGGAGATTTCCTCGGGGACAGGTCTCGTCGGTCTTTTTCTATTCCTGGGATGGTTGATTACATGGGCATGGGAATCCTTTAAAACTGGTGGGTTAACTAGGGCACTGGTGGTGCCGTTTGGGGTAGCCTTTGTGGTTTCCAGTCAGTTTGAAGTTACCTTTGATGCCAACAATGCGAGCATGATCTTTTTTCTCTATGCATTTTCTGTATCTAAATTAGAGCTAAAAGGTAGCTGACACCTTTCTGATATTGGGAATAGAATAAGGCATGTCAAACAGGGCTAAAACATTACTTCTTTTATTAGTTGATATCGGGATTTTATTCCTGTCTCTTACAATTGTGATTTCTCTGAGGCACGGAAATCTCTCGGAGCATTATCGTCTTTTTAGTCTCATATTTCCGTTTTGGATTTTGATGTATTTTATTGAGGGGCTTTATACACTCAGGACTTATAATCCCGCGAACTTAGCAATTTCAACTCTTAGAACAACTGTTCTTTCAATTATTGTGTCCGTAATCTTGATCTATCTTTTCCCTATTGAAGGTGAAGACGTAACACCAAAAACAAACCTATTACTCATTTCCCTCGTGGCTTTACCCATTTCATATTTATGGAGAAAAACTTTTTTTTACTTTTTCTCCAAGGATCGTCGCTTAAGAGAAACTGTCTTAATAGGTTCCGAAGAGACCCTCAAGATCGTCTCCAAAGAAATCGAGCGCAAACCTCATCTTGGCTACAAAATCACAGGCACTAACTGTGAAATTTCATCTGGAACCCAACTTGTTGCCATTGAGCGCAATTTTGCCAATACAGATGTTTATCAGAAGATATTTAATCTTCTAGGGACAGGACTTGAAGTAATAGATTTAGCAAATTTTGCAGAAAAAATTTCAGGTAAGATTCCACTTAAGGCGATTGATGAATCTTGGTTTATTGAGTATTGTGGCTTTCAAGAAAGTCGTTCTTACGATGTACTCAAAGTCCTCATTGATAAAACTGTGACGATTGTTCTTCTTATCCTATTAATTCCAGTAGCGGCAATCCTCTTCCCTATACTTTTAATTTTTCATGGTCGTCCAATCTTTTTTAAACAGATTCGCACTGGCCAAAACAATAAACCATTTAAGCTGTATAAACTCAGATCAATGGTGGTGGACGCTGAAAAAAATGGCGCCCAATGGGCTAAACCTGGGGATTCTCGAGTCACTCCTTTGGGAAAATTTTTACGTAAAACTCGTCTCGATGAACTCCCTCAGCTCATTAACATCATCAGAGGCGAAATGAGTTTAGTGGGCCCTAGACCTGAGAGACCCGAGATTATTGATAAACAATTGGCTCCTAATATTCCATTCTATAATCTCAGACACTTGGTTAAACCCGGAGTAACAGGATGGGCGCAAGTAACATTCAGGTATGGATTTTCGCAGGAAGATTCCCTAGAGAAACTTCAATTTGATCTTTTTTACGTCAAAAATCGCAGCATTTGGCTAGATATAATTGTTATTCTTAAAACTATTAAGACGGTAATTACGGGGGCGGGACAGTAAATCTAGTTAGCCTTCTCAGTTGTTTGATTGGCAGCTTTTGATAAAAATAACAGTGATGTTTTTTTTCTTCTATTTCGTTCTCTCGTTAAAAAATAGGATCCCATAAAACACAGAGCTAATACCAATGTAAGAGTTAGTTCGCTTCTTACTTTTTGCATATTAAAAACAAAAACCACAATGCAGAGATTAAATATTATCAACAGAGATGTCGCTTGAACATGAGTGAACCCTAAGTCAATGATTAAGTGATGAAGATGGTTTCTATCCGCTGCAAATGGCGATTTTCCTTGAAGCATACGGCTGGCAAAAACACGCAAAGTATCAAATAATGGAATAATCAAAATTCCAATTGTTACAACAGGAATTTTACTTATTTTTTGAGGACCATCCAAAGGGATGACCCGATTCAATTCGATAAACTTGATGGCAAGTATACTCAAAACAATACCAACTATAAGTGAACCGGTATCTCCCATGAAAATCTTGGCTGGAGTTCTATTATAATAAAGAAAAGCTACAAGTGATCCAACAAGTGAAGCCGATAGGACAACGTACTGGGTTTGATCAGCCAGGAAAAACCAAACACCGAAAGTTGTCGCAGCAAGAAACCCTACACAACCAGCAAGGCAATCGATGCCATCTATCAAGTTAAAAGAATTTGTTATTACAACCATTGTGAAGACAGAAAAAAGATATGATTGCAATATGGTCAACTCTTGTATGCCAAGAATACCAAAAAAACTAGTAATACGTATTCCCGCCCAATGAACCAAAATGAATGAAGCCAAAAGCTGACCTATAAGTTTTTTGTGAGCTATAAGATTAAACAAATCATCTTTCATTCCAATAAAGAAAAGAATGATTATTGAGGAAATAATATATTGAAGCTCTACGATCTCTTTTTGAGTAGACCAGAAAGTAAGTGAAAATATCATCCCAGCAAAGATTGCAAGTCCCCCGAGAGTTGGCACTTGCGTCTTATGGGTTTTCCTTTCATCGGGCTCATCAAATAAATGTTTAATTTCAGCTATTCTGATGATGGACGGGATTGCCATAAATGTAATCGCAAAGGAAGTGATAAAAGCTGCAAAATAGACACTCATAGACCGTCGATTATCCCTTAAATACCACAACAGGGACAAGTAATTAGTCAAAGGCAATGAAAAAAAACTTAAAAGACGCGTAGCTGCTTAATTTTCCGTAGGTTTTTACAGAGTATTGTTCCAAATGGAGATGGAAAATATTTTTTTGCGATCAAATAATCTTCATGCGATTTTCTGAAAATATTTCTCAAGCTGCGATTGCTTTCACCCCCGACTCTCATTTTCACAATTGTCCGCGGGATATATGACACCGAGCATCTTTTATCCAGAAGAAACCTAAGCATATGGTCATAATCGGAAGAAATTCTAAAGTATTGATCAAAATCACCAATCAGTTGAAGAAGAGATTTTTTAAAAAAGAATGTAGGATGAGGAGGCATCCATCCGAACTCTAGGTCCGCAAACAGAAATGGGCCTGCACTCCACTTCCTAAATACCTTAGTAGGATCAAAGCGATCTACATAGTCTAGATCTGCGTAAACTATGTCAGCTCCATCTTGAAATAATTGCAAAACGTCTCTTAATACAAAATTATCAGCATATAAATCATCCGTATGCAGGACTCCAATGATTTCGTTTTCGCAGAATTTTAAGCCTTTATTTAAAGCATCATAAATCCCAGCATCTTTCTCAGAGACGACTAACCTCTTACCTAACTGAAATTGCCCAAGTAGAAACTCTTTGGTTCCATCGGTTGAATCTCCGTCTATAATGATGTGTTGAACCTCGACATAAAGTTGTTCATCAATAGATTTTAAACACTCTTTGATAAATCTAGAGCTATTGAAGGAAGCAGTAACTATTGAAAACTTCATAATTACCTCGTTAATAACCTAATATGCTTTAAAATCGAGTAAGGGAGTAAAAAAGGCATTATTAAAGCAAGAGAGGGGCAATAGCTAATAGAGTAAAAATAGGTTTTAATTTCACCAATTCGCATTCTCCAAATATGGGAACTCAGACCACCTTTAGACATCAGTGGACGTCCCAAAACTGTGAGTTTTGAATGATTCAAGTAAAGAGGAAAATGATAACTCATTCTGGTAAAACATTCATGATCTTCATTGTACCGCATATCTTCTCTAAACTTTAAAAAATGCTTCCGTTTGATTACAACACATGAACATTGAGCATGATTTCTTAGTAATTGTCGCAAAAAGGGTATCTTTTCTAAAAAATCACTATTAACGAACTCTTCTTTTGCATAGGAATACTTATTAGACCAAAAAACAATTTCAGGCTTATTTTTTAAATCTTTTGCAAAAGTAATTAGTTTAGTTTCATTCCAAGAGTCATCTGAATCAAGAAAAGCTACAAAGTCTCCTCTCGCAATTTCCACCCCAATATTTCTCAATTTTGAAGGTCCTACATTAGTGCTCATTTTTTTTAAAACAAATTCTATTCTATTATTAACGATAGCCGGCTTGAGTGATTCAAGGACTTGAACTGTACGATCTGAGCTTTTATCATCCAATACAATAATTTCCAGCGGATAAAAATCAAGTTGGTTAAGAATTGATTCAATCGTCTGGGATATAAGTTGTTCACGATTATAACATGGAATAATAATTGATAAGTTTAATGGCTTTTTCATTTTCTATACTTAAACCTAAATATTAATGAAACTAGATTCTTAGGCAGTCTTTTTTTTAGAAATAATCTGACGATGGAATCTACAATTTTAAGATGATAATAAACATACACGAGGTAGGATTTGTCATGTTTAGAAACTATTGAATATTTTTCAGCGTAACTCAAACTTCTGTCAGTGTCGGAAACTCCCCCAGGTAATACTTTTGTAAATGGAAAATTTACTTTTTTAAAAGTAGCTCCTGACTTTAAGCCATCAAACGTTAACTTAAAATCTGCAGCAATACGGTAACCAATGTCATACAGATTGTTTTTATGATAGTCCGTTTTAATTAATATTCCTTGATGACAAAAATTATGAGATTTCCAAAGATTTTCAATTTCAAATGGTGGCCTGTAACTTATGACCTCATCGTAGTCAACTCTTATAGAACCATGTACAAAGTCCGCTTCAGATAATTTTAGAATTTTGATTAATTTACTTACAGTCTCTTTGGAGTCGAATACATCACCTGCGTTCAAAAAAAACAAGTATCTACCATTTGCTAAACGAACCCCTTTGTTCATAGCGTCATAAATACCCTTATCTGATTCACTTATAACGATAGGATGAAGGTCATTAAAATGATCCAAAATATCGAGAGTGCCGTCTAAAGACCCCCCGTCTATTATTATATATTCAAAATTTTTTACTGATTGCTCAGACAGGCTTTTTAAAGTTTTTAATAACTCTTTCTCGGCATTAAAAACGACTGTTACTATTGTTAATAACATTTATCCTTCTCACTAACATGCTATTTACTATCTGGTTTAGATCAAGGACTAATCTGCTTTATTGAGGATTTCTGATTTACCATTATGAGAAATTCAACACTAAATAAAATCCCTACGGAGAAAACGAAGCTCATTAATAGTAACTTGAAAAACTTTTTTACAACCTCTGAATTCCATGCATTGATTATGTTAGTTTTCCCTATGTATAATACTCTTGTTGGTGTTGTAAAAAAAGTCGAATCACTCTCATCTATTCGAGCAATAAGAGCATTATGACGAGCTATAATTTTGTCCGCTATTTCCTGATGTGCTCCTTTAATCCTTTCAATGTCTTCAAATCCTCCCACAAAAGAAATAAGTTTAAATAACCGAGGTGACCCACCAAATGGTTCGATACTTAAATTAATTTGCTTATCTGAAGACAACTCAACAAGATAATGGGACTTAACAATCAGTGCAAGTTCATCAAACGAGTCAAGAGGATACTGGGTATTAATTGTACCCATATTTACTACAGACTCAATACTTTTAGACTCCTTTGGGAGACCAATAATAAGGACACCGAATAAAAAAAGACCTAAAGCGAGTATTATTATTTTCCATCTCCTTAAATAAAGGGCGACAGCAAAATCTAGAAATGTTAATTCTTGTTTATCGGAATTTAAGGCTTTTGTTTGCATCCCTGGATATTAACCTGGCCAACTTTAGATGACATCAATTTTATGAATAATCATTTAATAAAAATCCTTTCCCCTTTTAAGACAGTGGAAAGAAACGAACCAGATCTTACTGTGACGTTATTTACGACTTCAATTATTCTATGGGTGAGTTCTTTTTCTCCTTATCTTGGATTTTTTGCAATCATTTTATTTCTGGCATTCTTTGGGAACGGCTTAAGTGGCTTACTTAGAAAAATCCTTGGCCTAATCTTAATCTTTACAGGCTCAATAATCATTTCCTCCAGAGAAGTGGTTCCTTACTCGTCTGACGACATGCATCGATACTTTCAGGTTTACGAACAGATCTATGCAGGAAACAGTTTTATCCAATATTTCAAGCCGGAATTTTTAATATCTGCTTATTACCGCTTTCTTACCTTTATCCCAGTTAACTTATCTATAAATGGATTAATGTTTTTCACATCACTGTTAATTTCAGGACTTTATTGGCTATGGCTTGAGCTCTATGGCACTAGCTATCTCCCAAAACGAATGCATTCGATATTAATCTCTTCTAGTTTTTTATTTTTTTCTTTTTATAGCACGACTCAACTATCAAGACAGATGCTTGGTTTAGTAATTTTACTCTTTGCATTAAACAGTAATGGTAAAAAACGTTTTATACTTATAATTCTCATGACCATTTCACATTTTACATGTCTACCAATTTATTTTATAACGAAAGGCTTGTTAAGAAGAACCAACCTTTCTTTTTTAACCATATTTTGCTCTACCATAATTTTCTCATTCAGTTTTCCTGCTCTCATAACTCTTTATAGTAAGGGATTACTAGACTGGGTCCCTGAAATACATAAACTAAGTTACTATTCTTCTCCTGAAAACTTAAGAGGATTCAATCCTACAGACTTAGCTGAATTGCCTAAACTAAGTATACTGTTCGTGATTTTCTTTCTAAGTAAACCACTTAACCTCACTAAAGAGTGGGGAGCAGTATTTTCTGGGTTTCTTTTTATTTTCCTTGCTTTGCTACCTTACACCTTACTGCCTACAAGAATTTCTTTGATGATTATCTCTGTCCTACCAGGATTCTTACTTACCTACGCAACTAGAAGCACTAGAATAATTAATTTATCTATAATTTCGATGATTGTTTGCTGGAGAATCTATACATTAGGCTCGAGGTCAGGGTACTTGTGGCATAAATTCCCGGCCTTTTCTATTGATCCATTTTATTATTTCGCACCTTTATTCACTTATCTGAAACTGTTTTAAAAGGGACAAAGCAATGCTTTTTGCAATTTAAATGGGCAATTCAAACGAACCAATCATTAAACTTGACGCAGACACAAATAATAAAAATTCAAGACAAAGTACCATCGCAAGAGATTTGTAAATGATGGCAAGAATAAAACTAGTGGCTCAATTTTAAGCCACAATAGATCTCGTTCTTGATTAAACACCCTTAAAGGTAGCAGCGGGCCGGAAAACTCGGATAAACCCATAGTCTTTCTTCACCTTATCTTTTAAATAAAAAAGTCAGTTGCTGGGACAAATTGCGAGTCCTCTAATAAGACGAATTTTCAATGATGACACCTTTAAAAATAATTGCCGTTATTACCATTAAATGTATTAGAGCTTGTAGTTTTTTTCTTAATTACAAATTAAGTTTTTGCTTTTGACATTTTCTGTGTTTTGCTGTGTAAAATCTATTTTTTGCAGGAAATCATGTTGACCCTGGTACTCAGTAAACTAGAAACACTGAAAAATCATCAAGGCTTTAGGCGCTACGCCTCTAACACTTCCTGGCTCTTGGGGGAGAAAGTACTACGGTTGCTAGTAGGGCTTTTTGTAGGCATTTGGGTCGCCCGGTATTTGGGACCTAAGCAGTTTGGACTTTTTTCCTATGCGCAGAGCTTTGTTGGGCTTTTTACAGTATTTGCGACTCTTGGGCTTGATGGTATCGTAGTGAGTGAACTTGTCAAAGACGAGAGTCGTAGAGATGAGCTGATAGGTACTGTTTTTTGGCTCAAACTCATGGGCGCATTTATCGTTTTGCTAATGTTACTCATTGCTGTAAACATAACAGCAAACGACAGCCAGACAAATCTGCTAATATTCATAATCGCAAGTGCAATAATCCTTCAATCTTTTAATGTTATAGATCTCTACTTTCAATCAAAAGTACTCAGCCGCTATGTTGTTTTTGCAAATATAATCAGTCTACTAATGAGCAGTATCGTCAAAATAGTTCTCATATTGAATGCTGCCCCACTTATAGCCTTTGCCTGGACGATTCTTTTTGATAGCGCAGTGTTAGCACTCGCATTTATTTACTACTTCAAAAAATATTCCAAATTTGAAATAAAACTTTTGAAGTTCAAAGTTCAAACAGCAATTTCATTATTAAAGGATTCATGGCCGCTAATATTTAGTGGTATTCTTGTTTCTGTTTACATGCAGATTGATCAAGTGATGATAAAAGAAATGCTCGACAATGAATCCGTTGGATTTTATTCTGTTGGTGTTCGATTAACCTCAGTTTTATTTGTAATCCCTACCGTAATAACATCCTCTTTTTTCCCATCTATCGTAAATGCCAGAAATACTAATAAAAATCTTTACATCAGCAGGATACAAAAACTATATACTGCACTACTGTGGTCTTCATTGATTATCTCATTTGCAATTCATATGTTCTCACATGAGATTGTAAGCTCACTATATGGTCAAACATATTATGTTTCAGTTGATATTTTAAAGGTAATAATATGGAATTTTGTTCTAATTTCTCTGAGCAGCATTCATGGCAAGTGGCTTACAGCTGAAGGATTATTAAAATACAGCATGATTTATTCCTTCATTGGAGTGATTACAAATATAACAGCAAACTTTTTTTTCATTAAGGAATTTGGAGCTATCGGAGCAGCTTATGCTACGTTGATTTCGCAACTTGTACCATATTTATATATTTTGATTAATCCGAAATTACGAGTCCATTTGTATTTCACTCTAAACTCTTTTCTGTGTCCAATAAAGGATGTAAATGTTAATAGAAAATGAATTTAGTTTAGACCACTGTCCATTCTGTCAGTCAAAATCTCTAAAAGATAAAGGCAAGTTAGAATATCCAACTGATCTTTTGTTCTCTAGTGTAGAAATTGACTTAAAATATGAGCCGCGTTTAATAAGGTGCTTAAACTGTAAGTCGGGTTTTACCAACAATGCGATCAATGAGTCCACGGCTGTATCATTGTATACCCTAAGTGATTCTTCAGCTCGTTGGAATCAGGGAGCTAATTTTCTAGATTCAAAACCAGAAATAATTTCTGCTTTTTTAAAAAAGCACATTGCGAGAGGTAGCAATGTATTGGATATAGGCGCGAATACAGGTGAATTATTAGATTTCTGTAAAGACCATATCGGCACCAATACTTTTGCATACGAGCTATCAGAGCGATCTCAAGAAAAACTTATAAAGAAAGGGCACAAAGTAATAAACTGCTTGCAAAGCATCGAGAAAAACACGATGGATACAATTTGTTTGTTTGATGTCGTAGAGCACTTATATAATCAGAATGAGTTTCTATTAAATTTATATGACCTTCTAAGCGAAGATGGTAAAATCATAATACTCACAGGTAATATCAACTCGCTTTCATCAAAATTAGCATTAAACAACTGGTGGTATCTTAAAGCGCCCGAACATGTTCGATTCCCTTCCTTAAAAGTATTCAAGGGCTTAAAAGGGTATTCTTATTTAGGGCATATAAAGACTGTAAATTCGAACGGCTATAAATCTACCTTGACACAAAAAATTAAACTTATAATCAAATTCTTAATAAGATATAAAAATTTAAAATATACTGGGATCCCTTTATTATCAACAGACCATTATGTTGTTGCACTAAAGAAACAAGTATTACTTAAGGAAGGAAATGATTAGTACTTTTTTTTATTTATTGATCGAACTCTGCTTAAAAGTAATGAGAAGACAGAGAAGATACTATGAAGAAAATTATCTCCGTTACAAGTTTAATAAATTAGGAATTGAAACACCAAAATCATTGGTTTTTTATGGAGAACCAATATTTAGACTTAATAATCCCAAATCTATCAAATTTGGTGAGAATATAGTTCTTTGCTCTGACCCATTTAAAAATGATATTGGAGTCAATCACCCAGTCATTTTAACATGCACAACAAATGAAGCGAGAATTGAAATTGGTGACAATACCGGAATTAGTGGCGCATCTATTGCCGCAATAAAAAAAGTAACAATAGGAAGGAACTGTTTAATAGGTGCGAATGTAATAATCACAGATAATGATTTTCATCCAATAAGGCCAATGAATAGGAGATATTCTAAAGAAAATGTTGGCTCTAAAGAAGTCACCATCAAAGACAATGTCTTCATAGGAGCAAACAGTATTATACTGAAAGGTGTAACAGTTGGAGAGAATAGCGTGATAGCAGCTGGCTCAATTGTTACTAAAGATATTGATGAAAATAGTATCTATGGTGGAAATCCATGCAGAAAAATCAAGGAAATATAAATCGTTTACATAATTTTACCAGTACATAATCGAAGAAATATTACAGAATTATTTGTAAAATCTTTACTAATTCAAACCTATAAAAACTTTCAGCTTATCCTTGTAGATGATGGTTCCACAGATAAAACTGATGAGATGGTTTTGAGCTATTTACCAACTACGGTCATTTTAAAAGGCAATGGCAATCTTTGGTGGGCAGGAAGCCTCCACAAAGGGTTTGAATGGTTGCAGAAAAATGCAAGAACTGGTGATGTATTACTTATAAACGATGACACAACTATCACTAGAGATTTCTTACAGCAAGGGGTGGATTTACTTGCTCAAAATCCTAAAACCATATTTCTAGCTGAGGCTTATGACAAAAATAACAATTACGTTACTTCGGGTGTGCATGTAGATTGGTCAAAACTAATGTTTTCTCACGCAAAAAACGAAGATGAGATTAATTGTTTATCCACAAGAGGTTTATTTTTAAAAGTTGAAGACTTTTTTAAAATTGGAGGCTTTCATCCCTTTCTTTTGCCACATTATCTATCTGATTATGAATTGACTATTAGAGCACGAAATAAAGGTTACAAACTTGCAACTGAAGAATGTTTAAAATTGATTTTGAATACCGAAACTACTGGTTTTCATGAAATTAAATACGAAAGCTACTATAAATATTTAAAAATATATTTTTCAAAAAAAAATCCGAGTAATCCCATTTATTTTATAAGCTTTTTAATACTCGCTTGCCCTAAAAAGTATTTACCAAAAAATATTTTAAAAATATTATATGGTTGTTTAAATAGATGCCTACAAATAGGCGGCAAGCATTAAACTGCACCACCTATTTGGTTTATTTAAGACGCACAGGATTGGATTTTTCAATTACTAAGAAGGTTTGCCTTTAATTATCAACATGCAAAGACCGTCAAAACATCTTAAAATACAAATTATATAAGATTACTAATCATAAAGATTCTTATCCTCGATTTATAAGAGATTAAAATATGGATCAGTTTGCCCCGATTGTGCTGTTTGTCTATAACCGTCCATGGCACACACAACAAACAATAAAAGCTTTGCAAAAAAATGATTTTGCAGACAAAAGTAATCTGATCATATTTTCTGATGCTCCCAAAAGTGAAGAATTCGCATTGAATGTTCAAGAAGTCCGTAGTTATCTCAAGACAATTACTGGTTTCGAATCCGTACGTATAATTGAGCGAGACAATAACTATGGCTTGGCTAGATCCATAATAGAGGGTGTTTCCGAAATGATTAACCAATATGGAAAGGTCATTGTGTTGGAAGATGACATTGTAACCAGCCCTAAATTTCTTCAATTCATGAATAAGGCATTACATTTTTACCAAAATGAGAAAATGGTTTGGCATATTAGTGGTTGGAATTACCCCATCGATTCCAAAGAGCTTGGTGATGCCTTTCTATGGAAAACTATGAACTGTTGGGGCTGGGCAACCTGGGCTGACCGTTGGAAGCATTTTGAAAAAAAACCACAAATATTAGTAAAGCAATGGAAAACAAAACAAAAGCGACAATTTGACCTGGACGGTTCTGGTATCTTTTGGAATCAGATCGAATCAAATCTACGAGGAACAATAAATACTTGGGCAATTTTCTGGTATGCAACCATTTTTCAAAATAACGGACTCTGCCTCAATCCTTCAGTTAGTTATGTTGAGAATATAGGTCATGATGTATCAGGAGTGCATTGCGGGATTGACAACAGTTTTTCTGTGGCTCAACTCAATACTCAAGAGATGACGACCTTTCCTACTAATCTTGTTGAATCAACCAAGGCCGTCAAACTTATCAAGAAATTTTACAAAAATAAAAAGAAGTCATTAATCACTAAATTAGCCAACTTGGCGCGACGCAAACTACTGGGGTCCTCACATAAAACTTAATAAATGATTTAAGAATGAAGTTGCCATCAGTATATCAAGAATGAAACCTTGTAAAAGCACATCATATGAAAATGCTAGCTAGAATCAACTAAATTTAAATTATAGGGCAGCGAAATGAAAATAAATCTTGTTGACGAAAAATTAACCGATAAAGATATCGAAGAGATTAAAAAACTACTTCGGAGAGAAAAAAAAAACTTAAATGATTTAGAGCAAATGTGGTATTTGATGGACTTGGTTTGGGACGATTACGGATGTGACAACAAAAATCTTAATTGGGAAAAAATCGGAGCATTTTATTCTCACCCCGTTTGGCTTTTAAATGGACTATTTATAGAGCAAGATGAAATCTCTATGGGCCATAGACATGCAATAAGTAACTGGATAGTACAAAACAAGTTTAATCGTGTCGTTGATTATGGTGGTGGGTTTGGAACTTTAGCTAGATTGGTTGCAGAGAAGGATAAAAGTATTAACATAAATATTTTTGAACCTCATCCGAGTGACTTTGGTTTAAAACGAAGTACAGAATATAACAATATTAAAATTATAAAAAAGCTCGAAAATAATTACGACTGCTTAATGAGTACTGATGTTTTAGAACATGTGCTAGACCCATTGAAAGACTTCTCTGAAATGATAAAAAGTGTTAAATTAAACGGCTACTTGGTTATTGCGAATGCTTTTTATCCAATGATTAAATGCCATCTGCCACAAGTTTTTCACTTTAGATATACATTTAATGAATTTGCAAAATTAATGGGACTTGAGGTTGTTGGTATTTTAGAAGGAAGCCACGCAACTATTTTTAAAAAAATTGAAGAAAAAGATCATAATTGGCGCAAAATAAGATTCTATGAAAAGACATCAAAGTTTTTATTTCCAGTTATTGAGATCTCAAGAATAATCTTAAGACCGATAAAAAAGCTTAAATTTGAATGAAAATCCTTATTGTAAACACCTCTGATATTGAGGGAGGCGCAGCACGTGCAGCGCATCGCTTACATCGCGCTTTACTGAACGAAGGCACAAATAGTCAGGTGCTGGTTCAGAACAAAACCTCTGATGACTTTACTGTGATTGGTCCAGCCACAAAAATTCAAAAGGGTCTGGCTAAAATACGATCCGCATTGGACACATGGCCAACTCACTCTTACAAGCAACGCACCCAAACCCCTTTTAGCCCATCCTGGATTCCGTTCGGTAATAATGTCGATCGTATCAATGCAATCAATCCAGACATTGTTCATTTGCACTGGGTGACTGGGGGTATGATGCGTATAGAAGATATTGCACGCATCAAAGCACCAGTTGTTTGGTCGTTACACGATATGTGGCCATTTACGGGCGGTTGTCATTACGATGAAGAATGCGCCGGTTATAAAAAAAGTTGTGGTAAGTGCAAAGTGTTGGGTTCATCAAAATTTAATGATCTAAGCAAAAAAGTGTACCTTAGAAAACAACAAACTTTTGCCAAGAAGAAGGACATTACAATAGTAGGTCTCAGCCGCTGGCTAGCTGGTGAAGCTAGCAGCAGTTCACTTTTTGAGGGTTATTCTGTCGTTAATCTTCCCAATCCAATCAATACTCAGACTTTTTCACCTTTCGATAAGACTCAAGCACGAATACTATTGAATCTTCCGCAAGATAAAAAAATAATCCTTTTTGGAGCCATGGGGGCAACGAGTGATCTACGCAAAGGCTTCAATGAACTAAGCCAAGCACTTCAATTAATACAATCCCAGGAAGTTGTATTAGCTGTATTCGGAGCTAGTCAACCTAAGAAAGATACTAGCTTTAAACAAAAAGCCCATTACCTAGGAATTCTTCACGATGATGTAGCCTTACGTGTGCTCTATAGTGCTGCTGATGTAATGGTAGTGCCCAGCCTGCAGGAGAATCTTTCCAATACAATTATGGAATCACTCGCGTGCGGTACACCTGTTGTTTGTTTTAGTATTGGTGGTAATTCTGATTTAATTGATCACAAAATAAATGGCTACCTAGCCAAACCTTTTAGCCCCTATGACTTAGCTCAAGGAATAGACTGGGTGCTACAAAATGAAAATCCCAAATTTTACGCAAACAATGCCCGACAAAAAGTAGTAAATAATTTTGGTGAAAAAATTGTCGCTAAACAATATATAAATTTATACCGTGATATATTAAAGAAGGAAAAGTAAATGAAAAAAGCCCTTATCACCGGTATCACCGGCCAGGATGGATCTTACCTAGCAGAGTTCCTGTTGGAAAAAGGTTATCAAGTTCACGGCATCAAACGTCGTGCTTCCTCATTTAATACCCACAGGGTGGATCACATCTATCAGGATCCACATACGGATAACAAAAACTTTATACTGCACTACGGAGATCTAACGGACTCGTCCAACCTCACCCGCATTATTCAACAGGTTCAGCCTGATGAGGTGTATAACCTAGGAGCTCAGTCGCACGTTGCAGTGTCATTTGAATCGCCTGAATACACTGCCGATGTGGATGCAATGGGTACGTTGCGCCTGCTAGAAGCCATTCGCCTACTTGGGCTAGAAAAGAAAACTAAGTTTTATCAAGCTTCTACTTCTGAACTTTATGGGTTGGTACAAGAAACTCCTCAAAAAGAAACAACACCCTTCTACCCGCGTTCCCCCTATGCTGTGGCCAAGCTCTATGCCTACTGGATTACGGTTAATTATCGTGAGTCTTATGGCATGTTTGCCTGTAACGGAACATTGTTTAATCATGAATCCCCTCGCCGTGGTGAGACATTTGTTACTCGTAAAATTACCCGAGGCTTAGCAAATATTTCTCAAGGTCTAGAACAGTGCTTATTTATGGGAAATATCGATGCACTACGGGATTGGGGACATGCTAAGGACTATGTGCGTATGCAATGGTTAATGCTTCAGCAAGACCAACCTGAAGACTTTGTTATCGCAACCGGTGTGCAGTACTCCGTGCGCCAGTTTATTGATTGGTCAGCGAAAGAACTAGGTATCACTTTGCACTTTGAAGGCACAGGTCTAGAAGAAGTAGGTATCGTAAATAAGATCGAGGGCAATAAGGCACCCGCAGTAAAAATAGGTGACGTACTGGTACGTATTGATCCACGTTATTTTAGGCCAGCAGAAGTTGAAACATTGCTGGGAGATCCAAGAAAGGCTAGAGAAAAACTTGGCTGGGTACCTGAAATAACTGTACAAAAAATGTGTGCTGAGATGGTGGCCGAGGATCTTAAAGTAGCTAAACGACATGCTTTATTAAGAGAGCATGGCTATGGATTACCAATCAGTGTAGAAGACTAAAATATGAGTACAAGAATTTTTGTGGCTGGTCATAAAGGCATGGTAGGTTCGGCGTTAGTAGCCCATCTCACTAAAAATCCTGAGGCTGAGCTGATTTATGCTACTCGCGACGAGTTAGATTTAACCAATCAAGCCGAAGTGCAATCTTTTTTTAAACAAAAAAGACCTGATCAAGTTTATCTCGCAGCAGCCAAGGTGGGCGGTATCCATGCTAACAATACTTACCCTGCAGATTTCATCTATGAAAACCTAATGATTGAATCAAACATCATTCACGCGGCTCATCTATATGATGTGCAAAAACTATTATTTCTTGGCTCTTCCTGTATCTACCCTGCACTAGCAGAGCAGCCTATTATGGAAACTGCTTTATTAACGGGTACACTTGAATCGACTAACGAGCCTTATGCGATCGCTAAGATTGCTGGTATCAAACTTTGTGAAAGCTATAATCGTCAGTACAGACGTGATTATCGAAGTGTGATGCCAACAAACTTATACGGTGAAAATGACAACTTTCATCCAGAAAATAGTCACGTTATCCCAGCGATGATGAGACGCTTTCATGAAGCAAAACTCGCCAATGCTTCACAAGTTGTAGTTTGGGGTAGTGGCAAACCAATGCGTGAGTTCTTGCATGTAAGCGATATGGCTGCAGCCAGTGTGCACGTAATGAATCTAGATAAAACAACCTACCAAGCGAACACTCAGCCAATGCTCTCACATATCAACGTGGGCACAGGTGTAGACTGTACAATTCACGAACTAGCCGAAACTATGAAGAAAGTGGTTGGATTTGGTGGTGAATTAGTATTCGACACTAGTAAACCCGATGGTACCCCACGTAAGCTATTGGATGTCTCCCGTCTTCAAGCACTAGGCTGGCAACACAGCATCAAGCTGGAAGAAGGTTTACAAAGCACCTACTTATGGTTTCTGAAGAATCAGAGCAAGGTGAGGTATTCTCAATGATTCGCTTATTAGAATACAGTACCGCAAACCAACTGTATTTGTTTGAAAGATAAAGTATAACAATGGGCTCCGTAGGGAAAAATCAGATTCAAATACACTTTTTAAACCTATACTCCCGTTAATGCGCCAGATTAAACAAAAGGCTATTCGACATTTTTAAAATTAAAACTTTAACTAAAACCTAAGGTGGAATTAGATGAGGAGTTGGATAAATCAAAACAAAAATTCAATCTATGTAAAATTCCTTATTAATCTGTGAGCGTATTTAAAACTCATTAACTGATCCTTAAATGCTTCTTTAATTAAATTAGATTTCAGCGAAAAAATTACGTTGATCACTATGAAGCTAAAGAAACTACTAATAACGATACCAGATATATCTTTCCCCAGTTTTAAATAATAAGCTAGAAAGAAGGTGATTAAAAGTTGGCTACCATTCATTAGAGCCCATAATCTTATCTTTTCCTCAACAAGGAACCAGCGCATTCTTAGTATTTGAATAAAAGTTAAGACCACCGTAAGAGATTGCCATCTTAAAAAATATTCGGTTCCCTCGTAAGGAGCTCCATACAGCACTTGAATAAGATATGGAGCAACTATCCAAACGCCTATTATAAAGAAGAATTGAACAAGAAAAAATAACCCATGAACATCTTCCAGACGTCTTTTGTACTCATTTTTGTCTGACTTCTGAAGCTTAACCAATGATGGAAGGATCGCACTCATTAATGCAACTGGAAGGAATGTCCACAAATCGACCAGCATGAACGAAGCAGTGAAAAATCCTAAGGATTTTGAGTCGCTTAGTTTTTCAATAAGAAAGAAACCGATTTTATTTTCTAGAATCATAAGGAAAGTACCTGTTACAATCCAAAAACTTGGCTTAACGTATGACTTATATTTGCTCCAATCAGAATGTACTTTTTTTAAGTTAAAATTGGAGAAGTAGTATGCTGCAAGAGTTATTTTTCCAATTAACTCTTCCACAATATAGGTCGCCAAAATGAATTTGAAACCAAAGTTTTGAATTATCCCCAGAATTTTAAGTGCAGTTCCGGCCATATAGCCAATGAATCTCGAATAAAAAATAGGACGGTTGGAAACCTTGCTCAAAAAAGGTAACTCAAGCGAATAAAACGTACCAATAAAATTATAAACAACGCAGAATATCCACGCCATTAGAATAAATTCAAAGCTTCCTTCTGGTCTAAATGTTAAGAGGAAGAATGCCGATAGCACTCCAACAAATAAAAATGCAGTGACTCTTAAAAACAAGATATCAGTAACAACCTCTGACGATGATTCTTGAGAACTTGCAACCATTTTTTGGACTGCGACATCCTCAAGACCAAATAATGTTACCGGAAGAAAAGCTGTTGCGAGATTAATGATATATCCCATTTTTCCGAAATTTTCAGGGGATAAATAGCGGGCCATTAATGAATGAATAACTAAACCAATAACTAGTTTCGATATTTTTTCAAACAACAAGTACGAAGCCCCAACTATAATCTTATTGGTTTCTGGTGTTCCTTTCAAAAAATGGGATTTAAAAGCTTTTAACATCATGTTTAAAAAGAATACTTGATTCTTCTATTCATGGAAATGAATCATTATGTAGATCCCGCCAACTTGTTGCGAAAAAATTGGGCTTCTCCGTGTTTTTTATGATATTTTTATAAAATTCATTCAATTATTAAAATGGACACTTTATGAAAGGTATTTTGCTGGCCGGTGGTAGTGGTACACGCCTTTATCCTCTTACGGAGGTAACTTCAAAGCAACTTCTTCCGGTTTATGATAAACCCATGATTTGTTATCCACTCTCGACCCTCATGCTCTTAGGGATAAAAGATGTTCTAATTATTAGTACCCCCCGAGATCTTCCATTAATTGAAAAATATTTAGGATCGGGGTCACAATACGGAATAAAGCTTACTTACAAAATTCAGGAAGAACCTAAAGGAATCGCTGAAGCTTTTATTCTAGGTAATGACTTTATTGAGAACAGCTCAGTCTGTCTTATCCTTGGAGATAATGTCTTCAGCTTCGCTGGTAGTGTGAATGAAGTGAAGCCATCTTCTAATTTCACAGGAGCACAGATTGTTGGATACCATGTTCCAGATCCAGAGAGATTTGGTGTTGTTGAAAAGGACTCCTATGATCAGGTTATTTCTCTAGAGGAAAAACCAAAAAAACCAAAATCTCAGTATGCAGCAGTTGGGCTCTACTTCTATGATAATTCGGTTGTGAAATATGTAAAAGAGCTAAAACCATCCCTGCGAGGCGAACTCGAAATTACAGACTTAAATAACCGATATCTATCTGAAAAAAAATTATCTTGTTCTACTATGAAAAGAGGTAGTGTTTGGATGGATGCTGGCACACCCGAATCGTTAGCAACCATTTCAGATTATGTCAGAACCGTAGAACAAATTCAGGGTCTCAAAATTGCTTGCTTGGAAGAAGTTGCCTTAAGACAAGGTTTTATTTCCCAAAATGAATTTTTTAAGCTCAGAAATAATATAAAAGAAGGATCTTCTTATAGGTCTTACCTTGATAAGGTTCTAGTTAACGGGAAATTAACTTAATGATTACAAAACCAACAGTTATTAAGATTCAAGACTACTCTACTCCTGCAGGCAAATTGAATGTAATCGAAACGGGTAAAGAAATTAGTTTCATTATTAACAGAGTATATTGGATTAGAGATGTCGATGAAACTGCTTCACGTGGAGCGCACGCCCACAAGGAACTTTGGCAATGCTTTATCGCGACATCCGGAAGCTTTGAAATAAATCTCAATAAGGATGACCAGAATTTCCATTTCGAAATGACCCCCGAAAGTGGCGCACTAATTGTTCCTCCTGGTTACTGGAGGGATCTCAATAATTTTAGCAAAAATGCTGTGTGTGTTGTTCTCGCATCAAATACTTATGTTGAAAGTGATTATATCCGAAACCTTGATGATTTCAACGCATGGAACCAATCGTCAAAATCTGTTCAATCGGTCTCCTATCTTGATTTCAAAAGAAGCTACCAGGAAATAGGTAATGAACTTGTAATTGCAAGTCAGAAAGTTCTTTCATCTGGCCATTATATTATGGGAAACGAACTGGAAAAATTTGAAGCCAATTTTGCCCAATACTGTAAAGCCAACTACTGCTTAGGTGTAAGCAATGGTCTTGAGGCATTAGAGATTGTGTTAAATGCCTGGGGTGTAAAAGCCGGAGATGAAGTGATTGTTGCTGCCAACAGTTTTGTCGCTACGGCTCTTGCTGTTTCCAATGTCGGCGCAACTCCGGTATTTGTAGATAATGATCCAAGAACTTATAATATTAATCCCGAACTTATTGAGAAAGCAATCACTAAGAAAACGAAGGCTATCGCTCTCACTCATCTATACGGACAAATGGCAGACATGGAAGCCATCGTTAACATCGCTAAAAAACATTCACTAAAAATTCTTGAAGATTCAGCTCAAGCACATGGAGCACTCTACAATGGCAAAACTTGTGGTTTTTATGGCGACGCCGCAACATTTAGTTTTTATCCAACAAAAAATCTTGGAGCTTATGGAGATGCTGGGGCGATTGTTACAAATGACAAGGATTTAGCCCAGACCTGTTCTTATATAAGAAATTATGGATCCAAGAAAAAATATCATCACGACTATCTTGGGACAAATAGCCGACTTGATGAAATTCAAGCAGCTTTCCTCAATGTCAAACTGCCACTTCTTGATAGCTGGAACCAGAAGAGAAAAGAGCTTTCACGAATTTATTTCAAAGAGCTAGGTGAAATTGACGAGCTTGTACTTCCATATGTAGCCCAGAGATGTGAACCTGTTTGGCATGTTTTTGTCGTTCGTGTCCTTAACAATCGCCGCGCCGACCTGATGAGATTTTTAGACAAATATCGGATTGGATATAACATCCATTACCCTATACCTATCCACGAACAACTTTGCTATCATCATTTAAACTATGCACCAACTGACTTCCCAATTGCACATGAACAAGCAACACAACTTTTGAGCTTACCCCTAGATGCCCATCATCGGGATGAGGAGATTGAATTTGTTGCAAGGCATGTGAGAAAGTTTTTTGAGTAACATCATGGAACCCAGAGTATTTGTCGGCATCACTACTTATAACCACCAGGATTACATCATTCCTTGCATTGAGAGTATACTTAATCAAACTCACAAGAATCTGAATATTGTCATTTCCGATGATAAATCAAAAGACAAAACAGTCGAAGTTATAGAGACTTTTTTAGAAGAAAATCCTCAAGTTCAAATTACATTTATTAAGAATGAAGTCAACTTAGGCATTTCAAGAAATGTGAATCTTCTCATTAGTAAGATTTCTAATGAAAAATATGTCAGCTTATTTTCAGGCGACGATATTATGCGTCCCGACAGAATATCTCTTCAAGTTCAGCAGCTGGAACAGCACCCTGATGCAAGCTTTTGTTTCAGTGACATGGAATGGTTCTTGTCTTCCACTGGAAAAAAAATTGTAAATCACTATGGTATTCTTAATAGGCCCACCACGGATCTTAAAGAGTTACTGGTAGAGAATTCCATACCAAGCCCCACCCTGTTATATCGCCAATCCATTATCAAAGGTGTTTTGTACGATGAGACCTTGAAGTACATCAATGACCACATGTTTGTAATTGAGCTACTTTCCAGAGGGGAAGGTGTATTTATCGACAAACCACTCGTTCGGTACAGAAAGCATTCAACAGGAGCATCCGTTGTTCAAACATATTATGATGATCGTTTGAGACTTCTCAGCATTTTGAAAGAGCGCTTTGAAAAAAAACATCCAGATGTAGTAACAAAATACTCAAAGCTAGTTTTCTATAGTGCATGCCTTGAAAATCAAAAGAAGAACGAAAAACGGGAAGCATTTAGATATTTTCTCAATACTTTTCCAACATCTCTTAGCTCAATAAAATGGCTAGGCCGGACAGCCTATATGATAATAGGGTTCTTTAAATAAATTAAAGCTTACAGCTGTACCAGTCATGAAGGACACCTCTTCCGCCATAACTTTCTTTTTGCTGAAGAAGGCCATTATTAATTGTTCTTCCTTCATCCACTGTCGATATTCCAAAGCTTAAATAATCATAATTTTCTAAACGAGAAATAGTAACAAGCTCATCAAGCAAGAGATCAAGCGCTCCAAGTTCTCTCCCTTTATCGCTGTTTGCGAGATATTGGGTGTGAAGAGTTTTACCATATTTAAAAGTAACAGCTCCGGCCATGAGGGAATCATTTAAAAAAGCTCCAAATAGCCTGAAGTCTTCTGGAAACCTGCTACTTAAAAGCTGCAATTCTTCTACGCTATGGACGGGTTTTGTTCCATGAGCGACAAGAGCGGCGGATAGTATTTGATAAAAAGATTGCCATTCATTGCAAAGCCTTACCGTTATACCCTCTTTTTTAGCTTTATTGATAATCCACTTTCTTCCTTTCGAATATTTATAATCATGAGTGAGGTCAATTAGTGATGATAGATCTCTCCTGATCAACTTAGCCCCTTTTAAATGCCAAAAATAAAGGTCTTCCTGTGAAGGATAAGAATGAAGAAAATAAGGTGTCGGCTTATAAATTATCTCTTCAAAGCCATTAGCCTTGTAATAAGAAACCAACTCATTAATAATCTCGCCAACGGTAGTCGCCTTTGTTTCAATTCCATATATCAAGCCTCCAAATGTAAGGCCTTGATGCGAATAAATAATATTTCCCTTAGAATTTGCTGGCAAAAGACCAACAAGTTTTGAATTGTCAAAAAAAAATAAAGAATGATCCTGGAACCTATCAGAGTGATAGTCCATGAAATTCCTCTCAAAGAGAAATATACCATTGCGAGATCTGTGGATAAAATCATCCCAAAGACTTTTGTCTAAGTCTGAATATTTTTTAATTTCGATTGAACCCATGCTGTTACTTCTGCCACTCCAAAACCGTCGTGACCCATATTGTTTCCATTATAGAACAAATAATATTTTTCTTTTACTTCTATCATCCGAGGATAACAAAGATGTGTTGAGTCCCATCCTTCCTTAGATAAATTTAAAGGAAACAGAGAATCATCTCGCTCCCATATTCCTTCTTGGTTCAGCTTGGCCGTCCCAGGAAAATAATCTTTTCCAGATGTTGTTCCCTTAGTGAAAAACATATAAAGCTGGCCATGTATATCAAAAGTGCTAGGACGACCAATCCGATATTCATGCTTAGAGTAATCATTATCGATTACTAGCTTTGGATTTTTAAAGTGGATTCCATCTTTAGAATCGGCTTGCCAAATGTTATATTGAGGAAACTGTCTACCATTTATAGTTTCCCATCCATCACCTTGTGCAAACCAGCCTAACCAGGTCTCTCCATGTTTTACAACTGAATGAAGAGCTCTAATTGTTGTTCCTCCATGATGACGATCAAGAATTGGTGCCTCCGAGAATCTTTGGAAAGTAGTCCCGCTATCCTTGCTGATTGCAAGTCCTGTAAAAGCAAGAAATTTGGCCTTCTTTGTTAATTGAAAACCAACATAATACATCCAAACTTCACTTTGCCTTCGCTCTATATGACCGAGGATGACACCATTATCATCAAAACATCCGTCTCTTCCAATATCAAGAGCAGGGGTCTCTGATACTTTTAGAATTGTCGTCGGGTTTTGACTAGACACATCAACAAAACCTATCCTACTCACACCTTCATCATCTCTGAATCCACAGTAAACTCTGATTGTGTCATCATTCAATAAAAAAGGTGTCGGAGTAAGAGCAGAGTTTCTGATCCATTCTGAGTAACTAACAGGATTAAATACAAGTTGTCTAAGATTTTTATCCATTAGAGTTTAATATCCCAAACGTTTTTACCTTCGATCTTTTTAGCTGGAGACCCCATATATAAAGATTCTTTATCGGTAAGTTTCTTTGTAATCAAAGACCCTGACCCGACAATGCAGTTTTCAGCAACCCCCGTAAAATCATTAAAAGTTGAATTTACCCCAAGAAAGCTTCCACTTCCAATCTCACAATAGCCTGATATAACAACATGGGAAGTAAGGAAGCAGTTATCATGGATTACTGTTCTGTGTCCTACATGATTGCCACTCCAAAGAATGCAATTGTTACCTATTTTAACAAAAGGCTGAATCGTATTATCTTCAAAAATAAAACAATTTTCACCAATTTCAACATTCCTCCAGACAAAGGCGTGAGAACTTACGTATTTAGCAAATTTATAGCCTTTCTCTTTCCCTGCATGATAAAAGCGTGTTCTCAAACGATTCAGCTGCGAGGAAGGTATGGCCACGAACATTTCATAGTCTTTTGGAGAAAATTTTTTTTCTATCTCATTAAAATCAAGAATAGGCTTACCACAAAAGATTCCGGACTCAGGAATATACCGTTTATCGACAGAAAAAGCCGCAATTTCATAATCTGAATCATAAGTGAAGTATTCATTAGCGATTTCGGCTAATTCTCCATTCCCTACAACTATTAACTTTTTCATACCACTCCTTGGTTAAACTTTTCTAAGTACCACTGAACTGTTTTCCTAATTCCTGATTCGAAATTCTCTTTGGCTTTCCAACCTAATTCGTTTTCAATCTTCGTTGCATCAATTGCATATCTACGATCATGACCAGGGCGATCCATCACAAAGGAAATTTGCTCTGAATAGAGTTTCTTATCTGTACGAGGTATTCTCTCATCCAGTATTGAACATATTTCTTTTACAATATTGATGTTAACTTTCTCATTTCTTCCGCCAATATTATAAGTTTCTCCAGCCTTACCATTGTGAAAAACAAGGTCTATGCCTCTGCAATGGTCTTCAACATACAGCCAATCACGCACATTTTTACCATCGCCGTATACAGGAATTTCATCTCCCATTATAGCTTTGCGAATGATCGTAGGAATTAATTTTTCATTATGCTGTTTCGGTCCATAGTTGTTAGAGCAATTGGTAGTTACAACGTTCATTCCATAAGTATGGTGATATGAACGTACAATTAAATCCGAACTAGCTTTTGAAGCGGAATAAGGAGAGTTTGGAGCATAGGGAGTTGTTTCTGTAAAAAGGCCATTTTCCCCTAGCGTCCCATATACTTCGTCGGTTGATATGTGATGGAATCGATGTGGCTTGTCCTTCCATGACAGTCTAGCGACATCAAGGAGTGTAAAGGTCCCATTTACGTTTGTACGAATAAAGGTACCGGGTCCGGAGATAGAATTATCAACATGAGATTCAGCTGCGAAATGAATGACCCCCTCAATAACATTATCTAAAAAAATTCTATCTAATAATTCTCGATTGCAAATATCACCTTGAATAAACTGATAGTTTACATTCCCATCTAGTTCTTTGAGATTATCCAAATTACCCGCATAAGTTAAAAGATCTAGATTGATAATCCGATATTCGGGGTGGGAGGCAATGAAGTAAGGAATAAAGTTGGAGCCGATAAAACCGGCGCCACCTGTCACAAGAATTGTTTTTTTCATCATAAAAAATTAGCATTTTTCCAACTTAAAGGAAAAGGTAAATGCAAAGCATTATTCACCCCGAAGCCAATCCAATATGGGCAGTATTTGTCTACCTAGATATAAAAAACTTGAACGGAAACATGATCATCATTACTGGAATTCACTCATAGTTATTTGGGAACCACATTAATACGGATCTGTAATTTTATGCCCACCTAAATCACCTAATGTTTCCAATTTGTCTTTAAACTTTACGTATCAATTTAAAAATAATTTTATATCTTTATGTTTGACCGAAATGAGTTTAATGCCAGAATAGGGAACCCACTTGAAAAACCAACTCTGCATTGACACGACAAACAAACAATCAGTAATATGGATAAGGTAATTTACCCTCAATCCTCGATTTTTGGTGTAAATTAAGCTCTATCAAAATTCCAAAATAGTCTTCAAAACACCTTCATGAATACTATGTTTTGCTTTCCAACCAAGTTTTTGAATTTTCTCTACATTTGCTGACAGACAATCAGGCTCCTGCGCTCGCTTAGAAACAGCGCCGTAAACTATATTAGAATTTGATTTAGATAAGCTCTTCAAATCCTCAACAAAGTCCTGAAGCTTTATAGTAATACCGGAACCAATTTCAATAATCTCGTTACTGCCAATCTGATTCAAATTACTAACCACTATTTCGATTGCATCTAAAAGATCCTCGATAAAGATAAAATCTCTCTTCTGCTGACAATCGGTCAGCAGCAGTTCTTCGCCCTTGAGCATCTTATCAATTAGGAATGTTACAAAATTATACTGAGGAGCTCTTGGGCCAAAAAAATGCTGAAGTTGTAGGTTGATAACCTGGAATCGCCCCTCCCCAAGGTAGGATAGGGTCTCCTCAAGTACCTTCTTAGTATATGAATAATGAGAAACCTTTTTGTCTAATCCTGTAGAAAAGTTTATGACCGTCTTGAATTGAATTTTTTCTAAAGCGTTTAGAGGATAAAGCACATTGGCTGCCATGACTTCTGAAAGAGGTTTATTACCCTTCCCATAATCAACCACGAGATTAAATATGATATCTTGAGGTCCTATACTTGTTAAAGGGGTATCTCTATAAACAACAGTGATGTCAAAACCACCAAGACTCTCCAGCCTCTTGATTATTTCTTTTCCCAGGTAACTGGTCCCCCCTAGAAAAAGAACTTTCATTGGCAGAATTCCTTGATCTGAGATCTCGTAAGTTCAAAAGTATCAACACCATTAAGATGCTGCTCATACCATTCGAATGTCTTTCTAATGGCCGTCTTGGCTGGCCAGTGTGAAGACCAGTTTAAATTCTTCTGTGCGAGAGAATTATCAAGCTTAAGGATTTGAGCCTCGTGAAGATCCGCAGTCTGAACTTCAAAATTTAAACCGAGATGAGGCATATCACTTTTAATAAAATTTACAATTTCACCTACTGTCATAAAGTCGGAAGTACCAGGACCAAAATTCCATGACTCGATATAATAATCAGGAGAACTGTAAAGGTACTCAGTAAGTTCTAAGTAGCCGGCCAAAGATTCAAGAACATGTTGCCATGGACGAATAGCACGAGGACTTCTGATAATGACTTTTTCTTTTTTTTCAAGGGCACGGATAATATCAGGAATGAGGCGGTCCTCCGACCAGTCTCCTCCTCCGATTACATTACCAGCCCTAGCCGTGACTACTTTAACACCAGTCGAATTTAAAAAAGCTGAACGATATGAGGATGTGACTAACTCTGAGCAAGCCTTACTATTTGAATAAGGATCAAAACCACCCAAGCGGTCTTCCTCTTTGAAAGGAATGTCCAACTCTTTGTTCTCATAAACTTTGTCTGTTGTAACATTAACAATACATTTCAGATTTGAACACGACCGAGCCGCTTCAAGAATGTTCACGGTCCCCATGACATTCGTTGAGTATGTCTCAATAGGGTCACGGTAGCTTTTTCTCACGAGAGGCTGTGCGGCCAGATGAATCACGACATCGGGATTGCATTCCTTAATAGTTTTCTGAAGCTTCGCAAAATCACGAATATCTCCGAAGACAGAATGAATTCGAGTGGCGACTTTTGATAGTTCAAATAAAGAAGGCTCAGTAATTGGTGCCAAGGAATATCCATGGACCTCTGCTCCCAGCTCATTAAGCCACAGACTCATCCAGGAGCCTTTAAAACCTGTATGACCTGTTAGGAATACTTTTTTACCCTTCCAGAATTCTTTATTAATCATTCCAAATCTTCCAAGGAGCCTTGTTAGAGTTCCACTTACTTTCCAGCTCGTTTTTATCTCTTAGAGTGTCCATCGGCATCCAGAACCCATTGTGTTTATAAGCACACATTTGATGGTCCTTGGCGAGTTTCTCCATAGGAGAACGCTCAAAAATGGTGTTATCGCCTTCATTAATATAATCAAAGATTTTAGGTTCACAGACAAAGAACCCACCATTGATCCATGAACCATCACCCTTAGGTTTCTCAGCAAAAGCCGTTACATGGTCACCATCAAGATTAAGAGCACCAAACCTGCCTTCAGGCTGTACTGAAGTGAGAGTAAGAATTGATTTGTTCTTTTTATGAAAATCAATGAGAGCAGGAATATCAATATTTCCAACGCCATCACCATAAGTAAGCATAAAGGTATCATCTTCAAGATATTTTTTAGCTCGTAGAACACGCCCACCAGTGTATGTATTAAGACCTGTATCAAGAAGTGTAATTTTCCATGGTTCACTTGAGTTATTGTGAACTTCCATTTTATTGTTTTTGATATCGATTGTGACATCACTCTGATGAAGGAAGTAGTTCGCGAAGTATTCTTTAACGTAATAACTCTTGTAGCCAAGCAGAATCACAAAATCATTAAAGCCATAGTGTGAATAAATCTTCATGATGTGCCACAAGATAGGCTTACCACCAATTTCCACCATCGGTTTTGGTTTCAGATCCGTTTCTTCACTTAATCTTGTTCCAAATCCACCCGCTAAGATCGCTACTTTCATTTTGATCCTTTTACGCACTCTTCGATTTTAAGTGCAATATAGTCCAAATGCTCTTCTCTTAAGGCCGGATATACCCCCACCCAAAAGACGTCATTCATAACAATGTCTGTATTAGTCAGATCCCCTACCACTCTTTTTTCCACATGCTTATAGAGGGGCTGACGCAAAAGGTTCCCGGCGAACAATAAACGGGTTCCAATTTTATTTTTTTCAAGAAACTGAGTAATCTCATTACGATTTTTGGGAGAACTAGGTTTTACCGTGATCGGGAAACCAAACCAGCTTGCCTCACCACCCTTTGTTTCTTCAGGAAGAGAAATATAATCCTGCAGATGGGAGAGCTTCTGTTTTAAATATTTAAAGTTAGCGTTTCTCGCTTTAATGAAACCAGGAAGTTTCTTAAGCTGTGAAACACCAAGGGCTGCCTGCATATCACTGACTTTCAAATTGTAACCCACATGGGAGTAAACATACTTGTGGTCATAACCTGCGGGCATGTCTTCAAAGTCCCAACCAAAGCGCTTATTACAACTATTGTCTTTCCCCGTTGGACACCAACAGTCACGTCCCCAGTCTCTCATGCTCTCGGCGATTTTTTTTAGCTTATGCTCATTGGTCAGAACAGCCCCTCCTTCACCCATGGTTATATGGTGAGCAGGGTAAAAACTGACAGTCGCAATGTCCCCAAAAGTTCCAACCATCTTTCCATCAAATTTCGCGCCGGCAGCATCACAACAGTCTTCGATCATCCAAAAATTGTGCTTATCACAGAACTCTCTTACGGCTTTGGCATTAAATGGATTCCCAAGAGTATGGGCCACCATAACTGCTTTAGTTTTTGCAGAACGGGCATCTTCTAATTTTGTAATGTCAATTTGGTGGGTGTCTCTTTCCACGTCGATAAAGACCGGCACACAGCCGTGCTGAACAATTGGGTTAACGGTGGTGGGAAAGCCAGCGGCAACAGTGATGACTTCATCCCCCGCTTTAACCATACGATCACCAAGAAGTGGCGAAGTTAATGTCGCAAACGCCACAAGGTTGGCAGATGAACCGGAGTTTACGAGCAAGCAATAACGCTGATGCATAAATTCCGCAAAAGACTTTTCAAATTCTTTGGCAAATCGTCCTGTAGTGAACCACATGTCCAAAGAGGCATCCACTACATTCAAAAGATCCTCTTCATCAATAACTTTTCCTGAAACAGGAATATAATCAACACCAGGAACGATCTTCTTTTGACCGCTGGCCTGAAAATATTCACGGACCTTATTTAAAATTTCTTCTCTCACGAAAACCTCAACTTAAAGAGTGTAATGACATATGTAAAAATAAAAACAAAAAGATTTCTTTTCGTTTCACCGAACATTCGCTTTTTAAAGCTGAATGGTATTTCTTTTATTTTAAAAGTTGGATTGGAGCGAACCATCTTAAAAAGGATCTCCTCAACAATATCAAAATTCTGGCAATTTAGATTAAGACTTCTTAATGCATCACCCGGATAGAGCTTAAAGCTATTGGAGACATCCTTACATTTAAGCCCCAAGACTAACCGATAACCCATGTTTACGATCAAGCTCATCAATACAAGGATTTTACTGTTTTCTGTAAAACCACCCTCAATATAACGAGATGCAATAACGATATCGGCTTCACTTTTACTTTCATACAATTCATCCAGAACGCTCGGAGGATGGGAACCATCGGCATCCATAAATACCACTTTTTCCCCTCGTGAATTTGATATACCTGTGCGAACAGCATCTCCATAGGTATTTCCACCCTGACGGTTTAAGTATTTTACACCGATGTCCTTACATACTTCAGAAGTACCATCCATTGGAGTCATTGTGTCAACAACCAGGACTTCAAAATTAGGGGTAAGCTTCTGGCAATGCTCTTTAATTCTTGGAAGTAGTAGTCGAAGATTTTCCTCTTCCAAATACGACGGCAGAACAACTGTTAGATCACAGGACATCGAAACCTCGAAACATAAGATGACTAAGATGACTTAGCTTAATATAATGTGAAGAAATTTGTCTCTGTAAAATAGGTGTTCCAATGAAGTTTCTAATCTTTGGTGGTTGTGGTTTTTTAGGCTCAAACTTAGCAAGTGAAGTACTCAAACAAGGTCATGAACTCTCGATCTATGATAACTTGTCCCGGGTTGGCACTGAAAATAACAAGTTATGGCTCGAAAGTTTGGGTAAATTCCAAATGTTTCACAACGATGTTAAGGACTCGGAAAAGGTCGCAACAGTCATAAGAGAATTAAAGCCTGATGTGATCTTTCATACCGCAGGCCAAGTGGCCATGACGACTTCTCTTGAGAACCCTAGGTTAGATTTTGAAACCAACCTTTTGGGTACTTTCAATGTTTTGGAGGGCGTAAGACAGCACTCTCCCAACACCGCTGTCTTCTTTTCTTCTACTAATAAAGTGTATGGGGACCTTGAGAACTACGACTATGAGGAAACTCCTAGCCGTTTCATTTGTAAGGAATTTCCAAAAGGCTTTCCGGAATCTATTCCTCTTGATTTTAGAACTCCATATGGTTGCTCCAAAGGGGCTGCGGATCAATACATTAAAGACTATGCCCTGTGCTATGGACTAAAAACCGTTGTTTTCCGCCACTCTTCGATTTTTGGTGGACGACAGTTTTCCACAAAAGACCAGGGCTGGATCGGCTGGTTCGTAAAACAGGCCCTAGATATTAAACATGGAAGACTTAAAGAACCGTTCACTATTTCTGGAAATGGTAAGCAAGTCCGTGACGTGCTTTTTGCTTCCGATATTATTTCATGTTACTTCGATGCTCTAAAGCATCTTGATAAGAGCGCAGGGCAAACTTTCAACATTGGCGGAGGTTATGAAAACAGCTTGTCACTACTTGAATTATTTAAGCACTGTGAGGAAATCCTCGGGATTAAAATGGAATACACAGAACTTCCCCCCCGTCAGAGTGATCAGAAAGTTTTCATAGCAGACATCGCGAAAGCCGAGAGAGTCTTTGGCTGGAAACCAAAAACCGATAAAATCACTGGTCTTAAGCAAATGATCAATTGGGTTGAGACAATAGAAGTATGATTTTCTTTTTTATTGGCGGCTTACTGTGTGTTTTGAATCACTTTAAGTTGGGCATTGGTACAAACCAAGAAATTTATATGGCCCTGGCTAAGTGGTGGTCTGATCCTTCCTGGATTCCAGGTTCATTTTATTTTTCAGATCCTCCCGGAACAAGAATAGGGTTTGTAGCTATTATGCACCCATTTTGGGGCCTCTCTTCATTTGAAAATGTTTCCATGGCCGCCACTTTTGTTAATTTATTTGCCTTGGGCGGCCTGCTCTTTTTAATTGCAAAAGAAGTCACAAGGCCTACTTTCTTTTTCATGGTACTCATGCATCTCACCCTTTTTTCTGGATTAGGAGATGTTAGCTTCTATTCAGGAGAATGGATGTTTGGGGGTGCTGAACCTAAAACTTTTGCCTATATTTTTGCATTATGGGGACTGCTTCTTTTTCTGAAGAAAAAAGAAACCTGGGCTTTTTTACTTCTTTCAATAGCAGCATATTTTCATGTTTTGATTGCTGGATGGATTCTATTGATCCTTCTCCTGGACACTTGGTACATGGAAGGATTTAAAAAAGCCTTTAAACATGGTCTGGTCTTCCTTGCCGGTGTTGTCCCTCTTTTCTTTTATCTTCTTAGTTCTTATTTTCAAAAGGGCGTGAACTCCTTTGCTGGAGCAGATGAGATTTTCATAAGTAATTTAAATAATCATTTAAGACCTTGGTTAGTAGCAGGACGTGAGGATCGTTTCTATTTCGGTTTATTTTATGCTTTCCTTGGTTTTACTTTTGCTCTTTATCGACTTAAGAAGTGCGACTCAAAGACGGCACTTCTCTACAGACTTTCCATTTATTCGTTCCTCGTTCCAGCTTTTTTTACTCTACTGGCCCCTTGGGATTGGTTTACTCCTTTCGTAAAGATTTTTCCTTTCCGTCTCACCTTAATGCAGAAAGTATTACTATTCCTTGCTGCAGGACTAGAGCTTAATCAAAGAATTGAAAAAGTGTCCTGGAGAAAGCCACTATATGCAACTCTGGCTATTGTTCTTCTTGTCACCGGTGGACTTCGTTTAAATAAAAATATTTTTAAACGTCTTGAAACTTATCAGGATCAGACGCTATTGGACTTATCTAAAGTTATCTCCCTGAAGTATCAACCAGGAACCACTGTCTATTACCTCGATACTAATACTGAAAAATCAGATGATAGGCTTGATCCTTTATCGAGAATGAGCCGAGTTAATGTTTATTTTGTTAACAAATTTCTTCCTTTCTCTCCAGAAAAAATCCTTGAGTGGCATCGTAAGCAGAATTTAACTCGAAAATTACAAGAAGATCCTACGAAATTAGATCTGTTGGAAAACGAAAACATCGATGTGATCATTTCAAAACGCAATTTGAATTTAAAACTGGTAGGAGAATCCGGAGAATTCAAGATTTATGAGAAATTTTCAAATAGGTTAAAACTATGAAAACCGCCCTCATCTCCATGCTCCAACTCCACAAAAACTCCGGTTCCGCCCGAACCGCGATGGAGAATATCCACTACTTCAAAAGCCAAGGTTATGAAGTGCACGTCGCCGCCATGACCATGGACAAGGAAAGCATCGTAGCCGAAGGGGCCATTCCTCACAAAATGCTCCCGTGGTTCAAAGGCACCGGCATGTGGCGCCGCCGCTGGTACAACTGGCAGGTGCAAAATCTGCACAAAAAATTAAACCCCACCATCACCGTGGGCCATGGCGATATCCTGGAACAAGACGTAGTCACTCTCCACAATAGCGTCTTTTTGGCTTCGGAGCTGATCCACGGCAAGCCTCTGGCTCCTGATCACGAGATGGCCCTGACTCATGGACCGCTTTTAAAAGAGCAGCGTTTTAAAAAACTGATCGCCAATTCGAAACTCATGAAAGATGACTGCATAAAGCGCTTTGGGATTCCTGCGGATAAAATTCATGTCATTTACCCAGCACTGGATACCAAGATTTTCTATCCAGCACCGGTAGAGAAACTCACGTCCAAAGTAAATGTGGCATTGGTGACCTCGGGGAACTTTAAAAAGAGAGGTCTCGATCTTTTTAGCGAGGCGATCGATGCCCTTCCTCCAGAGATTAAAGAACAAGCTTCTTTCCGAGTAATCGGTAAAGACCGTCCGAGCGAAGGACTCTCTACCCATCTGCATTTTGATCCAGGCCGGGATGATATTCAGAACTATTATCGTTCTATTGATATCTTCGTGCTCCCAGCACGGATTGAAGAGTTTGGCCGAGTTGTTCTTGAGGCCATGGGCTGCGGGCTCCCAGTCATCACTACTGATAAAGTTGGAGCGGGCGAACTCTTAGAAGGAGATTCCCGCCGTTTTGTGATTCCTTCACATAATGTTAAGGCCCTGACCGAAGCACTTCGTGAACTCATTACTCATCCAGAGCTACGTCTTCGTTTGGGTGAACTCAATGCTCAGACCGCCGAGAAATACTCGGAAGATAAGGTCTATGCTCAGTTTGAGAAGGTGTTTAATTAGGCCAGGTCCTGCTAACTATTCGTAATCTCATCAAGAGAAAATTTACTTTGACTCGAATTTGTTTCCTGCTACGATTTCCTTGGAATGAAAAGGTAGGAAGAGCTTGTGACTCTTCCTTAAAACCTACCAGTTTGTTTTTAGTATTACAGCAAGCTGTAACAAAAGAACAAATAGGATAAGTACCCTGATCGTTTCCTCCATAAAACTCCTCATCTAAGGGCGCCCATCATTGGGCGTCTAAATGGAGAAGTCACAGAAGAACTCCCGCACCATACTCAGCTCAATCTCACGTGTCTTCGTCTTTGAGATTCCAGAAACAAAAATTCCTGAAATGAAATGCAGGTGTTTAGCTAAGGGCCCCCAGACTCTGCGCCTCAAACCCCTTCCTATCTTTCAAGCGATTAAGCCCTCTTAGTTCATAGATGATAAGGGTCCGCTCCAGCACATAAAGCAGCAGACTAAGCCGCTCGCTCCCCTCTGGCACTTGGGCCTTGAAGTTCTCCGCCATCCACTGCCGATAAAAATCCATCGACTTCTTTACCAGTTGAGGAGGCCCTTTCACTATGCCCTTGAGATAAAGCCAGAACATGAAACGCGCCAGCTTATGGGCCCGGATATAGCGCCTCGAAAAATCCCAAATATCCACCAGCACCAGACCCCGGACATTGCCTTCCCAATCAATGATCACCATTTGCTTTTCATCGACGAGGATATTTCCTGCATGAAGATCATGATGAATATGAGCGTGCAGCACCTCATACTGAGGAAACTTCTGGGCTTCGGTTTTAATGAGATTCAGGAGCTTTTCTAACTGCCTCTTTGAGGGATGATTCTGGATTCTCATCTGCGCTCTCTCTATCCACCGAGAGACGGGAGTTACCTCATAAGGATGGGCCTTATAAAATTCAGTCATCGCCGGCATGATCATTTGCGGGAATTGCTCCAAAAGAAAGCGCTCTGGGAAAGGCCGATTTTTAATTGAGAGGGTATTGGAACAAAAATTACTTACAAACCACCGCGCTCCGTTGCTGGTCGTGCCCTCCGCCAGAAGCTGCACAGAGTATGGGGCAAAGCTTGTCTGCATAATCGATTTAAGTGTTTCAATTTCCTTTTCCAAAAGTTCCACCGACTGGGGATTAAAAAAGAGCTTCAAAACGATCTGCTTTTCATGGGAGGCCACAATCACCCCTTCCTTATCATCCTTAAAAAAGATGATGGAATCCTTAGGGAGCGGGACCTGCCATTTTTTCCCCACGAACTTAGGCCAGTCCAAGCGGGCGAGATTGCCGGAATAGTGCTTCAGGCGCCCCGTGCAAGATTTGCCAAAAACCTTTTCGATGTGATCAAAAGAATCTTTGGCCACTCCCACGCGGTAAAAGGGATGGAAAGCAAAGGTAGTAGGGCCGGCCGTCGGGTCGTATTCTTGGGCCAGTTCACATAAGGCCTTTTCCAGGCAAGAAATCCATTGAGGTGCAGTCATGAACGGAATTTAACATAAAAATCTTCTAAAAAACTCTTAAACTCTATGGCATGATTGGCCATGTTTAAAAAAATCCGCACCCACTTGGTTCTGGGCCTGGCCTTTTTCGTCATGACCTTGGCCCAGCAGTATCTTTTTTATTCCATGAAGGATATTCCCATTGTATGGCTTACTTTTGGCAAGTATCTGGCGACCTTTGGTTTTATCCTGCTCGCAACTTTCATTAAGCAAACAGGCCTTCGTTATTTATTCTTAAGCTTTGTTCTGCTTCTTAATTTCTTCCAGATGGCCCATCTTTCCTATTACGGCACTCAAATTCTGCCGTCTGAATTTTTCCTCCTATTCACCCAGGCCCATGAAATGTGGGGCACCCTTCTGGTTGAACTTCACCATATTTGGATTCCGCTCCTCTTTACCGTGATCCCACTTTCTTTGGGTTTTCTTCTTTTTCGTCGGACAAAAATTCTCTACGCTTCCAAATGGATCGGTGTTTTATTTTGTTTGTATTTTATCTACAACCCCATCCGCACCATGGTGACCGGTAACACCTGGGGCCGCCAGCCTTCCACTCGCGAGCTGGCGGGGATGAATGTCTATCTCGCCTTCTCTTATTTTTCCGGAAAAATTCTTCCTCATAAATTAATGAAAAGTGCCAATGGCGCTGCCAGTACCAACTCTTCGCTGGACCTAAAACTCGAGCCGGCGCGGAAAGCCGAGTGGGATAAAATCGTGGTGATCATGGGGGAGAGCTTAACTCCTCATCACATGGAACTCTTCGGCTACCAGCGCCCGACCACGCCATTTCTTACCAGTCTTAAAAATGATCCTCGCTTTTTCCACACCACCGGAATTTCTGGCGGAGTCTCCACCGACATCGCCGTCGCTTTCGTTTTTAATATGGGCTATGGTGCCGCCGGCAGTATCAAGGCCGCCAAGGGTCAGCACTGTCTTTTTAAATTGGCCAAAGCGCAGGGCTACACCACTCGTTTCCTCTCCATCCAAAGTGCTCAGCAGCTCCGCTACATTGCTCCTTATATTTGCTCGGCTTCACTGGATGATTACCGCACCCTTGAAGACCTCTCACCACAAACGATTGACCACCAGGCCGCCCTCGATCGCGATCTTCTGCCTCATTTAAAAGATCTCGTAGCGAGCAATGAAAGAGAATTTATCGTCCTTCACCAGCGCGGCTCCCATGGCCCCTGGGCCCTGCGCTCCAGTAAAGAATCACAGATTTTCCCTCACGATGGGCCAGTAAACTATTACGACAACTCGGTAGTGGAATTTGATCGCTTCATGAAAGAGTTTCATGGCATTGTGAGCGCATCACCGAAGAAGATATTGATGCTCTATTTTTCTGATCACGGCGAAGGACTCGGTGAAAATGGTCAGTGGGGCCACGGCACCCTCGTTCCCTCATCCTTTGAGATTCCAGTGATGATGATGGCTTACAATCATAAGCTTCCTGCAGGCACTATGCCTAAGTATATGACTCATTATAACTTATCACTGCTGCTCGCTCAGGAGCTGGGACTTAAGTCCAATCAAGAGCCACTTAAACTGGTGAATGATTATGTTATCTTCGGGAACGACATTGATGGCTTTGCAGGTCAACTCAACATTCAATTTGAAGCCGATGGCTCGTATCAAATTAAGTCGATGAACTAAAAGGTAGCGGGTAGAGAGCGTTAAACTCTTGAATTATCACTCACAAAACTTTCTCTATACTTGGATCTGGGTTTTAATATAAAATAGAGAGAGAAATAAACAGGTGGAAAGGGGGGGCTAACCCCTTTCCTAAATCTACTTCAAAACATTCTTAAAATTACAGCAAGCTGTAACAATAAAATGAGGAGAAGTAGAACCCTGGATATTTCTTCCATGAAATTCCTTCTGTTAAAGGCGCCCTTCATTGGGCGTCTAATGGAAGGACTCACAGAAGATTTTCGAACCCTACCCTCTCCCTACTTTCAATGTCATGATTTACAATAATAAGATAATAACTATTTTCTTTTTCGAAACCCATTCCCTCAAGAGAAGGGCGAAAACTCCGGTTTCGCCCTTCCAAGTTCAGCCACATTCTTTTGAATTTGATTATTTTTTCTTCTGAACTTATGAAACCTACTCCTACTTCAAATAATACAACATCCCAATCTCCAGCAACTCATCATTCACTTCATTCCAACTCTCTTTTTTCTTCACCCCTTCATCAATCACCTTTTCCTTATTCTTAAAAAAGCACTGCTTTAACTCTTCAAAAACCGCTATCCGCTGCTCTTTCCCAAGCTTCACCACCCCCTGCGCTCTCTCCTCCCATCTCACCAGCTCTTCTTCACTCACCTCTAAAACCAGCGCCATCTCCCGTAATGAAAAATCCAGATACCGCCGAATAAAATAGAGCATGCCTCCATTGTAAGCATATGGATAAGTCATCAAACTAAAGGCCACGCGGTCTTTGAGTTCTTCCATATTAATGTCGAGAAATTTGGTTCCCCGGGAGTTCACTTTGAACACAGCGATGGGGAGCAGAACCGGAAAACTGAAACCACGAAAGACGAAATTTTCTACGATTTCTTGATGCATAAGTCGCCTCCAAAACATTTTACTCCTTTGGCAAAGCACTCAACAACGCTTAAAAATTATTCTCTCAAGTATTTCCGGTTTCCAGCCGATACGTGTACTGTGAAAAAACTAATACTTATCACTCTAGGCGTTCTAATACTCCCTTCAGCCCAGGCCGTGTGTCCGGATGGTAAAACCTATCCAGTACACTTCACTTTTGATGACGGTCCCCACCTGGCCTTAACCCCCAAGGTGCTCGACATCTTAAAAGAAGAAAAGGTGCCAGCGACCTTTTTTGTCTTAGGGAAACACTTTGCCGGAGGTAAGGCCAATCCAGATAATAAGCCTAAATACGCCCTTCTCGATCAGATGAAACGCGAAGGTCATCGCATCGGCTCTCACACCTACGAACACATTAATCACCCGACTTTCTCTGCAGCTCGCGTGAAAGAAAATATCATGAAGCCTAATCCGCTTTTAAAGGATTACCTCTCGCCGGTGCTGCGTCTGCCCTATGGTGGAGGATCGTTCCGCTCTTCTAATCCGACGACTCAGGCCAAAAACGATATGGTTATGAGAACGGTAAAAAAGGCCGGCTTTACCCATGTCGGTTGGGACATTGATACTAACGACTGGGACGCCAAGAAACGTCCGACGCTTTTGCCGACCCTGTTAAAAGACATCTGTAAACACAAAGGTGGCGTGGTGCTTTTCCACGACATTCAGAAATTCACAGTAGATAATCTTCATGACTGGATCCGCGCGGTAAAACGTGAAGGCCATACCTTTGCACCAATGGAAACATTCGTGCCAGAAGCCGCTAAGCCGCTGCCACCGGAGGCCTGCGAAGAAGCATCACTTACCAAGAGTGTGGAAATCCTTCGTGATTCACTTGATGACATTATTGAAAATTTAGAAGACTAGGAAAAATTATGAAAAAAATATCAACACTCGCTTTTGCTTCTCTTTTTATTACCTCGGTCGCTTGTGCCCAGGCCCCAGTGTTCACCACTCTCAATACGAGTGGCAAAGACATCTTCGCCGGAGTAAAGCTTGAGGCTAAAGGCATGGAACCTGAGACTTACCTGTTACAGGTTACTAAAGACATGTCTTCAAATAAGATCGCTCTTCCAACGGAATTGTCTCACCGTGAAGTTGTGGCCCTCTTCCCTGCTGAAAAAAATCAGCTAGTGGTCATGAGCCAACGCACAGTGGAGCAAGGTGATAGCCCGCAATTTCATAGCTACAATCCAGCCAAGAAAGAATGGAAAAAACTTGCCCAGGTAGACTGCATGACTTTCTCCAAGTTAAAAGTGGAGAAGTCTTCCGTCACTGTCTCTTGCCTTGAAACCAACGCCAAAGGCCAAGAAGTCGAATCACAGAAGAAGGTAGCCCTCAAAGGCATCACCCTAACTCAACCAGGCGACGTCATTCTCCCGATGGCAAAAGTTGAAAAAGACTCCATCCGCGCCGAACTCATCGGCGACTCTTTCGAATGGAAAGAACTCAAAGTCGGCCACGACAAAAAAGAAAAAACCTTCCGTCCCTAATGTCCGAAAGGTAGCGTATACCTTATAGCAAGAGGGCAAAAACGCTAAAGCGTCTTTGCCCTCTTTTTATGTCTTGAAAGTTTCATCATTGAAGAAAATTAGTCGCTATGTTGATCCTTTCTTTAACAATGCAATTACTTCTCTTATTCAATTTCTCTCTATAGGAGAAGATGATGGAAGAAATGATTGCGAGATGGATTAGAGAAACGATCTATGAATTAGAACAGGCAAAGAAAGATGAAAACCTTCATAAAATGTATGAAATGAAGCGTTTGCATTTTGCTTTAAAAGCAATGAGGAAAAAACTAGGTGAGAATTAATTATTTTTAAATCCCTTGCCGATAATACCTAAAAGGACCCCTCATGAATTCATCTCAATCGATTGAAATCCTCTATCGCATAATTCTTGAACTCAAGGGTCCAAGAGAAGCTAAGAAATTCACCTCTGAAGTTCTCTATGGGGTAATTGATGAACTTCAGGAAGAAGGGCGTGAAATAACCGCATTTGCAATCGACCAAAAACTAGCCGTTATTGCGAACGACTTCCAGAAGGCATCTCAAAAAAGCACAGACGTCGCCTAACCCAAAAAACAGGAGGGCGAAAACTTCGTTTTCGCCCTCCCAAGCTCAGACACTAAATTTATTAATTAATCCCAGCTCATTCTGAGCTTATGAATCCCTAAAAGGTAGACGCTACCTTTCTAACTAAAACGGCTTCTTCAACACCTCATCACTCACCACGACCTCTCTTCCTTCACATTCCAACTGCTTCATCTTCTCTGCAATCTCATCCGCCTCGGACTTAATCGCCTTAATATCCCGCACCTGATTCTTCAGCGAATTATAGCGGTACCCAATTTTCGACGAGGTCCCAAAGCACATCTTCTGAACGGCCGGATAATCGAGCTTGTTAATAACCTTATCAAAAGTCAGGCAGTAGTTTTTCCCCGCCTCAGCGTGAATTAATCCATTGTACCAAGAGCTCCAGGTCTGTCTTAGTTGGTTACATACATCCACTACTAATCCACTTTGAATAACCCGGTGATCTTCGCCATGCTCTTGGACGTAATCGTTGGCATACTTAATAACGTCTGCTTTTCGAAGTTCGCCTCGGATGCCAATAATTTTCTTAATATCTTCCATGCGCTTTTCGACATCTTTCTTGCGCGAAAAAAAGCTCTTATATTCTTTGTGAGCGTCTTCCTGCTTCACATTAAGCCACGCTTCGGCGAGACCCTGCATTCTGAGCACCACCATATACTTATAGCTCTCAAATATTGTGTCTTGAACCAACTGGTGACTGCGGATAATTTCTGAATACTCAATATTAAAGCCGTCACTTTTCATTTCTTGCAAGAACTTGATCTTCGCTTCCAGCACGGTAATGGACTCAACTATTTTGGCCTTCTCGGTTTTCCATTTCTCATAGGTTACCACCTGTGGTTGTTCGGCCACTTTCTTGGATAGATCGTTAGTTCCCGCTACTGCGAGTGCATCAATTTTATTAAGCCAGCGTTGCCCAAGCTCCTTGCATTTTGAGAGATCCATCACCGCCGTCGAATCATTGAGCTCATATAAAAAATATTTTTTCTCCAGCTCTAAGCGAAACGAGCCCTCTTCCAGTGTGCGCTCATAATTGTTCCACACCCGGTCCACCAAGTTATCACCCTCTGATCCATCCTCTCTTGAGGCATAGGCGCGGATATAAATACAGGCTTCCACCGGATCGGCCTTAAAATTATCCTGCAGGTACTGAATGCGTCCCTGATCCTTTTGCGATTTTTTGAGGAGACTCATCAGTTCCGAATCAGGTTTATCGGGAGCATTTGTTTCCAACCATTTTAAAAAGCGCTTATTGTCCGCTAATTCTTTTTCAATACGCGAGTAGCGGTTTAACTGCAAATCATCAATGGAGGTCTTAATGAGATCAAGATTATAAAATGAGCAGGAGTTCTGGATAAAAGCATTACTTTGTTCCGCATCCCTCATGTTGATTTTTTTATTCTGGAAAAAAGCGATGAGTGACTTGATGGCAGCCCCACCGAGCGCTGGTCCCAGTACCCACGGCATGGCCGCCGGTCCACCGTAAATGGCCAGAAACGGAGCAAGGCCAGTGGCCACATCCACAAAGGCCCCCACATAATCCAACATACCAACTAGTTGTTTCCCGCAATTTTGATCTTTTAAAAGTGTGCTGATGCCATCAAGTTTGGCGACCGCATCCAGTGCCAAGGCCTGTTTATCTCCACCCTCTTCCCCTTCATCAAACAAGGAGATTTTCTCGGCAATGCCCTTCAGTTCCTTGTTGGTAGTATTGACCGAATCCTCGAAGGCCTGGCATTGGGCACTCAAGCTAATCTTCTGGGCGAGCTTCGAAGCCGAAGTCCGCAGATCTGTTAACTTGGAGTTTGTCAGGGGACAATTTTGCTGGGCCCATGAATTTTGGGCCACTAGAACACATAGTAGGAAGGATGAGATAAGTTTTTTCATGCCGAGATTAAAAGCAAATCATGTGCCACCTAAAGAAGGGCCAAATGAGTCAGCGGTTCCCGGCCTATGCTCCTAAAATTCCTTATTTTCAATTGGTTTGCAGAAAGACGTAAGGATCCGAACCACTTATCAGCAGCTTTGCTGTGTTGTTTTTTTGATCACTGAATTGTCTAACTTCTATACACTTTTGGGGATCGG
>JAMPXB010000023.1 GCA_023701435.1 Bacteriovoracaceae bacterium | reverse complement strand
GATGGGCAGAAAGGTTCAGTGCAAAGTCTCAGATCGGAAAAGATTAAATGATTATGGTGATAAGTCGAAACTGAGGAAGTCCAGCTAGTTATCCAATGGGACATAATCGCCCAGAAATTAACAGGTCATAATCGCTCAGAAACAACAAGAATTTCCTATACTGTCAATAAACTAGACACCAGGTAAAATCCTGAATTAGGATAAGTCTATGGAAGCAAATCTCATCGGTGCCACAGGCCTTGTAGGCCATCATATTTTATTAAATTTATTGGACTCTACTGAGTTCCATAAAGTAAATGTCTTCACTCGAAGGCCAACGGGATTGTCTCATCCGAAATTACGGGAGATTTTGGTAGATTTTGAAGATTCCAGTTGGCTGGGTCAAGTTTCCGGTGATGTCTTGTTTTCGGCCCTGGGAACAACTCTTAAAGCTGCAGGATCAAAAGAAAACCAATACAAGGTTGATCATGATTACCAATATAAGGTTGCCATGGCGGCTGCCCTTAATCATGTTAAAACTTATATACTTATTTCCAGTGTCAATGCTGATTCCCACTCAAGCTTCTTTTACTTGAAGATGAAGGGAGAGCTTGAACAAAAAGTTAAAAAACTACCTTTTAAATCCATCTATTTCCTACGTCCTGGTCCACTCAAGGGTCAACGTAGTAAAGAGCGGATGGGTGAGAAAATTCTCCAGAAACTACTGAATTGGATGCCTGATTTTTTGCTTACAGATAGCATGAGATCAGTAGAGGCCACCCATTTAGCGGTGAAATGTGTTCAAATATCCCAGGTTCCCAAGCAGGGGATCCACGTCCTTGGACCCCAAGACATTTAAATAATGATTTCAGGTGTTGGTTCTTCTTCATCCTCTTCTTCGGCAACTTCAGTATCATCCTCTCCATAATTTCCAGGATCTTCAGGTGTTGCTGGGGTACTGAAGTCGGCCCCATCATCGTCCATGCCATTTGAGCCACCTATGCTTCCACCATTTGGTAGAGGAATACCAGTATAATCATTGTCGATCACTCCTGGTACGGTTGTTAACTCCCGAATCACTCCGCACGCCACAGGGAGGGCCTGGTGTTTATTAAGTCGACCTCTGCCGCTTACAGAGTCAGGCAGAACCATCGCTTCCGGGACACCCAGAATAACGACAACCTTATCTGTGACAGTTAAAACTTCCCGAGGTCTCAATTTCACATAATCATCCGAAAGATTAATATCTTCTTCTTTTAGATCCTTCATCAATGTATTGAAGTCAGTGGCGCGGGAATAGTAATAGTAGCCGAAGTCGTCTGCTGCAGGAAATATGCCCAGGCCCATTCGTTGAGAGCTGATGTCATCATCTAAAGGGATGAGAATTTCTTTATAGATCTTGAAGCCTTCTTCGGCATCAATATATCCATCTCCATTGAGATCATCACTTTCTCTGGGGCACCGGTTGCCGATGTGGATGTGCTGACTATGGAGAACTGAAGCTGGCCCGGCCGAAAATCTGATATCTGCAATGAATTCATTATTTTCACGGACCAGGGTTAAGGCCCCATTGAGAAGAGCGGCAACCTTTTTATTGGTTGGTGTTAATAGGGCCTGATACATGCCATTCATTTCACTGGCGAGGGGATCTTGTTCCTCTAAAGTAGTTATCTGACCTGCTCCTCTGCCACCACCTTTTGAACAAGCGCAGATAATCATAAATATAAAAAGATATTTTACCATGTTGTCCTCATAGCTCTATTTCAAAAGCGTCTAAATATGCGTTTTTGACTTCTGCTTCTGACCAAAGATTTCTTTCGATTCCCGTTAGTTCTAACTGTTCCAGATCAACTGGCTGGTAGTAATACATACTGGATTTCATCACAAAGCAGGAACCTGATTCAGGATGGTTGGCCTGATCAGAATATTTTTTCACGACTGGACAATCTGCTCGATCTCTCAAAAAAATATCAGTCCAGATTTTGAGTTTGGTGGGACCTTTGGCGTACTTAATGTCTAATATTCTTTCTTTGACTTCTCCGTTAACGATGACATGAACCATCGGAGCGACGTGAAACCACCAATCAAATTTGTATTTGCGAATAAATCGTCGGGTAAAGAAAAGCCAAACCTTTGATGAATAGAGGTGATGGTTAATTCGCCATTCATAGGTCCAGACGTGTGCGCGGTTGTAGCATTCAGATACTTGTCTGGCATTGCTTCTGGCCTCATTGAAAAAACTTCTTGCCTGGTTCAGATCTTTTAAAATGGATGGAGTAAATTTTTGCGCACCATAGAGTCTCTTTAATAATAAGGGAGGGGAGGAATAAGGAGCTTCGATGAGCTCTATGTGGGTAATTTGTTTTTTGTGATTTAATGATATTTTAAACCAACTCTTCTTCTTCATTCCCTCTCTCAGCGAATCAAGACGACCTTTGTCCAGTTTCTTCAAAGTTACTACTTGCCCCGTAGTGAGAAAAATCAGCGGCTCCTCATTCGCACTACCCATGTCGATGTCATGAATTTGTGTCGAGACTTGGGTGTCCGCCCAAAGGGTGTTCATAAACATAATGATTATGAAGACGAGAAGAAGACGCATAATACCTCCCGTATTAAAGACGAATCATACTGTCTGAAATGAAAAGGTTTTGTCACCTAAAGCGTAACCAAAGCGGAAGGTGGCATGTGCTATGCAGCTAACCAAGGTCTAATTACAAATGAGGAATTATGAAAAAGAGATTAATTAAACGCATACAAAAGAAAAGAAGCATTAAAAAAAGGAATATTCATAGAGTTGCCAATATTCATCTGCACTAAAGTTTCATTCATTTAATGCATCGAGCTTTCATGACTATGGAATTGGTTTTAAATTTTGTACATTAGACAAGGAGGGACTTATGTTGGAGAGTCACGTATATAGCGAAAACTTGAAGAATCCTTCTTTCACAGATCTGGAGGCCAATTTATTTCCAAGGAAGCGTAAAAAAGTCATGATTATCGATGATGACCAGGATTTCAGATTGTCTCTCAGTGAAATTTTAGTGGATGAGGGATATAGCGTTACGACTGCCAAAGATGGAGAAGCAGGACTTAATAATCTGGTCTACCAACATGACCTGCCTGACCTTATTCTGGTTGATTTAATGATGCCTTTCAAAAGTGGACTTGAGTTTCGCCGAGAGCAACTGCAGCTCGATGAGATTAGTAAGATTCCAGTAATATTCTTGACCGGATATGGTCTCGTAGAAGGTGAAACCTGTTTTCTTAAGCCATTTGATATACAAGATTTTATTGAAACAGTTAGTAAACGATTGGGAAAATAAAAAAAGGCCACCTTGATTATAAGGTGGCCGGATATTCACTTCTTTTTGTACTACTATTTTCAACCTGGACTAAAGTTTTGCTTACTTCCTTCCAAATGACGAACTTCAAGGTGAATGGATAACTTAATCATAAACGTGCCTCCTTTATCCAAGTTGATCTGTTCGGGTTGAATTGAATTATAGGGTAAAAACTTTCGCTGAATTATTTTTACGACATTTCCCTAAGTTAACTTCTTTCAAAATATCCTTAATGCCCAAAAAACTATTAGTTTGCGTCTAATTCTTGGCAGCAGCTGTAGAAAATTGCCCCTTTAATACTTTGCAAGGCCGTTTCTATTGGACCTGAACCGGCAAGTGGCTTGCACATAATACCCACAATTACTCTTTCAGGGAGGAGCTATGAACCGGGATCAAATTGGTAGGAATCAACGCGACTATATCCGTTTTCGGGAGTCTGATTCTCCGGGGAAAAGCTCAGATGATTCTGCACTAGAAACAGATGGATCATTTACCCATGCGCCCGAGCGGCTAGGACGCTTTGGTGGGATAAACCGTTTTGGGGAGCAAAGGATAAGGCATGATTCTTTTCAAGACGATCAATACACTAATGACTATGACCCTACCTATGAGGATGAATATGGCAAAAGGCAGCCTTATGAACATGGGGGGAAAAGAAATAGCTGGTCTGAAGATATAAGGTCAGAGGCCTCCCGAGAAAATCATTTTGGGAAAGGACCAAAGGGGTATCAACGATCAGAGGCAAGGATTAAAGAGGAAGCGTGTGAAATTCTCACCAGAAATCACGAATTAGATGCTTCTGATATTGAAGTTAATCTCAAAGATCGCTGCTTATATTTGAAGGGTGAGGTGTCTAGTCGGCGTGATAAACGATTGGCCGAAGAGCTAGTCGAGGATATTGCTGGCATTGATGATGTCCAAAACCAATTGATTATAAAAAAGATATGAGGGGGGCCAATGGATAGGGAACTAGAAAGTAAGCATCCTGAAAAAAAAAGAAAGTTAAAGCTCGTTGAAAAATATGACAACGATGACTACTCCCGTTTTGCAGGCCCCGATTACTCTGATGAACCTTTTGAAATTGGAGAGAGTGATTTAACTCATTCTGCTCATCAAGTTCGCGAAGGCAGCTGGCACCATCCGGGCGTGAGTGGAAAAGTGGATGACCATAAGCAGACTAACTTTGTGGGGTTTGGACCAAAAAACTATAAACGCTCTGATGAAAGAATTTATGAAGAAGTTTGCGAAACTCTAATGAGTGATCCACAAGTCGATGCTTCCAATATCGGAGTCAAAGTGCAGTCAGGGATCGTTTATTTATCCGGCAAAGTTGATGGGCGGGTAATGAAAAGAAATGCCGAACTCGCCATAGAGAACTTGCCTGGAGTTCAGGATGTACGGAACGAATTAAACATTTTCAGTGCTTCTCAAGATGCGGAGGGACCAGATTCGGCCACGAAGAAGGATCTTGGAATAAGCTAAGGAGAATTTATGAGTCGCAAAATCAATGATGGTGCCATGACTGGACTAAAGCAAGACCGTTTCAGAAACTCTCGTTTTGAATATGATAAGCAAAGAGAACCGGCCAGTAATGAGGGAGTCAGAACAAAAACGGCGAATACCATAGGAGGTCCCTATGAGGAAAACCGAGGCCATCGGGAAGCTGAAGATATCCGTGGTCAACGTAGGTTCAATAGTCCTTTTGAGAATGGTCGCCTCTATAATTGGAACCGCAGGCAAGGCTGGGACCAATATTACAATGATCAATACCATCGTGGGACAAGAAATCATGGGGGAGCACAGCTCTTTCATGACATGGGCCATGCCGGCAAAGGACCTAAAGGTTATAAGAGGTCAGATGAAGCAATTTATGAAGATGTCTGTTTGATGCTAGAGAGTAGTCAGGATGTTGATGCCAGCGAAATTGAAGTGTCAGTGAAAGACGGGTGTGTTTTTCTTAATGGGACTATCCAGTCAAGGCTGGAAAAGAGAATGGCGGAAATTGAAATTGAACATATCTCTGGCGTCCGGGATGTCCAAAACCTATTAAGGATTAAGCGCTCAGGTGAAGAATTACATTGAGAACTCTTTAATCATTTAATTCCAAATTCATCATCGCCCATGACGTCGCGATCTATTTCCAATTCATCATCTGTCCTGGTGTCGGAAGGTGATTCATAATCTTCCTGACGCTCAATCGGAATATCGCTTTCATCAACTTTCTTGTCACAGCTATAGGCAGTCAGAAGCATTGTTCCAATAAGAAATGAAGACAATAGTTTCATAAATCCTCCCTGGTGGATTCAGAATCAATCAAAACAATAATCACTCATTTGGTTAACTAAAAAATGGAAACACTCAACTTTATTTGATGGTATTGGTTTTGCATCAAATAATAATTAACAAAGGAAGTAATTATGGGCAACAATACTAATTATTCCAAAGACCATGACACCCTGGAAAATTTTAATGTGAATGATAAATATTCAGTTACAGGGGAATCAGAATTTTCACGTGATAGCACCATCCCTTTTGATCAGGACGAGGTTTTGTCGGAAAGACATTACAATTTAGGAGATCACTCATATCGAGGCCGACAAATAGTAAAAGTAAGAGAAAAAGGGCCGCAGCAAGCAACTTCGAGTTTCAAGGGTAAAGGTCCTAAAGGCTATAGAAGATCAGATAACTTAATTAAAGAAGATGTGTGTGAGGCCCTTTATCGCAGCACCGAAGTGGACGCGTCCGAAATTGAAGTTACAGTAGAAGAAGGGGTGGTTCATCTCAAGGGTTTTGTCGTCTCTCGTGAACAAAAGAAAATGGCAGAAAGTGCGATTGAAAATTTAACTGGAATCGCTGATGTCTATAATGAATTGAATATTGCTCCAAAAAATAAAAATGCTCCTCTAGGAAAAAGAGGGCTAATGAATAACATTACCGGAATGAACTGATTAAGGAGTTGTAGTCAGCATCATTTTTTGGCAGTCAATTTGCTTCTCTTCCACTATGGTGCGATTTTCATTTTGCATCTATTTCCTCTTGGGCATTCTTTCTTGTGGGAAACAAAAATTTCCAAATTATGAACCTCAGCAAATTGTTGAGTGGAAAGAGGAAGAAGAGGGTGCTTATAGGACTAGTTTTAAGGCCCTCAATCCGTCCCTTACTGGAAGAATCAAAGGGCATGCAGTGTTATGGAAAAGATCATCCCAGTTTTACGCTCGAGTGGTTTTATTAAAGGGACCGAGCAATAGCCGCATTCAACAATATATTCATTTGGGATCTCGTTGCCCTACATTGAAAGATGATTTGAATGGGGATCATACTATTGATTTTAGTGAGGTCTTATTTCATACCGGTAAAATATTAATCCCACTTGATAGTGTTTTAAATTATCAACAACGCGGCAGTGACTGGTTTCCAGTCTCTGATGATGTTGGTTCCTATTACTATTCCCAAGCTGCTAATATTAAATTGTTGATGGAAGATTTGACCGCCGATGATGAAGATCTATCAGATCATGTCGTAAAAATAGTTGTGGGGGAAAGCTTAAATATCAGGAATAGAACGATCATCCTTTATGGTTCTACCTCTGACCCACTGATCCCCCTGGCCTGCGCTGAAATAGACTAATGACTCATTAGTAATCTTCTAAAGGGACCTCTTCATCCACGATACTCAAATCGCTTTCTTCACCGGCAGGATACTGTGGCTCTTCTTGTTGATCAATTTCGCCAACAGCATAAGGATTGGCCAAGCTGTCTGCGTCAGAAGGATCATGAAGGGCATCATCATTCTCTTGCGAATATGCCAGCGAAGAGAATAAGAATATGCTTAGAATGAGGAATGCCATAATTTTCATAAAGAGCTCCTTTGGTCATGAAGTCTAAAATGAAACTGCATATCCTGAGAAGAGAAGGTGAGTCATGGTTTGCTCGGTACTCAATTTGCATTCATAGACATAAGTTAACAAGGAGAGGTCTATGGATATTTATCAAGTTTTAAAAAACGATCATGATGAGCTAAAGGTTTTAGTCGATGAATTAGTAAATCTTAATGAAGATGATGACTTTAGGTTCATTTTAATTGATCAAATTAGCGACCTACTTGTACCCCATTCCCGTGCTGAAGAATCTATTTTTTACAATTCCTTAAGGGTGGTAAATGCCGATAAAAAAATTACTTTTCTTGGTTTTCAAGAGCATTTGGAAGTTGAGGGGCAATTGCGTCAACTCCAGATTAAGGATAAGTTAAGTCTTGATTGGAAAGCGACTGCAGAAAAGTTACGAAATTCCCTGTTGCATCATATAGAAGATGAAGAAACTGAAATTTTTGCCGAGGCCAGGACCGCATTTACAAAGCAAGAATCCGAGAGCATGGGTGACGCCTTTGTGCAGCTAAAGGCCAAAGTTCAAAAAGAGGGTTTTATCAAACATACAGCGGATATGATCATCAACATGATGCCACCGAGACTTATTGATAAACTAAAAAATTTGGGAGAACCAAGGACCTAACTGCAATACTGAGAAACTACATTTAATACAACATCAATATCGATTGGCTTTTTTTAAAAAGCGATCGCCCCTTCAATATTGGTTTTATCGGCGACCGCAGAGACAATGAGAACAGGTATGAGCGCCAATTTTAAGTCTTTCATTACCTCATCTAGAAATGCCGGCCGTTCATGATGGGCATCATCATATCGAGGAGAACAAGGCAAGGCTTGGGGGATCTCAGTTCATTCAAGGCATTTTTTGCCATTAACAGTTGATTACGTATGGTAACCCTCATCTTCAAGCAAATCTGTCAGAGCATTTCTTATATCTTCATCATCTTCGACTATTAAAATTGAATGACTGCTGTTTTTATTCATCAGCTCTCCGAAAAAAAGAATATCATTTAATACCTCGTGGTTCATTATGTTGGTTGTTAAGTCTTAAACTGCCACATGAGGCCAGAAAAAATACCCCATATTTTTAGTCATAAAGCATATGCGAAAAAATTTTCAATAACTTATCTATTGGCCTGGTCTTTGCTCGGATTGGAAGATTATTCGTTTCATCAACTGCTGAGGAGTGAGTCATGCGTATAAAATTCAATCCAACCTTCAACGCTCTTTTTATATTGAGTGGTCTCATGATTTTTGCCTCCTGTGGGAAGGATAAGAAAAGTTCAATGACTAAAGTAACAACTAATACCACTCCTCAAATTGAGCAGGAGCAACAAGTTGACCAAGGCGACTATCGCGCCATTCTAAAGCCGCTTAATACTTCAATTTCAGGGGAGCTGACCGGCACGGTTGAAATTAGTATTGAAAGAGATGATTTTGTTGTTCAGACAAAAGTCAAAGGTGTCGCCGTTGGTGTTAAGTATCTTCAAAACATTTTTACTGCATCGAAGTGTCCAGAGGCATCCTTAGATGTTAATCGCGACGGGTTTATTGATATTGGCGAGTCAACTGCGTCCACCGGATCAATTTTGATTCCACTTGATTCTGATATCTCTGAACAGCTTGACGGCATGGACTATGGGCCTATTTCAAATAACAACGGTTCATTTGTCTACCGTCGTAGTTCTACTCTAAGTCGGGTTATGGCAGATTTAAGGGCCATTGATCCTGATCCACGTGACTTAATCGTAAAACTTCCGGTGGGTGAGGAGATCAATCTCTCTGGTCGGGTCGTGATGATCCATGGTGTGAAACCTTCTGTGAGTTTACCAGAGACTGTCGGAACCTATGCATACTTGCCTAAAGAACAAACTTTGCCAATTGCATGCGGGGTTCTGATCAGACAATAAAGATTTAGAACACTCGCGACTATAGCAGACAAACTCATTAATCACTGGAGGATTTATGGGAGAAGCCTATCTTGAGGGTATGCTTTTACAGGCCAGTCTTATTTTTGCCCTGGGGCCGCAAAATCTTTTTGTATTGGAGTCAGGCATTCGAAAAAGGCATCATCTTACAGTTAGTTTTGTCTGCTTTTTGTGTGACTTTACATTGATTATGATGGGGGTGGCAGGTGCGGCAACCCTATTTAATCTTTTTCCCCAGGTAAAAATATTTGTTGGAATACTTGGGGTAGGATTTCTCATCCTCTATGGATTAGGTAAGATCAGGTCACATGGAATGAATTTTGATTTGAATTCCACTCAGAGTTCCAGTGGCAGTTTACGCCTCGCCATTATGAGTTCGATTACTTTTAGTGTGATCAATCCTCATGCTTACCTTGATGGAGTTGTTTTAATTGGTGGCTATTCATCCAAGTTTCCTGATTTACCAAGCCGTTTGGCACTAGGGTTTGGGGCTTCCTCGTTTTCACTTCTATGGTTTTTGACACTGTCCATGGGGGCCAGTATTTTGATGCCACTATTTCAAGATGCTAAGCGCCTGCGTTTTATCATGGGTACTGCAGGAGTCGTTTTATTATTCTTGTCGGCCCGCTTGAGTCTTGATGTCTATATTTGGATACAGGAATTGTATCCAGATTCAGTAACGGCTTTGAGTTTCCCTTGGAAATAAGTATCATTGCGCTATATGTAGCAGGTTTCTTTTTTGCGGGATTGGCCCTCCTTCGTTCCAGAACTCCCCAAGGTACTGTCGCCTGGGTTCTTTCTTTAATAACTATTCCTTTTCTGAGTCTCCCTCTTTATATCATTTTTGGAAGAAGCAAGTTTGAGGGGTATTCCAGAAAAAGAAAAATTCTTGAATCAAAAGTCCAAACGCAATTCGAGAAACTCAAGACCATCGATTCTGAAATGATTACCAATCAGGATGAGTTTAAAATAATTTCAAGTTCAGTGTCCGTTCAAAATCAACCTGGCTTTACCAGGAAAAATAGCATTAAGTTAATTGAGAGTCCGGCCGATGCCTATGATGAAATGCTAAAGGCCATTGATATGGCCCAGCACTACATTGTATTTCAATACTATATCATCAAGGCCGACTCCACCGGTGAAGCCTTCATAGAGCTGTTGATTAAGAAGGCCTGGCAAGGAGTCAGGGTTACCTTCATGAATGATGCTATCGGAGCCGAAATTCCACAGGGCATTTTAGATAGATTGGTCAAAGCTGGAATTAAAACTGGAACCTTTAATGAATCAAAGCTTAAAGGAAAGTTTCAGATTAATTTCAGAAATCACCGAAAAATTCTGATTGTAGACGGTTTGGTAGCCTTTATTGGAGGAATTAATATAGGGGATGAATACCGAGGCATAACAAAGGAATTTGGGCCTTGGCGAGACACCTGTGTGCGGATTGAAGGCCCCTCTGTGATAGCTGCTCAGTTGGCCTCGGCGAAAGACTGGTTTTTTATCCATGAAGAGCCTCTCTCTGTGGATTGGGCCATTAGACCATCAAAGGAAGATGTAAATCTGATGGTCCTGCACACTGGCCCCGCAGACGAAAAACATTCATGTCTCCTTAGCTTTATTGCACTTATTAATTCCGCTACAAAGCGCTTATGGATTGCTAATCCTTATTATGTTCCACCCGAAAGTTTAATGAATGCTATCTTGCTGGCCTCTTTGAGAGGAGTGGATGTGCGGATTCTTGTCCCGTCATATTCTGACTCCAAGTCTGTTATGCTCGCTTCCCAACTCTATCAAAAGGTACTTCTTAAGCATGGAGCAAAAGTTTATCGCTATACAAAAGGCTTTCTCCATCAGAAAGTGATGGCCGTTGATGATAATTTTGGGGTCGTTGGTACTGTTAATTTTGATTGTCGTTCAATGTTCATCAACTTTGAAGTCTCGGTCATTGCTGCAGATAAGAGCTTTGTCGATAATTTGGCAGCGATGCTTTTGAAAGACTATACAGACTCCGAAGAGGTTAATTTATCCTATTTTGAAAACGCGACACTCTTAAATAAAATAATTGCCAACGGGGCCAACCTTATGGCCCCAATTCTCTAGTATATTTCTTAAGATTCTTATAAAATATAAAAAAACTTAAATGAGGACCTTATGAAAACGTTTTTAACTCTTTTTGTACTTATTTTTTCTTTTTCACTCTATGCAAAAAATCCGGTGGTTGTTTTTGAGACCTCTATGGGTTCTTTTGAAGTGGAACTTGATGAAGTTAAGGCCCCTAACACGGTCAAAAATTTTCTAAGCTACGTTGACAGTAAATTCTATGATGGGACGATCTTTCACCGGGTGATTAATAACTTTATGATTCAAGGCGGTGGCTTTGATGAGAAAATGAGTGAAAAGAAAACTAAGGCCCCTATAAAAAATGAAGCGGCTAATGGTCTAAGTAATGCTGTTGGTACCCTCGCCATGGCCCGAACAGGTAATCCTCATTCTGCAACAGCTCAGTTCTTTATCAATGTCGCTGATAATACTTATCTTAATCATCGGGATACAACTGAAGGTGGTTATGGATATGCTGTTTTTGGGAAAGTTGTTTCAGGCATGCACGTAATTAATCGCATTAAAACCGTGAAAACCGGCAATATTGGTCCTCATTCCAATGTGCCGATGGATGCAGTGGTTATCAAGAGTGCTAAGAGAAAATAAGTCCTTCATTGATTTTGAAGTTCTTGATAGCGGCGCCACTCATGCTCTTCTCGTTCTTTTTCTAGTTCCAGGTCCTCTAGATAAATTTTTTCCTGCATTTCTTGAGGGCCTGGATATACTTCTTCTTCTTTTCTCATCTCTTCTTTATCCTTCTCTGTTTCTTTGTGTTCGTGGCTGACCTGATTCAATGTTTCGACGGATTCGGTCATTGACTCGGGTGCAATGGGGAGCCGACTAGTGTCACCAAGGGCCTGTGCCTGAAGGGGAATAGAAGCAAAAATTATATAAAACAGAAATGTCTTCATAAGATATCTTGCCTTGCTTATATTGAAGCGCTTCCTTGTGGCCATGAAAACATAAGCTCATCAAAAGGGTGCTTGAGTAAAATAATTTTTACTATGACCTCATCGAGTGAAATTGATAAATCTTAGACCAGAGATTTTAACCATGGAGGAAACATGTTTTTACTGAAGAAGTATGCCGCTAAAAGGGCCTTAAGAAAAAATGTTAAAGAGGTTAAGTCGGTAGTAAAACGGGCCTACCGAGACGTTTCACGGGATTTAAATAAACGCGTTTCTGGAATTAAGATGCCCATTAAAGTCACTATTTCACGCTAGTAAAAAACTTTGATTGGATTCTCCAGAGTCCAATCAAAGTTTCATGTTTTACATTACCCAAGGAGGGGTTTTATGAAACTTGTATTTTATCTGGCCCTACTTCTCATGGCCTTTAGCTCATATGCTGAGCGTTTCACTTCAAAAATAGACTCCATCGATACTGCCACAAAGAAAAATGATCCCCATCTCATTAAACTGGAAAATGGCAGGGTGATTTTTGTGGAATATTATGAGAAGTCACTGCTGCAAAGTTTTAAGGACAGTTTAAGAAATCAGGCGACCCTGGAAGTTGAGGTCGATGAGGATAATAACTTCCTCGGTGCTGAAACGATTGCTTTGAAGGACTTTGATTCCGTAAGTGAAAAAGAGACACCCACCAAACGCATGTCCTTCGATCCGACTGTCGTTTCCAGTAACTCGGCGGCCTCCGCCATTTTTAGAAGAATGCGAAGAGATTATCAGTCCGATTCTCAGTGCTACAATCGGGCCCACGTTTGGGCCTATGAAGAATTTCAAGAATCTGGACTCAAGTCAAAAAAGCTTTTTCTCTTTTTTACCCGTAGGTATATCAGAAACTACCGCTATAAGTGGTGGTTCCATGTTTCTCCAATGGCCTTGGTAAGAGAAGGAAGCTCTATTGTTGAAAGGGTTCTGGACAGACGTTATACCGGTGGACCGCGCTATGTATCAAATTGGACCAGAAATTTCATTTATTCAGGAAGAACATGTCCGGTTGTTCATAAGTATTATGATTACCGAAATAACCAGGAATCAGAAGATTGTTATCTCATCCCTGTTTCCATGTATTTTTGGCAGCCAAGAGACATTGAAAGACGTGACCGTACTGGCGCCGAGAAAACTCAGTTCTTCAGAAGGGAAGTCAACCACGCCTATTGGGAGGCCTTTTAGAGGATTGCTGGAATTTTAACGACTTAAAAAAATCCTCAGTTAACTGCGAACAATTTACGATCGAGATGTTTTGGTGTAAAAGGGGGCACAAATAAAATTTTAAGGACTTTTATGAAAGAGTTTAACCTCAATGGTTCCGAATTTATTCCCCTTTGCGATCTTATGAAGATAACTGATTTGACTGATTCAGGGGCCGAAGCGAAGCATATAATCGCTGAAGGGAAGGTTAAAGTAGACGGCCAGGTGGAATTGCGAAAGCGCTGTAAGATCCGTTCTGGACAAGTTATTGAGTTTCAAGGCAAACAGATAAAGGTTAATTAATACCTTAAATCTCGGTCGATTGTTTCGGTCTCTTCTATAAATCGAGAGTCTTTGTCTTTTTTATCTTCTTTTTCTTCTTGTCGCTCTTGATCTTCCTGGGAACCAATTTGACCGAAACTTCCTGGGTAACTTAAGTTTCTGGGATTTTCTTTCATCTTTTCCCTGGTTTGCTCAGTTCTCTCTATGTCTGTACTCTGCGCCCCGCCATTGGCCATCAGACCTGATGTTAAGATGAGACTTAATAGGGCCACCATTCTTTGCAATGCTTTCATTTGCGCCTCCTGCTGCATATAGCTTGGCACTACTATGATGCGAGCTACATTAAAGATGGGCTTAATTAAGCTGGACTTAAATTTACTGGAATCCAAGTTAAGGCTAGAACTTGAGCCTAACAGGGAGGATTTTTATGATTACGGATGAAAGACCCGAAGATAGAAAGATCAATGTCTCTGAAACGAAAGAACTGAATTATTGGTGTGAGGAACTAAATTTACGAGCTGAGGACTTAAAAGAAATAATTAAAAAAGTTGGTCCTGCTGTTCATGACGTCAGACTGTATCTGGCCAAGCAGTTACTCATCACCTGGCCTGAGGCTTACTAAGAGAATGCGGGAATATTGCTATTCCCGCATTAAAAATTATTGATCATCAGAAGCATCACTGCCTGTGTTAAGGGCCTTACGTTCACGATCAGTTCGTGTTCGGTCCTTGTAATCAATCATATCGTCTGATTCAAAGCTTGAGCTTTCTTCCATGCGCTCTTCTTCATTCATAATATCCTCATCTTCCATGCGCTCTTGCTCAAGAGTGTCATCATACTCTTCCTGGGATTGCAACATCTCTGCATCTGACTCTAATTCCGAATTCATCTCCATGTCTGTTCCCATTACTGGCGATGTTGTCGTCTTGTCATAGCTTCTTGTTGTAGTTGTTCTAGTAGAGCCGGCAAATGCCGGAAGAGCAAGCAGGGCCGTAAGTGAGAATGCAAAGAACTTTTTCATAATTGCCTCCAATTTTATCGCTTGATATCCGTCAAGACCTCATTGGTAAGATTTATATCAGAAGAAAATTTAGTAATATCCTGAATGGTGATCATGCCAACAGGTTGTTCACTTTCATTTACCACTAATAGACGTGAAATCTGATTTTCTCTCATCAGTTGAGTGGCCATATTGAGATCATCTCCTTCATGAATGGAGAAAATTTCCCTGGTCATGGCATGAGAGATTGGATCATCAACAGGGTGGCCGCTGGCCACACAAGAGACAACAATATCTCTATCCGTAACAAAACCAACGGGGCGTTCATTCTTGTAGACAGGGACTGCACCAATATCTTCTCTTTTCATCAAGGCCGCGACCTTTTTGATAGAGTCATGGATTTGTACAGTATTAACACCTTTGTGCATGACTTCTGAAACTTGCATCGTGACCTCCTTGTACACACGGATGATTTTGTCATTGTGGAAAGAGGTGAGGAATATAATTTCTCTATAGATAAGGAGAGGACCTGCAGAAATTAAGGTTCTGGGTATTTTTTTGCTAGCTCTTCCACCAAATAACCGATGGCATAGGGTACCGTGTGGTCCCGATTTTTTGACCACGTCGTAGCATGAGTAAATCCAAGTTTATGCATCCATTCATGCATCAGATTGTCGGCCACTTCGATAGGAGTATATCGGTCGAAGTACTTTTTATTCATCCAGATTCGTACAGTATTGGGGTAAGTATAGCCAATAGTCTTTGTTGTCTGATGATAAAGCTCCAACTCAACATCCATTGTGTTGTTCTTTGAGGGGCTGCCAATTTTCTCCGCACCTTCAAGGATCTTCAGGTAGATATCTTCATTGGTAAGCCCATCATTGTCGTTGAACTGTTTTGTGCCGTTATGGGAATAATTCAAGACCCGATCCTTAAATTCCATTGATGAGATAACTTTTTTAATAATGGAAACTGCTTTTTTTACTTTCTCTTCTTCGTGAGTGTTGAAATTTACGAGGTAAAGATCTGCATCCCAGGTTGTAGCGGCAGGTGGTAGGTCCAACTTTTGAATAGCAGTGATGTTTCTTCCAGTAAATACAGAAGGGGCGATTTCTTCCTGCTCAGCTTGGGAAGTTTTTGAAACTGGAGTTGATTGACATGAAACTAAAAGAAGCAGAGAAAACAAAACTGAAAAATTTCCGGCCATACGTTTTACCTTCCTTGGCATTCTACTGACTGAAAAAAAAAGGATTCATTGACCTCATGTCAATGAATCCAGATTAATAATTATAATTTTTTAGCAAGTTCTCTCATAATATATCCCACAGCGTATGGAACTGAATGCGGACGGGCATCGTTCATCTTGGCTGCGTGCTTGAAACCAAGTTTATGCAACCACTCATGGGTTAGATTCATTGCCACTTCATGGGGCTCAAAAGTATTGAGAAACTTTCGGTTCATGTATATGGTGTTGATACTTGGCATAGTATAACCAATAACCGGATCGCTTACGTAGTAAGTTTTTAACGTCAGATCCATTGTGTTGTTTTTGCCAGGATTAAGTTTCTCCGATGCTTCCAGGATTTTCTTATAAATCTGAGCATTGGTATAACCGCCATTATCAACATATGTTTTTTTGCCATTATACTTCTTATTCAAAACTCTGCTTTTGAATTCATCAGAGGCAACAACTCTTTTTATCAGATCGAAGGCCGCATAGACTTTTTCTTCATGATCACGTTCAAATCCAGACAGATTAGCATTGATATCAAATGTCTGGGCCTGTACTGGAGCTCCTCCAGATGTTAATTCAGCTTCTGTGATTTCACCCATAGCGCCACTGCCACCGCTGCTACTGCCACCTCCGCCACCACCACAAGATGCGAGGAATAAAAATAGAAAAAGAAATGAAAACGTTCGAGTCATTGATACCTTCCTTAGTTTGTTTTGCAGGATCAACTTCTTCGCTAATCCTTGAGACATTCTTAAGATGAGATCAATGTTAAACATAAAGAAATGGCATCATCAACCCCTTGGCCGGAGTAGTTTGAGAAAAACTTAATTACTGCCTGAGTTAATAGTTGCTGTTTGTTAGTTATAACAGATTGAGTGCATCAATTTGATGACGTGATTTTAAAAATGTGGAATGGATTATTAAAGAAATCAGGGAGCTTTACTCGGGTAAAACTCCCTGAAAAAAAACTTAAAAAATTAATGGCGGATGGGTCCTTCAAGCTCTTCATGCTTTCGGTTCAGAATATGACGAGCACCAAATCTGCGAAAACGAATTGAATCTTCTCAGGGCCCTTAAAATAGATTTTAACCAGGGCCTTCTTTATACGATTTAGTTCCTGATTTATCCTATCCTTCATATATGCCTCTAATGCTTAATTTTCTTAACTGTTTCGCCCTCCATCTCACTATTTAAATGAGCAAGATCATGAAGACTAATCATTCCTACCGGACGTTGTGCTTCATCAACGACAAGCACTCTGGATACCTGATTATCTTTCATAAGTTTTGATGCCTCACTTACGTCCTGATTTTCCCGGACACAGACCACGTCCTCATTCATGGCGTGAGAGATCGGCTTATCCATTGAATAGCCTTCGGCCACACAACTCACCACAATGTCCCGATCAGTGACAATACCGATGGGTTTATTGTTATCCAAAATAGGAACTGCTCCAATGTCTTCCTGGCGCATGAGTTCTGCTACCTTTCGTACAGAGTCATTCAAATTCACTGTTGTGACACCTTTATGCATTATTTCTGAAACTTGCATTACATCCTCCTTGTTATATTCAATTTATTTTTATTAGCTGGTGAGCATTTCACAAGGACGTGAGCGACAGATGAAAGCCCGACTCAAATTGAACTTTTGTTTATTCTCGGGCTGACTTCAATCAGAATAAATTTAAATTGGAGGATATTATGGCCATAAAACTCAAGCCCCTTTATGAACAGGTGATTTTTATTACTGGTGCCACGAGCAGCATTGGTCCTGCAATTGTTCATCGGGCAGTAGAGCAAAGTGCCAAGGTGTTCATGGTCGACAGAAATGAAGAAGAATTACAGGACATTCAGAACGAAATGAGACAAAAAGGCTATGAAACCGATTTTTTTGTTGCTGATGTTGCAGATGAGGACCAACTCCAAAGGGCGGCGGCCAAATGCATGGTTAATTTTGGGCGCATCGATACATTCATTAATAATTCAAGTGGCAATAGGGTTGGTGAGGAAGCCAAGAGACAATTTGATGTGAATTTCTGGGGTTTAGTAAACGGATGTAAGGTGGCGTTACCGCTTATGCAGGATGAAGGCGGAGTTATCATGAATATTGGAAGAGTTAATGAGAATCAGGCACTTCCTATTCAAGGTATCTATGAAGCTTCAAAGCATGCAGTAAAAGGATACACAGACGCTTTAAGAAGGGAATTGACTGCTGACAGAGTTCCTATTCAAGTCACACTTGTCATGCCTTCGGATGAAGATACACTTTATGATGTGGATGTCGCTGCACAGGCAATATTAAAATGCGCCGTCAGGCCCGTTCGGGAACTAAGGTTAGGGCGAATTTTTCCTAAACTAAAGAACTATCTTTTATCTCGTGGTCATAAAGAAGCGACCGAGGGTCATCTTCTTGCACCTACAGACCACCCAGGACTTATTAAGTGGAGTGCCTTTGCCGGCGGGTTAGGTTTTCTATTCATTATGAAACTTCGTAAGCTACGGAGCTTTTAAGAACTTCTAGCGGCCAGCTCTTCATTATCATCTTCTTCTCCTCCTGGCGGAGGCGTTTTCTCTTTAGTGGAGTATAGGGCCGAAACTTCTGACGTTTGTAATCTTTCGACCGACGTCCATGTTAGTGCGAATAGCAATATGACATTAATAATACACATAACACATCCTTTAACCTGCACTTCATTGAAGCATTCCGATTAAGTTCTTTGCATCGATAGGTGCTCTGACTTTGGCGTCATTATCAAAATACACATAAACATCCCTCTCAATATGAGGAGGGATTTCATCACTGATAGTCAGCCGATCTTTCGGTTCTCTTCCTTTCTGCCATTCTTTTATTCTATGAGACCAAAATTTCAATGTTTTGTTATCATAACCGCTCACGTAAAGTTCAGCATCGCCATGGAGTCGTAAATAAATAAAATCGGCCGTGACATCTTCAAAATATGGCCATTTTCCAGCAGTATCAGCAAAAACTATCGCGACATTATATTTCCTTAGTAGTTCAACAAACCAAGGATTCAGGAAACTAAAATTTCTAATCTCGACAGCATGTCTCATCTTGTAATTTTTTTCCACCTGCAAGTATGTGCGATCTTTTGGCAGTTGTGATTTCTTACCTAACTGTGATGCTTGTTTAAAATCTTTAGGGAGCAATTTTAAAAACGATTCCATCTTGTCCGGATCAAATGGCATGCTTGGAGGAAACTGCCAAAGGATGGGACCAAGTTTTTCTTTTAACCTTAAGGGGCCACTGGCGAGGAAATTGGCCATAGGAATTTCAATGTCATTAAGTCTCTTTATATGTGTGATAAAACGATTGGCCTTAATACTGAAAATAAAATGTTCAGGAGTACCCTCATACCAATGTTCATAACTGGAAGGTCTTTGTAATGCATAAAAAGTTCCGTTTATTTCAATGGTCGGCAATTTTCTGCTGGCAAATGCCAGTTCATTTTTGTGAGGAAGCTTTTTAGGATAAAATGTTCCTCTCCAGCCTTTATATGTCCACCCGGAAATTCCGACTTCGACCATACTCATAAGGATATAGTGACATAAAATGAGACCTCTTTCGAGGGCATCATATTATAAGCAAAGAATTTATCTCTTCTTTCTTCATGGAAGTTTTAGATGTTAAGTACTTCTTTCCTGAATGCTGTTTTGATAAAATGAATGTGTCCGGATCACCAGCGTCCAAAGACGTTAGCAAAGATTTACAGGAGTAGATCTTTAATGACTGAAAGGACACGGTAATATTGTTTCATTACAAACCGGACATACAAAGACCGACCTGGAAATTACAGACGGGACCAGCGAGTTAATTCTCAAAGGTTCAGCAGTGATTTTAAAGTCGGTCTTTTTTTGATAGTTACATCGTTATGAGATAAATGCAGACAAATCCTACTTCCACGACTGCATCCAATAAATAGATTTTTGCGATGACATTCTTATAAACATAAAATACATCAATTGCCGCTAAAGACAGGGCATTCAATATGGCCAGGTATAAAGCCGCTTTTGTACCACTAAAAATAATGAGAATTGTTCCGGAACTGGCAATTAAGAGACCAGCAGTTTTAACTAGCCATTTGTCTGTCTTCGCTCCGGTAATCATTTCAAAAGTTTTTATACTGAATATTGGCCATAAACCACTCAGTAAGTAGAACCACCCTTGAATACTAAGAGTTAAATTCATACCTAATCTCCGCTCCTAAGTGCTGATCTTTAGTGGTGCAAGAGTGGTGCCCAGGATTTATTGAGAATAAAAGTGAGTAAGAATGGCCATGCGGGTTCAAAAAACTGAATAAATAGTGTATGGTAAGCCTAACTAAACTATTGAGGTTTCCCATGCCATTTGAATCGTCATTTAACAAAGACCTGGCCCGTAAACTAGCTTCGGCAGAAGATGCAGAAAAACTATTGGATCAGGAACTGGTTCTTTATAAAAAACGGGCCTTAGAGCTTAATGCTGCCCGTGTGGTTATGGCGGAAGGGTATGATAAAGTTTTACAAGGCCTTAAGCTCGCTTATCCGGATCTGGATCTGGAAGACAAAAATCTCGTTGGCAGTCCTAATCGCATGGCCCGTGCCTTACTTGAGATTTGTTCAGGCTTAGGGACTCATCAGAAAGAGATTTTTTCAACCACATTTCCTGCTGAAAATTATAACGAAGTAATTATTCTTAAAGATATTGATTACACTTCACTTTGCAGCCATCATTTTTTTCCATTCATTGGTAAGGCACATGTGGGTTATCTTCCGGATACGACGCATGGTCAGGATTCAAGAGTTGTTGGCCTGTCTAAACTGGCCCATATCGTTGATATGCATGCTCAAAGACCTCAGCTACAAGAACGCATGTGCTACGGCATTATGAATGCTATTCGTGAAGAATTAAAACCAGCTGGTGTTATGGTCGTTATTGAAGGCTCCCATGGATGCTTGACTTGCCGGGGTGCTAAAAAGGCCAATGCTTCAATGATGACTTCGGCCCTTGATGGTAAATTTAAGGAAGACTCAAAATTACGCTCAGAATTTTTTAGCCTAATTGGCAAGGCCTTATGACCCTAAGGCCCTTGCTGGTCTTTAACCTCTTATGGTGTAGTCGATTCATGAAAGCTTTGATGTTTCTAACTTTAATCTTTCTTGCTTCTCCGAGTTGGGCGCGTCCTTGCCAGGTCTATGGTATTTCAGATAGCCCTCAAAAATTGGATTGCCGCTTCAAAGACTCTTCGATTGCTCTACGCTGTGTAAACGGCAAATACTTTCTTAATAGGGAAGTGGTCTCGAACGCCTTTCATATGGAGGTCGAGGAAGGTTCTGTGCCCTTGGTCTTCAAATCGGTTGGTATGCAGTTAACTGTTGTGATTGAGCCTAAAGTGGATATTCAGGCCGAATTACAACGGGGTTCTCGCACCCTGTTTGGTACCTGCCTTTAACTAATTGATTCCACTGGGAATAATTGTCCTGTCTTGATTGTTACGGAAAGTTTACGTATAATCAGTTTCATGAGTTCTTCTTATGAAATGACCGGTTTTCAATCTCCTTGTGCTGAATTTGCACAAAAGCCTTTATCGCTGGACGAAAGATACCTTACCAATAAACCCTCACTTTTTATCATTGAAGCGGCCGGAGATTCTAAATACCTGGGAATCAATAAAGGCGATAAATTATTGATTGATCGCTCCCTCAAACCTCAGGAAGGTCAGCTGGTTCTATTGGTGTTAAACAACGAATTCACCTTGCAAAAATTCTCTTGGAAAATGCTCCAGGGTCAAGATCCGGAAAGCGGTGACTTTGTCTGGGGAGTGGTGACAACCTTGCTTAGGGAATTTAATAGATGAGATATTTCTGTCTGGTCGATTGTAATTCTTTTTATTGCTCTTGTGAGAGGGTCTTTCACCCTGAGACCCGCAACCGGCCGGTGATCGTTTTATCCAATAATGACGGATGTGCCATTGCTTTTACCAAGGAGGCCAAGGCCGTGGGCTTTGGTCAGATGTGCGAACCTTTTTTTCAGTTAAAAGACCGGATTAAAAAATATAATGTGGCGGTCTTTTCTTCCAACTACACTCTCTACGACAGTATGTCGAAAAGAGTGATGGATATACTGCGGGAGTTTAGTCCTGATATGGAAATTTATTCGGTCGATGAAGCCTTTCTTCAATTTGAAGGTTTTGATCACTATGACTTCATGGAGTATGGACAAAAAATTCGTAAGGACATCTTAGTAAAAACGGGAATACCAGTGGGAGTAGGAATCTCCATCACCAAGGTTCTCTCCAAAATTGCTAATAAAATGGCCAAAAAAAATAAAGGTGTCTGGGTGATGATAAATCAACAAGACATTGATGATGTTTTAAAAACATTTCCGGTCAAGGACATCTGGGGAATCGGATCAAGATCAGCGGCCAAGCTCAACATGCTAGGTATAAAAACGGCCTATGAATTCAAGTTGTATAAGGATGAAGGTCTGATTCAGAAGCTTCTTACTAAAACCGGCAGGCAGGTACAGGAAGAGCTTCGTGGTGTCAGTTGTCTTGCTCTGGAAGAAGCTGAAGATAAGAAAAATACCGGAACCTCACGAAGTTTTGGAGTGAATGTTTATGATAAAAAGCAGCTGCAAGAGGCCCTGGCCCATTTCTCCACTCATGCGGCCTTAAAGCTTCGCCGGCAAAATAGTGTTTGCTACAGTATGCAGGCCTTTATCTACACCAATCCTTTTCAAGAGGTACCCCAATACTACGGCCAAGGGCGGGCCACCTTCAGTAGCGGTACATCAGATACCTTAAAAATTATCACTGCTGCTCACCAGATCCTTGATGAGATTTATCGGCCGGGATTTGCCTATAAGAAGGCGGGTGTTTTACTCAATCACATTGTGCCTAAAGGTCAGAATCAGCTGGATCTGTTTACGCCTGACCCCAGTGACAATGAACAGCTGAATCAGGTGATGGACCTTATCAACAGGAAGTACGGCGCTCACACCATCAAGAGTGCCGCCTGTGGCATCCATAATGACTGGAAAACTATCGCAGACTACAAGACTCAACATTATACCACTTCCTGGAAGGATCTTTTAAAGGTAAAAATTTAGCTATGAGTAAGAGGGAAAAACATCCTTATGGAGAGTATATTCCTGCCCGTCCTCGCTTGATGCTGATTGGTTCCTTTCCGATAGCTAAATTCACTGACCCTAAAAGAAAGCATGAAATAAAAGAACACGAATTTGACTTTTTTTTTGGTGGAGAAAAGAACTTGCTTTGGAAGTTATTAGGAGAGGTTTTTAACCGGCCGGTAAAGACCTTAAATCAAATTATCCGCTTGCTGGAATCAGAAGGCATTGCCTTGGGAGATGTCATCAAATCATGCCGTCGAAGTGAAGGAAGCTCTTCAGATTCGGCCCTCTATGATATTGAATGGAATGCAAAACTCCTGACAATCATCAGGCTTCATAACATTAAGCAGGTCTACTTCACCTCAAAAAAAGTGGAGAGCTGGTTTAATAAACTTTTTCCAGCGACGGCAGACCTTAGGAAGGAAACACTCATCTCACCCTCAGGGCAAAGTGTGCGTTCTTTGTCCCAGTTGGAAGATTACCTGGAGTGGAAAAAGTCCAATAAAAGTGAGAAAAGTTTTAAGTATATCCTAACAATTTATAAGCAGAAGTTTGTTACAAGGAGTTAGGGAAGGAAACGCAAAACAATCTTAAGGTTGTAGCTAAAGAATGCGCCTTTTTCCGGTATTTAATCCTCAACATCAATTGAAATTTGTGCGATAATTCCAATGGTTAGTCTGCTGTTCTTTGGAACGGCCGTTATTGACTTTTTTAAGGTGAAGGGATCAATCCTCTCAAAAAAATGACCAAAAGTATCCTTGTAGTTGAAGATGATACATCCATTCGAGAACTCCTTGTTGAGCTGCTTGAAAGTGAAGGCTATAAAGTAGCTTCTGCGATTAATGGGTTGGAGGGATTAAAATATCTTCAGCAAGTAGGCAGTCCTGATCTCATTTTGATTGATCTCATGATGCCGGTAATGGATGGATATTCATTTAGGACAGAGCAGTTAAAAAATCCTGCCTGGGCCAAAATTCCCACAGTCGTTATGTCAGCTGAGGCGAACGCCAAAGATAAAATGAAAAATTTCAGCATCACGGCTTTTTTGAGTAAGCCTGTTGAACTTGATACGATTCTTAAAACAGTCGCTCGCTTCTCTTAGAATTCTTAACAATAAATTCAGGATAAATATGTATAAAATTTTTGGTATTCCCAATTGTGACACTGTTAAGAAGGCGCGAACTTTTCTTGATAACAAAAAGCTCGCTTATGACTTTATTGATTTCAAAAAGATAAGGCCAACGGTGGAAGATATTGAACGCTGGAGCAAGAGTTTTGGTGGCCTTCCAGTTAATACCAAGGGTGCGACTTATAAAAAGCACAAAGATGAATATGAATCATTGGATGAAAAAGGTCGCATCCAATTTATAATGGTAAATACCTCCATGATTAAGCGACCGATTTTGGAAAAAGAAGGTAAGGTTGTCGCCTTCGGATTTGATGAAGAAAAATATAAGGAAATTAAATGACTATTAAAAAAATAAAAGATTATCTACAAGAATACTCCTACTTAAAAAGTATCCAGTCGCTTTTACATTGGGATATGGAAACCATGATGCCTCCAGGGGCCATTGAGGATCGTGCAGCGAGATTATCCTATATTCAGGGTAAAATTCATTCTCACATAACTTCCAAAGAATACAAAAATCTGATCAAGGAATTGGAATCAAAAAAACTTAAACCTTTGGAGAAAAAACTCGCCAAAGAACTTCGTTGGGATTTTGATCTCTACGAAGTCCTGCCGGAAAAACATGTAAAGGAACTTTCACATGCCCAGACCATTGCTACTCATGCCTGGGCCACCGCCAGGAAAAACGATGACTGGAAAAGTTTCAGTCCTCATCTGCAGAAATTGATTGATCTTAAGAGAAAGGAAGCCGCTCTTTACAAGAGCAAGAAGCCCTACGATGCCTTGATCAAACTTCATGATAAAGAATTTTCATCAGATGAAATCAATAAGCTCTTTGGTGATCTGAAAGCAGGGCTGTTGGAGCTGACGGACAAAGTGAAAAAAGACAAGACCTTCGTTAAGGTCAAAGATCTGAAAGGACCTTTTGATATCAAGGCCCAGAAAAAGCTCAGCCAATATGCGGCCGCACTTTGTGGGTTACCGAAAGAGTATTCACGTCTGGATATCTCGACTCATCCTTTTAGTATCAATATCTCGCCTTTGGATCAAAGGATAACCACCAGATACGTAACAGAGAATCTGGACTCTCTCTCAAGCACTATGCATGAAGTGGGTCATGCTCTTTATGAGCATAATCTTCCGCGAGAGTGGGAAGGTACACCTTTTCAAGAAGCCGTCTCCTTGTCGGTTCATGAATCTCAATCCCGCTTTTGGGAAAATGTCATCGGTCGTTCCCGTGAGTTTTGCACCTTCCTTCATCCGACCATGAAAGAACATTTTCCTAAGGCGATGAAGGGGATTTCTCCTGAAGAGCTTTATCATGTCTTCAATAAATCTGTTCCAGGTTTAATCAGAGTGGAGTCCTGTGAACTTTATTACAACTTGCACATCATTATTCGTTATGAAATTGAAGAAATGATTTTCAATCAAGGAATGAATAGCAAGGATATTCCTGAAATATGGAACCAAAAGTACAAAGAATATCTGGGGATAAAACCTAAGAACTTTGCCCAGGGTCTTCTGCAGGATTCACATTGGGCGGGAGGAGCTTTTGGTTATTTCCCGACCTATACCTTGGGAAATCTCATCTCTGGCAGTCTCTATCATCAGATGAAAAAAGACCTGCCGGGTTTCAAGAAAGACATAGAGAAGGGTAAGTTTACAAAAATCGGACAGTACTTGAAAGACAATATTCACGTAAAGGGAAGATCAGTAACGGCAAGGGATCTTGTAGGTGAGCTGGATGTGAAGGATTATCTTTCTTATTTGAGTGCAAAATTTAAGGACTAATATATGGAAGAAATTTTTTTTGGAGTGATGGACCTTCAAGAGGCCAAAAATCATCAGTACCGTCTTAAGGAAAAAGGAGTTGACCTCTTGTTTAAAACCAACTCTCAAACTTGTACCACCGGTTGCAAAGTGACGGTGGAAGTGTGGGGGAAGGAGAGTGATAAAGAGCTTCTTATGGAGCACTTTCAAAGCGACTACCTGAAGCACGTGAAGGGGCATGTTCCCAACTTTGAACATCTCTCTGCCGTGTTTGATCCTTCGGCGAGCGAAGTCATTTGTCAGGCATGTGGAAATAAATTTGCCCCGACATCAAAAGAATGTCCTGATTGCGGATTGGTTTATTAGTAATCGTTGCGCCTCAGACGTTTTTTTTCAGAATCTTTTTTCTTGGTTTGCAATCGATTTAAAACAGCGCTTCTTTTTGGTTTGGTGGCCTTCCTGACTTTGGGAGGGCCCACCACACTGTTCAGCATGATATGAAGCTTCTCAATGCAGTCATCAATGTTGGCCTTTTGCGATCTGCTCTTTTGACTTATGATCTGGACCTCTCCCGTATCAATAATGAAATTTCCATACTTCGCCCGAAAGCGCTCAAGAACTGAGGCATGGCAACAGCTGGTCTCATCAATTTTCCAATACAAGGTAACCTTGGAATTGACCTTATTAATGTGCTGCCCACCGGCACCGCTGCTGCGGGCATAGGAGAAACTGAATTCTGAAAAAGGTATTTTAATCTTGTCCATCTTGCTATGATCTTAACATGAATTTGACACCTTGGTTTGTCTATATCGTGCAGAATGAAAAAGGCCATTATTATACCGGCATTACCACGGACCTTGAACGCCGTTTCAAAGAGCATCAGAGCCCCAAAAAAGGTGCCAAGTTTTTTAGGTCTGGAGCTCCTGTTGCAATAGTTTATTCAAAAGAATTTTCTAACCGCTCTGAAGCTTCTAAGTATGAATGTTTTATAAAAAAGCTTTCACGAAAAAATAAAATCATGCTTATTACCAACAAGGAATAAATGTCATGCTGAAAACTCTTGGGACTCTTTGGTTTAAGGCTTCCGGCTGGACTATTAAAAGTGATCTACCGGAGAATCTTCGATCGTTTATTCTTTTGGGCGCTCCCCATACTTCTAATTATGATTTTGTTCCGGCCATGGCCTTAGCGAACTATCTAGGTAAAAGGGCCAAATTTGTAATTAAAAATGATTGGCTTAAGTTTCCCACGAATCTCATCATGAAGCCCGCTGGGGCAATTGGAATTGATCGCGAAAAGTTGAAAGCAGAAGGTTCGGGCAATACCACTGATCTCATGGCAGAGCTTTTTAAGCAATATAATGAACTGGTGCTGATGATCACACCTGAAGGGACTCGCAGTCCCAATGCTCATTGGAAAACTGGTTTTTACTATATAGCTCAGAAGGCGAAGGTCCCTATTGTTCTGGGTTATGCTGATTTTGAGAAAAAAATTGCAGGTATCGGGCCCATTATATACCCATCAGAATTTTCTAAGGATTTTCAGACCATTTTGAATTTTTACAAAAACATCCGAGGGCATCACCCCGAAAAGTTCCTTTTAGACTCAAGATACATAGTAAAATAAATTACTTGCGATCGGTATCTTTTGCTAAACTTTAGAAGTCAAATAACCGATTCAGAATAAATGAATGCTCAAGTATTTGTTTATACCCAAAGTTTTGAATTTGGGGCGCTCCTGGAAGTCGAATGTAAAGAATCCACCGGTCTGAGACCTGTTATTCATGGTTCTGTAGATGAATTAAAAAGCATACTCGACATTCTTCATACAGTTGATGTTCTGGTCATTGATCTGCCAGAAGATCTTTCTGTCAGTCTGCATTTAAAAGAATTGCTGCTCAATTATATGAATCGCACCAAGAAAATTTTTGTTCTGGGAAATGAAAGTGGGATCAATGGCAACATCCGTCTCTTTTCACGTTCAGAGGTAGCAGATCTTCTCAATGATCTTAAGGCCTTTTTTGTTTCGGAAGAAATTCCTCAGACAGGCTGGACTGAAATTCCTTTATGTACCCTTGTCCATTTTAATGCTCTTCCTTTTGATCTTTTTATCAAGCTCTCGGATAACCGTTACGTTAAAAGATTTCCGGCCTTTGAGGACGTTGGTCGGGACTTGGTTGAGGCCCTTAAGGCAAAAGGTGTTGAAGAATTATATTGTGAAAAAAGACATGGTCGTGATTTTTCCATGTTGCTGATTAATAATATGATCAACCAGGTGGATCGGGAGTATCCATCACTCAGCGAGGAACTCACGGCCCATAATCAGGTCTTTGAAACAACTCAAAAAATCATTCAGGAGCTGGGAGTGTCCAGCAGAGTGGTTGAAGTATGTGAGGCCGGTTTTGAAAAGATGTATGAAAAGGTGATGAAGGGACCTTCGGAGTTTAACAAATATCTGCAGGCGCTCACGTCTGAAAAAAATCTCGCCTTTGGTTTCAAACTCATTAATCTTACCAATTACATCGGGGTCCAGTTGATTCTGGACATGAAAATGCCTGAGGAAGAAGAGCAGATTAAAAAGTTCATTTTTGCTTCCTACTTTTGCGACATGACTCTAAAAAATCATAACCTGATTTTTTACCGTAAGGCCGAAGATGGCAGCGGGGATTTGACTCTCGACGACCAGAATGCACTTAATTTCCATGCCTTAAGAGCTTCCGAATTAGTCAGTACCTACAAAGGAGCTCCTCCGGACGCCGCTGTGATAGTTCGCCAGCACCATGGCAGTCCAACCGGGATCGGTTTTCCAGTGGATAAGACTCATCTCCTTCTGCCTTTATCAAAAATTCTCATTATTTCTCAGGACCTGGCCTTTGCTATTTTAACTAATGAAAAGACTCCTGCCCGTCATGTGTTACTGAATTTTGTTGAGAAAAATCGCTATCCTGGACTTATGGCCCTTTTAACTGTGATGGAAGGTTATTCAAAGGAGTTTGCCTAGTCTGTAAAGTCTTCATGATGTTTGTCATACCTTACCGAAAACTGTAGATTCCACCTCATGCAAAAAATTAATCCTGATGAATTGCCAATTACTGCCTGGCTGCCCACTACTGTTAAAGAAGCCAAAAAACGCGGCTGGGACGAGCTGGATGTTGTTCTTATTACCGGCGACGCTTATGTCGATCATCCGGCCTTTGGTGCGGCGGTGATGGGAAGAATTTTTGAGTCTTTGGGATTAAAGGTTGCCATTATTGCCCAGCCTAACTGGCGTGATGATTTACGGGACTTCAAAAAATTCGGAAAACCTAAATACTTTTTTGGAGTGACTGCCGGGAATATGGATTCCATGGTCAACAAGTATACTGCCGGCAAAAGACTTCGCTCAAATGATGCTTACACTCCGGGTGGTTCAGTGGACTTTCGTCCAGACTATGCTTCCATCGAATATTCAAAAATTTTAAAGAGTCTTTACCCGGACGTGCCAGTTGTCCTCGGTGGTATTGAGGCCTCTCTTAGGCGGGTGACTCATTATGATTTTTGGGAAGACCGTTTATTTCCCAATATCCTGACTTCTTCAGGAGCGGATATGTTGATTTACGGCATGGGGGAGCAGCCCATCCGTGATGTGGTTAAATACCTCACCCGGGGAACTCCTTTTTCTTCCCTTAAAACTATTCCGCAAACTGCCTTCCTGCAGGATGCCTCAGTGGAACTTCCCAAGAATAAACAATGGGAAACTTTTGAACTGACTTCCCATGAAGACTGCCTACTTGATAAAAAGGCCTACGCTAAAAATTTCATGCACGTTGAAGTGGAGAGTAATAAGCAGTTTGCCCGCAGACTGACTCAGAAAGTAGAGGATAAAATCCTGGTGATTAATCCTCCGTATCCGACCATGACGGAAAAAGAAATTGATTCTTCTTTTGATCTTCCCTATACCCGATTGCCTCATCCAAAATATAAAGACCGTGGTCCTATTTCTGCTTTTGAAATGATCAAGTTCTCTATCAACACTCATAGAGGATGTTTTGGTGGATGCAGCTTTTGCACCATTTCTGCTCACCAGGGTAAAATGATCGCCAGCCGCTCGAAGGCATCGATTATGAAAGAAGTGGATCATGTGGCAAGAATGTCTGATTTTAAGGGCTATCTTTCTGATATTGGCGGCCCTTCGGCGAATATGTATCAGATGAAAGGAATTGATCAGGACGTTTGTGACCGCTGTGCCGCTCCTTCGTGTATCTTCCCTCAGATCTGTAAAAATCTTGATACCAATCCGCAGAAGATGACGGAACTCTATAAAGAAATTTCCAATCATAAAGAAGTAAAGAAAGCATTCGTGAGTTCAGGCCTTCGTTATGACTTAATGTTTGATCCAAGAAGCACTCATCCTAAAGAGGATGAGCAATACGTTGAGCAGCTTATCACTCATCACGTTTCAGGTCGCTTGAAAGTGGCCCCTGAGCATACTGAAGATGAAGTATTAAAACTAATGCGTAAACCGAGCTTTGAATTTTTCTATAAGTTTAAGATCCGCTTTGAAGAAATCTCCCGTAAAAAAGGAATCAAGCAGGAGATCATTCCTTATTTTATTTCATCTCATCCCGGTTGTACTCCAGAGGATATGGCCAAGCTTGCTGCTAAGACCAAGGCCTTGGGCTACAAGCTCGAGCAAATTCAGGATTTCACTCCGACCCCGATGACTGTCGCCACGGAAATCTATTATTCAGGTTATCACCCTTATACTTTGAAGAAAGTAGATACGGCGATCAGCCTTGATGACAAGACCAAACAGCGGACTTTTTTCTTTTGGTATAAGCCGGAAAACAAGAATTTCATCAAGAACTATCTCTCTAAAGCAAAGATGTTCGATACTATGAAAGATCTTTTTGGTTAAAAGCATTTTTACAGTGAACTTAGGCCGATTCTTGAGTAGAATCTCTCCATGTCAACACTACTTACACTGCAAAATCTTAGTCTTCACTATCCCCATAAAGAAATCTTTAAAGAGGTTACTTTCACTTTAAATCAAGGTGACAAAATTGGTGTCCTTGGTCTCAATGGGCATGGAAAATCATCCCTCTTTAAAATCATTGCCGGTCAGGTAACCCCTGACACGACTGTCCCGCCTTTTATTTATGACAAGAGTAAGGACTTTACTTATTTTTATGTGCCTCAGGAGTTGAGCAATCTATCAAGCTGGACGGTAGAGAATTACTTCTTTGAATTTCACCCGGAGATGGGGACCTTAAAAAAGAGGCTCGATGTCATTAATGAGAAATTGGGAACTGGTGAGGGTGATTTTGATAAACTGATTAATGAGCAGTCTCACATTTATGAGGAGCTGACAAAACTCGGTGAAGATAAGATTCACTCCCAGTTCATCAGCTATCTGAAATTCTTTGGTGTTGAAAACCTTGAGCGAAATATGGCCTCACTTTCCGGAGGCGAGCAAAGAAAAGTTGCTCTTTCATTAGGTCTCTCGGCCCCTCAGGAATTGATCCTTTGGGATGAGCCGACCAACCACCTTGACCTGGAAACCATTCAGGATTTTGAGGATGAACTGCAAGGTTCCCGCAAGACTTTCATGATCATCTCCCACGATCGAAGCCTTCTAAATAATGTGGTGGACCGGATTATTCATATCCAGCAAGGTAAACTTCGCTCTTTCAGCGGAACTTATGAAGCCTACCTGCAGTTTCTCATCGAAGATCAAAAGCGCAGAGAAAAAGAACTGGATAAACTGAGCAATGCTCAAAGACGTGAAACAGCGTGGATTCGTCGGGGAGTTCAGGCCCGAAGAACAAAAAGTAAAAAGAGAATTGAAGACTACAGTACCCTTAATAAAACCATTCAGGATTTAAAGTCCCAGGCCCATAAATCGGTTAATTTAAATCTACAGTCATCCGGCAGAAAAACTAAAGTTCTCATCTCCGCCGAAGATCTGACTTTAAAGTTTGGTGACAGGACCCTATTTAACGGTCTGAATTTCTCGATCGCCAAGGGAGATAAGATCGCCCTGATGGGTAGAAATGGAGTGGGTAAATCATCTCTCCTGAAAATTCTTCTGGGTGAACTGGAGCAAACAAGCGGCAAAGTAAACCGTGCCGTTGGTCTGGATGTGGGTTATTTCTCTCAAAAGCGTGAAGCCCTGGATGATAATGAAACCCCTTGGAAAATGATCGGTGAGGGTATTGATTATGTCATATCCAATACCGGTGATAAAAGACATGTGGCCAGCTATCTTGAGAACTTCCTTTTTAGTTCTGATGAAATTAAAAGACCTATTCATACATTCTCCGGTGGAGAAAAAAATCGTCTTCAGCTGGCACAATTTATGAAGCATGCCAGAGATATCTGGATTTTTGATGAACCTACCAACGATCTCGATCTTGAAACCATTGGTATCCTGGAAGAAGAACTAAGAAATTATGAAGGGGCCTTGATCATTGTTGGTCACGATCGCTCTTTCATCAACAACGTAACTGACAAATGCTGGGTTCTTCATGAGGGCAAGCTTGAACATTTTGAAGCTGGATTTGCTCAGGCCGAACTGTTTCTAGAGGCCATTCATCTTGAAGAAGAGTTAAAGAAAAAAGCTCCTGCCCAAGTCATAGAAGCCCCTAAGGCGGATGCTTCCTCTAAAATGAGCAACAAAGAAAAAAACCGTTATCAGGAACTGCCTAAAGAGATTGAAAAGCTGGAAAAGAAAGTCGAATCCATTAAAACGGAATTAAGTAGCATCGATTACGCTAACTTGGACAAAGAGAAGACCCTTAAGATGGAAAAACTGCAGAAGGACTTGGAGCGTGAAGAGGCCAAGCTTGATGGGTTGTTCGAAGAGTGGGCCTTGCTGGAAAGTAAATTGTAATAATTGAGCAATAGGATCTATTAAAAGCGGCAGCTATGACCTAGCTTGAATCTCAATCAAGAGTATTTATACTTTTGGTATGAGAATACTTTTGTTAACTATTCTTTTTATTGGAAGCTTTTATTACCTCTCTCCCCGGGAGCCAGAGCTATCTCCTGCCATCGATTCCATTAAAATTAAAATGGGTGCTCCTAAGCGAGCTGAAGAAAGGGCCTTAACAGTAGAGAAGCTCGAAGAAACACCGGCCCCCGCTGAAGTTGCTCCGGTTGTGCCTGCGGAAGAGGCCAAGGATGAAGCAGAGGCTACCGAAGTCAGTGCTAAAGATAATGAGGAAGATGAGAAGACAGATGTCCAGGAAGTCCAGTGGACTGAGCTTGAAGAAGGTTGGAATAACGAGTTAAAAGTTGTCCTCTCTCGTCTAGAGCCGCGAGAAGGCGAGGCGATGCATGTGGCCTATATGTCTGAGCAGGAAAGTTATCAAGCCGAGCTTGAGGCTCTGCTAAATGAAAAAAAGCAAAAAACTTCTCCGGATGCGACAGTGGAAATGGAGCAATTAATTGCCCAATTGGATTATAAGCATCAGGAAAAACTCAAGGATATCTTCGGAGTTCATTACGAGACCGTAAGAGAGCATTATGAGTACTTTATGGAAGTCCCACCCTCTGCAGATTCTGAATAGATCATCCAAGTAATTTATGATACCTTGGGGAAAAAATTCCGAGGTATTTTATGCTGGCAGCACATGATATCCGCCTTCAATTCGGCGGACGCACACTCTTTGACGACGTAAATCTTAAATTCACTCCTGGGAACTGCTACGGCATTATCGGTGCCAACGGGGCCGGGAAATCTACCTTTTTAAAGATTTTAAGCGGAGAGATATCGCCAACTGCTGGAAAAATCGAAATCACACCTGGTGAAAGAATGGCCGTCCTGAAGCAGAACCACTTTGCTTTTGAGGAAGAAGAGGTTTTGACTACCGTCATTCTAGGCCACTCCAAGCTCGTTGAAATCATGAAAGAAAAGGAAGCTCTTTACGCTAAAGAGGACTTTACTGATGCTGACGGTGAAAGAACGGCAGAACTCGAGGGATTATTCTCTGAAATGAACGGTTGGGAAGCAGAGGCCAATGCTGCCAGCTTGCTCGCGGGCCTTGGTATTAAAGATGATCTTCACCAAAAGAAAATGAAAGAACTCACCGGTGGTGAGAAAGTTAAAGTCCTTCTGGCCCAGGCCCTTTTTGGTAAACCGGAAATTCTTCTCCTGGATGAACCTACCAACGACCTTGATATCAGGGCCATTCAGTGGCTGGAAAACTTCATCATGGATCAGCAGGATACAACCGTTTTAGTGGTTTCCCACGACCGTCACTTCCTCAATAAAGTTTGTACTCATATTTGTGATATCGATTTTTCTAAAATTAAGCTTTATGTCGGAAACTACGATTTTTGGTACAAGTCCTCGCAACTTGCTCAAAGAATGATGTCGGATCAAAATAAGAAAGTGGAAGATAAGATGAAGGAATTAAAAGAATTCATTCAGCGCTTTTCTGCCAACGCTTCAAAGTCCAGTCAGGCCACATCTCGTAAGAAGATGCTCGATAAGCTCACTCTTGAGGATATTCAGCCTTCAAGCCGTAAGTATCCCTACGTGGGATTTAAGGCCGATCGTGAGGCCGGAGATAACTTACTTAAGGTGGATAATCTGACCGTCTCTATGGAAGGCGAGAAGATTCTCAATAACGTTTCCTTCACTATTAAGAAAGGTCAGAAAGTTGTCTTCCTGGCCAAATCAGAAGTCGCGACCTCTGCGCTGTTTAAAGTACTGATGGGAGAGATTAAGCCTGATTCGGGCAAGTTTGAATGGGGGATTACAACAACCCAGGCCTACCTGCCTAATGATAACTCTCACTTCTTTAAAGATGCCTCGCTCGATCTTATCAATTGGCTGAGACAATATTCCAAGGACCAGACTGAAACCTTCTTACGTGGTTTTTTAGGTCGAATGCTGTTTTCTGGGGAAGAGGCCCTGAAGAAATGTAACGTCCTTTCCGGTGGTGAAAAGGTTCGATGCATGCTTTCAAAAATGATGCTCTCCGGGTCCAATGTGCTGGTTTTAGATAATCCTACGAACCATCTTGACCTTGAAACCATTACCGCCGTGAATGAAGGGCTGATTGATTTTAAAGGTACCATTCTTTTCACTTCCCATGACCATGAGTTTATTCAGACTGTAGCAGATCGCGTGGTCTCTATTGAGGAACGTGGAGTGCGTGATGAAGAATGCACTTATGACCAATTCCTAGGTCTAGAATAATGAAGCGCCGCGGTTCTGTTTTTTAACAGGGCCGTGGCAGCATTAAGACTATGATTAGAATTTCATACTTGATGCTTTTGTTTTGGTCTCACTCATCTTTTTCCTTCGACTGGCAAGGGCACAGAGGTGCCCGGGGTCTTTATCCTGAGAACACCATTGGCGCCATGGAAGAGGCGCTGAAGTATCCCGTAACGACATTAGAACTTGATGTCGTTATCTCTAAAGATCAAAAAGTTATTGTGAGTCATGAGCCCTGGATGAGTGAGGAAATATGCCTTGATCCTGAAGGGCGAAGGGTTAAAGGCCGGGATCACAATATCTATAAATTAACCTACCAGGAAATCGTGAAATTTGATTGTGGATCAATTCCTCATCCACGTTTTCCTGAGCAGACCAAAGTCAATGTTGGTAAGCCTCTGCTCGGCACACTTTTGGATGTCACCGAGGCAACTCTTCGAAAATTAAACCGTAAAGAGGTTGAATATAATATTGAGATCAAATCCGATCCCAAAGATGAAACCAGCGGATTTCAACCTAACGTAAAAGTATTTTCGGACTTGGTGATTATAGCGGTTCAGGAAAAAATACCATCAGGCCGATTCACGATTCAAAGCTTTGATTGGCGGGTGCTTAAATACCTCCATGAGAAATACCCGGAAATCAGATTGGTGGCCTTGACAGAAGATGAGGTTCGCCCTGAAGAGGATTTGGCAAAGTTAGGTTTTAGGCCTTATGTTTATTCTCCTTATTTTAAAAAGCTCAAAGTTTCAGATGTTAAAACCTTCCACGAAAAAGGTGTGAAGGTTATCCCTTGGACTGTGAATGAAGTGGCCGACATGAGAAATCTTAAAAAGATGGGAGTGGACGGCATCATCACTGATTATCCCAATCTTATTCCACTGGCCGAGCAAAAAGAATGTAAAGAGGGATATAATTATTTCGAGGGCAAATGCGTGAAAATTCCCACTCACGGCATTCCCTATGCGTCCAATCCGGGCTGGACATGCAAGAAAGGTCACGTTCAAAAGCGGGGCAGATGTGTGAAGATTGACGTTCCGACAGGTGCCCATCTCACTCCCGATGGAAAGAGCTGGGAATGTGATGAGGGTTACTCCCGTTATCGTGGGACCTGCAAAAAGAACTGAGAAGTCATTTCATATTGGGAGATGAAGATCTCCTGACCCCGGTGTTTAAGATAAGAGATAAGTTCTTTGGAAGAAGAATCAATATTCATGATTCTGAGATCTTCTCCATTCATTTTCATCTCTAAAAGCAAGAGATCCAGGTGATCAAAGATTGGTGCTTGGGCCCCTATTCCTCTGATTAAATTAAGCAGGGGAGTGTAAATAGCATAGGCCACAAGCTCTCCTTCCTTTATGAGGAAATGACATTCGTGAAATTCCGGATGTTTTAATAAGGCCTCACAGGAACACTCAACCCCTGATCGGTAAAGGGAGATTTGCCTCATGTCTTCAGTAAAGATTAAATTTTGGACCTGATAGGAAACCTCCTTCTTGAGTGGAGGCAATTTAAGACGACCCTTTAATGCCATTAATGAGCGCTCCATCTGAAATCCTAATGTCTTATAAAGGTGGAGGGCCCTTTCATTATTCTGGTTTACTTCTAGTGAGACTTTTAAAGGTAGACGATGTTCTTCCCGAATACCGGAATAAATTTTTTCAATGAGATGCTGCCCACGATAAGAAGGGATGACCCCGGTGGCGAAATTATAAAGGAGCTGGCCGTAGCTTGCGTGGAGTACAAAGGCCACTAGCTTGTCCTGATCAAAGGCCCCGTAAGAAATCTCTAAATCAACACCGGCAATTTTCCATCGCAGTAAATCCGATTCTTGATGAAAATGAATAGGGGGATCATAGTGTTCAAAGGCTTCCTGGAAAGTCTGATAGAGGACTTCTAGCTTGATGGTATTTAGGGACCTGATCTCCATAGATCTACGATTTTATTACTAATCCCTGAAAATGGACCTTAATTCATCCTGTATCTGCCTGTAACTCTTACCTGCTTCCTTGTCTAAGTGGGTCATCCTCGGTATAAGCGGGCCAAATTAGTTCTAACAAAGGAAAGAGAGATGAATAAGCTCGTTGTATTGGCCTCCCTGGCACTTGTGGGAAATACCGCCCTTGCGGCCAAGTGGAACAGAAGTAACAATCCTGATTTTTTCAATGCTATTGCTAAGAAAGATATGACTAAGACCTTTGCGGATCTTCCGCTCGTTGCTCGTCTGCAAGATGATCGTTATGGCTGGTCAGAATCTTTCTGGCCGTCTCGTAAGGGTGGAGTTGCTTTTAGATGGAATCACCCGGATCCTCAGCCGTTTACATATCGTCTTCATACTAAAGAAGAAATTATGGCGATGAATGAAACCGAACTAGGTCAACTTTCTCCTGCCGAACTCTATGATCTCTCTCAAGGCGACTATAATTATACTCTCACTAAGAAAACTCTTAGCATGTACAAACCAACAGATCTTTGGTGGGAAGGAATCTGTGATGGTTGGGCCACTGCCGCCAATAACTACGCAGAACCGAACAAAGTGGTCATCACCAACAAAGACGGCGTCAAGGTTCCATTCGGAGCATCTGATGTGAAGGCCCTGATCGCCATGCACGATACCTACAACTCAAAAGGTCGTTATGTTCGTATCGGCGACCGTTGTAATGCAAAAGGGAAAGTTGCTGGTGAAGGCTTTGAAGGTGCCGACACTGTTCTTACTCCGCCTCCTGCACGTCAGGCCAATAAGCCAGCTTGCGAAGATGTGAACGCCGGTGCCTTCCACATCGTTCTTGCCAGTATGATCGGTGTTAACTCGCAAGGGTTTGTAGCTGAAATCGACAGGTACGCAGATGTTTGGAACCAGCCGATTGTTGGTTATGAATCTGTAATCGTGGGTGAAGTTGCTCTAACACCTCAGGATGTTCGCAATAAGATAGCCAGAAAAGTGCAGTTAAAAACTGTTATGACTTATACTGAAGAGCTGGTTGTTTATAATCCTAAATATGAAGCCGAAGGGCATCTTGGATTTATTTCAAAAGAACCTGTGACAGGAACTCCGGCGCAGACATTTGCTACCCGCAATTATGAATATATTCTTGAGTTGGATATCAATGGCAATATCATGGGTGGAGAGTGGATTTCAGAATCTCGTCCAGATATGTTATGGATGAAGTCCCGTGATGCGAAGTTTATGAATGGCAAGGTGCCGCTTGCAGGACTTAATGAAATTTACACTCCAGTTAAGCACTAAAAAATCGAAGGCCCCTCTTAGAGGGGCCTTTTTTATTTCCATTGTCCTTTAAGAATTAATTTCACAGTGGTTCCGGAAGGAGCTCCATTCACAGATTCGACCGAATCAATTTGAACTTCACCGGCATACATCTCAACAAATGATTTCATAATGTGCATGCCAAACCCTGTGCCCGGCTCACCATTTGTACCAGGTCGGGTCGTTTTCTTACTGATGTCAAAAAGTTGAGCGAGCAGTGACTTTGGAATACCTATTCCATTGTCCTTGATTTCAACGATGACGGTCTCGCTGTCTAATGAATAGGTATTGATGTGGATCTGCCCATTGGCCGGTGAGAATTTAATGGCATTGGAAACAATGTTTCCTATAACCTGATTATTAAAACTCACTGGTTCAACTAAAAGGCACACATCTTTATTCTTGTTATAATCATAATGGAACTGGATGTTCTTTTTATCGAGCTCAGTTGAGTAGACCCGCTTGATATAATCCATGGTGGAATTTAGTGGAGTCATAGAAAGATCAACATTGGCCTTGCCCTTACTTACAGCATACATCTTCCGTATATTTTGGGTGATCTCAAGCATCGATTCTGAAGCTGTCTTGGCTATCTCTAGCCCCCTGTTGGTTTGTGCCTCTGGCAATGTTCTTTCTGCGATCGTGAGCCCAATGGAGATCCTGCCCAGCGGGTTGGCCAAGTCGTGGAAGAGGACCCGAAACAGGTCATCAATTTTTTTACCCTGTTGTTGCAGGATTTTTTCTGTGTTTTCCCTAAGGCCTGCATAAACAATCACAATCGTGGAACTCAGGATAATCCAGCCAAAGACCAGCATGGCATGGGTCCATAATTCTCCGTTAGATGAAATGAGATAGGGGAATTGGTAACCCGTCATATGAAGGACAAAAAAGATGGTTGAAATAAAAAGAGTAATGAATAGCCAGGTAGTGGCACCCTTTTTGCCGCTGATCACTCCTCCGAGTACAGGAATAATTCCATACCAGATAAGGACGTGGCTCATAAAGCCACCGGTGTAGTAGGTGAATGTGCCCTGGTGGATCACACCAGCAAGCAGTCCAAAATTTGAAACACAATAGGAGCGATTGTAGTAGCGAAAGAGGAGCGGACTTAATAGGTGAACAGTGGCGCAGATAAGGCCCACAATTCCCGGAACTGGAGAACTGATGGTGAAATAGGCCAGCAGAGCGTAGGCCCACATAAAAAGACCCGTCGAGAGAACCATAACGAGCGTTGTATGGATGTCCCTTAAATCAATGTCGTTTTCCTTAATGCGCGTTTTCGCGACAAATTGGAACAAATGGAAATACCATTTTAAGAGAGGGGAGTTATTTAATCTCATGACTGCTTATCGGAGTAAATTAAGCTAACTTTAAAAGACACTTTTCATTTTAACTTCTGATAAAACTGTTTCGACAGTCTTAAGAAGCTGGTCCTGATTAATCATGTCTCTGCCTAGAGAGTACTCTTTAGGTAGAAGGGCCTTCTCTATAGAAACACTTTCCTTATTAACTTTAGTGGTAACTGAAGATGTGTCCAGGCGTTTTACCTGAAAATCAAACCTTAAGAGCAAATTTTCTTCTTTCATAGAGCAGGTCAAAAGCAAAGACTCAATATTGGCCATCTCCCGGGAGGTAGGGGGAAGTAATTTAAATTCGACCCCTTTCTTCGCAGACTTGATTTCCTTAACTTTAAAACGGCCAAAGGTATCAAGGAGTCCCACAATTTTAGTGTATAGGATCTTAGGCTCAACCTTTACCTGCAATTGGGCCTCTAGAAAATTTTTTCCAAAGGTCAGGTAGTAGCTGGATTTTTTGTCAGTGATTCCCCCATTCAAAGTAATGGGAAAAGAGAAGTCTAAGCTGATTTCTTCGGCAGCTTTTATTTCTGATTCGGAAAAAGTGGCAGTGGCCTCAGGTTTAAGGGCACCATCTGTTCTTGAATGTACTTTTTTTATATCGGCGTAGGCCAACCCGACACCACAGTCAGATAGGGAAACAGATTCCGCACCATGATTTTTTACTTTCAAAGTGCCTTTCAGGATATCTCCCTGTTGCCAGGATTCCCCGCTGGTTTCAATGTTCCACTCGAGTGGTTTATTAAAAAAAGTTCCTTTCATGATTGGCCTCAAAACGAAAAAGGGGTTGATCCTTAGGGCCCCAAAGCTCCCTTGGATCAACCCCTGTGAATTAAATTATATTAACGAGGAAGTTCGCAACCAGTGCGGCCCAACTCAATTTTGAAGTCAGGAGTTAAACAAGTGTAAGTGTTATAAGTCTGCTGACCATAACGAACACCTTTTCTTACTGTAACTTCACCCTGCTCATCAACTTCGCAAGGGTTATTCATTGTACAACGTCTGCCGCTCTCATTGGAAGTGTTGTTGATGGCAACAACACGTCTTTCGCCGCGAGCGATAATGGGAGAACCAGAAGTTCCACCAATAGTGTCACAGCCTTCCGTGTAGCGGATAGAGTCTTTGAAAGTCCATGCATCTTCTCTCATAGCGAAAACAAAACCGTCGATCTCACAAGAGTAACCGCGATCCCAGTATCCAGAGATGATGTCGATTGAAATTCCGGCCAGAGGACGAACTGAATCCAAAAGGAATGGACGAACCGCTGTGCGAGCATAGATTTCATTAAACGATTCTTCTAGTTCGTAGAAGGCCACATCAGTGTTAGTCATTGTAGCGTAAAGGATCTTAGTCGCTTTGATAGTATGAAGCTTCATGTTCTTATCATAAAGTTTCATACTTCGTGGAGCTGAACGGTTTGACCAAACTTCACCTGGCTTAAGGAATCCGCCCGGAACACTGATACAGTGACCGTTAGTCATAACGATCGCCTTGCTTGTAAGCGGCTGACCATTAAAGGCCACAAGTGAGCCTGAACAGTTACTAAGTTTTACAATCCCTTCAAAGTCGTAACCACGAGCATCGAGAGTGTGAAAAGATTTTAGATTTTTTTGTTCAAGAGCGTTGAACGGAGCAACGGGGAAGGCCCAAGTAGCAGTGCTTGCTAAGGCCAGTACGAGTACGAGAAGTGTCTTCAAAATGATCCTCCATTTTTTTAAGGAGGATTTATATACCAAAGGGAAGAACTCTAAGTCCTTCCCTGTAAGGTTTTTAAAGATTTAATTATGCTGCTTTTAGCAGTGAGTTATTTTTTACGGAGGTTGAAACGATCACTTCATAGAGCTGTTTAGAAAAATAGAAGTTCCGCATGATGGCTTCCTGCTGAGCTTTATCCAGTGACATGATCGTTTTGAGGGCACCTTCCAGATGCTCTGGATCCTCGTCGACATGGACGCGGGCAAAATGAGTACCCTTATGATGATTTTTAACCACTTCAAATACCTCCTTACCCCAATGAACAGCGATGCCTTCCAGAAAGAGAATATAGCCCAACAGGGCGGTTCCACCTTCGAATTGCACCCGATAGTACTGACTCTGATAAAAGGCCTGGGTTGGGGCAGATTCTTTGAATTCGCTGATCTCTCTTCCCATTTTTTGCAGATCTTTTAAGGCCACCAGGTCGTGACGGGTTTCTTCTCCCAAATGTTTTTCAAAATGATGACGAAGATCATCGTTTTTTAGAAAAGGAAGGGCGTAACCTAACAAGGCAGTGGAATGCCTGACGAAGAAATAGGTCTGCGCCAGCCACTCTTGGTAAACACCTGGGTCACGAAAAAGGGAAGGGTGATGGTTCTTTTTAAACTCTTCCATACTTTGCATGAACTCGTCTTTGATAGTCATAAATGATCCTTTTGATTAAGCAACTTTCTTGAATTCAATAATGTTGTCTTCTACCGGATACTGACTGATATGAACTAATTGTTTCCATAAATCATGACTAAGTCCCGTCAGGTTCTTTCTCTCCAGCATCGCCTGAATATTTTCTTTGGTGTAGGCCACTAGCTGAGCAGGCAGCTCCTTACTTCCATAATGGAAACGATGTTCCTTATTCAGGACTATGGCGCCTGCATCTTCTCCGCTGGCATTTTGCATTCCCCGAGTGAGGTTCAGAGAACCGGCCATGACTCCCATCTGGGAATGACTGAAACGAATGAGAGTGTAGAGTGAAACAATATCTTTCCATCTTACTATTTGATCTTTACCGGCAAAGTCCGGATTGACTGTGAACTGAGAGCAGATGATGGCATTGGTGGAGAGGGAATGAAGCTCTTTATATGAGTTTTTATCCCAAGAGCCAAACCAGGACACATCAGGCATGGTGCCATCCTGTAAATTGCCATAAGTGAAACTGCTGAAACCGACACATCGTGACTGGTAGAAGAGAACTCCCATTTCATCCGGCAGTATAAAACCATCAGAAAAAAGTGGTCCGGCTATACCTGACTCCTCTCGAAATTTTCTCCAGGCCCTTTTCCAGGTTTCATAGGCCATAGCATACTCTTTTTCAAAACCTGGCTGAGGATGTCTGGCAGGCATCAGGATATAGCGACAGTCTTTCACCCAACTTTCCATAGGCCCTCCTTTAATTTATGAGCTAAAGAAGAATAGATCCAAGAGGTGCTGATTCAAGAAACAAATTTTAGAATGTCTTGTAAGTCTTTGAATGGAAAAGGTGTCTCTTGTTAAGACTTAAGAAAAGTTAAATTACGTGAGGAGACGACTAGCTATAGATATTGGCAACGGGTCTTTCAGGAGTGTAGTTGGGAAATTTAGCATTAGATTTCTTAAGGCTTATAGTAACCGTCGTACCTTTATCTGAACCTTCCGAATGGATGCTATGAGTGGCGCCGAAGTGGCGTAAGAAGTATCCCATCACCATCATTCCAAAGCCTGTTCCGGTTTCTCCGTTAGTGCCTTCGGTAGAGTGAAGCAGACGCTTTGACATTCGTTCCTGGTTGATGCCTACACCAAAATCACGGATCTCAACTTGCACCATATTTTGAACTTCGGTGACCTTGATTTTAATTTCTGAATTATCATAAGAAAATTTGATGGCATTAGACAGGATGTTGGCAAAGACGTGTTCTGTCAGAGTGTTTTCTTCTGCTGCCACAAAAATGTCCAGAGGGATGGAACTCTCATAGGTAATATGGATATTTTTTTCTTTAAGGTGGGACTCAAATTGAGTCAGAAGATTTCTGATAGAGCGGTCAATCGACACATCGTGGATCGCCACAATGTTGGCCTGGTTTCTGGTGACAATAGCATTTCTAATCCGGGAGATCATGTCCAAGGCCATTCTGGTATTGTTCTTGATCCGGCCCAGGATCATACTTCTGTCTTCTTCGGGTATGCGGCCCATTTGTAGCATATCAATATAGGCATTGATGACGGTCAATGGATTGGCCAGATCATGAGAGACGGTCTTGATGAGAATTTCATTCATTTCCCGTTCATCTTCGAGTTTTAAGTTTGTCTTCTGAAGCTTTGTTGTCAGTTCTTCTTTTTGGATGATCTGGATTTCCAGATTTCGGTAAAGATCATCAATTTCCACATCGTTGTGAACGTTCTGGCCGGAGATTTTCTCCAGGGCCAGCTCCAGATTTTGTCTTTCTTTGACTTCACGTCTGAAATTGATCAAGAGGGGAAGAAAAATGGAGAGACATTGGTATTGGGCAATGGAAACGGACCAGCCCCACCAGGCAGTACTAGGATTAAGTCGGAAGAAAGCAAAGTTGAAGTGATTGATCACCCCAGTTATAAACATTATGGCCATGCCTTTTTCGATCCAGTTGGCCTCACGACTATTGGAAACAAAGATATTCCAAATGGGAGACCATAAAGGAAGAACGGTGCTGAAAGTAATTGGCATAAGAGACAAGGTAAACCCGACATCCGTATAAAAAAGCAAATAAGTGGTAACGAGGGAGCCGATGAATTGCACGGTAGCAAAGAAATTTATATTAAAGCGAAGGCCCCTTGAATCCATCAACATTTTTGCCAACATAAAAGTTGGAATAAATTGAACGTAATAGGAAAGGGCAATTTCTGTTGGGTTCTTGCTGAGAGCGGCCACCGCGAGATAAGTTGCAAATAAGGCTACCCAATAGAGAGTCAGCTCGTTAAATTCTTTCATCCCTGTTTTTATTCTGGCAGCAATGGCAATAATAAAGTTAAGGACGGTTGTCCCAATCAAGAAAAGGAATATGAACTTTGTTACTGTTTCCATTCCTTTAATTTAGTCTAGCTTTTGATGATGATCAACGTAAGTGACGAAATCCTGTTAAGATTACATGATTTAGGTCACAGCTCTTCCCCAGCAGGCTCAAATAAGGGGGCAAAGTCGCCGAGTTCTTTTGATTTTTCAAGAAGTCTTAAGATATCTTGATCCAGGATCTTAAACAGGTCGCTGAAGTTATCCAGGACATAATACAGAGGTTGGGGAATATCTATTCGGTAAGGTGTCCTGAGGGCCGTTAAAGGGTCAAAATCAACTCTCTTGGGCAGAGGACTTTCTACTGAATAAACAGTTTCATGAATGGAGGAGAGCATACCGCCACCATAGGCCTTGATGCCTTGTGGGGTTTTAAGCAGACCAAATTCAATAGTAAACCAGAATAGACGAAAGATTCTTCTTCGATCCTTAGGTGAAATCGACAGGGCGAGCTTGCCGAACTCTTCCATGAAATTGGCATAGTCACTAAAAGTTAAAAGCGGAACATGGCCATAGAATTCATGGAAAATATCCGGTTCTTGAATATAGTCGAGTTCTTGAGGAAGACGAATAAAACTTGCCGCCGGAAACTTTTTATTGGCGAGCAAAGTAAAAAACTCTTTGGCCGGAATGAGGGCCGGCACGACTTCCACTTCCCAGCCGGAAAAGTCTTTGAGGCGGCGGTTAATTTCCGTATGCTGAGGAACTCTGTCCTGAGAGAAACCGATTCTCTCTAGACCTTCCAGAAATTCCGGACAGGCGCGGGTTTTTACTATTTCTGCCTGGCGGGTGATAAGTGTGTTCCAGGTTTTATTTTCGTCAGCGGTCCAGTCGATGAGACCTTCGGCATTGGGCCGTTTGGAAACATAAGTGGTTTTCATAAAGTTCTCGGTTTTGGGCAATCTGTTTCAAGTCTGTGTTGCAGATCCTGAACCATGCTCAGTTTTCTTTTGAGGGAACTACCAGGAAATTGTGACTTGTACTCTTTAATATCGAAATAAGAAAAATTCATTTGGATTGTTTTAAAGAGCTTAGGAAAATGCTGGCCTGGTGCTTGGACGTGGTGAAGCCCTCCTGAAAAACATAACAGCATGCTGCCATCATCGAGGGTCTCGATGATATCAGCTATCCCGCCACGAACGGTCATGGGTCTTCCGTATTTATCGAGACCATTAGGGCGCTTCATCCGACCTTCGGGTGCAATCATCACCACTTTGTCAGATTTTATGGATTCCAGGTAATTCTCCCAGGAAGCATCTTTTTTACGGGTCACCGCCGAAATATTAGGAACCATCAATTTCCAGAAACGACCTACGATGGGACGATTCAAGGTAATATCGGCGCCGGGAACGCTGAAGCGTGCGGTTAGATGCCAGAGAAAAGAAAAAGGGAGGACTTGAAGAAAGAGCGGCTCATACAAAGATGTATGATTTAAAAAAACAATAAGACGAATATTTTTCCACTTGAAATCAGGAACCGGGGCCAGCCATTCAAAGCGTGCCCGATAAAAGATCCAGGAGAAAATTTTAACAGTGGAAAGAATAACAAAAGCTAAGAATCGGCGCATAAGTTTTATACTAGCCGGTTTTGCTCTTACACGCTAGGTTATAATATGAATCAAAAAACAAAGTCTTTGCTACTCGGGCTTATAACGATTTTTTGTTGGGGTAGTCTCGCCACTTTTGGAAACCTTTTACTCCATCTTCCACCCTTTTACATTTTAGGACTCACCTTTTTAATCGGTTCAATACCTGCCTGGACGAAGCCGAAAGAAATGTTTCCTTCCTGGAAAGTTCTTCTGTGGGGAGTGATCGGATATTTTGGGTATCATTTTTGTCTCTTTTATTCTTTTCGGTATGCTCCTGCCATTGAGGCCAATCTCATCAATTATTTGTGGCCAGTCCTCATGGTGATCCTGACTCCTGCCTTTTTTTCACAAACTAAATTAAAAACGTATCATCTGGCAGGAGCGGCCCTCTCAGTTTTTGGAAGTGTTGTTTTGGTTTTTGGAAAGGGTGGAGAATTTAAAACTGAGAGCTTGATGGGTTATCTGCTGGCCTTGGGAGCCGCTATCTTGTGGCCAGTTTATTCCATTGGAAAAAAGAAATTTCCGCCCACTTCTGTCTGGGCCATCGGAGGATTTTGCTTTCTCACCGGGCTTCTGTGCCTGCTCACCCATTATTTGATTGAACCACGGGTAGTGCTGCAAAGTACTGATTTATGGAAAATCTTGGCCATGGGCCTTGGTCCATTTGGTATCGCCTTTTATACTTGGGACCTGGCCCTTCAGAAGGGGGATGCGCGGATTATGGGGGCCCTGGCCTATTTGACTCCGGCGATTTCCACTCTGTCCCTTATTGTTTTTGCCGAGCAAGTGATGACCTCCAATACCCTGCTAGCGATGGTTTTGATAATCAGCGGGGCCAGTGCCGGACTTTTGGACTTTTTTCCTACAAAAAGATAAAGTAAGTGAACAGGAGAATTCATGCAGCATTGTACTATCGATCATAAAGATACCGGCGTTTTTTTGGCCAACGAGCAGAAAACGAAGTGGGTCACTATCATCACCTTGCTCACAATGTTTGTGGAAATTGGCGTTGGCTACTGGTCAGGCTCCATGGCCTTGCTGGCCGATGGTTGGCATATGGCCTCACACACATTGGCGCTCTTCTTGTCATTGGTGGTTTATTATCTTTATCGTCACCCAAAATTTCGAGCGTCTTTTACTTTTGGTGGAGGAAAGATCCTTTCGCTCGGAGGCTACACCAGTTCCTTGTTTTTGATTTTGATTGCGGGATCGATGATTTACGAATCCATTCAACATATTTTTAAGGCCCGCGCGATTCATTATAATGAGGCCCTGATTGTGGCCGTTATTGGTTTAGTGGTAAATCTCATTTGTGCTAAGATTCTTCATCAAGGGCATGACCATCACGATCATGGTTGCGATCACGATCACCATCACCACCATCATCATCACGACCATAATCATGAAAGCGCCTATGTGCATATCCTGACGGACGCTCTCACCTCAGTTCTGGCGATTGTTGCCCTCTTAATGGGGAAGTGGCAGGGATGGAGCTGGCTTGATCCTGCTGTGGGTATTTTAGGCGGGATCGTTGTTCTGAAATGGTCCATGGGGCTGATCCGTCAAAGTGGTATGGATCTTCTGGACGCTCATGAAACTTCCATTGACCGTGATAATTTAGTCAAAGAGCTGGAGCTAGATGGTTCGAAGGTGATGGACATTCACTTATGGAAACTTGCTCCCGGCCAGGTCGGATGTGAGATCGTGATTAAGAGAAATGAAAATCAACTTTCTGCCGATTACCGGGATCTTATTCAAAAGAGTTTTGATATTCATCACTTAATTATAGAAGTTATCTAAGCTTCATAAGATGTACGCCTTTCAAAGTGGCGTGATTCTGAAACTTCTTCAAATAATCAATAAAGGGAAGTTCTTCCACTTTACCGCTGGTGCTGGCATGGCGAAGAAGCAGCACTTTGCCTTTTCTGAAAAGAAAACCCTGATGAGAAATATTCTGATGAGTTCCGGCAACCTCTGTCAGGTCCCAATTAGGTCGGACAAAATTGACCAGTGAGCTTGTCGGGATCCGGTCCAGCAGTGAAGGTTTAGCGACCAGGGTCTTGATGGCAATGTAAGATACACTCGCCGTTTGGATGGAGTAATTACGGGCCTCTCCATGAAGGTCTTCTAAAAGCAGCTGTCGCTCTTCCATTGAAGCCTCAGGAGCAATAATTTGATCTATTTTGATTGATCTTAACCAACCGGGGAAATTTATTTCAGCGGTAGCTATTTTGATGTCATCAGGAGAGACCACTTCATGGTTAATTTCCAGCAATTGACTGTTTTGAATATTTTGAGGAATCCATTGAAGGTCAGTGAAGTGATTTCTTGTAAGGTAATCAATATTCCCATTTTCATAGCGGATGTTATTTAACAGATCTTCAAATTCATCCACATTATGGGCCCGGGCCAAGGCCATGATGGTCTCAACATAAGTGGTGCAATCGAAAGTATCAAAGCGATAGAGCGGATCCTGATCATATTTACCAGTCGGTCCTTCACCTAAGGGACCGTTCTTGCCGTAGGGAAGCCCCAAAAATGTGCGGGAAATGAGTTCTAATCTCTTATTCAGAGAGGTCTCTTGAGAAAAACTCTGCAGGATTTTATCCGCTTCCTCACGGTAACCGGCAAAAGCAAAGTTGCAAGAAAAGATGAGCAAGATTAAAAATTTAGACATTTCTTAGTTTTGCCTTCTTTAATGGTGCCCTGTCAATTTCCCAGAGCTCCCACGCCGTAAAAGACCATGGAGCATGCGGTGGATGAGTTCATCAGTGGTTAGAGGCAAGAGGTTCATTTCAAACCTTGAACGACGGATAAGGGTCTTAAGCCCCGATATAACTAAGCGATATGAAATGACTTTGATGCGATGAAGGGGCCCGAAGGTATACTGGCCCACTAATTCTGATCCCATCTTTTTACTTAAAAGATAGAAATAACCGGTTTCTCTTCTTTCAAAGCGCTCTTCCACCTGGATCAGAAGTTTCCATAAAAAGCGGTTCCAACGGGAAACCGTCATAAATTCTGAGACCCAGATATTGTCATAACGGCGGGCAAATAAAATTCGGGCGGCTATCCGCACGTCTCCAATAAGGACAATTTCTTTCCAGGATCTTTTAGACGGATGAGAATTCCAGCTCTCCACTACATGCCAGTAGTCTTCCAGAGAATGACGACGAAGCTGCTCCAGGCACTCCACCAAACACATCGCGAGTCCCATGCCTTGAAGTTTGACATACTCCTGACGGTCTTTGAGCCATTCTTTGCTGGGTATTTCCAAAATATAACGAACTGACGCCGGCTTAGTCTCAGTCTGTATCTCCAGCCGGAGGTTGGTGCTCTTGATGAGGCCTGACCCATCAGTGGCAAGAGTCAGACGGGTGTTTTCTTCCGGTGAAGATCTCACCAGTTCAATGTTGCAGACATTCTCAGTATTCAGCAGAACGAGGGCTTCTTCAATGGCGGTGAGGTCTCTTTCATCTAAGGTGGGCCCCACTTCCTGCTCCGGGGTGTTTTTCACCAGATCAAAAGCGATCGGTAAAATGGCCCGGGCAACTTTAAAGGGACCGATGGATAGAATGTGTCTGATGAGCATTTTCCAGCCAAACTGCTTTTGAAAGATCTGGCCGAAATTATGACGGGAGGAGATGGCAGTGGAGGTCAGATAGACCTGAGTGATCCCTCTCATCGCCGCCTGGACCTCGATTCGCAGGTTGATGTTCGCCTCACCCAGGAGTCTTACAAAATCAGAAAGATAATGAATGAAAGCACCCTGGTTTCCATGAGCAATAAACTCCTTGATCAGAACCTCAGTTCTTTCATTTTTTAAATCAGCAGGGTTTTCCACCAGTCCTTTGAGACTTTCAAAAACTCCTTTTTGATCACTTAAAATCAATCGGTATAAAAAACCGATGAAAACTTTAATGGTTTTATTGTCCCAGCTAAAACAGGGATTAAGATCAATGAGCTTTACCTGCAGTTTATCGGGATCATATAAAATATTGCCCGCATGAGGATCGGCCCAGATGATTCCTTTCTGGAACATCAGGTAGAGGTAAGCATCACTCACAATATCAGCGATGCTGATGCGTTCGAGATAGCGTGAGTGCACGACAGAAGTGATCTTTTCTCCTTCAATCTTTTCCATCATCGCCACATCAGGCTCCACATGAAAATACTGAGGAATCTGCAGATCAAAGACCCCTTTAAGGGCCTCACGGATTCGATCAGCATTTTTCTTTTCAATGCGAAAATCAAGTTCCCCGATACTTTGTGAAGCATAGTTAATGATGGTTCTTTTCAGGGCGGTGATGAGTCCACGGACTTCCAGTTGTTCGCTGGCGTTTAGTTCAGTATTCGGTAAGGTCTGATCCAGGTGATTTAAAATGGAGAGGAGAGTTTGCTTTTGGGCCTCAAATAAATCAGTCAGGTCAGGGCGCTGAATTTTAATCAGAACTGTTTTATCGGTATGAAGTTTTCTTTTACCGAGTTCTGTCAGCTCAAATTCATAGACGGCCCCGACAGAAGCCCCGGCAAAAGCATTTTGAACTTCTTCCGTAATATGAATGTAATTTTTAAGTCGTTGCCAGGAAGGACGATGGAATACTTCCTGAACATACTTCCAGGATTTATACTGACTGCCAAAAATTCCGCCCAATTTATCTTGCTGGTGTCTTAGTTCTTTAGCAAGAGCTGGGGGGGCCAGTTCCGCCAGTACCTGTGCCATTTTGACATACATCCCACCAAGTTCCTGAAGCACAATGGAAATGATTCTACCCTGGGAGAGCTCTTCTTTCGGCGTACAGAGAATGCTGATGAGTGAAGTCATGCAGCGATCGGCCGGCAGATGATTGACCGCCTCATCGATGAGTGGCAGCAGCAGATTTTTACCTTTAACATTTTGCTGGAGCATCTCCAGGAGTTTGGGTCTGACTTCCACTTCATAAAACTTGTGCATGATTCTTTCAGTCAGACGAGTCAGTTTATGATGTTCCACCTCGGGCAATTCATATAGGGCGGTGAACAGCGGTTCTTTTAAGAAGGGAACGATGGTCAATGCTTCGGTGGAAAAAACCGGAAAGAGCTTGAAGAGTGGAATGTATCTCTTGGCCAAAGTGCCAATGATGTCTTCTACGATATCTGCCTGATCCAATAATTCAAAAAGTTCAGGGTGTTGACCGATGGCCGTGAAAGTTTTTTCAAAAAACTCAGTCATGACGGGAGTGAGTTTTACTTCATCCACTATGTCCTGATTGAATTTTTCAATCCCCATGGTTTGCAGGGATTCTATGGTTGCCTCAATATCAGGAGGGACGTCGTAGTCGGGATCAAAACCGTAGTGAACCATGTCCCGGGCCAGTACGGCCCAGGCGCGCTTCATCTCGTAATCTGAAATGGGATCAAAGGAGACTTTCGTTAGGGCCTTGGCAAAGTAAGCACCCAATGAGGATGAATAGTTTTTTGATTCGAGAGCAATTTCTGCTATCCAGGAGTAATCCCTCATTGTCGCCCCTTTTTCAGCCTTTATTCTACTGAAAAAGTAAGGTTCGACTATAGGTTTGCTGCGAGAATGCCTAAATCAAGTTCAATTAGACCCAGTACATTGTTAAAGTTCAGAGGTTTTGAAAGGAAACGGTAAACACCTAATTCCTGCATAATTTTTTTAAACTCTGCCTCATCATAGCCACTGACAAAATATGTAGGGATGCGTTGCCCCGAATCTTTCACCAACTGCATGATGGCCTGGCCATCCATCTCCGGCATATTGATATCGCTTAGAATCAAATCTGGAGAATTACTTTTAAACCATTCCGCAAACTTTAGAGAATTTGAAAAAAACTTGAGTTGTATTAAGCCTCTTTTTATTTGTCTTTCAAGTAACAGATTATAAAGGTATTCCATTTCCACTTCGTCATCGATAACGGCTACGAGCTTTGTCACTTTTACCCCGAGAATTTTTTTGAATTTTTGAATAGAGCCTATTTAACCCATTTTTTAGTAGTCTCCACCTAAAGAAATTCTAAAGCGCAATGGATCGTATTTTGCTATAATAACCGCCAAGACTTATTAACGACTTATCGAGAGGAGTTCTAAATGAAACTTTTTTACAAGGCTGGCGCCTGTTCATTAGCAGCACATATTGTAATGGCCGAACTTAATATGGCCTATGAATTAGAAGCTGTGGATTTGCAAAATAAGACCTGCATCTCTGGGGATTTTTATAAGATCAATGCAAAAGGCTCAGTACCGGCCTTATTGATGGATAGTGGGGAAGTGCTGACTGAATGCGCGGTTATTTCTCAGTATCTGGCAGATCAGAATATTGAATCAACACTCTTACCAAAATTGGGAACGATTGATAGATACCGCTGTCTGGAATGGATGAACTACATTGCTACTGACATCCATAAAAATTTTGGCCCTTTCTTTTCTCTCGATAGAATGATGAAAAACACTGAAGGGAAAAACGAATTCAAAACATCAGCGATGGAACTTCTTAAAAATAAAATTGCTTATGCTTCTGAGAAACTAGCTGGCAATGATTATTTGTTAGGCAAAGATTATACTATTGCCGACGCTTATCTTTTCACTTGTCTGGGTTGGGGAAAATACATTGGATTAGATATTGGTCAGTGGCCAAATCTCGCTGCTCACTTAGAAAGAGTGTCACAGCGTCCGGCAGTCCTTAGGGCCTTAAAAGAAGAGGGGCTTCTTTAAATTATTTCTGCTTCGATAGCATCGGCCATCTCTCGCAAATTTGTTCTTTCGAGTTCATGTTTGGAATGAGAGATGGTCTTTAGTTTAGCATGGGGAAGCCAGCTGCCGGTAAGTTGAGTTTCTTCAGTCGTTACCATTCGGTCATGATCACCCAGGATCAGGATCACCGGAATAGAAATATCGGTCATATCTTCTCTGCTCAGCCCATCAAGACGTTCCAGATTCTGCATCATATGGGCGGTAGAGCGAAGAACTTGTTTCCATCTATCACCATGCTTATTCTGTAATTGAGTGGCAAACGGAGGGAAATTTTCCTGAATATGTTCCGGATTCATCATGGGCAATTCTTTTAGAACAGCAGCTTCAGACCAGTTAAATTTAGTTCCATAGGTGAAAATCATCTGAACTGGAGAGTCTTCAAAATTGGCCTTATGGTAAAGGCCCACATAGCCGCCCATGGAGTGACCGATTATAACGACATTTTGAAGAGAGTGTTTTTGCAGATAGTTTTCGAGATCATGGGCAAAGAGATCAATCCGGAATTCCGTTGGCTCAGCGGCACCTTTGCCATGACCAGAAAAGGTGAATGCATGAGTATTATAGCCCCGATCGCGAAAGATGCTCATGAGAGGTTCGAGATCAGCAGCTGTTCCCAGGGCACTATGAAGAAAGAGAAGATGCGGTTTTGAATTTTCCATGGAAACATCTTAACTATTTTTTGAAACTTGCACAATTGTTCCAATATCTGATAGCTCTTTATTATGAATGATTTAATTATTGGCGGCATTTACCAGCACTATAAAGGCAAAAACTACATCGTAAGGGATGTGGCCCGGCATTCCGAAACATTGGAATGGATGGTGATCTATGAATGCCTGTACGAAAATCCAGAAGGAAAATTGTGGGTGAGACCAATGGGCATGTTCCTTGAAACCATCACTCTCGACGGAATTACTAAACCCCGCTTTAAGTACATTGGGGATCAAAAAGGCAAGTCTAGGCTTTAGGGTAGTTGCCTTTTTAAAAGTATAGGGCGTGCTTCCCAGGGATTTTCCGGCCAGTAATGTCGGGGATACTCTCTTTGGTATTCCTTCTTCATTTCCTGATAGGTGACCTTCCAAAAGTTTTTCAAATCTTTGGTGATTTGAATCGGTCTTTTATGAGGTCCCAAGAGTTTCAAGGTAACCGGCACTTTTCCATTCATGATGAAAGGTGTTTCATTAAGACCGTAAAAATCCTGAATAGGGGCCTCAAGATAGGGATCCATCCCCACCGGATAATGAACGGTAAGTTCTCTTTTCCCTCCTAGGTTCAATTTTAAGGGAAGCTGGCCCTTAATATTAATCACATCAAGTTTTTCTTCCACCAGCCGCTCAAGAAAGTTTTCAAATCCTTCCCAGGTGAGAGTTTCTGTTTGCTGGAAAAATTCTCCAGGTGAAAGGTTTTCAAAGACCGCCCTCAGATCAAGATTTTTTTGGCGGGCCCAGAAATCAAAGCGCCCATAGAGCGGGTCCTCTTGCCAGCGTTCGATTTTTTGTTTCATGAAATTCAGAGCAAGAATATTAATTTTCTTTTTAACTTCATTGCCTAGCCTTTCCCAGGACAATTTAAGCAAATCCTCTATAATTACTATGCTGCCGAGTTTGGTCTTTCTTCTGATGGTGATCTTTTCATCAATTTGAATTTCATCTTCTTCTGTGAAGGGAAATGGGTCTAGTTCCCAGATCCATTCTTCTTCAACCGGAAAAACCTTGAACGCCTCCTGTCTTTGAGTGATGTCCATGATGATATAGAAGTCTTCATGAAGATCTTTAAGACTGGGATGGAGTTTTAACGTTTTTCCTGAATAGTGAATGAAGTCGTGCTGCTTAGGGCGCAAGCGGGCGACCTGGTCGATAAAGCCTTGCAAGAGACAGCTCTCCCAAGGAAATGAATCATTGCCTTGAGCTTTAAGATAGTGGCCAAGTCTTCGTTTAAGAATGCCTGTTCTGTCTTCCTCGATCTCTTCACAAATATATTTCAGTAGGGCCTCTTTACTCTTATAGGGCAGGTTTTCTCCCGCCACAAGAATGCGGGATAAGCGAGAGTCGAGTGGAACATCCAGCATTTTTTTACCGATGGCAGTCACCGCACCGCTTGTTTCGATGGCCCCCATCTTTTCCAGCAGGGCCGTGGCCTTTTCCCATTTATCCGTAGGGGGAGGATGAAACCAGTGAGGATTCAGACCACTGCCTTTAACTAAGAGACAAGTGTCGGTCAGGTCGGCCCGCACGATTTCAGGGACGGTGTGATCCGGCCTTTCATTAAAGTCCTGCTGACTATAAAGCCTGAGACAAATTCCGGGACCTGTTCTGCCCGCCCGGCCTGCTCTTTGAATGGCGGAAGATTTTGTTACCGGTTGGTCTTCAATGAACTTCAGTCCATTCCAGGCCGAATAGTGGGCCTCTCTTTGAATTCCTGAATCAATGACGACCCTAATGCCAGGAATGGTGACTGAGCTTTCAGCAATATTAGTGGAAAGAATAATTTTTTTGTTAATAGCTGTTTTTAAGGCCTCGTCTTGTTCCTCTCGGGTTAAATCGGCATGGAGCAGGAAAACATTGGGGGCATGAAGGGCGTCTTTGACCCTTAACATTTCACGCATTCCTGGCAAAAAGACTAGAACATCCCCCTCCTTGTCTTTAATAGATTCAAGCGCTTTTTTTACTTTGAGCTCAAGGGTTTGATTTAAGATGCTTGGCTGATTGGGCAGATAGGAAATATCTACGGGATGAAGACTGGCCTCAATCTCGATGGTTTTTGAGTCAGGAAAAGCTTCTACTAATTTTAGATCCAAAGTGGCGGACATGAGAATGATCTTTAAATTTTTTCTTTTTTTCTGAAGCTCCCGCAAAAAGGCGAGGGCCAGATCGGTTTCCAGATGGCGCTCATGAAATTCATCGAGGATGACCACATCCACATCGTTTAAATCAGGATCTGTCAGAAACTTTTTAAGAAAAGTTCCCTCAGTGTAGAAAATAAGCCTGGTATGGGCCTTCACGTTCTTTTCAAAGCGAAAATGAAATCCGACTTCTTCTCCCAGGGTTAGATTTTCTTCGGCGGCAATCCTGGTGGCCGCTAATTTGGCCGCCAGACGGCGGGGTTCTAAAACCACCACCCGCTGGGATAGCTTCGAGGCCAGGGCCCAGGGCAAACGGGTAGTTTTCCCACTTCCCGGGGAAGCCTTGACCATAACAGTAGAGTAGTCCTGTGCGGCCTGGATGATTTGTGGTAAATAAATATCTATCGGAAGAGGAAGCTTCTCATTTTGCTTCATGCAGCACCAACATTTGATTGAATCTTTCTGATCTTACCTTGATAATAAGTTAATTCCTAGGAGTACCATATGTCACTTTGCCCTTGTCGGTCGATGGACCAAATTAAATTTCAATTTAACGAATGTTGCGAACCATTTTTGCTTGGTAAGAAAAAAGCACCTACCGCAGAATCTCTGATGCGTTCTCGTTATTCGGCTTACGTCGTTAAAAACATCGATTACATCGATCAAACTCAGATCGCTGTAGAAAATGAAGTTTTTAATAAGGAAGAAGCCCTAAAATGGGCCGACAGTTCTGAATGGATGGGACTTGAAATTAAAAAGACCCAGAAAGGTGAAGCAAACGATAATACTGGTGTGGTTGAATTTGTGGCCCACTACAAAGATAAGGCCTCTGGGACAGAACTTCACCACCATGAAACTTCTCTCTTTCAAAAGAAAGATGGAGAGTGGAAATTCAGAGAAGGTCAGATTCACGGTGCTCAACCTGTGAAAAGACTTGAGCCAAAAGTCGGCCGCAACGATCCTTGTTCATGTGGATCAGGCAAGAAATTTAAGAAGTGTTGTGGAGCTTAATTGAAAAAGCTCATCTTAGAAGAACTTATCTCCCGGGCCCGCAATGAACTTGCGGGCCTTGAAGAATCCGCTAAATCAAATCGTGACTTTGCCACTGATCAGGAATTTAAGGCCGAAAGTAAGTACGATACCCGTGCTCTGGAAGCATCTTATCTGGCCAGTGCTGAGGCCAAGCGAGTGGAAGAATTAAAACTCGAAATTCAAATTCTTGAAGAAGTTGATGTGGATGCTTCTAAGAAACTTGGTGAGATCAGCATCGGTGCCTTGGTTGAGCTCCTTCATAATGACGTGAAAAGAACCTATTTTCTCATTCCCACCGCCGGCGGTACCATTATCAAGGTCAAGGATGAGGCGGTCATGGTCGTTTCTGTTTTTTCTCCCATTGGGGATGCCCTGATGGGACTCAAGGCCGGAGATGAATTCGAAGTCGAGACCCCTAAAGAGACCAGAAATTATCAGGTTTTATCATACCAATGACAATAATTATGGTCACTAGGCCATTGGCCCGCCTCTAAGGGGTGGCTTACTCTCTATGTAAGATATTGAATTTCAATTCATTTAATTATTCTTTCAAGGCTTGGCCCGACCTCACCGATACTCTTCTAGTACACCAATACCGGGAGAGAAACCATGAAATGGATCGCTGCTTTTACCATGGTACTTTCAATGACCAATGTATTTGCCGATGTCTCGCATGAGCGAGTCGAGAGCATGCTTAATCAAATGGTAAAAGAGAACGTCATTTCTGCCGTAGAGGCCGAGAAGGCGAAGATCAAAATGAAATCCATGAATCCCGCTCAATGGGCGATGATTAATAAGCAAGCCACGGTCGTTGCCTCACGTATGCCCGCTTCGGCAAATACCCCTTCTGAAAATAAAATCCAAGAAGTTCATCAAATTGATTTGGATGGCGCTCAATTTAAGGCCATTCAGAGCGAAGTCAAAAAAATCCTGCCGCAGTTCTAGTAGGGATCTCCAACATATTGCCAAATTTTATTCTTAATAAACTTAGGAACCAGGAACTGTAGCCCGCGAGAGATATTCCTAAGGCGGGCGAAAGCTTTCATGTTCCAGGGGAAGTGAGACAGTAGAATACGGTTATCAAGAACGCTGAAGAAATAATCCAGAATAAAAGAAAGAATAATTAAGTCATCTAATAGCCCTACCACCGGAATCCAGTCCGGGATGAGATCGAAAGGGGAAATAAGAAGTCCAATCATGATCAATAGAACTTTTTTATCCCGGGAAGGGATTCGTTCATCATTGGCAGTATTAGTCAAAAATTCTTTCAGGTCCTTAAAGAATTTCATTCGTATCCTTTGTGAGTTCGCGAAGAATGAGGGAAGTGGCAGCAAAAGCAAAGGCTCCGGTAACAAAACTCGCAGAGCCGAATCCTTCTTCGCAATCCATATTCTTTGCCATGCCAGGCGGTTTATAGGTCAGGCATCCATTGGCCGTAGGGTAAACGGCCCTTTCATGAGACCAAACCGCCCATACGCCGAAATCACCTTCGGTTTCCAGAGGAAATGAGAATTCCTGGCGGAGTTGTTTACGCAGACGCGCCAGCAGGCGGTCATTGGCCGAAGTCGACATATCTGAAACCCTGATTTGCAAAGGATCAATTTTACCGCCGGCCCCACCCATGACGACCAGTGGAATTTTATTTTTCCGACAGTAATCAATAAGGTGACACTTGTTGGTAAAATCATCACAGGCATCTAAAACGAAATCATATTCACGGTCAAAAATGTTTTCCAGATTTTTAGGATTGAAAAAACACTGCTTGGTATCTACCTCACAGGAAGGCTGAATATCCTGAATTCTTTTCTTCATAACATCGACTTTGAATTGTCCGACGGTTGAACTGGTCGCAAGTACCTGTCGGTTGATATTTGTGACACAAACATCATCGAGGTCCACAAGAGTCAGTGATCCTATGCCAGTTCTGGCCAGAGATTCGGCTGCCCATGAGCCAACACCGCCAATTCCAATGACTAAAATTTTGGCCTTCTTAATTTTTTCCAGACCTTTTCTACCAAAAAGTCTGCCGATGCCACTGAAGCGTGCTTCATAATCACTTTCAATGTGTTCCATTTTTCCTCGCTAGCTTATTTACTTTGAGTTGACCACAGGCCGCCAGAATATCGGCGCCCTTAGTGGTTCTCACCATGACCCGCAATTTCTTGGCGACAAGTTTTTCTTTAAAGGCATCTATCTCTTCTCTCTCCGGACGCTCCCAGTTTGAGCCGGGAAAAGGATTGAAAGGAATCAGATTTAATACGGCCGGCCGTTTTCCAAGCAGTTGATAGAGTTCCTCAACATGACTGTCGCTCATATTGAAATCTTTGATGAGCAGATATTCGTAGGTAATAATTCTTTTTTTCAAGGAAGTCAGATGATCCAGTTCTTGCATCACTTCATTCAGAGGGAAGCGCTCATTAATCGGGATAAGCGACTTTCTTTGCTGGTCAAAGGGAGAGTGAAGGGAGAGAGCGAGATTTATACTGGGAAAATCTTTGAGCAGCTTTAGCCCTGGGAGAAAGCCCACGGTTGAAAGAGTCATCTGGCGGTGACCGATATCCAGAAGTTTTGTATTATTAAAAATTTTAATGGCCCGAGAGACTTCAGAAGCATTATGCAGGGGCTCACCTTGCCCCATAAAAACAATGCTGGGTTTTAAGGATTTTGGATTTTTTTGTTTAAGCCAATTCATCGCCACCATATATTGGCCGACGATTTCTCCACTGGTAAGATTTCGTTTAAGGCCTTGGGTGCCGGTATAACAAAAACTGCAGTTCATCCCACAGCCCACTTGGGTCGATAAGCATACGGTAAATCTTTTATGAAAGGGTATCAGGACAGTTTCAACTTCAAATTGATCTTTAAAGCGAATTAAAAATTTAACTGTTCCATCTTGAGATTCCTGAACCTGACTAATTTGGGGCAAAGAAAAATCCAGTTTATCTTCCAAGCGCTGGAGGAGTGATGCAGAAACATGCTTCGTCCAGATACTTCTATCTTTATACAAACCATCCAGCCAAAAAGGCAGGAGATGGACTGTTCCACCTTCTGACAAAAGAAGGTTATGCCAATCTTCTTGGGTGAGTGAAAAGGCCGATAGAGTTTCCATGCCGGTGAGTATACTCATATCAGTACAGAATGTCTTATTTTATAGAACCCCCTTGATTGACCTCTTTTCTCCCAATGGCCATAATAACCCTATGAAAACTCTCATCCATTTCCTTGTTTTCACTATCTTAAGTGCCTGCTCAACTCAAAAAAGCGCGCCAATGGTTAGTGGGCCAAAAACGGTAGAAAAAAAAGGCGCAGTCTGGTCCCTTTTATCCCACGATAAGATAACTCTATATTTTAAACATATTGAGACTCAAAAAAAACTTTCACTCATTCTTGAGAGGGGAATCTCCCAAAGAACGATCGCTTCCGGGCATTGGGAGCTGACGGGTTTTGAGCAAAATGGAAAATCATTTCTTGCGACAAGCTCTTCAAAAAAGTTTGTTCTGAATATCAGACCTCGCTTGAATGTCTATGGCGGATCCATCGTTTTAGGATGTCCCAAAATCACTTCCAGTGACTTTAAGTACCTGAAGCAAATGAAATTTTTTAATCGCTATCATTTCAAATCAAGTAATCATACATGCGAGCTGGTGGTGGGAAACGATCTGGCCGGGGTAAAAGAAGAGCTCAAAAATCTCCACAAATCTAAGAGCTTAAATCTCATTATGGGCTTTTAGCCTCTAAACTTTGACACTCATTCGGCCGCCTGTGAAAAAAAATTGGCGGCCATATTCTAAAGCTTGATAACATCAGCGCTTTCATCATTTTCCTATAAATCGCGATTGCTATAAATTTTCGGACGAGTAGAATTGGCGCATATCACAATTCTCATTTTCGATTTTGCCGTTGGACGTTATATCAAGTGGCACGTATGTAGAGACCAAAATCGAGAAGAACCGCAAGGCAAAAAAGTCTGTCGTAAGAAAAACTTAGTTTTCTCTGAAAGCAGTTGAACACTTTTTTATCGCCTTTCGCTCCTTTAGGAGTCTAGTCATGAAGACCAGAGTTGCAACAATTTCAAATTTGGTGCTTTCTTTAGCCTTTTGTTTGGGTCTTGCTTCTTGTAACAAAGATGATTTCTACGAAAAAGAATACTTGGATAATCCATTCCAGGATCCCACTACCACAGGAACGGTAGATGATGGTGGCCAGGGAGGCGTTGACTCTGGAATGGATGGGGGCACTCAAGGCGGAGTGGAAAGTGGAGTCGATGGTGGTACATCTGGAGGTACCACCGGATCCTCTCCATCTGATGGGGGATCAAACGGTGGCACAGAAGGTGGCACTGATGGTTCATCAACGACTGGTGGATCAACTGGTGGCACTGATGGTTCATCAACGACTGGTGGATCAACTGGTGGCACTGATGGTTCATCAACGACTGGTG
>JAMPXB010000022.1 GCA_023701435.1 Bacteriovoracaceae bacterium | reverse complement strand
TGATGGGCAGAAAGGTTCAGTGCAAAGTCTCAGATCGGAAAAGATTAAATGATTATGGTGATAAGTCGAAACTGAGGAAGTCCAGCTAGTTATCCAATGGGACATAATCGCCCAGAAATTAACAGGTCATAATCGCTCAGAAACAACAAATATTGAAAGAGCTGTCAATTTTTTAGACACCACTGTCCTTGTTGAGTGAGAGAGGGTTCTTTATCTTACTTGCAAAAGGACGGGCAAGATGATCCAAAGCACAGAAGTTACTGAAAAAGATGTCTCCCACCATTATGATGAACTCGATGAGTTTTATCGAGAATTGTGGGGCATTCACCTCCATCATGGTCTCTGGGATTCGCCCTTTGATAGTAAGGAGACGGCCGTCTTAAATCTGTCCCGAAAAGTACTATCCTGTTTAGGAAGCTTTAATAATCATCACATCGTGGATATTGGCTGTGGTTATGGTGGTACTTCTAAATTAGCGGTGCTGATGGGGGCCCGCAAAGTGACTGGTATCACAATTTCTAAAAAGCAGCATGCTTATGCTCGCTTTCACTCTGAGAACTTGCCCCTTGAATATGTGCTAGGGGATTGGCTTAAGAACGATTTTAAGGACAAATCGTTTGATGCCGGCCTCTCCATTGAATGCTTCTCCCATATCAAGGATAAAAAACGTTTTTTCTCTGAAATTAAAAGGACCCTGAAGCCTGGTGGAACTTTCGTGATGACTGCCTGGCTGGGCCAGGAAAATCCCTCCAAATGGGAAAGACAGCTTATTCTGGAACCCATCTGCAAAGAAGGCAGACTCCCTTCGCTTTTAACCAAGAATGAGGTTATCCAGTACATCTCGGAAAGTGGCCTCTATCTAGAACAGCATATTGATCTGGGGCCCAAGGTTTGGAGAACGTGGCTTCTTAGTTCAAAGCAACTGCTTAAGCTTTTAAATTTTCGAGGACTGAGTTATTTCCTTAATAACAGAAATCAGGAAAGGCGATTTGCTTTAAGTGTTTTAAGGATACTCGCCGGCTATAAAGAGGGCTGCTTTAATTATGGTCTCTTTGTGATTAAAAATTAGAGCGACTTAAGTATACCCTTAACTGTCAGGGCCATTTTCTCTCCATCATGCCACTTTTCCACGTAGTGAATTTGGTTGTTTTCATTTCTTAAGTTTAAATAATAAGTAGAGCCATCTTCCGGATCAAAAATTTGATAGTCAATGACCTCATCTGTGATGGAACCCAGTAGTTGATTTTGATGAAAGAGCTTACCGTCTTTAATGGTTAGCTTAAAGGCATCAAAGGAAGCCTTCAAGAAACCGCAGTAATAACCGCCTTCCCGAAGTTTGAAGAAGCTCGCGGAAGTTTCCAGTCTGAGATAGATCTCAGTGCATTCATAACGATTTCCGCTGTGGTAAACGGCTGCACCAGTTCCGCTGTACATTCCATTAAACTGGGCCCAAACAGGGAGAGTGATAAAAAGGAGGAATAGATATTTCATGAGGTATTTGTCCGCTTAATTCTAAATTTTCTTAATTTAGGATAACTGGAACATTGCGTGTCATTCAAGCTTCTGGTACTGAATAGTAATGAATATAGGAAATGTGAACTTGTTTTTAAAAATGATTAAGGAGGAGTACGCCCTTACGGAGTCGGAACTCTCAACCTTAACCACTCGTATGCTGGCCGACGATAAGGAATTTGAAAAGGTTTGGAGGTTCTATAAAAATAAGAACAAGTCCTATGCCGGAGGGGTTGATTCTTTTAAGCAATTGCTTCAGGAATTGATCAATTAGGGTGTGAGCTCATGTTCGATGTCTCCGCCCACTAGTACATCGTTAATATAGATATGACATCCGGCAGTACCGTACCACTTAGTTCCAATCACCACTTTACAGTTTCCTACGTTTTCGATGGGAAAGATGTACTGGGTTTTAACAGACATGAACCAATAGAAATTTTGATACAATAACTGTCCATTTAAATGAAAGCTCTCGCCATTCATTCCCAGAAGCGACCACCAATTGACGACCTCAATCCGATGGCCATCATGATGATGGGTCCACGACTTCGTGAAAGCCGATTTCTGAATTGTTTCTTTAAATTTTTGTAACATGAACTAAGTTTAATAGAAAAATTATTCATAGTGGACTTAAGATTGTTTTTGGTATTTCTTAATTTTTCTTAAAAAATATCTTCAGCACAGCTAACACACACAGTGATTTTTCCTGGTTGGCCCTTTCTTGTCTCACGATTGTACTCACAACCACATTTTTCACATTTATAAAGATTTCTTTAGAATTGAGAGTGGAAGATTTCTTATCTATCCTTGGGGTGTTCATGTTCTTGGTATGGGTAAGCGAGCGACTGGAGGTTGATCCGCTGATAAATGGCATTGAAGCGGTTTTGGCCATGAGGCCGGTTCTGGAGCATCCTCAAGAACCTTTAGCTCGGTAACAGGTATGTTGGCCCGATTACCATTGGCCAGAATGCAGGCGGCATTTTTTTACCGCTGTAGCGGCCGCTGGTGACCACAGCCTTTAAGATCTTGCTCATACTACCATTTTGCAACTGTCTTCTTTTTAGTCAATGGGAGTAAAGAGGCGTCTAAATTATAAACAAACTAAGTAAGAAAGTTTTTTTGCCGATAGGTGACCTATGGAACCAGTCAATTACTACGTTACAACCTTGAGTACCGCTTTCAGTAAACTCCTGCCTTATTTTATATTTTTGGTAGGAGGCTATTTTGTTTTTATTCGCATGCCATTTCTATTTTTTAGAAAAAGCATGGACTCACAAAAAAAGAAAGTGGAAGAAGAAAATAAATCTCACCAAGCTCAGGAGAGCAGGAAAGAGTACAGCGTTAATGACTACCTCGAGTTTCAGCGAAAAATTAAGCAGATGAATGCCCAACCGCCAAAGCTTGAGGCCCTCAATCATACAGAGTCAAAGAAAAAAGAAGCGCCAAAAAAAGAAGAACAAAAGAAAACTAGAGAAGAACCTAAAAAAGAGGCTTCTCCACGTCTGCAGAGTGCCGAACAAATTTTTGGATTTAAAAGCAATGAACCGATCACCAAAACTGAATTGAAAAAAAGATACTTTGAACTTTTAAAGCAGAATCATCCTGACCGGGTGGCCTCAATGGGGCAGGACTTTAAAAAGTTGGCAGAAAAGAATACTAAAGACATCAATATGGCCTATGACAAATTAAAGAACAAGGCTGCCTAATAATCAATATAGTGCAGGATTAGTGAAACTGCCCGATGAATTTCACTCAGCGGTAAACTGGGATCCTCAGGACCTGCCTGTTCCGGAATAAGCGGCACATGAATAAAGCCGCAAAGCCTGAATGTTTCCTGGTTTGTTTCCATCAAGCGGTAGAAAAGATAATTACAAACAAAAGATCCGGCATCATTGGAAATTTTTACAGGAATCCCAGCATTTTTCAATACTCCCTCAATACCCTGAACCGGCAAGGTCGCTATAAAGGAAGGGGGACCATCGGGGTTGATCATTTGGTTTTGTGGTTTAATTCCTGAATTGTCCTGAATTTTAGCATCGATATGATTGATCGCCACAGTTTCCAGTTCGATCGCCTCTCTCCGGGCCAGACCAAAGGCAATAACCACATCCGGATTATAGGATTCAATTTTTCTTTGTAAGACCTCAAAGGCCATTTCAAAGGTAACAGGCAATAAAACGTGATCGACCTTAATGGTCGTCGGATAGGAAATTTGTTTTTGTTCCAAAGCCTCAATAATAAGAGCGGTTGGATTGATATCTCTTCCACCAAAGGCTTCGAATCCAGAAATTAAAACACGCATAAGCTTATCATGAATCGCAAGTCATTAATGAGTCAACAGTATGAAATGATCAGATATTAAATATCAATCGTTGCACCGCGCTCGGGTATTTGCGCATCCAGCAAAATATTCCTCAGTTTTTCTTTCAAAGTGTCCTTGGAGACTTTTTCTCCATGGAGCAAAAACACCCGGGAACTTTGATTTTCCTTAGCAACCCAATTAATCAGTTCTTCCTGGTCAGCATGGGAGGAAAAGGCTTCAGAGGTGAGGACCTCGCCTGACCAGACGGCAGTTTCCTCGTTATCCCTATAAAGCGTTCTCTCTCCTTGGGCCATGGCACGACCTGGAGTTCCTACGCCCTGATATCCTGGCAGGAAGAGAACCGCTTCTTTATCATGTTGCCAGTTCTGGAGATGGCGCCAAATACGACCGCCGGTCAGCATGCCGCTTGAGCTTATGATAAGTAATGGACCCTTTTTCTTTTTAATACTGTCCCATTGTCTCTGGAAATCGATGGCCTCTAGGTTATCCAGGGCCTCGAAAACTTTTTGGGGTTTAGTGGTCAGGTGAGCGTATTGTTTATAGACCTGATTGGCCTCTTTCATCATAGGGCTATCAATATAGATTTTAATTTTATCTTCCGGATGCCTTTCAAAAAAATCATGAATCAAGGTCAAGAGCATTTGTGCCCGTGCGACGGCGAAGCTCGCCACGATTCCCACCCGTGCTTCTCGAGAGATTTTTATTAAAAAAGTGGCAAGTTCTTTCTCAATACTTCCCATCCGGCGTTTACTGCCATAAGTTGATTCCATGATGACGACGTCGGCCTTGGGACAAAAAGGCGGTTGAGGAAAAAGGGGATCGTCATGGCGGCCTAAATCGCCTGAGAAAACAATTTTCTTATCATGATGTTTAATAATCAGTGATGATGCTCCCAGAATGTGTCCGGCCGCTTGATAGTGAAAAACGGTATCATCGATGGTTATCTTCTGGTCCCAATCAACGGTTTTAATCATATGCAAGGTCGCTTGCACATCTTTTTCAGAGTAATAGTTTTCATCCATTAAAGAAGCACTATCCAGTAAGATAATTTTGATAAGCTTGGCAGTGGCAGGAGTACAATAGATCTGACCGCGGTAACCTTGTTTAACCAGCCTTGGAAGGTAACCAGAGTGATCCAGATGGGCATGAGTAATAAAAATAGAGTGTATGGAACTTGCAGGGAAGGGAAGCTTTATCAGATTAAGGGCTTCCACTTCTGGTAGTCCTTGGGCCAGTCCGGCATCAACCATAATTCGTTTTTCTGGAAGATCCAAAAAAGTCATTGAACCAGTGACTTCATCAGTGGCCCCCCAAAAAGTAATTTTCATATGGTACCTCTATTCAAAATTTTTACTTCTTCCTGAATTTGTTCAATGACATCGGCCGAGAAACCTAATTTATAAAGCATCTCCGATTTATTGGTCAGCTGCTTGGCGAGAATGAAGCCATTTTCGATCAGAATTCTCTTGGATATTTTATTTAGGCTTTTGAGACTTGTGACCGGATAAAGATTCAGTTCCTTGATATGATCTAAAAAAGACTTATCCGAAGGAGCGTTAATACCCAATAACCGGAGTTCTGTTCCGGAAGCATATTTAATAGCATCCAGGCTAAAGGCAGTATTGGTGGCCAGAAAAAAACCATCCAAATCCCCGCCGTAAGGGCCGTTTTTTAAATCATCCCACCTGGCCTTAACATACAGGGCGGTCTTAATGTCATTTTTTATGCCCATGCGGTTATGAAACTTACATTCACAAAAATACTTAACATCTTTTCCCACGGCGATGACATCAACTTCATGGTTGACCCATTTACCCTTAATGATCTGGCCAACTTTGGTTTTGTAGCCCAATTCCTCAAAATATTTAGCAACAAAAATTTCAAAATGGTGGCCCATGGGGCCGAGTTCAAAAATCGCTCTTTTGAGGGAGTATTGAATGCCGGCAAGGGGAGAGCGCTGTCTTACCAGGCGAAGCGTCTTGCGATAGATATCACTGGTCTTATAGCCTTCACCTATATCTTCGGTAACTTCTTCGGCAATATTCTCGCATTGCCTCTTAGGAAGACCTGTTCTTTTAATGGATGTAATAAGCTTGTTTTTTGAAAAGCTCTCCGGAGTACCGCTGGATTTTACGATGACAAAATCTTGATAGTGTTTATTTCTCATTCACCTATTTTAAGGTTTTTTATGAGATTAAACAGCTTAGATTTGCGGTTTTTAAGTGAAGAAAGGATTTCTGATTTTCCTAATAAAACAATCTGTGAATTGCTTTTTATTCTGCAACCGACTTTCACCGGTTGATGATTCAAAAGCTCATTAACGCCAAGAAGACAGCCGGTATTGATTAGCTTGTGAACTTTGGATTTTCTAATGAGTTGAAGCTCGCCATTAATCAGAGCAATGCCAGCCGTGGGGACCTGATTTTCGTAGACTAGATCAAAGTCATGGGAAAAGGTCTGGACCTCGAATTCATCTTTTAAAGCTTCAATATCTTCTGGATTTAGAAAATTTAGATTTTCCTTCATCCGTAAAATCTAATGGAAAAAGAACTAAAGAAATATGTTGTAGATCATGCTTTTTGAGAGGTTTTAATAATCAAGATTCGCAAATTCAAGGAGTTTCTCCTCGTCCACGATATACATGACCTTGCCTTCCTGCTCTAAAATGCCTTCTTCCCTGAATTCAGAAATAAGCCTGATAATCGTTTCATTGGCAGTGCCCACTAATGAAGCGATCTCATCTCTATTAAGCTTGATTTCCAGGCGGCAGCGCCCATTCTCTTCCACTCCATAACTTTTTTTGAAGCTTAGAAAAAGTTCGGCCAGTCTTTCACGGGCATTTTTTTGAGACATAGAGGCATTTCTAGATTCTGCAGCACCCATGTCACGGCTTAATTTATGGATCAAGTTCAGAGCGACGCTAGGATTTTCTTTAAGAGCGGAATAGATGTAGTTCTTATCTAGAAAACAAATATCAGAATCTTCAATGACAGTGGCCGATGCTGAATAATTTTCTTTGCTGAAGAGACTTCGGTGTCCTAAGACATCGCCGGAACCTGCTATTCTTATAATGGATTCTTTACCATCGCTGCCAATTTTAGAAACTTTGATCTTTCCCTTGTTGATACAGTAAAGACCAAAGGGAGGGTTGCCTTGAAAGAAAATGGTCTGACCTTTTTTATATTGGTTCATGACCTTGTGTTCAGCGACGACGGCTAAGGCCTTATCTTCTAAGTCACAAAAGATACCCTTGCCGCGGGATTCACAATGTTCACAATCGACTGCTTTAAACTGCTTTTGCATGGCCGGTTTTTCCTTTATTCTTTTTTGGAAGAATACCATATAAACCGCAAAAAAACGTGATCTATATCAGGTTTTTAAGAAAACTAAGAGGAACTTAATTCATTATTTTAAAGGTTTAGCACCTTTGCCATGGACTAGCTTATCAAGTTCCTTAATTTCTTCTTCTACTTCCGAAGGGATATTGGTTCCACCTGAACCAGAAAAGTCAAACTCCACACTTTCTTTGTATTCTTCCAGGCACTCTTTAGCGATCGGATGTTTCGGGTACTTACGGATGCACTGCTTTAAAAAGTAGTCACCGGAGCCAAAGAATTCTTCTCGCTTGAGGCGCTTTTCAATCCAGCCCATCCAGTAACTGATCTCTGGAGTATGAGGAGTATCTTGATTAATAAAGAAGTAGTTGGCCAGGATCCCTGAAGCTAGGAGGAGGTCTACCTTGTGGCCTTCTTCAAATGCATTCAAGCGCTTCAAAGGTTCAAGCTTCTGTTTCATAAAGAGCTTCAATTCTTTTTCTGATTGAAGGCCTTTAAGGATGCTGGTGTCTTTCTTCCAGTGAACCAGACGCTTTTTCCATTGATTCAGGATATCTTTCATCGACTGCGGCAGAAGTTCTTTCTTCAAGAAGGTATCGATGATGAGTTCCATCGAAGCCGGATCTTTAAGGATCTTGGTTTCTATCAGAAGTATCTGCTGAAAGGGGGCTTTTAAGTTCTCAAAATCTTTCTTGATGAGCTTGTCCTGAATGTCCCGGGTGAAGCTGGCCTTAGCATCCACATAGCGTCTTACAATCAACTGGGCCACACCCAGGCTGAAGACATCTTTGAACTTATTAGGCTCAATTTGTAGTTCTCCGCTTTGGAAGCTTGAAGAGTAGGATTCCGGTAAACGGGTGTGACAATCTAGGCAAAGAGAAGTTAATTCCTGAAGGGTCCAATGAGCATAACTCTTTTTACCGGCCTTGAAGGCCTTAACACTTTCGTTAACGTTTTCCGTGACCAAAGTATAAGAAGGAGCAAAAAGATCATGACTTAAGATTGTTTCATGCTTGGCCACTTTAAAGGTCTTTTCTAAATCACTCAGCTTTTCACTGATTTTAGACTCGTTCTTCTGGTCCATGAACATTTCCCGATCATTGATGAAGGGCAGAAGTTCTGTGACTGAAAGAAAGGCCCGGTTCATAGGTAAAATGGTGGAAGAAATGAGGGGAAGCGAGAGAATCAAAGAAGTACAGACCATGCCTAGCTTAAATTTATTCATTTGAATTCTTTCCTTTCATTTGCTCATAGATAAATAGGATTGTTGCCATTGAACCGGCCGAAATAATCAAGCCGCGCTGGAGGTCTCTTTGTCCGGAGGGCTCAGAGCCAGTGGCACTTAGTGATTCCATTAACAACAAGGTTGTTGTCATAGTGAGGGCCGAAGCCACTTCCGTCGAGATTGGCAGGGTTGCAGGTCTGAAATCAGTCTGAAGTGGAGCAAACTGAAAGCTGCTTTCAGGAACGGTGTAATCCATTGTTCCTAAGCGCTTAAGGGATATAGGGTGAACTGCCTCAATAACAAAATAAGGCTTATAGCTGGTTTTCTCCGGTGAGATCTGTGTCCGGTAATTGATATGACCCTCAATCAAGGCTTCCTCTCCTGGCTCGAGGGAGGTCAGTTGCTTTTCAAGATCTTTATTCTCAAAGGCACCGGGAATTAAATCTCCCGTAGCTGATCTAAAGATTCGAATATCACCATTTTTTTGTTCAATTCGTACAAGAACTTTCAGGCGTTCTGGTTGAGTTTCACTGAAGGCCTGATAACTAAAAACAATCAAAAATAAAGCTGCAAGAATTTTCATAGAAATATCGTATATTAAGATGCAACCCAAGAAAATCATTATTATTTCCACCTTTAGTTGTGGATGGTGTCAATCCTTCAGGCGAGTCGATGTATGAAGTAAAATTAGATTTAGTCCTTCATTTTAATTACACTATGGAGGCAGAATTACTCACTCAAGGAAGCTAAATGAAATTTGCCAAAAAAGTAGTTATCGCCGTTCCCCTTACCGACAACATGTCTCAGATGCTTGAGGGTGTCCGAGGGATGGAGTTTTTAAAGGAGAGTGAGGTTCATCTGATTTCTGTCTTCAATACCATTAATTACGCTGTGGGATTAGGGGAAGTGCCTTTGGTCTATCCCATTATCGAAGACCGTAAGAAAATCGAAGAGTCAATCATGGAACGATTGAAGCAATTAAGTACTGACATTTTGCCTGCCCAGGCCAAAGAGCGTGCTGTCATTCAATGCCTCTTTGGTGAGAACGCAAAAGAGACGTTTTGTGACTATGTCGAAAAAGTTAAGGCAGATACAGTTGTTGTTGCCACCAGAAAAAAACGTGATTTTTTTGAAAGTTCCTTTGCTCATTATGTAACAAAGCACCTTGATGCCGATGTCATCATATTAAAAAATCATTTATAAAGAAAAAGATGAGATGAAAAACGCCCCATGGTCTATTGAGTCTACAGATGTCATCACCTCTCTAAACAGCAATTCCGTAAGTGGATTAACCGATGAAGAGGTTAGTGCAGCACTAAAAATATACGGAGCAAACAACCTTAAATCTGAGAAAAAGATAAGCAAATGGACTTTGTTGCTAAAACAATTTAAAAGTCCCATGGTTTATACTCTTATGTTTGCCACTATTGTTTCAGGTGCTTTGGGGGAGATGGTTGATGCTATTGCTATCCTCGCCATTGTTATTCTTAATGCCTTCATCGGCTTTGGGCAGGAAGCGAAGGCCGAAGACTCCATTGAGGCCCTGAAAAATCTCTCTGTTCCCAAGGCGCGCGTTAAACGTAATAACAAAATCATGACTGTTGATTCCCAGGAAATTGTTCCTGGAGACATCATTGTGCTGGAAGCGGGGGATTATGTTGTCGCTGACGGTAGAATCATAGAATCCTTTGGCCTTTCCGCCGATGAAGCGATTTTGACCGGTGAATCCATGCCTGTCAAAAAAAATAAAACAGTCATAGCTGCTGAGGTCCCCTTAGCAGATCGCTCCAACATGCTTTTTGCGAGCACGGCCATCAGTCAGGGATCTGGGCATATGATCGTGACTGCCACCGGAATGAATACCCAGATTGGGCACATTGCCGGTCTGTTAGGAGAAGCCGAAAGAAAAGAGACTCCTCTTCAGGAGAGAATGGGCAAGCTTAGTAACTTGCTTATTATGATGGGGGCCGGGATCATTCTTATTGTCGCCATTATTGGTTTTAAGAAAGGAACTCCTTGGACTGAGATCTTTATGAATGCCATTAGCTTGGCGGTGGCGACTATTCCAGAAGGCCTTCCCACCGTCGTGACTCTGGCACTTACTCTCGCCGTACGAAGAATGACCAAACGAAATGCCATTGTCAGAAAAATGCCGGCAGTGGAAACACTGGGGTCTACTGATATTATCTGTACCGATAAGACAGGTACCCTAACAACAGGAAAAATGCGGGTAAGAGAGGTCTTCACGCTGGACTCCAAGAGGGACGACGTTTTCTATCAGATCATGGTTCAATGTAATAATGCCAGTCTCGATCATGGAGGATCAGGAGATCCCACTGAAATAGCACTTTTATATCTGGTGGATGAAGCCGGAAAACTACCCGAACTGAAACCTCTCCAGACCAGGATCCATGAGTGGAGCTTTGAGAGTGATCGTAAGCGTATGAGTGTGGCAACTATTTCTGATGAAGGAACCCTCATCCTTACCAAAGGGGCCCCTGAAACAGTACTTCCGGTATGTCATCTAAGTGATGAAGAAAGGACTAGGATCGATACTGAGATCAACGTCCTTTCCAATAAGGGTCACCGAATACTCGCCTTGGCCTACAAGAAAGTGAGTGAGATAAGTCAGAGTGAAAAACATGATCCTGAGTTGATTGAAAGGGATCTGATTTTTAAGGGACTGGTGGCCATCGCTGATCCACCTAAAGAAGAGACAATCCCGTCAATTAAGAGTTGTAAGACCGCGGGGATCAAGGTTGTGATGATTACCGGAGATCATCCCCTTACTGCGAAGGCCATTGCTCATGAACTGGGTATCACCGATGAAGGTAAATTTGACGGTGTTCTATCAGGAATTGATTTAGACCGCATGACTGAGGATGAACTCCGCGCCAAGGCAGAAGACACTGCTGTCTATGCCCGAGTCACCCCAGAGCATAAATTAAAAATTATCAAAGCATTGCAGGCCAATGGGCATGTCGTTTCTATGACTGGAGATGGAGTTAACGATGCTCCTGCCTTAAAAACAGCGGGGATTGGTGTTGCCATGGGGAAGGCCGGAACCGAGGTCGCCAGACAGGCCTCTTCTATGATCTTAACGGATGATAACTTCTCCACCATTGTGTCAGCAGTGGAGGAAGGGCGTGCTATTTACGGGAACATCAAACGCACCATGCAATATTTGTTATCAACCAATCTGGCCGAACTGTTGATTATGTTAGGAGCAGTTTTACTGGGGATGCCTGTTCCTCTGGCCCCTCTTAATTTGTTATGGATTAATCTGGTCACAGATGGCCTGCCGTCACTGGCCCTGGCGGGAGAACCGGTTGGTAAGGATTATTTAAAGACCAGTCACAGGCCATCACCTTCGAGTTTCTTTGACAGGCCTTTTTATTTGGAGCTATTTTTCGTTGGAATTCTCAGCACTGTGCTGGGTCTTATTATTTATGACTATAGTCTTCAGCTCTATGATCTTCTCACGGCCAGAAGCTATATGTTTAACTATGTGGTTTATCTTTGCCTGTTCCGTTCTTTTTCTTGCCGTAGTGAAACCAAAACTTTCTTTGAGTTAAAATTTAATCCCATTCATTTGGCCTCTGTTCTTTTACCTGTTGTATTTCAAAGCATCGTTCAGCATACAGCACTCTTTCAGAAACTGTTTGAAGTTAGAAGTGTGGACTTAAGGGAGAATGCCATCCTTGTTGGAATAAGTATAATTCCGGTGACATTTGTAGAAGTTTATAAACTGATTCGAAAGAAATAAAGGCTCCTCTTGGAGCCTTTCATATAAAAGATTATTTAAGTCTTGTGTGCAGTAGTTCATCCATGGCAGCGAGACCAACTAAATGACCATTGTCTTCAACCACGACCGAACCAATTTTTTCAGCGGCCATCAAACGACAAACCTCATCGACTTGCGTATCTGGTCTGACAGTTGTCGGGTTTGGAGTGAAGGCATCATAAACCTTCATCTTTGAGATGTCGGCGTTCTTGATGGCCGAAACCAAAGTGACATCAGTCATGGAAAGTATGCCTTCAACTTTTCCATTATAAAAATAACTGGCAGATGACGAAATCCTTCTTTTTGCATAAAAGTTGCCGCTTCGTAGAGCGACTGATCCTTCTCAACGGACTTCGGGTTCATCGTCATATACTTTTGAATATGCGGAATTGGCTTAGACATAATTATCCCCTTTGTCTTAATGCTCAAATCTTACTAGAAAAGAATAAGAAGGGGTCGATATTTGTCAGACTATTTTGTATTCAATTGACCACATGCCGCAAGGATCTCGTCACCCTTGGTTTTACGGATGAGTGTCGGGATTTTATAAGCATCGAGAATGGATTTAAAGCTCTCCACTTCCTGCATCTGTGGTCTTTGATAATCGGCCCCTGGAAAGGGATTGAAGGGAATGAGGTTTATATAAGCATTTTTTCCTTCCAGAAAACGGCCAGTAGCATGGGCATCTTCCGGAGAGTCATTAAAATCTTTTATTAAAAGATACTCATAAGTAACAAAACGAGTGCGACCTTCGGGAATATCTTGGGCAAAGCGGACAACATCCTCAATGGGATAACGCTGATTGATGGGGATGAGTTTATCGCGCTTCTCCTTGATGGTGGAATGCAAGGAGACAGCAATGTTAACCTTCGGCATTTCATTTTTCCAGCGCTCAAGTCCAGGCAGATAACCGGCGGTGGAAATGGTAATTTTATGAGGGGCCAGGCATAGACCGTTTTTATTCAGGAATATTTCACAGGCCTTCTTAACAGCATCAAAATTATGAAGGGGTTCACCTTGTCCCATGAAAACAATATTTAAAATCTTATCGTCTTTAGGACGGTTTTGAGTCAACCATCTTTGGGCCGCAAGAAACTGCCCGATAATTTCCTCCGTCTGCAGGTGACGTTTCAGGCCTTGAGTTCCGGTGAAACAAAAGCTGCACTTCATGGCACAGCCAACCTGAGAAGACAGGCAGATGGTGTATTTATTATTAAAAGGAATCAGTACTGATTCTACTTTTAAATTGTCATGGAGCTTAAAAAGGAATTTGACGGTTTTATCTGCAGACTCTTGAATCAAGTCAATTTCCGGCAGGTAAAAGTCCAGATGATCGGCCACGAAGGCGCGACTCACCTTGGCCAGGTCTGTTTCACAAGGTGCGATCATTCTTTTTTTATAATGCCAATTAAAAAGCAGGGCGGGACCGGAGGATGGTAAAGAATTCTCGGCAAAGAGCTCCTGGAGCTCTGTCAGAGTGAATTGGTAAAATGAGCGCTTTTTGATCCCCATGGGCGGTTTTGTACCACACTTACCTTGAATTCTCAAAAGGAGGGACATAAAATCTGGGAATGAATGATAAAAAATGGTTTTTAATCTTTGGTTGTTGGCTGGTGGCGGCCATTTCAACTGCTGGCAGTCTCTTTTTTAGCGAAGTTATGAGGTTTCCACCTTGTACTTTATGTTGGTACCAGCGGATCTTAATGTATCCCTTGGTGATTATCTTTTTGATGGGGCTCATCCCTTTCGATCGAAGTGTCATCAAATTCTCGCTGCCTTTGACAGTGTTAGGGTGGCTTATTGCCATTTATCACAATCTCCTTTATTACAAGATTCTTCCGGAAAGTGCGGCCCCTTGTGTGATGGGGATATCCTGCACTACGGTCCAAATTGAATGGTTTGGGTTTATCACCATACCGTTTCTCTCTTTGACAGCTTTTACTTTGATTTTAATATTACTAACTTTTAGCTATAGGATTCTTAATCGTGAAAAATAAAATGAGCTTAATTATTGGAAGTGTAGCACTTCTTCTTGCTTTCTTTTTAATTGGTGTGAAGGTCTACCAAAAACAGGAATCAGAAAGATTAGGGTTTGTGGCCAAAGCCGATTTTAAAAAATTTGTTCCTGACTATGCTCCACGCTTGGGTCCTCAGGATGCACCGGTTTACCTGGTGGAATTCCTGGATCCGGAATGTGAAAGCTGCCGGGAGTTTTACCCGTTTGTGAAAATGATCATGCAGGAGAATGAAGGTAAAGTTCAGTTGGTCGTGAGATATGCTCCTTTTCATGGCAATTCAAAAATGATCATTAAAATTCTGGAGGCCGCCCGTAAGCAAAATAAATATTGGGAAGCGCTGGAAGTTCTATTCCGTTACCAACCTTACTGGGGAAGTCATCATGATCCACGTCCAGATCTCGTCTGGAAGTACTTACCTGAAGCCGGGGTGGATGTTGCCAAAATTCAGCAAGACATGAACGACCCAGCGATTGATAAAATGATTGAACAAGAATTAAGCGACGTTCAAACTTTGGGAGTACGAGGAACACCAACGTTCTTTGTGAACGGAAAACCTCTGGAAAGTTTTGGGGTAGAACAATTAAGAACGTTGGTCAGAGAGGCAGTTCAGCAGCAGTAATTTAAGACCACTAGTTAAGGCTGGGACTACCATAATATTCAGCATTGATCCCCTCTTCGATATTATCAGCATCTGAATTTACTGAAGAAGGTGATCTGGTTGATGCACAAGACATCAAAGACAGAGAAAATAGAACTAAAAAGAACAATTTCATAAAGCGACTCCTGTGGTTAGATTTGTTGGTCATCCACAGCTTTAGTATCTCATAAGTCTGAATTTGTGTGTGTGTTGGCATTTTTTGCCAAGTGAGGAAGTCAGGCTTTTAATTTCCAGGCAATAAAGCGGCTCTTCTTGTGTCCCTGAGTCATCTCAATAATTTTTATCTCAATGCCAGGAATCTTTTGCAGGACTTTTTGGAGGGGATAAAGGTTTTCTTCCTTTGAAACTAAACTGGTAAACCATTCCACTTTTCCCGCAAAGGGGAGACTCTCGTTAATCATCTGATGAATAAAGGACCTTTCACCGCCCGGACACCAAAGTTCTGCTCCCTGGCCGCCAAAGTTAAGCAAGGCCTTGGCCGGTTTTTTTCCTAGATTTTTCCATTTCCTCTGACTGCCTTTGGTGGCCTCTTCCAGGGATTCGTGAAAAGGCGGGTTGCACATCACCAAATGGAAATAGTTATCTGGCAGGATGATGTTCTTAAAGATGCATTGGCGATCGGTTTGTAATCGTAATTTTATTACCCCGGAAAGGTTATTTTTCTGAATGATCTTTTCTGCGTTTTGCAGTGATATGGGGTCAACATCTGTACCGACAAATTGCCAGTCATACTCGCTGTGTCCAATCAGTGGATAAATACAATTGGCACCGGTGCCAATATCGAGCACTTTTAAAGATTTCTTTCCGTCAAAGAGATCGGCCACCGAATGAATATAGTCGGCCCGCCCGGGTATAGGAGGGCACAGATAGTTATCGGGGATGTCCCAATAATCAATATGGTAGTAAAACTTTAACAAGGCTTCATTAAGGGCCTTGACCGCTGCCGGATCAGCAAAATCAATTGTTTCATCACCGTACTTATTGATCAAAACATGTTTCGTCAGTCCCGGTGAGGTCTGACAGAGTTCTTTTAGAGGATAACGGTCCTGATGGCGGTTTCGTGGATGCATATAAAACTAGGGTAGGCGGCACGTCTTCATTTGGCCATAATGAAGGCTATGAAAAACATTGATCTTCAAAAATTAAATCAGGACATTGAGCATTTCGTAAGCGAACGGGAGTGGGATCAGTTTCATTCGGTGAAAAATCTTTCGATGGCACTGAGTGTGGAGAGTTCGGAGCTACTGGAGATCTTTCAGTGGATGAGCGAAGAAGATTCCAACCACATTAAAAATAACTCTCAGGTCATGGGTAAGATTGAAGATGAGGTGGCGGATATCTTTGTTTATCTTCTGCGGATTATCAGCAAGACCGACATCGATCTTGAGCAGGTAGTGAGAAATAAGATGCGCAAGAACGCCCAAAAATATCCGGTTGAGAAGTCCCGCGGTAATTCTAAAAAATATAACGAGCTTTGAGTTCTAAGCGGAGTCTCAGGAAATAACCTAAGACTCCGGCGGTTCTTCCTATTGAAGGGTCTTGTAAACCTTGCTGTTTTTGATGTCGTTGTACTGGTTTTCGTACTCCTTCCATAAGAGCTTAATTCGACTCTTCTTACCAGGACCAGAAGCATAGACCTTATCCAGGTCTTTTCTAAGTTCAGGGATAACCTTGGAAACCTTCTCTAGTTCACTTTTAATTTCTGTTACTTTCATAGGAACTCCTTTTGGTGAGACTTATATATAAAGGGAGTAAAGTGACGTCATTTGTGACGAGTTACGCTTACGCAGATGAAGGTGATTAAAGTTCTCAAGTACTTGAAATACTATTATATAAATTTAAGGATTTAACCGATAACCCTTAACATCGACTTATTTTTAGGACTTGTGAATGGATAATGCTGATTCTGGCCTACTGGTAAAAATGGAGATTAGACATCTCATAAAATTTGCAGAGAAGTTTGCAGGGATAGAAGTTCATCTTCCTGTCAGTGGAAAATTTATTAAATTGAATTACTCCTCAGATCACTTTGTGGAAATTCTTCGAAAGCTCCAACAAAAAGAAGTGTCCGAAGTTTATGTTAAGGAAGTGGACTGTAGAAGAATCATTGAACATGTGGAGAAGGCCATGTCTTCTTCAACTTTCTATGATCCTAAGACAATGGAAGAGCAAAGAGTGGAAGCGGTTAATGCTGCCATGGAGACAGTTAAAAGTATTATTAATCAATTGGGAGTTGAACCTGAAACAGTGAAACTTCTTAAAACTATTAATAGTCGCGCCATGACTCTCTTGAGTGAATCTCCATCCATTTTTTCTTTTATCAAGCAGTTTAAAAAAAATTGCTCGGAAGAATTTCTTCTTTCCATTCTCACCAATTATATTATGGCGCTCGTGATTGATAAGTTTCCCTGGCGCTCGGAACAGGTCAAGGAAAAGGGCGCTCTCGCCTCCATGATGTGTGATATGACTTTGTCTAAAGACGATTTCAAAATAATGCGGGACTGGCAGAAAAATGGCGGAGTGTTACCGGAAAATTTAAGACGTCATCCATCGGATATCGCTGATAGTTTGAAAAAAAATCGTCTTCTTATACCGATCGAGACCATTACCATTATTGAGCAGCATCATGAACTTCCTGATGGTAAGGGCTTTCCCGCCGGTATTAATGCCAATAGGTTCAATCAACTCTCTGCCATTTTCATTGTGAGCCAGCAGTTTACCGAACAATTGCATGATGCTTCTTACAACTATGAGAAGCGCACAGAGATCATTCAGCACATCCGTACCAAGTATGGCAGTGCCAAGATGTTTGAGAAGGCACTCGATGCCTTGCTCAAGGTCGTTGATTAATCATCCCTCCTCCCTCATAAAATTGACGCACCTGTAACCGACACCTTTAGTCTGGCACAATTTAGTTTACTCCTGTAGGCAAGTTCTTTTCCTTGTAATAGCGTTAAATTTTGGAATTTTTGTGAGGAAAAAACCTATGTCAATTCGATTACCTGAGCAAGTGATCTCGTGCTCCAATTTTATTAACGGTCAATGGATTAAGGGTGAAGCTGAAACCCTGGATATCATCTCTCCTTATCATGGAAAAAAAATAGGAGAAGTTTCAACACCTAGTTTAAAGCAAATAAATGAGGCGATTAAAAGTGCCAACGCTGCACAAGCAGAATGGGGGCGGACCCCTTTAAAAGAGCGCGCGCGGGTACTTTTTAATTTCAGAAATATTCTTCTGCGTGATCTGGATAAAATTTCTCATTTGAAAGCTTCTGAATCCGGCAAAACATTTGACGAAGGGAAGGCCGGTTTGATGAAGGGGATTGAAGTGCTGGAGTATGCTCTCTCTCTTCAGAATCTCGATATCGGCGGACGACTTGAAGTTTCTCGTGGAGTGAGTTGTGAATACCGACGTGTTGCTTTGGGTGTTGTGGCCAATATCACTCCTTTTAATTTTCCTGCCATGGTTCCGATGTGGACTATTCCTATCACTTTAGGTCTGGGCAATGCTTATATCTGGAAGCCCTCTGAAAAAACGCCCCTTACTTCAATCTTTATTGCCAATGCTTTGAAAGAAGCTGGTCTGCCTGACGGCCTCTTTACTGTTCTTCAAGGTGGTGCACCAACAGTTGATGCCATCATTGAAGCACCGGAAGTTAAGGCCATCGGCTTTGTTGGTTCAACTAAAATTGCCCGATTGGTTTATACCAAGGCCACAGGTCTGGGAAAGCGTGCCCTCTGTATGGGCGGGGCCAAGAACCATCTGGTTCTTTTACCTGACGCTGTTCCTGAAATGGCGGGAGTGGGAATTTCTGATTCCTTTACAGGTTGTGCCGGCCAGCGCTGTATGGCCGCATCTGTCCTTCTGGCAGTAGGCAATGTGGATCAGCATATCGAGAAAGTCATGCAAAGAGCTTCCTCTTTGGAACTTGGAAAAGATATGGGTGCCATCATCACTCGCACGCAACGTGACTTTTTAATTGAGGCCATCACGAAAGCAGAAAAGCAAGGGGCCACGGTGCTGCTTGATGGAAGAAAGGCCAAAGCTCCTGCGGGAATGGAAAATGGCCATTGGATTGGACCTACTATTCTGGATAATGTGAAGCCCGGTTCAGAAGCCCAAACAGTTGAACTGTTCGGGCCAATTCTTTCAATCATTCGCTGTAAAGATATCTCGGAAGCGATGGCCGTTCAGAACAGTAGTGAATACGGCAATGCCTGTTCCGTCTTTACCAATTCCGGTGCGCTGGCCGAACGGGTAATCCGCGAGGCCAAAGCGGGCATGGTAGGGGTCAATGTCGGAGTTCCGGTTCCGCGAGAGCCTTTTTCATTCGGAGGAGTGGCCGCTTCTAAATTTGGTTCAGGCGATATTACCGGTGAGCATAGTTTGAACTTTTGGTCTGACATGAAAAAAGTAACAACTAAATGGGAAAAACAAAACGATAACAATTGGATGTCTTAAGGAGCCATATGACTACGAAGCTAGATGAGCGAAAAGAACATGTAGTTCTCGCTACCCATTCGAACTTAAAGTATCCTGAGTCCTTGATTTTGGATTGGGGAAACAAAGATCCCATTAAACGTGGGGCGGTTGTTGCCTCTCAGACCAATCCTAAGGCACGAAATGCAATTGGAACACATTCTGGCTCCTATACTGTTTATCGTGCACTTTCGATTGCCAGCGGTCAGTATCCACCTGCTCACCGTCCTGATTTAAAGAATACTCATTCACCTATCCCATTAGGTCCTTTTCCTTCCTGGTTTGATGAAACCAAGATCGTCTCCCTTGATCCCTGGGGACTCGATCCGCAAAATCACTTTAAAGAACTTTATGAAAAAGGTTATGACATCCGTCCGAGTATCGCTGTCACTCAGGCCCATTTGCAGATCCCTGAGATTCACGATGCCATGCGTGCCGGTCGTTTAAAACCTGATGGAAAAATTATTAAAGAGAATATGGACATTAAAATCACCAAAGTGGCCATTGAGCCAGTTTGGTTTCTTCCGGGAATGGCCAAGAGGCTGAAAGTGGAAGAAGGTGTTTTACGCCGTATTCTTTTCCAGGAATCGGGGGGGATGTATCCAGAACTCATCACTCGTCCTGATTTAAAAGTATGGCTTCCACCTATCGGTTCAACCACTGTTTATATCTTTGGTGATCCTCTAGATCTGTCCAATCCTGAAGTTGAACTTTCCTGCCGGGTCCACGATGAGTGTAATGGCTCGGATGTATTTGGTTCGGACATTTGTACTTGCAGACCATACCTTATGTATGGCATCGAGCACGCAGCTGAAACAGCTCAGAGAGGCGGTGTAGGGTTGATTGCTTATTATCGTAAGGAAGGACGAGCGTTAGGTGAAGTGACGAAGTTTCTGGTCTACAATGCCCGTAAACGTCAGGAAGGTGGAGATTCAGCGGCCACTTATTTTAAACGCACTGAATGTGTTGCTGGTGTGGAAGATGCTCGCTTTCAGGAATTTATGCCAGATGTCCTCCATTTATTTGGTATTACAAAAATTCATAACCTTCATTCTATGTCTAACATGAAGTACAACGCGATTGTTGATTCTGGGATTGAAGTGGTGAATCGTATTTCTATTCCAGACGGGCTGATTCCTCAGGATGCTCAAGTGGAAATGGAGGCCAAAAAGGCTGCTGGTTATTTTAATACAGAGCCGCCCAAGACAGCTGAAGATCTGAAAAAAGTAAAAGGCAGAGACATTACATGAGTGATTTAAATTACATCTTCTCTCCGGTGTGCGTGAGAGATGGTGCCAAAAAGATTTTTGAAGAAACTCGAAGCGGTAATACTCACTTTCATTTTCATGAAGAGAAGATCGGGCCGACGGTTGATTTTGTTATGCAGACCATCCGTCAGAATTATCCTGACATGAATATTCCTTTCCATTCCCGCTGGGGACATTTCCGTCCTGGTAATGTGGACCGCTCCCTGTGGCTCAAGGCGAGGATTAAAGATCTGGATCCCATTGAGCAGGCGAGAATTAAATGGGACCTGGTCATCCCTTCCGTCTTATTGGATGCCGGGGCCGGGCCTGGCTGGAAGTATTTTGAAAAAGAAACCTCCCGAGAATATACCCGGTCTGAAGGATTGGGAGTGGCAAGCTTTCATTTGTTTATGTCTGGTGCCTTCTCTAGTGGCGGAAAAAGCCTTCACAGCACATCCGAGGGCCTAAAAAAGGTTACTCCCAAGTTGATTGAAGAGTTTTTTCAAGTAACTTACAACAATCCCTTGGTTGGAGTTGAGGGAAGAACCACTCTTCTACAAAATCTTGGCCATGCTCTAGAGAATAAAAAACTCTTTAAGGACGGCCGTCCCGGCAATCTGATTGATTACCTGATGGAAAAACATGGCAGGACTATTCCCGCTACTGACTTACTGCGGGCGGTCCTGGACGGATTGGGTCCTATTTGGCCAGGTCGAGAAGTCCTGGATGGGGTCAACTTAGGAGACGCCTGGAAGCATTCAAAATACGGATTAATTGCTTTTCACAAGCTCTCACAGTGGATGACCTACTCACTGGTAGAACCTTTGCTTGAGGCCGGAATTTCTGTTACAGGAATTGAAGGACTCACTGGTCTTCCGGAATACCGTAATGGGGGGCTTCTGTTGGATTCTGGAGTTCTGACCTTCAAAAATCCAAAAGACATAGAAACCACCTGGGGACCAGAAAGTGACCTCATTATTGAATGGCGGGCGCTGACAGTTTTCCTTCTTGATGTTATAGGAAGTGAAGTTCAAAAACGCCTGGGGAAATCACCGGTGGATTTTCCGCTCGCTAAAGTTCTGGAAGGAGGAACCTGGTGGGCCGGAAGAAAAATCGCCGCAGAGTTAAGGGCAGGGGGAACACCTCCATTAAATATTAAAAGTGATGGAACCGTTTTTTAGGGGACACATATGTATAAAAATCTCATTGAACTTAATCATCCGCTCCTTCTCCATAAACTGGGTTATTTGCGGGATAAAAACACGAACTCTTCCGATTTCAGAAACCTCATGACCGAAATCGCTAAAATGCTCGCCTATGAGGCGATGAAGGATTGGCAAGATCTGGACGCCGTTGCCATTGAAACTCCTATGGCACCGGCCAAAGTTGACCGGATTATAAATCCCCCGGTCGCAGTGGCCATTCTCAGGGCCGGTAACGGTATGCTTGATGGAGTCCTGTCGATGATTCCGATAGCTTCGGCCGGGTATATCGGCATTTACCGCGATAAGTTCATTCAAAATACTGTTGAATATTACTTCAAGCTTCCTCAGGATGTGAAAAACCGTCAGATTTTCCTCTGTGACCCTTTGATTGCCACTGCGGACACGATGATTGCGGCGATTGACCGCCTGAAAAGCTACCATGTTGGTCCGATAAAAGTTCTCTCAGTTCTGGTCTCCGATCATGCTCTTAAAAGGCTGGAACATTTTCATCCAGACGTTAAGATTTATGCCCTAAATGTCGAGAAGGAAATGACTGAGAACGGCTATCTTGTTCCAGGATTAGGAGATGCCGGTGACAGGCTTTACCAAACCAAATAAAAGTTTCATTTTAGGTGTTGCCGGAGGCTCAGGCTCCGGCAAGACCTATTTTGCCAAAGAACTCCAGGAAGCTCTGGGGGAACATTCCACCATTGTCTACCAGGACAATTTTTACATCGATCAATCTCACCGATTTGATCATGATGGCGGTTCAGTTAATTTTGATCATCCGGAGAGCCTTGATTTAAAGCTTCTTGCTAAGTGTTTAAGTGAACTTAAATCAGGCATGTCCACCAACATTCCTATTTATGATTTCAAAACTCATTCACGCAGCCAGCAGCAGCTTCAAATAGGGCCGACAAAAATTGTAATCGTGGATGGTATTCTCATTTTTCACCCCGATTATCTGCGAGCTCAATTTGATGAGATGATTTTTTTTGATACTCCTGAATCACTACGTTTTGAAAGACGACTTGAACGCGACGTGAAAGAGCGAGGAAGAACACCTGAAGGTGTAAAAACTCAGTTCTTAAAACAAGTTAAACCTATGCACGACGCGTTCGTAGAACCATCAAAATTTCATGCTCATACGATCGTTAAAGATCTTGGGGACTATCATGAACATTTTGATGCTTACAAAGAAAAGCTATTAAAGCTTGCTTTGAAGTAATGTAACGAATCACATCTTTTTTGGTCCATTTTGCCATGTCCCTTCTCATCTCCTGAGTTTGGTCTAACATTACCTCTTAATAGACTTGTCTATTTTAGGAGGCCAAGATGTGGGAATGGTGGAATGGAATCATATCAGGTGAAATTCAGCTCAGAATCAATTCTCCGATGGCCTTTCTCATAGAAAAATCCCTTCAAAAACATGCAGGCTCTTTAAGCAAAGACGGAGCCTTGGTCGTGAGTTCAGGCAAGCATACAGGCAGGGCCGCCAGTGACAAGTATATTGTAAAAAATGAAGCTTCGAGCAATATTATAGATTGGGGAGGTGATATTCTCTCTCTGGATGATGATAAGTTTAATGAGCTTAAAGTTGAATTATTAAAAAAACTGCATTTGCTTAAGCACGAGACTTACATCATCGAATCAAGTGCAGGTGCCGATCCCTTGTATTCCATGGGAGTGAACCTTATCACTACTTCATCTGTTCATGCCTTGTTTTGTCGTCAGATTATGCGACCTAAAAAAGATAACAATCCTCTGGGAACTTATACCATATACCATGATCCGGAGATTGAGTTTGATAGCAAGAAATTCGGTTTGCGCTCATCCACAGTCATTGCCATCAATTTTAAAACCAAAGAGATCATCATAGGGGGAACTAGTTATTGTGGGGAGATTAAAAAGGCCATTTTCTCTGTCATGTGTTCCATTCTCCCTGACTATGGAGTTCTTCCGATGCATGCAGGTGCGAATGCGGATGCCAGAGGAAATGTTTCTGTTTTTTTTGGTTTATCTGGGACTGGAAAGACATCCCTTTCCAGTGATCTCGGCATGAGTGTTATTGGTGATGATGAGCATGGTTTATCTGACCGAGGCATATTCAATTTTGAAGGTGGTTGTTATGCCAAAACTTATAAATTAAAGGCTTCAGACGAGCCTCAGATCTATAATGCCACCAATCGCTTTGGTAGTTTAATTGAGAATGTCTCCCTTGATCCCATAACTCGGGAGCCGGATTTCTTTGATAAGGCCATTACTGAAAATGGACGCTCTACCTATCCCTTAAATTTTCTGGAAACGGTCATCAATGACGGCAGGGGAGAGATTCCTACGAATTTCTTTTTCCTATCGGCCGATGCGATGGGCGTTTTACCGGCCGTGAGCTTTTTAAGTCATGATCAGGCAATGTATTACTTTCTTTTGGGCTATACCGCCAAGGTCGCAGGAACGGAAATAGGGATGAAAGGTGTGACGGCAACCTTCTCGCATTGTTTCGGGGCCCCCTTTATGCTTCGAAGACCATCGGATTACGGGAACATATTAAAGGACATTCTACGCAAGCATCAGATTAAAGTCTGGCTTATTAATACCGGTTGGTATGGCGGTCAGTTTGATACAGGGAGAAGATATGATTTATCATTTACCCGTGCCTGCATCAGATCCATTCAAAAGGGTTTAAGTGAGGAGATTACCTTTACCAGGGACCCTGTCTTTTCTCTTATGATTCCGGACAATATAGATAGTGTTGATGGTCGTTTGCTTAAACCGCACAGGCTTTGGAAGAATGAAGAAGATTATTTTAAAGCGGCCAAAAATTTAAAATCAAGTTTCGATGAAAATATTGAAAAAATATTAAGAGGCGGACCGAATGCTATTTCCCATCAAGAGAATCCTGGTTTGTACTGATCTCAGCGAACACTCTGATGAAGTCTTGAGAAGTTCAGAGATTATCCGGCAGAGAGTCGATGGTGAGCTCGATATCCTTTATGTCTCTGATCTGGGACTGCAACTTGAATGGTTTTCTGATAAGGCCAGAAATGACACTTTCTACAAGTCTTTTATTGGTAATATCGCTGATGAAGTCATGGAGAAAATGAAATTACAGATGGCACGAACCAGTGCCCAGGGGAATACCTTATTTAAACAAGGTCATGTTGTTCAAAAAATAAGCGATACTATCCTTGAAGGTGAAAAAAAATACGATCTTTTAATTATAGGCCACAATAGCAAAGCAGGTCTCCTTCATCATTTTATCGGGAGTGTCGCACGCAAGCTCCTTTCCTCAGTGTCTGTACCGACTTTGGTCATACGTAAACCAATAATTTTTTTTAAGATAGCAGGTCTTATTGATGAAAGAGGTTCGACAAATTGGATGATCACCTCCACCATGGATTTTTATCGGACTTTGGGGTTTGAGAATGTTGAATTTATTGCCCTCTGGCATAAACAGCCTGCGCCGAGTGGGGAGGAAGAAAGTAAGTTCCAATTCGAAGATGATTTGAAAGAAGACATTGAGTATTTTACAAGAGAAGGCGAGAAAGTGATTGTCAGGGTCGAAGATGCCCATGATTTCCAAATGGCCCCTCAGTTGGCACAAATAGTTGATGAAGATAAAGTAAGTGTTGCTGTGATGAAGAGAAATCGCGGCAAAAAATTGAATAAACTTCTTTTGGGTTCAGAAACGATGCGGATGCTGGAAATGGATACCGCCAACCTTATGGTTATGCCTGTCTAGGGCAGACCAGCTGCCCTTTATTTTTAATTGTCCGTGGTAAGAGTCATTCCTCTGAAATTCAGGGGAGCTAGTTCAATTTCACCTTCAAATGGAACATTAATAGTAATGATTTCGGTTGGGGCCCTAACACAACGGGCAGTTGTTGATGATTGATTAAAAATATTAATCGCCCCGAAAAAGAGAACACCTTTTCCATCGATGACTTCAAACCTGGAAAAATGACCGCCAAAACGATCAAGGCAAGCATTAAGTGTCACACGTACTTTTGCGATGGAACCAAATGCCCGGCAGCTGATTCGGTCAGGTCGAGGAGGGCAAATTTGATTGACACTAATGAGCTCACTGTGAGCTTTTGAGAAGTGGAGATCACCTTTTTCAAAGGACGTGATGTCTTGAGTAAAGGCGACGTTTGAAAAAGCGAGAAACATCAAGAATAGAAACATTCTCATAAATTCTCCCGGAATTGGTTCGCCCGGGAAAATAGTTCAAATGCCAACTAATGGCAAAATAAACAAGCTTAATTATTTCTTAAGTGATGCTGGGAGTTCCTGGAGTCGTTTTGAATTCCTGAATGATATTTCCTTCAGCAAATAACAAAAGCGTTCCGGGCTCATGGATTTGCCAGGTCTCATTTTCAGTCAGTGGGTTGGTCGCAATAACGGCAACCCGATCAATCTGAGTGGTGACCTCACTGAAATCAATCTTCACGTCATGATCTTTTAATTGGGCCACAGAAAATGGGGCCTTTCTAACAATGCTGGCCAACTTAGTAGAGCAGTGTGCCAGCATGAATTCACCGTTTGAGAGAAGAAAGTTAAAAACTCCCGAAGAGGCGAGGTCCAGAGTAAGCTGATGCAGTTTTTTTCCTAAAAGATCGAGTGCCGGAGCCTTTTCTCCAAATTCGTTCACGAGTTCTTGGAGAATGAAACAAAAGGCCATTTCAGAATCAGTATTGCCGACAGGGGTGTAGCGGCCGCTCAGATTTAATGAAAGATTTTTTAAATCACCATTATGGGCAAAAGACCAGTATTGGCCCCAAAGCTCCCGGACAAAGGGGTGAGTGTTCTCAAGTTTTACTTCTCCCTGCGTGGCCTTGCGTATATGAGCGATGACATTTTTCGACTTAATGGGATAGGTACGCACGAAATCAGCAATTGGAGAGTGGGCCGAGGCATTAGGATCAAGGAATTGCCTAATCCCTTTATTTTCAAAGAATGAAATTCCCCAACCATCTGTGTGATGATCAGTAACTCCTCCCCGGGCCTGAAAGCCGGTAAAGGAGAAGCAAATGTCTGTCGGAACATTACAGTTCATTCCAAGTAATTGGCACATGGAGACAGGATACCATATAATGATCGGATGGATCAGACAAAAACATCAAGGGAAGTTATTTGCCAGGACGCCCTTACCTGGCTTCAAGAGTTTAGCGAGACCAGCAATCATTCTTTTTTGGGTTCTCTTCCTGATATCTCTGAGTTTCCCGGTTATTCACTGGAGAAGTGGAGCGAGTGGTTTCAATCAACGGCGGAACTTATTCTTTCCAGAACCTCTCCTGAAGGAGTTTCGATCTTTTTCCAGTCCGACATAAAACTTGAAAATCTTTGGGTCGATAAGGCCTACATTATCCAAAAGGCAGCCGAAAAACTGGGACATAAGTTAATATGGCATAAAATATTTTGTCGGGTACCTGCTGGTCACATTACCTTTGGTCGTCCTGCTTATTCCCATATGCTATGTTTTTCAAAAACAGTTATTCCAGATCTTACGAAATCCACAGCAGATGTTATTCCTGATTTAGGTGATAAAACCTGGGTGAGAGGGATGGGACTCGAAGCTTCTTTAGTGGCCTCTCATTTTGTTTTAAATCAAACCACCACGAAATTCCTGGTGAATCCTTTTTGCGGTGAAGGCAGTGTTCTGGCAGCGGCCAATTATGTAGGACTCAATGCCATAGGAATAGAGAGAAGCCCTAAGCGAGCTGAGAAGGCCCGTCTGCTAAGAGTTGCCGATGACGGTAAGAGTTGGCTTTCAGCATAAATCTTTTATGACTTGAAGAATAAAATACCTTCATGAATACTGATAAGAAATGGAGGTTGTCGATGAAGTTTATCGTTTTACTACTTGCCGTCTTTTCCTTTAGTGCCTGGGCCCAGTTCAAGCATGAATCAGAAGTTTCTCTCGTACAGACCGGCGGAAATTCTAACGTTCAGACTAATAACCTTAAAACTACCAATCTTTATGACTGGGACCGAAACCAAGTTAAATTCGGTGGTCACTATATTTATGGTGAAAGTGATGAATCGGTTTCAGCAAGAAATTGGGATATTAATGGAAAGTATGAAAGGGCCATTTCTCCCCATCTCTCCTTAACTGCCGGCGAAATCATCGAAGGAAATAAATTTAACGGAATCAAGGCCCGTTATAACTCGGACATAGGTGTTAAGTACTATTTTATTAAATCAGATTTAAAAAACTTATTCAGTGAAGTGGGCTATCGATACAGTATTGAAGACCGATATGAGCCTCTTCCTAATACTTTTGACAATAAGGCCAGACTCTATAATGAGTTCAATCATAAAATTTCAGAAACTGTTCAGTACAAGTTTTGGCTTGAATACGTTCCTAATTTTACCGAAAGCGGGGACTATCTTATCAATGGTGAAGCCTCTATTACTTCTATTTTAAACTCGATCTTTTCTTTGAAAGTCGCTTATCTTGGAATGTATGATAATCGACCGGCCTTTGCTGGATTTAAAACCTACGACTACACAACGACTACTGCTCTTGTTGCGAAATTCTGAAATAATAAAAAGGCAAGACCGAGAGGTCTTGCCTTTCTGCGGTCTTAGATACCTGAGCGACGGGTATCTAAAAATCCTCCTGTTGTAGTTCCTGTCGTGCTTGAAGTCTCTTCCTCATCTGAGTCTCCGGTGGTTTCTCCTCCCGAGTTGCCTCCACTGGAAGAGCCGCCAGTAGTTGTCTCAGATTCTTCCTCATCATCACCTGATGTGCCACCGGTTGTTCCTCCCGAAGTTCGACCTTCACCATCCGAGACTGGTCCATCACCATCATCTGAATCATTTGTTTCACCAGTTGTGCTGCCGCCAGTTTCACCAGTGGTTTCTCCTTGCCCATCTTCTGCTGGAGCAGGTTGATCCTGGCCTTCTATGACATCGGCCACTGGGCCGGGAATCTCTTCGGAATAGGCTTCGCCTGGTGTGGCCTCTACTTTTTCATAAATACCACAAACGATAGGCAGAGTTTGGAATGGTCTTCTGCGCTCCAGAGTCTGAACTGTCTCGGGAAGTTCTACATCTTCAGCAATCCCTTGAATCATGACCGCTTTACCGACAAGTTTCAAACCTTGATCGGGTGCTAATTTAGTAACATGATCCTCTGGGTTTTTATCTTCGGCCTTAAGATCCTGGAAAAATCTACTAAAACTCGTTATTCGCTCATAGTGATAGCTTCCGGAAAGATCGGCCAGTGGGAAAAAAGCACGGCCAGAATTCTGGGTGCTGATGTCCGAGTCTAGTGGAATAAGAATTTTTCCTAAGACTGCTTGGGCCTCTATAATATCGATAAAGCCATCGAGGTTAAGGTCATCATTGGCAGTCGGGCAACGTGTTCCTTCATAAACATTTTGCATATGCCACGCCTTTGGCATTCCAGCAAAAAGTCGGATGTAGGCAAACCACTTGTCTTCTTTTCTCATGAAAGTGGCCGAACCAGGGATGGTTCCATTGACATGAGAATTAAGGGTGATAAATTTCGCCGTATACGTGCCATCAATATTGGAGCCATCAAGCGGAATAACTTCTTCTTCCTGTGTTTCCTGGTCACCGACTTGAGTGCTCCCTGTGGGTTTACTGCTGTTGCCTGAATCTCCGCAGGAGATTGCCAGGGAAAACAAAGCGAGAGATGAAACAATCTTCAATGATATGTTTTTCATAGTTCTCCTGATTTAAATTCGTTCATCAAAAGCTTCAAGATAAGCACCCCGGACTTCATCCAACAGATATTTGTCCTTGATATAACCCCAGGCCTCAAGCATCTGGAGGTCGGCTGCCTGGTAGGTATACATATTCGCCCGTTGTAAATAACATTCTCCAACGTATGGATTGTCGGCGTAGTCGGAGTATTTGGTTATGACCTGGCAGGGGGCATCGTTTCTCATGAAGATATTAGTCCACTTCGGAATTTCAAGAGGGCCTCTGGTGTACTTTACATCCATAACTCTCTCAACGACTTTTCCGTTATCCATGATGTGAACCATGGGAGCGATATGCCACCACCACTCAAAGTTATAACGGCGAATGTAGGTACGGGTGAAGTACATCAGAATTTTATTGGATTTTAGACTGTGTTTTAGCCACCATTCATAGGTCCAGACCATGGCACGGTTAAAACATTGTGAATCTTTTGCATGGTAGCGCGCTTCTTTAAAGTATTTTTTTGCCACGGCCATACTGGCAATTGTTGTAGGGACATACGTGGACATTAAATTTTCAGGTGAAAAGATCTTATTCTTTTTATCTGGAGGCGTCGGCACTTGCTCTAGCTTTTCTATGAACCTCTTTTTGTTCATGGTGAATTTGAACCATTTGCCCTTGGTCTTATCAAGAGCAAATTTAGCAAGAAGAACCTTATTTTCGGGGAGGATTTTGGCAACTTCCCCACTAGTAAGTAAGATCAGCACTTCCTCGTTGGGGTTTGTACCATAGTCGACGTCGTAAACCTGAGTCGTAATTTCCGTCAATGCCAACACCGGCATACTCAGGAGACTCAGTAAAAGTCCGAAAACGCGCATAGAACCCTCCATTGTTTTCTACGTATAACGAACAAGCTTGATCATCATGATGAAATTATCCTTTTTTTGTCTACTAAAGCTCTCTCTTCAGATTACCAACGATAGAGCGCAAAGCTTGACTATCGATCTGTAGGATTCATGCACCAAAGGAGTGAAGTCACAGGAATGAGGAGTGGAACATCTCACTAGAGGCGATGGTTTTTTTGTAATGCAGTGCAGTTTTTCTTGCAGAATGTCTGACGCTAGAATTATGCAAGTTTTTTTTAGGAGGATCTTTGAAGCTGTTTTTAACATTCTTAATTTTCATCATCACAACTGTTGCAGAGGCACGTCAAACAAAGCTGGCGGTGATTACTTCGGAGCTTGATAAAGATGTCATGGATTTTTATCTCATTACCAATGAGAAGAATATCATCGATTCTATCCGCTATGTTCAAACGTCACCCAATGGGTCCATTATTGATGATGTGAGCGTTCCCGCGGAACGAGTTATGGAAGAGGGAGGAGTCGTTATTGTTGAAAGAGACGGATACGATGCCGTTATTCTTGAAGTGGAGCGCTTTACCCAGAAAGCGGGCGGTATGATAAAGCTCAATTATCTTCATAGCGGCGTGACTAAAACCAGAAATGCTAAATATATCAATCTTGCTCTTGTTAATGGACGCTTCACTCTTCTTGATAAGGAGAATAATGAAGTCAATCGGCTTTACATTAAGGCCAATTATGTCAGAGTCATTGGCCTTGTGGGTATCAAGGAGATTGTCACGAGTTTTAGTAAGGACACACAGGCCCTTTTAAGCTTGGACTCTTTCTAAGATAATTGCACCCAGAGAGGTGCATTATGAGTCCTTCAAAAAATCATTCCACATTTCATACTGACCAAAACAAATGGGACCGGCGAGACTTTGAGAACAAGGAGTTCGATCGGATCTATAATGATAATGAGGAAAGGGCTTCTCTGTTGGGGAGAAGGGCCGATGAGTTTGATGAAGGCTTGGCGATGGGAGTCCATGAAGACAGTTATCATCCGCCAGATTATGGACACATTCATACAGATGAAGAAATTGAAAAAGTTGTTAAGGAGCTCCTTCATAACAGCCAACGTATTGATGCCCGTGACATCACGGTTACCGTGAGTAATTTGGACGTAACCTTAAGTGGTACGGTTAAAAGTCAAATTGAACGGGACTATGCAACTTCAATAACCAAGCTGGTGCATGGTGTGGGCAATATCAAATCGGAAATTATTGTGAAAAGAAATGAAGGTATTTTACCGACGGATATTGGAAGAAAGCCTTATTCTTAGTATTCTCCACTCATGAGAATCTTTATATTTTTACTTTTTGTTTCATTCAATGCTTTTGCCACATTTGCGGGTTGGGACCAATACCCCGAGGATCGGACCTATACCCAGGCCGATCGTGGGATGAGGCCATATAGGGCCGTCTCTCTTTATAAAAGCGGCACCTTTACACTGACTTTTGATGATGGTCCTGATCAATTAAAAACACCAAAAGTTCTGGATATTTTAAAAAAATATGATGTGAAGGCCACTTTCTTTGTTCTCACCAATCTCATCAATTCTAAAACTTTTCCGTTGATCAAGCGGATGTTGGATGAAGGTCATATTGTTGCCTCTCATGGGCCAAGTCATGATCGTTCTGGAGATTTAAGCAAAGACGAATGGAAAAGACAGACAAAATTGTCTTTTTTAGAACTCGCTAAATGGTATAAATTGGCCGGGCATGAATTCTCTCGCCATTATTACCGTTTTCCCTATGGGAGTTACGGTACTCGCAATGATTATCATCACATTAATGCTTTAAAAGAAGTCTCTCATGAGCTCATGGGTGAGAACTGCATTCATATGGTTTTCTGGGATGTGGACACAAGTGATTGGGTTCCGGGTATGACCCCGGCCGAAGTGGCCCAAAATATCATTGCCTGGAACGAGGGCGGCACGTACATTGATTTTAAGAGAGAAGGTAATACCTATGTTAAAGTCCCAATGGAGGTGAATGACCCAATCGGTGGGGGAGTCGTTCTCCAGCATGACGTCCAAACTCCTTCCATTGAGGGACTGGATATCTTTTTGAAATATGTCCAGGAAAGAAATATTCACACTCCTCGGCTTGATGAAGTGGAAGAATTTAAGATCACCAAGAATTGTCGTCTTTAATCTTCACTTTTGATTTTGAATATTTTCATCAGGAAGTAATAAGCGGGTAAGATGAATAAAAGTCCGAAAACCAAAGCATAACATAAAAGTTCTAAAACCCTTGGTTCAGCACTGGCCTCGATAAAACTGATGGCCACACCATCTTTGGTGAGAACAAAATTAGGATAGAGTGGAACAAAGCCAGCTCCCAAAATACAAATGAGCTGGATTCCTGCTACTAACCGGGAAAGATTTTTAATGTTTTTTTCAATGGTATAGAGCTGCGCAAACAACAAAAGGAATGAAAGAGCGATTAGGGTGATACTGATAGGATTCAAAAAGAACAGCTTCCATCGCTCAGGTGCATTAATAAGTAAAACCCCATGGGTGAGAAGACCACTAAAAACCAAGAGAGCAAAAATCTTGATTGTCAGTTTTTTCCACGCCATTCGCTGTGTTTTAGCTTCTGCCGTCAAAAAAAGCGAAGCATTGAACATCATGAGTACCGTTGCAAAAATGCCCATGGAAAAGCTGAAGGGGTTAATCCAATGCTTAAAATATCTCTCAAAAATGCCTGTATCGGTCAGTGAGAAATCTCCTAACATCATTGATCCAACTATGAGCCCTATCCAAAAGGTGCACCAGATTGAGGAGAGACCAAAAAACCAGTGATAGACTTTCTGAGAGCCATCTTTGATGGGATCATAGTGAAGAAAAGTAAAACTTGCTCCCCGAAAAATGATTCCAATGGCCAGAGCACCCAATGGGAAATGATACCACTCTGAAACAAACCAGAAAATCTGGGGAAAAGCATTAAAGCTTATGACGAGGGCCAAAATCAGCCAAATATGATTCGCCTCCCACACTGGTCCCATGGCCATTCCAATGAGTGAGGTCTTTTCTTTTCGGTCGATACCAATGGGAAGTATTTGCAGAATGCCTGCGCCAAAATCCGCGCCGGCCAGGAGAGTGTATAAAAAAACGGCAACTCCGGTAATGAGAACAATAAACTCAATCATGCTTCGTCCTTTTGCAGGAAGTGCACCAGTATCAACCGGTAAAAGAGCCAGGTCACAACACCCATTAGAAACAGATATAAAAAGAGATAAGTGAAAAACGTCAGCTGTAAGGCGGGAGCATTGGTCAGGGCATCCTTGGTTTTCATGAAACCATAGATGATCCACGGTTGACGTCCTACTTCAGTTACCGTCCAACCGGCCTCAATGGCAATAATCCCCATGGGCGATACTAAGACGAAGAGTTTTAAGAGCCATGGATAATCAGTAAGTGATTTTTTTCTGATCATAATGATAAGGGCCAGGAGAGCGGCCAAGGCAAGTAAACTTCCGCAAAATACCATTATTTGAAAGGCAATATGAACAATCAGTACCGGTGGCCACTCATCTTTAGGAAATTCTTTCAGGCCTTTTACTTCAGAATTAAAATCACTATGAGCAAGAAAACTCAAGGCCTTGGGAATATGTAAGGCATAGTCCACACTTTCCTTCTCGACATCAGGTAGACCACCAATAAGTAAAGGAGCTCCTTTGGTTGTTTCAAAGAGAGACTCCATGGCGGCAAACTTCACTGGCTGTCTGCCCGCAATATCCTTTGCGGCAAAGTCCCCACTGATCGGCTGAAGAAGCGACGAAACAATAAAAAAGGGTGCCGTGATTTTAATCGCCAGAAGGTTTAGACTTTTTCTTCTCCCCATTAAATAGAGGAGAGAATGAATGCCCAGAACACCGGCCGAAACACTGGTGAAAGCGGCAAGGGTCATATGGTGGGCCTGGGAAAAGAGAGCATCATTAAACATGGCCGCAAAGGGATCAATGTTTTTATAAACTCCATTCTCATAGTCAAAGCCTTGTGGAGCATTCATCCAGGCATTGGCCGCCATGACAAAAATTCCAGACATGACTCCGGCGATCCCGACCACCATAGATGAAAACCAATGTTTAAGGGGACTCAGTTTTCCAAAACCATACAAGAAAATCCCTAGGGCAATCGCCTCCAGAAAAAAGGCTGTTCCTTCCCAGGAGAAAGGCATTCCAATGATCGGGCCAGCATTGCGCATGAATTCCGGCCACAATAAACCGAGTTCAAAACTAAGAAGAGTTCCTGAAACTGCACCTACAGCGAAAAAAATCGCAACCCCTTTCATCCAAAGTTTAGTGAGTTCAAGTGCCTGAGGATTTTTCTTTTTAATAAATTGCCAATAGCTGGCACTCATCAAGACGGGCATCACCATACCGATGACGGCAAAGATAATATGGAAACCAAGAGAGAAGGCCATTTGCAGGCGTGCAGCAAGAAGTGAATCCATGAATTAACGTTAACATGATAGATTGATGGAAGGCCAAAAAAAAGGCCACCTTGCGGTGGCCTATGTGGATTTGTAGTGCGTGTTTATTCTGCGCAGTTAATTGGTCCTGTCGTTAGACCATATACTGTTGTCACAGCGCTCGCAGACTGGATAACTTCATTGAGGTTCTTCTCAGTCAGGCCACGTGCTTCATCCGATTCTTTAGAAGCAATGACATCCTGAAGTTTTGGATTACAAAGTTTCTTTTTAATGCGGTAAAGAACATATGGCTTAACTTCAGACTTATCTTCTGGACGATCATTCTTACCAAAGAAGTTAGTCCAAGAGTCTGCAGTGTTCTCAGCGCTTAGAGCGTAGGCAGCAAGACCCTGAATGGCCTCTGATAATTGACCAGTTACTTCTTTTACAGTCCATACCGGAGCTGCGTCTGATTTTCTTTCAAGAACCAGGTCAAGAACTCGATCAATGCGGCCTTCCCAGAAAGAGAATGGATCGCTGGTAGCATCTGACTTAGAACACTCAGGTGACTTTGATTTCATTGAAACCAGATCACTAGGCTGATCTTCATCTGTACAGAACCAGTCTAAATGCTTAGGTGCGGCACCTGTATAACCGTATGCAATTGCCATACGATCGTAAGGTCCGATGGTATTAAGGTGACGGTAAGGACGGCCCAGGTATTCCATCACTGAACGTGATACTGAACCTTCTTCACCATTTTCATAAGCACCCAGGTTACCTTTGAAGTTATGACGAAGACCAAGGTTATGTCCTACTTCATGGGCCACGATTTCCAGCATGTAGCCATCCATATAAGTTTCATAAGACATGCCGGCAGGAATGATTTCAAATGAACCCTTAGCAATAGGATCCATTAGCTCTGCTTTCTGAGCATGAATGTTCATGTCCAGGTGTTTACCAAGTTTCAACTTATATTGAGTGCTGGTACGAGCATCGAGTTCTTTAGAGATTTTTACATTAAATTCTTTGATCAGCTTATTGGCCTGGGCCACTTGACCCATTTCTTTAAGTTCACGGGCCTTTTCTGAAACTCCGAACCATTCCTTATAAAGTTTAACAATCGTCGGTCCTTGAACCAGAACGTTGGCCGACATTGTCTGGCCTGTGTGCTGGTTAGCGATTGATGGGCCTAGACCGCCGTATCCGGCCTTATTGATGAGATCCCACTCGATGATGTTGAAACGAATGTCACCAGGAACCAGCAGATCAGCACGTGGATCAGTGGCATCTACGAATTCATAGCTTAAAAGATTGTGTCCAATGGTCTTTCTGAATTCAACGTTCCATGAATCAAGAGCACGAGCAAAAACATTTTTGAATTCTTCAGGAACATTTTTGATGTAGTACTTAACCGGTGCCATTCCTGGGGCTATTTCTGTTGTTGAGAAACGGGTGATTTTGCTGTTGGCTCCACGGTCAGTTTGGAAAAAGCCCACACCTTCAGTTGCAGAACGTGATTCAAAGGCAGGGTTGGCATCTGAATTAAGTTTTAAGTACCAGCGTACAGAGAATTCCGTTATTGGGGCAGAAGCATCAGAAGGAGATGCAGTTACTGGGATCATTTTTGTCTTGATGTCGAAGATAAGCGTTTTCATGTCGTATTCAACAGCAGTTGTATTGCTTGATACGGCCTTGAGCTGAGTATACTGTCCTTGAGGATCAAGCATAGAGATAAGATCCAACTCCTTACCGATTGCCGACATATCTAAAATGATCATTCCTGTTTCCTGATTGTAACCAACAACCGGAAAGTTCAAGAGGGCCGACTGGGCAGAGCTTTCAGCACAGTTTGAAAAACATCCCATTAAAGTCATAACAGGAGTGCCATCTGGCATAGTATTGATGACAGTTCTCACATGGATTGGAGTAAGGTCAGTTAGTTTCAATGTACCAAGGCTTTCATTAACCTGATCTGATACTTTTGTAATAACTCCACCGAAAACGTTTTGCTCGCCCACCAGACCGATTGGAAAACCGACATAAAGTGATTCTTCCTGGTCAGCGAGTTCAGCTTTGGATTTATTGATTGTTTCAGCAGCACCAGTACCTTGTGGCAGATCTTTTAGGATGCTCATGACCTTTGAATTTGAGATAGAAAGCACTGATTTATCAATTGCGGCCATTTTAAAGGCCGATTCAGAAATAACCTGAAGTTCAATTTTATCGTCACCAATAATCTGGTTAGTTTGGGCATTATTTGTAACGCGATTATTTTTCTTTTTTTGAGATTTCACATCTACGCAGGCAGAAGTAAGAACAGAAAGGGCAGCAACTGCAAGAACCGATGACTTGATTTTCTTCATCACAAACTCCGATGTTTTTTGATTGGGCAAAGCGATAATATCTAAATTTAGGGTTAAGAAGGTAAGAGGTGAAAAACTTACATACCTAAGTTAAGGAATTAAACACAGCTCTGACGCTAAGTCATTGGAATTTTAATGCAACCTTAATTTTTTTATAGGGGTTAATAGGTCGAAGCTGCTCTCCGATAACAAGTCATATGAAACATTACTGCTATATATGTAAATTTACTAAAGATAGAAAACCTCACACCCATATAGATCTTATTTATGATGCTAAAGGTAACATCAGGGCCCTGCCTTTATGTTACGGCCATTCGGTGGAGCTGTTTAAGCAAGGGCAAAAGACCTTCATCGATAAGCATAAACAAATTTATGATTGTAATTTTGAAACAGATTTAGAAGTGATGACGACGTATTCAGATAATAGAGACCGTGTCTGGTTTTAATGGGAAATGGAGATCTTTAATCCCCACTTCCCAGAGTATTTATTTTATTCTTCCTCTTGATATTCATTCCGCATATCTTCTTCCATCATCTCTTCTTCCTGCATTTCTGGTTCTTGAATGTCTGAATCCTGTACCGAACCAGGAGTTTCCATAGCTTCTGGAGTTGTATCCAGATCACGGGTTTCTTCTTGTTGCATTCCTGGGTCCGTCGCGGTTCCTGCATCTTCATTTCGATTACATCCGTAAGCTAGTAGGCCTAGAATCGAAAGTAGGAATAAAAGTTTTTTCATAAAGACTCCTTGTTTTCATTCAAAGCTAATCTAGCTTCTGTGCTTTTTGTTATTGAACTTATTCCTTCCTTAACTTTTAAAAACCTATCTTGTTGGTCTTATAAACAACGGCCCTAATTAAGATTGGGGAGGAAGTCACTACTGCTAAAATGAACTTATCAGGAGGATGAATATGGGAAGCACATTGGAAATGGTTCTCACAATAATAGGCTTGAGCTTTTGGCTATTATTTCCTATTGGGATGTTTCTATCAGTCAGTCGTATAGACAAGAATACTGATCAGGTCGTGCGTCTTGATAAACTGAGACAATATTCCGAAGCCCAAGAACCAGTTGATAAATACCGTCATTACGATGCCGGACATTTTGATTGGCATCATCCCATTTTGCACTTCAAACGCTGGCTGCATGAACCATAATAAGGAGAGATTATGAAGGTTTTCATACCAGTCGTAGCAATGAGTCTCATCGTGAGTGCTTGTTCATCTGTGGATAAACTGAAGAATGATCCGGTTGATAAAAAAACAATCGGATTATTGCCTACTGAAAAACAACCAGATCTAGTGGAAGTGGCCCAGTTTAAGGGAGCACAAGTGACGGGAGTCACTGTTTCCAAGGATGGCCGACTTTTTGCCAGTTTCCCACGTTGGCGCGATAACCTTCCTTTTTCTGTGATTGAGATCATGGAGGATGGCAGTTATAAACCTTATCCAGATGAGACGTGGAACACCTGGAGTGGTAATCCGGAAAAGAATAAGTTTACCTGTGTTCAATCCGTTTTTGTCCATGAGAATTCACTCTTCGTTCTTGATCCAAGTTCTCCGGAAATGAAAGAAGTGGTGGGAAAAGCGAAACTCTTTGAGTTTGATCTTGCAACAAACAAGCTTAAAAGCTATTGGGAATTCGATGAAAGAGTGGCCCCGAAAAATTCCTATCTCAATGACCTTCGGATAGACCAGGACACCAATATGGTGTACATGACAGATTCTGGCCTGGGAGGGCTGATCGTCTTAGATATGACCACGGGGAAATCAAAACGATTACTGGATAAACATCCTTCTACTAAATCAGAAAATGTGACATTAACGGTGGAGAAAAAAGATTTCACTCTGGCAGACGGATCAAAACCGCAGATCCATTCTGATGGCATTGCTCTTAATCCGGTAGATGACAAACTTTATTACCATGCTTTAACTGGCTATACCCTCTATAGAGTTCCGACCTCGGAACTTAAAACGGATAAAAAAGATGAAACCCGACTTGTAAAGAAAGTTGAGAATTTGGGAGCAACACCGGCACCAGACGGGATGATTTTTGATAAAAATGGAAACCTCTATATGGCCGATCTGGAAAGGAATGCCGTCTCTTATCGCACTCCAGATGGGGATATGAAAATTCTGATTCAGGATGAAAGATTAAAGTGGCCTGATAGTTTTACTATTGATGATAACAATAACCTCATTTTTACGGATTCTCTTCTGCAAGATGCACCGGCAGGAACTCCGGTAGAAAATATGACGTTTAAAATTTATAAAGTAACACTGCCTAAAGCTGTATTATAGTCAGCTTTCTTGCGTCTAAATTTAGAAAAATGCCTTTCACCTTTTAAAGTGAGGGGAGTATCTTTAAAAGTAAGTCCAGGGTGTTTGACAAGAGAAGTTGAAAAAGCATCATTTGAAAAACACTTCGTAGAAATACATCTGGATGGAAAATGGCCGTCGTAAAAGACGGCCATTTTATTTTCAGGGGGAACGCTATGTTCTTTCAAATACTGATCCTCGCCCTCATTGCCAGCTGTTCAAGCACCAAACCTACACCATACCAAAAAGAAAAAAAGAAACAGGGCTATCGGGACAATGTCTTTGAGGAAATGAAAGTTACCAGCTTCAAAGGTAATTCCTATACCAAGAAAGATCGGGCCAGAATGTTTGCCGAGTTTCGCGCCATTGAAAGCTGCCGGAGTGAATCTCATAAGCATGCCAACATCATTGATATTTTTGACAAGACCATTGAAAAAGAAATCATCAGGAGTTCCGGCGGTGCCTGGGGTCCGTCATTCTATGGGGGGATGTATCCCTATTACAGCCGCTATTCAAGCATAGGGGTGGGAGTAGATTACAGTACCATCTCTACCAACAGCTGGAGTGAGACTTTGATTTTCCCATATATAGAAGTTTATTACACTTGTACGGATGCAATATTCAGACCGCAAGTCCATTTTAAAGAGCTCACATCTGAACAAATTAAACATCTGGTAAAAGATGTTAAAGGGGCCATCCAGGTAGAGAATATCCTGAAGGATTCACCCAATATAAATTCCATCCAGTTGGGAGACATTATCTTGAAGGCCAATGGCAAACGAATTGAGAAAGTTTATGAACTTATTCGTATGTTTAATCCTGAAAGCAGGGATGTTTCCTTACAAATGTTACGAGAGGGGAATATCGTTGTGACGAAACTCAAGTCAGCAGATGTAACCAATGAGGTGATAAGGACCGAAGAAGGAATTATCCAAAATGTCTGTCGTTATAAAGAAGATGACAAACAGCTAGAGTTAAAATCACGAGAAATTTGTCAGTAGGGAATTCTATGATACAGATATGAAGCTATAGGTCGCCTGGTTTTTTTCTCCTTCCTTTTTAAGAATCTTAATTTTAACAGCTTCTTTAATGTCCCTACTTGCAGTCGCACTAGATATTGATTTAAATAATTCCATGTAGTCTTTTCGACTGAAAGTTTTTTTACCAAAATGGTCTTTTGCTTTCTCGATTCTATCTTTAGATGAAATTGCTACGCCTTTGGTTTGAGAATCAAATTCCTGTAATGCTTCCAGAATAATTTTAAGTGCGAATTCTATGAAGCTCGTTGAATCACCGGCCTTATCGCATTTTTCTAGAGTATCGTAATACTTTTTCTGATTCTTTTCTATTAGGCTTTCGACAGGAAGATATTTAAATAGTGGGCTCACTTTAGACATGATCAATGACTGCCAAAATCGTCCCATGCGGCCATTCCCATCTTCAAAAGGGTGAATGAATTCAATCTCATAATGGACAACACAACCTTTTATCAGGAGATGGAGTTCTTTTTCAGATTTTATCCACTTTAAAAGGGACGTTACTAATTCAGGAACCATTGCTGGTTGAGGAGCAACATGCTTAACGATTTGACCTTTTAATACGCCTACATTTTTAGAACGAAATTTTCCTGCGCTCTCAACGAGGTTGTCCATTAGCATTCGATGTGCCTGGAGCAAGGATTTTACTGAATCAATTTTGAATGAATCCATATTCTCATATAGCTTAATGGCATTCTTCACCTCCATTATTTCTTTTTGGGAACCCAATACTTTCTTATTATCAAGGATGGCCGAAATCTGATCTTCGGTGAATGTGTTACCTTCAATCGCTAGGGTAGATTTAATCGTTCGGATCTGATTTTTTTTTCTTAGTTTTGGTTCAGGGATACCAATTGTTAAATGATCCAATCTTCCAAGAATTATGGAAATTTCACTGATATAGTTTAGGACTAGGGGAGTGATTTTATATGGAGGGTTCATCTTATGATAGTATCATATGATACTATCATAGGAGAAGAGGGGATAAGTATTTCAGAGACCGTTTTTCAACTGATTTAGTCGTCCCATTGATAATAATTTAAGATTTCTTAAGACTTTTCCCTTGTGAACGTTATTTTATCCTATAAGAAATACAGCCTTTTCATTCTTGAATTTGGTTCATATAAGTCCTTGGGTAATATCCCCTGTAACTCAAAGGATCTTTATGAAACTACTCATTTTAGCTTTAGCCTCCCTACTCTCTTTCTCTACCTTCGCCCAAGATAAGGTGGATTTCATTCTTTATAGACTTCATGCCGTGGGCGATTTTGCAAACATAACCAGAGAATTCAGTCTGGCAAAAGTGGAAATGACCCGTGAGCGCTACGAGCGCATGTTGAGTGAAGATCTCATGATGTATTGCCGAACCACTAAGGATAAGAGCATTGATCTCGTCTTCTATAAGAGTCAAATTACCGCCCATTACAAAGGCGGAAAGACGCCAGTTGGTCGATGTGAGGGCAATGGCTGTTATAATGAGAGCTTTGAGGATCTATCTGACATTCTAAACGGCGCTTCTAACGGGGTATTTGATTCCTCTATTCCGGAAACGAAGGATTACTTCATGGGCTCTATCGCTAATTATGAAGACTTTAAAAGAGGTCGCGACCACTGGGGCCTTCCTGAGGTTTCAGAAATCCCTTATGTGACGATTTATGATCCGGCAGTACATACCAAGGTTCCAGTTAAAAATAGCTTTGTCTGTGCTATCCAGAATGCAAAAACGGGTGAACACGTCTCCCCTTAATCGCCTCGAATTATAGGCTTCCCTAAATAGGCACAGACCTCAAGAATCTGTGCCTAAGTACCTAATAAACTATTGCCCACCCCACTATGTTCCATCATTCCTCTTTAGTTGAAGCTTAATTCATCCGAAAATACTCAGGATGATCCGATTATCACTACTACTCCTATTCCTGGTTGCTGTAACTCCCCTATGGGCAGAGGAAGAGAGTTGTGATGGTGACTCAATTTTGGGCAACAAAACCGAGCTTGCCGAAACCGCCACCAAAGTATGCTCTCCCATCGACCTTGAAAAGATAAAAGGACAAGCAGGAAAGGATCTGAGTGCCTATTATGGGCAAAACGGCGATGAGCTATGTACTTGCCTCTCAAAAGCGAAATTTAATGAGGCGCGAGTACCATGGGGAAGAAAGAAGAAATTTATCCGTTATGAGTATGACAAGGCGATTCGGGAGAAGCTGAACCACTCGCTTAATGACCTTGTGGGAAATTTCACAAAGTTTGATAACCTTCTCCTCACAAAGACTCACCTTGGGAATATCGTTGATGAATCTCAACCCCTTTGTAACATAAAGACCCTCGCTCGCGACGTGGCAGAACTTCAGAAGAAAGAAGGCACTCCTGATTGCCCCTCGCCAATATGCAGAAGCTTCCGAATAAGTTAATAAAAACAGGTCAAAAGAATTCCAAAAAATATCTATATGTCGAATCAAAGTGAACTTGGTCCACTTCCACCTGTTGTTGACGAGCGGGGAATATTCGTAGGCGCGGTCGGCGGGGAGAGGGGAAGAGCTGTCTCCGGAGTACTAGCACCTGGAATGGAAGCAGGGGGAATAATTGTATTATTATCCAAATCGCCGTCCTGACTTCCTCCAAAGTAATTAGTGCTATCTTCCACCTGCTGCTGTTCATTAAGGGTGCCAAAACCGCCTTGAGTTTGAGGTGTCACTGAATAGGGGGTGGTGCTCCTGCTTGATGGCGTGCTAGGAGTTGATCCTCCTCCCATGGCACCGGAGAGACCGCTAGGACTACTTGAAGAGGGATCGAGGATATTTAGTCCTCCTGTTTGTCCGAAACTTGGATGGGCATAAAATATAATGACAACTGATAAGATGAGTCTTTTCATCACGACCTCCTGGCCCTCTCTTGAGAGGTAGCAAAGGACGTGCCGAATTAAAGATTGGACCAAAAGTCCAGGACCTCTTTTTCATCACCTCTAAAGATGATTTTATCCTGATTAAATTTGATTCCCTTTTGATAAAGAGGATCATAGTACTCTTTTAAAAGGATCGAAATCCACGCTTCATGGTAGATGAGTTCCATGGGTGATTCAAAGGCCTTGGTGATTTCTTTGGTGAGAATCTTAAATTTGGGACCACCCAATTTCTGTTGGATTCTCGCCAGACCCGCGAGAAAGAAATCCAATTGAGATGATTTTACGTACTCATTAAAAATATTCTCTAATCGCGCTTCATGGGATGTTTCTAAAATAATCAGTTTAGATGCTACCAGTGTCTTATAGACTCTTCGGGGTACGACCACTTTACCAATTGAGACGCTTTCATCTTCCACCAGAACTTTTTTATCCTGCAGTTGCAAGAGATTCAAGGCGAGAGAATTTTCAAAAGTTATTTGAGCTGGCTGACTTCCTTTCGGGCCAAAAGCTGAACCGCGGTGATTGGCCAGTCCTTCGAGATCAATCGCGTAAGGAGTTTTTTCGAGTAAAAGTGTTTTACCACTACCAGTAAGACCGCCCAGTCTAATCATCTCCGGAAGCGGAGCTTCGTCTAAGATAGAAAGGAAAAACTGACGAAGCCGTTTGTAACCACCTGGTATGGGTTTTTTGTCTAAACCTCTTTCCCTTAACCACTGGCAAGTTATTTGGGAACGCATTCCACCGCGAAAGCAGAAAATTTCTGTTTCCGGATACTGCTCGATATACTCTTTCCACGCCTGGATTCTTTGCTCTTTAATTTCACCACTGACCAAACGATGGCCCAATTCAACGGCCGCTGCTTGTCCTTCCGTTTTATAGCATGTTCCTACCAGTCGTCTGTCTTCATCATTCATGATGGGAAGGTTGATTGAATGAGGGATTGAGCCATCATTAAATTCAACCGGCGCTCTGACATCAATCAGGGGAGTTTTGTTTAAAAAAAGATTTTGTAGTTTAGGGTCATTCCACATAGATATCAAATTCATTCTTCTGAATGACGGAACCAATAATCGAGGTTCCAGGGAAAGATGTTTTTAATGCTGTTACAATATTTTCTGCAGCTTTGGCATCTACTGATAAAAGAAGGCCTCCGCTGGTCTGAGGATCATAGGTTATGATTTTTTGATTCTCTGTTAAAGATTCAGCAAAGTTGATTTTTCCTTTGGTGTATTCCTTGTTTGAACGATGGGCCTTGGTGAGAAATCCTTTCTCCAGACACTCGTAGCTCTTGGCAAAAACCGGAAGATTTTCAACATGAATCTTTAAGCTTACTGCCGACGCCCGGGCCATCTGATAACAATGGCCTGTCAGTCCAAATCCTGTAACATCTGTCGCTCCATGGATATGGGTGATGTCTTCAGATGAAAGAAAATCGACAATATTATTAAGCCGCTTCATGGAATCAATGGCCTCACTGGCCTCTTCTTCTGATAGCTCCTGTTGCTTTATTCCTGTGCAGATGGTCCCTGTCCCCAGGGGTTTGGTCAGAATAAGAAGGTCACCGACTTTTGCTTTTTGATTAGTCCATGTTTTTTCAGGATGAACAATCCCGGTCACTGAAAGGCCAAATTTTAATGAATCATCATCGATCGAGTGACCGCCCACCAAAGAAGAGCCAGAGAGGGCAATAACGTCACAGGCCCCTTGCATGACTTCCCGTATGATGGATGGTTCCATGATCGCCAAAGGTGCTGCCAGAATGGCCATACAGGTTTTAGGTTTACCACCCATGGCGTAGACATCGCTTAAGGCATTGGCGGCAGCAATGGCCCCAAAGTTTTTAGCGGAATCAACAATGGGAGTGAAAAAATCCAAGGTTTGAACCAAGGCGACTTCATCGTTTATTTTAAAAATGGCGGCATCATCAAAATGGGCGCCGTCAATTTCTACTCCGGCAATATTTGGTGGAAAGGAAAGTCCGTTCAAAATTTCCCGCAGTAATATGGCCGGAACTTTAGCAGCACAGCCGCTTTTTTTCACTGTCTGAGTGAGTTTCATCTTGGTCCTAAATAGTACTATTCTTCTGACTTAATTCTCTATAGAAGGAAATATAGCGCTTCATTACATGGATTGGATAATCTTTTGGATAAACGTCTCTAGAAACTGCATTTTTAACTGCCTTAGGTCCCATGTTATAGGCCGCCAGATAAAGTTGACCATGGCCTTCAAATTTCGTTCTTAACCATGATAAATAGGCCACTCCGAGTTTAATATTAGTAACTGGATCCTGCAGGGTTCTTTCACCTTGCCATTTAGATTTTTTAATCTGGGCCATCCACTTCCCAGTACTTGGTCTGATTTGCATCATCCCGATTTCTCCCACCGGACCCACGGCCTTAGGATTAAAACTAGACTCACCTGAAATGACTGCCATAACAAAATAAGGATCGAAGGAATTCTTTCGAGCTTCTTCAATAATGGTCTTAGCAATACTTGCGGCCTTTACCTTATAGGCCTTAGGTAGGCGTGATACCACAATATGGTGAATATTCCGTTCCAAATCATGATCGTTCTTGAAGCGGGAAACAATACTCTTATGATAACTCTTACCCATAAGCTCGCGAGCATGCTCCACACGGATGCTTGCCAAACTACGTGAATTTGCCAGAGCAAGGTTTGTTGTCATCAATAAAAGAATTATAAATAGTGTTTTCATACTCAGGTATTGAGCAAGGCAGATGCCAATAATTGAGCGGTAAACTCTTGATACCTGTTGACGATAGTGAGAGGGGATTAGGCAGTGACTGGACTGTGGTCAATAGTGACTCTTAACTCATTGTTTTGCGGTACTCATTGAATTTCCATAGGTTAATGGAGACCATAAGCTATGAGCGAGTTGTTCTCCGCCCCTCACTATTATCTGGCCCGTCTAGCTTTTGAAAGATCACTTGGCGCCATTTATTTTGTGGCCTTCCTAAGTGCCTATAATCAATTTACAGCACTTTTAGGAGAGAAAGGCTTATTACCTGCCCCTGACTACCTGAAGCTCACGACATTCAAAACTTCTCCAGGGCTCTTTCATTGGAAGTATTCTGATCAGATTTTAAGCTATACCTGTCTGGCCGGTATGCTCCTTTCACTCTTGATTGCCTCAGGCCTTTTAGGGAACGCTCCTATTGTGATTCACATGGTGGGCTGGCTCCTCGTTTATTTTCTCTATTTATCTATCGTAAACGTAGGGCAGGAGTTCTATGGCTTTGGCTGGGAGACGATGCTTCTTGAGGCCGGTTTTTTTGCCAGTTTTATGGGGCCCTCGTGGGTAACTCCTTCCTGGATTCCGATTCTTATTTTACGTTGGATGCTTTTTCGAACAGAGCTCGGAGCAGGGCTTATAAAACTACGGGGAGACCCCTGCTGGCGAGATCTTACTTGTTTGTACTACCATCATGAAACTCAGCCACTGCCTAATCCTCTCAGCCGATTTTTTCATCATGCCCCAAAATGGTTTCATCGCTCAGGTGTTGTCTTCAGCCACTTCTGTCAGTTGGTGGCCCCTTTCGGGCTTTTTCTTCCTCAGCCTCTGGCCGGCATTGCCGGAAGTTTCCTGATTATTCATCAATTAATTCTGGTAATCAGCGGTAATTATTCATGGCTTAACTGGTTAACCATTGTTCTGGGATTTTTCGCCATATCCAACATCAATTCTCCGGATATCATTCTGCAAAATCGACCTCTTTGGTTTGAGCTGATTCAATATGCGGTTTTACTGTTGGCCCTGGTTTTAAGTTATCGACCACTTTTAAATCTTTTTTCTCCCCGACAATTCATGAATTATTGCTGGAACCGTTGGCATTTGGTTGGTGCTTACGGAGCCTTTGGAAGTGTCACCAAAGAGCGCTATGAGATCATTATTGAAGGCAGTGATTCAGAGGACCAGCACGATGAGACTTCATGGAGAGAATATGGCCTTAAGGGCAAGCCAGGAGAGTTGGACCGAATCCCTCCAGTGGTGGCACCTTATCATTTAAGGCTGGATTGGATGATCTGGTTTTTACCGTTTTCTGTTCTGGTAAGCGGTAAACAAATTTATGTTCGTGGTCATCACTTGTATTTTATCAGGCTTATGATGAAGCTTTTAAGAAATGATCCGGAGCTTTTGAAACTTTTTAGAGTAAATCCGTTTGAAAAGTCGCCTCCCAAATGGGTTCGGGCCAGATTTTATCATTATCAATTTACTTCAAGGGAAGAATATCAATTGAATCGTAATATATGGAAAAGAGAACTTCTGGGAGATTATTGCCCACCTTTATCATTGAAGGGACTATTGCAATTTACTAATGAAAGGTGATGGATGTCATACTTTCTGAAGCCTTCTGAGTCTAAAATTTACCTATGACTGAGAAAAACTATAAAATCGAATCACACCCCGGCTACACTATCATCAAATTGGATACCATTCTTGATTATTATAACTGTAAGTCTTTTACTGAAGAGATTGATTCCATTACCGAGCAACCCAATCATGTCTTGATTGATTGTGAGCAGATTGTAACACTCCCTAAGGATTGGGTCAGGGCCTTTACCCAGCTAAAGGTGGGATTAAAACTCATAGATAAGGAAATGAAGCTTATTCATGTCAACCAGGCGGTAACCGCAGTACTGAGAGCTGAGGGCGTGGATAAGATCTTCAAGGTTGCCAAAAATGCCAATGAGGCCTTAAAAGAGTTCGGACTTGGAGTGAAGCGCACTCTTAATATGGAATTCATAAATCCTTTTCTTTCCGCCACCCTCAATGTTTTGAAAATTCAGGCAGGTACTGAAGCCAAGCATGGTCAGATTTACATCAAGAAAGCGAGTGATCATTTCGTCGGAGATATTTCAGGAATCATCGGAATCGTCAGCGATACTTTTTCCGGTTCAGTGGTGATCAGTTTCCCGGAAAAGTCTTTTCTCAACATCATATCGCAAATGCTGGGTGAAGAGATCAAGGTCATAGATAAAGATGTCTGTGATGGGGCGGGAGAAATCATCAATATTATATTCGGTCAGGCGAAAATTTCTCTCAATGAATTAGGCTACGGAATTAAAACGGCGATACCTTCGGTTGTGACAGGTAAAGATCACACCCTCTCGGCCCAAACGAAAGGTCCAGTCATGGTCATACCTTTTGAAAGTAATATGGGACCATTTTTTATAGAAATAGGACTTTCTAGTTAAGCGGGATCAAGACCTTTTATGATGTAATTGGCGGTTTGTTCATTGCACGCCATCGGAACGTCGTAGACCACGGCAATTCGCAGAAGGGCCTTCACATCAACATCATGGGGATGAGGTGCTAGAGGGTCCATGAAGAAGATAACAGCATCAATTCGTCCTTCAGCAACACCTGCACCGATTTGCTGATCACCACCAAGTGGACCACTTTTATATTTGGTTATAGATAAACCAACTTCATCTTCTATTCTTTTACCGGTAGTGCCTGTTGCAAAGAGATTAAATTGGGAAAGGGCCTGTGAGTGAAGCTTTACCCAAGCAACCAAATTCATTTTAAGATTATCATGGGCAATTAGAGCGATATTCTTTTTCATCTCATTATTCTATCGCAGTACTACTTAACAGTCAGGTTAAAATTCACTACGATTAAATCCATGAAAGAAGAAACAGAAACGACGACGAGACCGGAAGATTGGGGAACATCATCCCGGGACCAAGAGGAAAGAGTCTTCTTAGAAGGTCCTAAATCCCGTACCTTTGAAATTCACCATGTTTTCAATGTTGCCATGGAAATACTAAAGGGACTTCGGAAATTTCATTTCATTGGTCCCTGTGTAACAGTCTTTGGGTCCGCTCGTTTTCTCTCAGATCATGAGTATTATCGTTTAGGGTATGAAGTCGGCAGAGAGTTGGCACTTAAGGGATTTGCCGTCATGACTGGCGGCGGACCAGGCATTATGGAAGCTGCCAATAAGGCCGCGAAGGATCTTGGTGTCTGTTCACTGGGTTGTAACATAACCCTGCCAACGGAACAAAAACCCAATCCATACCTGGATATATGGATGGAGTTTAAATATTTCATGGTCAGAAAATTCATGCTGGCCAAGTACTCCTATGGTTTTGTGGCGTTGCCGGGCGGCTTTGGTACGCTGGATGAGCTGTTCGGTATCCTGACTCTGATTCAAACCAAAAAGATAAAGAATTTCCCTGTCGTTCTGGTAGGTAAGGAGTATTGGGAACCTCTGCGAGTCCTCATTGAGGAGCGCTTCGTTGGGGCAAAAACCATCCACCCGGAAGATACCAAGACTATCTATTTTACGGACTCACCCCGAGATGCCGCCCTGTTTATTCAGGCCATAGCGACCGACCGGTTTGAGTTAAGAATACGGCCTCATAAATTTTTTGGCGAACGCAGATTATAAATTGTTCGCAGCTAAATGGGATTTTATAAGTATCAGAAATACTTAAGATTCGATGACTCTATGATTCATCGTCTCAAGCTTGTCGCAATTTACCCTAGAGAAGTTATCCCCACTTAACTGCGAACAATTAGCGAGTCTAAAGAATTACATATCTCTCGATTTTACCTTTGCTTATTTTTTCATATCCCATTATCTTCGGCCCATGAAAGAACTCTATAAAAACCCACATACCTTTGACATGAATGATTACTACACAGGATTGACCTTTGTTATTGGGGGGAGGGACTTTGAGCGCGAGGAAAAGGACATTCAAAAAAAAGAGAATGTTTTTAATGCTGAAAAAATGTGTCCTAAAGAGCTCGACTGGTCATTCTTAAAATCAATGTCATCAAGGCCTCGCCGCTTTAAATAGCACCACCATAAAAACATGTTAATTCGCCATTGCCGCCGGTCTTGAGAGTGCATGTTGTATTAAAGGGAATCGGATAATTCGTAACAGGATCATGACCGGCTTTTAGACCCATAAAAACCGGGTAGGGAACTCGAGCAGCAAATCTCTGGAGTGCCAAACGGGTGAGATCCTTGCCATTTTTTTCCAGTCCTTCGGTAAAATCTCCAAAAATGATGGCCTTAAGACCCTTATCAATGATTTTTGCCTGAAACATTTGTTCCAGCATCCGGTCTACGCTGTAGCCTCTTTCCGCCACGTCTTCTATGAAGAGGATTTTTCCTTTAGGGGCCACTTCCCAGGAAGTTCCCAGTGAGGATTGAACGATCCTCAGATTTCCGCCAACGATGCCGGCCCTAATGGAGCCCTCTTCTTTGGCAATATCATTTAAAGGTCTTAGTTTTTTAAAGGTCCTTTGGTCTTTGACCCCAAAAATGACATTCTTAATGAATTTACGGTCAGGGGTAGAAGAAAGATCCGGGTGCATTTGGCTGATGGTCCTTCCGTGGATGGTAGGCCAGTTCCAGTGCTGGTTAAAAAATATGTGCAAAGAAGTGATATCACTAAAACCAATGAAGACTTTTGGTTTTTTCGGCGGTTTTAATTTTAACAGATGAGGAATGAGTCTCATGCTGCCATAGCCTCCGCGCAGGCACCAGATGGCCTTGGAATCGGAATAGATGGCCTCTTTCAGGTGTCGCAGCTGTATTTCAAGGGGAGCAGCGAAAAAAACATCGGTCTTTATGATGTCTTTTGGGACTCGGGGAATAAGACCTATTTTTTCAATCCATTGGATGCCTTCTTCAAGGCGATTAGTGGGAGAATGGGAAGCAGGTGCAATAATATCCACAATATCGTTTGGTTGCAGATAGGACCAAGTGTTCTTTTTCATACTTTATTGTAGTGTCGGCGCCATATTGTGCAAAGCATTTTTGAATTGAATTCTTTACAAGACAAAATTTGTCCCTAAAATAAACTGCAACTGATTTGCAAATTAAGGACCCTATGAAAGCTCTATTTTTAACCCCTTTATTATTATCTGCTGTTGCTTTAGCTCACGAAGAAAAACTAGAAGACATTGAAGTTTCAAACCATGATGAGACTCAAGGTTTGGTTGATTTTGTTCCCAGTGTAACTAAACTTCAAGGCCGTGAACTTACCAAAAGACGCCAGACCAGTATCGGAGACATGTTAGGATCAGAAGCAGGAGTTCAAAGTACAAATTTTGGACCTAGCTCCAGCCGACCAATCATTCGCGGTTTGGAAGGTGATAGAATCAGGGTTTTACAAAATAGTCTGGGGACGCTGGACGCCTCCACCCAAAGTCTTGACCACGCGATACCGGTAGACACACTCACTATTGATCAGATGGAAATCGTCAGAGGTCCGATGAGTCTTCTTTATGGAGCTTCTGCTGTTGGCGGTGTGGTTAACCTTGTTACCAACAGGATTCATTATTCATATGAGGAAGGATTTTTTACCAAATTCCTGACTCAGGGAGAGTCAGTCAATAATGGTCTAAGTTCGGCCTTACACTTAAACTACGGAAAGAATAAATGGATGTTCCATGTTGATGGCTCAACCAGAAATCTTGGAGAACAGGAGATTCATGGATATGCCCGTAGTTCAGAGTTAAGAAAATCAGATCCATCAGCGAACGAACCGAAAGACAAACTACCTAATAGTTTTAATAAGCAGGACAACGTCGCGGTCGCTGTTTCCAAAATTATGGACCGTGGTCACCTAGGGGTTTCTTTTAATCATTACAATACCCTTTATGGTTCAGTGGCCGATGAAGAGGTCTCCATTGATATGACTCAAAATCGATTTGAGCTTCATGGTGAATATCGACCAGAAAGTGGCGTCTTCAGAAAATTAAAGATCAAATCTGCTCAAAGTGACTATTTTCATAAGGAGCTTGAAGGTGGGGCCACTGGCACCGTATTTGAGAATGCCGGAAATGAAACTAGAATTGAAGGTCTGAATAAATCAGGGGATCTCAATGGGATTACAGGTATCCAGACTCAAATATTTACTTTCAGCGCAGAAGGGGAAGAAGCCTTCTTGCCGGAGTCGGATAATTCTAAAGTTGCTCTTTTCACCTTTCAACAGCTCTCCATTGGAAAAAATGCCCTTCGATTTGGAGCGCGGCTGGAAAACTCTGTGATTGAGAAAAAGTCTTCGGCAAATTTCGGCAACTCTGATGAGAAAAGCTATCTCGGCATGAATGCTTCTCTTGGCCACTGCTATGACTTCTCCAAAAAGAATACGCTTGAATCCAGTGTTTCTTATTCTGAGAGGGCCCCTAACTTTCAGGAACTTTATGCCAACGGTGATCACGTGGCGACTGGTACTTTCGAACAAGGGGATTCGAACCTAATTAAAGAGAAGGCCACGGCCTTTGAGGTGACCTATAAAAATAACTCGGACAAGAATGTATTTACCGGGAGCATCTATACTCAGGTCTTTAAGGACTATATTTCTTTAAATCCGACGGGTGGGGTTTCTCCAGGTGAAGGTTTCGATGTTTATACTTATCAGCAGGTTGATGCTCTCTTCTATGGTATTGATCTAGATAACCGAAGTGAGATTAAAAAGCTCTCAAATGGAGCGCTTTACCTCCTGGGAAAATTTGATTTCGTCCGCGCTAAAGACACTGATTCCGGTAAAAACCTCCCAAGAATTTCGCCTCCAAGAATATCTATGGGACTAGAATATGCCACTGATACATGGACGGGGGACATTGAGGCACAGTATGTGGCCCAGCAGACCAAAACAGCGGATTTTGAAACAAGCACTGATGCTTATACTTTGACTAATATTGGTTACACTTACCACATCGTGGGAGACATTTCTTCGCTGGATCTTTTTGCACGAGTGAGAAATATCTTTGATGTGGAGGCAAGAAGCCATGTTTCTACCTTGAAGGATGTGGCCCCTCTACCGGGTAGAAATATTATTGTAGGAGCTCAGTTTCAACTTTAATTTTATTTAGAACATTTGGAGCATATGCCTGAGAATTCCAGGCGATGCTCCATTTCTTTGAAACCCAGTTTACTGATCGCTTTTTCAAATGGTCCCAGGTCACAGTGTTCAATGTTTTTAATGTCGCCGCAAACTCGGCACCTAACATGATGGTGGTGATGTGGTTTTTGATGGTCTTCTGTGGAATGATTCATTTCATAGCGAAAAAAGCCCTCATCAAGATTTACTTCCTGGATCAGGCTTTTTTCTTTAAATTGAGTGATTGTCCTGAAAATTGTAGAAAGGTCACAACTTTCTTTCATCTTGGCGTGGATTTCCTGCACAGACAGAGGTCTGTGAGACTTAGAAATCTCCTGAAGAATTTTGATCTTACCTTTAGTACGATTCAAGCCGTTTTCAGTTAAGATGTCCTTGGCGGCCGTTTCCGATAAGGGAGAGTGACAACACTTTTTATCCATACGGCCATGCTAACATGAAATTTAATTTGAGGGGATAGCCATGAAAATAAATTTCTTAATTTATCTGCTCTTTGGCCTTTAGTCCCAGAATTAATTTTAAGGCTGCAAACGAATGGGTACGTTTTAACCGTTCATACTCCTGGCCTTTCTCTTGGATTGCAATTTTATTATCCAGGATTTTCTTGGCCTCGGCTGTAAGGGTTGAGTAATCAACCTTCATTTCTTTTTGAACCTCAATACCGTCTTTTAGAACTTTAAATTTAAGCACGAGGCCTTTTTCTTTCAGGCTCTTTAAAGTTTGAATATCGAGCTCTGCCTGATTGACATAAGAGATGACTTCCTTGCTCAGATCTTCTTGTGCTACCTCACGTTCACTGGATCTTACCATATTTGATTCAATAATAATGGCACCGCGAGAGGAATCTTTGGACTGTGCTCCTGAGTCTGACCGTGAAGCTGGAGATCTGGCGGCATTGGAAGCAGACCGGCCCTCAGAGGTGGAGGCCCTGCCAAATGATGAAGACTCTGAATGATAGGAATTATCTGAACCATTTTCTTTATTATTTGATGAAACCATTGCTCCTGATTGAGCTCCTCCTTGGAAGAAGGTTGGAGCTTCTCTCTGTAACTCTCTTTGAGCTTCAGTTTCGGCAGATTTTGGATTGGCCCTGATTTCGCTTTCAAGACTTTTAAGATTCTTTTCCATGTTGCTTAATTTAACCCTTTCAGTTTCCTTCAGGAGTTCATTAAGCCTTGTTTGATCATTGGCAATTTCCTGCTTCAGCCTGACAAGCTTTTCCAGGTCTTCATCACTCGTGCGTGAAAGAAGTTTATCAACTTGTTCTTTGTTATTTTCATCTACCAGGAACTCTCTCAATAAAGATTTAGAAGTTTTGGTGGATGCCCTAGATGATACTGCTTTTGATGAAGCCGATACAGGGGCTGGGGCCGGGGCCATATAGGAATTAAGAGGCGAGTGGCCGATCACCGGCACGTTGTCTGAGTGATTTTCGACTTTAGAGGCCTTGGAAGAGATTGTGGCCTTTTCTGTCATGGCGGGGTGTGGAGCATTCATTGTCTCCTTTTTGGCCACTAAGGAAGCAATTTCAGGAGCTGAGTTTCTCTTTCTTTCGCCGATATTTCGTGCTCGCTCAAGATAGTTGGCGAGGGTACTATCACTCTTATTTAATGAACTGATATATTTATCAAATCCGCTTTGTCTATTTTCGGGGTTGTTAGATTTACGGATATGGTAATCTGAAATATTAGCATTATTTTGATTTTCGAAGTTGAGTCCTGAAAAAATATGCTCATCTTTACTTCCTCTGGCGGCATGACACAGAAGAGAATCTTTGAGCTCTGAATTAATCATTTTTGATGTCGTAGATAAATATTTATTTAGCTGCTTTGGAGAGGTCTTTCTTAGGTAATCATCATCTTTGGTACAAACGGTTTGTGCAAAAGTCTCTTTTAGTTTTTCACATCTCTTGGAATAATGGTTGCCCAGAATTGCTGGGTTCTTCTCCAGAGCACTCATTAAGGACCTATTGTTTTTATCTGTTCCTCTCAGTTTGTTGAATAGCTCGGTATCTCTGAAAATGGCCTTATATCCAGGATAATAAGCAGTGGCCACTTTATAGGCGTCCTCCACCATCTCGCTTAGATGTTCCTCAATATTTGATTGAGCAGCAATTTTTAAATTATTAAAAAAGGCTTTGTTGTTAGCATTGAATCCTAAGTTGTCATCAGTAATTTTTTTTACTAGTTTTTGAATCGCAGGCATCTTCTTGTCTTTCAATAATATACTGATGGCCTTTCCTGGTTTTTCACCATCAGCAATTTCTTTTTCAAGCATTGCTGTTAATTCCGGGTCCTCAAAGAGATAAGAGGTTAACTCATCAATTAATTTTACCTGTGGAATAGTTGAAACTATTCCTGATCGGGCAATATCATAATCATATCGTGTTTTACCGGAACCTGCTTTTGAAGTCAGGACGTCGTTTGTTAACTTTTTAAATTTTCCTTGAAGAGTATGGTCATCTATATAATCGCCATGGACTCCCAATAAATTTTCAATTCGCTGGTCTATTACTTTTGGATCGACACCATTTGTGCCACAAGCGCTGTTGACACTTTTTCGAAAATCCTCAGCATTATTACATTGGAGGAGCATGGCCTTTTTAGGATCTTTATCCAATGCACTCACATTATTTGTTAAATAATAGTTAGTATCTTCAAGATTGGCGGCATAGTCATTGATGAATTTCTTACTCACCGTTTCAAAAATCAGATCATTAATTTTCTTTTTTTCTGCTGCAAGCTCTCTGTCGATTTGGTTCTTACTTTTTCCCAGGAATTTATAATTGGTTTCCAGGTTTTTTTCCAGACAGTTACATTCTTCGATAGTGTATTCAGGAGAGAGGGGAACCATTTTGGAAGTCTGTGCAGTAGGGAGCATCTCAGAAATCTTATTAATGACACTGACATCTACTACTTCATTGGTGTTGCACGTATAGTCTTCAAAATTTGATTCATTACATTTAACCATGGCCGGAGATAACAGCACAGGCACGTGATTATCCATAAAGGGTGAGGCAGATCCAGTCGGGACAATTTCACTAGCCAAATTGGCTTCCTCATCGACACGGATTTTGCCGATAAGTTTCATTTGAGTTTTACATTCCTCTTTGTCGAACTTTTCATCTAAGGCCTTATTGATCAGAAGGACAGAACAGGCATTCACCAACTTCGCGCGGTTGGGATTTGAGCTTGGAAAGATGCTATTACAACTATCGCTAGAATCTGAAGAGGTTGATTTTTCAATGCGCAGACAAATTACATCAACTTCATTTCCTACCATTTTATCAATCCACTCCGCGGAAAATGTCTGAGAAGAATAGGTTAGCGAAAGAATTAATAGATAATGCATGGGTTTCATTGATTTTATCCTCGAATATCTTTCGGTACTTTCTCAAGTTTTCTTAAGGCAGATAGTCCAGAATAACTAAATTATTGAATTCATCCTCCAAAAGAGCTGATAATGGATGGTAACTGTGAGGTATTTATGGAGTTCTTTCAGACGCCACCCCAATTAGGCCATCCTTATCATAATGATAAGTTATTGAAATCTTACCTAAGGAGGACGCTCCCTCATCCATTTTATGAATTGGCCAACAAAGATCTGAGCCGTTTTGGGGAACGTGTTTTAAGTGAGATGGAACCCTTGTCCCAATTGGCAGAAAGCACTCCACCGATCCATGTTCCCTTTGATCCCTGGGGAAAAAGAGTCGATCAAATTAAAGTCTCAGAGGCCTGGAACCGTTTGCATGAAATTGCAGCGGAAGAAGGCATTGTGGCCACGGGTTATGAACGAAAACTGGATGAATTCTCTCGAGTCTATCAGTTCGCCAAGCTCTACCTCTATCATCCTTCATCTGCCATTTATTCTTGTCCGCTGGCCATGACCGATGGAGCTGCCAGAGTGCTGGAACTTTTTGGAACAGAAGAGATGAAAAAGAAGGCCTATCTTTTTTTAACCTCAAGAGATCCCAAAACTTTTTGGACATCCGGACAGTGGATGACAGAACGCACGGGGGGGTCTGACGTCAGCGGCACATCTACGATTGCCAAAGTCGAAGGGGATCATTTTAAGCTCTATGGTGATAAATGGTTTACTTCAGCGACGACCTCTCAAATGGCAATGACCCTGGCGAGGATTGAGGGAGATGAGAAGTTGAGTCTTTTTTACCTTGAGCTCAGAGATGCTCAAGGGGAACTCCAAAATATCAAAATTAACCGACTTAAAGATAAAATGGGAACTAAGGCCCTACCGACAGCAGAACTTAATTTGAACGGAGTACCGGCAACCTTGGTCGGAGAGAGAGGCAAGGGTGTTAAGACGATTGCTAATCTGTTTAACATTACCCGCCTCTACAATGCCTGTTGTGCTGTTGGATATATGCAAAGAGGAATCGCGCTTTCGCTAGATTATTCTAAAAAGCGTGTTGCTTTTGGAAGGCCACTTTTAAAACATGGTCTTCATGCTCAAACCCTCGCTGATTTACAGGTACGCTTCGAAGCCTCTTTTCTTATTACCTTTCATGCCGCGCTTTTACTCGGAAAAGAAGAGACTGGTAAGGCCGATACCGTAGAGTCGGGACTCCTGCGGCTCCTTATACCATTAGTTAAGCTTTATACTGCCAAAGAAGGTGTGGCGATTGCCTCTGAAGTCATAGAGTCCTTTGGTGGGGCCGGTTATATTGAAGATACAGGACTTCCACAGCTGTTAAGAAATGCCCAGGTGCTGGCCATTTGGGAAGGCACTACCAATGTATTATCTCTTGATGCTCTGAGAGCGATTAAAAAAGAGAAGGCGGGGGAGTATTTTGTAAAAGATATAACCAGAAGGATGGCCAACATTCATAACGAAGATCTTCTGGAGATGAAAAAAGTGATTTCCGAAGCTTCCGCGACAGTTGTTTCCGCTTTTACTCAGATAATTCAGGAAGAAGAACTCAATACAGTTGCCAGAAGTCTCGCACTTTCCCTCTCAAAAATCCTCGCCGCCAGCCTTTTAATGGAACAGGCACAGTGGAGTTTGGAGCATGAGAAAGATTCCAGAAGTTATCTTGTTTTAAAGCATTTTTTAAAAAGAGGACTCGTGGAAGAATTAGTAGGGAGTGAGGAACATCAAAAAGAGAATCTAACCATTTTGGGAACATAAAGAGAGGCGGCCAGGCCGCCCCTCTAACTTCTTATATCCCAGAAAACCCCGTTGTCGTTCCGGTTTCTCCACCGGTCGTTGAACCTGTTGTATCTCCAGTGCCTGTAGTGTCACTGGTAGTTGTATCACCGGTTGTTCCGGTAGTAGAGGTTGCACCTGTGTCTCCGGTAGTTGTTCCGGTAGAGGTTGCACCTGTATCACCAGTTGTTGTTCCGGTAGAAGTCGCACCTGTATCACCAGTGGTGGTTCCAGTAGTTGTACCGGTGGTGGTTCCTGTCTCCTCCGTTTGGACTCTCGTGATAACTCCGCAGGCAATCGGTAAACTTTCATGAGGATCACCTCCATCAAGCCCCGCTACAGTCTCAGGCAAGGTGACAGAAGAAGGCACTCCATGAATGACCACAACTTTTCCTTCCAGGATTAACTCCTCGTTGGTTCCAAGTTTAGTGATTGAATCAGAAGCATTGTCGTCAGGGATTTTTAAGTCGGCAACCATCGCAAGATAGGAAGTTGACTGGAAATAATTGTAACTAGCACCACTTGGAAATTGTCCACCTGCTGATTGTGATCGCAAGTCACTGTCCAGAGGAATGAGGATCTTGCCGGCAGCGGCTTCGGCTTCTACGGCATCAATAAAACCATCTGTATTGGTATCTGCTGAAGGCTCAGGGCAGGCAGTCCCAATGTGGATATGCTGGGCATGAGTTCCCTCTGGGGCATTAGTTATAGCGACTCTTGCCTCAAAGGTATCACCCTCAAGTTTGAAATCTCCATTCCCGCTTATTAGTCCGGAGACATTGGCGTTTACGGGAGAAAGGATGGCCCTAAATGATCCTGGTTGTTGTTCTTCCTGCGAAGGGGGCGTCGCTACCGTTCCCCCGCCATCATCATCGTCATCAGCACCACATGCGACTAAGGCAAGCAGGCATGTCCCAAGAATGAGAGGTGTGATTTTTTCAAGTTTAATTTTCTTTTTCATAAGGACTCCTTGTTTATAGCTGTGCAAAAGCACAAAACGACGGAGCAATAAAAAGCAAGTTCAGGGCCAGTTCTAAGTGGCTTGAACTTTAGATGATGCTTGTCGGGAAGATAGACTGCGTGAGTGGCAATAATGGAGAAGGAATAAAATAACCGCTTTAAAAAGTATTTAAATATTTTTTAAAGCGGTTAGGAATTAAATTTAAAGAGCGATTTTATCGAGAATAACTTCTACAGCAGTTCCTGTTTTCATTATTAATTTATATCCAATAACACTTTGACCGTTAATTTCAGGAACACCGGCCAACTTAACCGGGGCAGTATAAAGTGTAATCCCGGTTATTTCTGGTAATCCTAAAATCCTTCCGACTATGGCCTTTCTTTTGATTTTTACTTCAATTTTTTGTCCGGCCAGGATGTTGCCGTTTATTCTTGCATTGTATTCGAAAGTTTCAGTTCCTTTAACCTTGTAAGCGATACTGAAGTCGCCCTTGCCTTTAGAAAGCTCTGTGAAGGCTTTTAACTTTTCGGAAAATTCTTTTACTGAAGCATCAAGATTTCTAACGTTGTCGGCCAGACCCTTTACCTTGGCCAGTTCTTGTTCATCTGAGATGAGTTCCTTATTTTCATTATAGATGCCCATGATATTATTTCGAGATGTATCATGAACGATCCAATAAGACTTCAATACAGAATTGCTTTCTGTCCCTACCAGAGAAGCCTGTTGATTTGCCGCCACTTGTTCCTGATGGAGGATGACATAATTTGATTCTTCTACGGCCTTGATGCCGTACTGACGGGCAAGCTCTTCAGGGATTTCTTGCTTAGTTTTAAATCCAATGATGGTTTTTGCTTTATCACCAGACTCTAAAAAGTTGGTGTTTTGAATTCTGTTGGTTGAACCTGAGAAAATTGTCTCCCAGATGGTCTTAACCCCCGACAGATGTCTGCTTTCAACAACTGTTGGAATACGTTCCAGCATTTTTTGTTTAAAATCATGGATACTGCTATAAGGGTTTGCTCGCATATCAATGATAGCGTCCAGGACTAAGCGATCAAGTTCATGTTTGTCATTTGCCAGTTGGCGGGTTTTCCATAAAGCCAGAGATATTCTTTCTCCAAGATCATGGACTTCCATATTCGGAGCGTATGTTTTAAGTCTTCCAGAGGCATCAACTTCAGTTGATGAATTTCTCAGAACTTTACCATGAAGCATGACCAGTCCGACTTTGGGGTTATTTAAAAAGATATTGGCCATGTAATCAGCAAAGCCTTCATTCAATCCACCAATTTCACTGTTAACAGAATTTGGAAAGAGATGGTGAAATAAATAGTGAGAAGCTTCATGAACAATAACTGAAGGGTCAAAACCACTTCGATTGATTTTTCCGCCCATGAGTTTAAAAAGGAGGTTCTTACTGGCAGGAAGAAAGCTTAATGAAACATCGCCGGGATTGAAGAATGCATTGTTCTTCATGATTTTACCGGCCGTTTCATCCCGAAGTTCCCTGTTCGTCATAACTTTAAGAAACTTACTTGGGCGATAATTAAGCTTTGATTCCAGAAAATTAAAATAGCTATTTAACCAAAAATAAACATTGGATTGTTCAACCACATCCCACTTAGCGAGGTCACGGCCGTGTATTTCGCCATCTTGAAGTCTGAAGCCATCTTCCTGATTACAATCCTGAAAGCAAACTGCAAACAAAGATTCCTGCATGAATGCTTTAGGGAAAAGTGCACTGTAAGGTGAAGTGGGACGGGCCACGTTTTCATTGGAAAGAAGAGCTTGCGGAACCTGATCCGTTTTAGTTTCCTTCCATATTGCTTCAGATGAGGCCGCATCGTAATTATTTACGACAATCAGCTCCAGTGCCTGAGCAGCTTGTGAAAGAGTAATAAAAGTACTTAGGGTGAGGGCAATAGTTGTTTTTTTCATAGTGGCATTATGAAAGATTACTTCGATTCGCAACACAGACCTTGTAGAATTTCCTATACTGTATAGTTTCTAGTCGATTATGACCTCATCTAATTTCTGAGCGATTATGACCCATCAATAATAGTTGTGTACCCTAATTCTATACACTTAGATTAGGAACTATTAGCGATGGGAAAGATTCAAATGAGCCAAGAAGAACTTAAAACC
>JAMPXB010000005.1 GCA_023701435.1 Bacteriovoracaceae bacterium | reverse complement strand
TTTTAAGTTCTTCTTGGCTCATTTGAATCTTTCCCATCGCTAATAGTTCCTAATCTAAGTGTATAGAATTAGGGTACACAACTATTATTGATGGGTCATAATCGCTCAGAAATTAGATGAGGTCATAATCGACTAGAAACTATACAGCACTATAAAACATTCATTTTTAACCACTTGGATACTTCCCTTGGTTAAAATACCCCAATGAAAACAGCTCAATTATTCATTTTACTCACTCAGCTGGTGCTTTTAGCTTCCTGTGGGAATTCGGGTATCAATGGCCGTAAAAGAATTACCCTTACTCAGGAAGACATTTCCTCCCTCTTGGTTGAGCAAAACTTTGAATGTGCTTCCTTAAACGGGGGCGCCTGCCCCAAAGGTATCGCTCGCATCTTTATTCATAATCCTATTAATCCTGATGACTCGGCGACTTGCTCGGGATTTTTGAATGGTTCCAATAAATTAGTCACTAACAATCATTGTGTCGCTAGTGAACTTGAATGTCGAAACACCTACATCAGTATTTATAATGGATCTCAGTATGAGTCTGTCCGGTGCAAGCGTGTTGTAAAAAGCGAAGTTGATCCCGGAGCCCTAAATGCAAAGGGTGTAGACTATACAGTGCTTGAAATCGATCGTGCGGTAAACGTGGCTTCTTTTCCTCTTTCAAAAAGCGAGTCCTTTGTCGGAGAAAATCTTACTGCCTGGGTTGTTGATCATCAGAGCATAAGTTCGGCGAGAATAACGGAACTCAGTTGTCTTTATTACAGAAAGGGCAACTCCATACAACTCAGTTATTGTCCGGTCATTCAGGGTAATTCCGGAAGCCCGCTGGTAAATGTTTATGGTGAAGTGGTGGGATTAATCTGGGGCTCGACAGTCGCTGACGATGTAGACGATAAGATGCTTCTCAGTGAAAGAAGAAGCTTAAGTGATTTTGCCTTTGCTACTGAACTTCGACACTTTCGTTCTTACCTCTCCTCTAAGTTTTAGTGTCTGGCATTCCGGTCGCTGTCAAAATCAGAACGATAGGATTCAGAATCAATTGGTTTTCTCATGTAGGAGGCTTCATCCGGAGAAATATTTTTATCTGTATCGTTATCAAATGAATCCATCAGTTGATTAAATTTTTGCTGAATTTCTTCCCGGGTATCACCGTAGCGGTCTTGAACCACATCGACAATTTCATGCAAATCTCCTTTCATTTGATCCAGCTCTTCCTCAGTTAGTTGACCCCATAGATTCCTAATACCCCCCTTGATTTCTTTCCACTTCGCTTCAAATTGTTGCTCGTTCAACATGGACTCCCTCCTTGTTGGGACTACTATCATTTAGCATTACTCATGCCATTTCCTGGTGGCATCTCACTTGCAAATTGAATAGGTATTAAAAGGCAAAGGAGGCTTTATGAGTAATAAGGAAAAAGCACTTAATAGAATGGCAAAAAGAACCACCACTAAAGGGTCTGAGAGTAATTTAAAAGAGCAGTACGATATAATTAGAAATGATCTCTTAAAACTTCGCGAAGATTTATCTAAGGGATACGACATGGCCAAAAGCATGGTCGACAGAAAGACCCTGGTTAAACAAATTCTGAGTACTAAAAAATAACTTTCGTAAATGTTTACGAGACAAATTGTCTCAAATGACTCGGTGACAGAATGGAAGAGTGCCCCGGTAATATCCAAAAAATGCTCTTAACTTAGTAAATTTTAAAAAAAGAAGATGGCACGAAATGTGCCAAGAGAATGAATGTGATGTCTTGTAATATACAAGGAGATATTTATGTTAAGAGCAGCAATTGCATTTTTTGTTTTGGGATTGGTGGCCATTCTCCTCGGGGCCAATAACATTGGTGGTCTTTCTGTAGATATTGGAAAAACTCTTCTGTTTGTATTCCTAATTTTGGCAGTCATTAGCTTTATTGCGAGCTTAGTCGTCGGCAAAAAAATTGTAAAATGACCCTAAATTAAGAGGTAAAATTAATGGAACTTAAAAAACATTATTTGATGACTGTTACTGCACTTTTCTTCCTGGGTGTCATTGTGGCAAAGCCGGGAGCTACTTTTTATCCGGCCAAGGACCATCGGGAATGTAAGGTGGTTAAAGGGAAAATTAATTGTTCTAATAAATTTCAGGAATACAAAATTAATCACGCATCTATGTGGTACAAATTCGAATAGGAAGCTTTAAGTTTCCTATTCATTATCCAAAAATCGAAATCGCATTTCGTCTAAATTTAATTGCTCCAGCAGCGTTTCAAGGCGCTGTTTGGGATGGGCCTTAGGCAGGTCTTTAAATTGGGCAATGATCAATTCATTTTTCATGGAATGTTCCCAGCCAATTAATTCGGTGACTGTCACTTGATAGCCCTGAGATTCTAGTTCCAGGCAACGGAGGACGTTGGTAATCTGGCTGCCAAATTCACGAGTGTGAATGGGATGTCTCCAGATTTCTGTGAGCACACTTTTTCCCAGATTTTTGCCTTTGTTCTTGCGCAGAACACTGGCCACTTCCGCCTGACAACAGGGCACCAAAACAATGAAGCGTGCTTTTTTCTTAAGGGCAAACTTGATGGCATCATCTGTTGCTGTGTCACATGCATGAAGAGCGGTAACGATATCAACCGTGTCCGATATTTGACTTGAAGTAATAGATTCTTCAACTGATAAGTTTAAAAACTTCATGCGGTTGAAGGACAGCTTTTTCGCCAGCTCTTGAGACTTCTTAACGAGCTCTTCCCGGGTTTCAATGCCGTAAATTTCGCCCCGATTTAATTTTTTGAAAAATAAATCATAGAGGATAAATCCCAAATAAGACTTACCGGCGCCATGATCGACCAAAGTAAAGTTGTGCTCTTCTTCTTTGGCGACATCATTAAGTAGCGGCTCAATGAAGTTATAAAGGTGATAGACCTGTTTTAATTTTCGGCGTGAGTCCTGATTTAGTTTTCCATCCCGGGTAAGGATATGAAGCTCTTTTAATAGTTCAATTGACTGGCCACTGCGTATTTCTGAAATTTCACTCATGGTGGTGAGTGTAACATGAATAGAGGAATACCACCTCGGCAAAACCAAGGTGGTATTACAATCTGGCTTTCTGCTAACTTTTTTGGTGTGCAGGAAAACGGGTAAAAACAGATCTTTTAAATTGCGTCAGTCCATTCGGACTATGACGAGTTAGCACCTTCTCTCTGAGCATCTTGGGTGCCATTAAAGAAGCTATGAGTTTTTAAATATTTAAGTCGTTCTAAATACTTTTTCGTGGAATTCTGACTCATTAGATTGGGGTAATATTCCCAAAAAGGATGGTTTTATGGAGGTTACATCCTTAAAATAGAGTCCACGAGGGGGATCTATGGAGGTGCCTTTAGAAATGCAAAATCGCTATATTGAGCGAAGGAAGCAGGACTTGGATCACTGTTGGGCAAATCTTTGGAGTCAAAATTTTGCAGAACTACAAAAAGTGGGTCACCAATTAAAAGGCAATGGCCTGACATTTGGCCATCAAGACCTCTCTTTGATCGGTTCTCATCTCGAGTTAGCGGCCATTCAAAAAAATATGGATGAGCTGGAACGAGCCGTTAAGGATTTTTCCTCCTGGGTTAACCGCCAGCTTAATTAAGATTCATCTCTTTTAATTTACGATAAAGGGTTTTTCTGTCGATACCAAGATCCTTGGCCGTTTGCTCTTTGGCCCCATCGTTTTTATCAAAGATAAACTGGATATATTTTTTAGAAAGCTCATCGAGGGTAACAGGTTTATCCTCTTCAAAACTCAACCCTTTATGTTCATGGGTAGGAGCTTCAGTTGAAAGGGGATAATTTTCTTCCGTAGGCAGATCTTCCGGCAAAATGTATTCGGAGCTCGTTAATACAACTGCCCGCTCAATTGCGTTCTCAAGTTCCCGGACGTTTCCTTTCCACTCATAGGCCTCAAGCTTCTGAATGGCCTCTTTGGTGAAGCCCTTCACGGAAACGTGGTTCATCAGGGCATATTTTTTTAAGAAATATTCACTGAGAGGAAGAATGTCATCTTTTCTCTCGCGAAGCGGCGGCATATAAATAGGAATAACATTGAGACGGAAAAATAAGTCTTCTCTGAATCTTCCTTCTGCAACCTCTTTTCGAAGGTCTTTATGGGTGGCACAGATAATTCTGGCGGTAATGTCACGGTACTGGTTCTCACCAATTCTTTTAACTTTGCGTTCTTGTAAAACTCGCAAGAGTTTGGCCTGTAAAGGAAGGGTTAAATCACCGATTTCATCCAGGAACAAAGTTCCTTTGTTGGCCTCTTCAAAAAGACCAATTTTTTTATCATGGGCACCAGTGAAAGATCCTTTGGCGTGACCAAAAAGTTCAGACTCCAAAAGATTCTCCGGGATAGCTGAACAATTGATGGCCACAAAGGGACCATCTTTTTTGTCCCCTAATTCATGAACAGCTTTAGCAATCACCTCTTTACCTGAACCCGATTCACCTGAAATAAGGATATTGGCCTGACTGCTGGAAACTCTCTTGGCCAGTTCCAATGCCTTTTTGAAGCCTTGAGACTTACCAATAACACCTTTGAGGCCCATCAGGTCTTCCTGAAAAAGACTCTTCAAATTAGAGTTTTCGATTTGCACTTCATTTAAAAATAATGCGCGCTGAACGGAGATCAGTAGCTGAGGAATATGTAGAGGCTTTAAAACAAAATCATAGGCGCCGGCTTCAATCGCCTCAACAGCTGTTTCGACGCTCCCTTCTGAAGTCATAAGAATGATTGGTAAAGAGGAATTAAATCTTCTGATTCTTCTGATGAAATCTAGACCTGACATTACCGGGAGTTTTAAATCCGAGATGACCACATCTGGTTCTGTTCTTTGATTTTCAATATCAATCAAAGCTTCCTCAGCATTGCTGTAAGCGAAAACTTTGTAGCCTCGTTGTTTAAAAAAGCTGGCGAGAAGATCCAGCAGGTCTAAATCGTCATCTATCAGGGCTATGGCGGGGCTATTTTTGAGTTTCACGGGGCTAAAATCCTTTGATGGGAATTTTTGCCTAATATAGTGGCAAAATTACCCAGTGACAAGACTTAATGAATCTGTAAGTTTTTGATTTTATACACATGGACTATGGCATTGTGCGTGCAGTTATGGCCAAGTTGTCTGGAATCGTAACATAGAGAAAGGAATTTTTATGTTAAGAGCGGCCATCATCTTCTTTGTTATGGGGCTTTTAGCCTTCTTATCAGGGCTTTATGGGTTTGCGGGGGTCACCATTGAGGTGGGGAAGCTGCTATTGGTGATCTTTCTGGTATTTTCAATTATTAGCTTTGTTGGTGGTATTACAACGGATAAGAATCTGAGGTAAACTAAGAGCTGCTAAGTGGGTGCCCATGAATTTAGCAGATTCTGTTAAATATATTCTTAAAAACAAATCGCAAAACTTTATCACTGAGCTTTGGAAAGAAGACTTAAAATACATCCTAAAAGAGATAGGTCAGGATCTGACTTACTTAATAAAGTCAGGGTCCTCTTCGGTTAAGTCATTTAAAAAATCCGGTTATCAAATTAACGTAAAAGAGCTGGTGGAGTCTGGTGCTGATACGCTCCTTATTTTAAAAATATTGCCCGTCAGAATAAAGAAAGGTTTTTCATTATTTAAAGATGCTTTTGCGGAGGAGCTGGAAAAGCAGCCGGACTCCAAGCAAAAAACTATCTTTTGTCTGAAAGTTTTCGGGGCGGTATCAAGTTTTGCTGTTGGTACGGTCTATAATCTGAAAATTGGAAAAACTGATTTTGCCTTGGTGGGGCTAAGGCGAAGAAATGCCTTCACTCGCTTTCTGGTCGCCGAGCTTATTTTTAAAATTAGCCAACGCTTGATGCAAAAGTTTTTAGTTGAGTTAGAGCAGCATGTCTCAAGTAAAGATGATCTGGATCATGTCCGTTACTTCAAAGAACTTCTGGCAGATCGCTCGAAGGTGGCAGAAGTTGTTAATACTTCAGAGTTTGTGCCTGGCGATCGTGCCATAGAAATAGTGGAAGATTTGAAAACTTATATTATGAAAGGTCAGTGGAACTCCCATAAAGTTAGTCATGACAGAAAAGCCAACTAGCGCTATGTTTACGTCATGGAAATAAATAAAACATTAGAAAATCTACGTATCGATTATCAGTCTGCTTCCTTAGATATTAAGGACTGTGACAAAGATCCTTTGCACCAATTCGACAAGTGGTTGAAGGAAGCCTTGTTGGCAGAATGTGATGAACCGAATGCTTTTATTTTATCTACGGTTCGCGGCGATCAGCCTCGGGCAAGAGTGCTGCTACTAAAAGGTATTCATCATAGTCAGTTTATTTTTTATACCAATTACAAAAGCGCCAAGGGTAATGAACTGGCACAAAACGATAAAGTGGCCATGACTTTTGTGTGGCTCCCCCTTCAACGTCAGGTAAGAATTGAAGGTGTTATGACCAAGGTGAGTCATGATCTGTCTGATGATTATTTTCAGAAACGTCCCCGCGGTAGTCAGCTGGGGGCCATCGCCTCTCCTCAAAGCCAAAAAGTAGAGAGCCGTGAAGCTCTGGAAAAAATGTTTGCGGATACTGAACTTAAGTTTAAAGGCCTTGAACTTCTTCCGCGACCTGCTCACTGGGGAGGTTATGGAGTTAAGCCGACATTAGTAGAGTTCTGGCAGGGAAGAAACAATCGAATGCATGATAGAATTTGCTACGAGAAGTCTGGCGACTCATGGGAGCTTCAGCGTTTAGCACCCTGAATTGATTGATACATCCAGGAAAATACATAGCCCCACCATAGACCAATGATCGTTCCACCCAGAATATCTCCCGGGTAATGGACGCCGAGATAAATTCTGCTATATCCAACCATAAATGGAATGATCCACAACCAATAGATCCAGTTCTTTTGAAATGATAGCGCCCTGATGGAAAAGAATACCAGAACTACTGAGTTGGCGGCATGAGAGGAGACAAATCCAAATTTACCGCCACACTTCTGTCCAAATGAATAAATCAGCGGTTGCAAATCGATTTCTCTGCAAGGTCTCAGGCGATTAACAATATTCTTTAAAATATAAGAAGAGGTCACGTCACTGGCGACCAGGGCCATCAGCAAAAACAATCCAAAATAGAGAGTATATTTCTTGCCAGCATTTTTATAGGCATACCAAAAGAAGTAACCAATAAAGGGAATCCAGACGGATTGTCCGGAGAGAAACTGCATCAGAGGATTAAGCCATTCGGCATGGAAAGAATTAATGGCGAGAAAGACAGAGAGATCTAAAGCTTTAAGGCCTTCAATCACTGTAGGGTTCCCATCATTTTCTTAAAGCGTAAGCGAAAGACGTTAATGACAGCTTCGAAAATGATTTTGCGGCTCATTTTAGATTTGCCCACTGTTCTTTCGTAAAAAGTAATAGGGACTTCCAGACAAGGAAGACCTTGCGACCAGACCTTATATTTAAGTTCTATCTGAAAGGCGTAACCGATCGAGAAAACCTTGTCCAGATTCAGTGACTGGAGGGCCTTACGGCTATAACCATTAAAACCACCAGTAGAATCGGAAAATGGAATGCCGGTAATCACTTTGGCATAAATGGAAGCAAAATAAGAAAGAAGCAAACGTTGCATCGGCCAGTTCATAATCCTGATACCACCAACATAACGCGAACCAACAGCCAGGTCATAGTCCCCTAGCTTGTTAGTGAATTCTGGAATGGCTTCGGGATCATGTGAAAAATCGCAGTCCATAGTAATGACCGCTTCGAAGTCTTTTTCCAGCGCCCATTTGAAACCTTTGATGTAGGCCGTGCCTAAACCAAGTTTTCCGGTGCGCTCAATAAGGTAAAGATTGTTTTTCTTTTGTTGAAAAGATTTTATCACCTGGGCAGTGCCATCAGGGGAGCCATCATCAATGATTAAAACATTGAGGGCCGGATGGAGCCGATCCAAAGTTTCTAGCATTTTTTCAATGTTAGCAATTTCATTATAGGTTGGTATGATAACAACCGTTTTATTTAAACTAATCAAGCTAGGGCCTCTGATGATGTTATGAGTTATTTGTAACATACATTTCCCTGAATGGCGATCATGACAAAGACTTTGCGTTTAAGTTTATTACTGCTTTTTATTTTTCAAATTCTTATGGCCTGCGGTTTTGAGCTGGCCCACGATGAAGCTTACTACTGGCTTTACTCTAAGCACTTGGATTGGGGATATTTTGACCATCCACCTTTTGTTGGGGTGGTCATTAAGCTTTTTTCTTTTCTTCCGCATTCTGAACTGGCAGTCCGAATTGGTTTCATCGTTTTGCAATTTTTAAGTTTGCAGTTGTTGTTTTCTTTGACCAGTAATGCCCTGATTGTTTCCCTGCTTTTTTTTAGTTTTCCACTCGCCTCTTTTACAGGCCTTCTGGCCTTGCCGGACATTCCTTTGTTGTTTATGACCGCCTGTTACTGCTTTCAATTAAAAAAGTATTTAGAGAAAGATTCGTTAAAGAATTCCTTGCTACTAGGTCTAATCATTGCCCTTCTTTTCTATGCTAAATACCACGGGGTGCTATTGGTGTTCTTCACCATGTTAGCAATTCCCAAATTACTTTTACGGAAGTCTTTTTACTTGGTGGCTGTTTCGGCGTTAGTGGCCTTCTTTCCCCACATGCTGTGGCAGTATCAGCATGATTTTTCGACTCTTCGTTATCATTTCATTGAGCGTCCCTCCTCTACTTTTAGCTTAAAGCGTAGTCTGGAATTTATTGGACTGCAGATTGTGTTGGCCGGAGTATTCGCTGGACCGCTGGTGTGGTGGGAAGTGGTAAAAAACAAAAGTGGCAATGCTTTTGATCGCGCCATGAAATTCATCACTATTGGCACAGTCCTGTTCTTCCTCTTTTCTTCTTTTAGTAAAAGAGTGGAAGCCAATTGGACAATATTTCTGGCGATTCCTTTGATCTATTTGGCGGCTTCAGGCCTTGTTTGGCAAAAAAAATGGGCGCGCACCTTGCTTTACGTCTCTTTTGCCATTGTCATGGGGGCACGTCTTTTATTGGTGATGCCAGTGGAAATGACCGGCATCAAGAGGCTCAAAGAATTTCATGGCTGGAAACAGTGGTCGCAGGATGTGCAAAAGATATGCGGGACCGAAGCGCTGCTGGCCAATTCCTATCAGGTCGCGGCCAAGCTTTCCTATTACCTCAACCAGGAAATTGGGGCGCTTAATTACCATTCCCGCAAGAATCAATTTGATTATTGGAGGTTTGATAAGAATCTTCCGAGTAAAGAAGTCTGCTACGTAACAGACAAGGTTGAATTTCAAGGGGAACTTATTAAAACACCAGAGGGGAAAACTCTGCGGATTGTAAAAAATCAGAGCATAGAATCGTTGTTGAAGTTAAAATATGATGAAAATAGGTAATTCATTATGTTTAAGCTCAATTTGCAGAATTCATACGACAAGGTAAAGTTTCTTACGATTCTTCAATTCGTCTTCGTCATTATGGGCTTTGTCGCAGAAGCCCTGGTGACTCAAAGTGTGTTGAACTTTTCCTTTATTTTTCAGTTTATCCTCTTGCTAGTCGCCTACAATTTTTACTATTCGGCGCTGAACAATCTTTTTTATTCGTATTGGAACATGTCAGTTATCTTTAGCATTTATTATCTGGTTTCTTTAAGCCGCAACTTTCTGATCTTGGGAAATCCCATGATTGGGCTATTGTTTCTGTTGAGTTTATTTTTTCTCTGTATTGCCTGTTATATTGTTTCTTCTCCGCTCTACTACCCGCGTTTTCACTGGTGGGAGTATGATTTTCGTTTCCGTGCTGATGTCAGGTGTTGGGTAGAAGTAGATGGTAAGCAGTACCGTGGCCGGATTTCTGATTTACGCCGAGGAGCTGCCTGTCTGGAGCTTTTTAACAATATCTCGGTTGGCCATCCGATTCAGGTGAGTGTGGATATTCTTAATCAGAGTTTTACTCTTTTTGCAGAAATTCGCTCCAAGCGTGAGCCCATTATTGGCCGCTCGATTATCTACGGCGTGAAATTTATCAACTCAGATTTAGAACAAAGACAGCGCCTTAAATTTTTGACGAACTACTGGAATGAAAGTAAGAAGATAAAAATACGTAATAAATTTGCCTCTAATTTAAAATCATGACCATCAAACTTTCAGTCTCAGATCATCTTTGGTATATGGCCCTGGCCCTTGAACAGGCCGAACTCGCCTATCGCGCCCAGGAAGTTCCGGTGGGAGCAGTGCTGGTCTCTCCCGAGGGTGAAGTGCTCTCCAAACAGCATAATTTAAAAGAATCCCATTTTAATCCTACTGCCCACGCCGAAATGCTGGCAGTCACTGAAGGGGCCAAAAAGCTTCAAAACTGGCGCCTTTCTGATTGCACTCTCTATGTCACCCTGGAACCCTGTCCGATGTGCTTAACTGCGCTGGTCCAGTCTCGGGTAAAACAATGTATTTTTGGGGCCTACGATGCCAAGGGCGGAGCCTTAAGTCTGGGTTACCACCTCCATCAGGACAAGCGACTCAATCATCAATTTGCTATTATGGGCGGGGTTAAGCATTTTGAATGCTCCCGACTTCTTTCTCAGTTCTTTAAAGAGCGCAGAACTGGCTATCGGCCTAAGAATTAGTTGTCTGACTCGAGGCAAACATGTTAAAAATATCTACCCTAATCGCATTATCATAACTGGAGTTGTGTCCGAGCGGTCGAAGGAGCACGCTTGGAAAGCGTGTAATGGTGAAAGCCATTCGAGAGTTCGAATCTCTCCAACTCCGCCATTTTTTTATCGTGATCTATTTGATTCAATGATGAGGAACTTTATATAGAAAGAGAGTTCCCTGCGAACTCTACATCTGACATGTCCCCCTGTAGTCATAAAGTACTACTTACTCCTTGAGTGATAATAATTTATCTCAGCGGCTATATTCCAAAATTTTTGTCCTAGGAAGATTCATAATTAATTTCATAAAATCGAAACTCTTAAGATTTCTTAAGGGATATGTTTTGCTTTTTTTAATATATTAAAACTCACCCATCACAGTTCTTTCACGGAAGAAATTGCCAGCCATTTTAAAACTAATACCTAGATGATTAATCTAAAAAGGTGAGTCGATATAAGAATGCTTATAAAGCGAACTCGATATATGCCGAAGTAGTTCTTAAACATATGGATGGAGTTGAACGTATGCGGATTATTTTGGGAATCTCTTTTATCCTTCTTGCTTCTTGTAGTGGCTCAGATGAATCTACACCCAAAGTGAATTCAGGCGATATCGCTTCTCAAATGGAAGCCAAAGCCTTCGTGCAACAAACTAATTCCGAAATATCACCCTCACTACAGATCCAACCTTCTGAACTAAATAACTGGAAGCAAGAAGGTCTTTTAACGCAAGACGAAGCTACCATCATTCAAGAAAATCTTTAATTACTGATAAAGGCACATCATATGAAGAAGTTCCATTTCTTTGTCCTGCTCCTTTTTGTAACTCCACTTCTGTATGCACGGACATGGCATATTAATGCGAAAGATTCATATTTAGAGCTTGAAATCGAAACGGAATTTACAACACCCATCACAGAAGGTGAACATCCTGTATTAAATGGTCATTTTTGCTTAAAGAAAGAAAAGCCTAAGCACTGCTTATTGTTAACTCCAGAAGATCTTTTAAAATATGATTTAAAATTTTATTACCCTGACATTGCATCAGAAGTCACCTCCGATGTTTCAATAGTCTTGAAAGAAGATAAACATGAGATTTCTTATGAAATCCCAGTGACCAATGGAAACGAAAGCCCTCAATTTATTGCACAAATAACAAACAAAGGTTCTAAGGTTGCACACTATCAAAAGGCTCTTGCAAAATTACAAGCACTCAAGACAAAGCTACTTCAAAAGCAAAGCCACTGGCCCCATAAGGGAAAAGAAAATATAAATAAGCTTGCTGAAACACTAAAAAAAATTGAAGCAAGACTGACTCTAAGATTACAGGGAGAGAGTGCTTTAATCGCAAAGAGAGAATTTCCATTACAAATTAAAAACAATATTTCGAAACCAAGTACTTGGTCAAATGCAGCAGAAGAATGGCAGGTTGAATTCAAAGCAGCTCTTGGTCATTCATTTGAAGGCGAAAAGACTTGGCTTGATATTGCTCTTATCCCTTATGTTACTAATTCTTATATTTGGAAGATTGAGTATAGACTCAATAATACTATTTTAAAATCGTTTGAGGTTGCATCACCGACAGCCATAATTAGAGACCAGTTTTTATCAACTCCTCTCCTACCAGGGAGACAAGATTTAAATATTAAAATCTACAAGAATGAAAAGGAAAAAAGTAAGAATCCAAAATGGGAAACCACTTTTGAAAAGACTTATACGTTTTTTACATTCGATGATGCTACTCCGCCAACTTTCGCAGATGTTAATCCCGTTCCGGGTAGGTACGTTGCTCAAAATAACCATGGCCTATCCTATATCATTAATGACCTCACTGGTCGGATCGACTTATCAAGTATTAAGGCGATCCTAAAACTTGAAAATGGTGAGGAACAAGATTTCAGTAATAAATTAAATTATCACCCAAGTCCTCAAGCACTTGTCCCTAATATCCACGGAAGTCAAGAAGGTAGCACTAGTTATAATGTTTCTGGCGTTTTTGATAATATCATTGAAGGAAAACATTATTTGGAGGTTTCTGGAAAAGACTTTGCAGGGAACACATCTGAAACCATTTCATGGGAACTTATTTATGACAGAACCCCACCCTCAATTAATCAACCATTAACACCGGCCTCTCAAAATGTTGCCAGCATTGAACTTCCTGTCACTGTTTCAGATGCTACAGGCGTGAAATTCACTGCATTTGTTAATAACCTTCCTCAATATGAAGTGACTGCATCTAATGGTATTTTTTCAGAATCTGTACCATTTCAACTTTCTGAAGGTGTGAACTTCATAACCTTCATGGCTATTGATGAGGCTGGAAATTCTTCAACTCTAAATCTTCCACCAATTTATGTTGATACAACTCCTCCAATCTTATCTGATATTTTTCCCAATAATGGACAAGTTCTGACCTCTTTGAACTTCAAAGTCTCGGGAAATTCCAATGAACTTCTCTCTAAAATCATCATTGACGGTAAAGAGACTGCTCTAAATACTAAGAATTTTGAGATCTCAGATTCTCGCCCAGTTGAAGGTGAATATACCTCTGAAATTATTGCTACAGATTTGTATGGAAATTCGTCCACATTTGCTATCGATTTCAGAATCGTTTTGAAACTTATCCGAATTGAACTTGTCTCACTTGAGCCAAAGGATGGGCAAATCCTAGTAAAAGGGTTGCCCGGGGCCGCAAGGAGTGGTCTAGAGATTGATATAACAGGTGGCTTTTTAAACTCTGAAGTAGCTACAGTGGAAGTTGATGGTTCTTTTGCAGCACTATTAGGTTACTCGTCCAGTTACAGACTTTCTGCAACCGATCCGGAAATCAATAAATCAGAATCATATCTTGTTAACTATAATGCCGACACAACCTTCACGGGTATCGTAAAAGATGTTAACGACATAGCTATTCCTGGCGTAAAAGTAACCATTCAAAGCACAGGACAATATGCATTAACTGATGGTAATGGAGTTTTTGCTATTGCAAAACCAGCTACTGGTGACCAAAAAGTAATTATTGATGGAACTGCAGTTTCAGAAATCTATACTCAGGGCCTCAAAAAATACTCTCGCTTAACTCTTAACGTTTCCCTAGGAAATTTACAAAGAAATGTTTTTGATCGTGTTATTTATTTAGTGCCGACCTTGTTAGACGGTTCAGAAACGGAAGTGATTCCAGATCAAGAGGTTTTAGTAACATCTGTGAACGCACCAGGAGTCACGATCACCATTCCTGCTCATACAGCAACTTTTCCAGCAGGTGTACCTCAGAAAATTAACATGATGACGATACCCTCGGATAAGACTTCCATTGATCTTCTAGAATTTTCAAAACCAACGGAAGTCTACGCCTTAGAACCATCAGGAGTTACGTTCTCAGAACCAGTTAAACTGACTCTACCAAATCTTAACGAGTTTCCAGATGGTATGGAACTAATGATCATGTCCAAGAACAGCGAAACTGGATACTGGGAACCTGATGGTGTTGCAGAAGTAGTTGGTGACAAAATTGAAACAAAAGAAGGTCAAGGAATTACTCACTTCTCCGAAGTTTATGCTACTCCATATGGCTTAAAACTTGAAGAATATGCGCCGTCACATCGTCCAGGGATGTACAATGAAGAAGGAGCTGTTCAGATTCAAATTGGTCTGCCTACTTATAAAGTATTCGGTAAGGACCTTGGGGTTAACCTGACTTATAATAGTCTTTGGGCCAAACCTTCAGTATTCGTAACTAATTCTATAAATACACCCACGTACCACGTAAAAAGAAATGTAAGTGCATCTGGAGGTGGCTGGGGTACAAAAGTAAAAGTCGATGGCTATATCGAAACGTGGCAAAGACCTGAATATCTAAAGACACAATTTATTTCCGGAGATGTTAGCACTCCTTGGCTTTATTTTGATGTAACAAATCCTCCCAAGCAATCAACTGTTTCATTTTCCGTCGATATGTCGTACCAAGAGAGTGGTGCCTACCCTGCCAATGCTACTTATGTACTCCAGTACAAGTATCTTACAGTTCAAAGAATTCGAGTAAGAAAAGAGAGAACATTTGGGGGTACTCATACTAAATATTATAATAGTGAGCAAAGTGGCCTCATGGACGCAATTTTTCCTCCTCCCCTTCAAACTAATCTTTACGTTCAAAATAAGATTAATAGTGAGTATGGATCTGGATGGAAATTGAACTTGAATGAAAAGATTTTACAACCTAACTCTGATAAAATTGTCGTTGAAGAAACTAATGGTAAATTAAGTCCTTATGTACTGCAAACATCAGTCGAAACCCTCTATCACTCAGATGGCAACGTAAATACCATCTCTCATGGAGCTGATGGTAAATTATATCTCTTTAAAAATAAGCGAGATGTTGGAGTTGTAGAAAATGGTAGCTATTCTCCAGTAGGAAGTCTTCCGTATCAACCAATCACAATTGGCCTGAATCGATACTATCAAACAATTCGCGGGGACTGGGCATACTATAAATGCATATTCTCCAAGTATAAAGGTGACTCAGCAGTTATTCCTACATCAGCTATCGTTGATGGGGGTCGAATACTAACAGTTGATACTGATTCGAGATTTGTTTTGAGTAACAACTTTTCAACTACCCTTGCTGCTGGAGCAAAAAAATCTATTAGCTTAGTAGATACCAAGGGTGAAATTGGTAAACTAACTGATTCATACAATTTCCCCAATCCAAATATTAGATGTAATGAATATTCAGCAACTGGGTGTGGTTCTTCTCTATACTACAACGTTCTGTACAACTACACACACAACGATTGGCAAATTGCCTCAGGATGTGTTGTCATTGGAAATGGAGCCTACGTTCAATCCGGTACTGTTCCATCTGTGGGCTACGCTGGCGGAACAATTACTTCTTCCCAGTTCAACCAACCCAAAAGCATCATTCAAATAAACGCTGATGAATTTCTTGTTGCCGATCGAGGGAACAACCTAATCCGAAAAATTAATATTGCCCAAAACAATGTCCAAAACTTTGCGGGAACAAGGCAAACCTTTGATAATGGCGACGGTGGAAAGGCCATACTAGCAAGCATCTACCATCCAAATGCGCTTGCGAGAGATAGTTATGGAAACATCTATGTAGCTTCAGAAAACGGTTATATCAGAAAGATAAGCCCAGATGGAATTATCCAAAGAATCGCCGGTAAAAAGATTTCTGAAGGTGGCGTTTTTAAAGACCAGGCTCCGATGAGTCAAATGAATTTTCGTAACCCCCAAGGATTAGCAATAGATAGCGAAAGAGGACTTCTTTATGTGGCAGATACTGAAAACCATAGGGTTGTTCAATTAGATCTTGAGACGGGTAATGCTAAAACCGTGCTAGGTAATAATACATGTGTCGCCAATGATATTGCCGAAGGAAAAGGAGCACTCAATATTTCTCTATGTTCCCCAAGGGATATCCTTGTGGATGTTGATGGAAACCTCATCTATCTTGATAGAACTAACAAAATGATCCGAAAAGTTAACTTCGGCTTATCCTCAACAGGTGTAGCGAGATTTGCTTCCGTCAATATCAATGACACCGCTATAGTCACAAGATTAGCAGATGGATCTTTTGAAAGAAAACATCGAGATGGTAGTGTCTCAAAATATACAAACGACGGACATCATGTCTCGTCTTCTGACCGTTTTGGCAATACACAGTCGTTTATTTACGAAAATGGCTTTCTTACAGGAATGACTGATCCTGCAGGTAAAACTACCTCATTCTTTTATAATAATGGGCTTTTAGAATCCATTGAAGACCCTACTGGTCGTATTACTCGCTTCAATTATAATGGCAACTTTTTGGCCTCTGTGACATTTCCTGATGGAACAAATAAATACTATCAGTATTCCGAAGACGGTCTCTTACAGAATGAAACAGACCAGAAAGGTGCCAAGACTCGATATTTGTATAATCAATGGAACAAATTGAGCGAAGTTATTCTTCCAGACAATTCTTCACAAAAAGTCGTAGATGGTTTGGGCAAGACATATGTATCAGGCAACTACAGCCAAGAGACAAAAGCTCCAGTCAATGAAGACAGAGAAATTGTTGATGTCTACAAAGATGCCAAAGGTGTAGAGACCCATCTTACAAAAGATAAGACAGGTGTAGTTACATCTATTACTGACCACAAGGACAGGACGACAACAATTGAAAGAGACTTAAACGGTCGTCCAACAAAGATCGTGAAATTTGATGGTACCTATACTGAGTTTAACTATAACCAATATGGCGATCTGATCTACAAATATGATTCAGCTGCAGATCATGCTGAATCATTTGTCTACAACCACTTAGGCCTTCTTACAAAATTCACAAATGCTTTAGGAGCCACAAATGAAGTCTTCTATGATCAGCTAGGTCGAGCTACACAAGAAAAAGATTTTAACGGAAACTCTGTCTTCAAATCATATTTGCCAAATGGTCTATTAAATTCTGCTACTAATGCTCAAGGGAACACGACTTCTTTTGAATATGATGATGTTGGAAACCTAATTGTTCTAACCAGTCCTCAGGAAGAAAAAACAAGTTTCATACGGGATGCCGCAGGGAACCTTATTGAAAAAGTCTCGGCTAAAGGAATTTCGACCTTATACTCTTTTGATCTCTTTAACCGTCTCCTATCTGTTACTACAGGCGTAACTTCCAGTACCCCTATTGGAGATACTACTGCCTATCAATATACATTAACAGGACAACTATCTCTCATCTCTGATCCAAAGGGTAATAAAACGATATTCGAATATGATTCTATGGATCGTATGGTGAAAAAGATTTCACCTGTTGGTCAAGTTTATTCATTGGCTTACGATGAAAGCTCAAATGTCATTAAAGAGGTCGACCCGAACGGAAATGTAAAAATTTTTGTATATGATGAAAGCAATCAGCTCATAAAGAAGATTCTTCCAGATAATACGTACGAGATGATTTATGATGATTACGGGAACATGACGGCTATTTCAGACAATGATTCAGAAATCAATTTCAGTTATAATAAGATTGGAAGTAAATACTTTGTTACATCAACAATCGCTAGTGGCTCTATTCTTCCAACTGCAACTTTAAGCTATTCTTATAACAAGCTGGGCTATTTAATTTCAATGGGAAGTAGTTTTGGTACTTTCACTTATTCTCGTGACAATGAAGGAAGGCTCACTAATCTCAAAAATCATATTGGTGAGAATTTTGGGTTTAGTTATGACTCTGCTAACCGCCTGATAGCTATTAGCCGACCTCAAAGCGTTTCCGGATTTGCGTTTGATAAGAATAGCACCATTTCATCCATTACTCACAAGACAGGGAACCAACTTCTAAATTCATATGCATATACCAGGGACTTTATTGGAAACAAGACATCTCTGGTCACACAAAGTGGAATATCGAACTGGGGTTATGATTCTAATTCACAATTAGTGTCATCTACCAATACTGAACTTCCAACTGAATATCAGAACGAGGTATTTAACTACGATTCATTGGGCAATCGCCTTGCAGACCAGTTTGGTAGTTCAGCGTACGATGAAAAATCACAAAGACTTGTGCGAGATTGGAAATACGACTATTTTTACGACAATAACGGCAATCTCATTAAGAAGACCGAAAAGGTAATTAATGGCAATTTTGTAAACTACGATTACTCTTCAGAAAATCAACTTATCAAGGTTACTGAATACAAAAACGGTATTTTAATTAAATCTTCCGACTACTTTTACGATGCTCTTGGAAGAAGAACGGCCAAGGTAGTTAAAGACTTTGAAAAGCTAAATGAGTTCTCGCGTAAGTACCTGTACAACGGTCAAGACATCCTGGCAGAGCTGGATGAATCCGATAATACATTGGCTATCTATACCCACTCTTCACTTAGAATGGATGATATTCTAAGTGCGGATATAAGATCAAAGAAGCTTGCCACCACAGAAGGAAGCTATTTCTATCTTAAAGATGATCTGGGATCTATTGTTGATATCACAGACGCAAGTGGAGCGGTAGTCCAGCACTATTCCTACTCGTCTTTTGGACGAATACTAGCCATAAAAGATGGAAACGGTAATGACATAACAGGAAGTCCTCTTATTACTCCGAATTTCACCTATACTGGTCGGGAGATTGATTCGGAGACAGGGCTTTATTACTATAGAGCGAGATATTATGACCCTGGTCTAGGTCGGTTTCTTACAGAGGATCCTCACCCCGGAAGACGCGCCAGCCCGAAAACGTTTAATAGCAAGTACATCTATGCTGCGAACAATCCGATTAACCTGATCGACCCCACTGGAAGATTCTTTAAACTGCCAAGGATAACACTTTCTAAGCAAGATCAGCAAACCTTAATAAAAGTTGGAATTCTTATTGCCGCTGGATACACTGGAGGTCTAGCTGCTGGAGCTTTTGCAACGGGGGCATGGTCCGGGATGGTTATTGGCGCAATTGTAGGCGGCGCGGTTGGTGGTATTGGTTATGAAGCTTTTGGAGTTGGAAGCTTTAAAGAAGGGTTTATAGGTGGCGCCATTGCTGGAGGAATTGCAGGATATCGAGTAGGTTCTTCTTTGGCCGGAAGAAATCCATCTGCTTACGAGGCAAATGAAGAATTAGCCAGCGAGACCGACATTACAAGGGATGCTTTAGAAAGCCAAACCGATTGCCTTGAAGGACGTACTTGTTCTCTCGAAGAATTAGAGGGCATAAATATCGATGATGCTGGTAGAAATATTTATAACGATTTTGACACTCAAATAGGCATTGATATTGATAAGGTGATACCAAAATGAAAACTTTAATATGGATTTATCTTTTTACCTTGGGTCATGTTTTCGCCTTTGAACCTGGATTATCTAAAGTACAAGAAAAATGTGCATCTCTCGAGAAAGGAAGTCTCCAAGAGGTTGCATTTTTAGAAGGTGTAGGCATGGGATTAATGCCATTAAGCTCAAAGACCTGCTTACTTTTGAAGGGGCACTATTCCGGGGCTTACTATGAAAAAAAAGGCAAATTATACGGTAAAGCTATTTTGGATTTTAGATGCGACAATACCGAGAAAGAATTGACTATTGAAATTTTTACTAAAAAGAAAAAAAGATTAGTCAGTTTTAAACCAACAGGAACTATGGAAGCTAAAAAAGAGTCTAGTGTATTCCTCAAATCTTCTGAGGCCTTAGGACGCATTGATTTTAGTTTTAAAGCACCTCTCCGAAAAATGTACTTTAGGACGAGTGGGGGCGAGGCTTTCATCTTGAATATGACGAAAGATAAAAAGCAAATGATGCCAATGCCTAAAGTTGAAGATGCGAAATAATACTTTCTTACACCTCAGCCCCCACCTCTGTGCCAAATTTTTGCCAAAAAATTCTCGAAACTACAAAAATTTTTGAGAACTTTGGCAATTTGGTCCCAAGACTCCCTATAACCAGAAATCTAAAAAATTCTGTCGTGTTGCCGGGGTTTATCAAGGCCCGAAAGCATCATACAAATCGTCATATCTTCAAAAAATATATCGTTTAGTTCATTCAACTTATTGGAAATTCATCAAGCCTCCTGGTTTCAATATCTTGCAAGATGTAAGATTCGCGGTTTTTAACCCAGATTAGGAGCACAAAATGAGGAGATGGGAAAATTTAGTTTATGGTTTTTGAAAGAGTATGCAGTTCGCGACATCTCAATTAACCAGGTTAGAAACAGAGAAAGAGAACTCGCAAAATTTGGTATATGGCTTAAGCGAAGAAAGCTGACTCCTAAGATTGAAGATATTGATCTTGATCTCATTCACGAATACATCAAATCAAGAACGACGTTTTTATCTAAAGCATCTTCCTGCGCTATCATTGGTGCTCTACGATCAACAGGTGGTTTCTTGTTGAGAATGGGCTTTGGTTCAGAATCCTCTTCGCTGGGTGACAGGACTAGGTTGAATAACACGAGGAAGATTTCTAAGAATTATCATAGTAATCTTCAGAAAATTTTTGAACAGTTTTTTAAGACTAAGTATCCACATTTTCGGGCGCTTTATACTGCCATCATTTGGTTGTTTTATTCGACAAGAATTCGTAAGAGTAAATTACTTAATTTAGACATTAATTGCTGAGACAGTGAAGAGGCCATCAAGGTGATGGATTAGATTATTGCGGGAAGGTTTGAGACAAAAACCTCATAAGTTGTTAATAATTAAATATCGCACTCAATGGAGAATTGTCCGTGCGGTCGAAGGAGCACGCTTGGAAAGCGTGTAATGGTGAAAGCCATTCGAGAGTTCGAATCTCTCCAACTCCGCCATTTTCCCTGTAAATTTTTCAAATAAAATCCATGGATTTCTTCCACATGTTACCCTGCGGCAAACCCAGGAGTCTTTATGAAAATATGGTTTTTAGCCGTCACACTTTTTCTATCAAGCGTACAAGTTTTTGCAAGTGCAGGATCAACAATAGATCTGTCTAAAATTAATAATCTCATGTGCCGCTCTAGGGCCATTGGGGGCTTTTATCTGGCTGGTCTTAATTCCAAGAATCCACTCTATTTTGGCCAATCAAAATCAGTGATCACTGTGGAAAAGAGAACTAAAAATACACTGACATTCAAGTACCGCGATCATGAAGGTTACCGTTTTACTGTAAAGTTAAACAAAACGGTCGAACATGACGAAAAAGAATCTGTTCACGAGGGAGTTTTTATCAATGGGGATATTGAGTCTCCCATCGAATGTATAGCTGAGTAAGTTTTATAAAAAAGGAAAGCCAAACGGCTTTCCTTACTTTGATTTTTCAGTTTTTCCTGTTTTCTTATCCTTAACCATCTCGACGTCTTTATTGCGAACCTCCTTATTCACGGCATCCTTAATCTTGGATTTTACGTTACCAAATTTGTTCTTAAGCTCTTCTTTATTCATAATGACCTCCTGGCACTTAAATAAAGGTGCATAACCAGTGCCATTTGTAATATTTTCAGGACTACTCCTCATTACTCAGGAAGCAGTTAAAATACCTCTATGAATAAATTATTTTTATCCTTCTCTCTCTTGATGGTTTCTTCTTTAGCGTCCGCCGCTTATGAGGACCATTTCCCAACCTATTTTGAATACTGTACTGGCACCCAGTGGAAGCTCCAAAATGGTGAAGAGGGAGGAAGTCCTGGTCACGGCTTCACCTATATCCATGGTTTATGTAAAGACTACCGCTCCTCATATCCCCAAGTGATTCCATGTTCTGAGGTTGAGCCTCAGTTGCGGGAGCAATATCCCCATGAAGGTGTGGGCATTTCTTTGGATAAAAACTTTTCCAATGTCATGTGGGTGGCAGTTCCAGGTCGTGATCTGACTTTCTTTGGCGACAAAGAAATGAAGGCTATTACCAATGAAGATGTTAAAGAGGTCATTCAAAAAGTGACTGATCTTAAAGTCTTTCAAGATGTGGTTCATAAGGGCGCAGTTCCTGCGAGTTTGGCCTACAATTCTCCCGAATACCTGACGGCGGTAGCCGACGCCACCCTCGGGACTGAATATGCAGTCAATTGGGCGCGGGAGCTTCATTGTGTCCGTATACCTACTCCTAAAGAATCACTGCCAGCACTCGCTCAGTATTTAAATGAGGCGAATCTGCAATATAAGAGCGGTCCTGCTTATGTTTGGGACAAATTAACTAATAACTGTGCTCACCTTTCCATTAATAGTTCCAATGTGCTGGGGATTAATGAAAAGATCAAAGTTGATCAAAAGTTCATTCAAAAATTAACTAACCTGGCCTTACCATCCAATACTTTTTTGATGTACGCCGATTTGGCGGTGCTGGCGAAGATGCCAAGTAATAAGCTGCTGGCCAAGGTCTTGCCTGAGAGAGGTTTTCATCCGGTACAGGTGGGCTCTTTAATGAACAATTATCCGGCTTACCCCAGCGGTGTGAAGTTTTTAACTGAAGGCTTAAGTGTTTTAACTGCCCCGAGAATCAGGAAACCACTTAAGCTTCTGATGACTCCGGAAAAATATGAACAGAAATATATGACCGCTGCCAATAGCGGGTTGCGTGCTAATGCCGAAATGTGGGTAGAACGTTATGGCCGCTTATTGAACGCTCTTGGTCCAGAACAAAAAGGCTCCATGGTTGAGTCTTATCTTCAGGAACAATTAGATATATCAAATAGAATTCTCAGCACCGAGAACTAAGTCTTCTTGGTGCCCCCCATCATCTCTTTACAAGGGGCTACTTCCCGTCTAGTATCTCTCTCGGCAGTCTGTCTTAGATGAGCGTTTCGCCGTCAACCCCGCCAGGCCAGGAATGGAGCAACGGTAGCGGTTTGGGATGTTGTGTTTAAGTTCAGGCTGCTACTAATATTTCTCCAAATCCCTTCTAAATTCTTGAATCGTAGTAAAAGCTTAAGATTTATCTGGGATGGAACAATTATAACGAGAGTTTCTTTTTCGAGAGTAAAAGGCCAAGGGAATGGCGATAAATCTTATCGATTCTGATAAGTTCTTACATCAATGTTTTATTGGAAATCCCTAGCATCTGCGCCATGACTTAGTGTCCTTACTCCCCTATTTTGCGACTCTCAAAACCCAAAATTTTTGGAGTGTTATGGCCTATCAAGTGTTGGCCAGGAAGTGGCGTCCCAAGCAATTTGAAGAAGTTGTCGGACAAGGCCACGTTACCCGGACCCTGCAAAATGCGATCAAGCAAGATAAGCTTGCCCATGCTTATCTTTTTACCGGAACGCGCGGCGTAGGCAAAACATCCATTGCAAGGTTGTTTGCCAAGGCCATTCGTTGCGAAAACCGTAAGCCGGATTTTAATCCTTGCCTGGTTTGTGAAACCTGCAGAGATATTGATTCCGGTAGTTCAATGGACTACACAGAAATTGATGGCGCTTCTAATAACAGCGTGGACGATGTCCGTGCCCTTATTGAGAACGTGCAGTATCTGCCAACTCGTGGAAAGCATAAAATTTATGTAATCGATGAAGTTCACATGCTGTCGGTTTCTGCCTTCAATGCTCTCCTTAAGACTTTGGAAGAACCGCCGGCACACGCCATCTTTATTCTGGCGACGACTGATCCTCATAAATTGTTAGGAACAGTTATTTCTCGTTGTCAGCGCTATGACTTCAAAAATGTAGCAGTAGAAACACTTGCCCAGCATGTGCTGAACATTGCTAAGGCCGAAGGTATAAGTTTCTCACACCCAAAAATCGCCACCAAACTAGCAGAGCTTGGACAGGGCTCAGTTCGCGACACCTTGTCGATCTTTGATCAGGTCCTGGGTCTTTCTGGTAACAATGTGGTGACTGAAGAGTCCCTCACTCAAGCCTTGGGTCTGGCCGGAACTTCCGCCATGAAGGAAGTTTTATCGGGGATCCTGACCGGTGATACCAAGACCACTTCTAAAATCTATAAACAGTTGATTGATGAAAATATTGATCTGAAGAAACTTTGTGACCAGATTCTGGACGGGTTTTACCAGGTTATTAATTCGATTGATGAACAAGAAAGACTTTATAAAGAAGAAGTTTTAGCCGCCAATAGTCTGAAAGACATCACGATTGCGGAACTATTTTGGATTTATGAAACCTTGGTGAAAGACCTTAACTGGGCACTCACCACCATGAATCCGGAAAAAGTAGTACTCATCTTGCTTCAAAAAATCTGCTTGCGCAGGTCTATTTTGACAGGAGAGGATTTAAAGCTAAGCGAGATTCCACAGCCGGGAAAGCTTGAAGCCGGAACGGTTGAAGTTGTAGCAGCACCAAAAGCTCCAGTGAAAACCTGGAATGATTTTTTGGTCTATTTACGACAAACGTCTCCGGCAACAGCGGCCAATATCGAGCACGGAAATCTTTTTGAAGAAATAGATACCGTATCCGTACCTTTAATTGTTTCCATCGCATTTCCTGAAAATGCCGTGGTGTTTAAGGAATACGTGGACGAAAAAGATGTTTACGCCAGATTAAAAAATCACTTGGCCGACTTCTTTGAAATTGATATCGAGAAGATCCAGTTTCGGACTCAGTTGATTAGCGATGAAGAGAAGCTGGATAAAAATTTTAAGACGAAAGTCGAAATTGATGACGAAAGAAAAATCAACATTGAAGAAGAACGTCGTCAGAGAATTTTAAATGATCCGTATGTAAAAGAAGCGGAGAAATTGTTTAACAGTAAAATTGATAAGATTATTTTAAAAGATTAGGAGACTACTATGAATATGAACAATCTCATGAAGCAAGCTCAACAAATGCAGGCAAAACTGGCAATGCTTCAAAATGAATTAGCCGAGAGAGAAGTTGAATCTTCTGCCGGCGGCGGAATGGTAAAAGTAAAAGTAAACGGCAAGCAGCAACTGCTTAGCATCTCTATTAATAAAGAGTGTGTAGATCCTAATGATGTCGCTTCATTGGAAGAATTGGTTTTCACTGCAGTTAACCAGGCGATGAAAGAATCTCAGGACATGGTTCAGCAAGCAATGTCCAAGGTTACCGGCGGAATGAATATCCCGGGTCTTTTCTAAATGATTCAACTTCCTGAAGTCATCAAAAATGCAGTTGAGGCCTTAACCAAACTACCAGGTGTGGGTGAAAAAACCGCCTTTCGTATGGTTATGAGTATGACTCATTGGAAAGCGCAGGAATTGAATACTGTTGGAAACGCACTGATCTCACTTAAAGATCTCAAGTTGTGTGAAGAATGTGGAATGTTTGCAGACGAGTCCCTTTGTTCAATTTGCGTCGATGAAGACCGGCAGTCTCTTAAAGCACTTTGTGTGGTGGAGAATGCTTCGGATCTTATGGCCATTGAAAAGAGCGGAAACTTTCGTGGTGTCTATCATATCCTGGGCGGAGTTTTAAATCCGCTCCTGGGAGTTGGACCTGACGAGTTGAAAATGGACGAGCTTAAGAACCGGATTATTGAAAAAGATATTCAGGAAATTATTCTCGCCATCAATCCATCCGTCGAGGGAGACGCTACCTGCTCATATTTTAAAACTCTTGTGCCTGAAACAATCAGAGTAGAGCGCATCGGGTTTGGGGTGCCAATTGGCGGAAGCCTTGAGTACCTTGATCCCATGACGATTACCAAGGCACTAGAAAACCGGAAAAGATTTTAATGAAGCAGATGAATGTTACTGAAAGAATGAAGCTGATACTTGAGCCCAAAAAGGCTGGAGTGAATGCTCGTCTCTTTGTTACCCGTGAAGACGGGATAACTATTTATGATTCCGTTCAAAACCAGACGACCACCTCTGTATCAGCTCTGGTAAGCGGTGTTTGGCAAGCTTCTGAAGCCCTGATGGGGCTCGCTCATCCTAACCAGGATGTAATGGAGTTCAGACTGGCCTTTGATACATCTTCGCAGGGTATTTATCTTTTCCCTTTCACTCTCACTGGTAAGCGCTATTTTTTAGGGGCGATTTACAATAATTGCATAAATCCCGGACAGCTTAAGCGCCAGGTAGCATTGATCAAGGAAGAAATGGATCGATTATTTTTAAATGAGGTCGCAACGCAGCCTCAAAAAACTAAAACCAGCAGCCGGGAAGGATTTCTTTTCACGGAAATTTCAGACGATGAAATTGATCGTCTCTTTTCAGCAGGTGGAAACTAATATGTCATTCGTAAATTACCACACTAAAGAAATTAACTGTAAAATTGTCTATTACGGACCAGGGCTTGGTGGGAAAACAACCAACATTCAATATATTTATCAAAAGACGAGCTCTAACAACAAAGGGCAAATGATCACTCTCAATACTGAGAATGAAAGAACTTTGTTTTTCGATTTTCTTCCTCTTGATTTGGGTGAGATCCGTGGTTTTAAAACGCGATTTCATCTTTATACCGTGCCTGGACAGGTTTTTTATGAAGCCAGCCGCAAGTTGATCCTGCGAGGGGTTGATGGTTTGGTTTTCGTGGCCGATTCTCAGGTGGAAAGAATGGAGGCCAATCTCGAGTCCTATCAGGGGCTGGAGAGAAATCTCACCGATCAAGGATATGATATCTCTAAGGTTCCAATGGTTATGCAATGGAATAAGCGGGATCTTCCCAACATCGTTCCAGTTGAAGATCTTCAATTTCAATTGAATAAAAGAAAGTTTCCTGCGTTTGAGGCAGTGGCCACAAACGGACAGGGCGTATTTGAAACATTAAAAATGGTATCTAAATCAGTCCTCCTTAATATTAAGGGTGGATTGGAATAGTTTATTCTCGAATAGGAGTTATTTCTCATGGCCGACAACAACAACAAAGCCCTTACTAAGAAACAACTTGAGACGCTCAAGAACAAACTGCTGGAAGAAAAACAGGGTATGGTTTTTAGCGATAAGGAAAGTGCTAGCGAATTAAGTCTTACATTGCCCGATGGTGGCGATGATGTAGAGCAATCAATTACTGATTACAACAACTCACATCAGTTGAGATTTAGAAATCGTGAAGTCTTCTATGCTAAGAAGATTGATAAAGCATTGAAGAAATTTGAAGTTAATGAGTATGGACTTTGTTCAGAGTGTGGATGTTGGATCAAGTTTGAGCGTCTTTTAGCTCGCCCAACTGCTGAACAATGTATTGTTTGCAAGGAAGAGTCTGAAAGAGACGAATCAAACAGCTTCATGGGCAGACAATCCAAGTCTCTTGGAAAAGTGGTCGACCTTACAGGAATGATGGCATAAGGAGGACTCGTGTCCGAAATTAAAGTTGCGATTATTGGTGGCAGCGGCATTTATAAGCTTGATGCCATCAAAGTTAAAAATCAAATCAAGGTAAGCACACCCTTTGGTAATCCAAGTGCTGAGATCATGGAATGTGAAGTAGATGGAAATTCCTTTTACTTCCTTCCACGCCACGGCCATGGACATCATTTTACTCCCAGTGAAGTTAACTATCGTGCCAATATTTTTGCCTTGAAAAAACTGGGCGTGAATACCATCGTCAGTATTTCTGCCGTAGGGTCACTCCAGGAAGAATATGCTCCTAAGAGTTTTGTTTTGGTTGATCAATTTATTGACTGGACCAAAGGTCTGAGAAAAAGAAGCTTTTTTGATAATGGAATCGTTGGTCACGTTTCAACGGCCAATCCGATTGAGACCTCGCTGCAGACGAGACTCTATGAAGCTTGTCAAAGAGCTGGAGTTGCCTCTCATTTAGGGGGAACTTATATTTGTATTGAAGGCCCGCAGTTTTCAACTAAAGCGGAATCCAAAATTTATCGCAGTTTCGGAGCTTCTGTTATTGGTATGACTAACGTACCGGAAGCTTTCCTCGCCAAAGAAGCTGGCATGGCCTATGCCACGGTGGCAATGGTGACAGACTATGATTGCTGGAAGGAAGAGCATTGTACTGTTCAGGAAATCATGGATGTTATGAAGTCCAATTACACCTCTGCCCAGAAATTTGTAGTGGAAGCTATTCCTGACCTGGTTAAGAATCCGGTTAAGTTTGTTCCTGAAAATGAATATGCTGTGATGACTGATCCTTCATTGATCCAGCCTTCACACAAAGAAATTCTAGAAGTTGTTTTAAAAAAATGACCGAATACCTATCGCACTATTCAGTGATGTTAAAAGAATGCCTGGAGGCTTTGGAACTTGGTTCTAAAGTTTCTGGCTCTTTAATTTTTGCCGACCTGACCTTTGGGGCCGGTGGACACACTTTTGCTCTGTCGGACCACGTGAGTGGTTCTACGGTCTACTCCACTGATCAGGACCCGGATGCGCTGAAAAATGGCGAAGAAAATATTCGCCGTAGGGGCAAAGAAGGAAGTGTTCATCTCTTGCCGATGAACTTTCAGGACTTCCCGGAATGGTGTGAAAAAAATCAAATGCACGGTAAGCTGGCCGGTATTTTGATGGATCTAGGGGTGTCTTCCCATCAGTTTGATAAGATGGAAAGAGGCTTTAGTTTCAGGGCCGATGCTCCTCTCGATATGCGCATGAATTATGGGGACCCTAACACTCCCACAGCTGCCGATTTACTCAATTCCCTCTCTGAAAAAGAGATTGCCGATATGCTTTTTAACTATGGAGAGGAGCGCCTCTCGCGTAAGATTGCGGCCCGGATTTGTGAGCTTCGCCAGAAGAAAAAAATCGAAACCACTGGTGAATTAGAAGACATTTGTTTTCATGCTTATCCACCAAAGGATCGTCATGGGAAGACCCATCCGGCGACCCGTTCTTTTCAGGCACTAAGAATTGCGGTGAACGAAGAACTGACGGTGCTGGAAAATACCTTACCAAAATTGTTGCCGTATTTAGCAGAAGGTGGAGTGCTGGCGGTGATCAGTTTCCATTCGTTGGAAGATAGAATTGTAAAACACACATTTAAAGAAATAGTGGAGAAAGAAGATTTTCCTGCTACAATTTTAACTAAGAAGCCACTAACAGCCACGGAAGAAGAGCTGTCACAGAACTCTCGTTCACGAAGTGCAAAACTTCGCTTATTACAACGAGGGTCTCAACTAGGGAGGGTTGATGGCGCTAAGAAAAAAAGGCAGCAGTTTCAAATTTAATAACCGACTATTGGAATTTCTTTTCAATCCTAAAGCTTTGCCTTTTACTTTGACCTTCACCACCCTGGCCATTTTGTTTGTTGGCTTTCGAATGAAGGGAATTGAGCAAGCCTACCTACTCAACAACATCGATCAAGACATTTATAAATCGACCATCAGAAATAAAGAGCTCAAGGCCCAAAGGGCCCGGGAGATGTCAGTTCCACGTTTACGTGAGTTTGCTGTGAAATATGATCTTAAAGAACCAGGCCCTGAACAAATCATTTTAATTCCCTAAGGTGCCAGTTGAAAAATCGTATTTTTTTTAGCTTTATTGTTTTTGCTTTTCTGTTTGCTGTCGTCGTCAGTAAGGCTTTCTATATTCAAGTTGTGAACAAGGCCAAGCTGTTGGCCTACGCCAAATCACAATTTATTCGTGAAGTTAAAGAGTATCCCAATCGTGGAAATATTTTTGATCGCAATGGAAACCCTTTGGCGATCAACGTTCACGTTTACAATCTCTTCACCATTCCTAAAAACAAAAATGCTGAATTTTACAGACAATTAAAGAGTCTTTCCCAAATTGTTCCGGAACTTCCCTATCAAAAGCTCCGTAATTTGGTTCAAAAGCGTAATCGTTATACCTGGCTGGCCAGAAAAATTACTCTTAATGAAGAACAACTTAAAAAGATCAAAAAGCTGGAAGGGATATTTTTTGAGTCCCATTCCCAACGAGTTTATCCTAACCGGGAACTCCTGGCCCAAACACTGGGATATGTCGGTATTGATAATACCGGTCTCGCCGGTTTAGAAAACAGCCTCAATACTCAACTTAAAGGGAAACCTCAGGTTGTTAAGTATATCCGGGATGCCAAGGGGCGACCGATTAAATATGAAACGAAGGCTTCAGAGGTTGCTTCTCCCGACGTCCATCTTTCTATTGATAAAGATATCCAGGGTGCTCTTGAGAGTTATTTAAAAGATGCCGTTACCACCCATAAGGCTTTTCGTGGTGGTGCCGGGGTAATGGATGCCGAGACCGGAGAAATTCTGGCGATAGCCAACTACCCTACTTTTGATCCTAACAAGGCTTCAACTTTTCCGCAGGAATATAGAAAATTGCCTTTTGTGACAGATCCGTTTGAGCCTGGTTCAATCTTTAAGATGCTGACTGTGGCATCAGCACTGGAAAACAAAATTGCTACCCCAGAAACCAAGTTTTTTTGTGAATACGGTAAAATTAAAATTCAGAACCACTGGGTTTCCGAAGCCGAAACTCATGAGAAGTTTGAGTGGCTAACAGTCTCCGATATTTTGAAATTTAGTTCCAACGTTGGGACCACTAAAATTGCTTTCAGCTTAAAGTACCCTAAATTCAGAGGAACTCTTGATAAATTTCAAATTGGTCAAAAGACAGGAATTGAAATCAAGGGTGAATCCAAGGGCATCTTAAGTTATAAGGCCGATGCTAAGGTTCGACCACTGACCTTAAGTACCATTAGTTTTGGTCAAGGTGTGGCCACCACTGCTATCCAAATGCTTCGTTCATATGCAGCCGTTGCTAATGGCGGTTATTTGGTTAAACCAACCTTAATTCGCACTAACGAAAGCCAGCTGAAACCGGAAAATAGAATTATTTCAGAGAAAACTGCTAATGAAGTAACTAAAATGCTAGTGGGAGCAGTAGATGATGGAACTGGAACAATAGCTAAAATTCCACATTATGTTGTTGCTGGTAAAACTGGTACCGCTCAAAGAGTTTCTCCTACCGGTGGATATTCTGGTTATGTCGCTAACTTTGTGGGTTTCCCTGTGAATGTTAACCGTAAGTTTGTAGTGTTGGCCTATGTGGATAATCCGACTGAAAACGGTTACTACGGAGGAAAAGTAGCTGGACCGATCTTTAAAAAGATTACTCAATACATTCTCTATAAGAAAAAAGATTTTGCTCAATTCGCCAAATATGATGAAAAATCGAATACTAAAAATTTGGACGAAGTAAAAACTCAACAAGCGCAACAGACACGCTACTTTGCACCCGGTTACATGCCGGATTTTACCGGACTCGATAAGGCAAGTGCCATGCAACTGGCCGAAGAAAGAAACATTACGCTACAATTTAATGGCTTTGGTGTCGTAACCAAACAATCAATTCCACCAGGCACCAGTGCTGTGGGGAATACAAGTTTAAGACTGCAATTTGAAGCCCCAACTTATGCTGAATGAACAACAACTTGGAAAAATTTTAGAAACCCAAATTCCTCACCTGACGATTAAAGATATTCATTGGACTACGCAGGAATCAGACAAGGACTCCATTCTTTTTTATAAGATTGGCAAGGATGAGAAGTCTCAACAGCTCTTCACAGAGAGAATTGATAAGGCCCAATACGGGTGGCTGATAATTAACGAAGATCATCCATCCCGCCCCATGAATAGTTCGATCATTGCCGAGAAGAACTGGCCTGAAATACAAAAACAAATACTCGATATTTTATACCCCCTGCCCAATTTAAAACTTATTGCCTTAACTGGCACTAATGGCAAAACTACCACTGCGGACCTCGTGCTTCAGTTGGGTGAATTGTGTGGAAAAAAAGGTATCAGTATTGGCACTTTGGGAGTGCGGGAAAATCTAAGAACAGTTCTGGATTTCGGTCTCACCTCCCCTCCTCTAATTGATTTGAGAAAATATTTAAACCGTTATGGTCGTGGTAAAGATTTTTGTGTGTTAGAGGCTAGCTCTCATGCTTTGATTCAGCACCGACTTTGTGGTTTAAAATTTGACATGGGTGGTTGGTTATCATTCTCGCAGGATCACCTCGATTATCACCAGACCATGGAAGAGTATTTTGCAGCAAAAGCTTTGCTCTTTGATTATTTAAAAGACGACGCTAAGGTTTTTTTGCCTGAAGCTCAAGGCGAACTCTTTAATAAACTGACTAAAGTAACTTCTAAAGTAGCCCAAGCCAAAACAATAGAGGGTAAACTGCCGCTCTTCTTTTCTACCGACTTTAATCGGAACAATCTGGAAGTGGCCGTCGCCATCATTGAAAAGACTTTCAATCTTTCAGTTCCACCCGTTTTTGATAAGATCATTCCACCAGATGGTCGTTTTTATATCAAGCCTTACCGAAGTAATTACATCATCGTTGATTTTGCCCATACACCCGACGCTTTGGATAATATCTGTCAGGGAATCAGAGCATCTTTCCCCCATCACAAGTTAAAGGTTCTGTTTGGTTGTGGTGGTGATCGCGACCGGAAGAAGCGCCCTTTGATGGGAAAAATTGCCGAGACCTGGGGCAGTGAAATCTATGTTACAAGTGATAATCCCCGTTCTGAAGATCCGAAACAGATTATTGAGGATATTGTAGCAGGCATGTCCTCTGCCCATATTCAAAAGATCGTTGAACGACCAAAGGCGGTTGAAACAGCTTTTGGCGAACTAACAGAAAATGAAATTCTCCTTCTCGCCGGAAAAGGTCATGAGGGTTACATCCTGATTAATGGTGTAAAACATCCTTATAGTGACATTGAGGAAGTGGAGAAATTTCTAGCAAGGAAAAATGTATGATTAACCTATCACTTCTCAGTAAGTGCCCCTCTATAAAGAAACCTGTCGAGCAGACTGGCCACTTGAATTTTTGCACAGACACCAGAAGATATCATCATCCCTCAGCTTTTGTTGCTATTCCTGGCGCGAAGGTTAATCCTTTGGATGTGATATCGGAATTATTATCCGCTGGATGTCCGCTGGTCTTTTTTCAACAAGATGAAATCAATAATGAGAAAGTAACTTCACTTAAGACCCGCTTTCCCAAGACTGAATTTGTTCCTGTTTCAGACAGTATTACCTTCCTTCAAGAACTGTCTCACCAGCACATCAAGGAATGGAAAAGCAAGAATCCTAGAAATACAATTTTTGCCATTTCCGGTTCTAATGGTAAAACCACCCACAAAGAGATGCTGTCTTTTATCCTAAGAGAAGTGCTACCGGGTAAGGTCATTGCTACCGAGAAAAATAACAATAATCACCTGGGTGTACCGCTTACTTTATTAACAGTCAGTGAGCACACAGAAATTGTAGTGCTGGAATTAGGCAGTAATCATCCAGGTGAAATCAAAGTTCTTTGTGATATTGCCAGTCCCAATGCTGGACTCACCACTAATATTGGTGCCACCCATTTGGAATTTTTTGGTGATGAAGAAAAAGTATTTGAAGAAGAAGGCTACCTTTATCATGCAGTTAAAGAAGTCACCTCTGGTAAGGGATTCTATCTTATCAATGTCGACGATAAGTTCTTAAAGAATCTTGCCCCGACGGCAGGCTCGATTACTTACGGTGAAGCACCATCAGCGATGGCCCATATTAAGTATGTTGAGGACGGAGCAGAGATCCATTTTAAGGGACAGAATCTGCTGGCCGTAAACCAGCATATTACTGGCCGCCACAACAAGCTCAATCTTATTACCTGCTTGTTCATTGCGACTCACTTCTATCCTGAACATCGCCATCTTTTTATTGAGGCGTGTAAAAACTTTCGTCCGACGAAAAATCGTTCAGAATGGATTCAGTTTGAGGATCGTTCAGTTTACCTTGATGCCTATAATGCCAATCCTTCTTCCATGAAAGCTGCCTTACAAGGCTTTAAAGAAAGTCTTTTGGAGCAAGGATTCAAGCTAAGTGAAGCATGTATTGTGCTAGGGGACATGAATGAGCTGGGTGATTCAACTCCCCAGTATCATGTAGAGGTTGGTCAATATGTGAAAGAATTAGGCTTCCCGAATGTGTATTTTGTAGGTCGCTTCTCACATCATTATTTAAGCGGATATCCTGAAGGTCATCCTAAGGCCACCAGTGCTGATTTTAAGAGTGAGTACAGAGGGCAATGTTTAAAGAAATATCCTATTCACTTTATAAAGGGGTCGCGCTCTTTACAATTGGAGTCTTTGTTCGATATAACTTAAGTTTATCTTTTTTAAAGGGATAAACATGCTCTATCATTGGCTTTACCCGCTAAGTCAGGACTTTCAGCTTTTCAATGTCTTCAAATATATTACTTTTCGCTCATTTTTGGCGTTCATAATAGCGACCTTGGTTTCCATTATTTGGGGCAAGCGCTTTATAGCTCTGATGAAGTTAAGACAATTTGGCCAGACCATACGTGAAGAAGGGCCCGAAAGTCATAAGAAGAAAAAAGGAACTCCTACCTTTGGTGGGGTTTTTATTTTGGGTAGCGCCGTATTCGCCTGTGCTATTTGCGGTAACTTTGTTTCATTTCCGTTTCTCATCGCCTTGTTTGTGACTATCTCCTATTTCTTCCTGGGCGGATTGGATGATTATTTAAAGGTCCTGAAGAAAAATACCAAAGGTGTCAGTGCCAGACAAAAGCTGGTGTGGCAGTTCTCTACAGCATTAGTGGCAAGCTACGTAATGATTCGTTGGGGAATTACAGATTCACAAATTTATATCCCATTTGTTAAAGATCCCGTGTTGGATATCGGCTGGTTCTATGTGCCATTTGCGGCTTTTGTCATCGTCGGTTCTTCTAATGCACTAAATTTGACTGACGGTTTGGATGGTTTGGCGATTGGCCCTACAATTATCTCAGCTGCTACCCTGGGTTTCTTGGCCTATCTGGCCGGTCACTCTGAGTTAGCTAATTATTTGTTGATTCCTCATGTGCCTGATGTTGGTGAGTTACTGGTTTTGGTTTCAGCCATTATTGGCGCTGGCGTGGGCTTCTTGTGGTATAATGCTTACCCTGCTGAAATTTTCATGGGTGATGTTGGATCTCTTTCTTTGGGCGGATGCCTTGGTACAATTGCTGTTTTAACTAAAAATGAATTCCTCTTTGTTCTTATCGGGGGGATTTTTGTTATTGAAGCTGTTTCAGTAATCCTGCAGGTTGCTTCTTTTAAAACCAGAGGAAAGAGAATTTTTAAAATGGCTCCTATTCATCATCATTTTGAGTTGATGGGCTGGCCTGAAACGAAAGTAATCGTCAGATTCTGGATCATAAGTCTGGTTTTTGCGATTCTTGCTCTTGCGACTCTTAAACTTAGATAATTCTTAAGGAGTTTTTATGGAAAAATATAAAGGGAAGAAAGTCCTGGTTGTTGGCCTCGGTAAAACTGGTTTTGCTTTGGTTAACCTCTTCACTCAATGGGGCTGTGATATCAAAGTAACAGATATTAAGCCGATCTTTGACTTGAATAAACAAGTGAAGAGATTGAAGAAGATCAACCCAACTCCGACGATGACTCTCGGAGAGCACAAGGATGAAGACTTCATTGAAGCCGACATCATTGTTTATTCTTCCTCTGTTGATCCTAATCTTCCTCAGTTGAAGGTGGCCAGAGAGCACGGTCGTGCTGTTTATTCAGACTTTGCCTTTGCTTATGAAAATTGTACTAAGCCCATTGTTGCTGTATGTGGCAGCCATGGTCGCACTATTACCGCTCACATGATCGGCTATACCCTTAAAATTGATAAGAAGAATGTTTTCATCGGTGGCACATCAGAAGAGCCATTCATTAACTTTCTTTCTCTTCCAAATAATGAAGAAATTGATTACTGCGTAATCGAGGTTTCTCCTCAACAGCTTCAAACGGTAGATAATTTCAAGCCGTTGCTGGCCGTCTATCCAAACCTGGAAGAGAAGAACTTATTGGGTCGTTTCAAAACATCTGCGGAGTATCTGGATACCGCCTTGAAGGTCGCCCGTAATTTGGGTCCTGAGGACTATCTGGTTGTTAATTTTGATAAACTGGCTTCTAACTCTGTTCTTAGAAGTTCTAAAGCACAGACTTTCTGGTATTCAAGAAAGTCATTTGTAACCATGGGTGTGATCTCTGAAATTCAAGGGACCCATTTCCATGACAAACGTATTCATTCCAATATTCATTTTCATTCTGAGTTCAAAGTTACAGATATGAGAATTGTGGGTGTAAATAACCGTGAAAACTTGATGGCTTCAATTACTGCTTGTAAAGCGCTTAAAGTTTCTGATCACGCTATCCAACACTGTATTGAGAAATTCCCTGGTATCCCTCACCGCCTGGAGTTCGTGGTTGAAAAGAACGGTGTCCGTTTTTATAACGACTCAAAGTCTGAGACCATGGATGAACTTAAAGTTTCATTGGAAGCTTTCAAAGATCCCGTCATTTTAATTGCCGGTGGTAAAGAAATTGAAGGTATTCCTTTTGATAAGTACGCCAATATTATTCATGAGAAAGTGCGCGTTCTAGTACTGGTTGGGGAAGTTAAAGAGAGTATGAACCGTATTCTTGGAGATGTGACTCAAACTTATCTGGTAGGTTCATTTGATGAATCTGTTCTGTTGGCCTATCAAAAATCCCGTACTGGAGATACGATTCTCCTTTGTCCGGGTAACGAGAGCACTGATGTGTTCCGTGATTTTGAAGAAAAAGGTAACTACTACAAGAAACTCATCTTCCAACTCTAAATCATTATTGCTCCGTTTAGGGAGCATACGTTACACTGGAAGAAACCCTTCTTCCGGTGTAACTCATGAATGAAAATAACAGACTAGAAAAGTTAACTAATTACTTCCTGATTAATGTCTTCTTTTTAATACTATTTGGCGTCATCATGGTGTTTTCCGCCAGCTACATGTACGCCACTGAAAACATGGGAAGTAGCTATTTCTTTTTGATCAAACAGTTAGTGTTCATCGCTCTCGGATTAACCATCGCTTTGATTTTCTCCAAGTTTAAAATCCTCTATCTTTATAAGCATGCTTACAAAGTAAATGCCTTCTTCGGGCTTTTGTTAACACTCACCCTGGTTCCTGGATTAAGTGTTGTGATCAAAGGTTCCAAGCGCTGGTTAAATCTGGGCTTTATGAATCTGCAGCCAGGGGAGTTTTTAAAATATACTTTGATGTTGGCAGCTATCCGCTATTTTGAAAATTTCAACCATTACACTCCCAAGCAGCGGTTGGTATACCTTTCTGGTCTTGTGTATCCCTTAGCGGTTTTTGTTCTTCAGCCCGATTTCGGAACTTTCTTTATTGCCTCCCTTATTATTGGCTTCATTGCCTTTTTGAGTTCATTTCCGCGAAAGTATTTTTACTCAGTGTTAGTTATGGGAATGATTGGTGCTTTTGGAATCCTGATTTCCGCTCCTTATCGAGTGAAACGACTGCTCACTTTCCTTGATCCTTGGAAGGATCCTCGTGGCAGTGGTTTTCAGGTGATTCAATCTTTTTTAGCCTTCGCCAATGGCTCATTCTTTGGACAGGGTTTGGGAAATAGTAATGAAAAGTTATTCTATTTGCCGGAAGCTTATAACGATTTCATTTTTTCCGTGGTCGGTGAAGAATTGGGTTTCATAGGAGTGTTCGTCACCGCTGTGATGTTTGTTAGTTTTATTTTCATCGGTTTTAAGATGGCCATATCTCTTAAGTCGCGAGTGGGCAGCATTATGGTGGCCACCATTATTTTCTCAATTGGTTTTCAAGCTTTCATGAATATGGGAGTGGTGTTGGGGGTTCTGCCAACCAAGGGTTTAAACCTGCCTTTCATTAGTTATGGGGGATCATCCATGGTGGCCAATCTGGCGGCACTAGGACTGGTCTTTGCTTGCATACGTATTCAACCTGGTGACGCTAAAGAAGTAAAAAGCAAGGGCAAGCAGTCACCAGTAGCAGCTCTTAAAAGTGTGTTTAATTAATGAAACGTGCAATCTTGGTAGCCGGAGGAACCGGTGGGCATATCAATGCGGCCTTAGCAGTTGGAGAAGCTTTTGCTCAGGAAGGATGGGATATTCACTATCTGACAGGTAAACGTCCTTTAGATTACAAACTTTTTAAAAATCAGAAAGTCCGTCATCTGGATTCAAAACCCCTGCGGACTAAAAATCCCCTGCAATTCATCAGCAATGTTCTTTTGAACTTGATGAGTTTTTTATCCATCTTTATAGCCTTTATAAAAGAGCGACCGAACTTTATCGTAGGGGCCGGGGGCTATGTTTGCGGGCCGACTTTACTGGCGGGATACTTACTCTTAATACCGGTCTTTATTATTGAACAAAACGCCGTGATGGGACTGACTAATCGGATTCTGGGCTGGATTTCATCCCGTATATTCGTTCATTTTACTGAAACCCGAGGGCTGTCCAAGAGTCTGGCCAAGAAAGTCAGAGTGGTGGGAAATCCCACCCGGAAATCAATCCAGCCAGTACCTGCAAAAAGTTTTGATGGCGAATTAAAGGTGTTGGTATTTGGTGGAAGCTTGGGAGCCTCTCAGATTAATCAGGTAATTTTTGATGTCCTTAAAGATCCTAAAGTTCCCGCACTGACCATTCATCATCAGTTGGGTGGAAATCAAAAGGTTCCGGAAATACAAACATCGGTTAACTATGTGCCGATGGAATACATCGATGACATGCAAAAAGAGTATGAATGGTGTGATGTGATCATTGCTCGATCAGGCGCCAGTACTGTTTCGGAATTGGCGATTATTCGTAAGCCGGTGCTGATTTTTCCTTATCCCGCAGCGACTGATAATCACCAGGTCTATAATGCTCAAATATTTAAGGCCGAAGCTGATTTTACAGTTGAGATTGTAGAGCCTAAACTAAGTCACGAGGAAAGCTTAAAAAGGACCCAGGAATTTCTGGTCAAGGCTTTCCGCCAAGAGTTAAATTACACGCAAAATGCATCTGCCGGTAATCATACCTGTGATGATATTTTGAGAGAGATAAAAACACATGTTGGGATGGCTTAAGACTACAAAATTACATTTCATTGGCATTGGTGGAATAGGTATGAGCGGCATTGCCGAGGTCCTGTTGGATTTAGGCTATCAGGTCTCTGGTTCTGATTTGAATGCTTCTCCCGTTACTGAAAATCTGCAAAAAAAAGGTGCTCAGATATTTATCGGGCATCAAGCCTCCAATGTGGAAGGTTCGACCCTGATTGTTTACAGTTCGGCGATTGATCCCTTGAATCCGGAATTCATTCGTGCACAGGAACTTGAGATTCCCATGATCAGGCGAGCAGAGATGCTGGCCGAATTAATGCGCTTAAAATTCGGGATAGCTGTTGCCGGTTCCCATGGAAAAACGACTACCACCAGCTTGATTGCGACAATCTTTCAGGAAGCTAAGCTGGATGCGACTCATATTATCGGCGGTATTGTCAGAAACCTTGGCGGCAATGCTAAAAAGGGTGATGGTCAGTATTTGATTGCGGAAGCAGATGAATCTGATGGCTCATTTCTCCTACTTAATCCCATCATGGCAGCCGTGACCAACATTGATAATGATCACCTTGATCATTATGGCAGCAAAGATAAGATCGTTGATGCCTTTGTTGAATTTGTTAATAGACTGCCTTTTTACGGAAGAGTTGCACTTAATGCTGATGATCCGTCATCAGTGTCAATTAAGTCACAAGTTAAACGACCTGTTACCTGGTATGGAATTGAAGTCGACAAGGATGCGGCTGATTATGTTGCCAAGAAAGTTGAATTGTCTGCCTCGGGAAGCGAGTTTGATCTCTACTATCGAGGTGAGAAAGTCTCCAGATTTAAAACTCATCTCATGGGCCTCCATAATATTTCTAATACTCTTGCTGCCATTTCTATCTCACATGAAACTGGCCTTGATTGGGAAGTCATCCAGAAAGGGCTGTTAAGCTTTCAGGGTGTTGGTAGACGTCTGGAAAAGCTACATGAAAATAAATCCTTTGTGGTGATTGATGATTACGGCCATCACCCGACCGAAGTTAAGGCGACTATTTCAACCTTGCGAAGAGTTGATCCCCGTCCTTTATGTGTAGTCTTTGAACCTCATCGCTACTCTCGTACTCAGAACTTCTGGAAAGAATTCCAGGAATGTTTTGAAGGCGCTGATGAAGTTTACATTACTCCTATATATGCAGCTTCGGAGAAACCGATAGCGGGGATTACTTCTGAAGCGATGGTCATTGAAATGAAGGCGAAGGGAAAAAACGTAAGCCTCTTGCCGTCACTTGATGGCATGAAGGACATTCTTCAGGCCAAGAAAGACACATCCTGTGTCTTTGTCACTTTGGGTGCGGGAGCCATTTCTAAAAAAATTAAAGAACTCGTAAAATCGCTATGAATATTGCAGAACAGATTAAAAAGATCCCGGGCTGCCTTTTTTACCAGGATTACGATCTTACGAAATACACCACCATGAGACTGAGTTCTCGTGGTGACCTGGTTGAAGTGACTGACATTAAGGCGCTTCAACAATTATTGCCTCTGTTAAATTCTCATCATAAAAAATATTTGGTAGTTGGCTGGGGAGCGAATCAAATTCTTCCCTCCATCTGTGAAGAGTTAATCATTCATTTGGATTTTTCCTTTGATCTCTCTTATCTGGATGTAGAGCGGGAGGAATATCATCTGCCGGCATCGCTGGGTCTTAATTACTTAACTTCCCATGCAGTGAAGTTTGGTCTTAAGGGTTGGGAGGTCTTCACTGGTATCCCGGCTTCTCTAGGTGGCGCCATTTATATGAATGCCGGAACCAACCTGGGCGAAATTGGAAACTTGATTAAATCAGTCACGCTTGTGGGAGTTGATGGTGTTCTTCGAGAAGAGAAGATGACTGCTGACAGCTTTACCTACCGGCATAATCATTTTGTAAAACCTGGCGACGTCATTGTCGGGGCTACTCTCATCCATTTAGGAATCGACCCGGCAATTTCTCAGAAGATAAAAGACTATCTGGAATATCGAAAGAAAACCCAGCCTCTTGCTACTAAGAACTGTGGCTGTGTTTTTAAAAATCCCCATAAAGAATTACAAGCGGGTCGTTTGATTGATCTCATGGGTTTGAAGGGATTAACAGTCGGTGGACTCCGTATAAGCCCAAAGCATGCCAATTTTATAGAGAACACCGGCAATTCAAATTGGGATCAATTTGAATCCCTGGTGAGTATTATAAAATCTAACATGGATTGCTTCTATGGAATTGAGTTTGAATTGGAAGTGAAAATCCCCTATCATTAATCTATGTTGAGAATAATTTTAGTATCTTTCTTGATCCTTCCATCCTTTGCCTCTTGGGCAAATGTTCCTGAGTCTTTTACTCAGAAAAATATTAACTATCGAACATATTTTGGAGAATGCCCTTCGAAATCATCCGGTATGTTGACTCTTCTCTTGATGAAAGAATTTGAAAAAGAGAAGTCCTTAAAAAGCGTAAAAGAAAAAATTCTTCATGAGAAACTGGATGAGAAGTACTTTCTCTCTGATTACCGCATTTCCTACAATCCAGTGATTAAAACTCTCAGCATCCAATTGGAATGCCCAGAACCACTGGCTAAGGTTCAAGTTTATAAGGCCAATGGTGAAGAACATTACTCGGCCATTTTAGCGGAAAATGCCAAGATGTATGAGCCCCAGTATGAAAATCTTATGAGGGCGGAAAAGAGAATAAATTATCCACTTCCCTTGCTGGCAATTTCGATGGAGCAACTTGAAGCAGCTGCCCCTATTGAGCTGGCCCAATTCATAAAAAAAATGGAAGTTGATTTGAGAAAACAAATTTCTGAAATCATTATCAGCAAAAACAACGAGTTAACAATAATCTTTGCTCTCGGTGGAAAAGCCACCAGCGTATTTATGGGAACTGATTTGTGGGATGAAAAATTAAACAAGCTCACGAAGATCGTCGGCTACGTTGGAAAGAATAAACGCTACCCAACGAGTATTAACCTGGTAAATACGAAAAAGGTTGTTGTCAAGTTTTCTGACAAAATCTAGAATTTTAGAGAGGCGATGAACGCCTCGTTTCTAGTCAGAATGAATCTGCCCTCTTCCATTGAGAAGAGTTTTTGAGAAGGGAATCTCATGAGCACCAAAAGTGTAATTGTCGCTTTGGATATCGGGACAACAAAAGTCTGCACCCTTATCGCGCATAAATCTGCTAAAAATCTTGAAATTCTCGGAGTAGGATCACACCCTAGTCATGGTCTTAAAAAAGGCTCCGTAGTAAATATTGAAAAAACTGTTGAGAGTATCCGCTCTTCCATTGAAGAAGCAAAACTCATGGCAGGGATTGAAGAATTGGAATCGGCCACTATCGGCATCGCCGGTAATCACATTTATTGTTTCAATTCGTCTGGTGTTGTTCCCGTTAAGAACAAAGAAATTAAACAAGCCGATGTTGATCGAGTGATCGAAGCAGCCAAAGCTGTATTGATTCCTTCAGATCGTGAAATCCTTCACGTCATTCCACAAGAATTCAAGGTAGATAATACTGTTGGAATTAAAAATCCGATAGGCATGTGCGGTTCCCGTTTGGAAGTAAACGTTCATATTGTTACTGGAAAAACTCCGCTTATTCATAATTTAATTAAATGTGTTGAGCAGGCCGGTCTGGCCGCCAACTCTATTATATTGCAGCCGATTGCTTCTTCACGTTCTGTTCTTTCAAATGAAGAAAAAGAATTGGGAGTTGTACTGATTGATATCGGTGGTGGAACAACAGATGTTGCTGTCTGGAAAGAAGGCAGTTTGTTGCATTCACAGATTATTCCACTAGGTGGAAATCATTTCACTAACGATCTGGCGGTAGCACTAAAGATCCCTCACAACGAAGCGGAGAGGATCAAATTGACCCACGGGACGGTTCTAAAAGACACTCGTTTAAACGAAACTTATCTAACTGTTCAGGGCCTTTCTGGCACCAAGCCTCGTGAAGTTCCATTGAGTTTTGTCTCGGAAGTCCTTGGAGCTAGAGCGGATGAGCTCTTTCAAGTAGTGCGCGAGTTGATTTTGGAGAAGAACTTGCAAGGAGCTATTACTGGAGGATTTGTCCTTACTGGTGGTGGTGCTCTTATTAAAAATTTGCCGGAACTAGCAGAATACATTTTAGAGAAGCCGGTAAAGCTGGGTTACCCTTCGGCTTTTGGTGGTATGACTACGGCCATGCAACATCCAAAATTTTCAACTGTGCTTGGCCTTCTCCAGGAATCTCAGCATGCTTCACAAGCTGTAACTCGTGAAGAAAAAGTACAAGATGAAGTAGATATGTTTGATAAATTAGGTAAATCATTGAAAAATGTATGGAAAGAAATTTTTTAATTTCCGGAGGAAATTCTTATGTTCGATATTGCTGACAACCAAAATCCATCAATTGGAGCCAAGATTAAAGTCATTGGTGTAGGTGGAGGCGGATGTAATGCTGTCAACACTATGATTCGTTCAGGCCTTACAGGTGTGGAGTACATTGTTGCCAACACTGATTCTCAGGCCCTGGCCGCTAACCTTGCCGGAACAAAAATTCAGCTTGGTGGAAACGTTACAAAAGGTCTGGGAGCTGGTGCTAACCCGGAAGTTGGACGTAAGGCCGCCATTGAAGACTATGAAAAACTATCTGAAGTTCTAGATGGTGCAGATATGGTTTTTGTTACTGCCGGAATGGGCGGTGGAACAGGAACTGGTGCAGCTCCAGTTATTGCTAAGCTTGCCCGCGAAATGGGTGCGCTTACAGTTGGCGTTGTAACTAAACCGTTTATCTTTGAAGGTAAAAAGCGTTCACGCCAAGCTGACGAAGGTATTCGTTCCCTTGAAGAATCAGTGGATTCTTTGATTTGTATTCCTAACCAGCGCCTGCTTCAATTGGCCGGTGAGAACCTTTCACTAGTTGATACTTTTAAAGCAGCTGATGAAGTTCTTCTTAATGCTGTTCAAGGTATCTCAGACTTAATTAACAATACAGGTCTGATCAATGCTGACTTTGCCGACGTATCAACCGTTATGACAAATAAGGGCCTATCTCTTATGGGTACAGGCTCTGCTTCTGGCACAGACAGAGCTCTGGTAGCTGCTCGTCAGGCGATCAGTTCTCCACTTCTTGAGGATGTTTCAATTGAAGGTGCTACTGGTATCATCATCAACATCACTGGAAATGGTTCCCTTACTACTCATGAAACTAACCAAGCTGTAACTCTGATCATGGAAGCAGCTGATGAAGATGCTGAAATTATTTTTGGTACTGTCATTGATGATTCAATGGGTGAAGATATCAAAGTAACTGTGATTGCTACTGGTTTACAGACGGCTCGCAAAGAAGTGATGGCTCCAGCGTCTCACATCTCTCGCACAGCTGCCCCGGAAGTACCAGCTTATCAGGCTGCTCCAGCCCGAGTTGAAACTCCTGCTCCTGTAAGAACTGAAGCTCCTGCTCGAGTTGAAACTCCTGCTCCGGTAAGAACTGAAGCTCCTCGCATGGAAACTCCGAGAGTTGAAGTTCCTAAAATGGAAGCTGCTCCAGCTCCTGTCAGAGAAGAAGCTCCAATGATGGCGAAGAATACTGATTATGCTGTAAAATCAGAAATCAGCTTTGATCTTGAAGATGCCAGAACTGAAACTGCTAAGCCTAAAATCAATTGGGCGGAAAAGCTTCAGAGTGCAGCTTCAAAATATGAGTCTCAGAAGAACTTTGACTCTAATACAGTAGCAGCTCCAGTAGCACCAAAAGCTCCTGCGGTTGTTGAGCGTCAGGAATATTCTCACTTTGATAATTCAGAAGCTCCTACTGGTAATGTTACAGCTCAAGCAGCTCAAACTCGTGAAAGCCGTATTAAGTCGATCGCTGAGAAATTAGGCTTCTTCAACTTTGACGAAGACGAATTTGATACTCCTTCTTTCATGAAAAAGAATGAGCGCAATCACGACTCGCAAATTTAATAAAAGTTAAAATTTACAGTTAGAAGACCCCACCTTGAGAGTGGGGTTTTTTATTTATGGATGTGATTCGATCAGATACTTTTTGACTGAGTCCACGTTTTCACGAATGGCCAGCACCACCAGATAAGTTTCTATGTAATCCTGGTCGACATTGATTTTGTAATGAGTCTCTATATAGGTGGGAATTTTCTTATCTACGAATAATCTCTTTTTTGCTTCAAACAGTTCAACCCCTTCTTCCGGATTCTGAGTTGAAGTCTTAACGGTCATCACTTCTTCCCATTCGTGCCGCATGATTAAAGGAATGTGCTCCTTGCAAAAATGAAGAGACTTAAAGGGCTTAATGCAAGCCTTGCAGAATAACATGTCACAAATACCACAGGTGACCTCTCCAGGCTCATCAGGATGATTGGGACAAAAAAGTTCAGACCGCTTAGGTTTGAATCTTTCCATTTCCTTCATTCTCTCAATAATGCCGGGATGAAATTCTGTTTTCGAAACATCTGGATGAGGTGCCTCTCCAGAATTGGGCTGACTGCTATTAACTAGATTAGTGGAGCCTTTAGTTAATTTAAAAATAAGAACTGTCAGTAGCCCCACAATGATGACTAGGAAGAACAAAGTGATGACGATGAGAACGATTGCCGTATTTTCCATCATAGCCATTGTAAATCATCCCAAATAATTGGCTAGTATAAATGAACTTCCGTTACCGGTTTATAGCCCAGTAAGTTATTGCAAAACTGACGAGCCGAGATCTTCAGCTGGTCCTTAAAGTAGTTCTCCTCTCGACTGATTAAATCTGATCGAATCTGTTGGAGAAGCCGTTTCTTTAATTGCTCAATGTTATCTTGAAAGATCAATGGCAGGCCAAGAGTCGTGATTTCAATATGACCCATACTGCGATGATAACTGATGAAGACAGCACCTTGAGTGGCCATCTTGCGGCGTTGGCTGACCTGAGTTTTTTCGATTTCCAGTGCTTTGCCGTGAATAAGATGAGGTTCTTGGGACTCATGTTCTTCAATTTTTACAGTGCCATCACCCAGGATGACTTCCTGATAGTTATAAATCAGCCGCGCTGAAACTTTGGGATAATTTGCCTGGATGAATTCATAGTGTTTTTTTAGAAAGTAAGATTCACCATGGATGGGAAAATAGAAATTAGGGGTGAAGCTTTTTAAAAGGATGTTAAGGTCCTCTTTGCCAGGGTGACCGGAAGCATGAATGAGTTGGTCATTGGCAGTGATAATTTCGGCCCCAAACTCAGTTAGTTTGTTGTAAATGCGGGAAATCTTTTTTTCGTTGCCGGGAATAACTTTCGAACTAAAGATAACCAGATCACCCGGACCCGGTTTAAAAGTCCCATCTTCTCCATAGCTAAAGCGTCTTAGTGCTGAAAGAAAATCACCCTGACAACCAGAGAGAAAGATTAACATCTTACCGCTTTGACCCTTTACTTGATCAGGGAGAAATAGGTCTTCTGGCGGAATCTGTGCATGACCCGTTTCGAAAGCTGCTTCCATATAAGTTTTGAGTGATCGACCCATGATGACCACTTTTCTGCCTGTGGCCACCGCCATTTTAGCGATAGTGTTCATACGGTGAACGTTAGAAGCAAAGAGAGTGATATAAATGCGATTCTCATCTCGTTCTAACAGTGATTTTAAATCGGTCAGCAGCTCCCCTTCGGAAACTGTTTTGCCATCATTTAAAATATTGGTTGAGTCCATGAAGAACGCAGTTTGTTCACATTCAGAAAGTTTTTCATTAATTCGTTTTAAATCAATTGGTCTTTCATGCTTGGAATACAGGTCAACCTTGAAGTCAGAAATGTAGAGGGCTCCCCATTTTCGGTCTTTAGAGCGTATGATGAGTCCACAAGTTTCTGGAATCGAGTGATTTACATGTACGGGACAAATGTCCACTCCCTTAAAAGTGAGCTCCGAATCCGGATCGTATACTTTGTATTTAAAATTAATCTTATGTTCTTCCAGTTTTTTCTGAATTAGATGGAGTGTGAAGTTTGTGGCATAGACGGTAATGTTCGGAAATGCCATCAGGAGATGCGCTAAGCCGCCAATGTGGTCTTCATGTCCATGAGTGATCACGATAGAGGTGAGTTTGCTTGAATCCAAAAGTGAAAAATCAGGAATCAGGTAGTTGATGGCAAAGCACTCTTCATAAGGAAAGAGCATTCCGCAGTCGATGACAATTTGTTCTTCAGGAGTGCTGATTAAGGTCATGTTTGACCCGATCTCTTCAACACCGCCAATTGGTAAAACGCTAAAATATTTATTTTTCAAGACAGTAATTCCTTTAAAGGAATTATATCAGATAAATGATTCTTTTAAACGATTAGATGTGCTGATGTGCAGGAGCATCTGCTTCAGGATGCAATAATTGCTTAATTCGAGCTGCTAATATCAGGGCAGCAACATCCGTCTCTTCGCCTACAGTAAAGTCAGCATATTGCTTCTGGGGGTCCAGGTATTTTTGATACATTGGACGTACAGAATCATAGTACTGAGCGATAACTGATTCCAATGATCTTCCACGTTCCTTTACGTCACGGTGGAGTCTTCTGGTAAATCGAATGTCTGAATCAACATGCAAAAAGCACTTAATATCCAGAATATTTCTGATTTCCTGATCATAGAGTGAAAAAATCCCTTCAAAGAGTACTACTTTGCAAGGACCAACTGTTTCAAATTCCCCGGTACGGCTGGAGGTCGCAAAGTCGTATTTAGGGACCTGGATTGCATGCCCTTTCTTTAGTTCAATCAGATGCTGTCTGAGTAAAACCCAGTCAAAGGCATCAGGGTGATCATAATTGGGTTTACCGTTGATCTTAGGGACCGTCGGTAAGTAATAGGAATCCATGTGAAGGATTTTAGAATTAGAGCTATTAATGCCCTTCATGACTTTTTTGGCAAAAGTAGTTTTACCAGAGCCTGAGCCACCTGCGATACCAATAAGGAAGATATTTTGCTGCATATGAGTTGAAATCTTTAACAAATAATCTGCCATCTGCCCAAGAAAACCTTTCAGAATGTAATTTTTTTAGCCTCACATAACCCGAAACTTAAGCTATAAATCCACTCTTTATTAAAGGATTTTTATGGATGTATTTTGGGTCGTAACACTTTTTCATTTTCAGCCTACCGGGGATCAGTGGCAAACAGTTGAATCCATGGCGCTCAATGATTTTGAGGCCATGGGGATTGAAGAATTTTCATTAAATGAAGCAGAAGTGGATGCCCTTCTGGGAGAGCGTTCTTATTCGGGTGGCGATCTTCCCCAAGAGGTCATTGATGAAGTTGAATCCCGGGTTTTGGGAACTCCTATCAATTATCGTTTTTTCTTTGCCGATCCAGAACAAGCAGAAAGCTTCTATAATAGAGTGCGGACCGAATTCCTCTGTGAATCACAGTTAGAAGAACAACCAGTGCAAGACTGGAATGCAGAATGGAAAAAGCATTATTCACCGATCAGGGTTAATGAGCAGTTGGAAATTATTCCTTCCTGGAAACAAGACTTCAAGTCCGAGAGTAAAGAGCAGATATATATTTATCCCGGAATGGGCTTCGGCACCGGCAGTCATGAGACCACCTTTCTGTGCTTAAAACTTTTTACCGAATTCCTTCTTAATCAGAAAATAGAAAAGGTATTGGACTTCGGGTCTGGTTCAGGAATTTTGGGTCTTTCTGTTTTTAAGTTTTTTCCTGATGCCAAAGTGGATTTTTATGACATTGATCCAGAGGCCAACAAAAACTGTTATCAAAATGCGGAAACGAATCACTTAGAAAATCATTCGTTTCGATTATTGCTTCCGGAAGTGCGGGAAAAGCTTCTCCAGGAATATGATTTGGTTTTCGCTAATATCCTGGAAAGTATCCTGATTCAAGAACAAGAAGCTCTGATTGGACACACCAAAAATGGCGGAGCCTTGATTCTTTCCGGACTTTTAAAGCATCAGGCCCCGGGGATTATTGAATCTTATAGCAAGGCGGGCATGCAAATGATCAGTCATTTAGAAAAAGGTGACTGGGCGGCAGTGCTCTTTAAAAAAGGTCATTCATGAGGGCCCATTGGGTAAAAGATCTTATTGAGCAAGATAGCTACGTCCTGAAAGACCAATCTCTGCATCACCTGGTGAATGTAGTTAGGATTGAAGCTGGTGAAGAGCTAATGCTTTTAAGCGGTGCCGGACTAATGGTCGTAACTACCGTTGAGTCCATCAGTAAAAGAGAATTGAAATTAAAATTTAAAGAAAAAATCGAGGACCAGCGTTCCTTTAATTTTGATCTGGCCTTGGGTATGCCGAAGCGGGATGCTCTGGAGTTGTGCCTGAAGCAAGCAACCGAATTGGGTTTCAGGAATATTTATTTGGTACGGTCGGATTTTTCCCAAATGCGTTTCCCCGAAGCTGACCGGGTGGAAAAACTTTTAGTTTCTGCTCTTGAGCAATCAAATGCACCTTACTTGCCACAGGTTCAGGAAGCTGACTGGAAATCAATTCCCTGGGATCAGTATTCAGAGGCGATCCTCATGGATTCCCAGACCAAAATTCAGGCCCCAAAAAAGACGAGCGATAGCTTGTCCCCTCGTTTGTTGATTATCGGACCAGAAGGTGGTTTTTCTTCCGGAGAATTACAGTTTCTCCATTCGAAAGAGCGAGTCCGGGTTGTTAACTTGCCTACACCCATTTTGCGAACACCAACGGCCTTGGCAGTAGGGGCAGGTCTTATGATCGAAAGTTTGCTTAAGTGAAGTTTGGCTTGATATGATTAAAGGGTAACAAGGACACATTATGAATTTAGAACAAGTCAAGAAAACGAATAATACTCATACTCCCATTGAGGACATTGAATTTGAATTCAAGCCGATTACTTCCGGTCTCGGCTTTCATCATCAAAAAGCCACTGAGATCAAACCTGTTTTTACTGAAAGAACCGTGACGGCCAGTCCTATGCCTCAGGCCCATACTGCACCCAAGAAAGAAATGAATTTATATCAAAATGATCTTTCACTCTTTTATGGTCAAAACCAGGCAGCTCCTGAAGATCTTCTTCCAGAAGAAAAAGTAGAAGAGGAAAAATATTATCGCCTTGCGGATAAAGCCCCGCGCGTATTTGCTTACCTGTTCGATTTGTTTTCGGTGGCAGCTGTTCTTGGCATGGTGCTAACAGTGATGGCAAGAACCATTAGCATGGATCTGTTGGAAGTGTGGATGCAGTACCCAAATGAAATTACCCCACTAGTGTTAACTCTCTTTTGTGGTTTCTATTTGATTTATTTTTCAGTCTTTGAAAAGACCAGCCAATCAACTCTGGGTAAGAGCATGTTCGGTTTAAGAGTCATGGGGTTGGATGATAAACCACTGACCCTTTCTTCACTCTTTGTACGTTCGACAGTCAGTCTTCTTAATTTTATCAGTCTGGGACTTTTCTCTTACTTTGATCTGCAGAATAAAATTACTCATTCAAAAGTTATCAGGATTAAATAATGTTTTCCGAAGCCCTTGAGAAGTTTTTAAAAGATAACGAAGGTAAGCGTATTGTTTTTACAAACGGTTGCTTTGATATTCTTCATCGTGGACACGTGACTTATCTGGCGGAAGCCAGAAAATTAGGTGACCTTTTGGTGATAGGCCTCAACTCTGATGCCAGTGTAAAAAGACTCAAGGGTCCGGAGCGTCCGATTAATAATGAAAATGACAGGCAGTATGTTTTGTCTCAGTTGAAGTCGGTCGACTTTGTTGAAATTTTCACTGAGGACACCCCCCTGGAATTGATCTTAAAGGTCAAACCAAATGTACTGGTTAAGGGCGGAGACTGGAAGATCGACCAAATCGTTGGTGGTAAAGAAGTTATAAAATCAGGAGGAGATGTCTTCTCTTTAAATTTTGTCGACGGTTACTCCACCACGAACATCATTCATAAAATTCAAGAAACATGATCTTCTCTCTCTCGGAAGTTAAAAAAGATTTTATCTTTCAACCCCGAGAGAAACTGGATGTGTTTTGCTTTTTTTCTTCACCCCATTCTGTTTGTTGTCCTTCTGAACTTTGGTTTGAATCTCTCTGTACCTCGCTGCGAATGAAGCATGAAGTGCTCATTCTGGAAGCTGGGGCGACTGATTATCCTGCCTGGGATAACAGTAAAAGATGGGTTACAGGTGAGCATTGGATCTGGCTCGCCCCTCGCAGTTTGAGCACTCTTATAGAGGCAAATGTTGATTTAATCATGACTTATCCACTTTTTAAGACGTTCTTAAAAGGTTCCAAGTAGCTAAATTTGTTTAATTTATTGATTTTTTTCCTGCGAAATGTCGATTTGCCCTCAAATAATATCTGAGTCTTTCGATAAGGAAAGCGAACCCGATCATTGTGATCAGGTGTAACTTTTCAAGATTCTTTTTCAAGGAGTACGTTGATGGGCTTAAGAATCAACACCAACATTGCCTCGCAAGAGGTACAAAAGAACCTGAGGGCCAGTAATGCCCAACAGGAACTGGAGTTTTCAAAACTCTCGTCCGGTAAGCGTATTACTAAATCTGCGGATGATGCTGCAGGTTTAGCGATTGCGAATAAACTGGGCGCAGAAACCAAGGGCTTGCGAGTAGCATCCCGAAACGCCAATGATGCTATTTCGATGGTTCAAGTTGCCGAAGGTGGCCTGAACGAAACGAGTAACATCTTGACTCGTTTGCGGGAACTATCGATCCAGGCCGGTTCAGACACAGTGGGGGAAGCCGAGCGTGGTTATCTTTCATTGGAGTATGAGCAACTCGTACAAGAGGCTGATCGTATTTCTAAAACGACTCAGTTTAACGGTCGTAAACTACTGCAAGGTGAAGGCGATACACTTTCATTCCAAGTAGGTGCTTACGGCGGTGAGGACAACCGAATTGAGTTTGATTCGGCTTCCACTGATGCTTCTTCCGAAAGCTTAGGTCTCTCGGGAAGTAATGTCAGGGATAAGACTGAAGCAATTGGTAACCTCGAAAGAATTGATAATGCCATTAACAAGGTCAGTGCATTTCGTGCGAACTTCGGTTCTATTCAATCACGATTGCAAACGACCATTAATAACCTTGATGTTGCAGTAGTTAACCAAGAAGCAGCTCGTTCACGTATTGAAGACGTCGACGTTGCTGAATCTACAGCGAAGCTTGCATCTGCTCAGATCAAGAATGCTGCTGGTACAGCAACTCTTTCCCAGGCCAATCAGCTCGGCAATAGTGCTCTTCGCTTGATTGGTTAAGATTTTAAGTACTCTTTGATCGGTATTGTTTTACTTAAGCCCAAAGCCTCTCGAGTCTAAGACTCGGGAGGCCTTTTTGGAGAATATTTTGGTGAATGGTAACAAGCTTAAAAAAGTTAAAGATGAAGCGACTATTTTAAGTCTTTTATCTGGTGCCAAAGAAAACAACGCTGAGGTTTTTCTGTGGAAGCTCATTGGTAATACCAAGCATCTCGGTCAAGTCAGAATTGAATCCATCAGAAAGGCCCGTAAAGACTTTTGTATTATACCCGCCGAAGGTCAGAATCGCCTGGTTCAAGACTTAATGGGAAGCCATAGTTACGTTGATCTCTATATCCCACATTCAGCACTTCTCCTTCGTTGTAATATCAAACAAACCGATGCCCCCTTTCGTTATTATCTTCAGTTACCGGATTTTGTAGCCCAGGTGGATAGACGAAAAAGTTTCAGACTGAATGTCCACAATACCTCGGAAGTAAAAATTAGCTTTGGTAAATCGGTGAATTTGCCCCGTCCAATGAGCCAGCATTTTTTAAAGGACTGCTATGACGTAAGTACGGGTGGTTTTTCATTTTTCGTCTCAAAAATGGAAAACAAGTTTTTTCAGGTAAATGATCAAATTCCCAAAATTGATATAAAGGCTGGTGATTGGTCGACTAAAGCGGCTGCCGAAATTGTAATGATCAGGGAAATTGAACCTGATGAATATAATGGATTTACCTATAAAGTCTGGCGCGTAAGTTGTCGTTTTAGCCAGATTGATCAGATTAGTAAGAAGTATCTGGAGAAATTTATTTTTGAGCGGATAAAGGATGAGCTTCATGTTATAAATGAATAACCATGAAGATAGCTGCTATTTCCGACGTTCATGTTAAATCACCTCGCGATGAAGCTGATAAGCTTCTAATGTCATTTTTAGAACACCCGCAGGTGCAGGATTCTGATTATGTGGTTTTATTAGGGGACATTTTTGATCTCATGTGCGGTCCCCATGATGAATACCTCGCATCCTATTCCCATATTTTTTCTGCCCTGACTGAGCTTCAGAAAAAAGGAAAGAAGATATATTTCTTTGAAGGGAATCATGATGTTCATCTGGAAAAACTATTTAAAAAATTGTGGGCCCAGGATCAGGTCACGCTTACCCAGAAACCGGTCATTGAGGAAATAGAAGGGCGAAAGTACTACTTTTCTCATGGTGATGAGCATGAGGTCGATAATTATTCTTATCACCGTTACATGAAGTTAATCAGGTCAAAGCCGTTAAAATTTGTCGCTGATCATCTGATGCCTTACCTGGTTTTAAATTTCATTGGAGAGCGAGCCTCTAAAATGTCCCGAAAAAAAGGATCCCGAATTTTTAATGCAGAAAAAGTTCGTGATCGTTTCCGTCAGGGCGTCCATGTGACCACTAAGGGAGAATATAACTTTATTCTCGGTGGACATAGCCATGTTAAGGATGAATATACAATTCCTGGAACGACTTCCACTTACATTAATAATGGCTATGCCCTGAATTCCCAAAGCTTTATTCTAATTGAAAATCACACTGTTAAATTTATCTCTTTAACTTAGTTGCGCCATCGCCTTAACTTCTTTGAGAACCATTTTACCGTAAATCTCCTTGATGGTTGATTCTGTACGAGACTTTTTATCATCAGATTGAATGTCTTTATTGACGATAATAAGGGCCTCAGCAAATTGGGCAATTTGAGGAAGATGGGTAATGGCAATTACCTGCCCATTGAGTGCTACCTCGGCTAGGGCCTTGCCAATACATGTCCCTGTCTCGCCTCCAATGCCCGTATCTATTTCATCAAAGAGGAAAATACTGATGGAATCATGACTAGATAAGATCTGTCTAAGGCTGAGCAGTATTCGTGACAGTTCTCCACCCGAAGCAATATCCTTAATTTTAAAATAACCTTCCCCTGGATTGGTTTCTGCAATGAAGTAGGCCCTGGAGAGCCCGCTTTCATTTAATTCTTCTAGTTTCTCCACTTCCAGTTTTAAAGTCGCACCATTCATTTTAAGAGTGCGGACTTTACTGGTAAGTGCTTCTCCCAGTTCCCTGGCATATTGGACTCTTTTTAAATGGAGCTGGTTTGCCCTCGCCTGAAGTTTTTCACTATAGGCTTCGATCCTCTTCTCCAGTTCATCAAGATTGATATCCAGTCCCTCAAGTTGGTTTTTTTCTTTTAGAAAATCAACCTGAGTCTGCAAAATAGTCTCAACCGTACCACCGAATTTCTTTTTTAACTTCTGGTAACTATCTAATCGATCGAGCACCTTTTCAAGGTCTTGTGGATCGGCTTCCATATTGAGTTTTTGCTCTACTTGTGACTGGAGAAACTGCAACTTATCGTCAATTTCCGCTAAAAGATCAGCCTGTTCAAAGAAGAGGTCTGGATTCTTATTGAAGACATGATTTAAAAATTTCATTTGTCCCAAAAGACCTGAGTGATTTTCATTTCCCTCGAGACTTTCTTTGACTTGAAAACAAAGTTTTTGGGTTCTTTCCATGTTCATCATTAAATTTTTCATCTTCAGGAGATCCTCTTCGTCCTGGGAGGATGGATTCAGTTTTTCGATCTCCTGAAGTTGAAAATTTAAATAATCTAATCGTTGCTCGCGCAGCGATTTCGATTTAATCAGTTCGTCTTGTTCTTTTTTGTTTTGTTTATATTCTTTAAGCTGGAGCTGATACTCATTAACTTGCTCCAGTTGTTTGGAAAAATGGTCCAGTAGATAGAGCTGATAAGCCTCTGATAACAATTTTTGATTCTCAAACTGGCCCACCAGATCAATGAACTTTCGGGCAAACGAGGCCAGAAAAGTCACGGTACAGGAGAGGTGGTTGATATAATTCTTGGTCGTGCCATTTTTATATATGAGACGTTTAATGATGATTTCCTGACACTCCAATGGAAAGCCTTCAGCTTCGAGAAAGGCCCGGACCTTTTTATCATCACAATAAAAAGCGGCTTCTATTAAGGAGTAATCCGTTTCTCTTCGCACTACCTTCTTGTCAGCTCTGCCACCCAAGATGAGTTGAAGGGCGTCTAAAACTAAGCTTTTACCTGAACCGGTTTCACCAATGATGGCATTAAACCCAGGCTTAAAGCTAATGGACTGATTTTTGAAAGTGGCAAAATTCTGAATGATGAGATTTTTAAGATAAAAATTAGCATCCATAAGATCCTCCGTAATTTAAGTATTACGGATAATTTACGGACGTGCAATAAAATACGTATTATTTCCGTATAGAGGCTAATCTTTTTTAGAATTGATAAATTTGTCGCGGATTGTTTCAAAGTACAAACGCTCAGGATTCTTAATAAGGGAGACCTTTTTGACCCGGGAGCTGTTTATGATCACCACATCCTGTTCATCAATGTTAAGGGCGACCTGGCCATCTAGGGTCAAGGTTACTGAATGATGTGGGGGAAGGATCTTTAAAGTAATGGGTGAGGTGTCAGGTACTACAAAGGGGCGATGAATCAAGGAATGCGGGCAAATAGGAGTCAGGACCAGGCCTCTAACATCCGGATGGACTATGGGGCCGCCTGCTGCCATAGAATAGGCAGTTGAGCCCATTGGCGTAGAAATAATGATTCCATCGCCGGCCAGATTATAAATATGCTCTTCAGCTAGCTCGGCACGGAGATAAATCATCCGGGCGATATCATTTTTGGCAAGTACGGCATCGTTAAAAAAATAATCTCTAAAGTGCGTCTCCCCTTTTCGTATGACTTTTACATGGCACAGGGGCTTAATGGTGAGTTCATAATGTCCGTCGAGAATGTCTCCCAGACCATCAAAATATTCGTTCTTATTAAATTCAGTGATGAAGCCCAATCGTCCAAGGTTGATACCGAGGACTGGGATTTTGGTATTAATTCGGCGGCAAACACCTATGAGTGTTCCATCACCACCGAGTGAAAACATGATATCAACTTCATTGTGAAAATTTTTGGAGTTCCAGAACAAAAGATTGTCAGTGGACTTTTGCTTGAAAAACTTAATAACCCGTTCTTTATCCTCTTCTCTGAAGACAACTTGTTTTTTTCGACGCTGTAGCCAGGCGCAGAGATTGGGAAGAATGCTGTAGAACTCAGGAGTGGAGTTTGGCTTTAAAGTGATCCCAATTGTTTTCATGATCTTCTTTTTCATTTCTATTCCGTCATGATTCGCATGGCCTCAGCAAGGTCATCGAATGGTTTATTGAGAAGGCGGCACTTATAAGCATTGGCCCGCGATAGAACCTGAGGAGAATTATAGGCAGTCATGATGACAAATTTATGACTGATCTCTTCAGGAGAATATTTTCTTTTAGACTCCTCTATTACATCAAATCCTGAAATATCCTGCAACATAAGGTCACAAATAATCCGGTCATAATTGTTGGCCAAAATAAGATCTATTGCCAGTTTACCACTGGCCGATACATCTACTTTTAATCCTTTACGCTCAAAGAGTTTTTTTAACGATTGCTGGATAAGGATTTCGTCTTCAATTATGAGAATTTGATTCATGTTTTGGGTAATGTAAGCCTGAAATGGGCCCCTTTATCGCTATTATTCACCAAATATTCCAGATTTCCACCCATTTTTAAAGCAAGATTACGGGAGAGGACAAGACCTAATCCAGTACCTTGAGGCTTCGTTGTAAAAAAGGGTTTAAACAGCTGAGAAATCTTATCCTGGGAAATACCGGGGCCATTATCGATAATATCAATGTGAACCATCTGATCTTCAGCATCAATAATGAGCTTAAGTTCCTGTGGTTGTGGTTGTGCTTTCATCGCTTGGGCCGCGTTGACTATAAGATTGAAAATAATTTGCACCACAAAAATCAAAGGGACATCCAATAGGACTTCTTGGGTATTGTTCTGGAAGACGATAGACTTTCTGACTTCCCGTCCCTCGCTTTTAGAAAGAACAATCGCCTCGTCTATGATTTTTTTGATAGAGACCGGTTTATTCTCTGATTGAACCTGATAAAGGTTCGAGAAGTTCTCAATGATGACCTGGCAACGATTGATATTTTTTTCAATCTCATGCATCAGCTCTTTACTGTCGGAATTAACGTCCATCATGGAAAAAAGCTGTGAGCCAAGTTTCAGACCAAAGAGAGGATTACTTAGTTCGTGCCTCAAAGTATTCAGCAATTCGCCCAAAAGTGAGATCCTTTGAAAATGAAAGAGATCAAAAGCGTAGTGCCTAAGTTCGTCACTGTCATAAAGATCAATCGTAAACGGACCCTGAACCTTCTTATTAAAGAAGATGTCCTTGTCCTGAAGTTCACTGGTGTAAAGATCGTTTAGAAATGAGGCACCAGTAACGCCATCTTTTATTCTAAGTGGAAGCGGAAAGTCTTTGAGACAGACTCTCAGCTCTGAGATTCTTTTATCTGAAAATTCCTGATCGATTAATCGTTCAAAGTGCGGCTGAAGAAGGTCAATACAGGTTTCGAAAAGTTCGACCTCATCCTTGCTGTAGTTCAAGAAATCATGGCGAGAAACAATGGCTACCATACTATATTTTTTAGACATGATCTCTTTGGCCAGAAAACTTCCATTGAAAGGAAGATTCATCTTGGAGAAGGTTTCTGAAGAAAAAGATTTAATTTTTGATTTTTTAATGGAGTTAAAGAAAGAATTAAAATCTTTTACTTCAATTAAACTTTGAGTTTTTTCGCTACGCCAGATTATTCCCAGCAGCTCAGCCTTGGTTTGTCCCTTCAAGTGTAAAACAATCAGGGAGCTTTCAAACTTTTGCAGAAAAGGGACATCCAGTAACTTCTCCATCAAGCTTCTAAGGCTATGTGATTCACTGGAGATGAGATTAACTTTCTTGATAATTTCGTCCCAAAGATCTTTCACATTCTCACCGGGACTTAAGGAAACCCGGGAGAAGACCTTTTTTTCGATCCCCTGAGTGGTCTTTATAAAACCATCAAAAGCCTCAGTCGTGATTGCCTTTATAGAATGATCAAGTCTCATTCCATCAAGCAGCGTTCTAATGTTTTTTAAATAATAGGGGAAATCACAATGCTCACCGTCAGCAAAGTTCACCCACAGGCGGTCTCCCCGTTTTAAAAGCGAGACTTTGGCCTCGCTTGCGGGAGTTAGAGTAAAAAAAGCAGTATCCAGTGAGTCAAAATCCAAAAGGATTTGAGGGTCGATGAATAGTTTTACGTATTCAGAAGTTTCTTGGTTTGAGGGATGAGATCTATTTTCCACTGGGTTAAGTTATCTTTTAATTCATACTTAATCAATTCTTCCAGTGCCACATAGTCTTGTTTCATCTGGGCCTGGTTCATGGCCTTAAGAATAAATAATAAGTGAATGTGAGATTCCTTGATCCCGGAGATGGTTTTATTGGTTTTGAGCGTCAGGGTCTTTGATAAAAGGGTGGTTAATTCCACAAACTGGCTGATGTCCGAAGTGAGCTTAGAGAGCCGACGATTCCAAAAAAACTCACGGGCGACGCTGAATTCCCCAATGTCCTGAATATCGATAATGATATCCGATAAATATTCCTGAGTTAACCCAATGGTACTTAAAAGGAAGTCTTGATTATAAGAAGGTGTGGTCATCCCTGACATACTCATCCTTGATATGTATAATCAAATGCTAACTTCGTTTTGTTTTAATGTCACAGAAAATAATTCCAACAGAGCTTCCAGCGCCTGATGCTCTTCCGAATAGGCCAGGAAACTGTCCTGAGCTTGTTCTGCCAGAGTAGAACCTTCATTCTGGCCACGGTGGATGCGATAAAAGTCCAGGATAGGTCTGAGTAAGGAATGGGACTGGGCAATTTGATCGAAAATTCTATCAATCTCCCGGATATTTTTTAAATGCCCTTCGATTTTGGCGCCATCGGCTTTGGGAGATTTAGCTTCATGGTAAATGGTATCAACTGAAACCATGGCATAGTCATGTAGGCGGATGAGCTTTCGCAAAACTTCCTGGTGGGTTTTAAGTAAGGTAACTTGTGAAATGCTACATTTAATAATGTCCAGATTAACATCGAAAAGATTAAGCAGGAAATTCCATAAGACTACATGGGCCTGGTAAAAAGGATAGTTGTCGTCACTGGTATTGAGGCTTTTTAAATAAGATCCGAAGATATTCTCATGTTCAATTCGATAAACGGAATAAGCAGATTCTACTGTTGATTCAGCTCGCATAGAGGTACCGATTAACTTTAACAGCTCCCGCGCCTTAAACTTTTGGTCTCGTGAACTTACAAAAAGATGGTCGAAACCATGTGGAAGCAGATTAAATCCCTGAAAATTGCCGGAGAGAAAAATCCCTTTGCCCCCAGCTTCGCATAATTTTAAGGCATTTAAGTTGGCGGGGCCGATATAAAGAGTCTGAGAAAGGTCTGATATCAGATCAATCTCAGAAATATCGATTAATGATACGTTGGGATAATTCTGAGAAATCTCTTGAACCAGCAACTCCTGTTCAGTTGCCGGAAAAAGGTGAACCGCAGTCATGGCAAAAGCAATCTGCCTGATAGTTGTTTTTTCGTGAGGCTGATATTGAAAACCCTTAATTCCCAGAATGTTTTTATAAAGATCCTGGAAGTGGAAAGTCAGAAAAGGAGCCTTAGCCTTCAGGGTCAGCAGATAAGAAGACCACAGGTCTTTAACGTAAGTTTGACCTGAGATGCGGTAAGGTCCGATTTTGTTCTGAGATGTTACTGATGAGTGAAAGTCCCAACTTTCTTCATTCATTGATAGATTTACAGAAACATCAAAGGAGGTTTCTTGGACAAGATTTTTGTTCCAGGTTAGCCCAGTGATTACGGGATTTGAGTCATCATAAACGTCACGATATGCTTTTTCTTCTACTAATATCGTGAGGTCAAAATCTTTTAAAGCTACAGTATTTTTTTCAAGGACCCGCAGGGTCTCAAAGAGAAAATAGGCTTCATCTTGCTGGATGATCAATAGTTTTTTCACTTATTTCACATCACTTAGATTATAACCCTTGATGTTTTCTTTTTGACGAACTGTTCTTTCAATTTCAGTACGAACTTCTTCCTGATGTTCCTGTAGTTTCACCAGAAGTTTTTCGTCCAGCTTTTTGATGTAGTCGATCTGGCGATTAAGCTCAGTGCGTTTTTCAGGAGCGACCTCGTTCCACTCGATTTTGTTGGAAATCTGGTCGAGGATTTGAAATAACCTTTCACGATTAGAAGTGAAGTGTTCAAAGTTAGTGTCTTGAGTAAATTCGCTGGCAATCATGTTCTCAGTCATGGTGATTGCTTTCATAATGAATTCTTCAAAGAGGAGGGTGAATTTTTCCATTAGGCGCTCTTGTTTGTGCTTGTTTGCGTTTTAAGATTCTTAATGGCTTCCGCCCAGCCCTCGTAAAGAGTGTTTAATACTTTTAAACAACCTTCGAGATGGGTTTTTTCGATTTTAATGTTTGCCTGGGTGCTTGAGTAGAGAATGTAGTCGTAGAGTGATGCTAATTCCTTGGCAACTTCTCCACCAACTTCAAAGTCCAGACTATTGGATAGTTCAACAACAATGTCCTGCATTTTCCCAATGTACTCGCCTTTCTTGGCAAGATTCTTTTGGTCAATGGCTTCCATTGCTTTTTTACAATTCTTAATGGCTGCCTGATAAAGCATTAGTAGGATTTGCTCCTTACTGGCAGTTTCGACAGACGTTTTCTTATATGCACCTAAACCGTAGCTCATAGGACCCTCCTCCTGTGTCGCTTATAATTTTATCATAATTGAATCGCTCCCGGAGGAGCGGCAAATCCTGCAAGTCCAGCACCCTGACCTCGGATTTTAGAAATGGTCTCTTCTAGTCGGGCAAATTTATTCTTCAGCACTTCTTCTTTTTGCTGAATATGCCGTTGCCTGTTGTTGATCTGGCGGTCGATCTGGTTGATTTGGCTTTGAAGACCGCTCTTTCGGGTTGTTAAAATCCCATTGGGCTGTGTTAAAAGAGTCTTGGCGGTGTCATCCAAAATATCGATAAAGCCATTAGATTTGCCACCCTCAATAGAGTATTTACCGGTCAGAGTCTGGGTAACAGCTTTGTAATCTTTGGATAAGGCTGCTTCAAATTTTGCCTGATCGAACTTCAGTAAACCATCACGTTGGAAAGTCACACCCAGATCGCCCATACGCATGGGACCAGCATCTGTCTGTATGGAGGTGAAAACCGCTGTCCGAATTCTGCTTTCAATAGTGGTAAGAGTTAAGTCACCACCCAAAGTTCGGGAAGTATCAGTTTTCTCATCCAGGGTGTTCTGATCTTTAATAAATTTTAAAACGTTGTTGATATTATCTATCAGGCTGCTGAATTTACCTCCGATCTTTTGCACATCTTCGGTAATCTCAAGGTTGATTTCTTCTCCGGGTTTAGCCTTCTTTAAATCAATGGTCACACCGGGAATAAGATCAGTAACTTTATTATTGGGAACTTCGATCTCGAATCCATCGAGCTTGATTTTAGCATCCTGTGCCGGTCTTTCCTGTTCAAAGTAAAGATCGACTTCACCATCAACCAGGTAGAGATAGGGAAATTCCACCCGGTTACCGTCACCGGTGTCCGACATGGAAATCATAATTCGCCATGGTTCATCTGAGCCCTTACCATCATTTACTACAGTGGCTTTCATACCTAATTCACTATCGCCATTAATAAGCTTAGCTATCCCGGACAGGGTAGCGCTCTTCTCATCAACGTAAATTTCTTTTTCTTCCCCATTGGGAAGAATGGCGCGGATATAACCCACTCCAACGTATGTCTTGTCCTTGTCTTCCACACCGTTACTGATGGCGGAAGATTTTTGGGCCAATTGAACAACTTCTAATTGATATTTTCCAGGATCAGCTACGTTTTTGTCGGCGCTAACCGCAATGTTGGTGCTGTCTCCAGTATTGATGGCGAGTTCCCGTAAACTTCGGGCGTTTTTATTCTTCAGGACTTCACCGCGCATATTTTCGACCAGCGAAGTGAGCTGCTGCACGAGCGCTTTTTTATCGGTGATCTTACCTTTACGGGCTTCCATTTGTTGAATAGGAATCTTCTCAGCCTCAACGATCTGCTGAACAATGTCCTTAGGTAGACCTGAATTAATTGATCCGAACGAGATCCCCAAATCTTTCCTCCATGAAAGTTAGCGGACGATTGGAGTCGGGTTTACATCTTGTGAACCCAATATAAGAGTAGCATGGGACATTGTTGTCGCAAGTGGGAAGAAAGTGAGCTACGATCAAGTTTGAATAAAAAGAAAAAGAGAGAAGGTGAACAACTCCTTCTCTCTTTTTCGAATCTAGTCTAAGGGTCTGGAGCCTTTTGATAAGCTCCACTGTTCTGATCGGATATTATGGAAAAAGCTTTAGTAAAAAATTCAAATATTATCTGGGCTAAGTCGAAATTCTTTATAAATCGGCTGCTTATCTACTTTTCTTTTTTACTCTTGCCGGTCTGGATTCAGAAAACGCTGGAAATAAATATTTTTGTACAGTCCTTGCTGATGTTGGCCTACCTGCTGTTTATGGCAGGCCAGTGGTATTTATTAGGTAAAGAAATCGATCATCGATTAAAGATCTATTTCCGGGCCAATTCCAGTATTGATCGTGTTCTTTATCGGGTCATTATAGGTAACGCCACCATGATGCTGATTTTTAATTTGATGTCCTTTATTCCAGAAGACATTGTTCGACATTTTTTCTGGGGATTTTTTGTCGTTGTCGGTCTTTTCTATTCCTGGCCTACTCGCGGAAAGATTATTGAAGAATCTGTATCCACACAATTTACCGAATACAAATATCTTGATTCGTTTGAAAAAACTGTTTTGTTCCTGACGCTAGCGATGTTTGTTGTCAGCATGCCTAGCTTTCCATTCCTCAGTAACCTTGAAACCCTTAAACTCATTGTGGACCCAGAAGAGAAGATGCATGGTCAGTTGTGGAATTATCTGCAAATGAATTTTATTCCATTCAGGAGATTTCCTCATCTCATCAATCTTGGTTGGAGTATGCACTTTTACTTTGTGAGCTTTGGACTTTACCTGCTCGCTTTTTATGGAATCATGCGCTTCTTCTTGTCGCGCCGGCTTTCGATGCTGGGACTCTTTGCCCTCGTTTCCACCTGGTCATTCTCTCTATTCCTGAAAAAAGACCCTTACTTATCTGCCACGACCTGTTTTTCTGTGCTCTGGGTCTGGTCAATTCTTTGGTGTATTAAAAGTTCCACTTATCGTTCTGGTCTCATGTATGGGCTGCTTTGTTATACTGGTGTCGTTCTTAACTTTAATTTTGGTTTCCTGTTTCCGGTGGGTCTGGCGCTGCTCTATTTTTCATTCTTAAATGAAAACACCGAATGGTATCGAGGACAGTTTGTAAAATATACTTCGCTGGGGATGTTTCTCATATTGATCAGCATGATCACCCATATCGACTTACGGTTTTTTGAAGACGCCATGACCTTAAAAGAATTTAGTTCTTATTTGTCAGTGGTACTTAATAGGAAAGCATTCTATTCACTTTCTATTATTGGTCTGTGCACTTTATTAATTATGATTTTCAAGCCCCAGAGAAAGACCCTGGCGGTATTAACCTTAGACGTGAAGCGCTTGCGGGAATTTAGCCTTTTGGTACTTTGCCTGGTAGTAATGGCCTTACTGGTCGAAAAAGACCTGATTTATAGCTTTGGTTTTTTATGGTTTGTCGTTTTCCTCTCGGTCCTGCCTTTAGAGTGGATTTTTCAATCGATTTCGCGTCTCCGTTCACGACGCAACTTCATTTACGTTATCTATGTGCTGATGTGCCTACTAGACTCACACTTTGAAGGTCGGGTCAGAATTCTTTATAATTTTTATCAATCTCCTCCGGATATAGTTGATCTAATCCATCGTGAGAAATAGGTTAAGATCTTAGATTTGCTTACTTTTTAAAGAATTCTTTTGCGGCGTTCGGTGTTCGCTTGATACACTTATTAGTAAGAATCGAGAAGAGAATGGATCTCTTCACGCGATCAAGGAGGACTTTTGTACAAGGCACCCTTAACCGCTACCGTTTTTAAAGATTTTTCTTCCTGCTATTCCCAGTTTTCTTCTCAGTCTTCCCATGCCCCCGAACAACAGCCATTTGTCTACGTTGATGAGTCCGGAGTGAAGCTTGTAACGAATGTCGTTAGCGAAGAAAACTCAGCATCAGATGGAGTATTTGCCTTGTCGGTGGCCCAGGACGGTTGGGTTGAAATGTTGGCCATGTATGAAGCGAGTTAACTATCTATTTTTTGGGGAAAACTAAATTAGTCAACCATTGTTAATGAAAAAAAGTTTAGGGAACCTTCGGGTTCCCTTTTTTTATGTACTTAAAATTATTATGATTATTAAGTATGATCGAGGCTCGGATGGGGAATTCTACAACAAAATACGTTGTGGAAAACTAGGGGAAAATTGTGGATAAAAAATCTTTATTGATAAAATATTTGGCCAGAATTATGGTTGATGAAATTCCAGGGATTGATGCTTTAGTGCGTCGTTTTCCCCGAGCCGAAATTACGATTAAGGCCGATGGCTCCCCTGTTACAGAGTTGGATTTACTCCTCTCCGCTCACGTTGAGCAAATAATAGAAAGGCACTTTCCCACCTATACCTTCTATTCTGAAGAAAAATTTTCGGAGTGGCAGTTTCCCTTGGTGGCCCTCGATCCCCTGGACGGAACCCGTGAGTACATTGAAGGACGAGATGAATGGTCCATTTCTATCGGAGTTTTTCCCACAGCTGATTTTTCGGGTGAAGGTTGGGTTTATAATCCCAAAACGAAAGAATGTTTTACTGAAGCCAAGGAACAGGTCTTCCATCAAAAAGCCTCCTACTGTGGAGAGGTTTCCGGGAATGAGTGGAAAAATGGTCTATTTACCAACAAAACCACAGCGCAATTTACCCTGAGACCAGTTGGCAGCATTGCCTATAAGTTGGGGAGGCTCTCTGCCGGAAAATGTGATTATGTCGTCAGTTTACGACCGAAAAATATCTGGGACATCGCCGGAGGCACATTACTTTGTCATGCGGCTGGCCTTAAATTTTACTCTCAGGGAAAAGAAGTTACTTCGGTGAAGCAGCTTTACGAACCACCTTTGATTTGGTGTCACGAGGAGCTTTTTTCGAAGCTTTCAGAAGTTTATCCTTAGAAGCACAAACATCTTTTAGATTACATAAATCGCATTGCGGACGGCGGGCCACACAGGTTCTTCTGCCTAGAAATATCAATAAATGGGAGAGATCAGTCCATTGTTCATTGGGGAATAGTTTCATCAAATCGATTTCGACTTTAACCGGATCCGTTTGCTTAGTGAGTCCCAGTAGGTGCGCGGTTCTTTTCACATGGGTATCAACAACAATACCAGTATTGATATTGAAGGCATTGCCCAGAACCACGTTTGCCGTTTTTCTACCCACACCCGGCAGCTCACTTAATTCTTCCACTGTTCGGGGAATATCACTTTGGTGTTTTTCCACCAGCATTTGAGCGCATCCAATCAGGCTTTTACTCTTATTTCTGAAAAAGTTGATAGATTTGATGATGTCCTCCACCTCTTCCAGACGAGCTTTGGCCAGTTTTTCGGGGGTGGGGAATCTTTTAAAGAGGGCCGGGGTGACTATATTCACTCGCGCATCTGTACATTGGGCGGACAAAATGGTGGCCAGGAGCAATTCAAAAGGGTTGGAATGATTGAGCTCACAATGGGCATCGGGATGAACTTTTTTTAGTCTTTCATAAACAACGGCAGCTAAATCACTTTTTTTCATAGTGTGATCCTAGCAAAATTGGCCTATTTCATCAAAGATTGCTAAGAAAAGACCATGAGTAATTTCAAAGTTAAAGACCACTATTTTAATAAGGCAAAAAATGAGAACTTTCTTGCCCGAAGTGTATATAAGCTTGAAGAGATTGATGAAAAGTACAAGATTCTGAAGCCGGGAATGCAAGTGGTTGACTTTGGTTATCACCCAGGATCATGGATTCAGTACACCAGCCGGATTATTGGAGACGATGGCCTGGTGGTGGGTATTGATATTCGTGAACTCAATAAGAAGCTTGTGGGGATTAAAAACGTTCGCGTTTATGAAAAAGATATCTTTGATGTTCATGATCTCAGGCAGTTGGGTGTTGAAGGACAGTTCGATGTGGTCTTGTCTGACATGGCGCCAAATACAACCGGGATTAAGTCCTTGGATCAGGACCGCAGTCTTAACTTAGTGGAATCAGTGTTTGGTCTTCTTCCTAAGTTTCTAAGACCGGGTGGGAATTTTGTCATTAAGGTCTTTGATTCACAACATGCTCAGAACTTTCTGAAAGAGCAGAAGAACCTGTTTAAAGAGTTCCAATATTTAAAACCGAAATCTACTAGAAGTATTAGCAAAGAATTTTTTGTCATTGGAAAGAACTTTAAGGCATAATGCTTTCATGGTTTTTAAGGATTTAAACCGAAAAGTTCTCTTTTTGCTGGTCTTAGCACTGGTTACCTTCCCTGCGTGGGGAAATCTCAATTTTATTAAAGACAATACATTGTTCTCTCAAGCTGTTGAGGCACCCAAAGCGGTGGTTGAGAAAGAAGCGGATGATTTTAAGAAGATTCTTTCTAATCATCAAGATTGGGTAGAACAAGTTGATTACGATAGCTCTAAGTACAATGTGCAATATACATTCAATGCTGAGTTGGAAGATTTTATTCAAAAGCAGCTTTCGCTTTATCGACCTGACTATACTTCTGTCGTAGTGATGGATAATGAAACGGGACATATCCTGGCAGCCGTTGATTACTCCCGAAAGCATAAAGTGTTCGGCCGAGATCTAGCCTTCACCAACACTCACCCTGCTGCCAGTATTTTTAAAGTTATTACCGCTGCTGATCTATTGGAAAATACCCATATCAAGACGGATTCTGAATTTCACTTCACTGGCCGCTCAACTACTCTTTATAAACACCAATTGAAAGAACCGAATGGTCGCCATCGCTGGACCAGAAGTCTTGATCTAAAGAAAGCTTTTGCGACCTCTAATAATGTTATTTTTGGAAGAACTGCCATTGAGAACCTCACTCCTGCAGGTCTTAAAAAAATGGCTGAAAAGTTTGGATTTAACAAAAAGCTTGTTGAAGGCGTGAATCTGAAACCTTCGGTCTTTAATTTGGCCAAAGATCAATACAATCTTGCAGAATACTCTTCCGGTCTTAATACGCAAACACTCATGAGTCCCGTTCATGGCGCAGTCATCGGATCCATCGTCGCCAATGGCGGAGTGCTCAGATACCCAATTGTTATTAAATCTCTCGAAAGCCATGATGATAAAAAGATCATCTATCCTAGCCTTAAAAAAGATGAAATCGTTCTTACCCCAAGCACTTCTGAAGATCTTCGAACGCTCTTCATGGGTACAGTCACCAATGGTACGGCCCGCTCTTCATTTAGACGGAGTAAGTATCTATTGGAAAAACTGGAAATTGGGGGTAAAACTGGAAGCCTAACAGGTGGAGAACCTTTTGGTAAGCGTGACTGGTTTGTCAGTTATGCCAAATCATTAGAAGATAAGAACGATAAAGGTATTTCAATTTGTGTCATGATCGTTAATCAGAAGAAGTGGTATATCAAATCCCCACTCCTGGCCAAAAACATCATGGAATACTATTACTCAACTCTTTATCCACAGAAAAAATAAAAGGTGGACTCGATGGAAGAAAATTCAAATCCTGAGGCAGTGCAAACTGTTAATCCTCAGGAGAATGCTGGTGCAGCTGCGCCTTTAATTTCTAAAAAAGATAAGTTTATCAAAGAAGTGAAGTCATTCACTTTTATCATTCTTTCCGTTTTAATTTTTAGATCAGTCCTCTTTGAACCATTTAAAATTCCTTCTGGTTCAATGATTCCTACTTTGTTGATTGGTGACTTTATCCTGGTTAATAAATTCTCTTATGGATTCAAAGTGCCATTCAGTGATTGGTTCACTGATCCTGTTTATCTTACCGGCCCGGATTATCCAGAGCGCGGAGATGTGATAGTTTTCAAGTATCCAAAAGACACAAACCTTAATTACATCAAGCGCGTGATTGGCCTTCCTGGGGACACCATTGAAGTGATTGATAAGGTTGTTTATGTGAACAACAAGCCGATTGAAACCAAAGAAATCGACGGTAAAGAAATTATCGAAGATATGGATGACCGCTATAAGGCTTACCAGTTTAAGTTTATGGAAACCAAGACTGGTGATGAAACCCATGTAACCCAAGTTGATATGGGCAATGATTATTTTGCTAACTACTACAAGTTCACTGTGCCGAAGGATAATTTCTTCGTAATGGGTGATAACCGCGATTTCTCTGCAGATTCACGCCGTTGGGGAACTGTCCCTTTCGGTCATATCAAGGGAAAAGCGATCATGATCTGGTTCTCGCTTTCTGTGCCTTGGCCTTGGAGTGAAGATGAACAAGAATCATGGAAGTTCAGACCTTGGCGAATTGGAAAAATTATTGATTAAAAAAAAGGCTCCTTTGGGAGCCTTTTTTTATGTCTATTTTAAAGTAATTTTGGTTTCACCATCATTGCCATTTTCTGGTGGTCCACCCTGGAAATCCCGAGAGCGTTTTAAATAATCCCGCAACCAGTTCTTCAAGACTCCATCACCATGGCCATGGACGACACTGATATAGGGAATGTCCCCTGATAAAAGGTCACCCAACGCTTTTTCAATGAGGTTCTGAAATTCATTGAGTCTCATACCTCGGACATCGAACTCCAGCTGGCTATTGGAGGTTTTGGTAAAACTAACCGAGACCTTCGCTTGTAGCGGGGCTCGTTTAGATTTGCCTAAAGTATGAATGGGAACGGCCATTTTGATGGGACCTTTTGCGATGGTAACTTCTTTTCGGCGCAGATCAATTCCCTGGACGGAAAATTCTTTCTTCAGGATATGAGAATAAACCACATCCCCTTTTCTAACGGCTTCGATATCCAGGTCACCGGTCGGCAGCTCTTCATGCTCTTTAACTTCGGATACCCCCGCCAGCTTACTTATTTGGGTTTTGAGCTGATGGGATTTTTCATCGATCTTTCTAACTTTTTGAATCTCATTTCGGCGCGCCTCTTCCACTAAGTTGCGCGCCTCATTTAAGATCTTATCAACTTCCTGTCGAGCCTTTGTGAGCTCTTCCTTCATTTTGAGATTGAGGATGCCTTCCATCGCACCTTTTTGGTTCCTAAGCTCAACCTCTAACAGGCGATTGGAGTGAAGAACTTTATCCAGCTCAATTTGCTTTTGAGAGACTCTCTGTAAAAGGGTCTCATAGCTGACATTCTTAGCACTTAAATGGGAGAGCGCCTTGGAGGGAACATCACTAACTTCCTCATGTCCGTGTGCCAGGATCTTAAAAATATCAATCGCCATAGAAGCACCGGGAGTGCCCCACTGAATTTTATAAGTGGGTTTCATACTGGATGTATCAAAACCGACATGGCAGGAAATATAGTTTCGATCCTGATGAATTAAAGTTTTAAACATCTGATGGTGGGTAGAAACCACGATGTGGCAGGTAGCCTTTTTATGTAATTCATCAAAATAGGCCAGAGACAAGGCGGAGGCTTCATCTGAGGAAGTTGAGTTGAAAATTTCATCAATCAAAATGAGATTTGAAGGAAGAATATTCTCCATCAGTTCGATGTAATTTTTTACTTCTCCCGAGAAGGAGCTGAGACCTGTTTTTAGGTCTTGAAGGTCATTACCAAAGTAGAAAAGCCCTTCGTAAGGGTACATTTCAGCTTCGGCGGCTGGTACAAAAAAGCCATGATAAAAAAGCAGATACGAAAGTGTGATAGATTTTAGAAAGACGGTCTTACCGCCGGTATTGGGACCTGAAATAACTATTCCATGATCACTTGAGTGGCAATCGGCATTGTTTTTAACAGCATTTTTTAGCAGAGGATGAAAAAGCTGGGTGAACTTAAAGCCCGGGTTGGATCTAATGATAGGGCATTCTAAATTATAGCGATGAGCAAAATCAGTTTTTGCCAGATAAAAATCTATTTTTTTAATTTGTTCCAGGGCCTCAATAATGAGCGGAGAGAATTCATTGAGCTGACGGGAAAACTTCATCGCCAGCTGATTGATAAGTTCATCAATCTTGGCAATTAACTCTAATCTACGGTTACAAGCTTCTCTAATTTCAAAGGGCTCTACAAAGAGTGTTTGTCCAGATTCTGATCTGGAAACGATGAGACCAATGTCTGAGCGGTAGGAATCAGAACGAACAGGAACAACAAACCGGTCATAATGAACATCATAGCTATTATATTGAAGAAGCTTTTGATGGGCCGATTGATTAAGCCAGTCCTGAACAGTTCTCCTGATCCGATCTTCTAGTTCGCGAAGGCGCTGATTAAGCTCTGAAAGTTCAGGATGTCTGTCGAAGTGAACTTCACCCGAACTGTCGACGAGATGTCTGAATTCTCTTAAGAACTTACGCTGCACTGGTTGAAAATCTATTGCTGCAATCTTATGGAATTCAGGAAGTCTGAAGGCAGGTAGGTCCTGCTTGATAAAGAGCGCGCTTTCAACCAGGAGGGTTACTTTGTTAAGTTCTGCAAATGAAAGAACGCCTTCTTTGACCATATGTTTTATGTGGCGCTCAAGTGAATTATTTTCCGGTAATTTACTGATGATTTGGTTCACCAGCTGGCGATATTCATCCTTGAACTCATGAAGGTAAGATTGTGTTCTTACCAGTTCTTCGGTGAGTTCTTCCCAGCGTCCCACAAATAGGTGCTCAGTAAGGTCCTTCTTATTACTCTCAAAATAAGCAAACTGAGCTATAATGCCTGAAAGGACATCCCATTCGACCTGTGTGTGGTGCACAGAATGTTGAGTGGTAATAAGATTTATAGTCATATGATCCAATATTATCTTGATTTAGAAAAACAGGTCAAAAATATCAAAGAAAAGGCGCTCTCCCAAGGGCAAATCCAGAAACTTTATAGTACGGCCTACTATATTTCTCTGTCTGTTCGGGCCCCCGGTAAAACCTGGCATTTATTTTTTGGTCGAGGTGGTGGATACGAAGGAGTCTGGTTGCATGGTTCTCCACCACCCTCTGTACTTCGTAGAAAAGATAATTTTCTGGAGTATTTAAGAAGGCATTTAAGCTCTTGCAGTTTTCTTGATGTGGATCTTGATCGCTATGACAGAATAGTTAAATTAACTTATCAAAAATTCGGCCAAGAGCAGTCCTTTTTATGGTTTTGGAAGGGCCGCAAACTATACTTCCTTCACCATTATATGGATCAACCGGAATCCCCTTTTAAAGTACTTCTCAGTTGGCGGGGAAAGGCTTTTTTTCCCGGGGTAGAGCAATCTGATTTATTTGAATATTTTGACGAGATCGGTCGCCATCATGATATGAACCACGATTTGGCCTCGCCGGAATTAATCTCGATGAACAAGCTGTTAGAAGATGAACTTAAGACTTCTGAGCTCAAGGACGTTACTTCCGCCCCAACCTTTCTCCAGCGAAAAAAAGAAAACATTGAGGACGATTTAAGACGGGCCCGTCAGTGGGAAAAACTTCAATCGATTCTAGATAAAGAAGAACCGCTGGAAAATATTTATGAATTAAAGGTCGGTGATCAGAAGATCAAGTTTGAAGGCGAACTGAATCCTTTTGAAAGAAGAAATCTGCTATTTCAGAAAATCAAAAAGTTGAAACGGGGAGAAACTATTCTCAAGGAACGTCTGGGGAATGTGGTTGAACAGCTGGCAGGCAAAAACCTTACTAAGGCCCGGGAGTCGAAAATCCCCATCATAAAGCCGATCTGGGGGGAAGAGAAAACCCTCCAGGTAATGGCCCCTAAAAAGCAGGAAGATGAATATAAGGTATTTGTCTTAGAGGGTCTTCAAATCGGGGTGGGTCTAAATGCCCAAGGAAATGACCAACTTAGAAATCGTTGGGCATCCAAGGAAGATCATTGGATTCATTTGGATGGGATTAAAAGTACCCATGCCATTATAAAGTTAACCTCGGGACAGACGATAAGTGCTGAGCTCTTAAATTTGGGGGCATCAATAGTTGCCCATTTTTCTCATTTTAATGATGAGTGGATACCGATCATTTACACCCAGGTGAAAAATTTGAAAGGTGTTTCCGGAGCGGCTGGTATGGTAACATACAAAAAAGAAAAACATCTTAGATGCCCCAAGACGGCATTGGATCATTTGATCAAGGAATAATATGAAGACCTTATTTTGCTTATTGCTCATTATCTCTTCTGCTTATGCCCAGGATCCAACTGCCTATTTGAGTAATTTTGATGCAAAGATTTACTCTTTGAAAAATAAAGGTGTTAAAGACTTTGTGGTAGATATTGAGAGTTCAGGACTGACTAAATACCTGAATGACCAGCAGCTATTTGGTAAAGTCGAAGAAGTGGTTTTTAGAACTTACTGGACCGCGACTCCTGAACGACTAGCAATTGAAGTGATCGGTTTGCCTGAAGGTTTCAAAGAAGTAAAAGAAGAATTAAAGATGAATATTCTGGGCATGATGGATAACCTATTACCTCAGACCAGTGCTCAGCGCTTTGCGGGTTATAAATTTGTGGCGGGTATAAAACCTCGAGAAATTCAGGCCCAGGACACAACCGGTGTAGCCCCTGTTCCTACCTTCATTTTAAAGTTTAATGAACAAAACAAATTAACTGAAATCAGTGCCATTAAGCCTATTGGGACCATGGTGGTTAAGCCTCAATATGAAAAAGAATCTTTTTCCGATGGAAAGCTGGTACTGAAAGAGCAAACGACGACTTCTATGGAAAATGGTCAAACATTGATCGTCTCCAAAGAACTGGAGTACGGAGATTCACAGGGAATAGGCGTGTTAACAGAAGTCGAAGTGGAAACCACCCAGAAATCAGAACGACCTGAAACTAAAACATTAACAACCAAAGAAACTGTTAATTTCAAAAATTATAAAATCAATACGGGTGACGCACTTAAATATTTCTTGGGCGAAGCCAAAGCTGCACCGGTCAAAAAATAGTATCCGATTAATATAGTTTCTTTAAAATAATTCTGGTTCTTTCTTGAGTGGACTCAGTTACAAGTTATAATAAATAAACAACTTTGTAGGTGTCACGTGCGCTCAATATCTCTGTCAAAAAGCGGAATTAATAAAATTCGCAGTCAACAACTGGAACTAAAAGTTTTAGACTTTGAAGATTCAATAAAGTCTATTCCACCTGGTGAATGGTGCTTAATGCTTTTAAGTCCTCAGGAAATAGGCGTGGGTTTTGTGAACCCTTTGATTGAAGAAAAATATTCTTGCGCTCAATTGGTCGCCAAACTGTCTAAGGACGATTTGAAGGATTTCTCGGTTGAGAAATTCATTGTTCAGAAAATTAAAACAGCTCAGGAAAAAAGAACCCGCATCAAGGGTTATGAAAAGAACGCCAGGATTTTTTATGGGGTTAGTGATGGTCTGCCGGGACTAATTATTGATCAGTTCGAAAATGCCTCCATCATTCAAATTAATACTGCCGGTGTCGATCGATATCGTGAATTGATTAAAGAAACAGTCGGTAGTCTGATGAAAACCGAAGCCTATCTTCTGGATAATCCTAAATACCGGGAGAAGGAATACTTACCGACTTTTGAAAATAACCAATTGCCTGATCTGCAAGTTTCTGAAAATGGTCTTCAGTACGGTATCCGTTCGGAAGTTTTGCAAAAAGTAGGCTTCTATTATGACCATCGGGAAAATCGCTATCAATTAATGCTTTTGCTATCTCGAATAAATAAGAGCTTGAAGACGGGTCTTGATTTATTCAGTTACGCCGGGGCTTGGGGCATGAGTGCCTTAAAGGCCGGTGTGGAGAAGGTAGAATTTGTAGATCAGGGTGATTTTGCTTTTGAAGTGGAAGAAGCCTTGAAGCTTAATAAGTTTGAAGGACGCGGAACTTTCCATCGCGGTGACGTCTTTAAGTTTCTGGACGATGCCATTAGTAAGAATAAAAAATTTGATCTTATTCTTTGTGATCCGCCAGCCTTTGCCAAAAGTGCCCTGCATAAGCCGCAAGCACTGGAAGGTTACAGTAAGCTTCATCGAAAAGTTTTTAAGTCACTCGGACCCGACAGCCTCGTCGCCTTCTCTTCTTGTACCCATTATGTAAGTCATGAAGAATTTCAGAAAAATATTCAAGATGCGGCAACTAAGGAAAATAGAAAAGTTCAATTGCTTTACTGTGGTATCCAGGGACTTGATCATCCAGTGAAGTCACTTGAGGATCGTTCAAATTACATTAAAAGTTATTTTTATATTGTGGAGTAAATTATGGTTTTGCAGGAAAAAGTACAAAGCGTTATCAAGCAAGCTCAAAGTATTATCTTCGGACAGGATGAACTGCTGGAATCGATTGTTGCCGCTTTGGTTTGTGAAGGGCACTTGCTGATTGAGGGCTTACCCGGACTGGGTAAAACTCTCAGTGTATCGGTCATGAGTAAGCTTTGCGACCTGCACTTCCAGCGTATTCAATTTACCCCTGACCTTTTGCCTTCTGACTTGATTGGTACCATGATGTACAATCAACAGAAGCAGGAATTTACGACTAAGTTTGGACCGATCTTTACTCAGTTGGTTTTGGCCGATGAAATTAACCGTTCGCCCGCCAAAGTGCAGGCAGCGCTATTGGAGGCCATGGCCGAGAAGCAGGTTACCATTGGGGATAAAACACATAAGTTACCAACACCTTTTGTGGTCTTGGCCACCCAAAACCCGATTGAGCAAGAAGGTACCTATAACCTGCCCGAAGCTCAATTAGACCGATTCATGATGAAGATCTCGGTGGATTATCCTGATTTTGAAGCTGAAAAAAGTGTGCTTGGTCTAAAACCATCACAGCTTGATCTTAAGCCGATCATTGATCAGAATGATTTGTTTGCCATGAAAGAGAAGGTTGAATCGATTTACGTGGATGAAAAAATAAAGGACATGATTATCCGGATTGTGCACGCTACCCGTCCGGGCAGTAAGTATTTCTTAAAGAAATATGATGGTGCTATCACCGCCGGTGCTTCTCCCCGAGCTTCCATTTGGCTTTTTAAAATCGCTAAATTTAAGGCCTTCATGGATGGAAAGGATTTTGTTTCTCCTGAACACCTTCTCTCTATTGTCCCCTCGGTGTTGGGTCACCGGGTAATACCTTCTTATGAAGCCCAAATCGATAAACTCAATACTAGGAACTTAGTGGCGACTATTGCAGCGAGTGTCATCTGACATGAATCTGAAGGAAATCGAACGGGTCGTTGGAATGATCCAGACCCACATTTTCCGCAACTCCAATGCCTATTCTGCGGGCATGCTGAAATCTCATTTTCGCGGATCTGGACTTCAGTTCAGAGAACATCAAATCTATGTTCCCGGTGATGATGTTCGATTTATTGACTGGAAGCTTTCCGCCCGCTCACCCAATATTTATATCAAGACTTTTGAAGAAGAACGAAACGTTGAAATAGTTGTTTTCTTCGATTTGTCACATACGTTGCTGTATGGCTATGAGGGCGTATCCAAACTGCAGGCGATGATTGAAATTGCCGGTTTGCTCTACCTTCTTGCCGGAGAAACTCATGACCTGGTGAGAGTTGTTATCTGGTCTGAGAAAACATTCAACCTTCCTCCTAAAAAAGGTCGGGAAGGACTAACCTTGTTTATCTCCATGCTGGAGAAGCTAGGCTTGTTGGACAAAGACGGTAAAGTCATTCTAAAGCAAGATCGTCCACTCAACACTCATACAGAAGACAATAAAATTGTCCAAATTAAGTCTTTCCTGGCGCGCAGAAAAGAAGTGATTTATCTGGGAGATTTAAGCCTGGTGAAGGATAGAGAAATCTGGAAAAAGATTTTAGATAAGAAGAACATGCATTGTTTTCGTATCTACTCACCGGTTGATAAAAACAACGACATCCCCTTTTTATTCAAAGTTAAAAGTCCCATCACCGGAAAGGGCCTGGTTCGCGACCTTAAAGGTGATGAGAATGATCCTCTTTTCCTGAAACAAAGATTTAAGGAAATTGGAGTTCATGAACGTTATCTGGAAAAATTTGTAAAAGAGCTAGTGTGAAGATATTTGCTTTATTCCTCCTATTCATAATAATTCAACCGGCGCTGGCAGCTGTTAGTGTTCAATTGGATTTTTTCGATACCAATTTGAAGCAAGGTCAGCTGGAAGCAGCCAAAGTTACAATGGCAGCTGATGCTGCCCAAAATATCAATTTACAGAAATTAAGAGGGGCTTCCGTAGCTGATACTCTCTATTTTTATGAATTGGGTCCCTTGATAAAAAAAGATGGCGGGGACTATTTCATCGCTGATGCCCAGGTTATCTTTCTCAAAATTCCTGAATCGCCCAAACTTATTCATAAATTAGGTAATGAGGAAATTATCGTAGCTTGGCCGCAGATTGAAATTCTACCGACGGAAGGTGCGAAAGAACTAATTTTTGGGCAGTTTGAAATACCATCCAGAAAGAAGATTCTCCTGTGGGTCCTAATATCATTAGGATTGTTGACTGGATTGTACGCAGTCATAAAGTATCGTAAGCAGCTGGCTTTAAAGAAGGCTGCTCGCGAGAAAAAAATTAAATTAAAAGAAAAACTTTTTAATGCTGCTGATTATTTTCAAATAGTGGAGATTTGGCAAAAGCGTGATGAGTTTCTCCAAACCTTTCCTGAGATTCGTGACCATTTTAAAAAATTTGAGATCATACTTTTTAAACATCAGTTTAAACCTCATCAGACAGAAACTGAAAAATCAGAAGTGATGACCGCCTATAGGGAGTTCTTGAATAATATCCAGGGGGGCCTAAGTGGAATATAAATATCCTCTTCTCCTTTGGCTTGGGATTTTTGCCGGTATCTTATGGACCCTGGATTACTGGAAGGTTTTCCAAAAAGCACAGTTGTATTTTCCTTCCAATGAGAGCGTATTTGCCTGGTGGAAAAAGTCATTAAGAGTGGTGCTGTTTGTGGCGGGAGTCATCGGCTGGGGTTATTTAAGTTATTCTTTAATGCAACCGCGAAAGCCACAGAAATTTTCTCCCAGCAATGTTGAAGTTAATGACGTAATTATCTGTATCGATGTTTCCCGCTCAATGCTCGCTGAAGACATTAAACCCAATCGATTAGAGGTCGCTAAGGAACGTATTAGAGACTTTACCAGACTTAGACCGACCGACAGAATTTCTGTGGTCATATTTTCCGAAAAAGTTTTTACCCTACTGCCGTTAACGACGGATCCGGCTTTGGTTGATAAAGTGTTGTCGGAAATCTCTATTGGCTACCTGGGAAGCGGAACGAATATCGGGGATGGTCTTGCCCTGAGTGTCGCCAGAGCGGTTAATAGCGATACTAAAAATAAGGTTATCATCTTGTTAACTGACGGGGTGGCAAACGTTGGCACCCTGACTCCTATGCAGGCAGCCGAGGAAGCTAAAAAGTTTGGTATCAAAGTCTATACCATCGGCTTAGGGACGGATGATGACGCCAGAATCCCTGTGGGACCAGGAGTCTTCGGCACTCAGTACCAGTTGATACCAGGTGGTTCTATTGACTACAAAACACTAAAAGAGATCAGTGATTTAACCGGTGGTAAGTTTTATCCGGCCAAGAGTGATAAGGCGCTGAAGGAAATCCTTAGTGACATTCAGGAACTTGAGAAAACAGAAATTAAAGTTAATCAGCAGATCGTCTATGATGAAATGTTCTATGTTTATTTATTGATTGGAGTGTCCATTTTATTCGGAGTGGAAGTCTTACGAAGACTTTTCCTGAAGGATGTCGTATGAATTTTAATCAATTAAGCTACTGGCCTGGTTTAGTGGTTTTGTTCGCAGTTTTTCTGATCGTAGTTGTTATCATCGAAAAAAGATTCTTTACCTTTATTAAAACCTATTGGTTTTATAACCGCAGTCTCTTTAGCTATCTATCAACGATACTTTTTCTTGCCGGAATGGGTGGGCTGTTACTGAGCCTGCTGGATGTGCGTGGTCCAGAGGAGCGGATAAAAGCAGAAGTACCTCATGAACGCACCATAATTCTATTGGATACCTCGGCAAGTATGCTGGCCGAAGACGTAAAACCAAGTCGCTTACAAAAAGCCGTCTTGATTGCCAAGCATTTTGCCCGCAAGGCTACGGGCCATCAATTATCAATCGTAGCTTTTGCTGAAATTCAAAAGAAAATTGTCCCTTTTACTAATGATATTGATTTAATTGATGCCCGCCTGGATAGTTTAAAGAATCTCCGCAATCAATACGGTTCTTCAGCCCTATCGGTAGCGATCCAGGAAAGTATCCAGTATTTCAGAGAAGCGGGTGACGATGCTCGTGGTAATATTATTGTACTAACGGATGGGGAAGAAACGGCGGAAGGAATCAATTTAAAAGTTCCGACCGGAATCCATCTCGCGCTGGTAGGAGTTGGTACTGAAAATGGGGGGAGAATTCCCCTGGACGATGGAAGAGGATTTCGTTTTGGTTACAAGAAAGAACGAGGCCGAGATATCATAACTAAGCTTAATGAAAATTTTTTTCGTAAAGCCGTTTCCGATGTTCCTTCTGGAAAGTACTGGATTGCCAATACCTATTCCCTGCCATCAGAGGAAATATTGGAGTTCTTCCAGTTCGAGAAAGTTAAAAGTAATAATCAGCAAGATATGGTCATTAAACCTGTTTTAATGGAATGGATAGTTGTTCCTTCGATTATCCTTTTGATTTTGTCTTATTTCTTTAAGGCGATCCGTGTTTTTTCCTTGGGCATGCTTCTCATCTTTTCACCGATAAGGGCGCAGGAAGTTGAAGCCCCTGTACTGACTCCAGAAATTGTTTCTCGCATGGATCAATTACAGCAAGGAGATTTGAATCGATTGGAAAGAGTTAAGCTCGCGGATGACTTGCATAAGGCCGGTGCCAAAGAAGAAGCGTTGGCCCTTTATCAAGAGAACCTCAAAGGAGGAATTGATAAGGAAGTTCCTCCGGAAGCCTATATGAATTATGGAACAGCCCTTTTGGAAAAAGGTGAAACCCAGAAAGGTATTGGTCTTTATCAGAAATTAAATGAATCTTTGGATGACTCTGCTGGAGCTCAAAAGATCCGTGAAACCATGGATAAAAATATTGTTTCAGCATTCCAAATCCAGGAACAAAAAAAGAAAGAACAGCAACAGAAGAAAGATCAAGAAAAGAAAAAAGATAAGAATCAGGAGCAATCAGGATCTGATAGCAAGTCACAGCCCCAGTCGGGAGATCAAGACTCTAAAGATCAAAAAGAAAAGTCGGGTGATCAGTCAAAGGATGAGCAGAAGAAACAAGACGATCAGGAAAAAAAGCCTGAAGAATCTAAGAATGAAGAAAAAGATAAGAAAAAAGATCAGCAGGATCATGGTCAGCAAGACCAACCAAAGCCTCCCAAGAAAATACCTGCCAAGTTAAAACAATTGATGTCTGATGATCGACAGTTACAGATGAAAATGATTGAGAACGGTACCCGCGATCTCAACAAGAGAAAGTCTCGGAAAAGTAAGGACTGGTAAAATGAAAATATTAACTTTTCTCGTAATGCTCATGATGAGCGTCGTAGCATTTGGTAATGAATTAAAAATTGAACTTAATCCCAATCGGCCGGTTGTGGGTGAAGTCTTTCAGGCCTACTTCAGAGTCTTTACCGATTCGGAGGAAGAGCCGGTTATCAATTTTAGTCCAAGTAATCTTGAAGTGGCAGGCAAATCCAATCAAGGCGTTTCAACTCGTACAGTTTATGCCAATGGCAAATTGACCGTTACCCGCGAAGTGACGATTGTTTATGAGTTGGTTTCTGCCAAGGCAGGCCAGGCCTATCTCAGGGACATTAATGTTCAATTGGGAGAGCGAACAATAAAGCATCCCTCGCTGACAATTAATATTTTAAAAGAACCAGTGGAGCAGCCTGAAGTCTTTGTCATGGCCGATACTCCTAAAAATTCCTTGTTTCTCGGGGAAGGCATTGTCGTAAGGTACTACCTTTATGCCAAGGTTCCTGTAAGTAATCTGGATGTGAAGCAATACCCTAAACTTAATAAATTTCTGAAGCGCTACATTCAAGAACCCGAAAGAACCGAGCGTGTTGCGGTTGATGGTCAGCTGTTCATGCGGACGCAGATTTATGCCGCCAAACTTTTTCCTGAAAAAACGGGAAAATTAAAGATTGATCCACTCCGCTTATCTGTGACTTATCCCAGTGGCAGAGCGGGAGATCCTTTTGGTGCCTTTGGGCTTAGTCGTGATTTCAAAACCAAAACGATCAGCAGTGAAGTCATTGAATTAGAAGTTAAACCTTTGCCGGAGCCAACTCCCGGGCATTTCACCGGATTGGTTGGTACCCACGAGTTCCAGCTCCAGGTGGGAGCAAGTAAGCTTATTGTTAATGAGCCGCTTGAAATTAAACTGACTGTCGCTGGAGTCGGTGCCCTGGAAAATCTTGAGGCTCCTGCCTTGATTAAAGATCCGGGTCTGGAAGAATTTGATTCTAATGGTGACTTAAAGATCAATGATGCAGAAAAAGCGACCAAAGTTTTTGATTACACATATTTGGCAAAAGAGAATATTAATCTTCCTGCCAAAGAAGTAGCACTTAGTTACTTTGATCCTAATACTGAGAAATTCGTAACTACTCAGCTCAATCTCCCTGAAATTGTAGTGGCCGGCGGCAAGGCTCTTCCGGAAAAAAAGAACGAGCCTCCTAAAGAAATTACTCCGAAAAAGCCTGTTATTCAGCCTGTGAAAGAGCCTACCGATTTTGCGTCACCAATAACGATTGATGAATGGCAATGGAAGTCCTGGTTGCCATACATTAACCTGAGTCTTGCTGTTGTTGCGATACTGATTTCATTTGGCTGGTTTATTCGCCATAAAAAGTTCACCGGTCTTAATTTAAAGCACGACATCCCCACGTCTTTTAAAAAGGGGGAGTTTGAATTCAGTGAGTTTATTAAATGGATGACTCCTGTTATTAAACAGACTGGTAAATCGCCGGCACTTATTATTAAAGAGTCGCCCTTGCCAGAAGAGTCAAAACGCTATTTTATTGATTTATTAGATGCAAATGATTACAAGATTTACTCGACCCGCAAGACTGACATGGAATTTAAATATCATCCAAATCACTTCAAAGAACTCGGTCGTTATATAGAGAGTGTTAGAAATGAAAATTCTTCACAACCTTCATGATATCCCTCAAGACCAGCACGGCTGGCCTGCTATTGGATTAACGATTGGTAACTTCGATGGTGTTCATATCGGGCACAGTGAACTACTAAAGAAGATTAAGGCCGACTGCCAGAGGAAGAACCTTCTTTTCGTAGTGGTTACCTTTGTTCCTCATCCACAAAAGATCTTACAACCAGATAAAGAACGTTTCCTTATTAATAGCTATGAGCAGCGAAGAAATTTATTGAGGGATCAAGGAGTGGACGTTCTGGTAGAACTAAAGTTCACTCGTGACTTCAGCACTCTTAGAGCTGAGGATTTTCTTAAGCAATACCTTCTCTCTTACCCTAATTTAAAAGATTTTTATCTCGGCTATGATTTCGCCTTTGGTGCTAATAAAGAAGGTGATTTTGACTTGGTTAAATCTATTTGTGACCCATTAGGTATTGAAATCGAAATTCAGCCTAAATTTGAATTCCAGGGGGAAGTCGTCTCTTCCAGCAGTATCCGTGCCCGCCTCCTTTCCGGAAAAATTGACGAGGTAGAAAATATTCTTCAGCGTCCATTTCATTTGGAAGGAGTAGTCGTCAAAGGTGAAGGTCGTGGGAAAAAAATCGGCTTCCCGACAGCGAACATACAGGTGTCACAGGATTTAATCGTGCCACATAAAGGCGTGTATGTAACACGCACGATCTATAAAGGAATGACTTATCAGTCGGTAACCAATATTGGAAATAATCCCACCTTTAAGGACACTGATCAGCTTTCCATAGAGACTAATCTTTTTGATTTTAACTCAGACATATATGGAGAACTTCTGGATATTCAGTTCCTCCACAAAATCAGAGATGAGAAAAAGTTTTCTACCGTCAACGACCTCATTAATCAGATAAAATCTGACATCCAGGTCGCTCAGAATTACTTGAGGCCGGAATGAAGCTGGGTTTGTTGGGTTATCCCGTAAATCATTCTCTATCGCCCAAGCTCTATCAAAAGTTACTGGGCAGTAAGCTTACTTCTTATGAATTGTTTTCCTGCCCCACAGCCGCAGATGTTCCTGGGCTGGAGTTTTTTTCACATCATTTAAATGGACTCAATATTACTTCCCCTTATAAAACTCATTTTATTAAGGAAGTAAAAATCTCATCGCCCTTGGTTCAAAAGATTGGCGCAGTTAATACCCTGGCCTTTAGCGGAAGTGAGGTTTGGGCCACCAACACTGATGTCCTTGCTGTTGAAGAGATTTTGCAGAACTATCAAACGAAGTATGGTCAGCTTCACCTGGTTTTATTAGGTGACGGAGTGATGGCCCAGGTTACGAAGCTGGTGGCACTGGACTTGAGAATTCCCCTTGAGCAGTTTGCCCGCAAAACCACGGCAGATCTAGCCCATTTGGATCTGAGAAAAATAAAAGCCTCGAATGCTCAAGTAATTGTCATCAATTCTTGCGCCCGGGAATTTGTCTTTCAAGGAATGTTTCAAGGAGACGAAATTTTCTGGGACTATAATTACAATTTTCCTCCTCATCAAAACACTATTCCCTCGCAGGTAAAAACATACTCCGATGGTCAGGAGATGCTTGAACGACAAGCTAAAGCAGCCATTCGATTTTGGAATGAAGTAATCCCTAAACTTAACTAGTGAATAATCCGAAATAGGATACATACTATTAAGGGGTTATTTAATTCATGATTCGCAAAGAGTTCATCGAGATTGTTACTAATACAGGGATGGCGACTTTAAAAGAGTTGCGCCGGCTCTCTATGGGTAAGGATGACGAGATAAATGAATTTGAACTTTTGCAAATGCCTTACTTTGATGAAAATAAGTTTGCGAAAATTTGCTCAGAGAAATTTGCTGTTACCTTTATCGATCTTCGAAATGCCAAGGTTCCTGCTGATACACTTTCTTTGCTTAAGAAAAGAATGGTTGTTAAATATCGTGCGATTCCCATTCAAAAGACTGCTACAAAAATAACGTTTGCTACCTTTGATCCAAGTGTTATCACGGAAGCCACAAAAGAGTTAGCCGATACTTTCAAAAAGCAAACAGAATTCATTCTTACGAATATTTCATCCTGGAGAAAACTTTATTCAGGGATCAAAGATTCTGTTGATGATTTAATCAATAACATTCAAGAAGTAACTGCCAATTCTTCCATTGAAGAAAACATCAAGGCCGAAGACATTTCTGATGACGTGGTTACTTTTGTGAACCGCCTTCTAGCCGAAGCCTTCATTAAAAAGGCTTCTGATATTCACGTTGAACCCTATGAAAAAATATTCCGCGTTCGACTGCGTATTGATGGAAATCTGGTAGAAGTTGCTCAGCCCCCTAAGAGTATGATGGCGCCGGTTTTATCTCGTCTTAAAATCATGTCCCAGATGGATATATCGGAAAAACGAAAGCCTCAGGATGGTCGTATCAAACTGATGATTGGTGGGAACCCCATTGATTATCGAGTTTCTTCACTGCCGACTTTATTTGGTGAGAAGATCGTTTTGCGATTACTTGATTCGTCAAACCTTCAGCTGGATATGACCAAGCTTGGCTTTGAGCAAAAGCAGCTTGATGTTTTTAAAGAAGGCATTCATCGTCCATTCGGTATGTGCTTAGTAACAGGTCCTACGGGCTCTGGTAAAACGACGACTCTTTATTCTGCCATGGCCGACTTAAACACCCCGGACAATAACGTTTCAACGGCCGAAGATCCGGTGGAATTTAATCTGGAAGGAATTAACCAGGTCAACGTCAAAAAAGAGGTAGGATTAACCTTTGCAACGGCACTTAAAGCATTTTTGAGACAGGACCCGGATATCATCATGGTGGGAGAGATTCGAGATTTAGAAGTGGGAGAAATTGCAGTTGAAGCTGCACTGACCGGCCACTTGGTTTTGTCCACTTTGCATACCAATGATGCTCCGGCGACCGTGACTCGCTTATTGAATATGGGGATTGAACCCTTTCTGGTCGTTGCTGCTTTAAACGTTATTGTGGCCCAGCGTTTGTGCAGAAAGATTTGCATTAACTGCCGTGAAGAAAGAAGGGCCTCGCCTGATGAATTGATTGCTTGTGGTTTTGCCCCGGCGTCAGCTGAAAGGATTAAGGTTTATCACGGCAAGGGCTGCGAAATTTGCAACAACACCGGTTATAAAGGGCGAGTTGCTATTTATGAAGTTTTATCAGTTACCCCCAAAGTGAGGGAGCTGATTTTAAGGAATGCTTCGGCAGACGATATTAAGAAGCAGGCCATTAGAGATGGGATGAAAACTCTTCGAATGAGTGCACTGACCAAGGTGGCACAGGGCCTGACCACACTCGAAGAAGCAGTTTCCAACTCAGCCTCAGATCAACTTTAGGAGCAAGATATATGGCAGCAGGAGATAATACCAGTACCACCACCAAAACCAACGTTGAACAGGGGATTGGTAATTTACAAATACAACAGCTGTTTAAAGTGATGGTGGACAACAATGCCTCTGACTTACACTTAACCGTGGGAAGTGCACCGGGGATGCGTATCAGTGGTGATATTGTCCGGGTTAAAGTCGGCAGTCTGACTCCTGATGATACCAAACGACTTATTTACCAGATCCTGACTGAAAAGCAGAAGGCAGATTTAGAAAAAAATCTGGAACTCGATTTCTCATTTGGTATTAAAGGCCTGGCCCGTTTTCGTGCCAACGTGTTTTATTCCAAAGGCGCGGTTGCAGCCGTTTTTCGTCAAATTCCAAGTTTGATTCCAGACTTTGAAGCTCTGGGCTTGCCTCCAGTGCTGCTTGAGATGGTTAACGTATCCAGTGGCCTCTTCCTGGTAACCGGTCCAACTGGTTCCGGTAAATCAACCACCCTCGCCTCAATCATTGATAAACTGAATGCTAATTCTCCCAGCCACATTATCACGCTGGAAGATCCGATTGAATTTGTGCATCAGCATAAGCTGTCTTTGGTAAATCAACGAGAGGTTGGAGCTGATACGCTGAGTTTTGGTAAAGGGATTAAATCTCTCCTCCGTCAGGATCCGGATATTGTTCTGGTGGGTGAGCTTCGAGATCCGGAAACAATTGAAGCGGCCCTCACCATTGCCGAAACAGGGCACGTGGTTTTTGGAACCCTCCATACCAACTCCACCATTCAAACCATTAATCGTATTATCAACGTTTTTTCTCATGATCAGCAGGAACAGATCAGAACACTTTTATCGTTCGTGCTTCAAGGTGTGGTCGCGCAGCAGCTACTACCAAGGATCCCTAAGGGCCGGGCCCTCGTTCAGGAGATTTTACGAATCACACCAGCGATTCGAAACCTGATTCGTGAAGACAAAGTTCACCAGATTTATTCTCAAATGCAGATCGGCCAGGAAGAGACTGGGATGAATACGATGAACCAACACATTAAAAAACATCTGGACTCGGGAATCATCACTCCAGAAACAGCGATGACTTATTCGAACAATCCGGAAGAATTAACGAGAATGTTAGGATTAAACGCTCCTAAATCGAGAATGAAGTAATTTTATGGCAAAGTATCGGTACATTGGATTTACAGGGGATGGCAAAAAGGTCGAAAACACGATCGAAGCCGATACTGTACGCGACGCTAAGAAAGTTCTTAGACGTCAAAATATCCGTGCGACCAAGATCCTGGAGCCATCTTTCTTTGAAGCTGACCTGGGCCAGTTCCTGGTAGATAAAGGCCTTGCCCGACCATTTGGGCGAGTTGAGCTGATGCGTTTTACTAGACAGCTTTCCATTTTGATCAATGCCGGTGTGCCTATTTTGGAATGTATGGAAATCCTCCATAAGCAAGAACAGAACATGGTGCTGAAGCGTGTGATTAAAAGCATTGCAACGCAAATTGAAGAAGGTAAATCTCTCTTCGATGCCATGTCTCAGCAGCAGGGTTTTGATAAACTTTATTGCGCCTTAGTTAAGGCGGGTGAATCGGCAGGTATTCTTGACTCTATTTTAAATAAGCTCGCCGAGTTCCTGGAAAAAGCGGAGAAGCTAAAAAAACAAGTGAAGTCGGCCCTGACTTACCCGGTAATCGTTGTCTTTGTTGGTATTTTGGTCATATTTGGTTTGATGACCTTTGTAGTTCCCCAGTTTGTAGGAATCTTGAAAGAATCAAATCAAGAGATCCCTTGGGTCACTCAGACCGTTATTGATATTTCCAATTTTTTTCAAAACTATACATTGCTCTTGATAGCCGGAATGGTTGCAGCAACGATGATCTTTATCAATTTCATTAAAACCAAAGATGGAAAGCAGGTCTGGGACCGCTTCACTATGAAGGCCCCACTTTTTGGTATGCTGGTAATTAAGGGTAATTTGGGTGCTTTCACCCGTACCCTTGCCACGATGCTGGCGGCGGGTGTTCCGATTATTGATTCATTGGAGATTTGTATTGAGACACTGGACAATACTCAAATAGCAAAAGATTTGACCCGGGTTCGGAAAGCAGTGATTGAAGGTAAATCGATTACCGATCCCCTAAGTCGTATTACCTATTTCCCGCCACTAGTGACCCAAATGATTAAGGTGGGGGAATCTACCGGTAACCTGGATCAGATGTTGGTAAAAGTTGCAGACGTATTTGAAGATGAAGTGGAAGAGTTAGTGGGTAACCTCACCAAATTAATTGAGCCGATTATCCTGGTGGTTTTGGGGGGGATTATTGGATTTGTCTTAATTGCCATGTACCTGCCGATTTTCATGTCCGCAGGCGGAGTGGAATAAGGTGACAATTTTTAGAGGCAATTTTTGAAAAACCTGATGAAGCTCAGATAGTTGACAGAAGCTTCCGGGAATAAGTTGCCGAAAAGTGATAGGCCATTTTGTTTGCTATATTAATATTAAGTGAAATGGAATTGTAACATAAACTACTAGAGATGCTTAACAGTGTTCTGGATTCTTAATATTCAGGGTTAACTCGGCGGCATTAACACTAAATTTTTCAAGTCTCTTAATGACTTGAAACAAGGAGATTAGATGAAGACTTTTACCAAGTCGCTGAAGCGACAAGACGGGTTTACTCTCGTCGAGCTGATGGTTGTAGTTGCAATCATTGGTCTGCTCTCTGCTGTGGCCATCCCTAACTTTCGTAAGTATCAGGCGAAGGCTAAAATGTCTGAAGCCAAGTTACAGCTCTCATCAGTTTATACTGCTGAAACTGCTTTCTTCTCGGACTACAACATTTATCACAACTGTTTGGCCTACATGGGGTATAACCCACAAAGAGAAGTGGCGAACCGTTACTATGCCATTGGTTTTGGCGTTGCAAGCAATATTAATGATGTTGCTTACGCTGCCGCTGTGAATTCTGGTCTTTCCAATGTCGCCACAGATTGTCCCGATACTAATGCTGTGACATCTATGACATCATTAGTTCCAACAGATCCTGTCGCCAACAATACGACCTTTTTTACTGCCGGTAAGGGAGTTGGTTCGGCTCGGGCTACTAGCACGACATTCTTACCGACAACCGTGATAGCAGATCAGTCCAGCCAGGCCAACATGAGTTTCACCGCGGGTGCTGCCGGGGTAATTGACGGGGACAACACTGCGACTACCACCGCCTCCCAGTTAACAATTGATCAACTGAAAAACTTCAGAGTTGTTAGAAACGGTTACTAATTAGTATTTGATCAGCATGATTCAAGGGCCTTCCTCCGGGAAGGCTTTCTTATTTTGAGTGCCTAAAAATCTTATATGGCTTAAATATTTTTTTGGCCTTATAGCTTCCCGAAGAAAAGAGATAAGGATTCCCTTCCGCGTCCAATTGGTCACAATTAGTTTTGCCGGAGTTAAGGCATTCAAGATCAATCATGGCTTTTAATGCGTAAATATCAGAAGCCAGCTTGCTGCGAAGGATCCGGTCCCGAGTTTTATCGTAAGTTTCTTTAAGCAACGTTATAGTAACGTTCTTATCCCCTACCAGTTCGTGCTTAAGTTTAATAATCAATGAGGTTAAGTAAAAGGGTGCTTCCGGATGATCCTTAATTCTCTCAAAATGCTGTAACCCCTTTTCATTATTTCCTAATTCAAAGTAGTAGTTAAAAGCTTGATTGAAATTTAGACCGTAATCATTGGGATAGTATTTAAGCCCTTTGTCCATGATAAGCGCCGCCGCCTCTGGATCATCTTTTACAATAGACAGGTATTGGCCGCCATAAAGATAATTTTCATAGAAAAGAGGATCGAGTATGGAGATGCTTTTAAAACGAAGATACATCCAGTTATTGAGTGGCTGCCCACGATAGAACTCCAGATCTGATTCAATTAAAGTCTGTATCCATAGCAGGTCGGCGATCAGGCGCTTGTTTCCGGTGGCAAACATTTGCAAGAAAATAGAATTGATATTAACCGCTGAGTCTTGTTTGGTTACGACAATCTCGGGACGTTTAGAGTTTTTGTGAAAAATAAGTGCGGTAGCTAAAAAACCAAGCGCCCCCACTATCAACAAATGTGAGCGATCAAGATTTAATTTGCCAAGCTTCCTGAAAATCATAACATTAAGTATATGATAGAGTTCAATGGTGTAACCAAGATTTTTAAGACAGAGCTTCTCAGTCAACCTTTTGTTGCTTTAAAAAATGTTTCTTTCCATGTGCCCCAGGGTTCAATGGTTGGCTTTTTGGGGGCCAACGGCGCTGGGAAGACGACTTCCCTCAAGATCATTATGGATTTTATTCGGCCTACAGAAGGCTCTGTAGAGTTCACCAATCTGGGGAAAGAGCGTTTCGAGATTTTTAAAAAAATTGGTTTTCTTCCGGAAAGACCCTACTTTTATCAAAACCTCAGCGGTCATGAGTTCTTAAATTTCATGGGCTCTTTGTCCGAATTAACAGCAGTTGATATTCAACGAGGCATCGCTAAGTGGGCACCCCGCTTTAAAATTGATCATGCTCTTAACAGACCACTAAAAACTTACTCTAAAGGGATGTTGCAAAGGATTGGATTCCTGGCCACTATCCTGCACGAGCCAGAACTGATTATTCTCGATGAGCCTTTGTCTGGACTCGATCCTATTGGAAGAAAAGAACTCAAGGACGTTATCGTCGAAGTTCATCGTGAAGGGAAAACAGTTTTTTTTAGCAGTCACATTGTGCCTGATATCGAAGAAATATGTGATCGGGTTATTTTCTTGAAAGAAGGTCAGCTGGTTTATGATGGGACAGTGGATAAGCTTCTTAAGAGTGAAGACAAAACAGAGTATACGATCAAATTCAAGGCTGATCATACTCTTAAACTAGATACTCGCATTAAGCACCAGCATTCACTTCCCGGTGGTCTTCAAGTGGTCACGGTGCCCGAGACTGCTAAGAATTTTCTTATTAATGAACTGGTAACTAAAGACATTGATATTGTCGGGGTTGAACATATTAAACCAAGTTTAGAAGAAATTTTTTATCACATTAAATCGAATTAAAAATGTTAACTAAAATAACGATTATTTCAAAATACACATTCAAAGAACTTCTAAAAAGTCGAATTCTTTATATCACTTTGGTGATTGGTATTGCTCTGATGGTGGTGACATATGTCGCTACGGAATTTACTTTTGGAGTTCCGGAAAAAGTCGCCCTGGACTTTGGTCTGGGCATGCTTTCTCTATCCTCACTGGGCATTTCATTATTTATGGGAGCAACCCTTCTCCCTAATGAAATTAATTCCCGCACTGTTTATATGGTTATTTCCCGCCCCGTCCCCCGTTGGGTCTTTATCTCTGGAAAGATTCTTGGATTGATGGGTGTGCTGCTTGTGAATGTGGCCATCCTCTCAACCATGACCATGCTCTGTTCATACCTCTTGGGTGGCGTAATTAATCAAGCCATTATTATGGCCATTATTTTTAATGTTCTGGAATGCATGCTGCTGCTGCTGGTGGTGGTGTTCTTTTCACTTTTTTGCAACACCATTCTTTCCTCTTCCATCTCCCTGGTCATTCTGATGCTGGGTCATGCGGTTAAGGAAACTCAGGCCACAGGGTTTGTAGAGAAAAGACCAATGGTTAAGGCTCTCCTTGAGTTTTATCACCTTATTCTTCCCGGCTTTTATAAATTAAATCTCAAAGAGTTTGTGATTTATAATCAGCAAATAGATACTTCTTACCTGATGAATTCCTTCCTCTATGGCAGTGCCTATAGCCTGTTTTTGTTTTGCACCATCATTTATATCTTCAATAGAAAGAATTTGGACTAAGAATGGAAATCTTCTTCGGTATCTACTTTTTCATTTTTGGTCTACTCATTGGCAGCTTTTTAAATGTGGTGATCCTGCGCTTGCCCAATAAAGTGAACATGGTGACAAAAAGATCGGCCTGTCCTAAATGCGGTGGTCAGTTGAAGTGGTATCATAACATCCCACTTTTAAGTTTCATTTTTCTTAAAGGTAAATGTGCTTTCTGTGGTACCAGGATATCCTGGCGCTATCCCTTAATTGAGCTTTTTACCGGACTAGTGGCCTACTGGTTGATGCCTAATGAATTATCGACCATGGCTTTGGCGAATTCCTTTTTTTACTTTTCCATTGCCTGTATTTTCATCTGCCACTTTATGATTGACCTAGATCATCACCTATTACTCGATTCTTTGAATCTCTATCTGCTGGCGATTTTACTTTCATATGTCATTTTTTATTACAACTGGCCTTTTTGGGTATTGGGCGGCGTGATCGGTTTTGGTGCTCCTTTGTTGGTCACTTGGATATTTTACAAGTTGCGAGGCCAGGTTGGTCTGGGCGGCGGGGATATTAAGCTCTATGGTATTCTTGGTTTATACTTTGGTCCTACAGGCATCATGTTCACGATATTTTTAAGTTGTTTGGTAGGGGCAGTCGTCGGACTCGTACTCATTGGTCTAGATAAGATGACTAAGGACAAACCTATGGCCTTTGGTCCATCGATTCTCTTGGTAGCGGCTTTCCAGATCTTTTTCCCGCAATACGCTTCGATTATTCAATCCTGGCTGTTCTGATGGCGTGAGGCACTAAATCCTTGATAACTCATTAGAATTTTGCCTATAATTAATTAAGTTTATTTATCTCTATCAAAGACAGGGACGACTTTGGCAGGACCATCTCTAAAAGAACAATTTGATGAGCTTTTTGGAAAACTCAATCCAGGAAGCATCGTAGGGCTCGATATTGGAGCTCATAGTATAAAAGTGTGTGAAGTTTCCGGCTCACCTGGAAAAATTAAATTAGAAAAATTTGGTGTCTTTACCTTATCAGAAGCTGCACTCATTGAAGATGAAATGCAAAAGCCTTCAGAAATTGCTGAAGGTGTTTTGGAAGCTCTGGCACAAGCAAATATTAAATCAAAGACAGTATGCTTAGGTCTGTTTGGACCTAATACCATGACAAAACGTCTCAATACTCCTGAGGGAACTAAGGAAGAGATTGAAGATCACGTTCTGTGGGAAGCTGAACAATACATAACCTTCGGTGCTGATGACTCTCAAATAGATTTTTTTATTGTGGGAGAAAACGAAGGTGGCGGTAAGGATGCTTTGGTCGCTGCCGCTAAGCTGGATGTCGTTGATACTTTTTGTGATCTCTTAAAAGATGAAGCCAAATTAACAGTAAAGCTGGTTGATCTCAACGTTATTGCTCTTTCAAATATTTTTGAAGAAGTGGTACGGAATGATCTGGAAGAGTATTCACAGGGCACGCTTCTCTTAGACTTCGGTGCTCAAAGTACCAAGATCGTTGTTTATAAGCGTGGTGGTCCAATCTTCACTAAAGAGATTCCTATTGGCGGCGGTCTTATAACCGAAGAAATTCAGCGTCAAATGGGAGTGAGTTATGAGGAAGCTGAAGATCTCAAGACCACTCCTGATGACAATGGTAATTTGCCGGAAGAAATTCTCAATATCATCAACTATCAGGTTGATCAGCAGGTAGCTGAAGTCAGAAAGAACATCAATTTTTATGTTACCCAGGGAAGTGCAGAAAGAGTCAGCTATTGTTTTGTAACTGGTGGTTCTTCGCTCCTTCCTGGATTAATAGATAAATTAACAGTTGTGGCGGGTGTTCCAGTCGAGCGACTGGATATCTTCTCTGCTATTAAAGTAAATGACCAAAAAATTAATCGGGATCTTGATCAATTAGCGGCCATCTCACCGGTAGTCCTCGGACTTGCCATGAGGAAGTTGGGTTAACATGATTAAGATTAACCTCAGTAACGCTAAAAAACAGGTCGATATTTCCAATATTGGTGGATTTGATTTCACCCAAATGAAAATTAAAGCGGTCCTGGTCGTGATCATTTTAATTTATATACCGGATTTCGTACTGGTCCCATTATGGGAAGAAGAAAGAGAAGTCGCCAGTCAGGCCATTCAGACGAAGCAAGTGGAACTCTCTAGTCTTAAGAAAAAAGTTACCGATTCTCAGGATTTGGAAAAACAAATCCGCGAGCTCAAGGCCCAGGAAGAAAATCTTGGAAAGAAACTAACAGCAGTTAAACAAGCCATTTCAGAGAAAAGAAATCCTGCGCCTATCCTGCTTTACATCGCCAAAAATATACCAAATGAGCTGTGGATCAAAGAGTTGTCCATTGAACAGGAAAAGATGACGATTAAAGGTGAAGCCCTGGACTATACCAGTATCGGAAATTTTGTAAATAGCCTGCGCTCTTCAGTATTTATTCGTGATGCCAGTATCGCCGGAACTAATAGTACTGTTAGGGAAAGCGATAAGCGACGTATTGAGACATTTGAGGTTAATTTCAGCATTGCGAGATTTGACCAATGAAAGAACTCATAAATAAAATAATTACCAATGCCCATATCTTGATTCTGCTTTATGGAATCTATGGGACCTATGTCACTTTTGATGAGCATTCCATTCAATTGGAAAGCATTCAAAATGAGGGTGTTGCCATAGATGATGAAATTGCTCTGAATCAGAGAAAAATGAAAGAGATTCAGGAATTTTCTAAAAAGACTGATGAATACAAAGTCAGAGTAGAAGAAGTTGCAAAAAACATTGAATCAGTTCAAAAGCAACTTCCAGCGGAAACTAATGATACGCAGATTCTCTCCTTCTTTCAAAACGAGATTACTGCCCTGAACATTAAGGACGCTAATTTCACTCCGGGACGCGAAGAAAAGAGTACTTACTTTATTTCAAAAGAATACAGCTTAAAGGCACGTGGAACGTTTTTGCAGTTTTTGATATTTTTCGAGAGAATTGGCACTGCTGATCGTATTTATAATATTAAAAATCTTAAGTTAACCACTGATAGTGAATCTCAAAAAGGCCGTTTTCAAATGATTAAGGGTGAAGGCGTTATTCAAGCTTTCCGTTTTAATCCTGATTTTAAGGTTGAGAGAGGTTTTTAAAATAGAATGAAGATTTTAACTCTAGTTCTTATTCTCTTTTCTGTAGGGGCAATTGCCGCCCCTCCCAAATCTTTGGACAACTTTTTTGGAAATAAGACAAAAATTGAAAATCCATTTAACCTCAGGGACCCCTTTAAGGCCCCTTTAAGTAAAAGCGAAGCAAAAAAAGATAAACGTGGTTTCTATGTTTCTGGAAAAGGGCAGTATACTAATATAACGGATACGGCCTTGGATCAGATTTCGGTCCATCAAATTAAGGTGGTTGGGGTCTTGATAGGAAAGGAACGTAGAGCGCTGGTTAACACTGGCGAGAAAGATAAAATTATTATTTTAAAAGAAGGTCAAAAGATTGGGCCTGAAGCCGCTGAGCTAAAAGCGATTCTCCCCGGGGGGATTGTTTTAGTTGAGAAAATTGTTAACGTATATGGAGAGGAAGAATATTTAGAAACGGTCGTACCCATTTCGAAATAATCTCTTTAGAATTAATATACAGGGCTTATCTTAAGGAAGAGAAGTATGAAGAAAGGATTTTTTCTATTAGTTCTGTCGTTAGCCTTTTTTAATTCTGCTCATTCGCAAGAAATTAAAAATGTTAGCTTTGTCCAGGAAGGCGAAGTTAGCAAACTTGTGATTGAAACTGACAAAGAAGCCATCTTTGCGGAACGATTCCATGTCTCTGAAGATAAGCAGATCATTCTTGATATCAAAAATGTCAAAATCTCCCCTAAGCTTTTGCGTGGTATTGATACCTCCGAGTTCCCTGGAAGTGCCGTCTTTATTTCAGGATACAAGCGACCAGGCTCGACGAATGATGTGCGATTTGCCATTCAATTGCGCGATAATGTGCGCTCCATTCTGGAAAATCGCGGAAAAAATATCACTCTTAATATAGAGAATCGTTTTGGCGTTTTCTCTCAAACTAAAATTCGCGCCGGTGAAAGCACTAGTCTAAAAGCCGATGAAAAAATTGAAGATGCCGTTGGTCTAAACATTCCCAAATCCAATTCAGTGGAAGACATCCTCGCCAACCTTACTTTGGCGGGTCCGAAAAAATATATAGGTAAACGCATTTCTATTAACGTCCGTGAAATTCCGGTACCTGATCTGTTGAACATGATTGCTGATACTTCGGGGTTCAATATTATTATTGATCAGGCCGTTACAACTGCGCCTCCTCTGACCCTGACCTTAACCAATGTTCCATGGGATCAGGCACTGGATACCGTCATGAGTCTTTCGAAATTGGTTGCCCAGAAGAATGCCAACATCCTGTTAGTTAAAACTTTGGCTACAGCAACAAAAGAGAAAGAAGAAGAGCTCAAAGCAGCAGACCTGAAGGAAGACCTGGCCCCTTTAGTTACCAGAGTCTTTTTAGTCAATTATGCCACTTTGAAAGATATTGAAAAAATTATTAAGGACTACATCACCAAAGGAAGAGGAACTCTTCAGTTGGATGAAAGAACCAATAGTTTAATCGTGCTGGACACAGTTGAGTCGATCGAGCGTATTAAAAAAATCCTGGAAGTTCTTGATACCCAAACTCCTCAGATTTTAATTGAAGCCAAAATTGTTGAGGCCAATGAGTCTTACTCAAAAAGAATCGGTCTCTCCCGTGGTATTACTTTCGGCTACGATCCGGTTGTTGAAAATATTCCAAGCCCGGTCGGTCCAGGATTCTCATTTAGTAGTGCTCCTACCGCCGAATCACCAAGTATTGCCGGTATGACTATTGGTATCTATAAACGTCTATTAAATCTCGATCTCAACTTACAGTTAATGGAATCGGAATCTAAAGGGCGTATTATCTCGACACCAAAGATTGTGACTCAGAATAAAAAAGCAGCAACTATCACAAGTTCTGAACAAACTAGTTTTAGGGTTCAGCAAACAGCTACCGGTAACCAGCCGGCACTGGCCACTTTTGAAAACGTGTCTGCTGATTTGAACTTAACGGTAACTCCTCAGGTAACAAATGATGGGGCTATTTCCCTACAGATTGCCTTGGCGAAATCTGCCTTTGGTACCAGACCTACTGCGGATGCTCCACCCAATATGACCCGAAGAAATGTGACCACCAACGTTTTAGTCGATAATGGTTCAACGGTTGTTATCGGGGGTTTATATCAAACCTCAACTTTGGAAACAGTTTCAGGGGTACCATTCCTTAAGGACCTTCCTTTGGTTGGCTGGCTTTTCCGTACTCCGTATGCACCTGATACGACGAAAAATGAATTGATTGTCTTTATGACCCCAAGAATTCTGAATCAAGATGAAGCTGGCTTTGTAGACAGGCAAGCTACGAATTCAGGTTCAGATATCAAAGACATTTAAGGTAGGTTGACCCGTGGTTGGGAAAAAGAATCAATCTGCCTTATTGGCCAAGTATTTCAACATGTACAAAAAGAATCCTCGCTCGAGGGTCTTCGCCCCATTGGCGGAATCTTTTCGTAAACTTGGAATGCTCGACGATGCATATAAGATTCTGAAAGATGGAATTCGAAATCATCCCAACTATACACTGGGATATATCGTACTTGCTCATTGTTACTACGATGAACAGAAGTATGAACTGACCTACAATACCTTAAGACCAATCATTGCTCAGAACGCTGATAATATTTCATTACAAAAAATATTTGCCCAGGCCTGTATCCATTTAGGGCACCTGGAAGAAGCGCTAGATACATATAAGTATCTGCTGTTTATGAATCCCAAGGATAAATTTTTTGCTCAGGAAGTAAAACGTCTGGAAGATGATTTGTTGGTGGGGCATAAAAAATTAAGTCTGGAACAATTGATTGAGGCTCCCGGTCTGCTGCCAATTTCTCAGCCGGAAAGTATCGATGATGATTGGGTTCAGGTTGATTTTAATAAAACACAGCCTCAAGTTGTAGAAGAGAAGAAAGTTTTAACTGAGGACGCTCCTAATGAGGAGGATCAATGGGTGATGAAACTGCAGTCTCCATTGGAAGAACACCCAATTCTTAAAAATGAAATTGCCGAAAGAAGCCTGGAAGATGACTTCTACGCAGATGAGTTTGAAGAAGAAGGTGATATAGATGAAATGAATGAAAGTTCCATTTCATCGGACACCCCTATTGTATCGCACACATTAATAGACCTTTATTGTGCCCAGCATTATTACGATAAAGCAATTGAGCTTCTGGAAAAAATTCTTGAATTAAATCCTGCAGACATCCCTTCAATTGAAAAATTAAAAAAAGTTAAAGAACTTAAAGCGGCCAATGTCGGTGCTAAGGCCGAGGCAGAGCAAGCTGGACATGATGAGCTCATTTCGATAATTGAAAACCAGGTTAAGACTAAATCCCCGCAGGAAATCAAAGTTCAAAAAGCCTTTGACTCTTTTCTATCGGAAATCAAGGCCAAGGCGCAGGAATACCGGTAACCATATGAAAAACTTTTTGATCATCAACGGACCTAACCTCAATATGTTAGGTAAGCGTGAGCCGGAAGTTTATGGCACCCAAAGTCTGGATGACATCCGATTGTGGACAGATTCAAAAATTAAATCTTTTGCTCAAACAACCTGGTATCAGTCCAATATAGAAGGCGAAATTGTGGACAGGATCCAGGCTGCCCACAGTGAGAACTTTGACGCTCTTATAATCAACCCTGGTGCTTATGCCCATACCAGTGTGGCCATTCATGACGCTCTGAAAATCCTGAAAATTCCAATAATTGAAGTTCACCTTAGCCAAGTCTATAAGAGGGAAGAGTTCCGACATACTTTGTTGACGGCAAAAGCCGCATCCGCCATAATGAGCGGGCTCGGAAAACAGAGTTATTACATCGCGATACAATCGCTGATCGATTAAAGGACATCCTCATGTACCAAACTACCGATTTTAGAAAAGGTCTTAAAATTGAGATCGAAGGCAAGCCGTGGATCATCGTTGATTTTCAACACGTGAATCCTGGTAAAGGTTCTGCTTTTGTACGTACTCGTATCAGAAACCTCGAAACTAACCAAACCATCGAAAGAACTTTCAAAGCTGGCGTAGAAACAGTTGGAAAGCCGGACATGGAAGAAAAAGAAATGGAATTTAACTATGGCGATCAGGATGGTTATAATTTCATGGATCAAACAACTTTCGAAATGGTTCACCTAACTCATGATCAGGTTGGAGATAACAAATATTATCTTCAAGAAGGGATCAAAGTTTTCATTCTTTATTACAATGGCCGTCCTATCTCGATTGAACTTCCAAACTTCATTAACTTGAAAGTAGTAGAGACTGATCCTGGTATGAAAGGTGATACTGCTACTGGTGGTTCTAAAAAAGCCAAACTTGAAACAGGTCTGCAAGTTAACGTTCCGCTTTTCATTAAAGAAGGCGAAATTCTTAAAATTGATACCCGTACAGGCGAATATCTAGAAAGAGCTAAGGTTTAATATGAAACTCGATACACTCAGTATTGAATCTCTTCAAGAGATTGTAAAAGTTGCAAAAGATCAAGGTGTTGCAGAACTAAAAGTTGAAGCCAAGGATTTTAAAGTATCTGTAAACTTCGCGACAGCTGCTGTTCCTACTTACCAAGTTCAACCAATGATGCAAACTGCTCCAGTTGCTGCTGCTCAAGCTGCTCCAGTTGCTGCATCAGCGGCTCCTGCTAAAGCTGCAACTGATGCTGGTCTTCATGTAGTTAAGTCTCCATTCGTTGGAACATTCTATGCAGCACCATCACCTGGTAAACCAGCTTATGTAAAAGTTGGCGACAGAGTTAAAAACGGTCAGCCGCTTTGTGTACTGGAAGCCATGAAGATCATGAATGAAATTGATTCAGACATGAGTGGAGAAATTGTTGAAATCTGCGTGGATAATGAATCCCTGGTAGAATTTGGACAACCTCTCTTTAAGATCAAGCCAAACTAATGAGTAAGCCCGTGACTAAGAAATTCAAAAAAGTACTTATCGCCAATCGTGGCGAAATCGCTATTCGTGTAATCAGAAGTTGTAAAGAGCTCGGAATTGAAACTGTAGCCATACATTCTACAGCTGACGAAGATTCACTTCATGTGAAGATGGCCGATGAGTCTGTTTGTGTTGGTCCGGCCAAATCAACGTTTTCTTATTTAAATATCCCCCAGATTTTATCAGCTGCTGAAATCACCGGTTCAGATGCTATCCATCCTGGTTATGGGTTCCTTTCTGAAAATGATGAATTCGCTGAAATGTGTGGAAAATGGGGGGTCACTTTCATCGGTCCGAGTGTTCAATGCATTCGCTCCATGGGTGATAAAATTGAATCAAAAATCACTGCCAAGAAAGCCAAAGTACCGACACTAGAACCAATCTATGTGAAGGACGCTGATGAAACTTTTATCAAGAAAGAAGTCACTAAAATGACTTTCCCTGTTCTGATTAAAGCATCTGCTGGAGGTGGTGGTCGCGGGATGAAGCGCATTGATTCCTTCGAGGAACTATGGCCAGCACTTGCAAGATTGCAGGAAGAAGCTAAGGCTGCTTTCGGTGATGGAACGCTTTTCATTGAAAAATATATTGAGAATCCGCGCCATATTGAAGTTCAAATTCTTGCCGACCAACATGGAAATGTCATTCATTTGGGTGAGCGTGATTGCACGATCCAAAGAAGATTCCAGAAAATTTTGGAAGAGGCTCCATCACCGGTTCTGACGCAAAAGGTGCGCGAAGAAATTTGTGATGCCGCCGTTCGCCTGGCAAAATTTGTTAATTATGATTCGGTTGGAACAGTAGAATTCCTCTACGACCAAGACACTGAAAAATTCTACTTTATGGAAATGAACACTCGTATCCAGGTAGAACATCCGGTAACCGAAGGTCGCACAGGTGTGGACCTCATTTCAGAGCAAATTCGTCATGCACAAGGCGAAGTTAGCAGATTTAAACAGTCTGATATTCTTTTCCGTAATCACGTGATGGAATTCCGTATTAATGCTGAAAATTTCAGAACTGGTATGCCTTCACCAGGCCATATCACCCATTATCATAGACCTGGTGGTATTGGCGTTCGTACAGATGACTATATTTATACAGGATATACTGTACCTCCATACTACGACTCTATGATTTCTAAGATCATTGTTCAGGCAGATAACCGTGCTAACTGTATTACGAGAGCAAAGCGTGTTCTTGATGAAACAGTGGTAAGCGGAATTCAAACGAATATTGATCTCCATAAGGAAATCCTAGAGGATCCAGCCTTTGTGGAAAGTAAGTTTTCGACCAATTATTTATCCAAAAAACTCATTTAAAAGTATAATAATTTTAAGTGTTTAATGTGCCACAGGAAGGGGCATTTTGGAGTCTATTTCTCAAATACGGCAAATGATGGCCGAGCAGAAATTCTTTGAGGTTCAAAGATTAATTGAAGTTCAGTTAACACTTCAATCCGAGAATCGCTTTGAATGGTTAAAACTTTATTCAGAATCTTTGAAGGCCCAGCAAAAGGGTCTACCCGCTATACTTGCCATCGAGTTAGCCGAGTTCGAATCTCAAAATAAAAATCATGAAATTGTTTTGGGTTTAATCGGCCAGTTAACGGAGGTCGAAGTAAATAATAAGTTCATTCAAATAAAAAAGATGATTATCCAGGCCCTGGAAGATAAAGGGCAAATGGATAAACTCTATTTTGAAATTTCAAATTTTTTAATTCATCAGTTTGAAAATCAAAACCCTTCAGTCCCGAGTTGGATGACTGCAATTATTGAAAAATATTTTAAGCATGATTTTAGTTTAAAGCTAAAAGAACTGGCCTTGGCGTTAATGGTTAATGATTTGGGTAAGTCAGTCACAATAACAAAAGAGTTGATCTATTCATGCATGGAGAAGTCTTCTCCCAAGGGGATCTCCTCTAAGTATCTGGCCATTGGGGAGGTTCTCAAGTCTGGTGCATCAATTGGTGCTCTGGAAATCTATCGGAGTTTTTGTTTAATCTCAGGCAGAGGCCTTGATGATAAATCAGATTATAAGCGGTTGGTCGAAATCGTGATTTATTTTGAAGAGTTTAAGCTCCAGGTCTTAGTCTTGAATTTAATGCATCGATTAGGACTAAGTGAGGAAGCTACCTTGTACTCCTCTGTCGTCAGATCCAATCTTCAGTATAACTTTGTCTACTTTGATAAATATTTCTCCCATCTGAAGGGCTATTTTATTCAGCAAAATTCTCACTTGCTTAAAGAAGAAGCAGTTAAACCTGTCATTCAAACTGAAGCGGCTGCCGTGAGTAAATTTCAAGAAGAAGTTATGTCACCCGGATTGGATGTTGAAAGTTCTGAAGATCAGGACAGGTTCTTGCAAATATTGAAATACCAGGAATATAGTAATGATCAACTTTGCGATTTAGCGGTAAGCTTTTTGCAATCAGAAATGCCCCGAGTGGCTATAAAAGCAGCAGAGCTGGCCATTGCCAATTCCAAGGATGCGGAGTCTTTTTTAAAAGGTTCTTATCTAAGACTCACTGGTCTGTTGCAAATTAAAGATTATCGAGCAGCGCTTGATACTTGTTTGATGGCGCTGGCAAAGGCAACCACTAAAAACGATGTGCTGTCATTTATGTACGGACAAGCAGAAGTTTTAATCAGGTTAAATGAATTTGATGAGGCACGCCAAGTACTCTCAAGGATCCTTTCGATTGATTCCAAATATCGTCTGGCAAAAGAAAGGCTAGATAAATTGTGAGATTCAAGAGCATCCTTGGAGCATTCATATTTCTATTGCTGGCAAATACCATTGCCTTCGTGATCTTTATACAGACCAAATCATTCGGCGGTCTGGTCACTCGTATCGTTTCCGACTTATCTCAGAAACAATTGCATACTGAAGTCAAAATAAAGAACTTTTCTATTAGTCTTTTTCCTCCTGGCCTTGAGATGAATAAAGTTACAGTTAAGAAAGAAATTTCTGAACTTGAAAGCTTTGAGGCAGAACTGGGTAAAATCGGTTTTTATATTAGCCTTCTAGAAATCGAAGAAAAAAAACTGACACTGGGAGAAATCAGAATTTCTGATTCAATTGTTAAATACTTTTTCCCCAAAAAGGATGAAGAGTTAAAGGAAATAAATCCAGAAATAATAAACAAGATATTTAATTTTTCAAACAATACTCCGGTAGGGGTTGATACATTATTGATTGAAAACTCTCGAATCATTGCCAATCATGATTTACTGGATGCCCGTCGAATAAAAATTTTCAAAAAAGGTGATTCATTTATAACCCGCTTCCATATCACTAATTTAAAGCCGAATGCTGAAAATGATTTTAAACTAGATGAGGTATGGGGGGATGCAGAAGTCTCTCGAAGCGGGATTAATCTTTATCGTTTAAAAGTGCAACACGATGTTCAGTCCCTGCTCCTGAAAGGAAAAATTACCGACTACTATAAACTTAAAGAGAGTCAGTTTAACTTGGTTGGCGAAGCACAGGTTCATCTTAAGAGTATTGGTAACGATCTGGCCTTGCCGAAGATTGTTGAAATTAACGACGGAGTCGCCAGGGCCTCTTTTAATTTAGATTATAAAAACCAGGATTTAAAAGCCTCTGCTGATATTTTTCTTCAGAATGTGAATTCAAATTTCTTTGAAGCCGAAGAAGTTAGATCAATTTTTTCCTATAAAGATAATAAACTCTTTCTTAATGGTCTAACGCTCGAAAACAAGGGCGAAAAATTAAAGCTCCTGTCTCCTGTAGTGCTTGCGGACATTAATCAGAAAACTTTTTTACGACAGCCAATGGAAGCATCGGTTGTAAACTTAGATCTGAATAATGCCCTGAAATTTTTGGGCCCAAATTTAAATGTCTTAAAAGGAAAACTAAGTGGAGTAATAAAATTCTCATATAAAGACAAAAATCTCTATTTTACTCCCCGTGATAATTTCACTGTTAGAAATCTTGGATTGGTCGTAGGAGACGCCTATAAGCCATTTGAAGTGTTAATGATTAAGCAAGCCAAACTGACCAATTCGCAGTTCGCAGTTATCAATAATGAATTTCAAATGAGTGCTTCTGTAGAGTTGGCCCACTCAAAATTAGAAGTTGATGGGTTTGTTAATAAGGAAAAAGTTCAGTTCAATGTACCAGATGCCATGGTTGATCTGGAAGATTTTGGAAATATATCGAATCTCGACATTAAAGGTGTGGGAGAATTAAGCGTCAACGTATCGGGCCCACTCCACAATACAATTATTGGCCTGAAGGGCAAGACCAAGGGATTTGAAATCCTGGGATATAAATTGGGAGAAGCTGAAAAAGACATTGCCATTGATCTAGCCGCTTCAAATGTCATTATCAAGAAAATGGAAACTACGTTTGGCCGAACGAACCTTTCTGGCAATGGAGTGGTCAATTATAGAGACAAGGATATTGCTATTGGTATCAGTTCTGGTGAAACCAATACCAGTGATTTAAACCAAATTATTTATCCCATAATGAAAGACCTTAATTTTCTTCCTGAGGACTTAAATTACAAGGCCAGGGTTGAGGTGGACATCTTTGGTAAAACCACCATGGATGATTTAAAATTGCGCTCGCGAGTCCACTTTTCTGATTTATTGGTTTATGGAGAAACGATAAGTTCGGGTTCTTTCAATATTTCACTTCTTGATAGAATATTATATTTTAAAGATTTAGTAGCCTTTAAATCCAAAGGCATGATTTATGGAGATTCTCAATTCGGGTTGAAGGACAAGTCTATAAAAGTTAGATACCGATGGGAAAATTTGGAATTATCTTCTTTCCATTTCAGTAAACGTCTCAAATTGAATGTTGATGCTAAAGTTTCAGGAGCTGTTACGGGGACTGGAACAACAGATAACTATCGTTTGAAGTTGGAATCAACGGCCTTTGATACTCACTCACCAAACTATAAGTTTAAAGATTCTTTTGTCACAATGAATATCATTCCTGCTCGAATATCGGGTAACACAACTGTAATGGGCGGAATATTGAGTTCCAACTTCAATCTGGCACTTAAGAAGGGGCTTGCTTCCGATTTATTTCTAAAAATTAAGTCTGATAACATAAAGCCTCTCCTGGTTAGTATTTTAGGACAACATCTGGAGGCAGAGGAATTCACAGGTCGAACTGATTTTGAATTAAGTACAAAATTTCAAGATGGCTTTAGTCATCTGGACTTAAAGGGGAATTTAAAGCAACTGGTCTTTAATCACCCAAGTTTTAGTGTGAATTATTACTCTCGTAAGCCGCAGTTTTTGGTGAAAAATAGCGTTATTGAAAACTGGAACCTGGATATTAAGGATGAAGATTTTAAAGTTCAGACAAGGGGAGAAGGGTTTTTTGGAAAAAAAGTTACTCTCATCCACGAATATCATTTTGATTCAAAAATTTTAGAAATCCTGCTTGCCCCTATTTTATCTGCTGAAGGAAAAATCAAAAACATTTTCAATGTCTTCGGAAATGGGGCTGATTTTGATCTAAGGGTTACTTCCCAGTCCGATGAGCTGGATTTAACAATTGATGCTTTCCCTATACCAATAAATGATCTTAAGTACTTTCTTGATTATGCCAATGGGCGCCTTACCATTCGAGAGTTGAAGACCTCTCTCGAAGCCGGTTCCGTAGAACTTTTAGGTGATGTCTATTTGGGTGCCGATAAACCGGACGTCAATTTAAAGTTTATCTTTGATAAAGCTGAGATACCTATTCTCGGGAAATCAATTATAAACCTCTCGGGCGAAGGGGTCGTGCTGGGAAATAACCTGCCCTATAATGTAAGCGGTGATCTAATCGTTAATAAAGCCCAGATTGTGAATGAATTGAACGAATTTAGTTCCAAGTCAGCAGCTTTCTCGCAAATCAGATTTCTTCCAAAAAATCAGGAATCACCAATTGGTAAATTACTTAATTTGAATGTTAACGTTAAAGTAGAAAATCCGGTAAGGATAACAAATTCGTTAATGGATGTAGCGCTACTTGGTGAAGTTAGACTCACCGGAAATCCTTCCCAGCCAAGAGGGGAAGGAAGACTTCGTACTCCTCCTAATTCTTCCCGAATCTTTTTTAAGAACAATGAGTACATGATTACTTCGGCTGATATTAACTTCAGCCCCAAAAAAGCATTAAGTAATCCTGATTTTGACGTTCAGGCCCTGACATATATTTCCAACTACCGCGTTTATCCTAAAGCTTATGGTGATCTGGAGCGATTTAATTTTGATTTAACATCAGATCCCGCTCTGCCACGCCCATCAATCCTCTCGTTGATTGCCTTTGGATATACCGACGAAATTCAAAGTGCCTTAAGGCCTGAAGATCAACAGAGTCTTAATCAGGTAGGGGTAGGCTCCTTTGTTTTTGATCGCTTTAAAATAAGTGATATCTTGAATAAACAATTTGGACTTCAAGTAAATCTAGGAACCGTGATCGAACAATCTGGTACTGACAGCTTATTGACTGGAAGAACGCAAGAAGGCCAGTCTGGCCAGGGTGGAGCAATCGGCAGAACCCGTTCTGCGACTAAAATTGAATTAAAAAAACGCCTGGATGAAGCTCTGACCTTATCTGTTTCCAGCACCATGGGTGGAAGTATTGGGCAACGACAGAGCATGAACTTAAACTATGGCCTTACTAGGAAAATTCAACTGGAAGGTGTATACGAATTGAGGACAAATGAAGAAGGCCAGGAGGATGTCATAGATAATTCTATTGGCGGTGACGTAAAGTTCAGGTGGACCTTTAAATGATGGTACTCCTGATATTGATCCTAAATTCAATGTTAGTTTTTGCTTCAACAAACTTCTCACTGAGCAAAATCAAGGTGGATTGTCCGCCTTCGGATACTTGTACCCAGAGAACTGCCAGGTTTAATAATCTTCTTGGAGATTATAGAAGCCTGGTTCACCTCAAGGACACTTTGCGGGTGATGGCTTCTGACGGCGGCTATCAGACCTTCACCTATGAACTCGTTGAAGAAGAGGGAAAATACTCTCTCTCCATTAAGTTCAATTTGAAGCCGGTTATCAAAGAAATCAACATAGGTTTTACTGACAGAAATATTGAGTATGATCCTATTCAGCTCTTAAATGTTCGCGAAGGGGAGTTTTTCGAATCGCAAAAGCTAAATGCGACGCTGGATGGGCTTAAGACGCGACTAGAGGGCTTTGGTTTTCCTGAAAATTCGCATTCCTATGAAGTCATTGAAAAGGATGAAAAAGTTTACATCAATGTTGTGATTACACTTGGGAAACCACGGATTTTCAAAACGATCAGTACCAATTCCCAATCTCAATATGTCCGGGAACACTTAAAAAATAAATTTCTGAATCTTTATAATAAACCTTTTGATGTCGTTAAATTTAAAAACGATCTGGATGATGCACAAAAGGAACTATTCTCTTATGGCTACTATCTGATAGGTCTGAATTTTACACCTGTAATTAAAAAGAACCGAGTTACCTTAAAAATAAAAGTGAGTAATGATCAGCTTTTTGCCTTTGATTTTAAAAATCTTCAACGTGAAGACCGGGAAGTCATTCATGAGCTAATGGTTGATTTGTTTAGAAAGTATAAAAGGCCATTGAATGAGATTACTATTAAAAACGCACTCACGGAGCATTATCGCAATAAAGCTCTTTTAAATGCGGAATACCGGATAGAAACTTCTGAATATAAAAATAAATATAATGAGACAGTACGGCTGTACCGACTATTTCTTAATGAAGATGGAAAGACCCGTGTTAAAAAGGTAACATTCACTGGAAACCTTTATTTTAGCGATGAAAAACTGAATAAAATGTATAAAAAAGAAGCCTTTGAACTTGCTTCTTTAAAGTTCTACGACCACGAATATCTATCTTACTTTCAGGAATATTTAAAAACTCAATATATCCAAAGAGGATTCGTTCAGGTCCGTGTGCTTGATCCTGTTACGACTTTAGATGCAGACAAGAAAGTGGCCAATATTGAATACAATATTCAAGAAGGGATAATGGCCCATACGCGGAAAATCAATTTTGAGGGTTTGCCGGCAGGATTTGAAAATAGAATCCTGGAGTCTTTCGAAAATAAAGAAGGTAGTCCCTTTAATCCATTGGCGATGGTGGAAGATATCCGCAAAGTAGCAACCATTCTCCAGGAAGCAGGTTACTATTATGCCGAAGTCACTAATGCCAACGAGAGTGATCTGGTCCTTTATTCAAAGTCAGGAGCAGAAGTTGATATCAGATTTAAAGTAGAGCCCGGACCAATCATTAAGCTAAATCGTGTGCTCTATCTAGGTAATGATAAAACCAAGAAAAAAGTGATCTGGAAAAAAGTCCAACTCGAAGAAGGGGAGATTGTGACTCCTTCTAAGACCAGGGACATTGAGTCAGCCCTTTCGGCTACCGGGCTTTTCACCTCAGTGAGTGTCCTTCCTCTACGACATAACTCTAAAAACGCAGCGACTGATTTGATAGTGAAAGTGGTGGAAAGGGAATATGGATTAATTGAGATAGCTCCTGGTTACCGTACTGACCTTGGAATTAAATTAACCGGAACCGCCACCTACCAGAATATCGGAGGCTATAACCGTACCGTTACTTTGCGCAGTCAGCTTAACCAAAGATTGAGTTTTCGAACCCTGGATCCGGAAAGAAGAGAAGAAGCCGAGAACATTCTGGAACACAATACTTCGCTCTCTTTTAATCAGGGTGACATATTTGATTCCTTGATTGATCTGGGAGCTGGTATCGCTTATCAAACCAGACGTTTCTATTCTTTTGATGCCAACATTTTAAGGGTCAACAGTACCCTGACCAGAGATCTTACCAAAAGACTGTCGGCTTCTTTGAGATATCAGTATGAAGATATTATCCAGTACAATGCCACCCAAGAGATCGATAATGGCAGTTTTCAAATTGGGGCCATCACTCCAAGTCTTACCTATGACCTGCGTGACAGCCAGGTAAATCCTTTAAAGGGCGCCTTCTTTAATGTATCGTCCGAGTTCGCCAACCCCTATTTTTTGTCCCAAAAGGAACCGGATCTCACTATTGATTATTACAAACTTATTTCCCGCAACCGCCTCTATGTTCCTTTTAAAAATGGGACGGTCGCGATTTCACTCGTAGGGGGAATCCAGGAGAACCTGGCCCGGGATAAAGTGATCATTGATGGGGTGGAACAAACCGAGGGCTACATTCCTAATATTAAGGTCTTTCGCTTAACCGGTATGGATATCGTACGAGGCTATAGTGACGAGGAGATGAATCGCCTCCCTAATGATCAAGACATTTCAGAAATCCGGGTCGACAACAGAGCTTATTTGGCCAACTTCAAACTTGAGCCCCGCTACTTTATAAGCGACAACCTCATGACCGGGGTTTTTTATGATGCGGGACGCGTGTTCGTTAACCGTGTGGATTTAAGGGAACTCAATGATTCAGTAGGGGTTACTTTTAAGATTTTAACCCCAGTAGGTACCTTAGACTTTGACTACGGAATAAAACTCTTGAGAAAGAAAGATGCCAGTGGTAATTTAGAGGACCCTGGACGCTTCCATGTGTCAATCGGCTTCTTTTAATCCCCCGCATTTTAAAAGAGCCTGACTACTCCCGCTGACCCTTAGCAAGTTGGCTTAGCGAGTTGTTCTTGACGTATGGCCGCAATGTTCACTATAAGGGACAAAATTTTTATTAATTAATGGAAGGTTGATTATGATCACTCAGAAATCGTATACGATCACTAAAGCCGAAATGGGCGATAAAAAGTGGTTCGTAGTAGACGCAACAGATATGGTTGTTGGTCGTCTGGCATCTGAAATCGCGAAAATTCTTCGCGGTAAACACAAGCCTCAGTTCACTACTCACAATGACGCTGGCGATTTCGTTATCGTTGTAAATGCTGAAAAAGTGAAATTCACTGGTAAGAAATGGGACGATAAGAACTATTTCTGGCATACAAACCACATTGGTGGAATTAAGAAGCGTACTGCTAAAGAACAACTTGCTAAACATCCTGAGCTTATCGTTGAAGAAGCTGTTAAAGGTATGCTTGGTAAAAACACTCTAGGCCGTTCGCAGTTTACTAAGCTTAAAGTATTTGTTGGTCCAACACATACACACGAAGCTCAGAAGCCTGAACCACTAACTTTCAAATTTTAATTAAAGGTAGAAAGATATGAGCAAAGCTAAATCTTATGATCTTCACACTATCGGCCGTCGTAAATCAGCAGTAGCTCGTGTTTACGTTTCTCGTGGTACTGGTAAAATCCTTATCAATGCACGTGACGTACAGAACTACTTCCCTAAAGCGACAAGCCGTTACATCGTTTTTCAACCTCTTAATCTTTTAAAGATGAATGAAAACTACGATTTCAATATTAACGTAAAAGGCGGTGGTGTTACTGGTCAAGCTGGTGCTATCCGTCTTGGTATCGCTCGTGCACTTCTTAAGCTAGCTCCTAATTCTAGAGGCGAACTTAAAACTGCTGGCTTCTTAACTCGTGACTCAAGAAAAGTTGAACGTAAGAAGTATGGTAAGTCTGGTGCTCGTAAATCGTACCAGTTCTCTAAGCGTTAATTTCTACAAAAATTATACAGTGCTTATACAGAAGGCCCCTTTTTGGGGCCTTTTTATTTCTCTCGTGGCATCTTATTCTTCATGGAAAAGCACGATGTTGAATTTATTGAAATTCGTGGCGCCCGGGTTCATAACCTTAAAAACGTCGATCTCAATATTCCTCTTAGAAAATTAATTTGTTTTGCCGGACCTTCTGGTTCTGGGAAGACCTCGCTCGCCTTTCATACTCTGTTAACTGAGTCAAAGCGCCGCTTTGTTAACTCTTTTCCTAATTCCATGAAGTTCTTTGTTGAGCGACCAGCTGCTGTCGATGTGGATCAAATTTTTCCAGTATTGCCTGTTTTTGGATTACCTCAAATAAACCCGGTAGTAGGTTCTCGATCGGTGGTAGCAGATGTTATGCGGCTTACCGATAGTCTGCAGAACCTCTTCTTTAGCTTCTCCAGGGAGCTTTGTCCTACGCACTCGCTAGAGCTTGAGATTAAGCCCATCGCTGAGCAGTTAAAGGCCCAGGCCCCTAAGAATACTGAAGGGGTTTTTTATATCCTTTTAGGACCGAACGAATTTCAGCGAGTAAATGGGGAAGACTATCTTCCGCCGCGGTCTTATTCGCAAAAACGTAAGACTGTAGAAGCTTTCACTCCGGAAGACGAGTTATGGGAAGTTCTGCGATTTAAGTGGGATAATCTTACTAATCTGGAAAAGCGCTGGAAGGAATTAAAGCTCGATCAATACCATATAAATTTCTTTATTTGGGGCGATCAGATGAAAAAGCCCCAGCTCCTAAAATTTCATTTCGAAAAGGTCTGTCCTAAGTGTGACTTTGAATCTATTGCCGCTAATACTGTCAGCGCTTTCTCTCCATACAGTGCCCTCGGTGCCTGTCCTAGTTGTAACGGTTATGGTGCTAACCTTATTTATGATGAGAAAAAGATCATCGATCGTGATTTAACGATCCAAGAGGGCGGACTCAAGCTTCTAAATTACGGACCTTTTCAGGACGCTTATGAAGAGCTTTTAAAGCTGCTCAAGAAAAAGAAAATACCGCTAGATACTCCAATTAAAAAATTGCCCAAGGAATTCTTCTCGTTATTGGAAGAAGGGCAGGGGTCTTACCCCGGCTATCGAGACTTAAAACTTTATTTGGAAAGTAAAAAGTATAAGCCTTCAGTGCGGATTTATATCCGTCACATGCAGCGTGAAGAACCTTGTCTGGTTTGTCATTCCTCCCGCCTGAATAAAAATATTCATCATTATCGTGTGAACCTAAGAGGTAAGGATTGGGGACTAGAAGAAGTAATGGGACTGACGGTGGAGGAAGCCTATCCACTCTTTTGTCAGACTCGAGCTCTTGCTACAGCTCATGAAAAAAGAATCTTTGGTGATATATGTGAGAAATTAAAGATGGCCATGGATATGGGTCTTAATCATCTCTCATTACTAAGAAAGGCCAAAACACTTTCGGCCGGTGAATATCAAAGACTGCTGCTAATTAAATATCTTTCTTTTAAGGGAACAGATAGCTTGTTTGTTTTGGATGAACCGAGTGTTGGACTTGCCCGTAATGAACTGGAAAACCTTTTGCAGGGTCTGAGACTGATCATTGAACAAGGAAACACCGTCATCCTGATCGACCACTCGGAACAGATTCAAAAAGCTGCTGATCATCTCATCATCATGGGGCCAGGATCTGGAAAAAAAGGCGGAGAGATCATTTATCAAGGGGAGCCTAAATCTTACTTTAAAAATAAAGAAGAAGTGGTCTGGGATAAGAAGCGGGTTAATAATAAATATCCGGAATTTATCGAGGTAACTGGTCCAGAAATATTTGGGAAGTCTTACTCTGATTTTAAATTGCCGATCAATGAGATGACTTGGGTCACTGGAGCTTCCGGTACAGGTAAAACTTCAAACATCATCCGTATCATGGGTAATACCCTTTATAAGAAAGTCTACGGAGAATGGTTGGAAGAAGATGAGTTTTATGCAAAATCCGTGAAGAGTCCGGCTAAGTTTGATGATGTGTTGGTGATTGCCAGCGATTTAAATCGTTTCACTTCCCGCTCTACAGTTGGAACGATCACTGAACTAGCCTCAGTTATTCGTAAACATTTTTTAAAACTTCCTGTCGCAAAAAGCATGAATTTAAAGGAAGGTCACTTTTCTTCCAACTCGGATTTGGGAATGTGTGCCCGGTGTGAAGGACGTGGCTCTATAGTCATCGAAATGCAGTATCTGGAAGACATTGTCCTGGAATGCGAAGACTGTAAGGGTCTAAAAATTAAACCTCTCTACGCTAATATCTCAGACGGAGTGATGACCGTTGCCGAAGCCTATAACTTGCCCCTTAGTCAGGTGCTTGAACGGATTACCTTAACTCCCAAATACCGTAGAGTCTGGGAATATCTTAAAATATTGAATCTGGATTATCTTTCCCTGGACCGCGCCCTGAACTCCTTGTCGGGGGGAGAAAAACAGCGAATTTTTCTTCTTTCTAAACTATTGAAGAACATTCAAAACTCCCTGGTCATTTTTGAAAATATCTCTTTTGGATTATCGGAAAAGGAACTGAAGCTTCTGGGGCACTTTTTAGAGGATTTGGTTCAGCTTAAAAACACCATTGTGGTCATCGATTCTTCTACTTGTTTCCAGCATTTAGCAGGCTGGAAGCTTCTTTTTGATCCCAAGGGGACCCATCTGCTGCCATTGCCGAAAAACTGATCATTTTATTCAAGTTCTCCCTAGGTTTAACCGACAAGATAAGTAGGTTAAACCTGAGGAGCTTATTTTGTTTATCAGACTTCTGGCCTTCTTCCTTTCTTTCCCAGTAGGCGCGACCGTCTTCCAGGTGCAAAGCGTGGATCAGCAGATACGTGAAGCAGATGGAATCGTCATAGGTCACTATCTCAGCAGTAAGCCCGTTAAATTGGATAATGGCAGTATTGCCACTCAGATGATTTTTAAAATGAACCAAGAGTATGGCATGCAGTCAGACTTCTTTGGGATGAATGAGGTCATCGTTCATTATCCCGGTGGAAAACTGGGAGATTTAAATGTCAAAGTGGAAGGAGTTCCAGAATTTATTCCAGGGGAAAACGTTATTCTGATGATCAAAAGTTTTCAGAATCGTTATTGGGGCTTAAATTTGGGATTTGGCACCTTCCGGGTCATTAATTATGGCAATGAGAAGATGATCGTTAACTCAATCTTTCCCAATGACTTAAAGGCCAGTCAAATTAAGCTGAGAGAATTTGAAAAAAGTGTCAGAACCATTAAAGGAGAAGGTCTTAAAGTGGTCTTTGCTCCCGAATACTCTACTGAAAAAGACGGAACTCAGATGGAACGCTCTCCAGCTTCTGTTGAAGAGGGAAAAAACCGTGCTATTGCCTCAAAAATTGATCAAGTGGAAAATAATGAGGACAGACCGGTAAATAATTTCGGGCTGATCTTCCTTCTGGCTTTTCTGGGCGGTCTCTTTCGTTTTACCAGGCAAAAAGAAGCGAAGTAATTAAACTCATTTCAATGGATTGAAATGTATTTAGGCCTTTTTTTATTCTTATTTTCAACCCTCTCATGGGCCAATCAGACTTCACTGACTCCTGCAGGTGATGAGTTATATTGGTCTAATCCGACCGTACCCATGGTCATTCAGACCAATACTTCTGACTTGAGCTCAACTCAAATCAAAAACATAATTCAAGATTCTATGAATGAGTGGAATGCAAGCTCCAGTGCCACCATCAACTCTGTTAATTCTTCCATCAACCAAATCAAGTTTGTTTCAAATTATCCTTATGGTTCGGCGGTGTTGGGTGTGACAGAACTCACATACAATTCAGCTGGGGCCATTCAAAGTGCAGTCATTTCACTAAATGATGATTACTTGTTCCAGGCCACTCCGGGACTTTATCCCACGGGGCAGGTGTTTTTAGGGGATGTGGTTACCCATGAAATTGGCCACCTATTCGGTCTTTCCCATTCCGAAGTTTTAGACTCCTCGATGTTTTATTCCTCCTTTTCCGGGCAAAGTACCGTAGCTTTTGATGATAGGAGCGGAATTCGGAAGAAATACGATACCGAATATGGACGTATTTCTGGATTTGTTAAGGGTGGAAATAATGTAGGTGTTCTCGGTGCTCATGTTCAGGCCATTTCAAGAAAAACCGGTCAGGCCAGCGGTGCAATTTCCGATGATACCGGCTATTTCTCGTTGGATGGATTGGATCTGGAAGATACTTACTATCTCTATACTTCACCTATTAAAAATCCCAACTCCTTACCTGGTTATTTTTCCAACGTGCAAGATGAATTCTGTCCGGCAGCCTATGTTGGCTCCTTTTTTACGGCCTGTGGCAGTGAATTTGATGGTAAACCTCATGGAGTTAATCTTTCTCATTATCAGCCAAGTGTTGACGTAGGAACGGTTACCATTAATTGCAGTCTGCGATCTGATAAAGAATACAGTTTACGAAAGCTCCAAAGTACTTTTACCGCACTCAATATTTATGACTTTGCCGACGAGCCCAAATATGAAAAATCATTCGTGGGATGGTTTCGTAAACCAACATCCTCTGTCTGGTCAAATTCAGATGTCTTTTCCATTGATCTTTCGGCTTTTAATGAATTGAGTGGAAGCAGCAAATACCTGAAGCTGGCCCTGGTTTCCTATCCTTTAGGCTCCCAGTTGGAATATGAAATGAGCGTGAAGATGAATGGCACGACTGTCAGCAATGCCTTTCGAGGTCTGTCCTATTTCTCGGATACGGAAACGTATCAAACAGATTTTAGCTCTGAAGTTCCACTAAGTTCTGTTAACACCAGCAATACCTTTGAAGTCAGCATACGTTCAAGATTGCTTACTGGTTCTTATATTGCTCAAACATTTCCCTCTTTTGGTGAGTTCTCCAGTGATCAGTACTTACCATATCTATTCGTTGCATCCTTATGGGAGATGACACCCCAAGGTTTAAGTCCTCTGTTGGATAGCGGAGCAGTTTTGTCGGACAATGCCTCTTGTTTGGATGCTCCTTTTACTTATCCAGTTAATAAGGCCCGAACCATCAGTGATTCTACCGCATCGGCGGCAGCTGCTGGAGCAACCGGAGCAGCCTGTGGAACAATAGATCCTCCGAATGATGGCCCTGGTAACTCACTCCCACTTATGGCCCTTGGATTCATTCTCGTCCTCTTTTCCTCATCTCTTCTTAAATTCAATAAGAAATTTTTGTCTTAACCTATCCTTTTTATTAAAATAACTTAGTCCATCTCAATTAAGGAGTGCTTGAATGAAGTTGAGTTTATTTTTGCTATGCTTACTGGCAGTAACCCCTGTTCTGGCACAAAACCTGATGGAGGAGCGCATCTGGAAAGTTTCACCCAGAAAGAAGTCCATTTTTTTGGATTCCGGGGTTTTTCATTTGAACTCCAATGTGAAGTCTTCCAGTATCACTGCGGTTAGAAATTCGACTGTAAATGGCCGAGGCTATGAGCGTGTTGTGGTCGACTTTAGCAGTCCTTCTGTTCCAAAGCTTTATGGACATATAACTGCTGACAAAAAAATATCCGTTGATTTTTTTGACACAGCAATTTCCACCACTCAGCCGAAACTTAAAAATTCCAAGTATGTTAAGGCGATTGATTTTATCAGCGTGGATGGCAAAACCATGACAATGGAAATGACCCTTAAAGGAAAATCAAGTTTTGATATTTTTTATTTGGAAAACCCTGGCCGCTTAGTGATCGATATTCGATAACCACAAGGAAAAGACATGTCTAAAAAAAATGCGAAAGCAAATACATCATCACACTCAGTGGCTGAATTACCCTCAGAGGTGGTGATTATTCCTATTGTGAATAGTCCCATCTTCCCGGGAATGATTGCACCGATTATCCTCTCAGAAGATAAGTATACTCCTGAGCTTGATAGTTATCTGACCAAGAACAATTACGTTGCTCTGAATCTCGTGAAGTTTAAGGATTTCGGTGAAAATCAGGAAAATGTTCTGCACGAAATGGGTGAAGAACAAATCAGTTACGAGGATGAGGACGAGGAAGAAGAGTATTCCGTAACTCCAACGTCTGATCTGGCACCCAAGGGCATCACCCCGAAAGATATTTATAAAGTAGGGGTGTTGTGTAAAGTTATTAAGAAGCTGAAACTGCCAGATGGTTCTGTTAATCTTTTGGTTCACGGGATGAAGCGCTATCGTGCAGTAGAGTACACTGCTGATGCTCCACTTCTGATTGCCAAAACAGAAGTCTTCAATGATATCCATGAGCCTGATGAAGAGCTTGATGCTTACACTCGTTCGGTAATCAATCAGGTTAAAAAACTTTCTGAAATCAATCCGTACTTCAATGAAGAGATGAAGCTTGCCATGCTTAATTCTCCTTCTCCGGGGTCTTTGGCCGACTTAGTAGCTTTCGCGCTTTCTTTGGATGTGCCTGAAGCTCAGGATTTCCTGGAAACATTGATTGTTAAGAAACGTTTTGCCAAATTGCTTGTATATTTAAAGCGCGAAAAAGACGTTGCTGATATTCAAAAGAAAATCACTGATGAAGTGAATGATAAAGTTAACAAATATCAGCGCGAGTACTTCTTGCGCGAGCAGCTGAAAGTAATTCGTAATGAACTTGGTATGGATGAAGATGATAAGGCCAAGGACTTAAAAAAGATTAAGGAAGGTATCGAGGAAGCTCAATTACCGGAAGAAGCCAACAAGGCGGCTTTGGAAGAAATGGAGCGCTTAGAGTCCATTCCTGATTCTTCTCCTGAATACAATGTGACCAGAACCTATCTTAACTGGATGACTCAGCTTCCTTGGAGCAAAGCATCTGATGATATGGTTGATATTGAAGCCGCTAAAAAAATTCTCGAGAAGGATCACTATGGTCTGGAAAAGCCAAAAGAAAGAATCATGGAGTTTCTGGCCGTCAGAAAACTTAAGCCTGAGTATGATGGCACAATTCTATGTCTTGCGGGTCCCCCTGGTGTTGGTAAAACGTCTTTAGGCCATTCCATTGCCAAGGCTTTAGGTCGTAAATTCTATCGTTTCTCTTTGGGAGGAATGAAGGACGAAGCAGAAATCAAAGGTCATAGAAGAACTTATGTTGGTGCTATGCCAGGTAAGATTATTCAGGCACTGAAGAGAGTAGAAGTTAATAATCCAGTTATTATGCTGGATGAGATTGATAAAATTGGAAAGTCTTATCAGGGCGATCCTGCTTCAGCTCTCCTGGAAGTACTGGATCCTGAACAGAACAAAACATTCATTGATAACTATCTGGATGTTCCATTTGATCTTTCAAAAGTGCTCTTCATTGCTACCGCTAACTATGTTGGTGAAATTCCGGAAGCCCTGCTTGACCGTATGGAGCTCATTGAGCTCTCTGGTTACACTATTGAAGAAAAACTATCGATTGCCACTAAATGGGTTATTCCAAAGCAATTAAAGAAACATGGTCTGTTGGCAAAAGAATTCTCACTGGGTGCACCGGTGTTGAAATCACTGGTTTCAGATTATGCCCGCGAACCAGGTGTACGAGTTATGGAACAGCTTATTGCTAAGTTGTGCCGTCGTGCCGCTCTGGAAAAAGTATCCAACAAGCGCTTTAAAAAGTTCTCACCAACTGCTGCTGACCTGGAAAATGTTCTTGGACCTAAACGTTTTGAAACAGACATGGCCCAAAAACCTCTGATGCCAGGAATTGTGACAGGCCTTGCCTGGACAGCTTTCGGTGGAGATATTCTTTTTGTTGAATCAATTCCACTTAAAGGTAAAGGGTTCAAGCTTACCGGACAACTTGGTGATGTAATGGGAGAATCAGCTAACCTCGCATACAGTTATGTGAAGCGCGTTCTTCAGTCACAAATTGAAGAAGAAGCTGCCAAATCGAAAAAGATCACTAAGAAAGCAACTAAGAAGCCGGCGAAAAATGAACAAGCGGTTCCGGCCACTTCTAATGTACCAGCACCAAATCCGGAAGAAGCAACTGACTTCCTGGCCACCCATGAAATCCACTTGCACCTACCGGCCGGAGCAACTCCCAAGGACGGACCTTCTGCGGGTATTACGATGGCCCTGGCCTTGTACAGTCTTGCTACTCACCAAATGGTGAGAGGCGATGTCGCCATGACCGGTGAATTAAGCCTGACAGGGAAAGTATTGCCGGTCGGTGGTATTAAGGAAAAAGTTCTAGCCGCTAAGCGAGCAGGGATTAAAGAAATCATTATGCCTTGGCAGAATGAGAAGGATCTTAAGGAAGTGCCTGAACGTCACCGTAAAGGCATGCGTTTCCATCCTGTAAAACACTTTGATGAAGTGTTGAAAATAGCTCTTAAAAGCAAATAATGGAAAGGGACCTTCGGGTCCCTTTTTTTTGGTCCTGCACATATTGCCCGTATCATCGATATTCCATCTATCCCTTATTATTAAAGGACGGGTATTTCCCGTATTTGATCTAAGGGTAGGATTATGATGAGATTCATTATCTTGAGCTGTTTGCTCGTGTTTGCACCAACGCGTACTATTGCAGTCAGCGCTGAATGGGCATGTTCGTCCACCAGAATTCCAATAGAAATATCTCTGGACTCTAGCGCCAAACTGCAATTAAAGCCGGATGTCTTTGCCGATGTTAAAAAGCGGAATCTTTCCGAGTCCGAAATTTTAAAATGTGTAGAAGACTTTCGTCACAGTGTCTCCCAACAAATATCAAAATATAAAAATGAGGAGTGTCCTGCTTCTAAGCATGACTTTTGTTTTACCTCGGGATCTTATATTGATACCAAAATGGGTGAAAAGATTGAGGCTACTTTCGAAAAGAAATTACGCAGCCAGGCCAAACAATCCCCGGAAGAGTATTTAGAAGAAAAAATCGCCAAGAAAGAAATTGATCCAAGTAAGTTAGGCCAAAGCTTCACTTATAACAACAAGACCTACAAAGTTTCAGAATTTGATAAAGTTGTTGGCGAAAATATTGAAAATGTTTTCATGCAACTGAGCCGGAACGAAGCCAAGCAGTACGTGCAAAATTACATGCTGGTCAATACTGACATTTTAAATGTGGAACGAGTTTCTCCAAAGAGAACAGCAGTTCTTAATAATCTTAATCAGATGTTTGGTTATATCTATGGGGATAAAGGATCTGAAGAGTTAACCAAGATGCTTGAATGCAAGCCTGAGGATGATTTAAAACCCATTGAAGAAATCATTCATCGGGTAGAAAAAATCAATAAGGTTGCCACTTGTCAGCCGCTTAGACCTGGAGATCATAGAGTTTTCGAGCAACTTAACTCTAACTACTACGGTACCGGTGACTACCTTTTAAAAAGAAAAAATGATGGAAATTATCAGGCAATAGTTAATGTGAAGTTTCAGTCTGGTTCTGGACGGCTTAGTCCGCAAGAAATGATGAACAGGTCGAAGAATTGCCTGGCGAAAGCTTCACCCTACATGAAAGGGCCACAGGGTGAATTATTAGAACTGACGATCATGACCCAGGAAGAAATTAACGGATTACCCCGTAAACAACGTCCGAAAGAAAATGTCATTACAGTTGAGGGACCTGATTTTGGCACCAATGCCGCTAGCTACGCAGAAGACGTAGATTGCGATACCATTACTCACGAAATGCTCCATCTCCTGGGACTTTGTGATGAGTATGGAGAAACGCGCGAAAAGTACGGTGATATGTGGAATTGCCGGGTCGTTACTAAAGCGCCATCAATAATGAGAGAGCTGAGTGTTTTTAATAAAGCGGTACCACAAAACCTCTCTTGTGATTGTAAATCTCTGCCTTGTTCCAGTGTTATGAAGTCTTCCAATGAGGACATAAAAAAACTCTATACCGGACAGACTGCCTTGAATGTAATTGATTACCGTTTCCGAGCACAGTATTGTAAAAATATTATTCTTGTTTCATCCGCAAATCTTAGAGACCCATCCAAGGCAATGATCTTAAAAGTTAATTCTGAAAGAAACTTTGTGGTAGAAAGTAGAATAGTGTCCAGCCAGCAGCAAGCTCCACAGTATTTTGTTGAACGCTATGAAGTCTCCTGTAGTTGTCCCGCCGGAGATAAGGAATGTTTGCAGACGAAAGAATCGATTGTTAAAAAAGTAATGAGTCCTAAAATGGGTAATACTTGTCCAAGGGGTAGTAGACCCTTGAGCACTCAAACTGATAAAAAGTTTAGTAGTCCCCAAGTAAGTGACAACGTTCTTTATTTTACCACTGAGCCGCAAATTGAAAGTCTTCTTCAGCCTGGTCACTTTCATAAAATTCTGGAAGGTACTTGCCCTGGACAATCTGCGGGCTACCAGGAATGCGCTGACTTTGCTTATAAAAATAACCGGAATGGTAGCTGTAATGTTCCTGAAAAGTGTTATGACGACAGTTATTACCTTGGAGTTCCGAAATGAAGTTCTTATGGCTTATTCTTTTGATTAACTTCGCCCAGGCCGCAACCTTGTCACAGTACCATAGTTCTCCTGATGGAAGTTCGGTCCAAAAATTTACGGTTAATTCTAAAAACGCTCTCTATGAGAAAAGATCTAATTTCTTTGATAAGGAGAAGTCTTATTCTTTGGGGTCCTTTACTTTAAAAGCCAGCAAGATTTCCCCTGAGGACCTTAAGCGGCTGGATGAAATTCTTAAAAAGATTAAGACGGTTGATGATTTTTTAAAGAAGAAAAATTCAAGCTTTAATGATTTATCTGATAAGACGCCCCATAGATCTTTTCTGGTCTTAAATGATTATCGAATTTCACATGAATCAGATCTTTATCCCGAGCTTAAAATGCTCTTTGAGAAGTTTCAGAATATGGAGTGGAAGCAAGAATCAGGGATAAAGCTATCAAATGATTTAAAGACCATTACAACGATCCAGGCTGGTAAAGAAACTAAGACAGAAGCCTTTAACATGCCCTTTCAGTGCCAGAAAGCAGAAGCCCCAACAATGTGTGCTTATAAAGATCTTGGAATTCTTTACGTGCAATAAAAAAAGCCACCCGAAGGTGGCTTTGATTTAATTCTTTTTTAAAAAAAATTAGAACTCGTCTGAATCGTATTCGCTCTTAACTGTATGCTTAACTTTTCCAGCAGCGATTTCTCTTAGAGCAGTAACAACTTCTTTGTTCTTGCTTCTAACTTGAGCATCATCACCTTCACGAAGTTGCTTTACTCGCTTAGCAGTTAAATGAACTAGCTCGTAACGATTTTCAACATGTTCTAAACAATCTTCGACTGTGACTCTTGCCATATGAATACCTCTTGGGGATTAAGAAACTTCATTTTTAAAGCAGTTAGCTGCTTATGTCAAAGAAGAATTCTATTAATTTATGCTGTGCAACTAAATAAATGTAAGCGGTTGACTGATAGGGTCTGCTAACTTCCAGAAATTTGTGGTGTGTCGCTATGCATACATCGCTTCTATTTGGGTCTTATATCTTTCCACTACAACCTTGCGCTTTATTTTTAGGGAGGGCGTCAGGAAGTTATCAGTTGTAAATTCTTCCGTGACGATGGTGAACTTCTTGATTGTCTCAAATTGCGCCAGATCCTGGTTAATTTCGTTGATCTCGTTTTGAATCACTTCCTTGACCTTTGGATGGATGGCCAGGTCCATGACTGAGCAGTCTGTTGGCAATTCAAGTTCTTCCAACATCGGCAGGAAACGTTCTTTTTCAATGCCTACCAAGGCCGTCAGATAGTTTTTCTTTTCGCCCACTACAACTAAATGGGAAATATGCGGCTTGGTTTTAGCGATGTTTTCAATCTTCTGAGGGGCCACATTTTTACCACCACTGGTGATAATGATGTCTTTTTTACGATCGGTAATCCGGAGGTAGCCATCCGGTGTAAACTCGCCGATGTCGCCAGTATAAAACCAACCATCTTTAATAGCTTCCGCCGTAGCCTCAGGATTCTTGTAATATTCCTTAAGCATTGCTTCCGTTTTGATCTTGATCTCTTTATCCGGCCCAAAGGTGAACTGCACATCTCCCATTGGTCTACCCACGGTGCCTGGAACTTGTTTGGAAAGAGGATTGAGGCAGCAAGGTGCCACTGTCTCGGTCAATCCATAACCTTCGAGAATCGTAAGATTGGCGTATCTCAGGAACTTAATGATTTCTGGTGAAAGGGGAGCTCCACCAGAAACGAAGTATCTGATGCGTCCTCCAAAACGATTATAGATCTTGGAGAAAACGACCTTGGAAACCATTTTATATTCTAAAATTTCTGTCGCGGTCGGTGAGAGATCTTTATCGATCTTGGCGAAATATTTTTCAGCTACTTTAACGGCATATTTAAAGGCTTGCTTTTCAAACATGCTGCCTTGATTGACTTGTTCCAGAATGGCGGAATAAATTTTTTCAAAAACCCGCGGAACAGCAATCATGACAGTGGGTTTCACTACCTGCAGATTACCCACAAGTTTTTCCATTGATTCGGCGTAAACAGCTTGCCAGCCAAAGACTAACGGAAGAAGTGAATCGCAGCGGCCAAGCACATGGGAGAGCGGAAGAAAAACCATCGTTTTGTCATTGGCACTGAATGCCCCCTTGATAGTAGCTTCCACATTAAGCAACATGCTGGTCATAGCATGCTGAGTGATGACCGCTCCTTTAGGTTCACCGGTTGTTCCTGAGGTATAAATAATGGAGGCGTATTCCTCAGGCAGCTGGTTTTGAATATGATTTTCCAGCAGGTCCGGTTGGGCCTTTAATTCTTCTTTACCAAGGCGAAGAAGTTCTTTGTAAGTAAAATAGGGATAAGAGTTTCTGAATTTTTTAAGTGTTTCTTCAGAGAGTTCATGGATGGAGATGACCATTTTCAGGTTTTTCCATTCCTTGATAACTGGAAGAACCTTTTCCATTTGCTTGTCATTTTCAACAATCAGAACCGAGCAATCTGAATGGGTAAAGATGTAATTAATCTCTTCTGGAAGGTAACTTGGATAAATTGGTACCAAACAACTTCTTGAACACATGGTGGCCATGTCCAATAGATGCCATTCTTTACAAGTCTGCGCGAGGATAGCAACTTTATCGCCAACCATGATGCCTATTTTATGAAAGGCACTGACTAAGACTTCAATTGTATTTTTGTATTCTTTGAAGGAGAGATTTTTGACTTCGTTATTCTCTATCCAACCAATGGCATAACGGTCAGGGGTTTTTTGTACTCTTAACTTTAGAATCCTTCCTAAAGTCCTTGTTCCTTGTAGCATGTCGGTCATCCTTTTTTTCCAGTGCTGCGTAATAATCTGTAAGAAATCAGAAAGTTAATACGCATTTATGCTGGTCCGATATTTGCTTTATCGGTTGGTATGAAGACTGTCATTATAGTTTCTAAATGCCTCAGAGTCACTAAAATCAACCTCAGTGAGAGCTGCTATGATTTTCATTTTAAAGGTGTCTATGCCGGAGAGGTGATAAAAAAAGTATCACTTAAGGGGAATCATTCGTTGCACCTAAAAAAAGGCGAAGAATACCTGATGTATGTTCAGATTATTTCCTTTGAACAAGGAATATTGAAGGGGCACCTTCTGAAGGTCAAATTATTGGATGAATGCTGGGACCGATCTTAGTCAACATTAATGGCAACGTGGTCGCCAATCATAAATTGCTCAAGCTCAAAGATAGGCGTCAGTTCTTTTTCATACTCATTGACCATGGCAATGGACGCTTCATCCGAGGCATGAAGTACTTTTAATTCACCGATCTTGACCTTATAGTTGACGCGTTTTTTATTATCGTAGGGATTTTGAACGGAGATGATTCTGAAAACATCCAGTACACTGTCTTTCTTCACACCCTGGCCGGCGCCCATATTGATGTAATAGTTTTTTCTTACCGTCTCATTTTCAAATCCCATACTGAGATCCTGGGCTATACTAAAAATGACATAGGAGCGGGCCGAAACGGCATGAGATAAAAATAAGGTAACAATTAGAAAAGCTAACTTCATTGGATCCTCGCAGGTAAATCCAAACAGCTTATCGTCAATATGCGGATGAAGTTTAAGGGAACCACAGGGCCTGAGCCCTGTGGTCAGGTATAGCTTACTTACCTTCTAATTTGAGGTACTTGATACTGTTGTTGATGATGTCTGAGTAGCGATAGTTCTTCAAATAATTGTGATAAAGAATATAGTTACGGGAATAGTACTGCATCGCCCATGGTAAATCGCGGTTCACCATTTCTTCCATCTGGTTCATTAAGGCAAACTTCTTCTCACCATCATCCATTTCTCGTAATTGAGAGAACAGTTTATCAAATTCCGGATTTGAGTACTGAGATGAATTTGGTCCAGGAGGCAAATTGGCCGTGGTTAAAAGTTGCAGAACATTCTCAGCATCCGGATAGTCCAAAATCCAACCACCTTGCCAGAATTGCAGTTCACCATTGCGTGATTTTTCCAGGAAAGCAGGGAAAGTGTTGATACGTACTTCAATGTTGATGCCCAGATTTCGCAGCTCTTGCTGGATAAATTCTCCCATTTGTCTTTTGCGGGTGTCTGTTCCACGTACATCGTATTTTAATGTCGGAAGACCTTGTCCATCTGGATAGCCAGCCTTCTTAAGATACTCTTTGGCAAGTTTCAAGTCATACTTATAAGGAAGATCCACCGAAGGGGAATAACCAGCTACACCAGGGGGATAGATGGAATTGGCCTTCTGGGCAATATTGTAGGTAAAGAGCTCAATATACTTATCGTTATTAATTCCGTGAGCAATGGCCTTGCGAAGGTTCAGATTATTACCAACGATGGGATCCTTCATATTGAATGATAGCCACCAATAAGTCAGAGTTGGTGCCGCATAGAGTTTAATCTGCTGCTCAGTGATTTCTGGTTTGATTTTACCTTCCATGGTCAAGGCGAGAGGAAAATGATCCTTGGTGAGATTCACTATATCGATTTTCTTCTTCATGAAGTTAAGCCAATCGGTCTGGGCTTCTTTAATCACTAACAGGCGTACATTGGAAACAAAAGGCAGCTTAGCTCCGGCATCTTTTAGTAATTTATTCTCATGAGCATAGCGATCACCTTGAGAAGGATAGACACTTGTCTTATAGAAATCATTTTTCTTGAGGATGACTTCCTGAGTAGGGTTGTAACGGGTGATGTAATAGGCACCCGTTCCAACGTTGTCTCGAGATAAATCATTCTTGGTGGCCCTGATCGCTTCCTCTGGAACTGGAGAGGTGAAGCTCATTGCCAGAGCATATAGAATTTGCGGATAAGGTCTTACCAGTTCAATAATCAAAGTGTGATCATCTGGAGCACTGACGCCCGATATCTCCTCTTTAAACAAGAGGTCTAAATCAGTTTGTACTTTGTTTCTCCACTCATTGATCCCCTTGATCTTTTCATCAAAAAGCCACCAACCCTGAGAACGAGTGCCATGAAAAGCCAGGCGCTTAATTTGATTAACGAAGTCCCGAGCCTTTACTTCTCTTCCCTCAGGCAGAAATTCTGACTTGTGGTACTTGATGCCTTTTTTGATTTTGAAGGTGTATTTCAGTCGATTTGGTGAAATCGCAGGAAATCCTTCTGCCAGCAGCGGTCTTAGGGTGTAAGGACGCTTATGGTATTCAAATTCATACAGGGACTCATAGACCTGAGTCACCGCCATGTAGCAGATCTGATCATAACAGTTGGCCGGATCAAGGGTAGAGATATCTCCGGATAGGGAAATATCAATTTGATCTGAGCGGTTTGTTTCTTTGGTGCAACCAAGGATAGCTATCAGCAATATGAGAGAAAGAAACTTCACTTAAGAGCTCCTTCAACCGCTTTTAGTAGTTCTTCAGTTTTGGCCGCATCACCAGAGCCTTGGGCATTGTCTGGCTTTCCGCCGCCCCGGCCATTCACTATTGGCATAACCTGCTTCAGGATCTCTGAGCAGTTAACCGTTTTATTGTTACGTGAAGTTTTTAAGATGAAGGAAACTTTGTCATCAAGGATAGTGAAAAGGAAGAGGACCCCTTTAGGCATCTTATCAACAAAAATGTCCCCAAGCTTTCTCATGTTGTTCGGTTCACCGTCATTAACTTTGGCGAAAGTCAGCGTGAGACCATCTCTGATATCAATTTTATTATTAAAGAGATTTTGAGATTCAAATATTTGAATTTTATCAGTCAATGTTTCAATTTGCTTAGCCTTATCTTTCACATCAGACTGAAGGGCTGCAAGTTTTTCCAGCACTCGTTCATCCTTAACAGCAAAGTTCTTTTCTACTTCGCTTAGAATCTTGGAGCGGTTAAGTAGATAATCAATAGCGGTGGTTGATGTAATAGCTTCAATACGACGAACGCCTGAAGCTAATGAAGTTTCCACCAGGATTTTAAACAAGCCGATTTCCCCGGTATTGGAAACGTGAGTACCTCCACAAAGTTCGATTGAGAAATTTCCCATCGTCAGCACTCTGACCTTTTCACCATATTTTTCACCAAACAGGGCCATGGCCCCTTTTTTAGTAGCTTCATCTTTGGTCATTTGAGCGGCTACAACTGGCAGGGAAGTAGCGATAGCGGAGTTGACCAGTTCTTCCACCTTGGCAATCTCATCAGGCTTTAGCGCATCTGAATGAGTAAAGTCGAAACGTAAGCGGTCAGGACCAACACTTGAGCCCGCCTGTTTTACATGGTCACCCAGCACTTGAATTAAGGCTGATTGAAGCAAGTGAGTAGCAGAGTGATTGCGTTTTGTGAGTTCGCGCTCTTCGTGATTAATTTTAAGAGTATAGGTTTCTCCCACCGTCAGGGCGTCAGCATCAGGTGAAACATGAACATGAAGTCCATCTACTGGCTTTTGGGTGTCTATTACAGTGGCAAGTTTTCCTTCAGGGGAATGAATCTCACCTTTGTCTCCAACCTGACCGCCGCCTTCGCCGTAAAACGGAGTTTTGTCGAAAACCAGATAGAATTGACCATCAATTTCTTCTTTGGCCAGTAACTTGGCTGCTGAAACCACTTCATTGTATCCAATGAAATTCGTTTCACCGAACTTCTCCTTGATACCGTAGAAGACTTTTAAGTTATCTTCCTGAACTTTAAATTTTGAGCCTTTTTTAGACTGCGCTTTTTGACGGGCCATGGAGTCTTCGAAGCCTTTAGTGTCCAGTTCCAATTTCTTCTCACGAAGGATAACTTCAGTTAAATCCAGCGGGAAACCAAAGGTATCGTAGAGCTTAAAAGCCACTTCCCCTGAGAGCTTCTCACCTGGCTTAATATTGGTCAGTTCTTCATTAATAAGGGCGAGTCCGGTGTCTAAAGTTTTCCGGAACTTTTCTTCTTCCAGTTTCAATAACTTTTCGGCTAAGGCAGCGTTATGGGCGTTGTCTGGATATTCTTCTCCCAGTGATTCAATCACTGCCGGAATTAATTTATAGAAACTAATGTCTTTAAGGCCAAGAAGAGAAAGGTGACGAACGGCACGACGGATAATCCGGCGTAGTACATAACCTCTGCCATCATTGGAAGGAATGACGCCGTCAGTGATTAGCATGGTACAAGAGCGGATATGATCGGCTACAACTCGGAATGAGGATTTCTCATCTTCTGATTTTGTAGAGTAGTAGTCCTTGCCGGTTAATTTACCGATCGCTTTCATGATCGGTTCGAAGATATCAGTATCGTAATTGTAGTATTTGCCCTGGATAACAGCAGTCACTCGTTCCAGACCAGCTCCGGTATCGACGGAAGGCTTCGGCAATGGCTTACGCTTGATCTCGTTACCATCTTTGTATTTTTCAAATTGCATGAAAACCAAGTTCCAAATCTCCACATAACGGCCTTCATCATCAATTTCTTGATGGCCTTCAGGTACACCTGTGGATCTTTCAGCACCATGATCATAAAATATTTCAGAGCATGGTCCGCATGGACCAACATCGCCCATTTCCCAGAAATTAGACTTATCGCCCAGTTTGAAAATACGCTCTTTAGGAACACCAATTTCACGGTGCCAAATTTCCAGTGCTTCATCATCTGAATCGTGAACTGTCACCAAAAGTTTATCTTTTGGGATTTTGAGTTCGACCGTCAACAGGTCCCAGGCAAACCGAATCGCCTCTTTTTTGAAATAATCGCCGAAAGAAAAGTTACCCAGCATTTCAAAAAAAGTATGATGGCGGGCCGTGAATCCTACATTTTCTAAATCGTTATGCTTACCACCGGCACGGACGCATTTTTGGATGGTAACGGCTCGACGGTTGGCAGGATTGGCCTTGCCGGTAAAATAATCTTTAAACTGATTCATCCCAGCGTTGGCAAAGAGAAGAGTGGGGTCATTATGAGGAACCAGGCTAGATGACTTGTGTTTATCATGACCATTTTTGATGAAATAATTAGAAAAAGCGTTTCGGATTTCTTGGGCGCGCATAAAGTCCTCTTGAGAGTTAAAAGTCTCAAAAAGACTATCATAAATGCGCTGTGCAAAGGGAGCCAAAAAGCGTGCTTTTACCTAAAATACACTAGAACTATTTTTGCTAAAATGTTTTGCCTTTAAGTTAGGCAGTTCCTGAGGTGGAAGAGGGATCTTGTTCATCTGGGTTAGATCCATAATATCATCGATAAAGGTCCGCAAACTGTTCTTATCTGCATCATTGACCAGATGGATGGTGGTTCGGTAACTGTCATCGGATGATTTTTCCACTACCGCTAATTGGATATCAAAGGGCTTATTAATTCGAAAAACTTCGCCAACTTCAAGGGGAGCCGAGGTCTTTATCATGATGTCAAATTCACTCATCCATATAATTTGGGCTTCCACTTTATAAAGGAATAAACTTTCAAGATCTTCCAGTCTTTTATAAACCCTATAATCATAAAGAATCGTTTCATTGAGCAAAACGAATTTGGCGTTTTCTTCCTGAAGTTTTGAAAAACGTTTACTTCCTTTAACCCATTCCTTTTCCATTTTTTTCTTTCGGTATAGACCTAAGAATTTGATTAAAAATTGTTCATTGGGTTGCATACTTGTTGCCAGCACAAAGTGATATTCAAGCTTGTCTCTTAAAACATCCGGAGAATGCTTATAGTTGAAGACGAGGACAAAAGGAAAATAATCCCTCATTTGGGTAGAGGATGCGATCAACTCTTTAATTTTATCGACATTGTTTTCCTGATCAAAGTTGATAACAATGACGGAAGGCTTATCTATTAATATTTCTTCTCGAGGATTCTTAATAGAAGGACGTTGGATGACAGAAACAAACTGTGTAAGTAATTCATCAGTTCCTTCCTGTAGCATTGTGCCTTTGGTGTCATAGATGGTGATGTTTTCTTTATGGAAAAAATTTTGGTCACTATTTGTAAGAAGCCAATTGAAATACAATGTCTTTGAAGCCACTTCCAGTTTTTTTAGAGTCGTATGTTCCTCATGAGACATGTCCGCTGGCAGCTCTTCAACTTTCTTGGCATCTGTTAAAACCAGAGACTTTCTTTCTTTCAATATTTCCTCGATAGGCCCATAGAGTTCTTCGCTGATTTGTTTTCCATTGAGCTCATACTCGCAATCCGCTAGGAGCTTATTCTTGGTTTCAAGGGATAAGGCATCCTTGAGATACTGGTATTCCATCTGGTAACTGTAAAGATAATGGGAATGAATATCGTTTGAGGAGCGATTGAGGATTTTGTGCTGAGTAGAATGAAACAAGTTCTTAAAGTAGGGGAAATTTAAAGTGAGTAATGAATTATTCTCAAAGTAACGATTAGATTCAAGCTGGGCGTATGTCCGGGCAAGATAGCGGACTCTCATACTTTGGAATAAGCTTAGTGTATCTTTAAAATAAACTTTGGGGCGCGGCTCTTTCTCTAAATCAGTTTTTCGATACAAAACATTTTTAAAAAAATTTACAACATCATCGACATTGAAATTTCTAATACAAAAGATAATATCACCCAGGGTTGTGAGTCTGCCTTGTTCGACAGCTTCTTCTTTGTCGGGATAAACCACAATAAAGTGAACTTTGTGGGTTATTACTTTACGAATTTGATCAGCAAAGTTCCTTTGGAAACGATTAAAGAATGGCAGGTCCATCACAATAATTTGTGGTTGTTGTTGTATTGCAAATGAGTAAGCTTCATGGAGCGAAGAGGGGTCTAAACATTTTATGGTAATACCCGAAAAAGCTTCGGCTTCAACCTTAAGATGCTGGATGTAATCGTCTTGAATACCCAGATAAATTATTTGTTTCATTCAACCACTTTTAAAAAACAATGTTATATTTAAGATAACCTTATAATAATATAAATGGGAATTTTATGAAGGCAGAAACACATTTTCTTATTGTTGACGATTATTCAAATATTAGAAACTTAGTGAAAGGTCAGTTGAATGATTTTGGGTTCGCCAATGTGACTGAAAGAGATAACGTCGATAAAGGCATTTCATTCCTGGAGACCAATACAGGTAAGCCCGTAGACTTCATTATTTCAGACTGGAATATGCCTGGAAAGACCGGTTTAGATTTTCTTAAGTGGGTACGTTCTCAGGAAAAGTTTAAAAAGTTACCTTTTCTAATCTTAACGACGGAAAACGAGCAGGCCAAGATTATGAACGCCGTAGCTGCTGGTGTTAGTAACTTTCTTTTAAAGCCATGGGAAACAGAAGATTTAGCTTCTAAGATTGAATTATGCTGGAAGAAGCATCACGGCTAATTAATTGCCAGTTAATCCCTGAACGAGATCATTAATGATATTTCCTAGTTGGCGTTTCTCAATTATTTCTTTGAGGGCCTTCTTTTGATCCTCTTTGGCGATGCGCTTGATCTCGTCCATCGTCTTTTGATCAACTCTCTTGATTTCCGGGGCAGTATCCTTATTTTCAATATCGAGCTTTTCACCAGGCTTAACGTTATAAGTGGTGTTGTTTTGTACAATATTGATATCTCCCTCAATAACGGAAATATCCATCCCTTGTTTTTCATAATTAAGTTGAATTAAGGTTGTAGCTTTACCGGTATTGATTAAGGTCTGGTCCACTTTGATCATCTTTACCGGAGAATCCTCCTTTAGATTGATCTGCATCTTACCCTCAACAAGGTTAACGGCAATTGGAGCACCATTATCTTCTTCCGTGGATCGTACTGTGGGATCAGTTATAAAATCCATGAAAATTAACGAATTCTCACCTATAGAAATCGAGCTTTCATCAAGGAAAGCATAGATAGCCGACGAGTTCTTTCCGGTGAATAGGTAAGTTTGCGAGTAGATTTTATCTTTCGTAGTTAGGTTAAGCCAGTTGATTGAGTCACCAAAACGCATACGGACGTCACCCTCCGCATTGATAACCAGACCAATGAAGTTTCGATTTTGAGGACGTATGCCACCCATGATGTCTGGAAGATACTTATTGCCTAAGAGTGAAATAGTAATCAATGCAACAGAGATCGTGATGATTAATTTTTCCTGTCGGCTTAATTGCTTTTCAATAATTCCCACGCTTTGTATAATAAGTTTATAACATTATAAAGAGAAACCTCATTGAATAGAAGATCTTTTTTTCAGTTCTCACTTCGAAGTAAAGTTGTCATCACTCTAACTTTGGTTGTGGCAGTCGTTTCCTTTATCCTGCTTTATTTTACCTCCAAAATGATCCTGGAAGATAAGAAAGCATATATCTTTGACAACGTTCTCTATAATCTTGAAACAAGCACTCATTCCCTGAATCGGTTTTTTGATCAGAAGAAAAACATTGTCAGTGTTTATCAGACCCGCTTCTCAGAGGAAGAAATCAAAAAGCAGATTTCGGTAGATCCTGATCTATATCAGATAAGATCTCTGACTCCTTTGCAGGTTAAAAATATTTTGGAAAAACAAAACGAGAAGCCCAACGCCTCGGAAGTTGTTTTCACCAATCCTTCATTCCTTGAATCTTATAAGCATCGGGAAGATTTTTTAAACTTGCCTGATGAGATGCTTGCATTAGCTTCGACTAAGATCGTAGAGCAAGGATTGTTTGAAATTTTACATTTTGAAAAAGGGGCTGCAACGCGCTACCTCGTTCTTATGTATGACCCTCAAACAGGCAACATCTACTGTTTTGATTTTCTGATGGATAAGGTGCTGAATGAGATCTTTGGAAAGCAGTCATTTGAAATAAACTTTATCAATAATCTTGGGCAACCTTTATTTCAAAATAAACCGTACAATTCTACTCAGGCTCACTTGGTTTTCTTTAAACACTTTGTGCAAAAAGAATTGGCGGCCACTCCTGAACAATCACAGAAAGGCATTCGCGAGTACCTCATCGGAAAGGACGAATACATCCAGGGAGTTCAACAAATCAATCGGTTCCCTGGGCACTTTTTATTTACTGGAATAAAGACTGCTGAAGCATACGAAGTTACTACTCTTATTATCATCAATACCATCATCTATGCAGTTTGTTTGATCGGTTTTTTTAATCTGCTCTCAATCTTCCTCGCCCGTACCATCACAAACCCGCTGGAAAAGCTTACAGAAGTGATAAAAAACATCGCCGGCGGTGCTGTTAAGGTAAGAGTCGGTCCGCAATCGACCTCCGAACTTGAGGTTGTAGGAGTCTCTTTCAATGAAATGTTAGATAAGATTGAGGATTACCGTGAAAAGCTCATTGAATATAACCGTACCTTGGAAGAAAAAGTAGAAGAACGAACTGCAGAATTAAAGCAGGCCAATCGTTTTATTAAAAGTATCCTGGATAGTCTTGCCCAAGGACTTCTGGTTTTTGATCAAAGTGGGAAATGTTTAGATTTGTATACCAAGGCTTGCGAGAAGCTCATCGGGACCGAGCCAACTGATAAAGAAGTGGCTGATCTTATCAAGACTGAAGATAAACCACTTTTTAATCAGTGGGTGCAGAGTTTATTTGAAGAAATGATCCCTTTTGAAAGTTTGGTGGAGTTGGGTCAGAGAGCTATCCCTTGTACTGAGGATTTTACTTCACGCAATTTTAAACACGTTACACTTGAATTCTTTCCCATGAGGGACGATCAAAATAAAGTACAAAATGTAATTATGGTGGCCTCTGATAAGACCCGTGAATTTAAGGCCAATAAAGAAGTCGAAGCACAGAAAAATTATGTGAAATTAGTAGCTAAAGTGTTTAAAAATAAAAAAGAATTCCTGCGCTTCGAAGAGACATTCAAGACATCACTCAGGGACGAAGCGGATCTAATTAAAAAAGAGGAAAGCTTTAATAAAGATGATCTTATGCGTCTCCTGCACTCTATGAAGGGCTCTGCTGCTTTTTATTCGTTGCAGGAAATCGTGGATTATCTTCATCACTTCGAAACCGATGTCTCAGCAGAAACCATCTCTGCCCCGGAAGTGATTTCTAGAATTGATGTACTTCTAGGAATGTTGGATAAGAAAATTACTGCTCTTAATGAGTTGATTGGGGCACCCGCTAAATCGTCTTTGGAAATTGATGAAAAACAATTGCGGGATTTTTGGAATATATTGCATTTAAAAAATCCAGAACTAGCGAAAACCTTCTCCCTATATTTTCTTGAACAAGACGTAGAGCAGTACATTGACCAGTATAAAGTTCTGACAATGGAACTTGCTGTCCGCCTTGGTAAAAAAGTTAAGCCGTTAGTAATTAAAAACGGCAATTTAAAAATAGATTCAAATTATTTTAAGCCTTTTTTTGATTCATGCATTCATCTATTTAGAAATACCGTTGATCATGGAATTGAATCACCTGATGCGCGTCTGGCAGCAGGTAAGGAAGAATTGGGTAATATCCATGTTTTTTTTGAACTGATTGAATCCGACTCTACACCCATGCTGGCCTTTACCGTCCAGGATGATGGAAACGGTATTGACCCCAACCGAATCCGCAATAAGATGATGGAATTAAATTATTCAGAAGAGGCTATGGCCAGTACTGACAAGCAAATAATTTACCACATATTTGATTCTTCATTCAGCACAGCTGAAACGATTACGGATGTCTCAGGTAGAGGTGTCGGTCTTTATGACATTAAAATGAACGTAGAAAAGCTTAAGGGTTCTATAGAGGTCGACAGCAAGTTAGGCAAAGGGACTCGCTTTACATTTTTAATACCTTTGCCCAAGCTGGATAAGAAAGCTGATGTTTTGACTACAGCGACTCTGGCTGATTAAAGTTAAAACTTTGGGCCTGGATCGCTTCTTGCTGCATTTGCTGATCATTTTCCAGCATTTTCTCAGGGCTAACATCGTTATGGTCATAACTTTCGTTACCGAAATTACCTACTGAAACGTTGTTGTTTTCGGCCAGTAATTGCTGGGTTTCTTGTTGCTCATTTTGTGGATCAACACCTGAAAAGCGTAGACGGGTTCCTTCCAGAGGACCATTGGTCAAAGTGACCATATATGAATTCTTGTCTACCTGATACATCATTCCAGAATAGTATTCTCCGTTGAGATCGTATTCAAAAACGTTTCCGGTCATTTCAGAGAAAGATACTGCTACGCCCTCACCATTTGGCAGGGCCACTGATAAGTCTTCAATGACACCGTTATTGGTTGAAAGTGAGCCACTAAATTGCGTATTTGTTAAACCTTGCTGCCATTTCTTAGGATTAATGACTTCTACCAGTGAAAGTGTCAGCTCTTCCTGAACAGCTGCCTGAGGAATAATATCAGCACTAACTACTGCTGCCGCCGGTTCTGCTTGAGTAATCTTTTCAACAATGGGAGCGAGCTTCTTGAAAGTAATTGGAGAAGGTGCAAGCTTCTGCCATTTTGAAACAGCAGCGACTTCACGACCCTTAATGGTTACTCCATACATTTCATCCAAACGCTTTACGAATTTTATGTCATTGCCGGAAAGATGGGATTCAGAATTAATCACAACTGCATTGTAGGTTCCTGTCAGGACGAAGAGTCCGGCCACCATAAAAGCAAAAGTTTTGTTCTTATTATTCCAGTTCATAAAATTCTCCTGTGCCTCTAATTAAGCAAGGAGAATGCCAATAAAGTGCTTTCTAACCAGGCGATAAAAGGTTGGTTTTTGTAGAAGGTTAAGACAGTGTCTATCTTTTAGACAGCATTTGGGGGTTGCATGACTCTTTAATAATCATGCTGATTTTTGCCATTTCTTTTGTTTCTTCCAGGTAGGGAGTGAAGACTCCGTAATATTCATGCACAAGATGGGTATCTCCTACCTCATACTGATAGAACATAGTCATTCTTGGATAATTGCTATCAATAACCTCTAATAAGTAACCATTTTCTTCTTTGGTCATACTTACCACGAGCCAAGCATGGGCCGTTATTCCCTTGATTTGAAGCTTCTGATAAGCAATATTTCCTTGAGTTTCAACTTCTTGGTAAAGTTCATCCATCATCATTTGCATCTTCTCAGGTGTCACGACTGAGTTTCCTTTAAGACCCCTAATCCATGCGAATTTTGCTCCATCACTTAATTGCCAAGATTCAAGCTCTGACTGAAGGAGGATGAGAAAATCAGTACTAAATTCCTGTAGGTTGTTATACCCCGGAACCTGAACAATCTCTTTTCCCTTTCTGATCTTCTTTATGATTATCCTGGCTTCTTCTTCTGTCGGTTTGACAGCATCAGGTTGAAAAATTGTCAAATATAAAGCGTTCCGTTGAAAGCGTGAGTGCCACCAGCATACACCTGCTCCACCAATGCCTCCAAAATTACGGAAGCCCATGAGATTACTCGAATCTCTGGTCAGTTCTTTTACAAAGGTTGGATCTTTTCTATCATTGCAGAAATGATCTTGGTTCATCGAGGGAGTTGCCGCAAAGCTTGTAAATGAGGAGAAGAGTGATAGAAGGATGATGCTCTTAAGGGCTGCTCTCATTTAAACTCCGGATGTTGTTAAACTCCGGTTATTTTAAACAGCGAATGGAATATTTGGCGTTGAGATGTAAAAACTACAATGGGTGATAATTTAATAGTCGCTGGACTTAGAATTTAAATACTTATTGAGGGAAGCCTTAGCATCACTGTAATCATGGCCCTTAGAGATGAGAAATCTTAAAACTTTGTCGCGGAGTATTTGTTTTTCTAAAGGACTACTGGGGATCTCTTTGGAGCGAAGTTTTTTCGCGACAAGTTTTTCTAAGTTGTCTTCATCACTAATACCCAGCTCTTGTTCCACCTGTGTGAATTCTTCTGTGGAAAACTCCAATTTTTCCTGAGCCCCTCTTTTACGGATCTTATCTTCTGCTTCACCTTTGATCATCCATTTACGGATAAAAAGCCGGCGATAATTTTCTTCCCGTAAGAGACCACGGGTTTTCAAAGCAGCGATGACTTCATCTATTTCATGTGGAAGATTATCTTTCTTGGAGCGCAGTTTTGTCCGTAGTTTAAACTCTGAGTAGTCTTGCCGGGCGAGAAGGTGGATGGAGTAGTTATAGATTCTTTGATTCATTTATTGATTCAAAATAATAAGGCCACCTTGAGGTGGCCTTACTGGTAATTTATTGAACTTTTGCTTTGGCCTTAGCAGGAGCTTTTTCTTCTTTGATTTCACCAGTAGACATGTCTACGTTGGCGATCTCAGCAGTTTTAACAATCCCGTGCTTTGACAGAACTTTCTGACGGATTTCGTTCATAAGCTCAGGGTTAGATCTTAGATTTTCTTTAGAAGCTTCGCGACCTTGGCCAAGCTTAGCGTTGTTATAAGAGTACCAAGCACCGGCCTTCTCAATGATGCCTTCATTGGCGGCAACATCTAAAAGATCGCCTTCCTTAGAAATACCAGCACCATACATGATGTCGAATTCAACTTCACGGAAAGGAGGAGCTACTTTATTTTTAACGATTTTTACTCGAGTACGGTTACCGATAACTTCTTCACCATCTTTCAAGGCACCAGTACGACGGATGTCCATTCGAACTGAAGCATAAAATTTAAGAGCGTTACCACCAGTAGTTGTTTCTGGGTTACCAAACATTACACCAATCTTCATACGAAGCTGGTTAATGAAAATAACAGTACAATTTGAACGAGAGATTGAACCAGTTAGTTTACGAAGAGCCTGAGACATAAGTCTTGCTTGAAGACCCATGTGAGAATCTCCCATGTCACCTTCAAGTTCTGCTTTTGGAGTAAGAGCTGCAACTGAGTCTACAATCAAAAGATTAACGGCACCTGAACGCACCAACATATCAGTGATCTCAAGGGCCTGTTCTCCAGAATCTGGCTGAGAAATAAGTGTATTTGGGATATCCACGCCTAGTTTAGCAGCATAAACGGTATCCAAAGCATGCTCAGCATCGATGAAGGCAACCGTTCCACCAGCTTTTTGACATTCAGCTGCAATATGTAGAGTAAGAGTTGTTTTACCAGAAGATTCAGGTCCGTAAATTTCGATGATACGACCTTGAGGAATACCACCCACACCGAGGGCCAGGTCAATGCCAAGAGAGCCAGTTGAGATTGCTGGAATTTTTTCGGCAGCTTCAGTTGAATCGAGGCGCATAATTGCACCTTTACCGAATTGCTTTTCAATTGTTGAAAGGGCCAGATCTAGCGCTTTCTTTTTGTTCGCAGCGTCTGTAGTGTTAGCGTGATTTAAAGACATGAGGTTTCTCCTTCTCTCTTACAAAATACGGTTATGAAGGTGCGTGTTATATATTCAAGCTAACATCGCCCTTCGTTTTCGACAATGGCTATTATGCAATTTTTACGGAAAATTTACGGATGACTAAAGATTTGAAATATTTAGCAAATTGCTGCTGGTTGTTAAAAAAACTTCGTCATGAATAAGGTAAAAATTCCTGCATAGAGCCCACTGATAACGTCATCAGTAATGGTCCCAAAGCCATGGTGTAAGCGATCAAAGTAAGAGGCCGGCCAAATTTTTACGATGTCGAAAAAACGGAAAGAGGCGAAAACGAGAAAGAGTGTAGGGAAGTCGATTGTTTGGACAAAACTCCAAGTCACCAGCATACCAATGACTTCATCAATCACTATCCATTGAGGATCATGGAGATGAAATTTTTTTTGCACATGCTCTGTGATAAGAATGGAGCTGATAAATAACAAGATGATCAAAGCTGTTAAAGTATATATGTTTATTTGCAGGTAATATAATATGTAAATCAGAGGAATTGTGGCCAAGCTCCCAACTGTTCCGGGGGCTTTAGGAAATTTTCCGGTGAAAAACCACGATAAGAAGAGGACAGTAAGAAATGGAGGGGCTTGAATTTTTTGCTCTTTCATAAGATTTACGTTAGTTTTCCTTTTTAAAACTCTAAACGCGATTTGAGAGATTGGCAAAATATGGCGCAACGTCCGAGCTACCTGGCAGACTATGGGTTCAACTGGGAAACATTCGATATTGTTTGCAGTGGCAAATCCTCTTTAGATGCTACCAATTATCTAACTGAACTTTCCGATAAAAGTCAGGTCGCTAACTTTTTGTACGGTTATGGTTTTGATATTTCCGATCCGGTGGAAAGTGCTGAACTGTTTGGTATTTTTCAGGAAGCCCTGCAGTTTATTAAGCGCTACTTCTTAAAAGAAGGTAATCCTGAAGGCTTGGATATGAGGGTACCTAACTACTTATATTCAATCACTAATATTTCGGAGCTCTTTCTGGCAGCGACAGGTTATTCGACGGTTAAGTTGAAAAACGATGAACAGCTTTGGGCCGGCGTTGTTTTGAAAGTCATGCATACGCTTCTCCATACGGATAAAGATCTCCGATATCGATATTTCTCGACCATCCAACAACAGATCTTTGATCGCTTCTATAAATTTATTCATCGGGATGAAGAGAACCGCCTGTTTTTGAAAAATGATTCGGGAACTTCCATTCCTTTATATGATTTTCAGACCAAGGCCAAAAAAACCCGTGATTCCATTGTGATTAAACTGCTTCATAAGCAGGAAAATGTGGCGGAAGAACTCTTTGATCGAATTGGTGTAAGGATTATTACTTATAATAAGCTCGATGCCTTGCGGGTCATAAAGTTTTTGCATCGTAACCACGTCACCATTATCAACAACATAAAGCCAAGTCGTTCTCAGAACTCTTTGGTTGATTTAAAGATGTTAAGAACCCGGATTTTTTCTCTTTATAAAGAATCCATCCGAAATGATATGCCCGAGGATGTTTTCTATCAGCGGCTTAATGCCCTGATCGAAGAATGCTCTCCTATCAAAAAGCATCACGACAACCGTCACACTTCTGAAGAGTATCGGGCGATTCATTTTACCGGGCGACAACTGATAAAATATAGAAACCCTTTCATGTCTTCATTTAATGAAGTGAGAAAGCAGGCGATGAAAGACAAGGAAAATCCTTTGTCCCAATCCCTCTTACAGCTTGATACATCTCCCATTTCCAGAGATGTGCGCTTCTTTTATCCATTTGAAGTTCAGTTGACCGATTATGAGAGCCACTTGAAGAACACTCAAGGTGAAGCTTCCCATGATGAGTATAAAAAATCCCAACTGCGCTCAGCGATGAAGAGGATCTTCCGGCCCATCATTGAAATGAACAATATTAAATTGGATTAAAAATTCTGTTGAATAAATAATTCAATCCGCTCATTCACCATATCCGGAAAATCGGCTTGGGGAACGTGTGAACCGCTTTTCATGAAATAAAATTCACTATGGGGAAGTAGGGTTGCGAGGGTTCTTTGCAGGTGATTTGGTATGACATTATCTTTAAGTCCACCCATCACCAAAGAAGGCATGTTCATTTGCTCCAGGCTTCCAGCGACGTTTTGACGGGTCATCTCATTGAAGAGTTGAAAGAAAACCTCGGCTCCTAACTGGCCCACCCGGTTTAAATAAATCTCGATAAATTCTTTGGAAACTTTTGAACGATTGAAGCCAGTCGTATGAATAATTTCCCGGATCAGAGGATTCATTCCTCCTGTCGACCAGATCTTTTTAAAAATCTCCGGATATTTCTCAAGGCCAAGGCTCGCTATAGGTGCGATGAATTCCATGAGGTTAGTATCAAACATGATGTCTTTGACATTAATAAATGTACCGGAAATAAGAACCATTCCTGAAACAAGGTCTGGAAAATCTTTTGCCAGTTGCAGGCAAATATTAACTCCCATGCTGTGGCCAAGCATTATCGCTTTGGGAATACCTAGAAATGCACAGAGGTCAGCTACGTCTTGGGCCATTTGTGGAAAAGTGATCTTTTTAATATTTTGAGAACCGGTGGATTGAAAGTGACCACGGTAATCATGGATCAGGACCTGATAACCTTTGCGGTCAAAATAAGCCGTTTGAAATTTCCAGTGGTGATTACTGCAAACTAATCCGTAATTAAAAACTAAGATGGGTTTTTTAAGATCAATCTTCGTAAAATTTTTTACAAAAAAGATTTGCTCGTTATCACTGGTCTTAAAAAAATTGGCATCACTGTTTTGGAACATGGTCTACTTCATAAGTTGGGTTAATCGTTCAATGACTGATAATCGCTGAGAACTTTCATCAATCAATTGTCGAAGCTTTTGATCAAGAATCTTCTTCTTACTCTCTTGGGGAGTCTCTTCAAAATTAATGATCTTAATTGTTGTCTTGCCAATGGTGATTCGGTCATTGATTTTTAACTTTCGAATGTTTGTGGCCCGTTTTCCATTAATAAGAAAGTATGTCACATCTCTCATAGGGTGAATGAGCAAGTTCTGATCCATGACTTCCAACATCACATGGCCGGGAAATAACTCATTATCATTGATCCAAAGGTCACCGGAATTTCTTCCCAGATAAATCTGATTCTGAAAGTATTTAAAAACGGCGATAACATTGCTGTCAGGGCTTTCCTGGATTTCAAAATTAATCATGAGGTCCTCTTAAATAGTATCGAGGATTTTTTGATCTTTTGCGAGTCTTTCAAAATGAGGGGCCAAAAGCTCCGGGTGCGTAGCTTGCAGCTTTTCCACATCAGCAACCACCCGCTCTAAAATTGCAGTATGGGTCAGAAAACTCGCCAGTTTTTTAGTATTAAGGGTTCCTGATTGATCCACTCCAAAAATATCGCCTTCACCGCGGAATTTTAAATCCTCTTCAGCAATGACAAAACCATCCAGATTATTTTCGATCACCCGCAGCCGTTCCAGGGCTACTGGTGAAACTTCTTTATCCAATACTAAAAAGCAAAAACCTGGCTTGTCGCCCCGGCCGACCCGTCCGCGTAACTGATGTAATGAAGAAAGCCCAAAACGTTCAGGATTATAAATACTCATGATCGTCGCATTGGGTACATTAATGCCGACTTCGATGACACTGGTTGAAACCAGAATATTAGTTTTTTTATCCCGGAAATCTTGCACCGTTTTTTCTTTTTCTTCCGACTTCATCTGGCCATGAAGCATGTCAACTTTAAAGCCTTTGAAAATTTCCTGATATTTCTTGAGTGAATCTTTCACGTTCTGAAGATCCATCGTTTCTGATTCTTCAATCGCCGGGAAAACAAAATAGGCCTGCTCTCCCATGGCAAGTCTAGCCTTAACGAACTCAACATACTTTGGATAATTAAGTTTTTCAGTGATGCGAGTTTTGATTCCTTTGCGACCGGCGGGCATCATTTTGATGGAGGAGATATCCAGGTCTCCATACTGGGCCAGGCTGAGGGTGCGGGGTATAGGCGTTGCAGTCATAATCAGGCTATGGGTGCCTTCGCCCTTGGCCACTAATCGCAGGCGTTGCTCTACACCAAACTTATGTTGTTCATCAATGATGGCTAGACCCAGTTGTTTAAATTTAACCGAGTCCTGGAAGAGTGCATGTGTGCCGATGACGATATCAGTTACTCCGTCCGCCAGATTTTTTAGGATCGCCTTCTTTTCTTTGGCCTTGGTCGATCCTAAAAGGAGATCAATATTTAGAACAGGATTTAACTGACGGAAAGATTCAAAATGCTGAGTTGCCAGTGCCTCGGTGGGACACATTAAGCCGACTTGATAACCGCATCGATTAGCAACCCGGGCAGCAAGGAAGGCAACAATTGTTTTGCCGCAACCCACATCTCCCTGAACCATTCTCATCATCGGATGTCCGGATTTAAAATCTTTTAGAATCTCGAAGAAGACTTTCAACTGGTCGCTGGTGAGCTCAAAAGGAAGATGTTTGACCAGATCATTGATCTTGTTTTCTTCCAAAGAAAAGACCGGAGCATCTTTGCGTTTAATGAACTTTCTGCGCGTTTGAATTTTAAGCTGATCAATCAGAAATTCCTCATAAATGAGTCTTTCTTCTGCAGCATCTTTTAATTTCAAATCAAATATCGTTATTGGAGTTTTTCCATGAATAACTTTAAACGCTTCACCCAAAGTGAGTTTTGAATCATAGCCCAGCTCCGGAAGAGTCTGGGGAATTTTCTCCCATAGTTGTTTGGGAATCAGATCAAGGACTTTCTTCAGGTGGTTTCCTGCGATTTTGTTCACCGTTGGATACTCAATGATATATGAATTACTATTGGCCTCAGGATCAATAATTTGCGGATTAGTAACTTGCTTCTGGGCCTTGAATTCCTGAACTTGACCTAAAAAAGCGATATGATCCAGGGACTCAATTTGCTTTTTTTGATTGGGATATAAGTTAAACCAGCGAAGGCTTAGGGTTTCATTGGATAAGTCGTCTTTTACAACAACATAACCATTAAAGAGCATGATATTACCCTTACCCCGTCTTCCGAATGCCGGCTTGATATCAACATGAATGACTTTGCCGGAACCTTTAAAAAATTGGTTTAACACCGCTTCCCTGAAGGGTTGCAGGGTAGGCATTTTATGGATTCTCAGAGGAAGAATCCATAAAAGTTCGAATAGGTTATTTAAACCTGCTTCAGAGAGCTTGGTAATCGTTGGAGATGGTTTCTTTCCGGTCGTTAATGCTTCAAGAGGCGAGTGCCAGTTAAGCTCAACCGTAGGTAATGTCTTGGACCTCATAGGTCAAATCGCCTTTGGGAGCTTTGACAATAACTTCATCTCCCGCTTCCTTTCCAATCAGGGCTTTGCCCAGAGGAGAGTTGTAGGAAATTTTATTGGGATCAGTCATGGCCTCGTCTTCGCCCACGATCTGATAAGTAAGGGTAATTTCTTTCTGGTTATCAAAAATAGTGACGGTAGCGCCGAAGACAATTTTATCAGTTTTTAAAGTAGCGACATTAATGACTCGTGCTCTGGCAATTTTGCTTTGAACATCAAGAATTCTGCCTTCAATAATAGATTGGCGCTCTTTAGCGGCTGCATATTCTGCATTCTCTTTAAGGTCACCAAGTTCTCGAGCTTCAGAAATGGCCTGTTTTATTTCTTCACGTTCAACACGAACAAGGTGGTTAAGTTCAGTTTCAAGCAGCTTTCTGCCATTTAATGTCATTGGACATTCACTCATAAAAATTCCTTAACTATTTCTTAAATAAGGCTGCCGCTTTGGCCAGGGCATCCTGTTTTTCTTTATCTGGATTTGTATCGGGAGAGCCTATCTTAAAATAATCACAAAAGTTAGCTTTCTCTTTGTCTTGAACTCGATCGGCCGAAGATTCCCGACATTCATTATAGGATTTGGGATCATAGAACTGGCACATTTTACAGCAACGGAGATCAGTCATGCACTTGGAACAAGTGTCACGTCGACCGACCATGATTTTGTATGTATCTGAAAGCGGATTTCCGCATTTATAGCATTTAAGAGACAATTAAAACTCCTGACCCACACCAACCCCTAGACCAAATCCATTTTGGGGATTTGTGGGAGCAAAAAAAATCTTCGGTGTATTACGCTTGTTATATTCCTCAACAGATTTTAAAAGTAAATACTCATTATTGTACTGGTTAGTCTTAGATATTAAGTAACTAACGGCAATCATGGTTGCACCGCCAAATAACAGAATATTTCGACTGGCTATACCGTCTTGCGAGCCATCAGAAGTGCGCAGGAAGCTTGTCAGTAACATTGCCGTGCCCAAGGTACTGAGGGCAGCGCTTTTCCAGGTGGGACGATTATTTTCCTGGTACTCGTCGAGCAATTGTTTGGCGACTTCATCTTTTTCCAAGTAATAACGTAGCCCTTCACCACGGTTTTTATTGCTCACATCAACCAGAACATCCTGATAATTGATGGTCGCCACCCGGCTACAGGTCTCTTGGGACCAGGCGGTGGTGGCTTGCAACAGCATTAAAAAAATTAAAACAGTCAGTTTTAACATAGAGGTAAATAGTTCTCTCGTGCTTCAGGCATTGGTACTCTGGGCATTTTAACTTACCATAAAATAAAAAGCGACCTTGTAATTTATGGATTTAATCAAGACCGGAATAGGCATTTCAAAGACCATTAAAAACGTCTCACGTTTTCGTGAGATTCTTACTGTACTTAGCCGTCATGGCTTTTCCGAGCTTATTGTGAAATCTGGACTCGATAAACTCATTCCCGGTTTTGTCTTACCGGCCCGCGTCTCTGAATTAAAAAATGAAGCCTTATCCAACGAAGAGTGGTGGAGAGTTTTCGGAACTCAGTTGCGACTGAGTTTTGAGGAATTGGGTCCAAGCTTCATCAAAGTTGGTCAATTGATGGCAACCAGAGAAGATATTCTGGAACCATCGATGATTAAAGAATTAAAACTGCTCCAAAATAAAGTCAAAGGCATCCCCTTTGAAGCTGCTCAAAAAGTCATCGAAGAAAATTTGGGTAAGAAAATTGGAGAGGTTTTTTCTTACATAGATCCTAAGGCCATTGGTACGGCTTCTATTGGAGTGGTTTACCAAGCCGAGCTTCATAATGGCCAGAAAGTGGTGGTCAAAGTTCGCCGCCCTAATATTGCCAAAACAATTTTAACTGATTTTGAAATATTGCTTTTTATTGTTCAGAAATTAGAGCGGGTCTCTTCTGAAATAAAGTTTTTGGGTATGTCCCGGATGATTTCGGACTTTTTCAAAAGCACTCAGAATGAGCTCAATTTCCTGATTGAGGCACAGAACTGTGAGCGTCTTAAGAAAAATCTGGAAGTCATCGATAAAGATGGTTTCTTAGTCGTTCCCAAGGTCTTTCGGGAATATTCAACTCAAGAAGTTCTGGTGCTGGAATTTCTGGATGGAAAACCCTTTAATGAATTCACGTCGATGGATGAACTCGGGCTGGATATGGCCGAGAAACTGGAAAAGAGTATTGAGCTTTTCACTCATACTCTTTTGGCCGACGGCTTTTTTCATGCAGATCTTCATGGGGGAAATTTCTTTGTTTTAAAAGATCGCAGAATAGGGATCATTGATTTTGGTTTAATGGGGACACTCAGTAAAAAGAACCGGGCCAATCTCATTGCCATTCTTTATGCCGTGATTACTTATAACTTTGATAACCTGGTCTATGAATTTCTGGACGTAGCCGAATATGAGTCAGTGCCTGATCATGAGGAACTCATCAGGGACATTAAGGACTCAATTTCCCCTTATATTGGTTTAAGCATCAAAGAAACCAATATGACAGCGCTGGTCCAAAGCCTGGTGCGAACTTTAAGTAAGCATGAGCTCTATCTGCCACGGGAATGGTTTATCATTTTTCGGGCCCTGATGACCCTCGATGGAGTAGGTAAGTCCATTGGAATGGATTTGAATATTTTTAAGGTTCTGGAAAAAGACCTGCCACATTTAGTAAACGAATTATTGTCAAAACAAAACGCTCAAGAAGAACTCATGTGGGTGGCCAAAGATGTCATCAGTTCTCTGCGAATTGTCCCCAAGCATTTAAAATGGTTCTTAAAAGAGAGCTCAAAAAATAATTATTCCGCTGAAATAAGAATTAAAGACTTCGAACGTCTCACCAAAGGATTAAACCGTTCCTTTTACATACTCGGCCTTTCTTTAATGGCTGCAGTCTTCATTCTATGTGGATCATTGTTTGTAAAAAATCCGGAAATTACCAAATTATCAGACATACCTATTCTGAGCTGGATTTTCTGGGGTATTGCGGCCTATATGATGGGACGAGTGGCCTTGCTCCGGAAATTCTAGATCTTAGAGCCTCTGTTCCCATTTAAGAGAACAGCCCTCAGTAAAGACATACACCAGATCCGAGACGATTCTTCTCCTCACTGGAACATAAAGATAGGGTGATGCATTTCCATCGGCTGCGAGTTGTCCTGATTCAATGACATAGTCCATGTCTTCTTCTGCAGAATGTATATTGAACATTAAACTAATCCCGTTTTCACCGTCAGCATGAGTTCCGACACGTGTGGAATTGAAAACGATCTTATTATCGACCAGGATATTCATTTGAAATGTTTCAGCACCTTCATTGGCCAGGCCCTTGAAAATAGCTTGTGGAGCCGATTTGGCAATGCTTTTGATGACATCCAGGAAACATGTCTCGAATTGTTCTCCAGATTCACTAGAGCATTCCTCTTCAACTTTCTGGGGAAGTGAGTGAGTTGCCACTTTCATGGACATCACATAAGCACCTTGGCAAGAGATACTCTCTAATCGCTCAGTAAGGCCTGAAATATTGGAGGGACCACCTGCATGGGCAGCCGAGACGAGAAGTAATAAAATAAGGGCTTTCAGAAAAGTTCCTTCGCTTGATATTAAATGCTGTCGAGACCGCTTAAAAAGAACGTAGGTAATTCCAGTTCTTCAAAAGTTCCTGGCCCAAAGATTCCCCTCAGGAAATCCGGTAAATCTAGCGCAAGTAACTCGCTATTAAAATTAAAATACACTTCTTGTTTCATCAGATTAATGTTTTGGATATCAATCTTGTTATGAGTGTAGTTCCGAATGAAATCAGTGAAGAGTTTCAGGTCTCCGGTGCCCAGAAAAAATTGATATTGCATTTTTTCAGTCGGCAGAAGTTCTTTTCCCATCCAGACTTTGCCATGAGTTCCGATCTCTTCAATGAATTGGTTTAATGGAATGGTGGAGCCATATTCATAGATGACGCCTGGTAGATCCTGGCCCTTATTCATGAAATAGTAATCTACGATGCCGGTGCCGCTGCGGTTTAAATAGAGATCAGCGGCAGTGATTTTTTCTATTAACTCCCAATCTTTTTGAGAGCGCTCAAGGGTAAGATACTCTTTGGCAAAAGAACTTTCATAAAGGGATTTAATCTTTGCTTTTTCCTCTGAAGAAAGTGCCTGGTAAGTTGTTTTCTCCAGCAAGGGATTAGGTAAACCACCGGTGAACTCGAACTGAGTGCCACAGAGATGGAAGCCAAATTTATTGTAAAGTTTTTCCAGATCACTCCAGAGGAGAAAGAAGGTGGTATCCGCTCTTTTCTCAGCTAAAACATCATTAAATAAAGTTTGAAAATGTCCTTCACCACGTCGGGATTCATCAACAGCAATGCCGCCTAAGAGAGTGATTGGATATTTTCTTTCATTCAGCGAGAGAGTTTTTTCTTTCGCTCCTATGTGGGCCAGCACATTGTCATTCTCATCAATTAAAATAAAGCAATTATGGTGATTGGATTCATCTATAAGGGGAGCAAAGTCCACCTTAAAGGAGTTTGGGGCCTTATATTGAAAGGCTTTTTCAATAAGTTTTAACGTGGCTTCAAAAAGTTCTGGTTTTTCTTTTAAGGTTTTTATCTGAGGGAAAATTTTGCCCATATATAAATCTCCATGATTTCAATAATTTGAACCCATTTGCGGGCGATTGTCGAATTTTTTTACAATCAAACTAAAGTCTTTTGATGCATTGTCGAAAAGTTATGCATGACGGCCAGCAAGGCTTTCATCACTCCTCTCACGGATTGAGAACGAGTGAAACCCAATCAAGGAGGATTTATGGGTTTGCGAATTAACACTAACGTTTCATCGCTTAATGCGCAGAGAAACTTAGGTCAAACACGTGGCGCTCAACAGAAAGTGTTAGAGCAGTTGTCATCTGGTAGCCGTATTAACCGCGCTGGTGACGATGCAGCCGGTCTCGCTATCTCGGAAAACTTAAAAGCACAAATTCGTGGTCTTGGTCAGGCGGAAAGAAACGCACAAGACGGTGTGTCTCTAGTGCAGATCGCTGAAGGTGCATTAGCTGAAGTCGGAAACATTATGATTCGTCTTCGCGAACTAGCAGTGCAGGCAGCTTCTGATACTATCGGGCCAACAGAAAGAAAGTTCCTTAACGTTGAATTTGAACAGTTGATGTCGGAAGTTGATCGTATCGCGAACTCTACAGAGTTTAACCGCGTTCCACTTCTAAACGGAACAGGTTCAGTCTTCGACATTCAAATTGGTACTCGAAATGATCCAATGTCTGACCGTTTGACCTTTGATGCTTCATCAGCGGATGTAAACGTGGCAGCTCTTGGTCTTAACTTGGCTTCAGTGTCTGATAAGATTTCTGCTCAGAACTCACTAGCGGCTATTGACCAGGCGATTCAGAACGTTTCTGGTATTCGAGCTGACTTCGGTGCTCTTCAGAACCGACTTCAGTCGACCATTAACAACATTCAGATCAGTAGCGAAAACTTGTCAGCAGCTAACTCACGTATTCGTGACACTGACATTGCAGCAGCTACTTCTGAAATGACTAGAACAAATATCTTGATGCAAGCAGGTACTTCAGTATTGGCTCAGGCGAACCAGTCTACAACTAACGCCTTAAGCCTTATTAATGCCGCTTCTCAGGGATAATTGAATCCCTGAGGCCAGAGGCCTTAACAAGATACTGATGTAAACCGAAATCCTGCAAAACTTGTAGTGGGTGTACTAACAAGATAGTGGATAAGTTAGTTTTTTAAAAAATTAACAACAACAACACAATGTGAACATGAAGTTCACAAACGAACATGGAGGTTCAGAATGCTAACAGGAGATTAAATTATGGGTTTAAGAATAAATACGAATATTTCGAGCATTGCAGCTCAGCGTGCTTTAGGAATAACTAAGAATAACTTGGATAGTAACCTTAGGAAACTATCTACTGGTGAACGGATAACTCGTGCGTCGGATGATGCAGCTGGATTGGCGATCAGTGAAAAACTAAAAAGCCATATCAGAGGTCTCAGACAAGCGAAAAGGAACTCAGATGATGGCGTATCACTCATTCAGACAGCAGAAGGCGCAATCAACGAGATATCTAACATCATTATTCGCCTCAGAGAGCTCTCTATCCAGGCAGCCTCTGATACTGTGGGCGACACTGAAAGAGGTTTTTCGAACATCGAATTCCAGAACCTGCTTGAAGAAGTTCAACGAATTTCTCAAGGGTCAGAATTCAACGGCCGAAAACTTCTCGATGGTACAGGTGGTATGGTTGAAATTCAGGTCGGGATCCACAATGATCCAACTAATGACCGAATTAAGTATGATTCAACGTCCACTGATACAACTCTCGAAAGCCTTGGTCTCACTGGTGAGGGCATCGCAAGTAAAGAGGGCGCACAGCTATCATTGTCTAAACTGGATGATGCCTTGGTACGAATCAATGGAACTCGTGCCAACTTGGGTGCCCTACAGAACCGACTGCAATCAGCAAGTAATACAATTGCGATTACAGAAGAGAACTTTAGCGCAGCCAACTCTCGAATTCGCGATGTAGACGTCGCTGCCGAGACAGCTGACATGGCAAAGAATAACATTCTTTCCCAGGCAGGTGTTTCAGTACTGGCGCAAGCGAATCAGGCTCCAAATTTTGCTTTGAAACTATTAAGTTAAACACACCCACTTACCTTCCCCCGAATGGGGGAAGGTTTCTTTTTTTTATCCCTGTGCTAAAATAATCCCATGAAAAAAACCATTCTGATCTTTGGGGTCTCATCCTTTGTAGGATCAAATTTTCTGGAAATGCTGAAAGATGAATTTCGAATTATCGGAACTTATCATAAGACACCTGTTACTATCAGGGGAGTCACCTGTATTCCGTGCGATGTCCTTAAAAAAGAATATGTCACAAGTATTACCACCATTATTAAGCCTGATATTACGATTTATGCAGCAGGAATGAGTTCTTTAAAAGAATGTCAGCTTTCCCCTAAGGTCGCTGAGGCTTTGAATTCTTCCGGGGCGGCCAACTGTGCTCAAGCCTCAGAAAGAAATGGGGCGCAGTTTATATACATATCCTCAGGTTATGTTTTAAGCGGACAAGACACTATTTATCGGGAAGGGGAGACACCAATACCGAACACTACCTATGGAAGCACACTCTCTTCCACTGAATTTTATATCCAGCGCTCCTGCCTTAATTACTTAATTTTGAGATGTTCCCCCCTCTATGGACGGGGCTACAATTCCAGACATGATAATTGGTTCGAAACTTTGCAGGCTTCGTTTGCTAAAAATCTTCCGATCTATGCTGATGATTCGGTCTATACCGGATTTTTAGATGTCCAAATCCTGGTAAAAGTTGTTCGGGCCATGATTGCTAAAAAAGCAACCAATCGCTTGTTCCATGTTTCCAGTCAGGATTTCATGACCAGATATGAGTTTGCTAAGATCTATGCAAGGATATTTAAAAAAGATGAAGGTTTGATTCAGAAAACTAGCGGAACTTTTCCTAGTGACAGGAAAAACGAAGGAAACACACAGTACTTCTACCGACTAGACACCGCGAATATCGAAGAATTTTTGAATGTAAAAATGCCCAAGATTGAAGAATCTCTCAGCATTACCTACAAAAGACTGAATTCAATTGGTTTAACGTGAAGAGTTTTTTACAAACTCAGTGAGATAGTATTTCACCAAAGCTTCCACTTCTACCGGTTCACCTTGAAATCTCCAGGTAATGGTATTGAAAGGGCCGACATGGGCCTTGATTTCATGAATGGCATGGATGGATTGATTTTCATTCGCCAGACGGGCCGAAAACAAACCGCCATTATTGGAAAGAAATCCGATACTCACTACATCTGGTGAACGGCGGGCCACAATCAACTTGAGAGAATTTCGGAAGAGAATGAAGTCATTCACAGTATTGGAAATTCGAAAGAGTTTAATTGAGCGTGAGTTGTCACGATTACTACGGTACTGGTTGAATAGCGAAACATAAAATTCAAAACGATCTTTGAGCTTATTCACAAAATTAAGAGAAGATTCTTCCAGTAATTGCTGCGTGTTTAAGTGATCATGAAAACGAATAATACCTGATTCCTCCATGTTCACTTCTTCAAGTGCTAGAGTTTCGATCCAGGAGACATTTTGATAATCATTAACGTTAATCGTATCCATAGTTTTATTGTTTGGTTTTAGGCCAGTATCGTCAAGACAAATGTTTGTAGGGGCAAACTGGAAACATGCTTCTTTGAGAGTAAGGATGAGTGAAAAAAAGGTCCGGGGGAAGGCTTAATACGGTTTCGCGCCCCTAGAAAACTAGGTGGGCGCAATTAGTAATCACTTTAGGCTTCTCACATTCTGACTTAATACTAAGCCAGGCAAGCTTGCACACCGTGATCAGGGACCGCTCCCGAAAAAAAAATCGTAGGGGCGAAACTTTATGGCTTCGCCCCGGACCCATAACTATCATAACCTATTTCGCTGGCTACTGTCAGAGGCAAGTTTAGTATTTTTTTATTCCGATATGCTAAAAAAGTACAATGGTTACCATGGCTTATAATTGTAAATAGAAAAACACCCTATAATATAACGTATTGTGTTATAATGGCTTCAGATAAATAGTTTGGAAGTCTAAAGTTTTTCAAAACTGAGGTCGATAAGATTCTCAGCAATCAGTGGATTGCTCCTTTAAGGGGGAATTATGAGGGACAAGATAGTTGCTTATCTAAAAGATGAGAGCGGACAGACCTCTACGGAGTATATTCTACTCGTAGCTGTGGCAGCCGCGATCGTTATTAAGTTTAAAGGGGCCATTACTAAGCAGCTCTTCGGTGAAGATGGAGAGGGCGGTATCCTTGGTTCTGTTATGAAAGGCACTCAAGAAAAAATCGAAAGCGATCTGTTCAATTAATAGGCGAGGTCTGAAAAGCCTTGCCTACGTTTTCGATCATGGTAGCATTTCACAATGAAATGGTTTCGTTGCGGACAAGCAACTGTCGAATATATTTTTATTCTCGCGTTTGCCATTATCTTTGGTTTCAATATCATTAACAGTTTTACTGGCTTCTTCAGCAATTCATTGGGAGGAGTAAGTCATGTTCTCTCTACCCATCTTACGATAGGTGTCTGTCCTAAGGAATGTTGGTACCAGGGATATGACAATTCTTTTCAGGGTGGCCCTTGATGGCTTACGTATTCTCGCTGGTGCTGATAGAGCTGCTGATCGTGGCCTGGATAGACTTTAAGACCCATAAGATTTCTAACAAGTGGCCACTCTTAAACACCGCCCTAGCGGTGGTTTTTTATCTGACCTTCCGGGATCTTTACCAGTTTAACTGGGAAATATTTATTTTCCCTGTAGGTTTCATTATCATCGGTTTTTTTCTGTATCTTGTGAAAATAATGGGAGCGGGAGATTCCAAGTACCTGGCATCCTTATTTCTGATCATTCCTCTTGAGTTTCATTTGCCCTATTTTGAAAAGCTTGTGCTTAGTACGATAATTACCGGTGCTTTTCTTCTGACTTATAGGATTTTAAAAAATGGTGGTAAACTTAAGGCCTATCTTATTAATCACTATTGGGAAGGGGTAAAGGTCACTCTGCAATCACGCTTCAGTTATGCCCCCGTGATCTTTTTGGCCTGGTTAATATTGGGACTTAACATATGGAGATAAAATCGGAACAAGGCCAGACTCTGGTTGAGTACATTCTCCTCTTAGTAGTAGCTATTTCTCTGGTTTTAACTTTCTATAATAGCGAAGCCTTTAAAAAGCTTTTTGGTACTCAAGGTAAGATTGGAGAGAAGATAAAAACTCAAAATGAGTTTGCTTACCGTCACGCTTATACCCGAAAAAGTCCTGACTTCGTTGATGTACCTCGTGATAATCGTGAGGGTTCGATTCATCCTTCCTATCATGATGTTGATAATAATGGGACGAGGTTTTTTGGTCCATTGGATGCATACGAATGAACCTGAAAAATGAAAAAGGTCAATCGACGGTTGAGTTTATTCTTACCTTTGCTTTTGGGGTAAGCCTGATCCTGGTGATTTTCACTACCTCGATGAACTATGCCACCGGTTATCTGGTCCAGTATGCAACATTTATGGCCAGCCGGGTGTACTTAACTGCTGACAACAGTTTGGCCTCTCCTATGGCCACCATTAGCCAGGCGGGACAGAAAGCAGAAGAAACTTTTGCCATTTATAATCTAAGCATTTTTGATGTTCCTAATTCTAATTTTAAGATCAATCCAGTTGAAGAAGGGATGACTCCTTCGCAGTATCTAACTGTCGGTGGACGCACGAGCTTTGAACTTACAATAGATGTTATGGGAAAGATTGCTGGTGAAAAAAAACTGGAGATGGTTTCGGAGTCTTTTTTGGGCAAGGAACCGAGCCGGGCTGAATGTGCAAGGCGCTTATGCTTTGCTATTTCCAATAATGAGAATTGCAGTACTTTTGATATCACCCTATTTGATAATGGCTGTTAATGAAAAAATATGAACAAACTCAAAAAGGGCAGGCCCTGATTGAGCTCATTATTTTTCTTCCTTTAATGATCACGATTTACTCGGTGATAGGGGGCTTTGCCAGTTCTATCAATGGTTCGATCAATCAGCAAAAAATAACTCGCGCTTACTTTTATTATAGGATTCAAAATAACTCAACTATTCCCGGACCAACTGCCAACACTCAGTTTGATCAGTGGAAACAGTTTGGAATGTTCTTCATTGGTTGGCGCGATTATTTTAAAGATGGTTCCACTGCGCCGGTCATGCCCTGTTATAAAATCAGTATTCCCTTTAAAGAAGCTCCTTCTGACAAGTGTGAGGACAAGTACACTGATCCAAAAACTTTATGGGTCAGGGTCGGTACTGTTTATGGAGTCTGCGGCCAGACATACTTACACCAGAACGGATCTGTCTATTACTTGCCTGATTTGATCGGAGGAGACTTTAAGCAAACTATTGATCATAGTAGTTGCTTAATAACTAAGTAGGTAAATTCGGTTCTTTTACTCCATGCTAGAAAAAATCTGATATTATTAAGTCATCGAAAATCCATTCAAAGTTTAGGATGAACAATGAATAGTCGCGCCTTTACTACAAGTTTGATTTTAGCTGGACTCGCTGTTGCGATGATCTGGTCGTACATTTCAAGTCGTGAAACCGAACTTCAGAGCGATTATGGTAACCAAACACCTGTGGTTATAGCCAAGGAAGACATCAAGGAACTTGAAATCATAGATGATAGAAAAGTTCAGCTCATTAATATTCCCTCAAAGTTTCAGATGCCTGGTCACTTTAAAAGAGTGGAGGATCTCTATAATACAATCGCAGCAGTTCCCATTAAAAAAGGCGAACAGATTACCGTTCCTCGAGTGACTTATCCGGGTTCTCAATCTGGATTATCAAGACAGATTTCCATTGGTAAAAGGGCACTTTCAATTCAGGTTACTGAAAATCAGGCGGTCTCTCGTTTACTTAAGCCTGGAGATCGCGTCGATGTCCTGGCCCTGGTGGATTATGCTTCAGGAAAAAAAGAAAGATTGAAAGTGAAGACAGTTCTTCAGGATGTGCTTTTACTTTCTACCGGTCTTTATGTAACCAACTCGGTTCCTATTGTTAATTTAAAGTCATCAGAAAATGATTCTCGTCAGATGAAGCTAAATTCATACACCAATTTCAATACTGTTACTTTGGAACTAACACCTTTTGAAGTACAGAAAATGGTGTTCTTAATTTCGGCTGGGAATGGAATTTATCTTTCTCTTCGAAACAATGATGACAAGACCATTGAACGTATAAGTGCAACCCGACTTTATGACGTTTTAGGCGAAGATGCAGCCGAAGCAAAAACTTATTTTGCAGAACAGATGGCAAGGGAAACAAAAAGGACTGGTGCTGGTGGCCGTTAAGCTTTTTATCACTTCAGTTTTATTTTTAGGATTTAGTCTGGCCTGGGGTCAGAGCTCGACTCCTGTGACCCCTGCCGATCCAGCCGCCGCGACAAGCCCTTCCAACGTAACAGAAAAAGAATTAGAAGTGGCGATGGGAATTGATGCCATCGAAAAAGTGGACTTTGATTACAGCACCAAGATGACCATTGGGAATGAACAGTTCTTGAAGTTAGTTCTGGTACCTCAGAAAAGAGAAATTATCTTTAAGGGTCTTAAGCCCGGAAGAACTACTGTATTGATTCGTGATACGTTGGGCGATATTCGTTTAAAGTATACTGTCGTGGTAACAGCTACTGGTAAATCCAACACTGTTTCGGAACTAAGAGAACTGATAGGAGATGTTGAAGGTCTTGAAATTGGTATTAAAGGCGGAAAGGTTTTTGTCGGCGGAGAAATTGTTGTACCGGATGATATCGGAAGAGTTTCTCAGGTATTGGCAAATTATCCGGACGTTTTGACACTGATTGAGCTCTCTCCCCAAACTCAAAGAGTCATTGCCCGTAAAATGAGTGATGAACTTGCAAAAAACAACCTGAAAGATGTAACCGTTAGGATTGTTAATAAGGTCTACTGGCTTGAAGGCGTCGTGAGTAATGAGAATAAAAAGAAACTTGCGGTAACTATTGCCAAGGCTTATTTACCACCAAAAATTCGAAATCTCTCTGCGAATAGTCAGCGTTTTGAAACCCCGGTTACTGAAGACATTATTGATTTCATTGCCGTTAACGAGAAGAAAGAACCACAGCCGACCCCTAAAATGGTCAAGATTACCTCTCAGTTTGTGGAATTATCAAAAAGTTACAACAAAGTATTCGCTTTTAAATGGGCCCCTTTGATGGGTGAAGACAGTAGTCAGATTCAATTCGGACAAACCGAGAGCGGAAATCTCACAGGTCGTGCTTCTGAAGGTACCTTGAGTGCCACCATTACAAACTTATTTCCCAAGTTGAATGCCGCCAAAAGTGCCGGCTACGCCAGAACTATCCAGTCTGGCATGGTTATTGTGCGTGATGGTTTTGAACAAGGCGGAAAGATTTCCAAAAAGACAACGATTCCATATGCCTTGGGAACAGGGGAGTTTCAAAAGGCTAGTTCCGCTGAAGTTGGACTTGATCTGGAAGTTAAGCCCAAGATTTTAGAGCAGGAAAAAATTGAGTTAGGAATCGTGTTGTCAGTCAGTATCCAGGTTGCTTCCGGTAGTGCTGCTCCGGTAACAACCAGCAACTCTGTTAATACTAATTTGATCTTAAAATCTAAAGAGTCAGCGGCGATCGGAGGTATTGTGCAAAACACCTCTGCTACTGACTATGATAACACCGGAAATGACCCAGCTCCGCAACAACCGGCATCTGGCGGCAGCGGCGGCGGTTCACCATTATTCAGATTATACCGTTCGAAAAGTTATTCAACGAATAAGAGTCAGTACGTGATTTTTGTGACCCCTGAAGTTGTTGAATCTGCCTCCGCCGGTTCTGAAGAAATCCGGAAAAAATTCCGGAGAAGAGAGTAAGAATGGCAGGACATATTATAAGTATTATTGGTGGTAAAGGTGGCGTCGGCAAATCACAAGTTGCTGCCAACCTGGCCATTGCCTATGCTGGTGAACTTCGAGCCAAAACACTCTTGATGGATTTTGACCAGAAAGCGTGCGGAGATCAGAACATTATCACTGGGCTTAAATCAAAGAAGAACCTGAAGGAGCTTTCTGAGTTTTCGGGGGCTTTGGACCCACGCTCTATTCAGTTATTCACCGCCGATCATAAAGCGGGTATTTCCTTTATCGGCATGCCGACGGAGGCCATTGCTGCCAACCAGATCAATGAAGAAGCACTAGGGAAGGCCTTAAAGGCTATTGTTAATATTTATCCCCTTACCATTATTGATGCCGGAAGTGAGTTAACACCTCTGACTTTAAAGGCATTGGAATTTTCAACGCTCATCTTTTTAGTGGCCTCTCCGGATCTACTGGCGGTGAACCAGTGTAAAAGAATGTATACCGATCTAGTGACCATGCTTTTCCCGAAAGACATGATCCAAATTCTGGTCAATCAGGCGGTCAACGGTCACCCGGTAAGTCCCGATGTGATTGGTAAGCAGATTGGTAAACCCGTTTTTCACGCCATCCCAAGAGATGATGCCAGTTGTATAGCTGCGCTTTCCAGATCCACTCCGGTTATTGTTGGTGCGAAGAGCTCGCCCTTCGGAGCTGGTGTTACTGATTGTGCCCGAAAGTTGATTCAGAAAAATGTACTTAAGACCTTAGAGAAACTGGCAAAACCTCAGGACACTAAACCTCAATCACAAAATGGGGCAAAAAATGGGGAAGCCCCTACAGATGATAAGAAAAGAGATCTGTGGACGGAGCTTAAAAGCCGCATTCATAAAGCGCTCGTAGAAGAGATGGATCTTAAAAAACAAGATGATAACGATCCGAAGGCCAAAATCATTCTGCGAGAGCAGACCAAAAAAATGGTGGTGGAGCTGCTGGGTAAAGAAGATACCAAAAATATTCTTCCTACCCGGGATGATATGAACCGGATTGTAAAAGAAATCTTGGATGAAGCCCTGGGCCTGGGTCCCTTAGAGGACATGCTTTCTGATAAGTCCATTTCTGAAATCATGGTAGTGGGCCCTAAGAAAATTTATTATGAACAAAGTGGTAAGGTAAAAAAATCTGAGATCACATTTACCAATGATCGTCAGGTGATGAACGTTATTGAACGTATCGTTGCTCCTATCGGCCGCCGTATCGATGAAAAGACGCCTTATGTGGATGCCCGTCTACCAGACGGCTCTCGTGTTCATGCCATTATCCCTCCCTGTGCTATTGATGGTTGTTGTATTACCATTCGAAAATTTCCGGAAAAACGCCTTAACTACAAAGATCTGGTTAAATTTGGATCGATGACAGAAGAGATGGCCGACTTCCTGCGAATCTCAGTGGAAGCACACCGAAATCTGGTGGTCTCAGGTGGTACGGGTTCCGGTAAAACAACTCTGATCAACATGCTTGGTGGATTCATTCAATCAAATGAAAGGATTATTACCTGCGAAGATTCTGCTGAATTGAACTTCCCGCAAGACCACGTTGTTCGTCTGGAAACACGTCCACCTTCTTTGGAAGGTGATGGGGAAATTGATATTCGCTGTCTGGTTAAACAGACGCTACGTATGCGACCTGACCGAATTGTCGTGGGTGAGTGTCGAGGTGGTGAAACCCTAGATATGTTACAGGCGATGAATACTGGTCATGATGGATCAATGACCACTGTCCACTCCAATACCCCGCGGGATGCCATTAGTCGTCTGGAGACACTAGTGCAATATGCAGGAGCAGGATTGCCTCAAAAAGCCATTAAGGAAATGATCGCTTCTGCCGTTCATATGATTATCCAGCAGTCACGTCTCGATGATGGTACCAGAAAAATTCTCTATATCACCGAGATCGGCGGTATCCAGGGGGACGTTGTAACTTTACAGGATATCTTTACTTATAAGCAGGAAGGTATCGGAAAAGACGGAAAGATTCAGGGTAAATTTATGGCAACAGGATTTATTCCTAAATTCATCGAGACTCTGGAAAGAAAAGGATACAAAGTCCCAAGAGGACTGTTCATGAACAAAACATGATGATGAAAACCTTATTTGCAACACTTTCTCTTCTCACTTCTTTGTCTGTCATCGCTCAGGATGTGAAGCCGAAGCGTGAAGTCAGTTTGTGGTTGGATGTCCTGGGACTAAATGGTGTTTTGATTGTTATTGGCTTCGCTGTCTTCATTTATACATACGTCAATAGCAAGCGGCTCTTCACATGGATTGATGACCAAACTTATGGTACCCGTGATTATATTCTGAAGAAATTTGAAATCATGTTCATTGAAGTTGAGCCCAACAAGATCACATGGGCCCTGTTGTTCATGTCTTTTGGTATGGGCATTTTGACATTTTGTGCGCTGGCGCTTTTGGGCAAAATCGTATTAGCCTCAGTCGTTAGTGTATTTGTCCTCATTGTCGGGTGGAAAGCGCCTAAACCGATTGTTGATTTTTTTGAAAAGCGACGGACAAAAAAATACCAGACACAGATGGTGGATGCTCTTAATCTTCTGGCCAACGGTCTGCGGGCAGGTTTGACGATGCCGCAAGCAATCGGGATGGTGGTGGATGAAATGCCAGCTCCAGTCAGTCAGGAATTTAATCTGGTTCTTCAGCAGGCCAAAATTGGTGTGCCGCTGGATGAAGCTCTCGAGAATTTAAAGAAAAGAGTTTATACAGAAGATAATGAAATGTTCGTTACCAGTGTCAATATTTTACGCGAAACCGGTGGTAATCTTGCCGAAGTTTTTGACACCATTGTTTTAGTCATCCGCGAACGCGTTCGTCTCCAGCTTAAAATTGATACCTACGTAGCCTCAGGCAAGACTCAGGCCTATATCATTGGTGCCATGCCCTTTTTGATGATCCTGATGTTTGGCAGCGGGGACCCTGATTATTTCCCGCTGTTGTTTGGTACTGCTTTAGGAGTGGTTGCTCTGGTGGTTATTTGCGGGATGGTGGGGCTCGGAATGTGGATTATTTTAAAGATCATAGATATTAAAGTTTAATTGCAAGTAATCCGATAATTGAAATGGATCTCTTTGACTGTAAAAGGTGGATTTATGAAGTTTTTGAAAGCACTCTCACTCGCCCTTGTCGTCATTTTAATGGCTTCATCAGCTTTTGCTGGAGTGAACTTAAAGAACGGGAATTTTTACATTTCATATACTGATATTGTAGTTCCTGGCGGTGGTAAAAAACTGGAAATAACCAGAACATATAACTCTAAGTCCACTGAAGTCGGCTGGTTTGGCTTTGGCTGGGGTAGTGAATTTGAAACACGTCTTGAGCTTTCTGCTGATGGTTCTGTTGTCGTACATGAACATGGTTCAGGCGCAAAGACCCGCTTTACTCCGAAGACTGCTATTGACGCTGTCGCAGCTTCCACAAAAATAGTGAATGAAATGAAAAAGAAAACGGCCCTGTCTGAGAAGTCAGCCGCTGATCTGATTCAGAAACTTGCTAACAATGCTGACCTTCGACATACCTATGCTCTGAACTTCGGTGTTCAGGCGTCTGTTGCTCCTGGTTCAGTTCTTTATTCAAATGATCGTGGTCCTCAGGAGCTTCACGTGACCAAGACGGGTTTCCGTCGTACCCATAGTGATGGTAAGCAGGATTTCTTCAATCCTGAAGGTCAGCTGACAAAAATTGCTGATAAGTCAGGATACTTTGTAGGTTTCACTTATAAAGATGGAAAGCTTGATTCTATTAAAGATGCTCAGGCCAAGCAGATTTACTTCTCATGGTACCCTGATGGCATGGTCAAAGAAATCTGGTCTGCCGGTGATAAGAAGACGCTCTACAAGTATCAGGAAACAGATCTGGTTTATTCCAAAGACGTGGGTGATAACGTTTATGAGTACTCATATGACAAATCTCATAATCTTGCCGAAATCAGCTATGCCGATAAGACTAAGCTGAAAGTCAGCTATGATCCAAAGACCTTTTTTGTGACTGCTGTTACAGACCGTAATGGTGAAAATACTAAGTACAAATATGGTTCTAATCCGCAAAATCCGGATGACCATTATTGGACTATTGTTACCAAGCCGGGCTTTGATGGTAAGCCAGTAGCTAACCGCTATGAGTACGAGATTAAGAACACCGCTGATGGCTCACGCTATACTTATAGAATTCTGACAGAAATTAATGGCATTAAAACCGACACTATTTTCGGCGCCCATTCTCTTCCAATGAAAATTGCACGTGGTAATCATGTGACTAATTTTGAGTATAATTCTCATGGGTTATTGACTAAAAAGTCTTCCACTAAGGGTGATTTTGTAAACATCGAATACGATGAAAAAATTAATAAAATCAAGAAAGTGGTTAATAATGAAGGCTCTACATCTTTTGAATACGATGGGAAGGGTAACTTGGTTAAAGCTGCCAATAATCAAGGCAAGACAGTGTTCCTGATTTATGACAGCAAAGGCAAGATCTCAAAAATGGTAGATCAGGAATCCGCTCAATCACGCCGTATCCTTGCTTTTAAGTACAATGCTTTGGGCAAGCCGGTTGAAATAGAAATGGAGAAGGTAGGTAAGATCAACGTAGCTTATGACAACTACGGTGAGATTAAAAAGGTCGAGTCGAGTGCCGGTCATAAGATGGCCCTGCAGGTGACTCAAGCCTTCCAGAACCTTTTAACAATTGTTAAGCCAGCTGGCGTGAACTTGAACATGTAAGGAGTGAGTATGAAAAAATATCTAATTGGAACTTTAATTTGCCTATCATCTTTCTCATTTGCCGCTGAAAATTCGATGAAAGTGGGAGAGCTCGATAGCGCTACTCACGGAAACGACTGTAATGCGCCTCAGGTGGCCGGTTGTGGCCCTTGTTATAAGCTTTGTATTGAGCAGAATAAGTCTGACCGTGTGGCCAAAGATACCGGCTCCTCAAGCAATAAGAAGCCTGCTAAATCGGGTAAAGCTTCAGCTAGTAAACAATAAGAATTCAATATCAGGCAGCGATACCACCAAGTATCGCTGCCTTAATCAAAAAACTGTCCAACTTTTAATCACTCTGTAAAATCTGTCAAAAATTTCAACAACCTCTCAGCAAAAATCAAAGACTTAAGTACATCTGATCCTGGCACATGAATTGCTTTCTACTACTTCAAAGATTTCAACTTACTTGGGGGTAGTATGAAACACTTATTTATTTTTCTTTTGATGAGTTCGTTTTTTGTAAGCTTAAGTTTTGCTGAGGAAATAGAGACTGAATGTGTAATGATGCAAGAACATACCGTTCGGAACAATCCTAAGGCCAACCAAGGTGGCGAGCCGAAGCCAGAACAGACCCGCAGCTCTTCCGCATCCGTACAATAATCATTTTTATTATTAGGCACAGGAGAGAAACTCTCTCTTGTGCCTACCTTTTAAACAATCTAGAAAAAAATCAACACTACACTTCCAGATCAACTCCAGATTACAACAACTTAAAATCCCCCGTCTTGGCACCAGAATTGGATATAGATAAAGTACAAACATCTCGAGGGGGATTTATGAAAATGCTAATTTTAATGATGAGTTTAATGATTGCCACTGTTTCATATGCAGCTCAGGTTGAAACCGAATGTGCGGCCATGAATGAGAGCCGAGAGAAGGTCATTAAGACCGTTAAAACTAAAACAAAAGCCAGCAAGGGTAGTTCAAGTACCAGACAATAAAAAAGGCCCCCTCGGGGCCTTTTTTAATGATTCTTTATCAGTTGATCTAGCTCTTGTTTTTCTTTTTCAGTAATCCTTTCGGCGGGCTCCGCCACTTTCTCTCTGCCAGATAGTTTGGACTTAACAGAATCTTTGAAGCGTGGAACTGAATTGTCGAACATTTTCTTGGAGTAAGCCTTGGTTCCTGCAACCGATTGTTCAAAAAAGTCTTCTACCGAATTCTGTACATAAATCGTGGCAGGCGAAATGACTTTATAAATATGGGAGAAGATAGTTTGCCCATTAATGTTAACAGTCAGAAAGCACATGAAAGCAAACAATACGATGGAAAATTTTAATGCCATTTTCATTGGAAGACCTAGTTCAATGCAGAAAGATTATATTCAGTTAATACATTAAAAGTATGTCCTTCCAGTTCGAGTTCATACTTCTGAGTAAGTGATCTTAATGAGGTATTCAGTTCTTTGGAGATCATACTCAGTTTGGGAGCAGAAAGATTGACTCTAAAATGATTAAGTTCTTCGTCCATGGTTAGCTGGCGTCCAATCAGGATATTCATGGATTCAACAAACAACGGAAAGATATAGTTTTTTTCAATGGGCTCCAGCTCATGGCCATCCAGACAAAGGTAGCAGGTAACAGCGCCCTTGATTTCTCCACTAATATCAAACTGAACTCTTAGGTTCTCTTTCGAATAAATAGGGTTTAAATCATGACGATTGATGAGGCGGACGTTGTGCAGGATCTTAATTTCTGAAATACGGGTAAGTTCGACAGGTTTTGAAACTTCCATATTGCTCCACCTATTTATTAGTTAGCTTTTCTAATGAATCCATTAGTTGTTGTTTTTGTACCGGTTTGGCAATGAAGTCACTGGCCCCTGCTCCAATCGCTTCCAGAACAATATGTTCCTGGGCGAGTGAGGAGATAACGATGACAGAAATATTGGGATAATTCTGACTGATCTTTTCTGTCAGTTCAATGCCGCTGATTTCAGGCATGACAATATCTGTAATTACAATGTCCGGATTCTTGTCTTTTATTACGACCAGAGCTGCTTCAGCACTGGCGGCTTCACCGACCACGTTAACCCCTTCCTCCGCCAGCATCTTACAAATGATACTCCGGTAAAAGTCGGAATCGTCCACCACAACCACATTGAGTTCAGATAATTTATTCATGGAAATTAGGATATCAAATTTAAGGGAGAAGAAAAGAAAAAGGCTCCCCGAAGGGAGCCTTTCATTTAAGCGGCGACTTGATTGTTTTTAGGACGAGGTTTTTTCTCTGTTTCATCCTTACGTTTGGTCTGGTCAAGATCAAGTTGACCTTTCCAGTCTACTAAGGCAATCGCAAGTACTTCCTGGATGTTCTTGACCGGAATGAAGTTAATCTTTTTCCGGTACTGAGCTGGAATCTCCAAAAGATCTTTCTGGTTTTTCCACGGAATGATGATGGTCTCAATTCCTGCTCTCATGGCGGCCAGGGCCTTCTCTTTGATACCACCGACAGGTAATACTTTACCAGTCAGAGTGATTTCACCAGTCATCGCGATGTCTTTACTGATGTATGAATTCGTCAGTAAAGAAGTGATAACGGTGGCCAGAGTAATACCTGCTGAAGGTCCATCTTTCGGGATGGCTCCGGCTGGCAAGTGGATATGGATTTCATTCTCTTCAAAGAATTTGTCGTCAATACCTAGTTCAGAGGCATGACTTCTAATGAAACCCATAGCCGCATGAGCCGATTCTTTCATGACATCACCCAATTGACCCGTAAGGGTAATGCCACGACCTTTCATTTTTGTAGCTTCAATGTGAAGAATCTCTCCGCCCGCAGCTGTCCAGGCAAGACCAGTGGCAACTCCTACTTCATCATACTCGTTTGTATCTTCATGCGAGTACATTGGTGGGCCAAGTAGCTCTTCAACGGTGTTGGAGAAGATGTGTGTTTTAGCATGATGGCCGGAAGCAATTTTCTTGGCGACCTTTCTGCAAAGTGCTCCCACTTGTCTTTCCAAGTTACGAAGACCAGCTTCACGAGTATAGCCAGCAATAACGGCTTCCACACCTTCGTCATGGAATTCAATGTGTTCGTCATTGATACCATGCTCATCCATTTGTTTAGGAATAAGATACTTTTTAGAGATCTGGACCTTTTCTTCCTGGGTATAACCCGCAAGGTTGATCACTTCCATACGGTCACGTAGTGGACCTGGAATTTGTTCAAGCACGTTGGCCGTGGCAATGAACATGATCTTTGAAAGGTCATAATTTAAGTTCAGATAATTATCTCTGAACGTGCAGTTTTGTTCCGGATCCAGAACTTCCAGCATTGCTGAAGCAGGATCACCTTTGAAATCAGAACCCAACTTATCAATTTCATCCAAAAGGATGATAGGGTTGATAGTCTTACATTGCTTCATTGCTTGAATGAAGCGTCCAGGCATCGCACCCACATAAGTTCGGCGGTGACCGCGGATTTCGGACTCATCTTTTACTCCCCCTAGGGAAATGCGGATGAATTCACGTCCGGTCGCCTTAGCAATCGATTTACCCAGAGATGTCTTACCAACACCTGGAGGACCTGAGAAGCATAGAATAGGTCCTTTGGCGGCGCCCCCTTTAAGTGAGCGAACAGCAAGATATTCAAGAATTCTTTCTTTTACTCTCTCAAGATCAAAATGATCTTCATCCAGTACATCTTTGGCAAATTGCAGATCAGTTACTTCTTTGGATTCTTCAGACCATGGCAGGTCGACTACCCATTCAAGATAACTTCTAAGAATGCTGGCTTCCGAAGAGTCCGGATGCATTCTTTCCAGACGGCCAAGTTGTTTCATGGCCTCTTTTTCTGCATCAGCCGGAAGATTCTTCGCAACCAGCTTTTCACGGATTTCTGCAAATTCATCATTTTTGTCAGATGAATCATCATGCAGTTCCTGTTTCATGGCCTTGATCTGCTCACGCAGGAAGAACTCTTTCTGGTTTTGTGCAAGGTCATCTTTATTGTGGGCCTTGAGTTTTGCCTGCTGAACCAGAACCTCTAGTTCTTTAACTAATACTTGGTTGATATGACCCAGACGCTCTACCGGATCGAGTAGTTCCAAAATCTTTTGAGCTTCAGACACTTTCAAGTTCAGGTTAGAGGCGATCAGATCGGCCAGACGTCCTGGATCCTGGATATCTTCCAGAACCATAAGAATGTCCGGGGAAAGAACTTTTCCTAGAGAAATAACTTTTTCCAAATTTTCTTTTACAGTTCTTGCCAGGGCCTCAATGGTTGATGGCGTAGCAGTAACCTGTTGAGATTCTACTTTTGAGACTTTCACCTGGTAGAATGGCTCTGTGGCAACAAATTCAGTAATACGTGCCTTAGCCAATCCTTGAATAAGAATCTTAACTCTTCCATCTGGAAGTTTTCTCATTCTCATAATCATAGCAACCGTACCCATTTCATAAATTTCATCAGGGGTAGGGCTTTCAGCGATGATGTCCTTTTGCGAGGCAAGGAGAATCAGTCTGTCGGTGTTGTTCAAAGCTTCTTCAACTGCTTTGATTGATGTTTCGCGCCCGACGAACAAGGGTAAAATCATAAATGGATAAACCACAAGATCGCGAACTGGCAGGAGAGGGAGAGTTTCCTTGAATTCAATTGCTTCGCCCTCATAATTCGTTACCATACTTTTTCTCCTCTAGCGTATGTCTTTCTTCCGTGAAGATCATTTCATATACAAATGCTGAATCGGGATTTTAGGAGGGGCGCTTTAAAGTTATTTCGTGTAAAATGAAGAAATATTATGAAATTCTAGCTCTCATTACACGCTTAATTTGCTAGGTTTTTAGAGGTGATTTCATTTAATTTTTATTATTATCAATACCTTAAGATTTTGGATAAAAAGGTTCGGTTATATGAGTGACTCAATTGGTTTAGTAATTTTAGCAGCTGGTAAAGGGACTCGCATGAAGATTGAGACTCCCAAGGCCCTGGCCAAGACAGCTGGACGAACACTCTTAGATTATGTGGTTGATGCCGCTTTAGAATTTGCAAAAATTTCCTCCTTGAAAGCTGAGATCGGCTTGGTAGTGGGTCATAAAAAAGAATTACTAGAGGAATGGTTAAGTCATCATCCGGCGAAGAACCAATTGAAAACCGCCTGGCAAAAAGAACAGAATGGTACTGCCGATGCATTGAAATCCTGTTTCAACGATCTGCCGCACTTCTGGCAATACGAATATACCTTGGTGGCTTGCGCAGACACTCCAATGATTCAGGCCGCTGAATTTTGTTCTTTATTCGAAGCCCTGAAATCTCATCCAGAGTTAGTAGGTGTGGCTGCAACTTTTGAAGCTCATAATCCTAAAGGATATGGAAGAATCGTCCATGGGGATAAAGGTTTTCACATCGTTGAAGAAAAAGACGCTGATGAAAAACAACGAACAATCACTGAGGTAAATTCTGGTTTTTATATTCTTAAAACCAAACATGTAAAAGAAATTCTGGGATCCATCGGCAACAATAATAAGTCCGGCGAGTTCTATTTAACGGATCTATTCCAGGATAAATTTTCTGTAAAAGCCGTGAAGTTTCCCTCAGAAATTCCTTTTCTGGGAATAAATACCATGGAGCAATTAGCGGAAGTGACTGCTCTTTTAAGAGAGAGAAAAGTTAAACAACTTATGCTCGATGGTGTGGAATTTTTAAATCCTTCTACTGTCCATTTAGACCATGAAGTGCAAATTGGTGTGGGATCCATTATCTATCCCAATGTCACACTTTTAGGTAAAACCACCATTGGAAAAAACGTTACCGTTGAATCTGGTGCCTTTATAAAAAATAGCATGATCTATGATCAGACAGGGATCCTGGCCCATAGTTATTTAGAAGAAGCCGTGGTTCATGCCAAGGCAACCATTGGACCAATGGCCCGCTTACGTCCGGGAGCCGATATTGGCAGTGAATCCAAGATTGGCAACTTTGTTGAGGTTAAAAAATCTAAACTCGCCCAAGGCGTGAAGGTTTCGCACTTAAGTTACGTGGGGGACGCCGAAATTGGTGAGAACACCAATATTGGTTGTGGATTCATTACATGTAACTATGATGGCGTCCAAAAGCATAAGACCAAAATCGGCAAGAATACCTTCATTGGTTCTGACTGTCAGATGGTGGCCCCGATTGAGATTGGCGATGACGCATTCGTAGCCGCAGGCTCAACTATTACCAAAAGTGTCCCGGATGGAGGCTTTGGAATTGCCCGCTCTCAGCAGTTGACCAAAGAAGGGGCCGCCAAGCGTTTTCTAAAAACGAAAAAGTCTTAAAGGAGCCTTGCGTAAAACTAGTAAGATCTCCGTCAAAATGTTAGATTGGACCCTTAAGTTTCACTCTCATTTTTTGGAGATTTTATGTGCGGAATCGTGGGCTATTCTGGTCCTAATAATTCAGTAGGCCCGATTATTGAGGGATTATCTCGTCTGGAATATCGTGGTTACGATTCAGCGGGCATTTGCCTTAAGATGAATAACGAGCTTCAAATTCTTAAAAAAGAAGGAAAGCTTGATAATCTCAAAGAACTCATCAACATTCAAAAGCCCTTTTCCAATATTGGCATCGGTCATACTCGTTGGGCCACACATGGTGCGGTAACTTCTGATAATGCCCATCCCCACGGGAATGAACTTTTTGCAGTTGTTCATAATGGTATTATTGAAAACGCAGGCCCATTAAAAAAAGGCCTCATCGCTGAAGGATTTGAGTTTAAATCTCAAACTGACTCTGAAGTCTTTCTGGTCCTTCTGACCAAATTTTTTAAAGAAACAAATAATACCTTAAAAGCTATTTCCAAAGCTTTCTCAACAATCACTGGAAACTCTGCTTTCGTGATCATGGAAAAAGCTTCCGATACCCTTTACTGCTTAAAGCGCTCAGCTCCTTTGGTGGTAGGTGAGAATAAAGAAACTCATGAAGCATTCGTTTCATCAGATCCTTTTGCTTTAGTTGGTTTTGCTCCCCGGATTTATTTCCCGGAAGACAGTGTTATCTGCCAAAGCAACGTTACTGCTGCTGAAGTCACTATCAATTTCTTTGAATTAGATCTGACACCTTCAAGCCGCTACAAGTTTCAAAGCAATTCAATGTCGATGGATTCAACATCCAAAGAACCATACGAACATTTCATGCTGAAAGAAATTCATGAGCAGCCAGCCTTGATCAATAAGCTTGCCGCTTTTTATATTAAAAACGATGGCCGCAAGGTACTGGATGAGCTGAAGGGATTAAAAACCCAAGAGTGGCATTTAACAGCTTGTGGTACGGCCTGGCATGCTGGTCTGGTTATTAAGAATTATTTTGAACAGATCAATCGTCAGCGTGCTTCAGTTGATATCGCCTCCGAGTTTCGTTACAAAAATCCGATTTTGAATAAAGATGAAATTGGTCTCTTTATTTCTCAATCCGGAGAAACCGCCGACACTCTTGCTTGTCAGGAGCTTTGTAAAGAGAAAGGTATTCCGACATATTCAATTGTGAACGTGGAAGGATCTACCTTGTTCAGAAATGCTGATAAGAATTTTCTTATTCACGCAGGAGTTGAAATTGGAGTGGCGTCAACCAAAGCCTTTACTCTTCAGGCGCTAACCGGCTTCTTGATGAGTCGAGCAATGGAAGGAACATTGGATGATCCAAGTCTGTTCACTGAGATTCAGCTTCTTTCAACTCGTATTGCTGAACTGTGCTCACAATCTGAAACCATTAAAGAAGTGGCAGAGGAAATTTACAGTAAGAAGGGCTTTATCTTCACTGGACGCGGGAAGTATTACCCGATCGCTTTTGAAGGGGCCTTAAAGTTAAAAGAAATTGCCTACGTTCATGCTGAAGGTTACGCCGCTGGTGAACTTAAGCATGGTCCGATTGCATTGATCGATGAAAATATTGTTAACATCGCCATCGTGGGTCCAGAGCTTTTGGAAAAAACAGTTTCCAACGTGGAAGAAGTGAAGGCCCGCCGTGGTATTATCGTTGTTGTGGGACCAAAAAATAATCCTGAGCTTGAGCATCTTTCGGATGCTTACATTGGACTTGATTTTGAAGGCCTTCCTAACTTAAGTCCATTATACGTGAACGTTGCCCTTCAGTTCCTGGCCTATCATATCGCCAAACTTAAAGGCACAGACATTGATAAGCCTAGAAATCTCGCAAAATCAGTAACGGTAGAATAATGAATTTAGATTTCCTCAACGAATCACAGAGACAGGCAGTACTCATGACCGATGGTCCGGTCATGATTCTGGCCGGAGCAGGATCAGGTAAAACCAGAACCTTGGTTGCCCGTATCCAATACCTCCTTGAGGAAAAGCAAGTTAGCCCTTATCAAATTCTCGCCGTGACCTTCTCCAATAAAGCAGCAAGAGAAATGCGGGAAAGACTGGCGGCCAATACTCAGATGAATATCGGCACTTTGCAGGTTACGACCTTCCATGCCTTTTGCGCCAAAGTCCTGAGAATGGAGGCGACTTATCTGGGGTTGAGTAAGAACTTCACCATTTATGATGACGGTGAATCCCAATCAATTATTAAGGCCATCCTGAATAAGCGTGGGATTAACCAAAAAGAACTCTCGCCGTATACGGTAGCTGCTTTTATTGATGGTTTGAAAAATCTTGGTTACTACATAGGTCTTACCCGTAGTGCTGAAGTTGAAAAGTTTGCAGAAGATAAAAGACTCTTTGATATCTTTCTGGATTATGAAGGTGAGCTCCATCGAAGTAATGCCGTTGATTTTGGCGGACTTATTACAGGGGTACTGAATCTTTTTAAGTCCTATCCGGAAGTTCTGAAAAAATATCAGCAAAAATACAGATATGTCCTGGTTGATGAGTATCAGGATACCAACCGCGCTCAGTTTGATCTGGTTCAACAACTTAGCCAGTTGCATCGTAATGTCTGCGTGGTGGGTGATGAGGATCAGTCGATCTATTCCTGGCGTGGAGCGGATATTAGAAACATTCTGGGTTTCGAGGAAGTGTTTCCAGAAGCCAAACTGATAAAACTTGAACAAAACTACCGTTCTTCTAAAAAAATTATTGAAGCCGCTTCAGAAGTAATTGCCCGTAACCTTGCCCGAAAAGGCAAGCAAATGTGGACGGACAACGAAGAAGGTGAAGAAATCAGAATCGTGGAATGTCGTGATGATAAGGCCGAAGCCGAATTTGTCGGACAAGAGATTCGTAAACTTTATCAGCAAGGGGTCTCTTTAAAAGACATCGCTGTTTTTTATAGGAACAATGCTCATTCTCGTACGATTGAAGATGCCCTAAGAAAAGAAAAGTTTCCTTACCGGGTTGTTGCAGGGATCAAGTTCTACGATCGTAAAGAAGTCAAAGACATGATTTCTTACATGCGTGTGGTAGTGAATAAAAAAGATTCGCTTGCCCTGACCCGAATTATCAATACCCCTGCACGGGGAGTAGGGGCGACCTCTCTGCGGAAGTTAGAAGATGAAGCGGTAAGATTGCAACTTTCTCTTTTTGAGATGATCGAAAAAATTGTCGAATCACCCTCAGAGTTTAAACATCTCGCTTTATCCGGCAAAGTTCATAGTGCTATCAACCAACTCGTACACTTAATTCAGGAAGTTCAGGTCTTTGAAGGTCAGAATCATTCTCCTAGTTTCAGTTACGAAAAGCTTTTAAATGAATCAGGTTACTTTGAGGTCTTGAAGGCCGACAAAACGTATGAAGGCGCAGCTCGTCTGGAAAATCTGGAAGAGTTGATGAGCGCCATCAAACAATTCGAAGATTCTGAAACTGAGCCTAATATGGTGAAGTTTTTAGAGACCATTACTCTAGATACGACAGTTGCTGAAGATGGATCCACTGATCAGGTCTCACTTATGACAGTCCATGGTTCCAAGGGCCTTGAGTACCCTTATGTCTTCCTCATCGGTATTGAAGAAAATATTTTTCCTTCTTATAAAAGCCTGGAAGTTGGTCCGGTAGCTTTGGAAGAAGAAAGAAGACTTTTTTACGTTGCGATGACTCGAGCAATGAAGCAATTAACAATAACTTTTGCACAAGGGCGACTCTTGTGGGGAAGTTTAAAATTTAATGGTCCTAGTCAGTTCTTGCATGAAATTCCCTCTCAGTACTACAAGTGGGATTTCTATCAGACGGGGTCTAAAAAAGCTCAGTTTGATTCCTATGCGCGGTTTGATGAGTTCGATCAGACTCCTTCCTATAAGAGTGACGATGTTTATCACAGCGATAAGGTCTATCAGACGAAGAAAGCCGTCAGTAATCTGGCCAATTATCCATCTGGTTCAAAAATAATTCACGCCCTCTATGGCGAGGGAACAGTTCTGGATACCGAAGGTCTAGGTCAGGATGAGAAAGTCACAATCCTCTTCCGAGACGGTATAAGAAAAAAATTCATGGTTAAGTTTGCCCCACTCCAGAAGGCGTAAGGGCTATTTTAAAAAAAGTTGTTGGGAAAAAAATGCGAATTTCTTTAAAATTGATAGCGATGTTATGGGTTGGTCTTTTTCTTATTATCGGAGGCCTACTCTATAGTGCTTATTCACAGTTAAAACCCGATACCTTCGTAGCCCTTATCACCGAGCAGGTTCAAAAGAACTATCCGGGGACTCAGTTACAGGTCGAAAACGTATCTTATGGGTTTTCACTCGATTTTAATTTGAAACTGAAAAATATTTTATTAAAGAGGGCCGATAAAGTCATAAGTCGTGTCGGTGAAATAGAACTTAAGGTTCCCTGGTGGCTTCTTCTTACCAATCGCGGGAATGCTCAGATCAATCTTTCTCAAATGGACATCTTTGTTGATCATGAGGAAATACCTTCCGTTGTAAAAGCTGAATCATCGCCGTCTACAAAGAGCTTCCGAGTGTCTCTTCCCAATTACCTGGCGGATGCCAGATTCACGGTTCGGGCCAAGGACATCTCTATTCGTGACATTGATAATACTCGTCGCTTCTTCACTGTTTCTAAACTGCTCGTACGGGAATTCCAGTATGGCAAAAATTCTGCATTTGAACTGAACATCCCAATAGAAATCAATCACAATTCAATTTCCTATACTTCTGATTTGTGGCTTTTTGGTGATGTCACTCCTGAACCTCACGTTTGGCAGCTTAATTATCGAGGAGAGTTCCGAACCACGGAAGCAACTGATAAATTCCAGATGGAAGATATTGTTATCCATGGAAAATCCACTCTGAATCCAAATCATCTGGCGATCCAGTCCCAAGTGGAACTGCTCATTGAGAAGGAATCTATTGGAAAGGGGTTGGTCAATGCCTCTAATGATGAATTAACCGTAGAAATGGATTTTACCCGTCTTCCGATGAATTATTTCAGCTTCGTTTATGAAGAAATTAAGAATCCTTATTTGAAAATAAGGGAAGGGGAAGCCGTCGGAGCAGTTAAATTCAATAAAAGTTTTTCCAATCAGCTGGCTTCGGTTAATGGCAAATTGTCTTTCGATGGTGATTTTCAGGTTGCAGAAAGTCAGCTCATTCCCGGTAAATGGCAGATAAGTTTTGAGAATTCCCGTTGGGAGGTCTCTTTCATCAGCCCTAAAGGTGAGGCCAGCTTTTTCCGTCGTTCAGTTATGGACATACAAACAAATAAAGTCGTGCAGTTCAATGAAGAACTGGGATTTTCAGGTTTGGACCTAAATCAAACGATGGCAACAATTAGGCCTCTTTCTGATTTTTTAAACGAACTTCCTCCTCCATACTTTGTGACAACTATTTCGTGCAAGAAGTGCTTACAGGGTGAAAAACTTGTAAATGGAAATTTCAAATATGGTTTTTCCCCTGATCAGAAGTTTTACCAGGGAGAGTTGTATGATGAGGTATCCGCTCTTAAAGTTAATTTTTCTGATAAAATCGAACAGAATGCTCTGGATATAAAGTTTGATAAGTTCAGCTGGTATTCAAGCTATCAATTCCTAGCGCCATATTTTTCTGCCCAGACTGCCCAACTGAGTGGAAAGATCGAAGGTCGTTGGAGCGGTACATGGGAGTCGGGGAAATGGCTTAGTCAATTAAGGGCCATTGAGCTCAGCGCAGCTCAGGGTAAAATCCCTGATTTTATCACTAACACCGCCCAGCTTTTTGAACTTGAATCTCAGAAAGCAAAAGTTCAAAGTTTAAATGTTTCCGTTCAGAATAATGCGATGAAACTCAATTCACTACTGCTGGAAGATCTTGAATCAGCTAAGATAACAGGCTCATTGAATTCGCAGCAAAAATCCTCATTGATGTTAACATACCCAAAGAATAGAAGGATCAAACCTGTTAAAAAAGAAGTTATTGATCCCTATTGGATGAATAAGGAAGAGATATGAATCAAAGCTATAAACCTATCATCTGGAAAGATGAAAAACTTTTTCTGTTAGATCAGCGATTACTTCCTCAAACAGAAACCTTTGTGGAAGTTAATGATCTTAAGTCATGTGCAGCCGCTATTACTGATATGGTTGTCAGAGGGGCTCCTTGTATTGGTTTTACTGCTATTTATGGCATGGCCTTGTGGGTAAAAAATCAAACCACCTTGAGTCTGGAAAGTTGCCGGGCAGCTTGTGATGAAATGATTAATGCCCGTCCAACAGCGGTAAATTTATCATTTGAAGTGAATCGTTGTTTTGAGTTCATGATGTCTTATGTAAAGGAAGGTCGTTCTGCAGCCGAACTTTACAAAAAATTAGTGGAGTTTGGACATCAACAAATTAATGAAAGCCACAATAAGAATACAACCATGGCCCAGATTGGAGTGAAAGAGCTCATGGGTCGCATTGGGGACAGAAAATGGCGTCTGATGACCCATTGTAATACTGGCTTTCTAGCATGTGGCAGCCTGGGAACAGCTCTGGGGGTTATCTCCTACGCAAATTCCCTGGGAAAAGTTGAGTATGTACTGGCCGATGAAACTCGTCCTTATATGCAAGGTACTCGGCTTACGGCCTTTGAACTTGCTAAGGAAAACATTCCTTACAGTATTGTTGTAGAAGGGGCTGCTTCTTATTTATTATCCCATAATAAGGTAGATGCTATTTTTGTCGGTGCCGACCGCATTGCTGCCAACGGAGATACTGCGAATAAAGTCGGAACTTCTACTTTGGCCATCGTTGCCAAACATTATGGTGTTCCTTTTTATGTAGTAGCACCGGTTAGTTCATTTGATACTTCTATTCCTGATGGCAAGCATATTGAAATTGAGATGCGTCCTATGACCGAGATTACGGAACTAAGAGGTATTAAGCTTGCTCCTGAGGGTGCCCAAGCTATTAATCCTAGTTTTGATGTAACTGATCATCAGTTTATTACTGGTATCATCTGTGAAAAAGGTTTCATTAATCCTCAAAACCCTAGCGAACTGGTAAAAGTGGTGAATTCATGATGAGAAAAGATATCCGAGCTTCAATTGATATTGGTTCCAATAGCGTTCTGCTATTAGTGGCAGATGTTTCAACTGGAAAGTTGGTGGATCTTGTTAAGCGCAGTGAAATTACTTCGCTAGGTAGAGAACTTGATAAGAATAAGGCCTTCCATCCAGAATCGATGGATGCCACTTATGCTGCAATTAAATCCTATGCTGAAGAATGTGATCAACATGGCATTCCTCGTGAAAATATTATCGCGACAGCTACGGAAGCTTCAAGAGTCGCTGGGAACTCTTTAGATTTCTTCAAAAAGATCGAAGATGAACTGAAGGTCCATATCAATATAATTTCAGCCGAAGCCGAAGCCCATTTTTCAACCAAAGGTATTCTCTTCGATACTAAGTTTGAAAGTGAAATAATTACCATTATGGACGTTGGTGGTGCTTCTACTGAGCTTATCAAAGTAAACACTAAAACATTTCAGATACTAGAGACCATCAGCATGCCTATTGGGGCCGTTCGCTGCAGTCAGTGGCTTCATGATGATTTATTTGTTCAAAATCTCCAGAAAGTTTTTTTGGATTTCAGAAGTGACATAGATAAATTCCAGGGCAAAGAACTGTTTTGCGTGGCCGGAACAGTAACCTCTTTAGGCAACATGCATCTTCAGAGAAAAGAGTTTGTCGAGGATGATGTCCATAGGTTGGTTTTAAGAGTTGAGGATATTGATAATCTTTTCAAAAAATACTCAAATATGTCTCCTGAACAGTATTTGGAACAATTTCCATTCCTTCAAAAGAGATCAAATAGTATCCGCGGTGGATTACACCTCGTTTACCATATAATCCACAGGCTCTTGGTTAAAGAATTAACCATTTCCACTTATGGATTAAGATTTGGTACGCTTTTAGAAGGAAATATCAAAAAGGAATTTATCCATGGACAGCAAGCATAGATTTGGTTTTCGTCAGGTCGTATTTAAAGAAGGCTCCAAAGCCGATAAATTGTATTTGATTAAAACCGGCGAAGTGCTTTGTCTTAAGTTCTCAATAGATCGACTCATCCCGGTCTTTCTTGCTAAAGCGGGGGACATCATTGGCGAAAGTGCCATGATCCAGGACCGGGAGTATACATATTCGGCAATTACATTGGCGGAAACGGAACTCGTAGAAGTGCCTTCCAAAAGTTTCAATGAAGCCCTATCTGCCTCTCCAGAATGGTTGGTTGATTTAACCAACACCATGATCACCAGGTTCCAGCACACATCCAACCTAGTTGCTGAGAACAGAATGGTCCATCCTTCAATCATCCCTGATGATCAATTCACTCCAACTTTGGAAGTAGAGTTTAAAAGACTTCTGAGTTAGTAAAATTGAATGATGCGATTTCGGTGAAGGTTTACTGCCAACTCAACGATCTTAAGTTGAGCGCGTAAGCATTCATTTCTGTTACCGGTCAGGTCTTTTTGCATTATTTCAAATGCTTTAAGGGCCATTTCCCGGGAAATGAGTGAAAGAGCACGTCTTTGGTTTTTGATATGAACTAAATTCAAGGCCAATCCTAAAATGGCTGGCTGGACTTGTGAGACAATAGTTTTCAAGCATTCATCATGAAGATCCCAAATACTTTCAAATGAGATGCACGATTCAGTTAATTCTTTGGCTAGGGCAGGGTTACGAGTTCTCAGGTTTTTCAGAAGACGAGCCTTATCACCAGCATCCATTCTTTGCAGAAGCTCAATAACTTGCTTCTTACCGTTGATGAAAATTCCATTCTCCGCATTCTTCTGATTCATCGATTCTCCTTCCTGGATTTTTCAGATGGTGTGTATTAACGACTAAGCTTCTTCGAGCTTAGCTTTCTCTTCTTCAAATTTCTGTCGAGCTTTTTCTAGATACTCGCGCTGTTTTGCTTCTTGATTGGCAATCTGTTGCTCATTGCTCATCTGCGTTTCCGCTAAACGATCTGATTGTGATGTCTTTAGATCTTGAATCAATTTTTCAAAGCGTTGGGTCTCTTCTTCAATTCGTTTCGAATATCTATTTCGGACTTGAGTTAGTTTGACTTCGGCTTCAGTCTTTTCTTTGTTTAATTGGAGCTCATAATCTTTTTTGACTCGAGAAACTTCTTTCTCGTTCTTCTCTTTAACTTCTTTTAGTTCGGACTCATAATTGTCACCCAATTTTCTCAACTCAAAAGTCTGGCGCTTGTTCATAGCCTCTTTAGTGTTATTGATTCGATTTTGGGCAGATGATACGTCAGACATAGCCAACTTTTCCTTTTCTAAAAGCTGATGCCTTTCATGGCATTATTCATTATCATACTTAGATAAAGCGAATCGTTACAAGGCAGGCAAAAAGTGATGGGTCATCCCTCTCGTAGAGTCTACATCATTCAAGGGAAGCGCACGCCATTTGGAAAGTTTGGAGGTAGTTTAAGCTCTCTGAATCCGGTGGATCTTGCTGTAATTGCTACCAATGCTTTGCTTTTTCAGACCCGAATTGACCCCGAGACACTTGATCAGGTAATTTTTGCCAATGTTATTCCCAGTACCCCGGATACTTTATACGGCGGAAGACATCTGGCCTTAAAATGCAAACTGAGAATGGAAACACCTGGTTTGAATGTGAATCGTTTATGCGGTTCAGGCATTGAAGCTCTTTTATTGGGTTCCCGTTTAATCAGAAATAACGAAGCAGAAGCTCTGTTAATTGCCGGTGCAGAAAATCTCAGCATGGCTCCACACCTGACTTATGGTGCCCGCTTCGGTACTAAGTATGGTCCTCTCAAAACCCAGGATCTACTGCTTGATACTCTCTATGATAAACACGTGCAGTTAGCGATGGGAATCACCGCCGAAAATCTGGCAGATGATTTTCAAATTTCCAAAGAAGACGCTGACCAATACTCTTACGAGTCCCATCTCAAGGCCAATCGCGCTTATGCGGCTAATTTGATTCAGCCGGAAATAGCTCCGGTCAATGATTGCGACAAAGATGAACATCTCAGAGAAGATGTCTCTTTAGAGGACATGAGAAAGCTTCGTCCTACATTTAAGAAAGAGGGGACCGTTACCGCCGGTTCGGCTTCAGGCATAGTAGATGGTGCCTGTGCGATGATAATTGCCTCCGAGGATTATGTTAAAAAACATAACTTGGCACCCATCGCAGAAATTATTGGTGGCGAGGTGGTAGGGGTAGATCCTGTGAAAATGGGAATCGGCCCGGTCCCGGCTATCCTGAAACTGCTTCAGCGGCAAAAGTTGGAAATTAAGGATATCGATTTGTTTGAAATAAACGAAGCTTTTGCTTCGCAGGCAATTGCTTGTCATAAAGCTTTGGAAATTGATCCTTCTCGTCTTAATATATGGGGAGGGGCCGTAGCATTGGGGCATCCTCTGGGAGCGACAGGACTAAAGATAACTCTTACTCTTGCGCGGCAGTTACAGCAGCTGGATAAGAAATATGGTATTTCTTCAGCTTGTATTGGTGGAGGACAGGGGATTGCCCTCTTAATTAAGAAAGTATGACTTTAACAAAAAACGATTTTGAAGAATTTAAGAACTGGCTGGACCTGGACATCAATTCGATTGCCTGGGAAGGTCGTTATGCGGATTCTTTTACAGGTTTTTGGGATTCGTTCTTTAAAGACCAGATTGAGCATCTGGAGCTAGCGGAACGCTTTGAGTACGCAAAAAAGATCGCCAAATCAGGCCCGCTTATTTCCTGGCTGAACTGGCTCTTTGAAAAGTTCATTGCTTTTTCATTCATTAATAAAAATCACTCGGTTCGGGAAATTGCGTTTCTGTTTGATCTTCAGGAAAAATATATTTCCACTGTATTAAGAGATCATCTGATTAAGGTTCATCCTCAGTTTGAAGATCTGATCAATGAGAACTTTCAAATCAGTAACGTTAGTTCCAAAAACCTATTCTTAAGATTTGAAGATCTTCTTCCCGTTTTCGGTGAGGATGCCCGTAAGAAAGGTACCTTTGAGGATGATATCCTGGCCCATATGGAAGTGACTCTTTATCCGGATTGGGCAAATCTGGTTAAAGAACTTCAGAAAGATATCCTCTCTTTGAAAGTGGATTTTGAAAATTTAAAGAAGAAAGCCGGCTACAAAAAGCAGCTTAGATTTTTTCAAGAAGTAATTATCCTATTGCTGATTTTAAGTGTGGTTGTATTTGCACTTAAAAATACCAATAAGTGGTATGAAGATTATCTGGTAAATAAGATCACTCTCTTTGAACCAAACTTCTTCTGGCTCGATAAGTCTTTGTCCTATCAGGAGCAAGACCTCCTGGCCAAACAGCAAATTGATCTGACTAATAAAGAACTTGATGAGCTGGAGAAGATAGAGGCTCAGCAAGTCTTTGCAGATGAGAGTCTTGAATCTCGTTATGATCCTGAATCAGACGTAGTGGTGCTTGATTCCGTAGAAGATGTTCCTAAGAGTTTTGGTGAAGCGGAAACAGAACAGTCTGAATATGAAGAAAATAAAAAGGGTGGCTATCGGGACAGCTCTTATGCATCTTCCAACAAGAAGGCCTATCGTATCCTAATGGCTTCCGTTGAGCCTTCAGCTATTCGAACCAAGATTCTGCCATTAATGAAGAGATTTGGGATCGCCCAGGTGGATAATGTTCGACCAGGGATGCAGATTCCTGGAGGTCTTTATTTTAACCTGCAGGTGCCTTCCAAGAATTTAAAAGATTTTATGACCAAAGTTACGGCGATTAGTGAATCCACCATCTTTGAAAGCCGTTCACAAGGCGGAGATCAGCCCGGAAAAAATCGCGTCTTTATCTGGATTAAATCTATTTAGATTTTTTCTCTTCGTCTTTGGCCCCAAGTATCCCATCCAGAATCTCTGCTCCCGCAAAAGCCTCACCATTGTTGGTCTGAGCGCTATCGGTTTCGCTTTTTAAATTAGCAAACAAGTTTTCATCAATTTTGGCTTCTTCTAGTCCTTGAACTTCTTTCTTAAGGACATTTACGTTCCGGCCAACAACTTCCTGAGTCTCTTTTTTTCGAAGAGTAAGATGACCCGTGATGATGTTATTAAAGAGAATGACCTGGGCCATTCTCGCTCTTTCTTCTTTCGAATCCTGGGCATTTTGTTCGATATTCTTTTTCTTGTCTTCACCCTGGCTGGCCTCAGCTTCGGTCATCTGGCGTTTGCCTAATTTAGCCTTCATTTCTGCTAAAGCCGCGACTCTTTTTGCATCAAACACCATGCTTAATTCAGCGGCTACATCTAAGCTCTTGTTCGCCTTATATTTTTCCAGAATATCCAGGTAGCCATTTTCTTTTAAGTATTCTTCCAGGTCCTGATTGTTGGTTTCCTGCAGTTTCTTTAGCCGTGCCAGTTCAGTTTCTTTTTTGAAGCGAAGATTGAGATCCAACTCATGCTCGGCCTTGGCGCGGGAATCATCAATCACCACGAAATCCTCACATTCCGAACCTGAGCCATCTTGAGCACACTTCTCTTGCTTTTCCAGCAATTTTTTATCTTGGGTCGCGCCACCCTCCAGGATGTCCCGTGAGGAGTAGTTAGTTAATTCATCGATGGAAGAATCTTGCTTCGGATTATAAAATTGAGGAGTGGCAGACTTCTGATCCAACAAGAGACTCATTTTCACTTTAAAGTCGTCACTATTTCGGAACTCATTTTGAATTTTATTGGCATCAGCAATGGCCTTACGGGAAGCCTGTAGTTTGGCCTTGGTCAGGCAGGCATTGGCCCCTTTGACTGGACCACTGCTATCTGCGTTGGGGTTGGCCTTGATGTAGTCCTCAAACTCTTTACAGATCGGGACAATCTTTTTGGAACAGTTTTCAAAAAAAGTTGCAACTGTCGCAACCTTATTGGGATCATTTGCTCCCATTCCTTCCAGGATATTTTTATAAATAGCATCTTTATTTGCGATGTCCGTAAAATTACCAAGTCCCTTGGAGCCGGTATCAGTAACGTCACTAAGAGGGGCATCACCCAAAGTGGCCAATTTATCTCCCCAGTGAGAAATGAAGTCAGCCTCGTTGGTGGTATTGGCATTACGAAAATTTTCAAAACAGAAGCGGGAAACTTCAAACAATGAGTTCTTAACCAATTGAGTGGTGTACAGGTCAATGAAGACACTCTGGTCTACCATTTTCATTTTCCCAAATTTCATGTTGTCCATGAGCACCTGAAGATTTTTTTCTTTCCGGTCGACACCCGTCAGGGACTGATACATTTTATCACTTAAGTACTCAGTGAGTTCTTTCTGGCTCTTGGAAGCTACTAACCCATATTTTTGCAGGCCTAAATTGTCTGAGAGGGAGGCGAGACCTTCGGTATCTTTGGGCATTTTTTTCTTAAAGCATTCAATGGCCTTATCTATTTGTGCCTGAGTCGCCTTAGTCTTGGGGTCAAACTCGGCCATTTTCCGGCAATCTCTAAACTGGGTGGAATTTTCTAAGGTGGTCGTGACTTCGACTTCTTTGATCGTCGTGATTAGTTTTTTATTGAGTTCAGCATCTGACAGGACTTGAATTTCATCAACGGCCCAAAGCGAGGTGGTCGACAATAGGAAGAGAATAAGCTTTTTCATATGCTTATTTTATCGGAAGAATGGTAGTGAAGACTTACTCTAAAGGTGAGTAGTTAAAATTCTGTTAAATTTCAATTACATAGCGTCGTGAGACATCCCGAAAAGGCTCTTCATTTCTCGCAATAAAAGGTGGCTTTTCCCTAGATAGTACCACTGGCGCCCGAAACCGATCAGCATGGAAGCTAGAAAACCATAGGCGACACCAGAATGAACGACCTTGGCGACCAGTCCAGTATCATGGGCCCCACCCAATAAAAAGGCGATTGTTCCCAGCACCAGCATCAACATAGTCCAAGGGATAGTTTGTCTTTTTGACAGCTGGGATTCATGAACATAACGAGCAACTTTTTTCATATAAGGCTCTAGATCTGCAGGCGGTTCATCGAATAATTCACTCAAATTAGCTTCACTATTGAGAGCATTCCAGACGTTTTCCACCAAGCGCGCCACTCCGATGAAATAAAACATCACAAAGGCTTGGATAAAAATAACAAACATGAAAGTTGGAATGGCCAATTGAATATGACCAAAGCCGACATCCAACCATCCCAGGGCCACCGAAGTAGTAAGAGAAATACCAAGTACCATCACAAGTAATAAAAATCTTAGAAGATAGGCCATTAGACTTCCATTTTGAGCATCATTTTGTTAATTTCCCCCGTACATTTACCGCCTTTTTCATCATAAGGAAATCAAATGTCCGAACAAAATCAGGGCAACAACCCTCCTGCAAAAAAAATGCTCGAGAGTTCTCCTCTTTCAGGTATCTCTGTTCCTATCGCAATCGTTCTCATTGGTGCGCTTATTATCTTTGGTGTCACTAAAATGCTCTCTACTGGCAAAAATCATCGTGATCTCATTGAAGAAATGAATTCCAAAACTTTTGGAAATCGCTGGGTCGCAGCCTATGAGTTGTCTAAGTTTTTGGCCGGTCAGAAGATCCCTAAAGAAGATATGCCATGGGTTATCGAAAATCTTTCCCGTGTTTACCGGGATACTGTTGATCCCCGAACAAGAAATTTTGTTGTGTTGGCACTTGGCAGTTTAAACAATCCTCTGGCCCTGCCTGTTTTAAATACGGCCCTAGAAGATCAAGATCCTCAGGTAAAATTTAATGCGGTTGTTTCACTTGGGAATATGACCAAAGGTTCCGATATCCATTGGACAAAAATTGGGGCACTGCTTCAGCAGGATGTTGATCCGGGTCTTAAACAAGTTGCGTTGTTAACAATGGCCACCCATGAGCGTCCAAATACTGAAGAAAGCGCCCTTGCACTTCTAAATTCCACTGAAAAGACACTTAGATACATTGCAGCAATCGTGTTGACTGGAGCCAAGAATCCTCTGGCCATCCCGGTATTAGAAGAGATTCTAAACTTAAGATACGACGTTGCTAAAGCGGGTGAATTAAACGGTGCACAAGTTGAAGCCCTCAAAATGAATGTTTTGGAAAATTTGGAAAAATCCAAATGGAATGAATTGTCCGGTTTGCTAGAAAAAGTCGAGCAAGACGACTCAAATGTGAGAGTTACGACAAAAGCAAAACAGGTTCTAAAAGTATTGAAAAATTAGAAGTTTACACCCATAATGGGTGAAAACAAATAGCCCCTATGTTCAGCGCCATCTTTGGCTCTGAATTATTAATTTCCGGAGAAACTCTCATGAGTGATGAGACAAAAACCAGTCTAAACCGTCGCGAGTTCTTTAGCTTTCTTGCTGTCGGTTGGATTACTTTCGGTGCCGCTACTGCTGGCTTTGCGAGTTTAATCTTTAGATATCTCTATCCAAACGTCGTTTTTGAGCCTGCGATGGATTTCATTGCTGGTTTTCCAGACGATTATCCTGAAGGCGTAGATGAACGTTGGAAGAATGGTTTTGGTGTTTGGATTTATAAAAAAGATGGTCGCCTTGTTGCGATGTCAAACATCTGTACTCACCTAGGTTGTATTCCAACCTGGCTTCCTGCCGAATCAAAATTTAAATGTCCTTGTCACGGTTCTGGTTATTATCCAAATGGTATCAACTTCGAAGGTCCTGCTCCTCGTCCGCTCGAGCGCTATAAGATTTCTCGAAATACTGAAGGAAAAATCATCGTTGATAAGACAAAAGTATTCCGTTACGAAAAAGGTGAATGGAACAACGCTGATGCTTACATTGAAGTCTAATTTTTAGAGGTAAAAGATATGTCTGAAGGTTTTGCAAAAAAAGTTGCTAATACCCAAGTTTGGAAAGCAATTTTTCGTCATGGTCCACCAAACAACGCTCGTAACCGTGCAGCTGTAATTGCCGGTAACGTATTCCTCCACCTTCACCCAATCAAGCTCAAGAAGTCTGGCGTACAGCTGGGATATACTTGGTGTATGGGTGGTCTTACATTTTTTGTATTCCTGGCACTGACCGTGACAGGGGTTCTTCTTATGTTCTATTACCGTCCGACTGCTGAATACGCATTCACAGATATCATCGGTCTTCGTGAACACGTACCTTTGGGTATTATGCGCGAACTTCATCGTTGGGGCGCTCACTTGATGGTTATTACCGTGTGGATCCACATGTTCCGTGTGTTCATGACTGGTTCATATAAACCACCTCGTGAATTTAACTGGGGCGTAGGCGTTGTCCTTCTAGTTCTAACCATGCTTCTGTCGTTCACTGGCTATCTTCTTCCTTGGGATCAGTTGGCTATTTGGGCGATTACCGTGGGATCAAACATGGCAAAAGCAACTCCGTTTGCTGGAGCTGGTGGTCCTGGTGCTGCTCTGGCCAAGATCGGTGACTTCGTAATGGTATCTGATAAAAACGATGTTCGTTTCCAACTTCTTGGTGGTCGATTTGTAGGTGAGGCAGCATTGCTTCGCTTCTACATTCTCCACTGCGTATTCATTCCACTAGTCGTAGCAGTGTTAATTGCTGTTCACTTCTGGCGTGTACGTAAAGATGGCGGAATTTCGGCTCCACTATAAGAAGGATTAGGGAAACATATGATTAAGGAAGCTATTAACTACCTTTCCTCTCCATTGTACTCATTTACGGCATTCATCGTGCTGTTTGTAGTGGCCCTGAAGAGAATTGATATAGTTGGAACTAAAAAATTTGGACTTGGTCTATTAATTGTAACTCTAGCCGTTTTCGGCTGGATGGTTGCTGACCCTGTCTTCTTCTCGGTAATTTCACTGCCGGATAATATTCCTATTATTATTCTTAATGGTCTGGTTTTCTGGTCAACTTGGTATGCTCTATATAAAGGTCACCAAAATGACCTTCGCATTGAGCGTGGCGAAGGACCAATTGAAGGAACACCAGAAAACCGTGAAAAAGTTTGGGCATGGCCTAACCTTGTTTATACGGAATTATTCTGCGGTATTCTTTGTACTATCTTCCTTATTGTATGGGCTATCTTCTTCAAAGCTCCGCTAGAAGAACCAGCTAACCCAACTTGGGCACCAAACCCAGCAAAAGCTCCATGGTACTTCCTTGGTCTTCAGGAAATGCTAGTGTATTTCGATCCATGGATGGCCGGTGTGGTACTTCCTGGTTTGATTCTTGTTGGTCTAATCGCCATTCCATTTATTGACGTTAACCCTAAGGGTAACGGTTACTACACTTTCAAAGAAAGAAAGTTCGCAATCAGCGGTTTCTTATTTGGTTGGTTGGCCCTTTGGATCTTCCTGATTCAGGTCGGTACCTTCCTTCGTGGTCCGAACTGGACGTTCTACGGTCCATTCGAATATTGGGATGCTCACAAGGTTGTAGCTGAAAACAACATTAACCTCTCTGAGATTATGTGGATTAAGCTCTTCAACGTTGGATTGCCAAAAAATATTTTCGTGAGAGAGATTTTCGGTCTTCTTGCGACTTTTGGTTACATGTTTGGACTTCTGCCTCTTATCTATAAGAAGTGGGGTAAGAACTATCTGCCAAGAATGGGTGCCATTCGTTATTACATCATGGTTTTCCTGGTTCTTGGAATGATGAGCTTACCAATTAAGATGTATCTTCGTTGGTTCTTTAACTTGAAATACGTTCTGGCCATGCCGGAATTTGAATTAAACCTTTAATCGTTTTTATATAAGGCAGCGATAATGAAACGTGAACCTGGAATGGCCTATGACACCAAAGTCCTGAATAAGGTCTTTGCTGTTATTTCTGTATGCTTTCTTTTAGTTGTTATTTGGATGGTCTTTGATGACTACATCCGTCCATGGAAAGCAGTCCAAATTAAAGCTCTGGATATTGAAAAACAAAAGATCCAGGAAAAAATTAAAGAAATCGATGGCTCAATCGATGGCGAAAAGTTGAAAGAACTTAAAGCTAAGATTGCTGAAGCTGAGAAAGGTGTTGAAGCTCAACAAGAAAAAGTCGAAAAAATTAACGACGCTATTTCTGAGATTCAGCGCAAGATCTATGTTCAGAATATGGTCAATGGTGTGAATGGCTCTCAAGCTGCAGCTTTTCAGTTCCAGTATGAACACGCCTTGATGCAAAACCATCCAGAAGAAGCTAAAAAACTTAAAGTTACTTTTGATGACTATAAGAAAAAAGAAATGGCAGGTAAGGATAACCTAAAAGGTCTCCAAGCCGAAGAAACTAAAGTTCAAAATGAGCTTAAGGCCATTCTTGCTGACAAAACAGCTGCTGAAAAAGAACTTAAGAACCTGGTTGGTGATAAAGAAAGAATGCTAACGGCCATGTCGATGACTGAAAAGAATCCGATTTGGGCCATGAGAAATGCTCCGTTCATCGATTACCTTGATCCAACGATCAAAATCCGTCAGTACGTTGTGGCCAATGCTACAAATGACTTCTACTTCCAGCAAGTTCCAAAAATCGATCGTTGTACCACATGTCACGTCTTCATTGATAAGCCTGGTTACGAAGATCAGGCCAACCCTTATAAGACCCACCCTAAAGTTGCCACTCTTGCTGTTGGTGTAAGCTCTGCTCACCCAGTAAAAGATTTCGGTTGTACTTCATGTCACGGCGGTGTTGGTGACCGTGTGAATGACTTTAATTCTCCGGCCCACATCCCTCAGAATGCTGAGCAGATGAAAGAGTGGAAAGAAAAGTATCACTGGCATGAACCGCACAAGGTTCCTCAGCCAATGATTCCACTTCAGCACGTGGAAGGTATGTGTATGAAGTGTCATACACAACAAGAACGTATCCCGATGGCGGACAAACTAAATAATGGTCGTAAACTGGTTGAGCAGTACGGCTGTTACGCTTGTCACAAAATTGAAGGCTGGCAGCATATGAAGAAGCCAGGTCCTTCACTTCAGAAAATTGATGGTAAAGTATCAAAAGAATTCATTAAGAACTGGATTTGGTCTCCTAAGACATTTAATCCTAAGTCGAAAATGCCTTCTTACTTTAACCAGGAAAATAATTCGACTCCTGAGTTCAAAGCGAAAAACATGGCAGAAGTTAATGCCATGGCCGAATACATTTATCGTACTTCAAGAGGTTATAAGCCGTTCCAGCGTTACACTGGTGGCAATGTCAGCAAAGGTAAAGAGCTAATTGAAACCATCGGCTGTGTGGGTTGTCACATGGTTGAAGGAATTGATGATAAGTGGAATGCTGTTGGTGAGCGTAAGGGTACTTATCTTACTGGTGTTGGCTCAAAAGTCGATCCAGACTGGTTAGTTTCATGGCTTAAAAAACCATCTCATTATCAGGAAGATACAGTTATGCCTTCATTCCGTTTAACGGATACTGAAGCTAACGATATCGCAGCTTATTTGTTAAATCTTAAGAATAAGCAATTTGCTGACCTCAGATTCCCTGAGATTAACAAGAAGCTCAGAGATGAAATTCTTGTTCAGGACTACTTCTCAGCTTTCGAAACAGTGAAAGTTGCACAGGCAAAACTTGAGAAGATGACTGATGATCAAAGAACAATGGAACTAGGTAAGCGTTCTATTAGTAAATATGGCTGTTATTCTTGTCACAACATCAACGGTTTTGAAGGTGACTTGCCTCAGATCGGTCCAGAACTTACGAAAGAAGGTTCTAAACCAGTTGAGCAGTTTGGATTTGGTCAGCAGAAACAAGTTCCTCATACTCGTCAGGGTTGGTTGACTCAACACTTGAAGACGCCACGTATTTGGGATGTCGGGGTACCTAAGCCGTTTAAAGACCTGAACAAAATGCCAAACTTCTATCTGAATGATCAGGAAATTGAAGCGATGGTTGGTGTTCTACTTGGCCAGGTATCGGATAAAATCCCTCTTGCTGGTCAGAAACGACTGAGCGCTGGTGAGAAGCAATACTACGACGGTATGAAAGTAGCTAATCAGTACAACTGTTACGGTTGTCACAATATCGATGGAGTTGGTGGAAGTCTTTCTACTGCTTTTGAAGATCCGAACTATGGTCCTCCTTTCTTAACAAAAGAAGGCTTCCGTGTTCAAACTGACTGGTTGTACGACTTCCTACAGAACGTTCACCCAATCCGTTCATATGTAAAAGTAAGAATGCCTACATTCAACTTTAAGCATGATGAACTGAATAAATTAGTAACTGGTTTCCAGGGTGGTTCTAACCAGAACACTTTTGAAGCTCCGGTAAAAGTTGAATGGGAACCAGGCGAAAGAGAAGCTGCGAAGAGAATCTGGGATGAATTGGCTTGTACAACATGTCATACAGGTGGATTCAATTCTGATGAACCACAAGCTCCAAACCTTCACTTTGCGAAGAAACGTCTTCGTACAGAATGGATGGAAGCTTGGATCGCTAATCCTCAATCATTCTTGCCTTACACATCAATGCCTGCTTTCTGGGATGATGGTAGCGGTAACTTGATTCCAGCAGTCGATGGTGTTTTAGATAACGATCCAAAACGTCAGATCAGGGCCGTAAGAAAACTTGTTCAAGAGTTTGGTTACGAAACTAGTCCTAAGCCTTTCACTAAGAACGAATAAGAATCTATCAGGTGTTGTGTGACTTATGTCGCACAACACCTTCCTTAATACTTCCAAATTTAATCTAATACTCTAATGATACTAAGTCTCAATCCGACTTATTTTTGTAATTTTAGAAATGGAAAGTGTGCCGAAACTTGCTACCTAACTAAAGATCAGCTCGCGAGCTCTCAGCTTTTATCGATTGATAAGATAAAGCAAAGGGTTGAGGAACTGACAGTCTCTTTCGTGTTGGAGCATATTGACCTATATGGCGGAGAAATCACTGTTTTACCGATCGATTATCAAATAGAGCTGATGACTTTCCTGTCTTCTTTGGATGTTTCAGTTAATTTGGTGACTAATTTATCCAATCCCGATTCCCCATTTATTACCCATCTTCCTCGTAACTTTACTCTTTCGATAAGTTGGGACTATCAGGCCCGCCAGGCCGCGGATAAGATCTTTGAAAGAATGAAAAAACTGGAAAGTGGCTTTTCCATTCTGTCCTTGGCTAGCCATGAGTACTCATCTTTTGATCCGGAAATGATCTTAAAGATGCAAATGGAACTGCCCAAGCTTAAATCTTTTGAGATTAAACCCTACAATCAGAACCAAAGTAATAAGCAGTCTTATACCCACAAAGATTTTGAAAATCTCATTCAGAAGTACATTTTAAAATACCAGGAATTACGACCCCATTACCGCTTGGTGAATATTGATTTGTTGGATCTGTGCTTAAGTAAAAGAAAGTCCAGCTGGAGTGACCAGCATCTATATTTAACTCCAAACAATGAGTTGAGTGTTTTGGAATTCGATTCCCAGGGAAGAGAGTATTTTAAAAAAGTGGATTCTATTAAGGATTATCTTACTTGGGCCCAGACCGAGAAGAGTCTTTATTCTGCCGATCCCCACTGTCAGCAGTGTCCTTATCTGGGACATTGTCTAAGTGAACACTTAAAACCCATTGATCATTTTGAGACCAATGGGTGTAGTGGCTTTAAGAATTTAATTGATTGGTATGCGACTAGTTTGCCAGTTCCTTAAACTTCTGTGGAAATAGGCATTCTTTAATTCCCTTATTTTCCATGTAATTCAGAACATTCCTTCCAACGCAGGCGGTAAGGTAGCTGCAGTCAGAGCATTCATTGGTCTTTTCTGCATATTGAAAGCTCTTAGTCTGCAGATCCATGTGCTGATCCATAATACTTTGAGGATCAAGATTTTCGACTTTAAACACTTTATTCGTGTCGATAATCTGTTCATAGATAAACGGGCTAAAATAAACCTCATTCTCATAGATATTTAAGCAGATAGTATTACCAGTATTGTGGTGTTTATCCACGTTGGTCAGATAAATGTCCCGGTGGTCGTTCTTTTCCAGGATTTCCTGCAGGAAGCTTTTCCAGTAAGAGAGGTTTTTATCAATTAAGGTATTGTTATGGCTGCGGAAAAAGCCGGGATTAAATTCCATAATGGTATTGAATTCAGACTTTATAGTGTTAACCATCTCCATGTAGTTTTCTTTCAACAGCTCGTTATTGTGAATATTTACCACATATGACCAGTCGATGACCTTAGGAGAGTTGTTTAAGAAGAAGTTTAGCGCCCATTTGTTATCGGCCATGTACTTTTCTTCTTTGGAGAGCATCTTTTTGGTATTGAGGGGTACCAGAAATTCCAGGATCATGTCTTTTCGGAAATAGTTGGTATTATCGAGGATCTCAAAAAGGCGCAGAAATCTTTCTTTGTCGATATTCTCAAAAACGCAGGCAGCAGTAATTCTGGTTTTCTGATTTAAGCTCATGAGTTTATGGAAAGTCGGGTGAAGAAGTACCTGCTCAGTATTATTAGCGCTGAAAAATTCTGTCGGTGCCAGAACAATCTCTCTGAAACGTAGCCCCTGTTCAGTTAAGCCTTTGGCGATCTGATAGGTTTTTTCGAGCGTTTCTTCCCAGTTCGCTACAACCTTGGTCTTATTAACGTAGCATCCCTCGCAGGAATGGACACAGCCGTTAAGAATATCGAGATTGAGAACGAAATCCATATTTTCGATATTGTCGACGTTGGTTTTAGACATCTTCTCAAAGAAGTTCGTTTCAATAGTCATATTAACACTCCGATACTTTAAAGGACGTTCTATATAATGGTTTAGGTACTACGCAATTAGTGATGTTATGCAGTTTCATAAACTGGATGTGATTTCTGGAAATACAATTCGGCAGAAACTGGCAGTTGTTACAATGAGGAAGGGTAGCCGAGTGGTTATACTGCTCGACAACTAAATCGTTCTTCTTATCAAAGATATCTGCCATATAGAAACGGCCATCTTCTCGGGCCTTAACTTCCAGTTCGTCTCGTTTTAAAGGAACAAATTCATAGAGGAAAGGTGCGACAAAGAGACGTCCTTCCGTATAAGTAAGCGAATGAAAGGTGTCTCCACCAAAATAGATGTCGACCATATTTAAGAAGACATTTCTGATAGTAGTGTTGTCCACCTGGTTTTGCAGAAGATCGCTCAGCATTTTACACTGTTTCTCGATCATCTTGGAGTTGCTGGCACGGGCAAAGGAAGGATTAATTTTAAATTTTGATCCGTAATCCCTTTTCACCATGGCATTCAGGTCGTTGATGCTGACCTTATCAAACATTTCCGGATAAAAATTAGCGATAAAGAATATGTTCACCTGCTTTTTTAAGCGGCTATCAATATTTTTGATGACCTCAAGATTTCGGTCAAAACCATCCAAGTAAGAGCGGTCGTTGGCGATGTACTTATCAATATCCAATACCACAAACAGTTCAAAACGTTTTCCATAGGGGGCCATCAGACCCATGAGCTTATCCACTCGGCGCTTGAGTTCCTCATAAGGGGTCAGCATAGTAGAAGTAAAGGTAAGGGCAGCATATTGATCAATCAACTTATCAAACAGCGGCTCATCTACTAATTGATCAAAATTGGTAGCATCAAAAATATCCGTTGGACCCAGGAATAGCTCATTGGCCTCAATCCCCTGGTCTTTGAATTCCTGGGTGAGGCGATGGATATTTTCCAGATCATGAGTCGAGAATTTATTTTTTACATCAACAAAGCAGCCCGGGCAGTTCATGACACAGCCATCGAGGGCATCAAAAATAATGTCCATTTCCAGGGTCGGGGTATATTGCAGCGGTTTAGTTCCGCTTACATGCTTGCGATAGGCATCAAATTGCACGCCCATGAATCTCTCCGTTTCCAAGGCCAAGAAAACAATCTTTTATCTTATTGGCTTCCATGAAAGTTAATACGTTCTTATATGAACAAGAGACCAAATATTCACAGCCCTCACAGTGGGTGGTTTGTTCTGAATATTTCATTTGTTTTACGACAAAGTCTTCTTTGGCATCTGTCAGATCAGTTAATGAATGGAGCTGATCTTTCTTAGGAATGAGGTAAGTGTTGTCATAGGAGAAAACATTCTCATAGATAAAGGGACATATATAAAAATTTCCGGAGCGAAAATTTACGACCAGATTGTTCATCCCACTATGTCCCTTGTTGAGCATGGTATAGGTGAAACCCTCGGCATTTTTCTGAAAGTTTTCTTTAATGGTGTTCATCCAGAAATGTAAATTTTCCGTCTGGTTACGGTGTTTAATCCTGAGGATGGAAGGATTAAATTCCAAAATAGTGTCAAATTCTGCTTTTATTTCCTGGGCCAGACGAGTCAGGTTAGCTGAATCGTACTTAATCAGGTTCGCTGGATGGATATTGATCTGGAAGGCCGGATCGAACTCCAGATTCGATTCCTGCAGCACTTTCCATTTCTTTTTGATGTTGGAAATATAATTAGGATCAGTGAGAAACTCATCCATGTCGGTGGCTATTAATAGATCAATGTCCAAGTGACCAACATGTTCCTCAAGTTTTAAGAGCTTTTCCCTGATTTCTTCAGTGCTCGCCTTAAGAGTCGAGAGCATGACGAATTTAGTTTCAGGATTTTTAAAAAGACGTTTAAAGTCCGGATGCTCAATTACCTGGAGAGTGTTTTTGGCACTGAAAAAATCTGTCGGACCAAGGGCAATCTCTTCTAAATGAAAATTACTGGCATTAATCTCATCAGCTATTTTGCTAATAATTTTTAAATCTTCATCCAAATTAACCGAATTGGTGCCCTTGTTCACATAACATCCGGCACAGCTAAAATCACAGCCATTAAGGATGTCGATGTTCATGAAAAAGTAGAAATTATTGGATTTATCCAAATCCCAATTCACTTCTCCAGCATAATTCATTCGGTCAAAGAGATTGTCTTTGATCATTTAAGGCTCGGCAGTTCCACCAGGAGGTTATTATCTTTGGCCAATTTCATGGCCCCGGCACTTAGTGCGGCGAAATGAGTCTTATGCTTATCAGAGGCAATGAAGGAGATTAGTTTATCTCCGCCATAAATATATTCATCGAAATAGTGGCTGTAATAAGGCTTGGCCAGAATATCCATGAAATCATTTCTCATATTGAAGAGAACCATAAATTCCGGAAGGGCCAGCACTTGAGAGAGATTGGCACCAACTGTTGGTAGTTTGCTATCAATAATTGTTATTTGCTTTTTAAATTCTTCAATATCTTCCTTTTCCATAAAGGAAGTCGAGGAAACTGCCAGATAGAGTGGAATAGATTGAATCACGTCGCACCAATCATCGAGCATCATTTTATTCTCAACAATAAAATCCACATAATCTTCAATTGAAAAATGTTCTTCCACATCAGAATAAGGCATGTTTTGAAATTTATACCCCAGAATGATATTGGCACAGATTTTTGCGAGATTGGTGGTCTCGACGACAAAGCTGCCGGTCATATACTCTTTCAGAAGTTCCGGTGTCACACCTTTGATCTCAGCTTTGATCCTCATATTACTCAAAGTCATGAGGCACTGCTTAGGAGTGATTCTGCTATTGGGAATATCTACTCTGAAGAGGATGCTTTTATCCTTAAAGTATTCAATTTGATTTTGAGGTGAAAGAGGCAATGTCACTTCTAAAATTCTTTGCTCGCTCATTTAAACCTGACCTTCTCTGGATAACTTCACAGAGATATAGTTAATTAATGTAGTGTTCATTTTGTTATGAAATTCTTTGAAAAAATCTAGCTCGTGGAGATTGAGCCCCTCAGTACTAAAAAATTCATCTAGGACTGCTTCCTGGTTATCGCCGTAATACAATTTCTGAATTTTGTTAAATTCATCATAACTAGGGAATGGATCGTGAGTATCCAGATCATATGTCTTTAGCAGTGACATAAGGAACTTGAGCTTCTCCAATTGTCCTTCCACCCAACCGACATCTTTAGTGTTCGGTCTTTTAAAAAAGAGCTGATTCAAAAGATCGTCCTGCTCCAGGACAGGAATAATATCTTCATGCTCGCTAATGTCTGTTCCATTGTAGGCCTTAAGGACCCGGCGATCATTTAAAATGGTCTCGAGACCACTGCGAGTGACCTGAATAACAGAGAGGCCTACCATATAAGATTGAAGCTTTTTGAATTTTTCCAATAGGCCTTGCTTTGAGACCTTTCCGTAAGAATAAAAAAGAAGAACATATTCAAAAGGAAGACTGAGGAGATCTTCCACTGTATAAATCAGGTCGCTCTCGGGAATTTCACTGATTTGTTCTTTAAAGACCTTATATAACTCAAGACTCAGTCCTAAACGACGATTGTCCCAAATCCAAAAGCGCTCATTGGTCTTTTTCAGGATGTCCCGGATGATCTCATCGTTAAGTTTAAAGACCTGATCAATTTGAATTAAAAAATAAAGGAAAAAGGGCACCATGTTGTCATGAGAGGCATAAAATTTAATAGGCTTGCCATTTTCCGTAGCAAAAAACTTTTTAATGCCACCATGGTTCTCATGCACCAGTTGCATAAATTCATTAAAGTCATCAGCAATCAGAATAGGAGCTTCATCGGGAAAAATAACATCTTTCCATCTTTTCCCAATATAGACTCTGTTGCTGGTGGAATAGCTTTCAATCAGTCCATCCACTCGCGGAATACAAATATAGTGCTTGTCCTTAATATTAAGGCTCAGCATTGAATGATTATATCCATTCATGACTTGGGAAGAAGAATTCTCGGCTGCAGTTTCAGATATCAACGGCGTCCTCTTGATCCATGACATGGTGGCGGGAAGTTGCCGTGGCAATAGGTATAAGACAGGTCTTCTCTTGCTGAAAAATCATTGATCATTTGGTTCCAAGGATCAGCAGATGAGAATATAAGCGAAGCATCGCCAATAAGAGCTGGAGTAACTGGAATTCTGATATAAGGATCAAGTTGAGCTTGAGAAATTGTGGAAGTATTAGCGACGTTGGCGTGGTAAGCCTTCACTATGGTAACCAAACCATCTCCGTCTCTCGTTTGACGAAATGAACGAATGAGAACGAAGGCATTAACTAAGGCAAGTAAGTAGGCCCTGGCAGATTCATCAGTGGCTTGGTCACTTTGATTAGATGTCGGGGAGGAGGCAATGCTAAACGGATCAGGATAAACATGACTTAATTTAATCCGTGCCACCCCCGCATTTTTTTGAGCTGAATAACCAACATCATTAGCATCGGCCGAAATTATTGCCTCAGACTGGGTCTTAACTGTAGCCGCATTAAATCTGAGTTTTTGCAGTAATGTGGTTTTATTAAAAACTTCTCCAACCATGGATACCTCTTTGTTTTGTTCAAAAAATTATACCTGTTATTTTTGAACAGAGTCAAAAAAACGCTTATTCACGCAGCCGGCAGAACGCTGACGATTTTTCCAAGACCACGATACCGGACACCTTAGGGGACATGAAACATAATATTCACAGGAGAGGCATTGATTGGCCTCGAGAAATTGAAACAGCATGTTTGAGTTGTCTTCGTAATTAACTGTGCCCTCAAAATGATCGGGGCGATGGCGATCCCACAAGTAATTGGTCACCATGTTATTGGGGAGGATGTTGCACTTATTGAAAGTGGTGAACTGGATTTCATTAAGCTGAGAGCTTTTAAGCTTTGAAATTGCGTCACCAAAAGGCATGAGCTTGGGATATTTCTCGGCCACCAGTTGAAGATATTCAAGATACTCTTCATCACTGGGAATCATATGTTGAGTCCAAGAGTCAGGTAAGAAATCATCCATGAAAATAGGAAAATTTTGATAGAGAAATTCAAAAACTTCATCGTCTTCTTTGAGTTTTTCAATGGCTTCCTTTGTCACCACCACGTTGATATTGGAAATGAAGTCTTTAAAAAAAGAAATGTTCTCCAAGTATCTTTTTGTGATCGGTCGTCCATAAAGGTCATAGGATGCGATTAGTCGCATGTAGATAGTTTCGTTTATTTTACGAAACCATTCTTTTACCATCTCGCTTCGGGTCGTGAGCATGTTGCTGACAACGATTACCCGCGGCTCAATATTGCGCTCAAAACATAACTTTTTATAGGCCTCAATAAGTAGGGTGTAGTCATCAAGGATGTTTTTTTCAGAAGTCAGAAGCCGGTCTTGGAGGAGTTCACCACCAACTAGATGAAGATTAACCATACTAACGTCTTCATCCATAGAATCCAGGAAATTAGCGATCAGAGGAATTTTAGAAAGCATCTCCGCTTGTTCCATTCCTACGATTGATTTTTTATCATGGCCGCAAAAAGCACAATTTACATCGCAGTTTTCAAAGAGTGTCAGCTCAATCTCAGCGAGTTTAGGCTTTTTTCGTCCAATGAGTTCTTTAACTAGACCCTGAGGTAATTTCATTCTTCCCTCGGCAGTATTTGTAGTCCATTTTCATCTAACATGTATTCTTGTCGGATTAATCGCTGAGTGATGGCCATGCGTGGGCTATCCCAGACGATTTTTTCCCGTGGTACATTTTTTAAAATCGCATCATAAACATCTTTCTCTTCCTGATAAGTTTTGAAGAAAGGATCATTATGATTCATCAAGGAAACTTGATTTAAAGCAGTGTAAAAATCTTCGCCAAACTCCCGGGAAATGAAATCAGCAACGGCAATCGCTACTGCCCGGGCCGCACCGGGAAAACGTAAATAAGATGTTCCATCCAACAGGTAGGTAACAGCATCTTGCACCACGGTTTCATTCTCGATGGAATAGTTAAAGTTCTGATGTTCATCTTCAAAGCGTTCATGGCCATGCATTTGATAGAAAACAGTCCTACGATATTCGTACTCTTTCATTTCAGTGCCTCATAATACTTGTCGTTCATGATTTCAATAGAAGGACCTTCATGGTTGATCTGCAAGATGTCTTCGGCAATGGCCTTCATGTTTTGACAGTGTTCTTCCACCATGTCCTTGGTTTTGATATCTTTAATGTGTTTACGGCAACCGTTACATATTTGGAACATAGGGCAGGAGTAGCATTCCATCTTTAGAGCATCTAATTCGATGGCGTCCTGGAGCGGAGTAAAGAATTTATTGCCCCTGACTTCAGCATCAAAATCAATTTCATAATCCCGATCATCACCAAAGGCTCCACAACTGTAATACTTCCCGTCTGGATGAAGTAATCGGATGCCCTCATCGCATTTCCGGTGAAGAGGACAAGTCGTGGTATTGGTTTGTACCAAGCGGTTGGCCATTTGACGGGTATTGTACTCATGATCTGCCAGGCCTTCTTTCCAGATCTGCACATAAACTTTGTAAATGTAGGAGAGTGGCAATGGTTCAGTACTCTCACCACTCATGTTGACGTAATTTAATTTACAGTCGACACCCAAGCGCTTGGCGAGTCTGACATTATCAATAGCATTATGGAGATTGCTTTTTTCGATGACTGAAATAAAAGAAGGTCTGTAACCGACTTTTTCCAGCATCAGGTCTGAAATTTTAATAAAATCATCTTCCATAAAGATTCTGCCCGGTCTGATTTGCCGGCCCTCTCCATATTGAAAGGAGGTACCTACATGGACCCGTGGATGTTTAAATAATTTAGTCCAGGCCTTTTCAGGAAGATCATTTTTCCACTCGAGCCAAAATTTCCATAGATTAGTGGTTATGGAGATTCTCGCTGGATAATCATTTTCTTCCAAATGCTCAATCAGATCCCAGTAATATTTCACCGGCATCATGGTGGGATCACCACCGTTGACAATAATAGTAGCTGTCTTGGGGAAGCGTTTTAAAAACTCAAACACTGAATCTAAGTGAAGGCGCTGTTTTTTATCATCCACTATGTAAGTGGAACTGCAGAATGTGCAGGAAAAATTACAGGCCTCTGTGGGTTTAATAATCAGATCCATCATAATTTGAGACTAATGGGCATATCAAAAATGCCGTACTGCTGGTTAATGGTCATATTTTTAGGCCAGACCCCAAAACTTAAATGAATCGATGCTATGTTTTCAGCAACAGCTCTGTGGCGAGCCCCGTATGGGATAAAAAGGATATTGCCCTCTTTGACCCGGTAAGTGCTGATGGATAAATCAGGTTCTTCAACTTCAAAGAGCTTTTCACCTTTTTGAATCAGAACATAAACATCTCGGTCATCAGTGTGCCATCCAAAACCGGTGGCACGAGCAGGGGAGAGGTAAAGATGCACATTGGTTGGGGCACTAAAGCTGGCACACTTTTTAATAATCTTCTCGTTCCAGGTCTCAATTTCTTTTATCACGATGGTATGTCCAGCTTGATAAGCTTCTTCAAGACGTTTAATTCGTTCAGGTACAATCCCATATTCAAAACAGCGGGTATCATCATAAGTACCTTCACCGGTGACAATAAAGTGGGAATGCATATCGTGAAGATATTCATTCCTAAGCATATTCAAAATGTCGCCATCTTCCATTAGCCTTGTTTCGTTTATTGGTTTTTCCCATAATTGGGAAAAGTCATCGGTTCTCTTAAATTCCATGGGGACCCTTTTCAGTTAAACCAATTATTAATTTTTTATATTGATCAATATCTTTATCTGCCATCATCTGCTTCCAAATCAATTTGGGAGCTGCACAGTACTGATTGTTTTCATCCCACGCCAACTTGTTGCAGTCGCTGTTGCAATATTCAAAGGCAGGACATTCATAGCAAAGAGGATGTCGCTCTAAGCTTTCGCAAGCAATCGCCTCCAGGCGCTTTTTTGATTTAAGACTTTCCAGTACCGGCCAGTCAATATGTCCCCAATGCTCGACCGGTCCGGTATTGGGACAACCACCAATTGTCCCAGTAGCATTAATGGTCAAGAGACTCTGCTCACAAACCCGGCAGCGATTGGCAGTATGCTTGTGATGGACAAAAGCTTCTGCCAACTCGGACATAAGCATATTTCCTATGTACTCATAGGTTTTATGTTCAAGACACTGATTAAACATTTTATGCAGCCATTCATCCTGCATGCGATTGCTGGGTATAATTTGCGAATTCTCTTTGGCGTTCCCATCCGAGGTAATTCTCTCAAAGAGGATATGCTTAAAGCCCAGTTGATGAGCGTAATTCATAATATCAATGGGCTCTTTCTCTTCGATTAACTTTTTAGTGATGGATACAATCATTGTGAGATAATGTCCGTCCGTCACCAGTGTTCGCACATTCTCTTCCCACATCTCAATTTGTTTTTCTCTGTTACCGGTTGATCCAAAGCGGATGTCATAATCCCAAGAGGTCCCAAATCCATCTCTCATCAGCACATCTTTAAAAAATTTTCTTTTAGCTTCTGTTAAAGGGTAGGTGAGGTTTGTTTGAGCAGCAAAAGTCGTTTTAGGAAAGATATCTTTTAGTCCTTCATAGGCACGGTAGAGATCAGGCAGAGGTGCTAGCAAAGGTTCTCCACCATGAAACATAAAGCGTACATTACTCACCCAAGGGCATTCTTTTCGTAGTTGCTGAAAGAAAGCAATGACCTTGTTGGGATTAAAAAAAACCTTCGCCCCATTGGATCCACTGGTAAAGCAGTGCTGGCAATTCAAATTGCAGGTTTCAGTGGTCTTTAAATAAACGCTTACGTGTGATGACAATATCATTTGAAATATCATCAGACGGAGAAAACAAACTGTCGATAGATAGGGTCAGGATCTTAGGCCAGCGCCCAGTTATTTGTTTTAACGTTGTATGTTAAACGAATGTTGGAGAATGTATCGAGGATCAATTCCTCATGGTCACCCAAGATAGCCGCCGAGTCGCTTCTTAAAACGGCGGGAAATCTCAAAGTCTGGTTCGAGATGCCGAGAAGGACAGCATCCCCATCTTTTGGATTAGTCGGTAATTTGAGAATAGTGTTCATTCTTACGATATGAACATCGCCAACTTTTAGAGGAATTTCCTTCCTACGGCCAAAATTCATCAGATGGGAGAAGATAGAGCCAATACCTGTGGTTTCTGCAACTGTCTGATAAGCCATGCCTGAGGCAAGGAAAATAGTCGTGAAAAAGCGTCTTCTATTCATGCAGAACTCTTCGGCATAAGCCTCTGAAAAATTTAATCAGTGTAAATCCTGAATAACTATATAATAAATTATCTTTAATATGTTTCAAGGAACTCTTGTGAAAAATAAAAATGGTTTTGCAATTGTTGAGGTCCTGATCGCCGCCGCCCTTTTGGGAGGTGTCGCATTGGCGATTTCGAAGCTAACCCAGGATCAGCTTAAGTCTACGAAGACCGTTGAAACTCGTTTTGAATACAACTCGATACTCAATGATATCCGTGAAATTTTAGGGGATAGGGCTTCATGTACTGCAACTTTTTTAAACCAGAATGCAGAGACTTTGGCGCCTGGAGTTGTTTATCGATTGAGTGAGATTCGTAGTGGAATTCCTACTCCCTCAACGGTTTATAAGTATGAATCCAATACTAACTATGCTTCAGCTCCGCAATATGGTGCCGGCGGGACCATACGTATTCTCTCCTATCGCTTAAGTGCTACCGATGTTGATACTACGATTGGCTTTGCTCCAACATCAGTAACTGGATCAACCAATCTTTTAGTTAAATTCGCCTTTGGGACAGACAAAACTTATTCTAGTAATACCCTGGAAAGAAAAATCCGATTGAATGTGACTACTGTCAGTACCGCAGACAGAAGAATTGTAGATTGTTCATCCACCGGAGCGATGGCTGATTATGAAAGCCGTTATGTAAATGTTAACGGTGACTACATGGATGGACCCTTGGAAATGCGAAATGGTTCAAGAATCGATATGCTCTCAGGTACTTACATGGATGTGAGAGATAATGCCGATATCCGTTTCACCTCGGATGGTAGACTTAAAAAAGATGTTAAAAACATAGGCCAAGCTTTGTCGAAAATTAAAAAGCTCCGTCCTGTGACTTATAAATGGAAGAGTAATGATGAGTTAGATCAGGGACTCATTGCTCAGGAAGTCCAAAAAATTTATCCCGAATTAGTCTTGGAAAATGATGAAGGTTTTCTTTCTGTGAACTACATCATGCTCACTCCTATGCTCATCAGGGGTGTACAAGAACTTGATGATGAAAACCGTTCTCTAAAAAAGGATCTAGCCCAGCTCAAGAACGAACAAAAGAAAATAAACCAATTGCTAAATAATTTGAGGGAAGACATGTGTTCTAAAAACCCTCAAACAGCATCTTGTAAGTGAGGTAATTTATGGGACGTTTATACAGTCGACTTACTCAGATTCAATTCGGTGTGAACGCACCACTCTACCTAAGAAGATGCTCTATCAACATCGCGGGTGCAGTTTCTAACCCTAACGTTGATGCCGGTAACGGACTAGTGTTAACAGGTGAATTCAAGGCCGATCGTGTGTGGGGTGCTGTATGGAATGACTATGCAGACTTTCAATTACTCTGTGACCAACTCATTCCTGGCAAGTGCTATTACGACACAAAAGATGGCGCAAAGATTTGTACTGAAAGATGCCAAATGAGTGTGATCGGAATAGCGTCTGATACATTTGGACAAGCTGTTGGTTGTGGAGCGAATCCTGAAAGAGAGGTTCCTATAGCTGTGGCCGGCTGGGTACTTGCCTATGTTGATCAGGAATATGAGTGCGGAACTCCCTTAACCAACGATCAGTTCGGAAACCTAACGGCCATGACCAAGCAAGAGAAGATGGAATACCCTGAACGCATCGTAGGTATTTATAAACGCAAAGAAATGGATCAGTCTTGGGGCCCGGAAAATGCAAAAATCATCGTAAATGGTCGACATTGGGTTAAGATCAAATAGATCTTAACCCCTCAAAATAACTATTTTGAAAAAAAACTGAATAATTATCAAATTTCCGTTGACAGGATCTTAAGTTTTCCCTAAATTAGCGACTCGCGAATTCATCGAAGTTGGGGGTGTAGCTCAGCTGGGAGAGCAGTAGCTTTGCAAGCTACGGGTCGCAGGTTCGATCCCTGTCATCTCCACCAAATTTCAGATTCTTTACCGAGTTTGAATATCTGGACGCAAATCCAGTTCGATTAATTTCGCTTCTTTGACAATTAAATAACGATAAATTTTTTGATGCTGTAACAGGTATCAAGATGAGATGAGAAAGGAACCCGTTCAATTGCCTAGTCAGCCGTAAGATTAAACATCTTCGGATGGTGGCTGACGGTAGCTCGATTAGTTTCGGGTTATTGATAATCAATTGAACTAAATTCTTT
>JAMPXB010000021.1 GCA_023701435.1 Bacteriovoracaceae bacterium | reverse complement strand
GTCTGGCAGAATTTTGATGAATCAGTAAGAGGCTCATTGCTTTTAAATCTTGGTACAGGAACGGCTGCACCTATTACTGACACCAATACAGTTTTGGAAGCGCTGGAAAATTTGCAGGCACAAATTCTTTCCAACGATACGGCCTTTGACGGAACTGGACAGTGGGATAAAACTGGGAATAAAATTTTTTATAATACGGACAATGTGGGTATTGGTACAACCAATCCGAATGAGAAATTGGAAGTTGTGGGTAACATCGCCCTTTCAGGTAAAGTGCGTTTGAAAGATAGCGGCAGTAACTATGTTGAACTTAAGTCTCCCACTACGATCGGATCAACTGTCACTCTTACTTTGCCCGGAACTTATGGAGGTAATGGACAGGTTCTTATAACCGATAGTTCTGGAAATTTATCCTGGTCAACACCATCGACAAATTCTGCAGGGATTGTGGATGGATCAATTGTTGACGCTGATATCGCAACTGGTGCAAATATTGCTCAATCTAAAATTGCTGGGCTTGATACTTCATTAATTTCAATTCAAAACTCTATTACAAACTTAAACACCGGAGCTGTGGCAGAAGGCAGTAATTTGTATTTTACTGAGGCGCGGGTCCTCGCAACAGATTTAGCTGGAATAAATACCATTGGTGGCATTATTAATGCCACTGATTCTGTGTTGAGTTCCATTGGGAAATTAGTTGGTAATCATGCAGCCCTTTCTTCTGCTCAAAGTAACTATGTCTTGAAGAACGGGGATACCATGAGTGGCAATCTCCAAATGGCCGGGCATTCAATTAGTGGATTGCCGGCACCAACGGATGATACAGATGCCGCAACAAAGTTATATGTAGATACCAAAACAGCTGATGTTGCTTCTCAGTGGATGGAAACCGGTTCGGATATTTATTACAATAACGGTAAAGTAGGAATTGGGACGGCCAATCCCACCATGGCATTGGATATCGTTCATAATACTTCTGATACTGCAACTGCGACTGAAAATGTCATGGTTCTAAATAGAAAGTTAACTGGATCTCCTATCTCTGCTGGATGGGGAGCAGGATTGTTATTCAGACAAAGTAACCAGGTTGATCAGGATAATTACGATGCTGCCCGGGTAAGATCCTATTGGGAAGCTTCTGATAATCGTTTCGGAATGGCATTTGATACGAGAACAAGTTCTCTCTCTGGACTCCAAACAAAGATGGTCATTTCTGCTTCTGGTAATGTGGGAATTGGTACCACATCACCTTCCAATAAATTGGATGTGACTGGTGATCTCGCCGTAACTGGAAAGCTTCGACTTAAATCAGATACAGTTAATTATGTAGAACTGATAGCTCCCGCCGGTTTAGGAGCAACGACAACTTATACATTTCCTACTACGTCCGGCACAAATGGTTATGCTCTTACGACTAACGGAGCAGGAGGATTATTGTGGAGTGCTGTGGCGACAACCGCTACTACAGTTGGTGGAGATTTATCAGGCTCAATAGCTAATGCTCAGTTAGTTGCAAATTCTGTGGGAACAACTGAAATAGCTAACGGTTCTGTCACATATGCCAAGCTTAGTCTTGCAGATGGGGATGTTCCTGTGGCCAAGGTAAACGGGCTTCAGACCACACTGGATAGTAAGGAGCCGGCAATTACCAATCCTAACGATACTTTGAAATATTGGCGGGGAGATAAAACCTGGGCGACACTCAATACTGCTGTCGTTCCCGAATCGACTAATCAATATTTTACTCAGCAGCGAGTATTAGATTCTCTTCTCTCTGGGTATGGAGCGGTTTCCGCTTCGGCATTAGAGATCGGTGATGGTGAGAGTGTCCTGACTTCTTTAAAGAAATTGCAACTTCAAATTACTGCCAATGATACGGCCTTTGATAATACTGGACAGTGGAGTAAGAATGGAACCAGTGTTTACTACAATGGTGGTAAAGTAGGTGTCGGGACCAACGTGCCAGGAGCTAAATTTGAAATCGTAAATGCGGGAAGCACCCATTCAACTGGCCTACTAACGACGAAAGGGGAACTCCATCTTCAAAACACCAATATTACCGGTGCTAATCAAGGAAGTATCCTCACTTTCGGCTCAAGTTATAACGGTCCGCCGGTTACCGCTGAAACTGTAGCCGCTGTGAAAGGTGCCAATGATGAATGGGGGAATAGCGGAGGGGGAAATCTTCAGTTTTATACTTCTGCTTCCGGAGTGGCCAATCAGTTATATGAACGAATGAGAATTGATAAAGATGGGAAGGTTGGTATCGGGACCTCAACGCCAGGAGAGAAATTACACGTCAATGGCTCATTAATATTAGGAAATTCCAGCACAGATTTAAAAATATCCCCTGCCGCTGATATAAGTACTTTATCACCTGGTGGTGTTACAACTGCCGGTAGTTTATTTGAAGGCTTGGTAAACGGGCACCTCGCATTCGATTTAAGAAATAATAATACTGATGATGCCATAGCTTTTAGGTATTCTTCTGCAAATAGCGGCTCTGTTGATACTATTGGTTTAGTCATGAAGGGAAATGGTAACGTGGGTATTGGCACAACCACTCCTTCTTCTGCACTCCACGTAAATGGTGTTGTCACGCAAAAGGGGAGTGTTGAGCTCCATACTGCTTACAACGTACCTACCGCTACGAGTGTAACGATTGACCTTCCGACAGGTGGAGCAACACTCACTTCAGGTTATGTTTATAAGTTTAATCTTGCCACCCTGGCTACAGCTTCCGTAACTGGCGCTTCATATCTAGTTTATCCAACAGGTCCTGGAACATGGGCCAGCAAATTAGAAAGTACGGCCGGCTCTACTTCAAATCATCCTGTGTTAGCGGTGAGCGGAAGTAGTATTCAAATTTCTCATAATCATGCCAATGCCTATAATATAGGAATCGTTTCAGAAGCATTCTATACAGGAAATACCACTGTAGTAAGTCCTCATTATTTTGGCTTGAGTGGTGCGATGGCCAACGTTGCCGGAAAAGTCGGGATTGGAACTGTTAATCCTTTAAGCTCTCTAAGTGTAGAAGGTAATGAAAGAATTAATCTTTCATCCAGTGGAACGCAAGTCTTCACTGACAGCGTGACTCAAGTCGGGATAATTAATCAAAGTACCTTTTCTCCTGCATCTTCGACAGCTTCTGTAGCGGGTGTTGGGGGGTGGTCTACATTTGCACCACCATCAGGAGTGACAATCACCAATGCCTCGCAAATTATGACTTCGGCTGGATCACAAGCAGGGGCCGGGACGGTAACTAATGGCTATGGAATCTATGTAAACCAACCAAATTTTGGAACGAATAAGTATGCAGCCTTTTTTGGTGGTAAAGTTGGAATTGGTATTGCTAACCCGGCCTATCAGTTACACGTTTCAGGAGCAGGGTATATTGATGATGGAAACTCCTCTGTCGGTCTATTGACTAGAATGGATTCAGTTTTGGATCTTATTAATATGACTCCAGCGAAAAGAAGTTTTAGTATTCATCATCATTCTGGCTCAAGTACAATGGTTCAATGGTATGACTGTCCTGGTGGAGTTTGTACTCAGCGAATGGCTTTTGATACTTCCGGCAATATGGCCATAAGCGGGACACTTTCGCAATCATCAGATCTGAGATTAAAAAAAAAGATATCGCCACTTGAAAATAGTTTGGACAAATTATTGGAACTCAATGGTGTTTCCTATTATTGGAAAAATCAAAACAATCCGGAAAAACAAATTGGTTTAATCGCTCAGGATGTTGAAAAAGTATTCCCGGAAGCAGTGAAGAAAAGTGAAGACGGACTTCTGTCTGTTGGCTATCAAAACCTGGTGGCGCCAATCATCGAGGCCTTAAGAGAATTAAATCAGAAGATCATCTCAAAAGATGATAAATATCAAAGAGAAATTGCTTCTTTAAAGGAAGAAAACAAAAAACTTAAAAAGCAGAATGAGTCATTTGAGAAAAGACTGGAAGCTCTGGAACAGAAAGCTAATCACAACCCTTCAATCAAAGAATAAAATTCCGGCACCGTTTGCGAGAGCATAAGCTTCCTTCTCAAAGGTTCACTGCCTTCAATCCCATCCAACATGAATCTTGAAACAGATTTACTTTGTTTTAAAAGTCCACGTACTGAGATGTTTTCAGATTCCAGCAGTTCCCGATAATCAGCAAAAAAGTTTTTGATCTTTTGGAAGGTTTCTTCCTTGCTCGGTTCGAAATAACCGCGACGATAGTCTTGAGCAATCCATGGGGCCTTGAGAGCACCACGGGCCACCATCACACCGTGACAGCCGGTTTCTTTCATCATGCGGTCGATATCAGTTGTGTTCCAGACATCACCATTTCCGATGATTGGAACCTGGGAGAGTTTTACGGCGCGTTCAATAAAACTCCAGCGAGCTGGGGCCTTGTACATATCATCACGGGTTCGGCCGTGAACGGTGATCATCTCAACACCTTCATCATTTAGCATGCGAATAGAGTCTTCAAAATTATTGGTGTCACTGTATCCGATTCGGATTTTAGCGGTAAAGCGACCGGTGTAATTTTGTCTGACTGATCTGACAAGACCACGAAGAGAATCTAAATCAGTCAGTAGAAAAGATCCTCCACGATTTTTACATACTGTCGGTGAGGGACATCCAATATTCATGTCCATCCAGGGAATCTGAAGTTCCTCAACTTGCTTCACCATCTCAACAGTGAAGGCGCGATGTGAAGTCAGGATCTGGAACATGGTTTTGTCCTGGATCCAGGGAATTTCAAAAAGTTCTTTTCCAAAATGCTTAATGAGATGCTTATTTGGATAACGTCCGGCAGAGGGGACCCGTAAAAAATCACAGGCGAGGTAATCCCACTCTGGATAGAGTTTTAGGATAACTTTTCTGAAGGCTTCGTCAGTGATGCCTTCCATGGGTGCAAAAAATAAGGAACCGTGAGGAACAGGGGAGAGTTTTCTCATGAATGATGATTTATCAGACTAGCTCAAAACAGTCATCACCAACTTTCGTGGAGGAGCATCCTCCCGAAATTCGCATAAATAAATACCCTGCCAGGTACCTAAATTGAGTCGTTTATTCGTGATAGGAATACTGACCGAACTGCCCGCCATGATTGATTTTATATGAGCGGGCATATCATCAGGACCTTCAACAGTATGGCGATAGAACGGTTGATCCGCGGGCGCCAGGTAATCAAAGCCCTTATCCAGATCGTGGCGAACAGTTGGATCAGCGTTCTCATTGACCGCTAAGGCAGCCGAAGTATGAAGAATAAAAACGTGGAGGAGCCCACTCTGTGGAAGAGCATCTCCCAGGGTCCTGATGATCTCATTTGTAATGAGATGAAATCCTTTGGAAAAAACAGGGAGAGTCAGAGTGAATTGCTGGGTCATGGGTTATCCCTTTCATGTATTTTATGCCAATAGATTATGCCATGTCAGGATTGGAAGATTTTGGTTTGGAAAAAATCTCCTAGTTAACCTCAAGATTTCGTTAAAATAATTTCTAGTATTTTCAGTGGATTATGGAGTTTGTCGTAATAAATTAAAATTTCCTTATTAAATACAATTTGTGTTTTCAGAACCCCTTAAAATAGATGCATGCGTCTTATTTTACTTTTAATTCTGCTGATTCAGGTCTCAAAGGTAGAAGCTTTACACAAAGTCTTCCGTTTGAGGTCAGCCATATTTTGTCACTTTCCACTTAGTTACGAATCCTCTTTTCTCTAACTCTTCAAAGATTACTTCTCTTTCTTTTAATCGTATTTGGCTGAAGCTTAACGGTTCTTTCTTAAGCTCCATTAGTCTTTTGCTACAATCAAAATAAAACAAATCATGGTCATATTTATTATAAGGCATATCTGCATTTTCAATCCATAAATCTTAAGGCGGTTATTTGACATATCCATCGCTGTTAAGATTTGTTTGGCCATAACTCATGATCTCTCTGAGTTTCCTTATGCCTACCTCTACAGCGCCATTATGTTGAGGCGTTCGCGGCAAGGACTTAAGATGGATTACCTTATGCTGTTTCAGTAATTCACTGACGTCCATATTGTTTAAAGCACTACCATTATCGGTTAAGAGCACAAGAGGAATCCCTTTGTTATAGAAGCTCTCTTCAAGTGCTTCAACCACATCTTTCGAACATGATGCTTTCTTAGCACTCTTCATTCCAACCCAACACCTAGTTCCTCTGTCCTTGATCACTTGGTTCTCAACCTTCACGTTCTCTTTTGTGATAGCACCATCCATACTCCAGATGATGTTTTTTCCATTCACCTGCACTCTAGATGATCCGACTTTATTACTTTTAATTTCTTTCTTATATTCAGCGACCTCATCAACAACTTGTTGAGAGATTTTGCGTCCTTTACGCTTATCAGCTGCTTTTGCCGGTGCATTTGCTCCAGCCGGTGGAGTAGTTGTTCCAGCTTCTGTATCATAACTTTCGATGAGAATGTCGACGCTGCTTCAGTTCTTGCAGCTGACTTTGATACCAGTCTATCAACCTGTACTGGGATTTTATTAAGTAATTTCAATACGGTTGGTGCAACGGTTACCTTTGATGTTGCTGCAACCTGCGCTTCAGGCCAGACATTGGATATCAATGCCAGTGGCGCCAATTTTCAAGACGGCTTAGGTAATAATGGTTCGAGTTCTTCGACAGTGACTTATACGCAACCATAAAAATAGGCCCATGAGAGTCTCCTCTCACAGGCCGAAATAATTTACTCAGCACCTTTATCCGGCTCCATTTGCGACTGCAGATAATTCTGCTGCCCAACTGCCTTCAACAGATCTCTCTGTGTTTCAAGCCAATCAATGTGATGCTCTTCAGATTTTAAAATCGTCAGGAACAGATCGCGAGTAGCGTAATCATGTTCAGCCTCTGCCAGTTGGATGCATTTCTTCAAATGAGGAACAGCTTCGTATTCCACTGCCAGGTCGGCCTCAAGTACTTCTGCAATGTTTTGACCAATGCGAAGCTTGTCGAGCTTTTGGAGATTAGGAAGGCCTTCCAGAAAAAGAATACGCTTAATAACCATGTCAGCGTGTTTCATTTCATCAATGGAAGCTTCGTATTCAAGCTTGCCGATTTTTTCAAGACCCCAATTCTGCAACATGCGAGCATGAAGAAAGTATTGATTAATGGCAGTGAGTTCTTTGGTTAGAACGGAATTTAAAGCATCAATAATGGCAGCAGAACCTTTCATAAGCACCTCATAAAAGCAGTCGTATTAAAAATGATTGTAGAGGAATGGATGGGAAGAATCAAAACAGATCGACAGACTTAAGAATTGTTTGAGCTGTCTTTCATTTCCATAGGAGTTCGGGAGCTTTGTTCTAGGAGAGTATTCACTGCATCTTCAACGCAGGTGCCACAATCCGAACCAATGCCCAGAGCTTTCAGGATCTCCTTAGGATTATTGGTATTTCGGGAAGTCACAGCTTCCTGAATTTGTTTATCGGTGATGCCTTTGCAGATGCAGACGTACATTTTAGCTCCTCGCTATTGAGACTAAGTATACATATGTTCGGCATATCATACAAATGTTTTAACAAGTATGTAATTGTTGGTTGTTTGATACGTAAAATCAGGTCTTTAGCCTAGCGTCCCGAGCCTTTGCAATAAACGAAAGATGCCTAAAGTCGACATGCTCCATTTAAGCTCATTGTTCAGAACGGCCTGATAAAGCTCCTGGGGAGAAAATTCGATTAATTCCAGAATGACTTCTTCACCGTCTGGATTGGGTAGCTTGGAGGGAACCAGGCCCCGGCCAATGAAGAAGTATTGATTGTGAGTAATGGTACCGCTGCCTTTCAGGGACCAAAGGAGTTCGAGCTCGCTCGCCTTAAGACCAATTTCTTCCTGCATCTCTCTTTGAGCATTCTCTTCCGGAGTGCCTTTATCATGCTCCAGAATACCTGAGACTGGCTTGATTCTAACCGGAGGGTTTTCATGGGGTCGCTTCTCTTTAATGAGAATGATTTTACCTTCGTCGGTAATGGGGAAGATGATCACTCCGTCGGGAAGGTAGGCCCGTTCCCAGACGATGTTATCAATTTTTTCTTCGGTTACACGAATGATCTGACCTTTATAAACTTCTTTTTCCATGTTTCTCCAGAATTGATTTTACAATAATTCCCATTCCGTTAGTAACTTCATGGCCGGCATCAGGAACTGAATGCCATTCAACATGTATATCTTGGGCCTTAAGTTTTTTGATCTCGCTTTGAGCAGAGGCAGGGGAGATGATTTCATCTTTTTCACCATGAATCGCATGCATGGGAAAAGGCAACTTTTCCTGTATCAATGTCGTCCTGAATTCACACCCAAGTCCAATGATCAGCCTCGTTTCTTTTATCTCTTTACCGGCCAGCGGAGCGAGATAGCCTCCCTGAGAAAAACCAATAATGGTTACTGGAAGGGCCTTGGGATTTTCCAATTTCAATAGATCCCTGAGCCAATATTTGGCGAGGTCCTGATTGATGAAATATTTTCGTTCAAACTTGTCGTAGAAATACCAGGAGTGGCCAAAATCCATCCGGCCTTCTTTGTTCCGGGGAATCGGAAAGGGGGCATTGGGAGCTATGATCAGGGCGTTTTTAGGCAAGAAAGGCAGTAGCTTGCGGTAGATTCGTTTGCCTCTTTCACCCAGACCATGGAGGAGTAAAATAACCTCAGTGGGATTATCGACACGTCTGATAACTCCTTCCATCTGGGCAAAGGAGGTAAATTGCCATGTTTCTTCTGTAGTTTCCTGTAAAATTTTCAAAATCTTATCCTTCTAACCCCAAGCTCTTTAATCCACTATAAAATAACTCCATTGTTTTAAGGAGTCTCTATGAAGTTTAAAAAGTTCACCGTCTTTCAAACCAAACCTGCTCCGGGCCAGGAAGCCGAAGAGGTGGAGTTGCTGTTTAATCTTGATCATATCATTTCGATCAAGCCAATTCGCATCTCAAGAGCGGATAAGTTATTGAATGGCTTTTGGATTCGGACTACCAATGGCAAAAAATATCGTGCATCTAAAATACCTGATGATCTTCTTGGTATAATTGGCGAGAAGTATCAGGGACCGATCAATCTCGTTGCCGATTTGGATGAGCAGCCTTTTCATCAATAATTTTCCTTAAGAGACGTCACCGCTGTCCGAAAAGAAAGACAGAGGTGACGCCATGATGAATCTAATTCAAAAATTCTTATCTAAAGATCGTTCGAACAAATCACAACTTCGAAAGAATTTTAGCGCTTACTTCTACTCACTGCCAGAGCATCAATGGATTCTTGAAACTTGTAACAAAGCTCATTTTGATAAATTGTTTGCCCATCTTCCTTCCGGTGTATTGGAAGTAATGATGACCAAGTATCCCGTCATCTTTGTTCCCAGCCAGGAACTAAGACAGCATCCCGCTCCGGGAGCGGTCCTAAGTAATACCATTGTTGTTTTTCCTGAATTTCAAAAGCTCCTGAAGTCGGAGAAGAAAAGTGCTGTGGCCTATCTGGCCCATGAACTGGCCTTCGTGCTTTATGAACTTGAAGGCTTGAAAGGGGAGCCCTTCATGGCCGAAATCGAAGCGGACAAATTTGTCTGTGATCTTGGACTAACCTTTGAATTAGAAGAACTGCTCTTAATGTTGGATGAAACAATTGAAAAGCGGCTTAGACTCACTTATCTCACCATCAATCACTTCAAAGATTTTTAATTCCTTATTTATTTGCAAACAGAAAAAGTCAGAGAAAGGAACGTTACTCAACATCGAATTATAAATAATGCATTTAGTATGCATGTTAAATCAATCAAGTGAAGCATGTAAATGCATCACTTGATTGATACTAATTTATTCGTTAATTGCCTCTCACGATAGTGCAATACTTATTAAAGAACCATAGAACACTGAAGCTTGAAGCATCAATGCTAGCGACCTTTGTAATACTGCCATCTTTTTTAGCAGCATCAATTGAAGCATCTCCGGAACCTACTAGACCAAGTACGCTTGTTTGGCATGCTTCACCTTTTTTTGTGACAAACTCGTGAGTTGTAGAGTTTACCCCATACTTGATATCATGAAATAACAAACCACCGGTAGGACCAGTTGAGGCACAGCTTGTTAGAAAAAGTGCTGAAATAAGAAGCAGAAGACAATTTACTTTCATTAAGACTCCCTTGGTAAAATTGTATATATAAAATAGTAGGTCTATTCAGAGTTTGGTCAAGATGAATAAGCTTTTGCAACCTTAAGATTTGCAATCTTAAACCTATACCTAGAGCCTTGATGACCAATAAAAAGTTTAATAATAATTCTTATTGCTCATTATCTTAATATTTGGATAATTCTATTAATGAAAATTAAATCTTTAACAATGGAGTTTTAGGGATGAAAAAATTATTAGTTGTAGTAACGATTGCTTTAATGGCTTCAACTTCATTCGCAGCGAAGTATGGTTCAGCTGGGTGTGGTCTTGGTTCTATGGTATTTGAAGGTGATCAAACTTGGTGGAAGCAAGTTCTTGCTGGTACTACTAATACAACAGGTATTCAATCGATCGGTATTACTCTCGGAACTTCAAATTGTGATTCTCCAGCTCCTCTAAAAGTAGGTCAGGCTGAAGCATATGTAGAAGCTAACAAAGTAGCTCTTGCTAACGATATCGCTCGTGGTAATGGTGAAACAATTGTTGGTCTTTCTAAGGTTTACGGTTGTGCTAACTCTATGGAGTTCGGCCAGGCATTGAAGTCTAACTATTCTTCAATCTTCACAACTGCACACGCTTCTTCATCTGAGATCACTCACAACATTAATACTGTTGCTTCTACTACTTGCAACACTCAGATCTAATTTCTATAATGGGACCTGTTACAAAATAGCAGGTCCCATGCACTTAATTCTTTTATTCCTATTTTTTTCTTTTTCAACTTCTGCCAAAGATGATTTGTCTACATTGGCCAAGTCTCCCAAGTGGATAAAGCTTCTGCATTATAAGAAGAACATCACAGGCTCTTATGTCAGCGAAGCTGATGCTGGCACTTTCTTTTTGCATAAAGATGGAAAAAAGAATCCCGAGCTTGAATTAAGAAAGACCGTAGAGATTTTTAGCCAAACTTCCACCCCCAATGATGATCATGCTATTTGCAAGTTTCCACTTCGCTATAAATGGCTCAATCGAGAACTTGGTATGCCGTGGAATGCAGATTTTTCAGGCTGTCAGAAGTATATAAGTTTTTTTTCTAAGCTAGCCGCTAAAAGAGCAAGCATTGTTTTCTCGTCCTATTATTTAACTAATCCCAACTCTGCCTTTGGTCACACTCTGTTGAGATTAAGCCGTTATGATGACAAAAATGAAACGGAGATGCTGGACTACGGAATTAATTATGCGGCCAAGGCCAAAGAAAATAATCCATTCCTTTATGCGATTAAGGGATTATTCGGTGGCTTCATTGGAGAGTTCGCTGCTATCCCTTATTATTATAAAATCCGTGAGTATACTAATTTTGAATTTCGTGATCTTTGGTCTTATGATCTGAAACTCATCATGCCGGAAGTTCTCGAGATGGTGGATCACATCTGGGAACTAGGAAATACCTATTTTGATTATTTCTATTTTCATGAGAACTGCTCATATCACTTATTGAGCGTTATTGATGTCGCCCGTCCGAGTCTTAATCTGACTGACAGATATAGCCACTACACCATTCCTGCCGATACGGTGAGACTGCTCCATCATGAAGGTTTGATTGATGAAGGAAAGAGACGAGAGTCTACCTATTCAAAGTTGATCAGACTTTCAGAGGACCTAAATCAAAAAGAATTGAATCTTGCTAAAGAGATTGCCAATCATCCAAAGTCTACGGCGAAGTTGGTAGAGGGGGATAGTGATCAGAAAGCCGCCGACGTCCTGGATGTATCAATTGAAGCCTTTGATTACTTTAATTTTGAGAAAATCTTAAAAGATGATCCTGCCACCAAAGAACTAAAGTCGCATATCTTAACAGCACGTGCGAAGAATCCAATTATTTCAAAAGATGTGATAGATCCTAAAAAGACCGCTCTGGATTCTCCGGCCTATAGTCATTCACCTACCAGATGGGTTCTGGCTGAAAATTATTATGATCAGATCGGTAAGAGTACCCGCTTTGAATTCCGGGCCGCTCTTCATGATTTATTGGATCCTCCGGCCGGGTCACTAAAAGAAGCTCAGCTTGAAATCGGTAAAGTATCCTTTGAGCTACAGGAAAGAAATTACCAGGACGCCAAGCTTATCCTGGATAATTTTTCGATCTTTAATATCAAAAACTATGCTGAACAAAATTTCTGGGCCTCTCCCATATCCTGGGATGTTGAGCTTGGAGTAAAACAGCTCAGAAGGCTTTCCTGCTTTGACTGTCCTGCGGGCTTTGTAACTGGTTCCGTGGGAAATAGTCTGCAGCTGGCCCGTCAAAAAATTCTTCTCGCCTTACTGCTCAATGGGGAATTAAACATACAATCGCAGTTTGAAAATAACTACCGCGTGGGACTTGGTCCTAAAATGTTTGCCCGCTATAGATTATCGGATACTTGGGTCACAGCTCTGAATACTTACTACCATTTCAATACTTATGAGCATCAGAAACCTTTTGAGGATTATGAATGGTGGAATGAATTGGAACTGCGTCACCACTTAAATGAGAAAGTTTCCTTATCCCTCAAGGGTGGAGGAGTTGAAAGAGAAAGAGAGTGGTTCACATTTGGTGAGTTTGGTTTACAGTATTTCTATGAGTAATGTTCATCCTGATTTTATTTCTCTCTTAGACGTATGTCCCGGAATAAAGATTCAAGCGGACTATAGTACGATCCAAAATTTCACCGGTCAGGTCGTTCCAGGCTATAAAGCTCAAAAAGCTTATATGGCGAGATCTTCCGCCGAAGCCCTCGCTAAAGTTCAGAGAGCGGCCTTAGAACAAGGACTCTCACTTAAGGTTTTTGATGCTTACCGCCCTGTTAAGGCCGTCGCTTTCTTTCAGGAGTGGGCGAAGTTGCCTGAAACTCGGCCTGAAGTTAAGGCCATCTATTACCCTAAGTTTACCCGGATGAATTTATTTGAGCAGGGCTTTATCGCCAAACAATCTTCCCATTCCCGTGGTAGTGCTGTAGACCTCACACTTTTTGACTTAAAAACAGGCCTGGACATGGATATGGGCAGTGGTTTTGATTATTTTGACGTTATTTCTCATACTGATTCCCCATTAATTACTGATGAGCAAAGAAGAAATCGGATGCTTTTGAAAGACTTGATGGAACTTGGTGGATTCAGAAACTTTTTTCAGGAATGGTGGCATTTTTCTCGGCGACCCGAGCCTTTTCCGGATACGACCTTTGATTTTGACGTTGAGTAATTACTCGTAGTTAAGCTCATAATGAGCATGAAGGTTTTCCACGTTCTTATGGGTGTTTCTCCAGTACACGAGAAGCAGATACGGGCTCATTAGAATCAGGCCAAAACGAATAAGTGTTTGCATAAGAAGTTCCTTTGACTTTCATTATCTCTGGCCCAAAGTTTTAAGTCTCTTTAGGTTTTAGTTAGTTTCGTTAAGATTTGATCAAGGGGAAGTTGTCATGAGATACCTGCTTATGATTTTTGGATTATTTTTTCTCCAAAGCTGTTCTCATCTTTTTTATCACCCGTCAGACAAACACTTTGTCGACCCAATGAAGTTCAAACTTAACTACCAAGATGTTTTTTTTAAGTCAAAGGACAGTGTAAATCTTCATGGATGGTTTTTTCCTGCCAAGTCGAATAATCCGAAAGGGACGGTGATTCAATTTCATGGCAATGCTCAAAATATTTCAACGCACTTCTTTAGTCTCATCTGGTTAATTGATCACGGTTATAATCTGTTTACTTTTGATTATCGTGGCTATGGAAAATCAGAAGGAAAACCTAATCAGGAAGGAATTTATTTAGATGCACTTGCCGCTTTGGAAAAGGGGAGAGAGTTGCATGAGAAAAATGGAAAAGGAAAATTTATTGTTTACGGGCAGAGTCTTGGCGGAGCAGTTTCGCTTCGGGCGATTCCAGATTTTAAATATTCTAATAACATATCTTTAATCGTCATGGATTCGGCCTTTGCTTCTTACAAGGACATTGCTTTTGATCGATTGAAAAACATCTGGTTTTTGTGGCCCGTGAGTCCGCTCGCTTTTTTACTGGTTTCAGATAAATATGCCGCAGATGAAGTTTATGAAAAGATAACCCGGCCAACATTGGTCATTGTCGGGATGAAGGATGATGTCATTCCTCCCCAGTTTGGGAAGGATATTTATAAAGGTGTGAAATCTAAAGACAAGTGGTTATGGAAGTTACCTCATGGCTCTCATATCGATGCTTATCATCATGATAACGGAATCTATCGCCAACAATTTCTGGATTTAGTTGAGAAAATTAATCTGTAAGAAGCGCTTTTTGCCTAGCTGGTATATTTTTTTGTCAAGAATACCGAGAGGTCCTATACTTTAAATAGCTTTTTGTTTAGGACTTTATCAAGGATTGATAAGTAGAGATGAATCAAGTTAAAAAAAGCCCGATTGACGAAGTCGGCAAACGTTCTTACTCCACTTTTGCTCGTATCAATGGCGAGCATCCTTTTAAAACCCAAGTTCCTGGTGGGAGAGTCGAATACAAGGCCCGTTATAAAAAGGGCGGGAAAGTGGCCTTCTTTAACTTTGAACTAGCTAAAGAAATGGGCCTCATCGCTAAAACTCATCCAAACAAATTAAATCCTGAACTTGAGCGTGAAATCCTCGAGACCTTCTCACTGGTCATTATTAATGAATATGACGTTATTAATAAGGTGAAAATCCCGGAAGAAGATATTCATCCTCATACTTATATGGCGACCCGGTATCTGCAGCTTCAACATCCGGATAAAACCGGTAAGACTTCAGGAGACGGAAGATCTATCTGGAATGGCTCCATTCGAAGTGGTGGAGTCACTTGGGACATTTCAAGTTGTGGAACTGGTGCGACGAAGTTATCTCCGGCCTGCAATATTAATAAAAAGTTTTATCAAACAGGCGATCCGACTATTTCTTATGGCTGCGGTTTATCGGAAGTAGGCGAAGGCCTTGAAACTCTCTTCTTCTCGGAGGTTCTAGGAAAAAATGGCTTTAAGACAGAACGTGTTCTGGCCATTATTGAATTTGAAAAAGGGTTGGGGATCAACGTCCGTGCCAATCCTAATCTCATGCGGCCAAGTCACTTCTTCGGTCATTTAAAACAAGGGAATATCTCCTCCCTGAAGCAAATCGCTGATTATTATATTCAACGTCAGATCGAAAATAAGCAGTGGCCCCAGACAACATTTAAGAATGATAAAGAAAAATATTATTACCTCGCCCGCCAAGTAGCTAAGACTTTTGCTGAAACATCGGCAAAGTTTGAAGACGACTATATCTTCTGCTGGTTGGATTGGGATGGAGATAACATCCTGATGGATGGTGGCATTATTGATTATGGCTCGATCAGGCAGTTCGGCTTATTTCACGCTGAATACCGTTATGATGATGTCCAAAGATATTCCACAACCATTTTAGAGCAACGGCAAAAGGCCCGCTATATTGTTCAGTGCTTTGTGCAGATTGCAGACTTCCTGACCACTGGTAAGAAAAAATCAATATCTCAATTCAGAACTCATGAGACCTTAAAATTCTTTGATAAGTTTTTTATTGAGTGCAAAGACCGCAATCTGACTCAAAAAATAGGATTTCGAAAAGATCAGCAGGAAATACTGCTTAAAAATCATCGCTCCTTAGTAACCAAGTTCCGGAATACTTATACCTATTTCGAAAGAGCTCAATCCAAGAGAGGAGTTTACAAGGTTGCTGATGGGATAAACCGGGATGCCATCTTTTGTATGAGAGATATCTTGCGGGAATTTCCGCAAATTTATCTCACCAGACAGGCCCCACTTACTCCAGTAGAATTTACAGAAATCATCAAGTCTTCTTATGCAAAAAAAAAGGACTTAAAATTAACAGAGTTAAGAAAGAAACAGATCAGCCGTTTTCAGCATTTGTATATGGAACTGGTTGGCGCTGTTGAAAAAGAGACACATACTTCCATGAACCATGTCCTGCTTGAACTGACGATGCGTTCATCGGTCATAAACAAATACGACCGGGTAACAGGGGATTCTATTACTTACATTGTCCAAAAAGTTCAAAAGCTACGGCCTAAACTTAGTGCAGAAGAGTTATTTGAACTGGCCCGGGAATTTTCCTCGTACCAGAATCTTAATCCAGATCAGAAGAAAGTAACGATTGATATTCCTCACAGGTATAAGAACATCATGCAAAACCTCTATTCGATTGTTCGGGACTGCCGTGAGGGGTTATGAAACTTGTTTTCTATAGCGGCGGTCTTGAAAAAGAGAATTCAAGTCTCGATCGTGCTTTTGTGGAATTAATGGGAAAGAAAAATCCCGTTGTTACCTTTATACCTTCTTCCTCCTATCTTTCTGAGCAGGAGTTCAAGAACTTCGTAAAGCATTATTCTAAGTTTAAGATTTCCAGATTCATTCATTTTCCGGTTGATGTACCCTTCGATAAAATCCTGTTTCAGGAAGTTATGAGAAGTGATGCCATTCATCTGGGAGGTGGAAATACCTTTTACTTTTTAAATAGTCTCAGGAAGGCAAAACTATTACCGCAATTAAGGACCTTTGCGAAGAAGGGTGGAGTACTGACAGGTCTTTCTGCCGGCGCCATTATGATGACCGAAAATATCGAGATGGCCGGTTATCCTGAATTTGACCGGGATGAAAACACTGTGAATATCTCAAACCTGAGTTCTTTGAATCTGGTGGATTATCTCTTCTTTCCGCATTTCAAAAATTCTGCCCGATATGACATCGTCTTTAAAAAATACTCAAAGTTACATAGCAAAATCATTTATGCCTGTCCTGATGGAGCGGGCATCGTCGTTAATGGTGATGAGCTTAGATTTATCGGGAAATGTTACGCCTTCGCCGAAGGTCACAAATTTTCAATCAACTAAATTTCAATTTCTACTAATAAAGGTAAATGGTCAGACAGGCTTCTCCAATGAGAATCAGTTAAGGCCACTGCACTTACCGGAGTAACTTTATGCACGAAAATTCGGTCTAGTGAAAGGACGGGCATGAAAGAGGGAAAGGTCGCAGGATACTTGCCATGCAAGGTCTTGAAAATTTCCTTGGCGCCTAAAAAATGTTCAATTCGAGGAGACACTTTTTTATTCCAGTCATTAAAGTCACCAACTAAAACCCAGGGAAGATCAGTTTCATTCTCCATATGCTTAACCAGCATATTGGTCTGTAGATCTCTGCCTTTTTGAGTAAGGTCGAGGTGGGTGTTGGCGAGCAGAATCTCCTGGCCGGTATCAGGAATCTGCACTTTGCATTTTAAAAGACCACGTTGTTCAAATCGATTAGTGGAGATGACGTGATTTTGCCAATCCAATATGGGGAACTTACTAAGTATGGCATTCCCATGATGACCTTCCGGATAAATAGCATTTTTTCCATAGGCAAAGTGAGGCCAGACGGTGTCGGCTAGATATTCAAATTGGATCGCAGTCTTCCAATCAGGGATTTTACATTTTTTATCCTGGTGATCACCCAATACTTCCTGCAGGAAGAGAACATCAGCATTCATTTCACGAAGGGCCAGTCTAATTTGTTCCAGGATAAAATCCCGATTACCGATGGTGAAGCCTTTGTGGATATTGTAAGAAAGAATTCGAAGTTTCATATTTAAAACCAATATTTGAAAAAGAAAAAGAATCTGGAAAGCGCCCGATCCCAAAGAGGTCTTTGCTTTAGACCATCCAGAGTAATAGACTTTTGAGATAATGTCGAAGCGATAAAATGCTCTTCAATTTTTCTCTTGTTTTCATCGTTCTGAATAACCAAGTCGACTTCTAAATCATGCAAGAAACTCCGGTGATTTAAGTTAGTGGTACCGATCGTCATAAAATCATCAATAATATAGTTTTTTGCATGTAAAACCGAATCAGTATATTGATAGACCTTCACACCCTTCCCAAGAAGATAAGCATAGTAAAAATATTGCAGCCATTTAAAAAATTGAATATCCGTTTTTTGCGAGATTAAAATGCGTACATCAACCCCTCGTTTCGCGGCCTTGCCAAGAGCCCGGATTAAGCGGCGCTTGGGAATGAAGTAGGGTGTCATCAGCCAGACTCTTGCCTGCGCCTGATCTATTCTTTGAATAAAATTCTTATAATAGAACCGCTTCATAAATAAAGTATGATTCATGCGCAAAGGAGAGTTTCTCCAATTTATCGCCTGCTGCCCACGGATCTGTTTTTTGTAACGGTAATAGTCTCTGAGCTTCCAGTTCTTTTTAAAGTTCAGAACGGCAAATCCAACATGCTCACCGGTCACTCTTACGCCCATATCCTTCCACGGCGTATCTATGTGGTAGCGGGTATGTTCTGCCGTAAAATTAAAGCTGCCAGCATACATAATGGAGTTATCGATGGTGACAATTTTTCGATGGTCCCTGCGATTGATTCGCCATAACCTTGTCCGGAATATTTTGAATTTTCGAATGGGGTTTAATTTGCCATAGAAGGGATGATAAAAGGGTAGGGGGTTATACATTTTAACCATGATCCCTTTCTTCTGAAAAATTACATGAAGCTTATTAAAGAACGTGTAACTTCCAACTCCGTCCACAATAATTTGGACCTTCACCCCTCTCATGTGAGCATTGATCAAATGGGCCGCTATTTTTTTTCCCAGGATGTCGTCATTGAAAATATACATTTCTACGGTGATGTAGTTTTGGGCCTGATCAATATCCTTGAGCAGATGATCAAAATAATCATCTCCATTGGTATATATTTCTTCGGTTTCCCAGAAAGTCGACATATGGAACTCATCGGATATTCAAATAATTAGTAAAGTGGATAAATGCTGTCAGGAATAACATTTTAGGCTCAATATTTCTTATAAACCACACGATAAGTTATTCATACTATTTGAGAATTGGAATCCTACATGGCGTTAACGAAAGAAACGTTTTTAAACATTATAAAATCGGCTTCGGCCTCCAATGTCAGTGACATTCATTTGCGGACTGATGAGAAGCCTTGTTTTCGTTTAAGAGGGGACCTGGTTCAGGTTAAGGCCGAGCCTTTAACCAACGAAGATCTAAAACTCATTTGTAAGATCATGATCAAGGATTCTGAAGTCCTGGAAGGTCTCGATAAACTAAAAGAGCATGATGGTTCATTCTCAGTCCCCAATGTTTGCCGTGTCCGTTACAACATACTTCGTTATCAAGGCAAGCTGGGGATCATTCTGCGACTGATTAGTGACAAGATACCTACCACTGAGGATTTAAAATTGCCCCCTGTGATAAATAAAATCGCTGGTGCCAATGCTGGTCTGGTTCTTGTGACAGGGGCCACCGGCTCAGGGAAGTCGTCTACTCTGGCGGCCATGATTAATCACATTAACAAGACCTCGGCAGTTCATATCCTTACTTTGGAAGATCCTGTTGAATATGTCCATTCGCCCATCAAAGCGAGGATTACTCAACGTGAAATCGGCCAGGATACCTCTGATTTTAACTCTGCCCTGCGATCGGCCCTCCGTCAGGACCCGGATATTATTTTGATCGGTGAAATGCGGGATGCAGAGACCATTTCTATTGCCTTGAAGGCTGCTGAAACCGGTCACCTGGTATTTGGTACGGTCCATACAACTGATGCCCTCAGCACTATTGGACGACTTATTTCAATGTTTCCTCCTGAAGAGCAAGGGGTGGTAAGAACCCGTATTGCCGATAACGTTTATGCTACCATTTCTCAGCGTCTCTTGAAGACGACGGACGGAAAGGGGCGTGTGGCGGCCCAAGAGATCATGATCAATAATCCGGGAATTAAAGATGCTATTCTTGATCCTAACAGAACCAAAGAAATGTACACCTACATTGAAAAAGGTAAAAACGGCTCCGGTGCTCAAAGTTTTGATCAGCACATTACCAGGCTCTATAAGGAAGGGCTCATTTCAATGGAAGAGGCCAAGGGGAATGCCACCCGACCTGAGGATTTTGAACGCAATTTAATGTTCGGCGATACTGATGAAGACGAGTAAATTGCATTCTGAAATGACGATTGATATGATGCTCAAAATTTGAGGTCATTTTATGAATTTGTCTTTCAGGCACTATTACTGGCGTTGGCTTAAAAACCTGACATTCCTTTTTCTTATTTTTGCTGTGCTGATGACGCTGGCGAGGATTTCCTTTGCCTTTTATTTTGGAGATTGGAACATCCTTTCCCAAAATACCGATGAAATCAAAAAGGCCCTCTTTCTCGGGTTACGTTTTGATCTTATGCCACTGGCCTATGTGAATGCCCTGCCTTTTATTATTCTGAATCTGGCCTATTTCATTCCAGGTAAAGTAACCATTAAAGCGACCCGTTTTTTGCTCGTGAGTCTTTTATGCTTCGGTTATTTTCTCATCGCCTGGCTTTATGTATTTGATTACGGCTTTTATTCCTACTTCCAGGAACATTTAAATATTTTATTCTTCGGTTTTTTTGAGGATGATACCCAAGCCGTCATTATTTCCATTTACAAAAATTACAACCTTCTGTTTTGGCTCACAATCGTTTTCACACTTCATTATGGACTTTATCGTTTTATAAAGTTTCTTTTTTCTCCGTTTGAATTTGATTTAAAGGCACGCGCCTTCAATTTTAAAATGCCTCTTATCTTTTTGAGTGGACTCGTGTTGATTGCTTTCATGGCCCGGGGTAATTTTACCCGCCTCCCACTGTCGGTAGAAGATGCCTTTATTAGTGACAACGAATTTGTTAATGAAATCGCCCTCAATGGGGCCCTGACTTTAAACCGCGCTATTAAAATCCGTAAAACTTTTGGTAAGGATCAGTTTAATTATCTTAAGGCCAATGGTTTTAATCGCTGGGAAGAGGCCTTCCTTGCTGCTCGTGGTAAATCGCCAGAAAATTCTGATATCCAGAAGGCCTTGACGGTCAGAACCCCGAATAATCCTTTTCTTAAAGAAAATCCTCCTCACGTCGTCCTGGTGGTGATGGAAAGCCTGGGATCTTTTTGGAATAATCAAGACTCCAAAGATTTTCAACTGCTGGGAGATTTAAAAAATCACTTTGATAAAGGTGTTTTGTTCAAGAACTTCTTGCCGGCTGAGAATGGAACTATCGGAAGTATTGTTTCCGTGGCCACTTCCCAAGTTATTCGTCCCGGGGCCCGTTTCCTTTCAGAATCTGAATACATGCAGACGGCCCTGAAGTCAGCAGGTCACCTTCCTTTCAAGGAAAGTGGTTATGACACCCATTTCGTCTATGGCGGAAAGCTAGGCTGGCGTGATTTGGGAAAATATCTAAGGGCCCAGAAATATGACCACCTTTGGGGAGCGGACGAAATCAAAGAGGCGATGCCTGAATTAGGAAATTTCTCTGCCCGAGATTTAGGAAATGAATGGGGTATTTTTGACGAGTATCTTTATTCATTCATTGATGAGCAGTTAAGAACAGCGACACGCCCCCAGTTTTTCCTGGTTTTAACGACCTCAAATCATCCGCCCTTTGAGTATCCTTCATCTTATCAGCCACGTGAGCTCAAATTTACAAAAGAGATACTTTCTAAAATTACCATTGATGAAGAATTGGCGCGAAAAAGATTCCTGGGATTTCAGTACTCCAATCAAAAGATGGCCGAATTCCTGGAGCGAATTCACAGCTCCAGTTTAAATGATAAGACCATTGTTGGTCTCACGGGCGATCACAGTTTTTGGATAGCTAAAGGAGTTGGTCAAGAGCAGGAATTTGTACGTTATGCCGTGCCTTTTTATCTGAGAATCCCTGATGCCTACAAACCGTCAGGAGCAATAGATGATAAAAAATTCGGATCCCACGAAGACATCTTTCCAACGTTGATCAATTTATCCTTGTCCGATCAACCTTATATCAAGTTAGGGGAAGACATGTTCAGCGATCATTCCGATGCTATTAACAGCTCAGGTTTAATTGCTGGTCCTGATGGGGCTTTCCACCATGGAAAGTTCTGGAAATGGCGTGATGAAAATTATGAATTTCTTGAACCGACTGAGCCGACACCTGAGCTTCAGAAGTTAAAATCTAAGGCCCAGGGACTTATCAGTATCACTGATACCTATCTTAAGAGTGAAAAGCAGAATAAGAAGAATTCCGGAGAAAGTGATCGGCCATAACGATTTTGGCCATCGCTTCTACGACTGGAACCACTCGCGGGAGAATGCAGGGATCATGACGACCGGCCTTCGCTTTCTCGCCGATGGTCGATGGTGCTTTAAAGGCCATCTGTAGTAGAATTTCTTCCCCATTGGATATACCACCTTCCATTCCTCCAAAGTTTTTGGAGTCCTGAGAGATTTGGCTTCCGGGAAGTTTTACCAGGTCAAATGCTGAACCAATACTGAATCCGATGCAGGCAGGAATAGACAGCATCGCTTTGGCAAAATCGGCCTTTAATTTATCAAAGACCGGTTCACCTAAACCGGTAGGAGAGTTGAGAATAGATAGTGCTACAACTCCTCCTGCTGATTCGCCGTTTTTCTTGCAGTCTTTTAAAAAATCAATCACTGCATCCGACATCTTCTTATCTGGAATATTAATCTCACCCCGGTCAACGGAGTGATCTAGAGGAGCCGTTGTCAGTTTAAATTGTCCCACTTCTTGGATGTAAGCATAAAATGAAAGATCTTTTAAAATAAGACCGGCAAAATATCCGCCGATCACTCGCGCCAGAGTTTCTCTGCCGGAGGCACGTCCGCCTCCACGATGATCCCGGTAACCATATTTCATCATGGTTGTTTTATCAGCATGCCCCGGACGATAGGAGTCTTTTAGGACTTCGTAATCCTGGCTTCTTTGATTGGTATTGCGAACGATAACTGTGATGGGAGTACCCAGAGTCTTATTCTGAAAAACTCCAGAAAGGATTTCCGGAAGATCTTCTTCTTTGCGGGAAGTATGAACCTCATGCTGACCCGGGGCCCGGCGCTTTAACTCTTTTTTTAAATCTTCCAGATCTACCATCAGACCTGCAGGCATTCCATCAATCACGACACCTAAGGCCTCTCCATGAGATTCCCCGAAAGTAGTAATCCTGAACAACTGGCCAAAACTATTTCCACTCATTTTTAATCCTGACCAGGAATTGCTCCCTGAAGCTCTCCAAAGGGTTTGATGGAATTTCGGCCAAGGCCTCCACCGATGTATACGTTTGGGCATTAAGACCACAAGGGTTGAGAGAGGCGAGGGCCTTCTTCATATTCGGGTTCTCCAGCAGATTGAGGGCCATGCCGTGAAAAGTGGTTAGTTTTTCAATGGCGATGCCCATGGAGGCCAGCTTTTTGTTGCCTTGCCAGATTCCCAGGAGCTTATTCTCATGGTCGAGGTTTTTTACTCCCCAGGAGTTTAAGATATCGATGGTGAAATCAAAAATTTGATCAATCATCAGGGATAAGGATAAGGATTTTGGATTTAGTTTTACAATGGGATAAAAAATGAATTGTCCCGGATGGTGGAAAGTCAGTCCGCCGCCACGTTCGATCTGATAGAGCGGGAAAGGAAGACTACGATGTTCTTCCGGCTTGAATTCCACTAACTCCAGCACTTCACCTTTGCGGGGCTTTTGAAGACCTCGACCATTGGTTAAAACTTCCGGATGATTGCAGCAAATAATAATACGTAGATTGGGAGTTTCCTGAACTACTGTCAGAGAGGCCCGCTGAAACTTATGGGCCAGACCATAGTCCCAGTTCCATTTCGTTACCACCACAGTTCGTTCATCAAGTGAAATAAGATCACTGTCTTTCAAATCAAAATCCGAGAGATTGATTGAATCTGTGATGATCTTTTTCATGATTATACTTTGGCTTCGACGTAATCCAGGAAGTCTCCGGCCTTGTATGAACTTCTGACGAGAGGACCACTTGCCACAAATTTGAAACCCATTTTAAGGGACATACGTTTTAATTCGTCAAATTCTTCCGGAGTATAGAACTTCTCAACATTCAGATGGCGCTTCGAAGGCTGAAGGTATTGTCCAAAAGTAACAATATCCACGCCGACAGCGCGAAGATCTTCCAGAGTTTCCTGAATCTCTTGCCAGGTTTCACCCAGGCCCATCATCAGAGAGGTCTTAGTCTGAATATGTGGATAATGAGTTTTGTAAAATTTAAGGCACTCAATGGTCTTATCATAGCCAGCACGTGGATCACGAACAGGGTGAGTAAGACGTCTTACTGTTTCAATATTTTGGGCAATCACATAGGGATTAGATTTCGCTAGTGTATGCATGCGTTCTGAATCGACACTGAAGTCCGGAATAAGTACTTCTACTTTCGTTTCCGGGTGATCCAAATGAACCCGATCAATGACCGCAGCAAAATGTCCGGCACCCTGATCAGGAAGATCATCACGATCAACACTGGTGATAACGATATATCGAAGTGACATGAGGCCAACCATCTTGGATGTGTTCTCAATTTCTTCATGGTTAACAAAACCCTTAGGATTACCAGTCTTCACATTGCAAAATTTGCAGGCGCGAGTACAAGTGTCACCGAGAATCATGACAGTGGCAGTTCGAGCGCTCCAGCATTCTGAAATGTTAGGACACTTAGCTTCCTCACAAACAGTCGATAATCCCTTGCTGTGAAGATTATCACGAATGTCTTTATAGTCCTCACCTTGAGGGAGTTTTACTTTCAACCATTCAGGTTTTCTTTGGTATTTGTCTTTGTCAAAATATGTTATGGCCATGCTTGAATACTTATCACGCAGAGGCCCTGTTCGACTAGAGGAAGGAAGATTTTTTAGAGGGGTTAAGTGTCTATAATTACAGAGGTATAGCGAAGCATTCTTCCCAGATAGGATTAAGGCGGATAGTGGCCCCGACTTCCAGTAGCGGGAGCTGAGATCCTTTAATGAGGTAGATCACTTTTTCCTCAGATTGAAGTTTGTATTCAATCGTCTGGCGTCCCGGATGGCGGGCCACAATTTTAAAAGGTGTACCGCTATTATCTAGTGTCCAGGCGTGGTCAGGTACCACCAGAAAGCCTTCTATTTCAGAAGGAGACTGCCAGCAATTCTTCACAAATTGATGAGTAAAAAAATTACGATAACCCATGAACTGAGCAACGAAAAGATTGCGTGGAGTTCTTGCCAGATTCTCTGGCGTTCCCCTTTGTTCAAATTTCCCAAAATTCATCAAGGCCATCTGATCAGAAAATTGAAAAGCTTCTTCCAGATCATGAGTGACCCATAAAACGGTCATTCCCTGATGACGGATATATTGGAACAGACCGCTTAAAATATCTTTTCTGGTAAATGGATCAAGATGAGCAAAGGGCTCATCCATAAGTAAGAGCGCCGGGCGATTGATTAATTCTTTTGCCAGTAAAACTTTTTGTTTTTGACCGGAAGAGAGTTCATTTAAATTCTGACGAAGCTGAAAAGTAAACTCAAAGGTATCGGCCAGATCTCTGGTTAGCTGGAGCTTCTTTTCTTCTTCAATATCAAGCGTGACTGAACGGATGAGAAATTTTTGAACATTAATGTTCTCAAAGGTCTCGTCCACTGGAAAAGTGCTGATTTCACCATCAATAGCAATTTCCCCAGAATCCGCTTTTACTTTGCCCGCCAGCAGATTCATCAAGGTGGTTTTACCGCTGCCATTGGGGCCCATGATCGCCATTACCTGCCCTTGTTCAAGGGTGAAGGATAAATGGTGGACGCCGGCAATACCGCGCCTATCAAACTGTCGGGTTAGTTCAGATACTTTAATCATGAACTTTTCTTTACCACTAAAAAAAGTCCTGCGAAAAGCAGAAAGACGCCGACAATTCTTGTTAAAGACACTGGGTAACTGGATAGACCCAATAAACCATAGTGATCTATAATGACTGACATCAGGAGTTGTCCCGTAATCAGGGCGGCAATCATGGAGGTGGCCCCCATCCTGGGAATGAAAAAGATCGAGGAGCCCACAAATAAGGCGCCAAGAATTCCCCCTAAAAAAAGAACGGGAGAAGCTTCTCCAATACGCTTTATCTCCTGCATCGGAAATCCCTGTACCAGCATGATGAGGAGTAAAGCAATGCTTCCTGTCGTGAGTGAGATAAAAGCACCTAAAAATGGGTGTTTAAGAAAACGAGTCAGCTCAGCATTAAGGCCTGCCTGAACTGGCATTAAGAGTCCAACAAAAATAGCTGCAATGATTAAGACAAAGATCATATTCGACCTCAGAGTGATTATATGATGTAATAAAAGTATAGGTTGAAGTCCCTGAAAGGTATATATGACACTTACGCAATTAAATTACATCATCGCGGTTGATCGCTGTCGCAATTTTGCCCAAGCAGCAAAAGAGTGTTTTGTCACTCAACCAACCCTCAGTATGCAGATTCAAAAGCTTGAGGATTACCTGCAGATTATTGTTTTTGACCGCACTAAAACGCCCGTTGAACCCACTCCGATGGGATTAAAAGTTTTGGAATATGCCCGAAAAGTTATGCATGGGGCCCATGAACTGGAAGAACTGGCCAAGTCCCTGCGGGGAGAGATTGCCGGAGAATTTATTCTGGCAGTTATTCCCACTATTGCTCCTTATGTGTTACCGCTATTTGTTCAGCAGTTTGTAGAAGAGTATCCGGAAGTAGAGCTCAAAATTTATGAACATCAAACAGACGAAATCATGCGTCTTTTAAAAGATGGTAAAATTGATGGCGCCATACTGGCGGTTCCTTTGGAAGATAAATCACTTCATGAAGAACATCTTTTCATGGAACCTTTTAAAATCTTCTTATCGCCCAATCACGAGCTTTTAAAAAAGAAAACAATAGATGAGAAAGATCTGAACCTTAAACAGGCATGGCTATTAAAAGAAGGTCATTGTCTACGTGCTCAGGCATTGCAGCTATGTCAGTATAAGAATGTGAAAGAGGACAAGCACCTTTTCTTTGAGGCGGGAAGTCTTGAAACTCTGATCAACATGGTCAAGGCCAGCCAGGGCTTCACCTTATTGCCATACCTGGCGACGGTCAATATGAGTGCTGTTGATCAAAAACTGTTACGAGACTTTAAATGCATGGTGCCGGTAAGAGATATCAGTTTTGTTACAGGCCCTCATTCAATGAAAAAATCCATTGAAAAGGCCCTGGTGAAAGTCATCGGGAAAAACATACCGAAAGAATTAAAAAAATCTTCAGCGAAAGCTGAAGTTCTGAGCATTCAATAGCGACCTGGAGTCTTTTTATTTTTACGGACAAAATAGAAAGATTCCAGCGTGTACCACAAGAGAGCAACCCAGATCAGGACAAAAGTCTGTAGCATTGCATGACTTAAAGACTCTTTAAGAACTAACCATCCACACAGAAATTTAAAACTCGGAGAAAGATACTGGATAAAGCCCAGCGTCTGAAGTTTTAAACGTTTTGCACTATAGGCAAAAAGAATAAGTGGAATACAGGTAATCACTCCTGACAAGGAGAGCACAAAGAATTTCCATCCCGGTAAGGTGTAATAGAGAGTGGAAGGAGAGGTTGGTTGGAAGAAGTACCAGTAAATCAGAACAGGACCCAGAATAAAACATGTCTCAAATGTTAGCCCTTCCATTGAACCAACATGGGTCACTTTTCTAATTAATCCATAGAGCGCAAAGGTAATGGAAAGGGACAAGGCCACCCAAGGAAAGTGGGCCAGATCAGTTTGCAGTCCCATCATGACGATGGAAATGATCGCCAATATGATGGCGGGCCATTGAGTAGGGCGGATTTCCTCTTTTAATAGCAACCATCCCATAAAGACATTAATGAGGGGATTTAAAAAATACCCCATACTGGCTTCCAGCACGCGCCCAATGTTTACAGCATAAATATAAATGAGCCAATTGGATGAGATAAAAATCGCCGAGAGCATCAGCATGTATCTTGTTCGTTTATTGTTCCAGATCTCAGTCAATGACCCCAGTTTCTTCTTAAAGACCAGGATCAACAATAAAGTAATGAAAGACCAAAGAAGTCTTTGACCAAAGAGGTCCCAGGCGCCTTCGCCAGCGAAAATCTTCCAGTAAAGAGGGAAGACACCCCAAAGAGAAAAAGCAGTAATGGCACCAAGGTGAGCCGATGAAAAGTTCATATTTTTTTATCTTAAATTGAATTTGGTTTTTATTTTAAAGGCGATGTAGATCGCACTAAGAGTAGTAATAATTCCCACATAACCCACAACATTGTAATTAGTCAGCGCCCCTGCTGCCGTTGAGCCAATAATCAGACCGGCAATTTGAGAAGAAGCTCCGGAAGATAACTGACGGGCAGCATTTTCCAGACTCATAAAGGTGCCACGATCATCTGGTTTTACAACTGCCGAGACAATAGTCATCGCCGGAATAAAGCGACCAGAGCCGAACATCGTGAAGACAGTGGTTACAACCAACGCTAACCATACCGGTGTTCCAGCAGGAAGATTGGTTAGAAAGAAAATGGGAAAGACGGAAATGATCGCCACCACCCGGAATACTTTAAAACTTCCAATTTTGTCACAAAGCTTGCCGATGACCCGGGCAGAAACAATCGTGCACAATCCGCCAATCAGATAAAGCAGTGGCAGCTGGTCTTCACGAAAATTGATATTTTTAACCAGATAAGGCGAAATGAAAGGAATAATCATAAAAACGCCAAAGCCCAGCACGCTGGTGAGGCTGAAGCTTTGAAGATAATCTTTCTGAAGCAGAATAGTCTTAAAATTAAGCAGGTTGTCCTTGAAGCTTTTTGCCTCAGTTCTTACTTTTACAGAGGGCAGAATGATCAGCGAGAGCACCCAGAAAATGACCCCGATAAGACAGATAAAGTAAAAGGCTGCATGCCAGTCAAAGAGGTTGGCGATATATAAACCAGTGGGAATCCCTAAAATACTGCTGATGGAAAAGGCCGACATCACCACACCCATGGCATTGCCTCTTCTTTGAAAGGGAATGAGGTCAGCCACCAGGGAGAGAACACTGGCGTTTAAAACTCCTCCAAAGGCTCCAGCAATGATTCTGGCCAGCAGTAGAGAAGTGAAGCCCTGGGCAACGGCACACATGAATGTGCCAACAATAAATCCGGCAAAATTAAAGAGTAGAAATTTTTTACGGTCAAAGTGGTCCGCATAGAGGGCCGCAATGAAACCGACAATTCCTGCACTGAATGTATAGGCCGAAACCAGAGTGGAGAACTCTACAGGACTAATATTGAAGACTCTCATAAATTTAGGCCCTAAGGGCATAATGATGACAAAGTCGAGAATATGGGCGATCTGAATGGCAGCGAGGATGACAACGTACCAGCGCTCCTTTCGGAGCGCTTGTTGTTCATCGGAGGTATTTGTCATTTTTTAGTCTTTTAGTCCTACTACATCAGAGATCTTAGAGCTGGTATCATCCAAGGTTTCCAGGGAAGCAACGGTACTTACACAATGGTCAATCATAGAAACAGCAGCAGGATGATGGTTCCCTGAATTTTTAAGTCCACCAAACGGCAATCGGGCAGTGGCACCGACTGTTGAGCGGTTAAGATTAATCAGTCCGGATTCAATGTCTCTTAAGCACAACTGGTAAATATCAGATGAGCGGGTGAAAACTGAAGCCGCCAGACCATACTGAGTGCTGTTGGCAATTTTAATGGCCTCTTCAATATCATCATAAGGAATGAAAAAGCAGTTTGGTCCAAAAATTTCTTCCTGGATAAATTTCCCTTCAAGCTTTGGATTTTTGAGATAATGAATAGAAGGGGATACATAATAGCCATCAAATCCCACATCAAGCTTTTGAGGAGCGACAATCTCTTCTGCACCCTCTGCTTTTCCATATTGGCAGAAATCAAAATAAAGTTTCTGGGCATGCTCATCAATCAGAGGACCCATAAAAGCTTCCGGTTGACACAGCGTCGGATGTCCCACTCTGATCTTTTCAGTCACTGCCTTGAATTGACTGATGAATTCCTGCTCAATTTTCCGGTGAACCAAAATCATTGAAGTTGAAGTACAACGTTGACCAGTAGTTAAAAAGCATGAGCGCAGAAGTTCCGGCAGGGCATGTGAAATATTAGTGTCATGATGAAGAATGGTAGAGTTCTTTCCGCCCAATTCCAAGGCCACTAATTTATTCAAATCCTGATAAGTGTTTTCTAAAATTCTAAGACCTACTCCACGGGAGCCGGTAAAGAAAATGCCCTTGATTCTCTTGTCAGAGGTGAGCTTGGAAGAAGTAAGGCCTGTGCCATTGATAAAGTTGATGACCCCTGCAGGGAAACCTGCTTGGGCCAGACACTCCACCATGAGTTGAGCAGAGTAAATGGTTTTTTCAGAAGGCTTAAAGATAATAGAGTTTCCTGCCAGCAGTGCTGCCAGAATCTGGCCATTGGCAAGGTGACAAGGAAAGTTGAAGGGACCAATGACAAGTGAAGGTCCGAGTGGTTTATAGACCACATGACCATCAATCTTTGGCATCACGTCCTTAATGGTTTCCTGCTTGATTCTTTCATAGGAGTCACTGATAGTAACAGAAACTTTGGAATCGAGAGAAGCTGCCTCGGTCTTGGCTTCCCAAAGAGGTTTTCCCACTTCCAATGCCAGTGCCATGGCGATTTCATCTTTTCTGGCACGAACTGCTTCCTGGTATTTTTTGAGGTAATTAATTCTTTCTTCGAAACTTGTTTTTCTCCAGATCTCGAATCCCTTCATGGCCGATTCAATCACTGGCCCAATATGATCATGATAGACCCCGGCTTCCCATAAAACCTGACTTAGATCAGCTGGACACCGCTTAAGTATCTTTTCCTGCGCCTGGGATAAATCAGGTTGAGAAAAACGACCGTCAAAATAATCGCCTTTTAATTGCATTTGCATATGAAATCCTTCTCTTGAAATTGACTCATGATACTACTTATATCGCAAATATCCCAGTTTGATTCAGGGAGTTAATTGAACTCCTGTTCCCCAAATCTCTGGACTTTGATAGAATTAGGAATATTTTCAGGAGAAACCTATGACTGTTAAAACGCTACCGGAACTGTTGGATAAAATGTGGCAAGATTACATCGCTATTAATCCTTTGGCCAAAAAGGTCAGCGATGTTCTTACTGCCCAGGGTGAAAAGGTTGAAAACGACCATATCGCCTTAAGAACTTTTAATCACCCTAGAGTTAATGTTGATGTTCTGGCCAAGCCGTTCCTGGATTCAGGGTATATCTTTAAAGGTGACTATCATTTCGTTGAAAAAAAGCTCTATGCCAAACATTACGAGCATACGGACAGCTCTCGGCCAAAGATTTTTATTTCAGAGTTAAAGCTGGAGGAATTCTCGCCTTCACTTCAAAAGAGAGTGGGTGAGCTGGTAAGCCAAATTCCAGTAGGACTTGAGAAGCAATTTGATTTTTCTTCGATCGGTCGCCCATGGAAAATAACTACTGCCATTTACAATGAACTGCTCAAAGAAAGTGATTATGCTGCCTGGGTCTCTGCCTTTGGTTATCGTCCAAACCACTTCACAGTGCTCATTAATAGCCTTAAAAAGTTTTTTGACATTAAAGTGTTAAATGAATTTCTAAAAGAGCAGGGCTTTAAATTAAACAGTAGCGGAGGGGAGATCAAAGGTTCCAAGGAAGTTTGCCTGGAGCAGTCATCTACTCTCGCCAACAATATTGAAGTCACATTTGATGACGGAAAACTAACAATCCCGGCCTGTTATTATGAATTTGCCAAAAGATATCCTCTGGCAAGTGGTGAACTTTATCAGGGATTTGTGGCAGCTTCGGCCGATAAAATTTTTGAAAGTACAAGTAAGGGTCAATAGAGCTCTAAATGCTTGCCATATGTTTACGTATGGCAAGCTCTAGCATTAGGAAATTCGGTTTCATTAAAAGATCGGCAGCACCAAGGTCTTTTACTTCATCTTTTAATTGCTCGGTACCATGTCCTGTAAAAAAGATGATTGGCTGAGCATGCCCTCGCTCCCGGGCAATCTTCATAAATTTCAAACCGTCCATAACAGGCATTTTTATATCTGATACGACACAGTCAATTGGGTTCTCATCCAGTATGCGTAAAGCTTCCTCACCATTGCAGGCAGTAAAGATCTCATGGGCCTCTTCTTCAAAAAGCTCTCGCATGCTCTCCGACAACTCAATTTCATCATCGATTATAAGTAGATTGCCTTTCATCTTTTAATCCCTGCTACGATTATAACCAAAATTTACGCCTTCTTGATTGGATTACGGAAATTTTAGTTCAACTTAAGGCTAAAATGTCTGTTTCTTTTTTCGAATGGAACAGTTAATTCTTTCTTTTTCGGATGGCTTTCTTTTTAATGGGAGTAGGCTTAAAGGATACAAAACGAATTTTGTCTCCCACACGAAGCTTTAATCCGGCAGCGGTGACTCCAGAAACTTTGTAACCACCCGATTTTAGTTTAACAACTCCACCTAAAGCAGATCTGAATGGTGGAGTGGTCCGGGAGATAATGTAAATTTCGGATTTAAAATTTTTATCTGAGACTTCGGCAATCTCACCCACAATACTTTCTTTAATTGCACGAATATTGTCCACTTCAGCAATTAAGACGGGGCCTGGTTCCAAAATTCCCACCAGTCCTGAAAAACGAAAACCTTCTTGCTCCAAAATACGCTTGGCCGGCTCTGTATTTGGGTGAACTTTCCCCACCACGAATTGAGCGTCTTCTGGAAGAAGATTTGTGATGATTGGGTACTTCGGCATGAGCTCTTCAATAAAACGTTTGTTCTTCACGTACAGATAATCTGCTTTGGGAAATTCAATCTTAAAAAAGTTTTTGCCGACAGCGTCCCAGAAAGGAGAGTGGCCTGAATCATTAACCATTCCTCGCATTTCAGCGATAACCTGGTCTTCAAAGAATTTTCTGTTTTCTGCAATAAACAGAAAACGGGACAAAGAGAGGAATCGGCCATTCTGAGAGTTTCTGAAATCAGGATGGAGATAGAGTGAGCAAATCTCTGCAGGACCATTATGAATAAAATGGAAATGCAGAGACGTCACATCATTTTTTACATGAATCGATTTAGATTCATGATGATTTTTTTCTAAGCGGTAAAAGTAGTAAGGTTCAAATCCGCCGATCTTGGAAATAATGGCGCAGACGCCGACGATTCTTCCCGTGAAGAGTTCTTCCATGACAAAGAGATAATCCTCTCCGCCAGGGCCCTCTTCACGATGAAGAAAGCTTCTTTCAGATATCCGAATTCTTTTTTTAAGAACCTCGGGATCTTTAGGTAGTGATGTGAGTCCATGCCCGGATTTCTCCAGAAGCTCCATCAGACCATCTAAATCTTTCTGTTCTATCGGGCGGATGATGAACATGCTTACAGCTCTTCCACTGTTTTTTCGATGATCGCACAAACCTCATCGATATGTTTCTCTTCTGTCGCCATTACCGGCATCAGAAATCTCACTCGGGCCGTAGGATGAGCAGAGGCCAGGAATGAAAGCACTCCATTTTCAAAAAGTTTAAGAGTGAATGCTTTTGACTTGGGCTCATCTCCGCCGAATACGGTCATGGCGATCATGGCGCCAATGCCAAATGGTCCTGAAAGTTTTTCAGGATGCTTCTTGGAGATTTTTTCAAGATTAGCTTTAAATCTTTCGTGGAGCTTTTGGATTTTGCCATTCTCGCCCAGGTATCCGCCTTCAACAATTGAGCTGATCACATAATGAGAAGCTGCGATTTGTGAAGCCGACCCAGTAAAGGTTTGTGACATTAAACCCGGTTTAGGTTTGTGATCATCGGTAAAGAGAGTAGCGCAAATTTGAGAATTCTTACCCACAGTCACCACATCAACGTGCTTATCAAGTTTGAAGTGCTGGAAAGCAAAGAGTTCAGAAGTTCGAGCAAAAGTTTGAACTTCATCTATCATAACGGAAATATTATTTTCCTTACAAACAGCAATCAAGGCTTCGAAAAATTCAGTGTTACCAACCCATGAACCATTCTCACCCTGGATAAGTTCCATGATGAAACCAGCGTGTTGAGCAGGATAACGAGTGATGTATTTCTTCAACACTTTCACTGCGGCATCAATAGAACCCTGGTGGTTATTGGCATCGTAGAAAGGGATATAATCCACATCAATAGTTTTTGGCAGACCAACGCGGTAGGCGCCTTTATCTGTAACCCAGGCCATACCAAGGGTGCGGCCCGCGAAGCATTTCTCGAAAGCGAAGAAGCGAGAAGCAGGGGCACGCTTTTGAAAAATCATTTTGAAACCATTCTCATTGGCCATCGCACCTGATGTTGATAAGAATACATTTCTTACCTGGGCTCCATGCTTACAAGCTTGTGTGGAGAAGAGTTCCAGCAATTTCGCTGTATCAACGTTCTGCTGAAGGTGACCATTCATAACTGTATTTGAGATGGCACCATCAATTTGAGCATCAATCACTCCATGATGTGAGTGACCCATATAATGGACGCCGATACCTGTGATGAAATCATATTTAACTGATCCATCTGCCAATTCCACCAGTGGCCCATGACCGATACCTGAGCCCAGGTAATTATAGGCAAGAGCACCACCACGATAGCTGGCCATTTTCTTTAAAAGGGCATCGTAGGATTCTTTTAATTCAGAATTTGCAGGTTTTACGCCTGTAATATGAGATTGATGTTCCGTTAGTGCTTCTTTAATGAGTTTTTTCGCTTGTTCCAAACGAGGATCATTAAAGAAACCATCAGCTATAGTTTTCGCCATAAAAATGCTCCTGAGGTGAATATATATGAGAGTTTTCGGCAGTTTATGATGAAGACTTGATGTTAATCAAGAGAAAGCTTGTTTCTTATAAAGTTGACTCTCTTAGTCTAGTTATTAATTTCAACATCTCCATGATAAAACCCGATAGGGTTGTGATGAAATTATTTTTATGTCTCATATTGTGTTTGTCTTTCAAGCTACTGGCAGCTGAAACGACTGTTTCCGGTAAAGTCCTGTCCACTCCCGGTTGTGCAAAAAAAACCATGGTTTGGTTATCACTGGATAAGGAGAACTACCATGAGCGTCTCCTTTTAATGCATACAGAAGTTCCTCAGGGTGGGACTTTTGAGTTCTATGTTAAACCTGGAGATTATCAGGTCCGGGTCTCTGATGAAGAAGGGTGTGAGTACTTAAAAAAAGTATCTGTTAAGGATGGGTCGATTTCTTTATCAATTCAAATGGTGAAGAAATGAAAAACTTCTTCTTCCTTTATTTGGTTCTATTGTTAAATCAAGTGGAAGCTTCATCTATTGCCTCCTGCCCACAAAATATGATTCGCGTCTGGACCCAGAGTGTAGGCTATAGCTGTGTTACAAAATTTAATCCTGTCGAACAGGATCCTTTTTGTGCTTATCCAAATCCGTTAGGAGTAAATCCTTTTCAATATTTTCCTGGTCCTCTTTATCAGGCAGCTGTTATGCCTGCTTGGGCCCACCAGGGTCATTTATTGTATCCTAATGTGGGATATCCTGGAGCATGGTCTTTTCCCGGTATTGAATCTCGTTACTATCCCGGAGAAGGGGCGGTCTTTGCGGCCAAGCCAAACGTCTATGTCGAATCAATTCATAATGATAAGAAGTTTAACTTTAAATTCATCTCTCGAAATAAACCTCATTTTCTAGCCACTACCCCGGTTCTTGATAAAACCTTAAGCTGGTCGGGAAAAATCAGGGAGAAAGATAAGTTTGAAATAGAAGATGTCTTTTATGATTACTTATTTTATGACCTCCGACTGCCAAAAGAAAAAATGCAGTTTTCAAACGGTCTTTGCTCCACTCGGGAAGGGGCCATAGAGTGGATGTTAAAAGACCTGAAAGAAATGAAATATTCTGAGATTGCCCAGCAGGATTTTGAAGAGCATTGGCGGGTAAAAATTCCGGATTATCCTTATTACTGTATTTATCCTCAGTATAACCGGGAACTAGACCCCATTATTCCTGTTGAAATTAATCTTGATCAAACAATTTTCATTAGAAGTCTTTATGTCCTCGTTCCTCACCGAAAGGTCCCCGATATGGATGACCCGCAGGAAGTACCTTTACCTGGTAAAGACCCTTCTGAATTTCGTCCAGGCTCGAAAATTCAAAGAGAAAATATGTTTCGAGAATGGGGCGTGGCCTTCTTAGGTTACTGAGTGAGTCTTTTCTTTTTGCTTGGCGTTAGTGCCCCATTTTATTGGCCGGAAACAACAGGCCATGGTACCTATTCCTTTTACAATTTGTAGTTATATTTTACGTCACAGATGGAGTTCATATGAAAGTCGTGAAAAACTTTGATATTAAAAAAACTGACAAAGCAACTTTAAAGAAATGGTTGCACTTGATGATTCTTGGAAGAATGATCGATGAGCGTGCACCTAATTATCTCAAGCAAGCTCTAGGCTGGTCTTATCATGCCCCATATGCTGGTCACGATGCCATTCAATTGGCCATTGGTCAGGTTTTTGATCACAAGACAGACCATATGTTCCCATATTACCGTGACATGCTGACAGCTTTATCAGCGGGCATCACAACGGAAGAAATTCTTCTTAACGGTATTTCTAAGGCAACTGATATCGCTTCTGGCGGTCGTCATATGTCTAACCACTTTGCTAAACCTGAGTGGAATATTCATAACGTTTCATCATGTACTGGGAACCATACTCTTCACGCGGCTGGTGTCGGCCGTGCGATGAAAACTTATAAGCACAAAGGTGTGGTTTTTTCTTCTCAGGGTGAATCTTCTGTTTCAGAAGGATACGTTTATGAAGCCATTAACGGAGCTTCCAATGAAAAGCTTCCGGTCGTTTTTGTTTTCCAGGATAATGGCTACGGTATTTCTGTTCCGAAGTGCGATCAAACGGCCAATGAATTTGTCTGTGATAACTTCACTGGATTTAAAAACCTTCAAATCGTTAAGTGCGATGGTAAAGATGTTTTTGATTCAATGAACACAATGACTGCCGCTCGTGAACATGCTCTTAAGCACTCTGAGCCGGTAATCGTTCACGCCATGTGTGTTCGTATCGGAAACCACTCTAACTCTGATAATCACGAATGGTACAGAGACGAGCAGGAGCGTGCAGAAGCAAAAGCTCAGGATCCTTTGGCAAAATTCAAAAATGATCTGATCAAGGCCAAAGTCTTTACTGAAAAAGAAATTGAAAAAATGGAAGCTGAGGCAAAAGCTGAACTTCTAGAGGCCCATGCTAAAGCTGTTAAGGCACCAAATCCAACTCCGGAATCAATTTTTGATTTCGTTGTTCCTGAAGCCTATGTTCCACAAAAATATGTTGATGGAACTCATAATGAAGATTCTGAACCTAAGAAATTTATTGATGCTCTTAACGGAACTTTAAAAGCCGAATTCCGTCACAACCCTCACACTTATATCTGGGGTCAGGACATGGCCAATAAAGAGAAGGGTGGTATTTTTAACGTTTCAAAAGGCATGCAGCAGGAATTTGGAAAACATCGCGTTTTCAACGGTCCAATTGCTGAAGATTATATCCTTGGTACTGCCAATGGTATGAGCCGTTTTGATCAGGAAAAAATCCGTATCGTGGTAGAGGGTGCTGAGTTCGCCGACTACTTCTGGCCTGCGATGGAGCAAATGGTTGAGACTTCTCACGATTACTGGAGAAGTAATGGTAAGTTCTCTCCGAACATTGTTATCCGTCTGGCTTCAGGTGGTTACATCGGTGGCGGTCTGTACCACTCTCAAAACCTGGAAGGAACTTTGACTACACTTCCAGGAATCCGAGTGGTGTGTCCAGCCTTCGCTGACGATGCTGCCGGCCTCCTGAGAACAGCGATGCGCTCACGTGGTACAACTGTTTACCTTGAGCCTAAAACTCTTTATAACGCCAAATATGCCATGACTCCGATCCCTGAGGATTTTGAAGTTCCTTTCGGAAAGGCCCGTGTAAGAAGAGAAGGGACTGATCTTTCAATCATCACTTACGGAAATACTGTTCACTTCTCATTGGAAGCTGCAGAAGTTCTTGCAAAAGAAGGATTTGAAGTAGAGGTTCTGGATCTAAGATCACTTAACCCGCTTGATATCGATTCAATTGTGGCCACAGTTAAGAAAACTCATCGTGCCCTGGTTGTTCATGAAGATAAGGTCTTCGGTGGTTTTGGTGGAGAGTTGGTTGGTCAAATCAATGAACACGCTTTCGAATATCTTGATGCTCCAGTAAGACGTGTTGGTTCAACTTTCACTCCGGTGGGCTTTAACCGCATTCTTGAGCGTGCAGTACTTCCGGACATGAACCGGGTGCTAGTAGCAGCTCGAGAGCTTCTTAAATACTAAAAAACAGAAAGGGGCCAACTTAGGCCCCTTTTTTTTATTCATAGACAACTAGGCATTCCATTACACTATCAATTCCCAGGGATGGAATTTTTAATTCACCAGACCCCAGTCTTTCTTTTTGCTCATAATTTTCTGGAATTAATAGTTTTGCCAATCCAATCTCATTGAAAGGGATTTCGATCTTCTCAACGATTTGATTATTAAGAAAAACATCTTCCAGAGTAAATGTTGCAACTCCTAAATCTTTATAACCGAGACTTTTTGAATTAATGTGAAATTGCAATTCATAATCTGACTCAGATTCAATTTCCACTCCATAAAACTGCAAATCCTGATCGATTGAGCGACAATCAATTTTTTCAATTAATCCATGTGACCAAGAATTCGCACTAAATAGCATGACAGTAAGAAGGCTTAACAACTTTTTAGAATGATTCATTTTCTTCTCCTTAAAATAATTTTTGTACTCCACATAGAATCATTTTTATGATGTAGTGTTTGGCATGTCAAACTGATGTTTGTCATGCTTAACACCGAGTTTTTTAAAAAAGGATCAACATGAAAAAAAACTTCTTTCTCTTATTAACCCTATTGGTAACTTTTTCTTGGCGAAATTTATATGCCGGTTCTGGTGTTCTTTTTATTGCCCATGGAACTATGAACCACAACAGCGGGCAGGAACACATAAGTCGTGCATGCATGCCTCATCATTACTCACCATGGGAGCAGTTCGTTCTTTCAACATTGGGATCAATTAAAAATGAGATTCCAAAAAACTTTGAAGTCGCATTTGGTATGTGGGAATCCCATTGCTTTGATGAGGCCATAGAACGGCTTGAGGCAAAGCTCCTCTCAGAAGGTTCAAATCTTGATCATCTGATTGTCTTTCCACTTTTTATTTCAAGCCATAGTGAAGTGATTGAGATGCAAAAGTATATTTTTAAAAAAAGACCTGACCATGTTTTGCCAATACCTGGTGTGCGGCCAACAAAGTTCAATGGGCAGATCACTTATATGAATGCTCTCGACTATGATCCACATGTCTCATTAATTCTTTCAAATCGTTTTCATCAGTTGGTTCATATGGCGAAAGCTCGTGGCTTCAATAATAAGCAAATGGAATTAGTTCTTCTTATGCATGGGCCGGTTGATGAGATATCCAACATTGAATGGATCAAGATGGGTGAGCGTTATGCAAAAGACGTTAATTATCTTTTTCCAGTAGCTGCTTCACATATTATTAGCCTGAGAGACGATGCAGAAGGGGAAGTTCGGGACCGGATGACAGAAGAACTCAGAAGCAAGATAAAGTCTGTTTCGGTCAATGGCAAGGTGGCACTACTACTTCCTTTGCTTGTTTCAAAAGGTGGGATTGAAGGAGGTATTTTAGAAAGAGTAAAGGGATTAGATTACATATGGAGTGGTCATACATTGTTCCCCGATCCTAAATTAGCAGACGTAATTGTATCAAGACTTCAGACTGTCATAAAAAAATAAGGTGTTCCTATGTTTAAATTATTTAGTGTCTTAATGTTTATTTTCTTATCACCAGCTTTCGCCGAAGCCAAAATGGTTCATTACACAATGAATGCTTCCATCAGAGGATATGTCGGTGTTGGTGGAAAAATTGATGGAGTGGTTAATCCAATATTAACCGCACAACGTGGTGATATGGTGATGATCACTCTTATGGGAGTGGAAAACATGCCTCATGATATAAAATTTGAGGGACATAATGTTAAGTCCCCACTCCTTCGAAAAAAGGGAGATTCTGTCGACATTCATTTCACCGCCGAAATGGATGACATTTATATTTGTTCATTACCAGGTCACGCTAGTGCAGGCATGAAAGGGAAGTTCATGATTTCTTCTACTCAAGAAGATCCCGAAGAAGATTCTCCTGAAGTTGATGATGTCGTAAAAAAAGCAAATGATATACCTCCCGCCATTAATTATAATACTCCTAGAGAAGTTGTATTTGATATTTCCGCAGTTGAGGTTGAGTCTAAATTGGATGACGGATCCACCTACGAGTACTGGACGTATAATGGAACTGTTCCTGGCCCAATGTTAAGAGTGAGGGAAGGAGATACAGTGGTCGTGAATTTAAAGAATCTTGACCATGACATGGTTCATAGTATTGATTTCCATGCTGCTCAGATGAATCATGGTGGAGCTCATGTATTGCAAGTGCCTCCAATGGAAACCAGAACGCTGAAGTTTGTCGCTAAAAAAGCGGGGCTTTTCGTCTATCATTGTGCCACCCCTCATGTACCTACTCATCTTGCCAAAGGAATGTACGGTATGATCCTAGTTGAGCCAGCGGCAGGTCTTTCTGTGGTTGATCAGGAATTTTATGTCATGCAAGGGGAGTATTACACCAAGGAGCTACGCGGGTTTCAGGGGCATCATCAGCACGACGAAAAAAAACTTCTTGATGAAAAACCAACTTACATTGTGATGAATGGCAGACCTCAAGGGTTAACTGGGTCGAATGCGATGAAGGCGCGAGCAGGGGATTCTGTACGAATCTTTTTTGGTGCAGGTGGACCCAACCTTATTAGTTCCTTCCACGTAATAGGGGAAATCTTTGATAAGGTTTATCCCTATGGTTCATTTCTTTCAGTTCCCTTCTTCGATATACAAACAGTCCTGGTACCTGCAGGAGGCGCGACGATCGTTGAATTCATTATTGATGAGCCAGGACATTATGTTTTGGTAGATCATTCCCTTTCTAGGGTTGAGAAGGGCGCATCGGCAATTATAGAAGCTCACTAGGCTTGTTTGACATAAAGCGGGGATATTATCTCCGCTTTTATTCTTTTCAGGTGCTTAGATATCTATAAAATTTTTACAGTGCATAGCGGTGACGTGTTTTTTTAGTTATTATCCGGCCACTTTTTTTATCCCTAAGGAGTGTCCCATGAAAAAATTCCTCTTTGCAAGCCTCATGCTTGCATCAGTAAGTGCTTTCTCGCAATCCTATCTTGTCTTGAATAATGGGGTGACCCTGACTACCGATAAGGCTGGTTTTATTTATGATTTTGGCCATTTTAGAATTCCATATAAAGTTACCATTTCTGGTGGGAACTTCTTTGTTTCTGATAAAGTTCTTTCGACAGTGGACAACCAAGGGTTTCTTTATGAAAAAGACATTAAGGTTGATGAGATCAATGGCAAAGGTCTGAATTATTTTATCGATGATAGCGAGCATCTTTTCACGATTGATGAGCAAGGTATTGTTTATGAATACGAAGAAGACTCCAGCATTTTTAGAAAGGTCATCAGCTATGGTGGGAACTTTTTTACTGCCAAAGGTGAGAAAAAGAAGATTGATCTTTATACTGTAAGCAATACTGGAAACTATTTTAAAATGGCCGTCGAAGGTCTTAATCCTGCGGAAATTGAAAAGGTAGGCGGAAAATATTTTCAGACGAAAAGTGGATTGGTTTATACCGTTTCAAAAGAAGGATTCGTTTATCCTAAAAATACAATGACAACCGGTCAAATTAAGAGAATTGGTGGAAACTTCTTCATCGATTCAAACCATTTCATCTATACGGTTTCAGAAGATGGTGTTCTTAAACTGCCAATCTTGCCTGCTGAATTGGTTGTGTCTGATCTGATTAAGCTAGGCTCTAATTATATGATCGATTCAGAAGGAAGAATCTTTGTGGTTGATCATCTGGGTGACATGTATGAGCGCACTGTTGCAGTGAAACACGATTTAAGAAAATCTAAAATTATCTCTAAGTAACAACAAAAAGGGGCCCGTTCAGGGCCCTCTTTTTATTCTCATATCTTCAGGAAACACAGGGCCATTCAAGCCTTTAGCAACTTCTCGTTAATTTCACTCCGGTCAATAGCAAAGAAAATGATACTTGAGTATAGTCGCTCTGCTTTTATTCAAACCGAAGGAGATGGGAATGAAAAGTTTCTTACTAGCGACTCTTGCGACTATGTCTCTAAGTGCTTTTTCACAATCGTATTTAATAATGGATAATGGAATCACCATAACGACTGATCGTTCTGGGTTCTCTTATGATTTTGGCCATTATGCTTTTCCACAAAAAGTCATTCTTAAAGGTGGTCAGTACTTCGTTGAAGAAGGTGGAATCCTTGCAACGATTGATGAGAATGGACTACTTTATAGGAAGTATGAACTTATTCCGGAAAAGATTAAAGGCAAGGGAATTAATTATTTTCTCTTTGAAGAAGGCTTCATGTATACCATCGATCGTAAAGGATATGTGAAGGTCACTGAAAGTGCCGAATATCAGAATGCTCTCAACTTCGGCGGCACTTACTTTACAGTGGCTAACGCTCTCGACAGTACCTTGGTAGACCTTCATGTCATCAAGCCTGATGGTTTGGTAGAAAAGGCTGAAGTTCCCGGTCTAAAAACAAAAGACATTATTTCTTATGGCGGCAACTACTTCATGAACAATCGAGGAATCGTCTATACCATCGCTGCTGATGCCTCCGTGATTCCTCGTGATGATATGCGAGTAGGTATCATTACTAAGAAAGGTGGCAACTTCTTTGTTGATTCGTCCGGTTTCTTCTTCAGTGTTTCCGAGACAGGGGAACTTCAGATGCCGGCATTGCCGATTAACTTACGCGTGAACGCTATCCTTAAAATGGGTTCAAACTACTTCCTTGATCAAGCTGGAAGACTTTATGTGGTTGATAGAAACGGGCAGGTCTTTGAAAGAGAGATGAGAGATCACGATTTCAGAAATGCCAGAATTATATCTCTTTGATAAATACGGGGCCTCTTAATGGGGCCCTATCAAAGACTCTTTAAATGAGATCCAATTGATTTTAATTCTGATTTTAGTTTGGGAAGTGTCCCGGATTCATCAATCACGATGATGTCGTTTTCTGGCCCGAGCTGACCCTTGAGTAGGTCGAGATAACTTTGAACTTCGGAAGATTTTACTTCTTTAATCACCAAAACATAGAGAGCATGATTGAAGTTTTCGCCAACGATAACCCGGCTGGAAACATCTTTGGATGTCTGAAGATTCGCGGTTAGTAGACCATCCAGTAGATAGTCTATTCCCGCGTAGTAAGGATTATCACTTTTACTCTCATCGTTAGTGAGCCAGATAATTCCCCGGGTAAGAGGAGTGACCTGATTTAACAGTTCATTCATTCCGGTTTAGTTCTTGTTTAAACACGTTATCCAGGATTCCGTTAATAAAACCTGCTGATTCCTTGGTGGAGTATTTCTTTCCAAGTTCAATGGCCTCATTGATAACTACTTTACCAGGAACTTCCGGATGAAACTTCAACTCGTAAATTCCCATGATCAAGATGGTGTGTTCAATCTTTGAAACACGGGAAAGTTTCCAGTTCTTTAAATATTTAACCAGAATATCTTCCACTTCCTGATGATGCTTAAGAATGCCTTTGACCATTGTGGCCACATAGGCCTGTGCATCTGCTTGAAGTTCAATCGAAAGAGTTTGTTTGAACTCCTGGACGCGATTGAAGATCTCTACAGTGTCCAGTTCCTTCTTTTGGTCCTGGAAAGCAGGTAATTGAAAATGGTAAAGAAATTGTAGGCAGAATTCACGTGCCTCACGCTTAGTACTCACGGCTTGGGTCCTTGTTTTGATCTGAAATTTTCTTAAACTGGTTGAACTCATCATGCTTGAGCTCATTTACAAATTCTTCAACATCCTGAAACTTACGATAAACCGCCGCAAAGCGGATATAGGCAACGGGATCAAGATGACGAAGATACATCATAACAAGATTCCCGATTTCTTTCGAACTAATTTCTTTGTCAGAAATATCAAGAATGGCCTTTTCAATGTTGTTGATGATTCTTTCTATCTGGATAGCTGAGATAGGACGTTTTTCACAGGCCTTCTCAATTCCTTTAAGAATTTTTTCTTGTTTATAGTGCTCACGACGGCCATCACGTTTGATAACCATCGGCATAGAGAGCTCGACGGTTTCAAAAGTAGTAAACCTTTTTTGACAGGATTCGCATTTTCTTCGGCGACGAATGACACAACCTTCTTCGAGGTTTCTTGAATCAAGAACTTTGGTATCAAGGGCCGAACAATAGGGACATTTCATAATGCGGTCCTAAACTACATCTAGTGGTTAATGATATGATTACTACCATTTCTGGGACAGGTTGAGAAGCTAAATGGCTGAAATGAGAGCTTACAGCCTTTCCATGTAATATCAATAGTTAAGAAGGCACCCACTGATAATGGGTGCCTTTTACGAATGAGAATCTGCTATTTTTTCTGACCGCACTGACCTTCAGTCCAGGTCTTATGGCCTTGGCATTCGGCTTCACAGGAGTTTCCATAAGTCACTCCACCGGCACACACCGGCTTGAAAATCTTCATGCAGTAGCAAGGTTCAACTGAATAGGGGCTGACCGGTTTGGCGTCGTTTTCGCCTGCGGTTTTTTCAACATCTTTAGTGGAGCAAGAAACAACCAGGGCCAGCAGTAGAATGTATTTCATAAAGACTCCTTATGAATAAACCGGAAATTTCACGCAAAGGTCATGCACACTCTGTTTTACTTCTTTCAGGATTTTTTCATCCTGTGAGTTTTTTAGTGCCTTAACGATCAGTTCGGCCATGAATTTAGTTTCAGCTTCCTTGAATCCACGAGTCGTAACTGCCGGTGTTCCCAGACGGATGCCGGAAGTAACAAACGGTGAGCGCTTATCATTTGGAACCATGTTCTTATTACAAGTAATATCCACTCGCTCCAGAATTTCACCGGCTTCTTTTCCTGACATATTCACAGAATCAGTTTTCACGAGCACCAAATGGTTATCAGTACCACCAGAAACCAGTTCAATCCCATTTTCCATCAGCGTACTCGCAAGCATTTTGCAGTTCTTGATCACTTGCTCTTGGTAAGTTTTAAATTCAGGAGCGAGAGCTTCTTTGAAAGCAACTGCTTTACCGGCAATGACATGCTCCAGAGGTCCACCTTGAATACCGGGGAAGATAAGCGAGTTAAGTTTTTTCGCCAGGTCTTCACGGTTGGTGAGAATTAAACCACCACGAGGACCACGGAGAGTTTTATGAGTGGTAGAGGTCACCACGTCAGCATACTCCATCGGTGAAGGATGAAGACCAGCGGCCACCAGTCCTGCGATGTGGGCCATATCTACCATCAGGACAGCATCGATTGATTTAGCAATGGCACTGAACTTTTCAAAATCGATGATTCGGGGATAAGCAGAAGCCCCGGCGATGATCATGCGTGGTCTTTCTTTTTTAGCAATTTCTTCAAGCTGATTGTAATCAATCATCTCGGTCTTTGGATCAAGACCGTAGTGCAAGGCCTTATAAAGTTTGCCAGAAAAATTCACCGGCGAGCCGTGAGTTAAATGTCCACCCTGGGCCAGATCCATTCCTAAAAAGGTGTCCCCATGGTTAAGCATAGCCATGTAGACGGCCATGTTCGCTTGAGAGCCAGAGTGTGGTTGTACGTTGGCAAATCCAGCATTAAAAATTTTCTTCACGCGTTCAATCGCGAGCGTTTCAATTTCATCCACGAATTCACAACCATTGTAATAGCGCTTATTCGGGTAACCTTCGGCATATTTATTCGTCAGGCACGATCCCTGAGCTTCCATTACGGCCTGTGAGCAATAGTTCTCAGAGGCAATGAGCTCAAGGCCCAGTTCCTGGCGGTTTTGTTCTTTTTGGATAAACTGAGCGACTTCTGGGTCGACTTCTAAAAGGTGTTTGGACATAGGCTCTCCTTGTATTTCTATTTTAGGAGACCGAGAGGGTAGTGCCTAGTCATTTCAAGGATTCATCCCGATTTGTAAGAAATAACTAAACCATTGATTGAACTGATGAAATGTTGAGTTGTTTGATGCGTTATAGACGTGCTGACGACTTACAAGTAAGAAATATAATGCCCACATCAAAAATGTGGGCATTATCAAAGCTACAAATTAACGAGCAAGAAACTTACAAGCGTTACCAATTAGAGTCTGGTTAGCGTTTGAAACAACAGTCATTGTTTCGCCAACGTAGATAACAGAGTTAACAGACTTAGTTGCAACAACTTCACGAGTCTTACCAACACGTCTTTCAAGATCAAACTGAACGCGCTTGATATCCAGGTCAGAACCAGTTGTGTTTGTAAGAGTACAAGCGTGCTTTCCGTTAACTACAGAAAGTTTTCCGTAGTGAGACTCAAGGCCGAAAGCGAAAGATTGAGCAGATAGAGCAAGAAGAGCAACAGTTAATAGTGATTTCATTTTTTTCTCCGTTTTTAGTGAGTTTAAAGTTTTAATTTCGTATGTCGGGTCGAGATGGAAAGTATTGAACATGTAAAAATAAGTAAAGAGGGGGGGATATTTTATAACCATAAAGCGTTCACGAATGTGTACAGCAAGCTTGAAAAAATGCCGAAAAATCGTATTTATGTTGCTGATATTGCAAGTGTTTGTCTTTAGGAGTGATCGTAGAGAGAGTTGGTGTGTACTGTGAAAAAGGTACAGGGTGATTGAGGCGTGTGATGTTTTTATTTTAGTGGATACAAGTATGATCGCTTTCAGGGAGTTTTTCATTTCTGATTCACAGTCTTTGATCTTCTGGTAGATTTTAACCATATCGTCAGTGCTTACTTGTTCAAAATCCTTCTCAGGAAATTCAATATCAAATATTTTTCTTGATCCATGGCATGGGTAATTGTTTTCCATGCTCCTTGGAAAATATTTAGTGTAGTCTTTAAATTATTCTAACAAGTTCACCTTTGTTTCTTAAAGTCGCTGTTCAAAGTTTTTATACCTCCCATGTCATTCGTACACGCCTCCTGTGAGGCCATCAAAATCCATTTTGGGTCATTACTATTAACCGTCTCGGTATGTAGGGCAGTAAGACGCACCACTTTTCAGGACAATATCGGAGAATGTATGAAATTACTTTTTGGATTACTTCTCGTGGCCACGACACTCACAGCTACTGCTCAAACACGAAACAGGGACACTGGCCGAATTGAGTTAGGCGACGGTAATACGACAGTGAGAATTTCTGTAAATGAACGCCAGGACTTAAACCTTCGCGTGCGTATGCTTGAAGAAGCCGTTCGAGATTTACAGGCCCAGGTTTACGATCTTCGTGATCAACCTCGCAGCCGAGTCGTGTCGTCAATGGTGTGTGCTCTTAGAACAAATTTTGATGGGACATTTATTGGAAAAGCATCAACGAGGCTAGAGGCTGAGTCAATTGCGCGTTCAAAATGCAAGGATGCCAGAGCTTCATTTTGTTCGTCTACTGAAGTTCAATGTGAGAAACAGGACGAAGTTATCTATTATTAATTCTTGAATAGAGATTAGATAATAAAAGTAGAGGCCCGCTTTGATTCGGGCCTCTACTTTTTACTTAACTTTTTTGAAAAGTGTCGAAGAGTTCGTTCCACCAAAGCCAAAGGAGTTATTAAGCGCATACTTAATATCTTTCTGTTGAGGTTTATTAGGAACCACGTTCAGATCACACTGAGGATCAATGTTCTCTAGGTTAATAGTAGGTGGAATCATTCCTGTCTCAAGGGCCTTGATACAGAAAATAGATTCTAATCCACCGGCAGCACCTAACAAGTGACCAGTCATAGACTTCGTTGAACTAATGGCCAGGTCGTAAGCATGCTTGCCGAAAACTTTTTTAATAGCTTGAAGTTCAGCGACATCACCAAGCGGAGTCGAAGTTCCGTGAGCATTGATATAACCCACATCTTGCAGGGCCACACCTGCTGATTCAATCGTCTGTTGCATGCACATCATGGCACTGGTGCCTTCCGGGTGTGGGGCAGTGATATGGTGGGCATCAGAGCTTGCACCAAATCCTACAACCTCAGCGATGATAGTTGCACCACGGGCGACGGCCTTCTCGTAATTTTCGAGAACGATGATACCGGCCCCTTCACCCATCACGAAGCCATCACGATCAACGTCGTAGGGACGTGAAGCGCGATGAGGCTCATCGTTTCGGCGCGAAAGAGCTTTCATGGAAGCAAAACCTGCGATAGTAAAGCCAGTGATCACACCTTCCGTACCACCAGTTAACATAGCATCTTGTCTTCCCAACATGATTTCAGAAGCAGCAAGTCCAATAGCGTGAGCACTTGAAGCACAAGCACTGGCCACAGCAAAGTTAATGCCTTTGAAACCATAGTGAATAGAGATGAGACCTTCTGGCATATTGGGAATCACAGAAGGAATGAAGAAAGGAGACACACGACGTGCACCTTTTTCCAAAAAGATTTTGTGGTTGGCCTCAATGTGCGGGAATCCACCCAGACCAGTACCAAAGATGATACCGATTTTTTCCGGAGCATAACCAGCTTCAGTTAAACGGGATTGTTTAATGGCTTCATCACTGGCGTGAAGAGCGTACTGGTTGAACAAATCGAAACGGTCCTGATCTTTCAGGTCCATCAGATTTGGATCTAGTTTAAAGTTTTTAATTTCGCCGCCAAAAGTGACCGGCCAGTTTTCTGTATTTTGATTTTCCAGCGTAGAAATACCAGATTTGCCCAGAAGAGCGTTCTTCCAAACTTCGTCTAATGTATGTCCAAGGCCGCAGATGGCACCCATTCCGGTGACTGCTACACGATGTAATTTCATAATTTATTCCAGAAAAATAAAAGGCCTCCAGGGCGGAGGCCTTCAAAACAATTTAGTGAGATTTTGCTTTTAAGTAAGTAACGATATCGCCGATAGACTTAAGATTTTCTGTTTCATCTTCCGGGATCTCAACGCCGAACTCATCTTCCATCTTCATCATAAGCTCAACCATATCTAGTGAATCTAGGTTAAGATCATCTACGAAGCTTGTGTTAAGGCTAATGTTAGCTGCGTCCATTTTAGTAGCTTCAGAAACGAGCTTAATTACCTTCTCTTGTAATTCCATTAAAATATCCTCCAAAATTTGAGATGCAATAACTTATTAAATGTAGAGTCCGCCGTCAATTTTAATCACTTCGCCAGTAACATAGCTTGATGCGCTGCTAAGGAGAAAGCAAGTAAGTTGGGCCACTTCTTCAGCGTTGCCCATTCTTCCTAAAGGAATAGATTTTGAATATTCTTCCTTGGCCTTCTCATTGAGGGCTTCAGTCATATCAGTTTGAATGAAACCAGGGCAGACCACATTACAACGAACATTACGAGTCGCGAGTTCTTTGGCCACTGACTTGGAAAAGCCAATTAAACCAGCTTTAGAAGCCGCATAAGCTGCCTGGGAAGCATTGCCCATCAAGCCCACAATTGAACTCATATTCACGATGGAAACATTTTCGGCCTTCAGAAAATTTCTGGATAAAGCCTGAGTAACCATCATTGCACCCTTTAGGTTGGTATCAATGATCTGAGACATTTCATCCGGTTTCAAACGAAGAAGAAGAGTGTCTTTAGATATTCCGGCATTATTAACCAGGCCAGAAATAGGTGCGACTGTTTTGGTGAATTCATCAATCGCTTTAGTCATGGCCTCATAATCAGTGACATCAAATTTAAGACCAGTCGCTTTACCGCCGGCCATCGTTAATTCTTCCTGAAGAGCAGCTGCTTTAGCTTCGTCTCCACGGTAATTGAAAACCACGTGGGCACCTTGCTTAGCAAGAGTTAGGGCAATGGATTTGCCAATACCTCGGGCAGCACCAGTTACAAGAATGACTTTGTCTTTAAGATCAGAATAAGTTGCGGTCATAGGGCCTCGACTTCTGAAAAGCCAGTCTCGTTATCAAGACTGATGACTTTTAAGTTAGGGTTAATTTTTTTAATCAGACCGGCCAGAACTTTGCCAGGTCCGCATTCAATAATAATAGTGTCATCGCTGAGCTTTTGAATACTCTGAGTCCACAGCACACTTCCACAAACCTGCATTAAAAGATTTTCTTTAATGATCTCAGGATTGGTATCAACGGCGTACTCTTTAGCATCAATGTTAGCAATGTAATTAAACTTCAAAGGCTGGAACTTAATCTGATCCAATACTGGTTTTAATTTTAGTTCTGCCGGCTTCATTAAAGCGCAGTGGAAAGGAGCCGAAACCTGAAGTTCAATGGCCTTAACTCGGGCACCTGTTTTTTCTTCCATCAGGCGGATCGCCCTTTCACAAGCAAATTTGTCGCCGGATATAACAATCTGTGAAGGTTCATTGAAATTGGCAGGACTTACTTTTTCATCTTCAGTCGAAGCCGCGGCACAGGCCTCACGGATAGTATTTTCTTCCTGCTTTAAGATGGCATACATGGTGCCTTTTCCCTGAGGAACAGCTTCTTGCATGTATTTACCGCGATAATGAACGGCCTTAACGGCTTCTTCAAAAGTCAGAACACCCGCTGCAGCGAGGGCGGCATATTCACCGACCGAGTGACCAAGAACGCGCTCTACAGAAATATTTTTTTGTTCAAGGAGAGTCTGCAGTTTATCAAACAACATTAATGAGTGGGCCACGATCGCCGGCTGAGTATTCTCAGTTAATTTAAGATCATCCGCCGGACCTTCCAGCATCATTTTTTTTAAGTCATAACCAGTGGCCGCATTGGCCTTATCGAAATAAGCAAAGTCAGAAAAAACTTTACCCATTCCAACGTATTGAGTCCCTTGACCAGGGAAGACAACTGTAACTTTCATTAATGCTCCTAGTATTTAAGGAAAACAGCTCCGGCAGTTAAACCTGCACCGAAAGCCGCCATGAGAAGATTATCACCACGTTTAATTTTTCCTTCGCGGATGGCTTCATCTAAAGCGATAGGAATAGTGGCAGATGAGGTGTTGGCATATTTATCAACATTGATAATGACTTTTTTCGGAGGGAATCCAAAACGGTTTCCAACAGCTTCGATAATTCGGAGGTTGGCCTGGTGAGGAATAAACCAGTCTACATCTTCCATCGTCTTGCCTGAGTCTTTGATAACTTTTTCAGAAAGCGAAGCCATCGTTTTCACTGCTGACTTGAAAACTTCCTGGCCATTCATCGTTACCCAGTTTTCACCTTTTTCAAGAACTTCGTGGGTGATGCGTTTAGCAGCTCCACCAGCAGCAAGCATCAGGTGATCTTTCTTGGTTGAATCGGCGGCAAGAGTCGTGGTGTAGATTTGTGAATCTTCATTCTCAGAAGCACGTCCCAGAACCACAGCACCACAACCATCTCCAAAAAGGATACAGGTATTTCGGTCATCCCAATTGTTAAATGAACTGGTCATTTCTGTACCAACAACCAGGATGTGTTTATAAACACCCGTCTTAATCATGGCATCGGCCATTGGAAGTGCATACAACCAGCCAGTACAGGCAGCATTGATATCCAGAGCACCACAAGTGTTTGTGATTCCCAGTTTATGCTGAAGCATACAGGCAGTGTTAGGGAAGAAGGTGTCAGGTATTGTTGCCGAGACTAGAATGAAATCAATATCGTTAGGAGTGAGGTTGGCCGCTTCGATTGCCTTAAGGGCGGCTTCTTTGGCCATACCACTAGGAGTTTCATCTTTGGATGAATCGGCAATCCGGCGAGTATGGATACCAGTTCTTTCAACGATCCACTGATGATTGGTATCGACACGTTTGGCGATATCATCATTAGTTAGGATTTTGTCGGGAAGGAAACTTCCTGTTCCCAAAATTTTTGTATTAAAAAGTTTCATAGATCGTCCTTGTCACTTAACTTTGAGCACAAATAAAAAAGCCTTCTTTCGAAGGCTTATTTTTTTAGTTTTATTCTTAAAAAGATTAGGCTTCAGCAGCGTTAGCGTCAGCTTTAACTTTAATTTCGAAAACTTGTTTTCCTTTGTAGTGTCCACAAGCTGGGCATACATGGTGAGGAAGAACAGAGTCACCGCAGTTAGGGCAAGCCTGTGGGAATTTTCTATAAAGTTTATGATGTTGACCAGCTCGTCTTAAACCCTTACGCGATACGCTGGTTCTTTTCTTAGGTACTGCCACAAATCCTCCGATATTACTCTGATACTTATTTAATTTCTTAAAATTGAGGTTCTATTTCTAATACAGATTATCCTGCTTGCCAAGTCTATTTATGGGGTGTCCACACCGTCTATTTTGCTTTCTGCGTCAAGCACTGGATACTGGTCATAATTTAGGAAAATTTGCTCATGAAGCATTTCCTGGAAGTCTACAGTCCGTTTGTTATAAAAGTAGATCTCATAGACATCATTTTCCACATAGGTTTCATCAATTTCTGCGAATAATTCACTAGTTGCAAGGGATTCATCCACAAAGATGATTTTGAAGGGGACATCCAATTGTACGGTCATTGGCTTCAAAGTGCGGACACATTCGGTGACATAGTCGACCTCAATGGTGCCTTTGACGAGTAAAAATTCGCCCATATCCGGCTTATTTTTCTTTTCCATTTCGCCGGAAATAAAGATGGAAGTCTCTTCCAGGTACTCTTCCGGGGTCTTTTCTGTGGCATTTTCATTCATTTCCATCAGAAATTCTTTTACCCAGTCTGTTTCCTGGTCCAATTCAAAGAGAATTGGGTTGTTGGCCGGCAATTTGATCAAATTGATCTTTGCGCCTACTTTATCTTGCTTATTCATAGTTACCTCTGTTTATGCGATAACTTCTATTAAAGATTGAACGAACTGTGAAGGACCAAACATGATGAGTTGCGAAAAAATATTGATAGCAGGTTTCTCGGGGGCCGGAAAAAGCAGCTTTTTGAAAGAACTTGAGTATCAGGCGCCATCTTCAGACTGGGATTTCCAGGATCTCGATCAACTCATTTTGAAATCCAGGGGCCGCGGTTACCAGGATTTGTCTTCACTGATTGAAGCTGTCGGTTGGGAAAAATTCCGATTATGGGAAAGACAGGAATTGGAAGGCTTTCTCAAGGACGAAGGCAAGGGAGTCCTGGCCTTAGGGGGAGGAAGTCTCAATCAGTTAGTGTTGGATTTATATAAACCGAGCAGAAAAATCGGGATTTGTTTTTTGGCCACACCCTTTGAGGATTGTTGGGAGCGGCTTCATCTGGAAACATCCGAGCCCCGGCCACTTTTGAAACTGGGGAAAATTGAATTGGCGAGGATCTATGAGGAACGGCTCAAAATCTTTGAGCAAATCCCATGGAGAATTGAGAATAAAAAGGGAACTGACCTCTCGGTGATTTCGAAAAAATTCTGGGAACAACTTTCTCCATCATAAGTTGCCGTTTGGCCTTCCTCTAAGATACCATGTGTAAAAGCTTACATTTGGTCGGGAGGACCTATGCAGACCACACTTCAAGGAATAGAACTTTCTGTGGCGATTCTCATGGATGACATGAACAGTGCCAAAGATGTTGCCAGTGCTTTAAGACAGCACAATATCCTGGCCCACCACTATCAAAGCCTTGATGAATTTTGGGTTGCCTGCTCCATTCAGATTCCTGACCTGACCATTGTCGATGTCACCAAAATGAGCCAGGGAAGCATTCAGTTTAGAACTCATCCGAAAGTTCAGGATAACTCCCTCGCTTACGCTTTCTTTTCCAAGGATTCGACCAAGATTCTATTGCAGTCAACCTTAGGTTTGAATCCGGTGGGCTATCTTCACAGTGATATCTCTCTTAATGCCCAGATCATGAGTCTAGTTTCCCGGCGGGCAAACGATATTAAAAATCATAAAGAAAAGATGGAACTCGAAAGCCGTATTCAACGTCTTCAGGCTCGCTCTCAACGGTTGATTTCAGAAAGATCTGATGCCGAGGAGTTCCGGGCCCATTTCGAATTCATGCGTAATTTGTGTGCCGAAATTGAGGACGAGGCGACCAAGCAAGACTTTACCACTTCACTAATGAGCAAATTAGAAATGTGGGAAGGCATTGATGGTTATGGTCTTTATGAGCTTAATCAAAATGGACAGAAGCTGATTGCTCCTGAAGTTTCCAAACGTAAATATCATCCCTTTCCTTCTTTATGGTTGGGTCAGGAAAATACCCAGGGCATTGAACCTTTTGCCCAGGAGATGGCCGCCCAAGTGGCCAATGACCTTTTTGAAATTGATCCGGTTTCCCTGAGAATTCACGCGGGCAGTTCTAATCCTGAGCTTTTGCTTTTTGTTTCATTCAGAGAAGAGCGCATGATGAATTTTCCATGGGATGTTCTGGAGAGCATGTTGAGTTCAAGTTATCGACGACTCAAGCTGTATCAGCAGATGCCTCATTACTCTTATCAGTTCCTTCCAATGTGGGAAGCCCTTGATAATATGGATCGTATGCAAAAGGGTGGAATTGATGCTGATATGAGAATTGTGGCCTTAAGTCTTATTCCTCTGACAGAAGTCGCTAAAAAAAGAACAAATAATAAATTTTTCTGGTCCGCCTTCTTTAATGATTTTTTTCTGCAACTCTCGGGCAGATTGCAGAAAAGCACCAAGCTTTCTCTTTTTGGGCCATGGCATGTCCTGTTCTTCATTCCAAAAGAGAATGTTGAAACTGAAACCCAAATGCTTCAGAACTTCATTAAGCAGTTCAGTTATTGGAAGTTCTTTGAAGATAATTCCCAGATTCTTTCTGAGGAAATGCTACCTATTTTAAAATTAATACCAGCTTCTTCTTCTCATTACCTTAGAATTTTTGAAAAAGAGTTCAGTGATTTAAATGTAGAAGAAGAAGGTAAGCGTCTCATGAAACTGGCACGGACAGACGCAAAGAGATTAACCATTTAATGAGACATTCAAGTTTTCTGGAAGTTAATCTATCCCTTTTGGGACAGAACTTTCAACAAATAAAGGCCCTCGCACCTAAAGCAGAAATTTTACCCATGGTGAAAAGCGATGCTTACGGTAACGGGATGATTCCGGTTTCTCAATTTTTAGTAAATGAATGCGGGGTAAAGAAGTTAGGCTGCGCCACTTTGGGTGAAGCCCTTCGCTTATTTGATGAATGCCCTGATTTAAATGCTGAAGCGCTGGTCTTTTCAGACAGTGAACTACTCAATGAAAAGGCGAGAGAAGCCTATCTTCATTACAACATTACTCCCATCCTTCATCGAAAATGTGATTTAGAGCTTGTTCTAAAAGACCCTTCGTTTAAAAAAATGCCGTTAATCTTGAAAATGAATACCGGCATGAATCGTTTGGGTCTTCTCAGTGAAGATCTTGATCAATATATGCCGCTCTTAAAACAAAGAGGGGTGGAACATCTGCTGACTCACTTCGCACGATCTGCTCAGACAATAAGACCCGATGATAAATGCCATAAGCAGTATCAAGAGTTCGAATTGATCAAACAAAAGCTTCGACAAAATGGAGTGGAAATCAGGTCTACCTCTATTGCCAATTCCGGGGCCATTGAGCAGCGGTTTGGAGTGGAAGAGACACTCGTCAGACCTGGACTCATGCTCTATGGTCCGCCCAGCGTGTTGGATCCTGTTACCTGGCAAGGTCAGCAAGTTTCACGTCTGGTGACCAAGGTGATCTCCACCTCCCATGTAAAGAAGGGGACTCCGGTTGGTTATGGCGTGAATGTGGCAGACAAAGATAGTTTCATGGTAGCTGTGGCCCTGGGCTATGGTGATGGTATACTGACCTTTTTAAGCGGGACCAAGCTTCTCATGAATGGCCATGTAGGAAAAATATTTGGTCGTGTGAACATGGATGTGACCATCATTCAATTTGACTCTGAAGCGGAATCTTCTTTTAAAGCAGAAGATCAAGTCGAGATCTGGAATCATGACAGTAAAGTCATTACTGATATTTCTCTTCAAAGTAAGACCCATGCCTATCAGTTAATGTGCAGTATCTCTCCTCGAATTCCTCGAATTTATAAAGTAAAGTAGAACTATGAGTACGAAAGGATTTTTAGAAAATCAAATAACGGCTATTGGGGAAAATGTCCTGACAAAAGTTAATGGCTTGGGACACTTTACTAATTTCACGCTAAAAACACTTTATTGGACCTTCAAGCCGCCTTTTAGAATCAAATTGCTGTTCGATCAAATGTATTTCATGGGAAATAAATCAGTTTTCATTATTTTCCTGACTTCTATTTTCACTGGAGCTGTTTTTGCTTTCCAGATTTATTTGGGAATGAAAGCAATCAGTACAGACTCCTTTATCGGGCCGATTGTAACCATCGCCCTCGCAAAAGAGCTGGCACCTGTTCTTTCCGGGTTAGTTGTGGCCGGACGTTGTGGAGCCGCGATGGCAGCTCAGATTGGCAGTATGAAAGTGACTGAGCAAATCGATGCTTTAGAGGTTATGGGAATTAATTCTTATCAATACCTGGCCGTCCCGAGAATTTTAGGGGCGATGCTGTCGATGCCTCTTTTGTCCGGTATTTTTCTTCTGGTGGGTTACGGAGGCTCTTGGTTGATTGGTGTAAAAGTCATTCAGATTGATGAAATTCTTTATACTTCGAAGATTAGTGATTTTATGAATCTAGGGATGGTTGTCGAAGGTCTCATTAAGGCCACGGTCTTTGGTTACCTCATTGGCATCATCGGAACTTATCATGGATTCAATGTTACTGGCGGTGCTGAAGGTGTTGGGAAAGGCACCAACATGGCCGTAGTGTGGGGGATGATTACTGTCCTCGTTATAGATTTCTTCTTAACCAGCTTCTTGGCAAAAATTCTATGAGCGAATATTCAGTCGAATTCCGGGGACTCACAAAAAAGTTCGGCGATGCCGTTATTTTGAATAATCTTAACTTTGGTATTCATAAAGGCAAGATCACTACTATTCTGGGTTTCTCCGGGGCCGGAAAAACGACCTTGATGAAACATATTCTGGGTCTGGTAGAACCAACTGAAGGCGAAGTTATTGTTCTAGATACCGTTATCGGCTCATTAACCGAGTTGGAACTTCGGGAATTCCGTCGTAATTTCGGTATGGTTTTCCAATATGCGGCCCTGTTTGATTTTTTGACCTCCTTTGAAAATGTGGCCTTTCCTTTGCGGGAATTTACCAAAATGAAGGAAGATGAAATCAAAGCCAAAGTCATGTCCCTGCTTGAATCAGTCGGAATTGCTCCTGAAGCCGCTTCCCGACTTCCGTCTGAATTGTCGGGTGGTATGAGAAAGAGAGTCGGCCTCGCCCGTGGGTTAGCACTTGATCCTCATATTATGTTGTACGATGAACCTACTTCCGGCCTGGATCCTATCACTACCCATGTGGTCTATGATTTAATGAGAGACACTCATAGAAAAAATGAATATCGAGGATTCACTTCGATCATCATTTCACACGATATTCATGCTACTTTGAAATATTCCGATTATATTGTTTTCATGGAGAAGGGCCGAGTAGTTGAGCATTTGGATGTAGAAAATTTTAAAAAATCGGAAAATCCTGTCATACGAAGATTCCTTGAGTTATAACTGGAATCGTTTATCATCTTTAGATAACCGATAGTTCGAGTTATTGAATTTTCATGGAGTAAAATTCTTGAATCCACTTAAAGTAGGACTCCTGACCTTAGCGGCAATGGCCAGTGTAGTGGTGATGTCTTTAAAAATTACTCAAAACCAATCTGGGTTTGGGAAACATATTGCCTATCAGACAACTCTTAAAGATGCTTCGGGGATTTTTGAAAAGACCCCAATCAAAGTTGCCGGAATAAATGCCGGTCGAATCAAAAGTATTGAACTGGAGAATGCAGAAGCCGTCATTATTTTTGAAATTCAGGACAAAATTAAAGTTACCCCCACTGCCAAACTTAAAATTAAAAGCGTTGGTCTCCTAGGCGATAAATTTATCGACATGGATCTTGGGACTCAACAAGGGGAGCGCATGCCGGAAGGCTCGATGATCATCACCGAAGGCGGGGAGGGTCTGGATAGTCTAGCAAAAGATGCCTCACAGGTTTTAAAAGAAGTTAAAGATATTGCAGTCATGGTGAAAGAATCTCTTCGCGATGATGAAGGCAGAAACATCGTTAAGGAAATCGTCGCCAATATTAATGATATGTCGGCAAGCCTTAAACGCATTACTACCGGCAATGAAGAACAAATCAATAAAATCATCCAGGATATCGAAGCCGTTTCATCACAGCTGGCCCATGAAACTGATCGCTACCAAAAAGATTCTCTTATGGGAGATCTGGCAAAACTTGGTCCAATCCTGGATAAGGTTGATTCTGCAGTTTCAGATCTTAAGATCATTGTAGGCGATGTAAAAGATGGTAAGGGAACTGTCGGTAAGCTTCTTCGTGATGATGCCGTCGTCGATCAAGTATCCCAGACACTTTCCAGTGTGAATCGTCTGGTTAATCGAATTAACAATATTGAGGCAGATATCGGTCTTTCTACCGGGGCAAATACCAGAACCGGTTCCGATACCCGTTTTGACATCGATATTTACCCTGCCCCTGAAAGATTTTTCCGACTTGGTATTGTCACCAATGATTTTGGACCAGAAACTGAAACGGAAAATGACACCTATACCAGCGTAAATGGTGGACCTGAAACCAAAACCACGATCAGAAAAGTTGATAAGTCTGACTTTAAATTCAATTTCCAAATTGGTCGAAGAATTCAGCGCTGGGGACTCAGGGCCGGTCTTATTGAATCTACAGGTGGGGTAGGACTTGATTATTACATTCCAGACTACGGTATAAGATTCGGGACAGAAATTTTTGATTATCAGAAAGATGCAGGACCAAATCTTCGACTCATGACAGAAATAAAAATTTGGAATGTTTTATTTGCCCGATTGGCAGGTGAAGATTTAATCTCTAAAGATGGAAACCAGAGTGCGACAATATCTGCTGGTCTAAGATTCACAGATCAGGATCTTGCTGCACTAATAGGAATATTTGCCCGGTAATTATGGATAAAAATTGGCTGATTAGAACTAAATCGAATCATATCCTGGGTCCCGTCTCAAAAGAGAAGGTTCTGGAACTATATAATAACGGTTCAATTAAGCCAGATGATGAAGTTTGTAGTGGCAATGGTTATTGGTTCTTTATTAGAGAAGATGACATGGTATCCCGTTTCCTGACCGGTAACGAGGTCCAGACTTTCAACCCGATTAGTGAGGCCAAGGATGTCATTACACATCAAGGTCGAGCGTCTGATGTTGAAAGAGAAGATATCACAATGGTAGGTGGACTTAATCTATCGATGCTGGGATCCGGACCTTTGGCCGCGACACCAGCTTCTGATATACCGATTTTAAAAGAACAGATTCAGACGCCAAGTGTACAGGAAACTTCCGCTTCGGAAGTAAAAAAAAAAAATAGTCCCAGATCGAAAGTAAAAGCAGCGGTAACGACAGTTCCCACCAAACCGCTTAAAAGACAAAGTTACCTTAAATACATCGGCATCCTTGGATTTCTTTTTCTCTTTCTTCTGGTTTATTTTAGAAAATCAATTATTCGTAGCTTCTTCCAAGGCGAAATGACCTTCGCACCCATAAGTCTTATTAATGAAGTCCATGCTCAGGAAGTCCTTCCTGATAAAAAAAAAAGCTTTTAGAGAGCAGTATTCTGCTGGAAAAGGTTACTTTTAGCCCTTCCATCGGTCTCAATGGTTTTAAAGTTGTTAGTGCATTCACCATCGATGAGTTGAACTGCTCAGATTTAAATAATGTTACTTATCAATTGGGTATCATCCTTCATCCTCCTGAAGTGGTGAATGAAAAATTTTTGATTAAGTTAAGAGATTGCTTTTTGAATTTGGCCGAAAATCATCCTGTCAAAAGATGGATGAAGTGGATGTCCCGAAGCAATCCTTTAAATAAACAAGAGCTTGAGATTCAGAGCTTTTTATCAGGCATCATAAATTCTCAGTTCAATTTGATTACTGACGTTAAAGTCAAAAATAAGATTATCAATCTTCTTTATGAGATTCCTGAGGATACTTTAAGTGAGAAGCTCCTTAAGTCTTACCTCTACCTGATGATTGGAAACATTGCCCGCTCGGACAATATTTTGAAAGATATAATTAATCGTTCTCCTCGATTGAGCTGGGTTCAGTCGGATTTTAAGGGGAGTTTTTACCACAAACTTAGCACTGATTTTGCTTCTCAATTGTTTGCCAAAATTTCCCGCCACCCGGCCGATCGCCGTATTTTTGAATTGTTCTGTCTCTATCTCCTTAATTATTACAATGATCAGTCTCTGCTGGACATTGCCGGTGAAGTTGATACCAGTTCAGTCGAATCCACCCTTGGACTTGCTTATACTGAAAGTCTTGCGCCTTCACTTGTTCATTATTTACGAGTTGCCCGAATGGGGGAGAATAATCGCATCCAGGCATTAAGAGATTTAAAAGAGTATCCCTTGAATGAACAGTCCTATTGGTTCTGGCCATTTATCAATATCGATCCACTGGTATCAGACTTGATGAATCCGGAACTTTTGAGGATAGAGAAAGAAGACCAGCTTTGGTTTATTTATCTTATGGATAATGAAAAACTCGCTGATTCGTTTTCAAAAAGACATGGCAAAAGTTTTCTTCCTGGAAGACGGCCTTATTTAAAATCCCAATTAAGCAATCATCAGCTTTTTATGATGAGCTTGTATAAATTAATTGAGCTTGGGGACATTAGCCAGGATCTGGTTGAGAAGGCCACCTTTCATATCACTAATGATTGATTACTCTCAGCCTGACTTTTATCGCTTCAATGAAGACTCTCTCAAGCTAGTGAGTTGGGTGAAACAAAAAGTTTTAAAGGCTTCTCATCTTCTTGATTTAGGTGCGGGAAGTGGAGTTATTGGCATAGAACTGGCCAATATTCTACGACCACAGCAGCTGACCTTAGTCGAAGCTCAGGAAGATTATGAACCACATCTTCGAATGAATGTGGGCACTCAGTTGAATGAAACCCAACCGGCGGAAATTGTATTAACTTCCTTCGGCAATTGGCATCCTTCCATTTCGTATGATCTTATTGTTTGTAATCCTCCCTATTTCCTGCCGGGTCACGGCGAAGCTTATAAAGATTCCCGCCGTGAAAAGGCGAGAGCTTTTGTTCTGGATAACTGGCCCATATTACTTACGGCCATTGAGAATTCTTTATCTCCAGAAGGCAAAGCATTCATTGTTATAAAAAATAATAAGACCATTTTAAAAGAGATCGCCAAACACCAATCCCGTCTTAGTTGTGAAATCCATGAACAAGGCAGTTTGGTTTTTTTAGAACTAACGAGACTGAATATAGATAGAAGTTAAGATTTCTTTTAGTTCTTGATCAGGCACATCTGCAAATAATCTCTCCGCTTCCATCTTAAGAATTTTGTATTGGGGAGACTGGGGATGAAGTTTTGGAGCCGGCTGGACTTTTTTAGCTTCCTGAACCTGAACATTATTAAAATAGTTTTCCTGTGTCTGAAAAACCAACTTTTTGATAACGGCCTTTAATTGCGGAAAAACTTTAAAAATTTCCGTCTTAATCTCTTCAGATAAAAAGGACAGCTGGTGAGAATAACTGGCGTGTTTTGCCATCACAAAAAGTGAGCCGTGCTGGATTTTAAGAGGTGAGGTCACGGGCGATAATTTGGGGCCTACAATCTCTGGCCATTTTTTAATGAGTTGAAGGAAATCGAAGGTTTGATAGAAAGAATGAAGGTTTTCGCGCTTCAAGTCATGAGAGTCAAATCTCTCCAACTCTTTGTAATTTAAGCCTTTAAAATCGATTTTTTTGAACATGATTTGTATTGAGTAACCTAGCTCTTCCCCCTTGTCCATGATATAGAATAATCATGCTAAGGTTAACACTTTTATTTCTTCTCACTGCTTGCAGTGGTTATCGTTTTTCACAGCAGGACAATCCCTTGTCCCAGTACGGTATCCAGAGCCTTTCAGTTCCCATGTTTTATAATTATTCCAATATGTCTGAGGTCCATGCGGACTTTACCAGGGAAACATATCGACTTTTAACGAGCTTCAGCGGGCTTAAGTTGATTAATGGCTATAAAAAGAATGCTGATGCGGTCATGATCGGTATCATTAAATCACCTGAAAAGATTGCGGAAACGATCCGCCCATCTAATCCACGGGTAGCCCAGGGAATGGCCAAGGAAGCGATCGGAACCCAGCGGGAAGATTTCTATATCCCGGGTACTTCTGACGTCCATTTGTTCCTGCATATTATCGTTATTAAAAAGCCCACCGAAGAAGAGTTGGCCTTACTTAAATCGGGAATAGGTGATCAGATTAAAATGACTTCAAAAGTTATTTTCAACGAACTCATTCCACTGCGCATTCAATACACCCGTGAGGTTATGGACGGAGAAGGAACTCAGATTATTGCTACTCAGAACTTGGGTGTTCAGAGAAAAATCGTAAAGAATCTTTCTGAACAGGCCGCTAATTCCGTCCGGGACATGATCTTCTATGCATTCTAAGTGGCAGATCTGGGATTTTTTTAATTCATACAATCGAGACACGCTTAGGTCTTTTGAAGGCATTCTTGCTTTGAATACTTTTGATCCCATTTGTTTGAAATTGGTAAAAGATTATCTGACCCGAGGAATGACAGACAAAATCATTCACTACAAGATGGCCTCAGAGGTTACCAAGGCATGGATTGAAGAAGAGTTTCAAACATTAAGCTTGTTCGGTAACTCGGAGAGTTTTTTTATTCATCAGGCCCATGATCTTCCGGCCGACATTCTTGAACTTTTATCAAATCTTGAAGTAAGTGGTCGATTCATCCTTTTAAGTTTTGAAAATGAGCTCACAGCATGGAAGAAGCTGGTCAAGGATGCAAAAATTGGGACCTTGATCATCGAATCTCCTCGCTTTTGGGAACTTAATAAGCTCCTGGACTTTGTATGCGCTCACTTAAGGCTTCCTCTAAGCTATGATGCTAAAACATGGATATTGGATGCTCTTGATAATAATTTAGGAACTTTCTATAACGCCTGCTGTTTGATTAAGCTGAACCACCCTGAGGCGCGAGAAGTTAATTTAACTGATGTTAAAGAGCTTCTGACTCTTGAGAAGCTGGATCAGTTTCAACTGGCATCTTTAGTGGCAAGAAGAAAGCATAAAGAATTTTACGAGAAGCTGGTCTCTCTTCAGGGCGACTTTGAAAAGATGAGAGGTTTTTTCAATTTCATGCAGTCTCATCTCATTAAGATGGTGGACCCTTCCTACTTAGGCAAAAAGCCCCGTCTAACCCAATATGATAAAGATATCCAGAGCACCTCTAAACTTTGGAAAGCTTCTGAACTGGTTGAGGAAATAGATAAGTACAACCGCTGGGAGCTTCTCTGTAAGAAAAAAGAATCTCATCTGTGGCATGAGATCAAGGAAGCTCACTTGAGATCTTTGGCCTGAAAAAATCACATACTGTCTAAAAATTAGACGGCCTGTCTATGAATCAGTCATCACTCTTCAAAAAACAAAGGCCTTAGCAGCTAATCCCGGTCCGTAGATAGGCCGTAGAGTTTCCCCATCTTGTGCAGGGCCGTAATTTTATTTTTCCACAGCTTTTATTACTGGCCTTCACGATTTGACTATTTTTTGATCTCATAGGTCCATGACCTACCAAACAAGAAAAAATCTCAATATTCAATCGATGTTGCGTTCTCTCATTCCTTACTTTTCAAAAGTTCCTGACCCTAGATCAACGAGAACCATCTCTCTTCAAGACAT
>JAMPXB010000039.1 GCA_023701435.1 Bacteriovoracaceae bacterium | reverse complement strand
TAGTTACCGTAAAAATCATGCCCCAAAGAAGAAAATGGGAGTTGAAAGTCAGAACTGATTAAGCTACACAGTGTCGAACGATTTTTGCAGTTATCTTTGGCCGGTTTTCGTTATCATTCCCCTGGCTGGTTTTGGCCATCATTTTACAGTCCTTTGGCTTTGAAATTAGAAATTTGACCGTTATTAACTGAAAAATTTATCCTAACTAAAGCATTATCTATTTTCTTTGATCTGCGCATCTCATCTTGATAACAACCGCGAATCTGAGTCATTCTGCCTTTAAATGCTTGGGAAATTCCTTCAACAACTCCATTATTAGATGCAATACTTCGACTTAAGATCGAATTCTTTGATAAAAGTTGAGCACTGGCTTCATTTGTCTTCACTGAAGAACATGAAACGAAAAGTAATAAACTAAGAGGAAGTATGAACTTCATAAATTACCAGCCTTTAATGAAATCCTATCGGCATGAATACTGAAGTTCTTAACTTAAGAAATACTAACTCTATAGAAGTCCCTGAGGCAAGCTATTGAAATTATAAAACTTTTTCCAAAAGGGCAGGCTCCTGCCTTACCGACATTATTTTTCTGGGTACAGATATTGGTTCAGGCCATCGATAGCAATAGTTCGCGACAAGGGTTTAAACCGTGAAATAAATCTTTTTATCTCATCCCATGTACAACTAGAAACTAGCCAACCTTCCAAGAAGTTTTTATGAATTATGAAATTTATTTTTTGGTTTCTTCATCCTACTGAAGTCCTTTAAGCGTACTCTTAAAAGAGCCGATCCTTGAATCGGGTAGCACAACCCATTTATTTTTTGCCGAAACCGCCGCCGCATAAATCATGTCATAATCGAGAGTAAGAATATAATCGATCTTTGTATGCAGAAGCATATTAAGAATGAGCGAATCCGAGAATCCCATGCCTGATGAACCTGAAATCTCTGTAGCCTTTTTCCAATCGACAGACGTTTGATTGAAGTGAGCTTTTTGTTCCGTTCTATGAGGGGAAAGATATTCACAAAACATGTCGATCAATTTTTCTTGCTCAAGAAGTTTTTCCTTCAAGAAAGTATCGCAGACTTTTAGCCACCCTGTTTCATTGCCAATATCTCTTGCCCTGAATTTCTTTTTGATTTCTTTGATCTCGTTATCGGTGAGATAGCTCACACGAGTATCAAATTCATAGTCGTGATCTTTATTGGCCCTAGCCTCTTCGTCGCCCTGACGCTTATTCCTACGGCCCTTGGCGAGATTGATCGCATGTCGAGAATCTGCGCTTAGTGGAATATCTTTGTTGTACTCATCTACGAGATCAAAAAGTCCTTCGGTAAGAAAGCGCTTCCTCTGATAATCTAAGAATTCCGCCTTTGTCGTGACAGTCGTAAAAAATGTGATGTCTGCAATAGCATCAATTTCTTCTAGGAAGGCTCGCACGATTTCATGGGTTGTATGAAGTTCATCGTAGTTGGCAATCAGGATATTAGAATCGATCACAAGATTAACTTGCTGTCCCTTTTCAAGCTTGTTTTTGAATTGCTTAAAACCGATTCTGTTACTGGCCATCTTACTCCATCACTGGACGATCATCAGAGATTGCGATTTTCTTTGCAGGAATCACTTTCTCATCAGTTCCATTCTCTTCATTGATCTTGCGGATAACTTCGCCCAATTCTTCTATTTGCTTTTTTGATGGTTTTTGCTTATTAAGTTTATCCATCTGAGCGTTAATTTCTTTAAGGCTTGGTCTTTTTTTCATCTGCTCCTCCTTCGTTCTTCTGTGCTATCTTAGCACCGAAAAGCAGCCTCCAACCTTCCAGTTTTATAGGACTTCTTTAACGGCTTGGCAAGGTCATGGCCTTCGACCAATTACTCGCTTGCGAATCTGAAATGAGCTGAATCTGGGCTTTTCTAACTTGAAACAGAATCCAAGGTAAATTACCAGAAGCGACTGCTAGAAATGCTAATGTGACCGCTATTGAAATGAGTTTACCCATGGAGCCTCCTCTTACCCTTGAAATCCTTACGGACGTATCCATAAAGGCAGCGTTTAATCACAAGTTCACTAAAGCCCAAATGTTCTGCCGTTTGAGCTATAGTCCACCCATGTGACGCTCGAAGAGTTGCGAGCTTCTCCTGACTTAAGTCAAAGATTTTCCGTTTCCATTGAACTGAATGTGATCTTTTAACAATCACTGGGTGTTCGACCACTTTAGGCCAGACTCCACCACTTCATTTCTAATTCTTGGTCTTTAAACTAGGACTTTAGATTTCTACATTTAAAAATTTTGTAACTTCTGCCTTCTATGACAACATATTCAGTAGGCTCAAGATCGTATTCGTTGTTAAACATTAAATTTACGTGAACCATTCCTTCAACTGAGAAGTCAAACCATACCTGTTTGTTACTGCTGACCATGATTGGAGCATTAGGATCCGCTGGTCTGGATTTATAAGTAAGACCACCTTTGCTAAAAGTCGCCACAATCATTCCTTCAGCATTTTCTTCGAGCTTGAGGGAGCAAGATTATTGGCGAAAACCGATGTTGTAACTAAGGACAGACAAAATCCAATGAGTAGCTTCTTCAAGGTGTGCTCCAGTTTTATAGTAAGAGATTTGTCGAATTATTTCAGATGCTATAAAAATCGCTAGGGTAAATGAAAAACATATCAGTTAATAATTGAAGTGTTTAAAAATTTAGACACTTCCCTGCCGCACTTTTTTACATAAATAGTTAATGAGCTTTGAAGAGATCGAATTTTTCATCTATAAAGCCAGTATCTTATATAGGGAGTATTTATGAGGAAGCTTGTAGCAGTCATTCTGATTCTAGGTTCATTCTCTGCTTTTGGGAGTAATATAAATTGCCTTGGGGAGCTTGAAGACGGATTCCAAGTAAATATCTGCAGCCGGGTCATCGATACTAATAAACTAGAGACTATCGACTGTAATCAGTTGGAGGATGGATATTCAGTTAACCTTTGCAAAAGAGCACGTCATCCTTTAACTGGTGAAAAACTAAATTGTCTTAGACCACAAGACAGTGCAGAGATGAACTTTTGTAGTACCGTACCTAAAAGAGATACTGTTTCTGTCATTAACTGCCTCGGGCCATTAGAAAACGGCTATGAAGCTCAAATCTGCAGTAGAGTTAATGTAAAGAAACAGCAGCGTCTCTGGAATCAGCTGAATAAATAATTCGTAACAATCAGGCCATGTTTCAAAAACATGGCCTTTGTATTCTAACTACCCCAGAATTTTCTGCAGTTCCTTCCACGACAAAGTATTCATCACATTCTTCCGCTCAATCCACCCGCGCCGGGCCTGAGCCACGCCATAATTTAGAAAGTTAAATCCGTTTGTGGAATGGGAGTCGGAATTGATGAAAAACTTCGCCCCCAGCTCTTGCGCCATCTGACAGTGTTCGGCGGAAAGATCCAACCGATCCGGTTGCGAATTAATTTCAAAAAACTTTCCTCGCTCGACGGCAGTCCGGATGATTTTTTCCAGATTGAGTTCATAGGGTTCTCGCTTAAAAAGGAGGCGACCAGTGGGATGTCCCAGAACATTGAAGTACGGATTCTCCATCGCCCGCAGGATTCTTTCCGTCATCATTTCTTTGTCCATCTTGAGGCGGTAGTGAATGCTACAAATCCGAATATCCAGTTTCTTCAAGATCTCATCAGGAAGATCAAGAGAGCCATCTTCCAGGATATCGACTTCGATCCCCTTCAAAAGAGTAATACCGGATATTTTATCATTCACCCGCTCTATTTCTTCGATGTGTTTTTTTAATCTTTTCACATCCAGACCATTGGCCACGTGGACATGCTGGGAGTGATCGGTGATCGCCAGGTATTTAAGACCTAGGGCCTTAGCAGCGAGGGCCATCTCTTCAATGGAGTTTCGGCCATCGCTCGCCGTAGTATGAGCGTGCAGATCACCACAGAGATCCTGACGCTTTATTAGATCCGGCAGCCTATGTTCCGCAGCTGCCTCTATCTCTCCCCGATTTTCTCTTAACTCAGGTGGGATGTAGTCCAAGTGGATTGCCTTAAAGACCTCTTCTTCAGTTTTGCCGGCAATTTTGCGGGTGCCCCTAAAGACTCCGTACTCATTGATCTTTAAACCTTTGTGGCGAGCGATTTTTCGGACTTCAATATTATGGGCCTTGGAGCCCGTGAAGTAATAAAGACCGGAGCCGAAACTCTCTTCTTTTAAAACCCTGAGGTCTACATGAAGACCCGTTCGCAAGACGATAGTTGAACGAGTGATGCCCCGGGAGAGAACTTCTTTCACGTCTTCATAGGCCACAAAGTAATCGATGACTTTCTTAGGGTGATGACAAGTGATGAGGATATCCAAGTCACCGACTGTTTCTTTGCGGCGACGATAACTGCCGGCCACTTCAACCTTACTTACCTCAGGAGATTTAGTTAAATAGCTCACGAGCCTCCGGGCAATTTCATCAACCTGGGACCATAACAAACGTTTTTCAACACCAGACTTGGAGAGGGCCTTAATTTCTTCCAGCAGTTTTTTTTCGGTTTTTACTCCGAAGCCTCGAACCTCCTGAACCTTCTCTTTTTCACAGGCCTCTTTTAACCCTTTCAAAGATGAGATGCCCAATTCATCATGGAGAACTTTAATGCGTTTAGGACCGAGATTTTCCAGCCGTGCTAGCTCCACGATGCCTTTAGGGTGATGGGAACTTAGTTCATCCAACAGAGGAATGTGGCCGGTCTCCACAAAGTCTTTAATTTTTCCGGCCAGATCTTCGCCAATACCGCTGTATTCAGATAAGTCTTCTTCTTTAGCAATAAGATCAGTTAGTGGTTGCGGGAGACCTTCAATGACCCGGGCAGCATTACGATAAGCACGCACCCGGAATTGGTTGGCATTTTCGATTTCGAGTAAGGTGGCAATTGTTTCAAAAGCTTGGGCCACTTCGACGTTGGAGAAGGCCATCTTGCCTCCTTTAAACTAAGCTCAACCCAGCAGGTTGCACTTTACGTGCCGACCGAAGTGACCACTTGATTTTATTATTTAATTAATTTGCAAACCAACTTTTCAGAGACAGATGTTTTCCATCCAGAAAATGAAAGCACCTTTTTGGACTCTTCTGTATAGCTTGCAACCCCAGTTTCTTTATTTAAAATGAATTCATACCGGAATTTATAATTATCGATGATAATTGCCGGAACCGGAGCATAGACCAATTCCATAAATGAGCGGTCTTCCGAAATTCTGCCCTCTTTATCATTTTCATACCAAACCATTACATAAACGGAAGGGTGTCCATAGTCGGTATCGACCTGTCCGGAAACCACGACATATTCGTTATTATCACCTCCAAAAATGGCTTTGGTGGAGCAGAGCTTGGTTTTGGCATTCTGACATTCAAACTGTTCTAGAATTTGATCATTGTCCCAGTGTAATCGACTGTTATCACATATTGCGGCCATGGATGATAAGGAGAAAAGGGCGAAGAATATTGTTATTGCTGATTTCATAAAGACTCCTGAATTAATGTTTCTTTCTTTACTACTAAATAAATTAAATGAGTATGCGTATGTAAAAAGGTAAGAGGCCAAGGCGAAATTCTTACCTTGCGGTAGTTCTATCCCATGATAAAAACGTTAGTTTGCTTCCTAGTCATCTTCATCAGTTCCTACTCTCTTGCTCCGGCAGTTGTACGCCCGGCCCTACTTATTGAAAACCCTCAGGGAATTTCTTTTGATGAACTTCAGCTAGGTTTTAAACACTTTTATTTTGGACTCCTGAAACCATTCAAGGCTTTCCCCACCATATAGGGAAGAGTGCCACTCGCCTCGGCATTCTCAAAAAAAGCATAAATGGCGACGTCTGATTTGGGCGTTTTTATCAGGCGCACGGGCTGCACCGATACAGAAGTATCACATTGAGAAGCATCCCCTATAACGGCATTAGTCCGGCAGACGGATGGTCGGTCTTCGTACACGGTGCAGGCCCCATCATCACCCAGGAAGATGCATTTGCGATCCTCGTACTGAATCTTAAAGAAAGCATCACTGTCGTTTTTGGCCTTCATCTGAAGTTTAAGCAGACGTCGATTGATCTTCCTCCCTCATAAACTCTTTTAGCAAGTAATTGGGCTTCATCAGCGGTAACACTGATTTGAGTGTGGCAACAGGCAGTACAACCAAGCTTGCAGGGAGATAATTGCTGGACCAGTAGATGGGCAAAAACTTCCTTATTAAACTCATCCACTATTTCATGGATTACTTTTGCCCTAACAAATTTATCAGCTATTCGCTGGAGATTCTGCAAAACGAAATCAAAGATTGATTTGTATTTCGGGATTGCCTTGTGTTCTTCATAGTTTTTTTTGCAATGACTGGTGCATTCATGTGCAAACTGCCTTTTGCTTTTAACCACACTCTCTAAATAAGCATGACACCAATAAGAAAATATCAAAGTAAATTGTTTAATAATGGATAAAATAAGTTTTAACAAACTCTTAATCTTTAGAGAATTTGAAGTTCCTATGCTGGATGAATCACTGTTTGAATTGAGAAGTTTTTTACTGGTAAGTGATTACCATAAATTTTAGTCCTAAATAGGAGGTTCTAGATGAAAAGATTATTATGTACGGTGGCCGCCATGATGCTCGCCTTACCAATTTACGCTCAATCAGGTTCGAGTGCCAGCCCATCAACAGTAATCGAGGAAGAAACATCAACACAGCGTAGTTCTACAACTACAGCACCAGCATCCGGTACAGCGACAGAAGAAGTTGAGATGCAGGAAGACACGTCAATGAAAAAAATGGAAGAGACTCCATCTTCTGACGTGGAAGAGCAGGAAGAAGTTCCTTCAACTATGGATAGCACAACAACTGAAGAACAGTAGTATTTTGCAGGATCAGAGGCAACTGTCTCTGATCCTTTAAAAAAAATTGATTAGAAGAAGATACTAAACAGACCTGATTTCAGACTTCGGCCATCCTGGTCTTCTGAACTAGAACCGGCAGGACCTCGGTAAACATTGGCCTCATCTGCTTCAAAGAATCCATAGACAGAAAACTCTCCGGCAAATTCTCTGATGTTACCAGTGACGGCACTGGCATGCGAAACATCGGCTTGAAAATATTCAAAGTCAGTCAGATTAATTTTGGTGGTCGAACATGAATAAAGTGGCGTGGCGTAGTTTCTATTCACCACATAGCTGGTGATAAAGTTATCCCCATAAGTGAGGTGAGAAGAACTGAAAGGAACATTCACCTGCTGAGTGAGAGCTATTGGGGCCATATCCAGTGGAGACAATACTACTGCTGGAGCTGGTGCCGGAAGGCTTACATATTCGGTAACAATATCGCTACAGCTGGCCGAACCAGGATCATGGGACTTTAAGCTGATTTGCCCCATTTCATAATTAGACTTATCAAAATCATTACTCTTCAAATAACTACGACCAACAAGCTGGGTTGTTTGGTAATAAGTCTGCGGATGATTAACCTGAATGTCAGGAAGTGTATTGTTGATGGTGTAAGTTAATTGAGTGACGGTTGAACTTTTACCAAGCGAAGAAGATTCTCCGTAGAAGCTCAAGCAGTAAGTTCCAGAGTTCTCACCGACAACAACGTCAGATGTATAAGATGAACCACCTGTTTTAGGATCACAACAGGCGCCTTGGGATACACAATATTTAATCTCTGCCGTCGAGGAAGAACAAGTCAGACCTACGGCGATAGGATTGGCATAAGCTCCGCCGCCCTTATTACTGGCACAAGTAAGGCTGGTTGCAGTGGTATCTTCATCGTCATTGTCATCGTCAGCAGGAGGAGGAGGGAGAACACCTCCATAGATAACTCCGCCTCCTCCGCCATAGACAGGACTCGAAGTCCTTGATCCCGAGCTGCTGCTACCAGAACCTGAGGAGCTAGAACCGCTACCGCCACCCGAGTAAGATCGGCCGGAAGATCTTCCAGAGCCAGACCCATACGAATAACCGCTCGACACATAAGTCGTCTCTTGGGCCGCACTTCCCTCAGATACATTCTCTTCGGCCGGCATTTCCGGTTCCGGAGCATCAAAGGGTGGTGGCTCAGGTTGGTATTGCTGATTATTTCTTGTTGGAGCTGTTGCAACCTTCTTCTGAGGAGCAGAAGCCGGCTCTCTCTTTTTTATATTTTTAACTTTTTTGGTGACGGGTGCCTCATCTTCATAAGCCACTTCTGCAGGCTTATTACCCAACTTCACGCTGATGGAATAAAAGAGAGCGAGGATACCCAATGTGAGCGCCGTAATCCTAAACATTTTTTACCCGTGTTTTAAGATATTGTTAAAAACTCTATCGGCGCTACACGGGTAAAAGATTAGAAAATACTTAACTAATTAGGTAAGGCTTTGATTTTTGGGGAAAATTGACGGCGGGCAAAGCCGGGATCGGCAGTGATAAAACGAAACCCTTCCTGGGCCTTCACAAACTCCGGCACAAAGGTGTGCACATAGGGAGAGGAGACTTCTACCTCACCGGAGATCACATCCAAGTCGAGGTCTTTATTCTCAGTCAGCGAAACTTCAAAAACAGCTTCTTTAGCATTAAAGGCCACACCATCGCCCTGGACCTTCAATTCCTTAGTCACTTGCACCTGAATCCGACCTTTGATGAAGTCGATGGTGTTCTTACCAGTGATCTTAATTTGCGAGTTCTTAGCGAGAATGATTTGGTGGCCCGGATAGAGGTCGATCACCATCTGGGTGTCGTGAGAGAAAATCTCGTCTCGTGCTTTCAGTTTAAGGTCCTTTGCGACAGCGAACTTAGAGTTTCCTCGAAAGAGATAGCCATCGGTTTTTCCTTCAAGCTTAGCTATCCGGCCAATGTCGGCCCAAGAGACGCCCATAAGAATTAACATCATTAAGCACCAATAACGCATAGATATAGTCCTTACCTTATTACTAGCTTCACCTCTACCTATCATACGGTCCCTCCTTCGGGCCGTCCATTTACTAAACACCCCTGAAATTATTTCTAAAATGCCCCTTGCAGGGGCCAAGAGGTTTATTCTGATGGGAAAGTGTGAGGTATTATTATGAAAAAATTTATAGCGCTAACTCTGATTTTAGGAAGCTTTAATGCTCTAGCGAATAGCGGCGAGAAGGCCCTCTTCACCATGGAGAAAGATCATAATGAAGAAAACATTATGATGATCCACGCCCAAACAGACAATGACTGCAAATTCATTACCAGCAGTAAGAACTCAGAGAAAAACTATATGGAGTTCTATTGGCTGATGAATAACGGCAAAAGTAAAAAAGAAATTCATCCTATGATTCGTTCTACCATTAAAGAGCGAGTGCAATTTCTGGGGATCAATGATGCCAAAGATTCTTTCAAAATCAAACTCAATGACTTAACCGAATTGCGGCATGATCTCAGTGATACCACCATGGAAATTGCCAGTGAAATTATCAATGGTGAATGCCAGGTGAAGTCGATACTAAACTTAGGGGCTTCGGGCCAACACCGCCGGATTGATCTGGATCAAACTTTCTGCAAAGTCAGTAAAAACTTTCTCGGTGTCCCTAACGGATGTCGATCACTGGACCTCATCGGAAAAGACATTCAAACAAATGAAGAAGTGAAGGTTACTTTTAAGGCCCGCTAATTAAGTCAAAAAATCCAGGATAAGATTTTTCCACAGCGCTGGTAGGAGCAATCGTTCCGCCAGCGTGATGAAGTAAAAAGAGCGTGCCCACCATGACCATGCGGTGATCATTGGGCATGACGAGATTTTTGGCTTCATCTAATCTCGAGGTGTCCCCCTTGATGAATAATGACCGCCCATCAGTCCAGGCCTCTCTTCCATAAATCTTTAGCAGTTTAATCACTTCACCCAGGCGATCACTTTCCTTATGCACCAGATTTTGGATGCCATCGAGTTGGTGCTCACCTTCTATATGAGCGAGAAAATAGCCCAGAGTCGGAACTAAATCCAAAGCATCCGAAACATCAAAGGTCAGTGAATGGTGAGCAGAAAGAGGATGCACTTCGAGTCCTGCAGAAGTCAGGGCCAGTGCCTGGTACTGCTGAAGAATTTGAGAGAACTTGGAATCTGCCTGAAGAGCGTCGGGGAATAGTCCGGGAAACTCGATATGCTGATTAAGAGCACCGAAGGCCAGAGGGTAACTGGCACTACTCCAATCCAAGGGGATCGGATAGCACTCCACCTGAGTCATCTCCTGCATGAGCTTCTCAGTCATGGCCCAATAGCTTTGAGAAGAAGACAAATTCAGAGGAATAACCTTGGTGCCGGAATGAAGACTTATCAATTGAAAAGCAGAAGCAAACTGAGTGGTCTTAGTGCAATCAATTTCAAGCATAGATGGCAGAGCAATCGGTCCCTGAACGGTAAGCACCTCATTCTCCAGACTGACCTTGCCCCCCAGAGAATGGGCCAGATTAATGAACTCCTGCCAAGGACGCTCTTTTAGCCGCTCGCCAAGTATTAAACGATAAGAAGTGCTCCCTAACAGCAGCAAGGCCGCCAGGAAACGAGCGGTGGTTCCACCCTCTCCTACTTCAATCTCGATAAAAGGCTTGTTTATTTCACAAGCAGGAAAGGAATTTTTAATCTCAACCGCATCATCACTTCGATCCACCATGAGACCAATTTTCTCAAAGCATTCAAGAAGGATGGTGACATCAGTGGCATGGGGAACATTCAGAAGTTTGGGAGCGTCTTTAAGAAGAGCACAGAGAATAAGCGCGCGGTTAGCGTAGGACTTGGATGAAGGGACCATGACCTTCGATACCAACTTTCCTTTTTTAAGGCTTAAACTCTGCATAAGATTGAATCTTTGTTTTAAAGTCCTTCAAAGGGACTTCTTCAACATAACAAAATCCAATATCCTTGACGAGAACTAACCTGATTTTAGAATCAACCTTCTTCTTATCCTGTTCCAGAAATTGCAAGAAGGCACAGAGATCGAAATGAGGGTATTGCCCGATCTCCATCTTTTCCGCAGGAAGCTTAAGTGCCCTGACCATTTCCAGCCATAAACTGTGAGACTGATTAAGCCCCATGACTTTAAAAAGGTACTTAAGACCCATGGCGACCGCCTGGCCGTGAGGGATCTTCAGATTATATTCAAAGGCGTGACCCAAAGTATGACCGAGATTGAGAAAGATCCTTTCCTTTTCTTCTCGGAAGTCCTTTTCAACCACTTCGTTTTTAAATTTCGCACAAGCCACGGCGATTTCTTCAATAGGAACTTTCTTAACAATCAGTTCGTGAATCTCTTGAGAGAGGAATCCATATTTTAAGACTTCCCCCTTACCGGAAAACCATTCCTTCTCCGGAAGAGAAGTCAGGAAATCACCACAGATAAAAACTTTCTCGGGAGCATGAAAAGAGCCGATTAAGTTTTTTCCTTGAGGCATATTGAGGGCGGTCTTTCCGCCTATGGATCCATCAATCATCGCCAACAAGGTAGTGGGAATCGCTACCCAGTTAATCCCTCTTAAAATGGTGGCGGCCACAAAGCCACCGAAATCAGTAGTAGCACCTCCACCGATAGCATAAAGTGTAGATGAGCGACTGATTCCCTGCTTAAGAAAAAACTCAATGGCCCGGGTGTAAACTTCCAGGTTTTTTTCCTCTTCCGGATTTTTTAACCAGAAGATATGAGGCGAAAAGGATATCCACTGCGGCAGATGATTTTTAATCTTCTGATCGGCAATAGCAAAGAATTGACCTTCTTTGAAATTATCCAGTTCCTTGAACAGTTCGAGTTTTTTAAGGTAAATTAGATTGGATTTCATGTTCACCTATTATCGTCGAAATCGAAGGAAAATGAAGTGAGTGTTGACTGGTTTTTTAAATTAAAAGAAATAGATTCTCTGACTAAGATGAGAATCAATCACTTAAAGAATAAGAGTGAGCAGGAAGATCGAGTATCTAAACTAAATAACCGGCGTCAAGACACTTTAATGCAAACGGCAAAGCTCAGGCAGGACGTAATGGCCTTAAATCATGAGCTGGCCGAAGTAGAGAAAAAACTCAAGAATGCCTCAGAACAAAAGCAGCGCCTGATGGATATGGGTGGTGATGAAACCAAAATTTCAAACTATCAAAATGAAATAAATCAGTATGAAGAAAAGGGTCTGGAGTTTCTTACCCAGATCGAAGAAATGGAAGCGGAAGTGTCCGATCATAAGACCTTTCTTGCCGGTCTTGAAAAATCTATCCAGGAAATCGAAAGCGAAGTCCAACCGGAATTAGAAAAAATAAATTCTGAAGTTATCAACATAGATTTTAGGTTAAAGCTCCTGATGGAGGAATTACCAGCGGACTTCAGAACGATCCTGCTTAAAACCACCGCCAAAAACCTCGCCCATGGGCCCTTTACCCGTGTTGATCAGGGAAGCTGTTACTTTTGCCGTTACAAAATGTCCCGGCTTGATGAGTCCGAAATCGACATACAAAAGAACCTGAAAACTTGTCCCCAGTGTTCTCGTATCTTCTTGCCTTACGGCGCTTGAGGGCGTTATATAACTCTTACCGAGATCAGGGGACTATCGCCGCCGCAAGGGGGAGGAAAGTCCGGACACCATAGAGCATCGTAGCGGGTAATGCCCGTCCGTCGTGAGGCGAGGACAAGTGCAACAGAAAGTATGTATGGCCTAGGGGCAACCTTAGGTGCGTAGTGAAACCAGGTAAACTCTACGAGGTGCAAGCCCATGTAGGTGAGCGTTGAGTCTGCTCGAGGAGCTCACGGGTAGGGTGCTGGAGGTCTGGAGTAATTCAGATCCTAGAGGAATGATAGTTTAATACAGAATCCGGCTTATTCCTGATCTCGGTTTTTTCCTCACAACGACCTTGTAATTTTTACCATCCATTAGTCAGAAATCTCCCCCAGCGGTATGAAGGTGAATCCTTACAAACCAGGGAGTCTTTATGAAATCATTTTTAACAATCGTATTTCCACTTCTCCTTTCAAGAACCGCCTTTGCTGACAGCGCCAGCTTTAAAGTCGGAAAATTTCAAGGTGAACTTGTGCTGGAACCAGCAGATGTAAAAGTTGAATCCATGACAGTCGCCGCCCGCATTCAGCATTGCAATTTCTGGGGTACCACTTGCGCTGGTGGCCCGAGTGAAAGACAAGAAGAAAAACTCTCCTTCAAAATGGACACAAACACGAACCTGCTGGTTTTTAATTCACTCAAGCCGATCAATCTCAAGTCCATCAAGATCGGTAACCGCTTCAGCTCATGTAACTTACAGATCACTCTCCTCGGAACAAATTCTAAGAACCAAAAAGTAGAAGGCTACATTGGTGTCATTCATGAAAATGATAAAGATGTTTGCGGATCTGCTTCAACTATCAATCGAATTATCTCTGAAAAATTTACAGTGCCTCAGAAAATCCAGTTTTGGAATCGATAATCATCATAAGTAAGGAGAACTATTCAGTTCTCCTTACGCCCCACCTTCTCTTGAATAATCTCTAACTTAATTCTAACAATACTTTTGGAATACCTGTGTTACTTAAGGGCAAGTTTTTAACTAACCTTGCTTTTAAAAGGAGCATCCCATGAAAACTTTAGCTTTATCTCTTCTTGCAGTTCTAAGCTTATCTGCCCATGCAGACGTGAGAAATTCTAAGCTTGAAAAACGTCACCAGAATTTAATTAAGAAAGCCGTCTTCGCGAAATGTGATATTTACAGAGGATTCATTTATGAATTCGGTACGAAGATCACTCCGAAAAAAATCGATCAAGGCATTACTGACTATGAATACGAGACAGTTCTAGAGGCCAATGAAGAAATCGATCAGGGGCAGTATAATACTTATAAAGTAACTGTGAAGAGTTCTTACTCTGATGGTTACAACCATCCTGATCAGACCTGGGGATCGTACTCAGTTGATGCTATTAGTGAGTGTGAATTACAACGATAATTAAAAACAGTGGGGTTCCCTGTAATCAGGGAGCCCTGCTTTTGCCCAAGCCTTGTGTTTGACGTATCCGTATAGGTTTGTATCCCCACCAGGAAACAATATCGGATCTTAACTCAACCATCTCCCAATACTAGCATTTAACCCCTCGCCCCAAATCTACAAAGCTTCGTATCAACCTCATACAAGCACCCCGCAAATCCAACAGTCGTGAACCCCAGCGACATATCCGTCAAAACATTCCCGAAATCATCCACAACCCTGAACTGTATTCCCAGATGGTCTGTGATAATATGATAGCTTGTCGAACCTTTGATCACATAATCAGGTACGTGGGATTTAGATCCATACACGTATCTCGCTGTAATAGCTCCGCTATCATTTGCCGTACCAATGAGCTGATTCTTATTGTTCCAAATAAAGTAATATTCGACAGTGGACACTTGAAGCTTCACCATCCGGAGATTGTCAGCGTCCACTCGGTAGTTAGTGGTTATTTTTAGAATAATGAGAAAGTTTTAGCCATGTTTTGGCCACTATATCTAATCTGCATTCCATACTTTTTGAATACGTCCTTTATCCCAGAACAAGGCTAATGCGCTTTGCCCATAAGCTATACGTAGTACTCCATCTTGTGGCATTTGAATGGTAGAGGAGCCTTCTCCTCGGTTTTCGAGAATCGCTTTCTTCTGAAAAGCTACAAACATATTAGTCGTCTGTCTCTTTTCAGAAGAATAGTCTTCAATCGTTTCTGAAATCTGAGAAACATCAGCAATATCTTTAATAAATATTAGCCGTTTAGATCCACGACTTTTAGGATTTGCACTAATGACGGTCGCAGCATTTACCCAGCCCATGCCAAGTTCTTTAAAGAATAAATATAGGGCCGTTTCCTCCATTAGCCTGCAACCTTATAAACGCCATCGACTTCAGATTTCAGTGTCACACCCAAAGCATTTAAGACCTTTTGAATCTTCTCAATAGAGGCTCCGTGGTACTCATTCCTCTCGTCGCGGGAGACCTGTGTTTCTTTAACTCCAAGTTTTTCAGCGAGGTCCTTTTGCTTAATACCCTTAGAAATTCTTACTGCAACCAACATGCGGCCGAGACCTTCTAAATTTTCAAGTGCCCCAAATTCACCTCTCTTAATTTTTTCATACTCCTCAACTTCTTCTTTAAGTTGAAAAGCAAAGGAGGCAAGAGGATCAATGGCCAGTTGAATTTGATCTTTAGTCAAACCAGCCTTTTTCATCTTCATCTGATGCGCCTCAAGCTCCTTGAACTCCTGCTCAAGTCTTTTCTTCGCTTCAGTGTATTCTTGTTCTGTTTTAATCATGTAGACCTCTCTTTAAGGAATTACCTTAATGATCCCCTTTGGCGTAAAATTATGTCTCGACTGTCGAAATGCAGATGGAAACTTCAGGTCATTTCCTTGTTGATCCTTAATTCCAGTTCCCTGGTTTAAATGCGGATAAAGCTCAACTCGGTAAAAAATCCACATCGGTAATTGTTTTTTTCCAAAACCGTGCACTTGTTTCCGTGAATGCGGATTCCAGTCCCAAATTTTATGGGGATCAAGATTGTTCAGAGAAGAAACAATTTGTTGAAACCTCAACATATCATTTGGATTCATCATGGATAGATGAGGATCAAAATACCCATCAATGTCATTTGGATGATCTTTATCTTCAACGAAAGAACCATCCAGAAAAATATCTTGAACACCGACTGCCCATAGTTGCTTTACAAGGATTTCAACATTATCAACGAGCTTCCTTCTCCAAGGCTCATCCCAAGTTGGTGATCCCGCACCTGTCACTAAGATACTCGCTCTCTAATATCCGCAAACGTAGCGTCATAAGTGCCTGGGTTTAAAACTCCATTAGTATTAAATGTGCTTGGTATGGACATAACTGTCGATTCCCACTTGATGGTCACCACCTAAATTCCACCTTAGGTCACCACCACGGCTGAGTTATAACGTCAGCTCTTTCTTTTTTGCAACTCTTACTTTAGTTTTTCCTTCTGCTCTGTAACTCTTACCTTTAAAAACCGTCACCTTT
>JAMPXB010000038.1 GCA_023701435.1 Bacteriovoracaceae bacterium | reverse complement strand
TTCTGCATATCCATAGTAATCCTCGGCATTGGCACCAGTACCCCCTAGTTAAAAGGGTAAATGGTAGTTTATTTGGAGGATTTTTGCAGTGAGCTGACTGGCCGGGTTTCAATATCATTTTAGTGGCTGGTTTTGGCTATCATTTTACACCAAAGGACTTTATCCATTTTCAGAAAGCCTTGGGGAATGCTTGAAGGCAGAGATTGCTACAGCTTTTATTGGATTTAATACAAATGGCTCTGATATTGAGGTAAAGCAACCAATTAATTTTCATCCATATGATGACGGAAAGCTAGAAGAGACGAGAAAGCACTATTCTGAGGGTGTTGTTGAAAGTGCCATTCAAAATAAACATTTCGTCGTTTATTTCCCTCATAGCAAAGGGCGAGGTCAAGCAGTTCCAAAAGGATGCGATAACACCAAAGCAGGCATCAGATGCAGACTACATTCGCAACTCCCATGCAAGCTAGAAACTGGAGAGCAAATCTTTCATCTGGGGATGTTTGAATATCAGGTTCATACCTATGGCAAAACGAGAGGAGTAGATCCCCATGTTGAAGTTTTTTCTCTTGTTTCAGATCAAAGCTGCCGTTTAGCTTTATAAAAAGAGTTCTATTTCGTTAGTTAAGTTTGAATAGTTTTAAAATTTCATTTTGCGCGTCAATTAGTGGCTGCTGCTGCATCTTCTCGGCTTCGAAAATTTTGAATTGATGATTTACTGACATCATTGCCAGGGAACCAATCGTCTCAAAAAATAAAGTTAACTTGGGATTTTCTTTAGCCATTTGGGTGCCATCTATTTTTTTGCCATTGATCAGAGTTTGTTCAATCCAAGTATCAGAAAATTTCTGAAGATATTCTCTTTCAAGTTCTTCGGTATTAAAGAATACAAAGAGGACATTATGAGCGGCCTGATTTCTTAAAGTACTGATAAAAGAAAACTTCTTTGCAATCTTTTCATTAATAACCTCTTTCTTCCTTGCGAGATGAATTTTCTTTTGAAGATTCAGGCCAATGATTAATTCTGCTAGATATTCTTCTTCAATATCCGTAACAAGTAAGTGGTTGAACAACTGCTCAATCAGAGCATTAAGTTTAATAATGAATGACCAGTCATCCTCTTGAAGAATTCCCCATACGGTTTTCTTAGGAATCCCGAGTTTGCTTTCAGCCAATTCTAAAATATGGCTAAAGAAGTCTGGGGCTTGAGCGTCTGACATATATGTAACCTTTCTAAATACCTAATTATCGCTCAATCATAGCAAATTTTATGCCCAGAGTCGTGCGAACTACTCAATATTTATGATCTAAAGAAATTTGGCCCGCAATTTTGCGGTTATCGCTAAGGAGGCCCGTGAACAATGAAGCTTTAGAGAAGATGATCAGAAAATCTTCTTCAGTATAGAGCTTCCACGAACCATACACAATTCTTTTTCCTTACATCAGAAACTATGCGCGACTCCATGATGCCTTTTTATGGTTACGGATCTTTATTACCCAAAACTGGAGGTCTTCGTGTCAGAGCAAAATTTAAAGTGGCTATTTCCGCTGCTCCCATTCCTATTGGCTAAATTGATGGAATGGAGTGGTACGGCCACACCTGCAAACTTTATCTACAAGGGACTGATCTACTGTCAGTACGGAGTTGGCCTTTTTCTCGTCCTTGCTATCGGTTTTCACTTTGGGCTTTGGTGGAACAATAAGAGGGACAGAACATTTTCAAATCTCAAAGAAGAATGCCTTAAGGAGATCGGTTACAAATTTGCAAGAGTTCAAGCCGATTACATCCCAATGAAAGAGGAGATCAGTCGGCTCAAAACTCTCTTAGATCAAGTGGAGCGAAGAGAAAGGTATTTCCGACAGCAATTTGAAGAGGCCTTAGCTCATTCCAGAAGGACACCAGAAGACGCCAATAAAATGGCCCTCGCAAGTGTTGCGGAGGTGTAAAAATGAAACTTACTCCGCGTGACCTTCGACTTTTAAATTTACTGGCGAATTACGGGATGCTTTCAACCAAGCAGATTGAAAAGTTTGTCTTTCGTTCCATCGCTACGACGACAGTGCTTCGGCGCTTGCGTGTCCTTGAACGAGCCAATCTTTTGAAAAGGATCACTGGTCTTGAGTCCCATGAACTTCTTTGGATGCTGACAGCCGAAGGCGGAAGAACTGCCAGAATTACTGTCCCCAAAAGTAAATGGAGCAAGAATATGTTGGAACACGATCACAAACTTGTGGGCCTTCGTATTGCCTTGGAAGTCAGTGGCATTTCTCATTCTTGGACACCGGAGCATGAGATCAGGTCATTCATCTTCAAGAAGCATGGGCTCAAAGGAATGAAAAATAGGATTGTGCCTGATGCCTTTATGGGAATTGAAGTGAACGGTTTTAAACATTCGGTGGCGATTGAATTGGAACTCACACTGAAAAATAAAACCAAAATCAGAAAGACGCTGAGTCGCTACATGGAGAAGGGGAAGTTTCATGCCCTCTGGTATGTGGCACCGAAGAAATCCATTCTCGACAGTGTATGGAGGCAATGGCTGGCACTTGGAGGGCCTCAAAGTGGAATTATCTTCTATGCTTCATTACTTCCTGAAGTAATAGAAAGTCCGCTCAAAGTCCGACTCATGGGAACTAAACCACATCGAATCATCGGAGACACCTGGACTCAAAACAGTGTTCTCAAGACTGCTCAGGAGGTGAGCAGGCAAAATGAGACGGAAAGTAAAAAACAAATTGAAATAACTATGGATTATCACGCGCCTTTTTTACAAGAAACTGGATGAAGATTTCGCCGCCTCCACCACTGACCTCCCACCCCCAACGATGTTGAAGGTAGGAGGTCAGTGCTTACGGCGGCTATGGGTGAATTAAGAGATATTGGCGCGTGGTGAAGAGAAATTAAAAATAGAGGGAACATAATGAAGGAAACAAATGAAAATGCTGTTTGCGAATCCCAAATAAAATTTAGGGGAATGGCATGGGAACGAAATGGAATCCAATTAAAACGGAGAGAAAGGTTGTAGAAATTGATGAAAAACTATTTGAGAGACGACTTGATGAATTGGCAGAACTTTTCTATGATGCTTTTTGCGAGCTTCATAAAAACCGTTCTGTTGAACCTAAACTTAAATCTTCTTGTGCTGAACAAGAATTAGAAAAGGTAGGCTAAACATGAATGAATCAATCTCAACACATTTTAAATGCGCTCTCTACGTTCGAGTTTCGACCGAAGAACAAGCAGAAAATCCCGAAGGTTCAATTAGAAACCAAGAGGAACGATTGCGTCAAACTGTCCGCTATCAGCAGGATATGGGGAAGTCTTCAGACATTGCAGGAGTATATGTAGATGCGGGTTTGTCGGCCAAGGACATGAATCGTCCAGCACTTCAGCGGCTTTTAAAAGCGGTTGAAGTCGGTGATGTTAATCTTGTGATGGTCACAGAATTATCTCGTCTCTCCCGTAGTACAAAAGACTTTGAAGGGATGTGGGAATTTTTTAAGAGTAAAGGATGTGAGTTTCATTCACTTAGAGAAAATTTTGATACGACCACCGCAGCGGGCGAACTCATGTTGAAATCTTTTGCAAACTTTGCTGAATTTGAAAGGAAGCAGACGGCGGAAAGAATCTCTGCGAGTTTTAAAGTGAGAGCAGAGAGAGGTCTGTATAATGGGGGAAATGTTCCATTTGGGTACTCCTTATCTGCAACGCCCGGAAGGCTAGACGTAAATCCAGAAGAGGCTGAAGTTGTAAGAATTGCTTATAAGGCTTTCTTAAGAGAGGGAACACTATCTTCTGCCTGTCTTTGGTTAAATGCAAATGGTTATACCCTTCGAAAGAAAATGGAAGGAAGCGGGTGGATGCGAGCAGGTCATTTTAATGTTGATACACTCCACAAGATTCTGACTAATAAGGCTTACATTGGGATCAAGGTCTATACTACTAAGTCAGGTAAAAAAGAAGCAAAAGCTGTGTGGCAGGCGATCATTGATGAAGTGACCTTCGTAGAAGTGAAAGAAAGACTTTCTAAAAATCATTGCGCCAAGAAACCAGAATCAGCTAGTCGTTTTCCATTTGTTCTTACAGAGGTTATTTATTGTGGAGTGTGCGGTGAAAAATTATGTGGGAAGTCTGCTCATGGAAAAACCAAGAAGCATCCTTATTATGAACATTCAAGACGTACAAAGATTCAGAGTGGACTAGCAGAAAAAATTTACAACTGTGATCCACATAGAATTCCTGCGGAGAAAGCGGAAGAAATGGTTTGGCAGGATATTGAACAGCTTCTTAGTGGAAATCTCGCGCAAAAGCTTATTTCAAGTGTGATGACAAAGAGAAATAAAAACCAGTTTTCAAGTGAGATTGAGAGGTTAAAAAACAAAACTTATTCCATCAATGCCCAAACCGATGCCCTGACACTTAGGCTTGCCGAACTTCCACGGGAAGTTTCGGCGGCACCAATTTATAAGCAAATGGAAAAGTTAGGGATTGAGAAAAGGAATTTGGAAGAAAGAATCTTGAAGCTTAAAGATGAGGAGTTGGACAAGGAAGTTCCTACCGATGCGATTACTTATGAAAAGTTTTTGGATATTTTACGGGATTTAAAGGCCAGTGGAATAACGACGGCCAAGAAGCAAAAAATAATAACGAGTTTAGTGGAAAGGATTGAGATTTTCCCTGACAGGCTTGAAATTCATTATGGTTTGGGGATATCGAGAGTTAAACGGGAGCTGGCCATCGCCAGCTCTCTCTTAAATAAATCTCTGGTCGAGAGTTCGACTAGCTTGACAAGTGGTGGGACTAACAGGACTTGAACCTGTAACCACCCGGTTATGAGCCGGGAGCTCTAACCAGTTGAGCTATAGTCCCACATAAAACGAGTCTCTAATTTACTTGATCAACTAACCCTTGCCAAGAATCACTTTTGCCTTTTATTGGGAATCTGAGAAGAAAGACGCGCTATTTCAAGGCATTGGACAAGATTTAAGGCCCTTTTTGTGCTAAAATGAGAGCATGGAAACAAAAATTCAATTCAAAAAGTACTCAGGTAACGGAAATGATTTCGTGGTTCTGGATCATCCCTCTTATCCGGTAACAGCTGAGCTGGTGCAGGCCCTCTGTAATCGTCACTTTGGAATAGGTGGTGATGGAGTGCTAGTGCTGACTTCGGAAGCGGGGTTTGACGGGCGCATGCGGATCTTTAACGCCGATGGTGGGGAAGCCGAGATGTGCGGTAATGGGATTCGTTGTCTGGTGACTTACCTCTATGACTCTGGTGAAAACAAAAAAGACTCCTACAAAATTAAAACGATGAATGGTTCTTACGAGGTTTCCCGTCGCGAGGGCGCTTTTGCCGTAGAGATGTCGGAGATTAACGATAAGAACATTTATGATCTTTCGATCTTCAATGAATATTTCAATGCTTTTTATGTGAACACCGGGGTGCCTCATCTGGTCTTCATGGTTCATGATGTAAAACGCATCGATATCAAATCCCGGGCTCCTCAGTACCGCTTTCATAAACTCTTTCCTAACGGCACTAACGTGAGTTTTCTGCAGGTGCTGGAAGGTGAACAGACCGCCTATGTGCGCACCTATGAGCGAGGGGTGGAAGATGAAACCCTTTCTTGTGGAACGGGTCTGACGGCCGCGGGCCTCGCCCTTAATCACTGGTTGGGGTGGAAAGGAAATATCAACTTGAAAACCTTGGGTGGGACCCAGCGGGTTTCCATCGGGGAGAAGATTTTCTACGCCGGTGAAGTGAAGTTCTGCTTTCAAGGTGAGTTTACTCTGTGAAAGAACGGGCGGATAAAGTTTTAGCTGATAAGGGACTGGTTGCCAGCCGCTCACAGGCCAAGAGCTTGATTGAAAACGGAGATGTCACCGTCAATGGGGTGGTGATCAAGAAGGCGGGCGAACTGATTGATCCGGAAGCTGCGATAGAAGTCACCTCCGTTCAGTTTGTGGGACGTGGGGCCCTAAAGCTAGAAAAGGCACTCACGGAATTTAATGTTTTAGTTCAAGATAAAGTTTTTATGGATGTGGGAGCGAGTACTGGTGGCTTTACCGAAGTGCTCTTAAATCATGGTGCCCGAAGGGTTTTTGCCATTGATGTAGGCCATGATCAGTTGGCCCAGAAACTGCGGGATGATGCCCGGGTGCTCAATCTGGAAGGGACTAATATCCGCGAGCTCACGGAGCTGCCGGAGCTGGCCGATGGGGCAGTGATGGACCTCTCCTTTATCTCCATTACCAAGGTGTTGGATGCGGTTAAAAATCTTTTGAAGCCAGGAGCGGTACTCATTGCTCTGGTGAAGCCGCAGTTTGAGGCCGGTCGTGAGCGGCTGCCGAAAGACAATGTTATTAAAGATCCTAAAGTTCAGAAAGAAGTCTTAGATGAAGTGGTGAGCTTTGCCATAAATCATGGCTGGATTTATCACGGCACCATCGATTCACCAATTGAGGGAAAAATGGGTAACAAAGAATTTTTAAGCTGGTTTACTCGCTCTTAGAAATCGAAATCATAACGAACATTAATGGAATTAATGGTGTTACTTTCCGGAAGATCACTCAAGGTCTTCCACAGTTTATCTTTCTGATAAACGAAGTTGTAATCAAAGAATAAATTTTCACTCAGGTTGAAGATGAGTTTTAAGTCATTGGAGAGATTTAAATTATCTCCTTCAATTTCCCAGGAGGCCAGATCCTGAAAGGGGCGCACCCACAGGAGGTTCTCAAAGGCCACGCGCTCATTGATGCGGGTTTTGAAAGCGAGGCGGAAGCCGTGACGAAGACCATTGGTTTCCGTCTCAGTGAGGCTGCCATCATCATTCATGACTTCGGTGGTGCGGACATCATAGAGAGGAATATAGGAGAGATCCATGTATTCCCAAGTCTTTGATTCATACAAATGCCAGGTAAAACCGATGGGACCCACTTGCCAGTGATGCTGGGGGGTCGCGAGTTCACTGAAGCGCTGAGAATTATAATTTACTAAAGACAGCGAGGAGAGTGATGTGGTTAAGCCACTAATCACAAACTGCACCTGACCAGTGGTGCTTCGGGTGGAGACGGATTCTTTGGTGACTGGATCTTTAAGTTTGGTTTGTTGTTGTTCAAACTGAGTTAAGAGGCGGTACTTCGAGGCGATGTTGCCTCCGCGGAAACCATAGCGCAGGCTCTCGCCTTCATTAATTGATTGGCGAGTAAAAGGAGAGGCGTAAAGAGAGATGCGGTAGTCTTCGAGATCCCGCTGTAAGAGATCTTTATTAAGGGTCTGTTCGATAAAGAGTTTTCTTCTCTCAGGACCTTCGCTCTTAATTAAATCGCGCTCGGTGAGTTTTTCCGGCAGATCGGTTTTAATGGCAAAAGGATCGGGACCTGGATCTACTTTTTTCTTTTCTTCCTCGATGGCGTGGCGCTGATTTCTAAGCTCGGCTTGGGCCACTGGAATTTCCCGGTCAGCGAGACCGGTGATGGTATAAAGATAGTCTTGGGAGAAAGCTTCAGAATTGGGCACGCGGTACAGGCGCCAATACGAGACGTCACTGGAGACCTTTAAGCAAATGGCACGGGCGCCATATCCCGCAGTATCACTGGAGAGCTTGGCGTGATCATTACGAAGAATACCATCTTCAATGCCTCGGTTAAGCATGACGATGTTATTAGGTAAGACCCGAAGAATTTTAACGTTATTTAATCTTTCAAAGGGCTCTAGTGCCAGGACAGAGAAAGAAAAAAGAACTCCCAAAATGATCCACATAAATAAAGTGTAATCGATTTCGGGAGGATTAAAAGAGTTTAGTAATTGAGGACAGAAACGACCGGTAGGCCTTCTTCTTTAAACTTATTCAAAAAAGTCAGGTTAATCAAAAGAGACATGGCCTTCACTTCCAACTTATTTTTAGCGCACAAGCTGGCCGCTGCTCTGAGTGTACCGCCAGTGGCCAAAACATCATCCACTAACACCACGCGAGCTGGTTTTTGTTCCATGATCATCTCTAGAGTATCGGTGCCGTACTCTAATTGGTAAGTCTCAGCGATCACCGGAGGAGGAAGTTTGCCTTTCTTTCTCATGGGGATGAAGCCTTTACCCTTTAATTGGGCCATAGCAGCACCCAGGATAAAACCGCGCGCTTCAATACCGACGACATAATCAACTTGCGACCAGTCAATATTTTGAGACATGGCCTCAATAACTTCTGAAAATCTTTCCTGCAGGAGTGGGGTGATGTCCTTGAATACAATTCCTTCTTTCGGAAAATTCGGGACACTCCGGATATGGGATTCAAATGAATGCATAGTGCTCTCCTGGAATAGTGATAAAAATTCAACTTATAAGTTTCTTTAGAAAAAATCAATCTAACTGTCATTTAAAGTTATTTTCTAACTTCAAAATCTTTCTCTACTATCTCACACCAGTCAGGGTGGTCTATGAATAAACCAGTCATCATTTTAGGCGGCGGACTTTGGGGGTGTCTTTTAGCTTATAAGCTTAAGGAATCACTTCCTGAGGTGGAATTTATTCTCTATGAAGAGTCCTCCATGCTGGGAAGGCATGAGGCCTGGACTTTCCGGGAGAGTGATTGTCCCAAGGCCCTCAAATGGCTGAAGCCCCTGATTACAAAGTCCTGGCATGAACACCGGGTGAGGTTGGGCCAGGGTGAGAAGGCCTATCATAATCCGTTCCATTTAATTGACTCCCGTCACATGCATGAACTGCTGCTTGAGAAACTGCCGGCCCAAGCAATAAGGCTTAACAATCGTTTAAGAGCGGGACTCGCCTTGCAGGAAAGTTCTTTTGTGATTGATACGCGAAATATTTGTCACTTTAAAAAAGCGGGTTATAAGAAGCATCTGACGGTAGAACTTGAACTGCAACACGAGCATGGAGTGGCAGCCCCGGTTGTATTTAATAAGAACGTAAAAAATAAAGATGGCTCGCGGATTTTTTCCTATTTTCCACTTTCATCAAGAGTGCTCTTGATAAATGATTACTGGTTTTCCAGTAATCAAGTTTTAAACCTGGAGCAGATGAGGGAAGCGTTGAACGAGGCGCTGACTTCTTTAGGATGGAAAGTGCAAAAAATTATCAGAGAAGAAAGTGGTGTTACCGTCGTGCCTACCTCTGAACCACTTTTCCGTCAGGAAGGACGGGTGATCAATCTGGCGGGACTTTTTCATGATACCACCGGATGCTCCATCGGACACGCCACGCGGTTAATTGAAAAGATGGTTAGTACTAGTTTCCGTTTTGGAGAACTGCGGGAGGTGGTGAATATTTACCGCAGTGAAATTGAAAATGACCGTAAATTTTTAAGGTACATCAATAAACTGCTAACGGAAGAAACCCCAGGTCAGTTATTTGAAATGGTTCATGAGCAGCCTTTCTTACTGGAGAGATTCTCCCGAGGAGAACTCAATTTCTTTGACCGCTCTAAAATTGTCCTGAATAAAATCAGTTCAGGCCTTCTGCCTCTGGAATCACACAGTCGTCTAGAAAGTAGACAGTAGGGTCCTGATAAATGCCTGAAATAGCTTTGCCGAAGTGGCCTGGAGCTTGCTCCTTAGAGTCATGAGGTACCTATGAATAAATATCTTCTCATTTTTACGCTTCTGACTTTTTCTCTAGTGGCGTCTGCCAGACAACACCAGATGATTGATACGCTGGGGATATCTCCCAAGGGTCAGTATGTGGCACTGGAGGAGTATGGGTATAAGTCTCAACAACAAACTTATTATGTGACGATCAAAGTGATGAATGTGTGGAAAAAGGAATATGTGGGCAAGGCGATTGAAGTCGAAGTGCCGGCCTACCAACCAGCGCTGTTAAAGAAGGCGCGGGAGAAGGCGAAGATTCTCGCCCAGGAAGAGCTTAAGCGCTTTAATATCAAGTCTTAAAAAAATCCGTCACTTTGACGGAAGCTGATCCCTGAATAAACTCATCAATCCATTGTGAGTGGGGACTTTCTTCTTTATTAATACAGACAGTGGTGGCCCCGCTGATCTTGGCGATTTGAAGAAAGCCTGCCGCCGGGTAAACTACACCGCTGGTGCCGATACTTACAAACAAATCCGCTTCTTGTAGTAGTTTATCAATCTTACTCATGTGCAGAGGAATCTCGCCAAACCACACGATGTGGGGACGGATGGGGGCCTTACAACAAGGGGAGAGTGGCAGAAAGTTTTTATAATCGAGCTTATAGTGATGGAGATAACTGGTGGAAGCCTTCTCACCAGGAGTGCATAAGGTCGTTGATTGAGGGGCGTAATCGCCTTTTAAATTAAAGTAAGCATAGTCATCAAAATAAACCATCTGACAGTGAGTGCAGCGGGACTGATTAAGTGAACCATGCATACAAATAGGAACTAAGTATTCACGAGGGTCTGCTCGGTGATGAAGGGTATCTACGTTTTGAGTAATGAGAAACACTTCATCAGGTCTTGTTTCGGCAAATTTCACCAAGGCCTTGTGGGCCATGTTTGGTTCAGCACTGGCGGCCTTCAGACGTCTCATGGAATAAAAGCGCCACACCAGGAGGGGATCTCGTTCAAAGGCTTCCGGTGTTGCCACATCTTCCATGCGGTGTTGTTCCCACAGACCATTGGAGTCGCGGAAAGTGGCAATACCTGACTCGGCCGAGATGCCGGCACCGGTGAGGATTACGATCTTTTTATACTGAGCAAGATTAGCGACCATTACCCATGATACGGCCTAACGCTACCTAAATTCAATGGTCTTAGGGCCAGCTTCTAGGCAAATTCCACCCCCTCTCCGGTGACTTTTCTTATGGGGTATTATATTGGGGAGCCCGGGAAATTCCTCCCTAGGCTTCAGGATCAAATTATGTGTGGATTATTCGCCTTCTTTGGAGACGTTCAAGAACTTCCGGATTTTGAAACAACCTTTAATCAAATGCGCCATCGCGGACCAGATGACACTGAGATCTTTAAGTCAGAGTCAAAAGAAGCATCGATGTGTTTTCATCGACTGGCCATTATGGACCCGACTCAAAAAGGTCACCAACCCTTTGTTGATGATGCCAATGGCAACATCATCATGTGTAACGGTGAGATCTACAATTACGAAATCCTAAAACACGACTACGAAGCTACCTATAAATTTAAGTCTCATTCTGACTGCGAAGTCCTGGTACCGATGTATCGAGATCTAGGCATTGAGAATATGTGCCAGCATCTGGATGCGGAATTCGCGCTAGTGATCTGGGATAACCAAAAAAAGAAACTGATCGCTGCCCGTGATCCGATCGGGATCCGTCCGCTCTTCTACGGTTATACTGCCGATAAAAAAATCATGTTCTCTTCTGAGATCAAGGTGCTCACTCCTTATTGTACCAAGGTGGAATCATTTCCTCCGGGCCACTATTATGATGGTGAGAAGTTCGTTCAATATAAAGACCTGACGACGGTTGCTCACTACCAACCAAAAAATCTTGATAAGCATCTAAAAGACATCCGCGAAAAACTCATCGAAGGCGTTCGTAAGCGCCTGGTGGCCGACGTACCGGTGGGCTTCCTGCTCTCTGGCGGTCTTGATTCAAGTCTAGTCTGCGGGATCGCTCATGACCTCATGAAAAAGCCCATCACGACTTTCTCGGTGGGGCTTGATCATAATCCTATCGATATCGGTTACGCGAAAATAGTGGCTGACCATCTAAAAACCAATCACCACGAAGTCTATTTTAATAAACAAGACACTCTCGGTGTGCTTGATAAACTCATCTGGCACTTGGAGACCTGGGACATCACCACCATCCGTGCTTCCATCGGCATGTATCTTGTCTGTAAATACATTCGCGAAAAAACTCCAATCAAAGTGGTACTCACTGGTGAAATTTCCGATGAACTCTTCGGCTACAAATACACTGACTTCGCTCCTTCGCCGGAAGAATTCCAAAAAGAGGCCAAAAAGCGAGTGGATGAACTTCACATGTACGACGTCCTCCGCGCCGACCGTTGTATAGCCGCCAACTCCCTTGAGGCCCGCGTGCCTTTCGGTGACCTGGACTTCGTCCAAAGCGTGATGGAAATCCATCCCGAATTCAAAATGAACACAACCGGCATGGGCAAGTGGCTCCTCCGTAAAGCCTTCGATGGCACAAACTTTATTCCCGATGAAATCCTTTGGCGCGAGAAGGCTGCTTTCTCCGATGCCGTTGGCCACTCCATGGTTGATTACCTAAAAGAATATGCCGATTCACTCTACACTGATGAAGATGTGAAAAATGCCCGCGAGAAATACCCTCACGGCACGCCTTTCACCAAAGAGTCTCTCTTATATCGTGACCTCTTTGAAAAACACTTCAAAGGCCAGAGCGGCCACATCAAAGATTTCTGGATGCCAAACAAAGAATGGTCGAACTGTAATGTCAGTGATCCATCGGCTCGAGTGTTGCCGAATTATGGGAAGTCTGGAGTTTAATCAGAAAATCGTTCTTTAATAAAAAGGGGCAGCCGAAGGGTTGCCCCTTTTTTTCGTCTTAATATTTTGTTTGAATACACTCAAATTAAAAATTTAGATTCTAATGATTATTAATCATTTAAAGTGCCAGTTCTCATAGTTAGATAGGTATATTTTCTCCTTAAGGTTTGTCCTCCCTCACAAAATTCCTCTTAACCACTAAAAGATCGTTTTAAGAATGAAGGTTAAAGAGTCTTTAATACTCTTAATACTTTTGTTTAAGAAAACTTAAGTGAAAGAAAATGAAGTCTTTGGTCAGAATGTTAATAGAAAAAAACTGTGATGTTTCTCAAGGGAGTACCGAGTGGTATTGAAATTAATATCTTTAATGACCTTTATTATATGCAGTGTCCACTCTCTGCCTGCGGTGGCATGTTATACGGACTTTCAATCAATGAATGAACAATGTGAAATATTAAGCAATAACTATCAAGTAAAGATAATATATTGTCCGCAATTTAAAGAAGATCACTGGGGGTGTGTTGATCCTGTTGCTGCAAATAGTGATGATCCTCAGTTATACTGCCCAAGTGATGAGTGTTGTTTTCATTCACATGGTGGTGCTGTTTCTGCGATACAAGCTTGTCCAGCGGGGGTTCCGAAAGTACCTGAACAAAAAATGACTCCCAATCAGAATGCTTGTTCTGAAGGTTCAGTGATCAGAGTCGATTCGCGATCAATGTCTGAGGAAATATTTCTGACGGGTGTTCCGTTTCCAATCGTATATTCAAGTGAAAAAGTTTCAGGAAGAAAAACGTGGTTTAACCTTGTAATACCACCTTTATTTTCTGAAGCGAATAATAGTTCTCTTTTAAGAGAGGATATTAAAATAGAAATATCTGACCGTATATTCTTACATCAGAGACTAAAATTAAACAGCGATCAAGATTATCTTCTTGTATGGGATGAACTTAATTCAAATAATCAACCTGTAATAGGTTCCTTGAATGCAAAGGTTACTTCGACTCCCATTTATAGTGAATCCGGAGGAAGTTTTGCTGGGAATCCGGTAGTTGCTAACTTAGTCATTGGAACAAGTTTAATAAAGGATATTGGATTTGCTGGTTGGGATTTCAGTGTTCGCCACCAGTATGATCCTTTAAGAAAGGTCGTTTACTTCGGAGATGGAAATACAATGAATGCAACTGCCATTTCTCGGTCAAATGGTGAGCATTGGGTAATTTCTAGTGATCGTTCAGAGATATTTGTTTTTGATCAAAATTATAAGCACATTCATACAAGGAGTGCTTTAACAAACGCAACAATTCTAATTTTTAATTATAATGCTCAGGGTAAATTGATTTCAGTTGTTGATGCTTACGGAAACACAACATCTATTCAGTATAATGGTTCGTCGCCCATTTCTATTACTTCTCCCTATGGGCAAGTTACTAATTTAACGTTAGATCCTAATGGATATCTTGCTTCTGTAACAAGTCCTGCATCAGAGATTTATCAGATGAGCTATAACTCCTCAGGACTTCTGGAAAGTTTTACTAAGCCTTCAGGTAAGGTTAGCACGAAGAGCTACAACTCTGATGGGCTTATTGTGAATTCTGGCCTCAATGGTCTTTTGAAATTTATTGGACCAAGCTCATCACTGCCTAATACCCTCACCGAAACTTCTGTTCTTTCAAGAGAGACGAACCATGAATTTGAAGTGAATAAAATAAATTTTCGAAGGTCTACAACATACCCGGATTTTTCAACGACTGTTTATCAAGAGGACTTAACGACTCAAAATTATACTATTGAAAGAAACGCCAGTCGTTTCTCAGTTACCAAATCGGATGACATTCGCTTTGGACAGGATCAAAAAATTATTGATAGCACAAGTTTGTATAATGGGGGAGTTTACTTCATCACGTATATCAATGAGTCAGCTCCGTTGAGTGATAGTTCAGATCCTTTTAGTTTTTCGTCATTAAGTGTAAATTCAACTGTAAATGATAATGTTTTTACATCTATCTTTAACCCGATTTTAAAGCAGTGGACCTACACATCTCCTGCTGGAAGGATAAGTAGTAAGTCTATAGACGCTCAAGGAAAACCTTTAACATATCAAATGGCCGGTTTCACCCCAGTAAATTTTAGTTACGATAATCATGGAAGGTTAGAGACTCTTACTCAGGGGCCAAACAGGAAAACACAATTCACTTATAATAGTAATTCTGGATTAGTTTCAACAATTCAAAATGCATTAAATCAAACAACATCGTTTACACATGATTCTTCAGGAAGACTGGCATCGCAAACACTCGCTGATGGTAGGGTCATTCTCTATACTTACGATTCCAATGATAATTTAGTTAGCATCACCCCTCCAGGTAAGTTGGTGCATTCGCTTAGTTATAATAATTTTGAATTATTAACTTCTTACATACCTCCTACAATTCTTGCGCCAATGCCTTTTACAACCACGTATTCATATAATAATGAAAAAGAATTAACCGGAATTCAAAGACCTGATGGACAAAACATTCAGTTCAATTACAGCTTTGAGGGACTGATGGATTCCATTACTTTTGCAACCGGATTACGTACTTTTGGTTATTCTCAGGGGATGGTTAATAGCTCAATCTCAGAAGACTCGTTCTCCCGGAACATCTTTTATGCTGGCTCTTTAATTTCATATGAAACTTTATCAAATAGTGACATGAGTTATAGTATTTCCTATGCCTATAATTCAGATCATTTGTTGTACAATTTAAGTATGGGTAATCAGAGTATTATCCATAGCTACGATATTGACAGTCTCTTGCTAAATGCCGGTTCACAAAGCTTTACCCGTTCTTCTACAACAGGATTAATCACTCAGATGAATTTAGGAAACATTTCTCAGAATTTCTCATATTCATCCAGTTACGGTGAACTTAGTGAAATCCATGCAAGCCATAATGGATCCGATATTTTTAAGGAAACAATTACTCGTGATAATCTTGGAAGAGTGTCGGCCAAAGCTGAGCAGTACTCAGGTGGTAAAATTAATCAGTACGGTTACACTTATGATGTAACCGGCAGACTTACAGCGGTGACGTTAAACGGCAGTCCTTATTCTAGCTATGTATATGACTCAAATAGTAATCGTATTGAACAAACAGTCCAAGGCAATACTCAGTCCGGGATTATTTACGACGACCAAGACAGATTGATAACATTCGGACCTAAAAGTTTTAGCTACAATGAAAATGGAGATCTAACTGCTGTCACCATTCCTTCGGTATCTCAAACCTCAAGTTTTTACTATGACGTTTTCGGAAATCTCAAATCGGTCATCTTACCCACAAAAACTATCGAATATGGTGTAGATGCCCACAATCGGCGAATGGTTAAGAAAGTGAATACCCTGGTTGAGAATTATTTTCTCTGGGGGAAGGATAATCAATTATTGGCAGTTATGAATGCTAGTGGAGCAGTCACTTCGAGCTTTGTTTACGGATCTAAACCTCATGTTCCTGATTACATGATCAAAGATTCAGTTGAGTATCAGATAATTTCTAATCACCTGGGAAGTCCTGTGGTTGTGATTGACGCAAGCACAGGGACTATTGC